>CAVOTQ010000036.1:0-66709 GCA_963699385.1 uncultured Acidobacteriota bacterium | reverse complement strand
ATGCGTTGGCCGTCGAGTTTCGGCATCCATTTTTGTCGCCATCTGTATCGGCAATTGGAGCATCCTTTTGCACTGCTATGGACGCGCAAGACGGGCGGATACCTGCGTCAGATTAGGCGGAAAACCTACAGCACAGTGGCCGCGAAAATGCGCTCGATCCGCGCTCTGTTTATCGATTTTAGGCTGCTTTGCATGGTCTTAGGTGTCATCCGCTGACCTGCATGTCGTTGAAAGTTCGTTTGCTTGATGGTTCGAGTCCTAAGGGGTCGGAGACATTATATTCGGCACACGTTCATCGATCAGCCGTGGGCCAATATGGGCCAACGTGCCCTGGCACTCCGGGCATTGATGGCATTTGTGGCAACGTGTATTCTTTAACTTACGAGGCGTCAATGTGTGGCTTTGCTTCGATCCCCACTAGCCGCCCCAATCTCCCCTCCTAAATCGATGGAACGCGAGGGTTTAGCCATTTCAGCCGCCGTGCCATCCAGCGTAGCGCCAGACAGTTCCTTCGCTCGCGCCACTGCGGAAATTCCCGCCTGGTTCACTCCCTTCGAGCCCCACCCCTGGCTCTCTAACGGTCACCTGCAAACCATCGTCGGCAACTTTCTTCCCCGGCCTGCGTTTCGTTTACCCACCGTCGCTGAAACCGTCGAAGTCGATCCCGCCGATGCCAGCCGCGTCCTCTGCCACTGCCACTGGCAGCCTGAGCCGGAGCGCGCCTCGCGGCTCACTGCGGTGCTGGTGCACGGCCTCGAAGGTTCATCCGATTCTCGCTACATGCGGGGCATCACCATGCTCGCATTCGCCGCGGGCATGAACGTTATCCGCATGAATATGCGCAACTGCGGCGGCAGCGATGCGCTTACTCCCACGCTCTATCACTCCGGCCGCTCGGATGACGTGGGCGCCGTGATGCGCCACTTCACCGCGCGCTTCGATCTGGAACGCGTTGCGCTGGTCGGCTATTCCATGGGCGGCAATCTCGTGCTCAAGTTCGCCGGCGAGTGGGGCGCCCGCCACAGAGGGCCGCTTGCCGCCGTCGCTACCGTCTGCCCGGCCATCGATCTCGGCGCCGGCGCCGACGCTCTGCACGAACCCGCCAATCGCGCTTATGAGTGGCATTTCTTGCGCAATCTGCGGCGCCGGATCCGTCACAAAGCTGAGCTCTTTCCCTCCATTTATCACATCGACGGCATAGGGCCCATTCGTTCCGTTCGCGAATTCGATCAGAAGATCGTCGCGCGCTATTGCGACTTTCGCGACGCCGACGACTACTACTACCGCGCCGCCAGCGCCCGCGTCATCGACCGCATCGCCGTGCCCACGCTCATTCTCACAGCGCAGGACGATCCTTTCATCCGCCTCTCCCCTGAAACTCGAATGCGCGTACTTGCCAACCCCCACATTTATTTCGTCGAGAGCCGCCACGGCGGCCACTGCGCTTTTCTAGCGCGCAGTTCCGCAGGTGTTCACTGGGCCGAGTCTACCGTCGTGCGTTACCTTCAGGCTGTCGCGTCAGATACACCGGCTCCCGCCACGCCGCGCGTTTCGCCCGCTTCGCAGCTACAATAAAAAACGTGGGCGAGTAGCTCAATCGGATAGAGCACCGGCCTTCTAAGCCGGGGGTTGTGGGTTCGATTCCCGCCTCGCCTACCAAATCAGAAATCGGTGGCTATTAGGAAAAAAGGCATCTTGGTTGGACGGCATTTTGGCGAGGGATAACCCGGCATTACGGGTATAACTTCGCCGGCACAATCTCGGGCTCCGGTTCGCCGGCGGCAACAATCAGCTTCTTTAGTTCCTCACGCAGTTCGTCGGCAGTTTCGCGATATTCTTTTCTTCCCGCAAGGTTCACCAGCTCATGAGGATCGTTACGCTGGTCGTACATCTGGTACTCGTGATAGTTGGTGCCCGCGGATGTGCTGGTCGAGCCGGTCGGATCCGCGATGCAATAAGTCCAGTCTCTGGTCCTTATAGCGCGGCCGGTCATCGATTCGCTGATCTGAATCAATTCGCTGTTTGGCCACGCTTCTCTCGCCTTCGCATCGCGCAGTAACGGCATCACGCTCCTTCCTTTCATCGAATCCGGAACCGGCAAACCGGCCGCATCCAGGAGCGTAGGAGCTATATCGATGATGCCGACTACTTCCTGAATCTGCCGCGCGCTTTCAAAGCCGGGACCATCAATAAGGAGGGGAACGCGCAAAGAGCTGTTATGCGTGCTGCGCTTGTACTCCTGGTTGCGGGTCATGAAGTGGCAGCCGTGATCGCTCATGAAGACGAAGATGGTGTTATCGGCAAACCCTTCCTCTTCGAGAATCTTGCGTACTCGTCCCGCGGATGCATCGATGCTTTCGCAGCAGCCGTAATAGTCAGGCAGTTGCTCGTGCCAGTCTCCGGGAAAATCGCGCAGGTCGGCGGGCACAAATGCGTTGATAAAGCGCTCTGCTGAGCCTTTGGGTCCAACCATACGGTGCAGGTCGTTCTGCTGGTGCGGCTCGAGTTGCGAAATAACCAGGAGAAACGGCTTATCCTGCTTCTGGCGCAGAAACTTCTCGGCCCGGTCGGTGAGAAAGTCCACGCGATACTCGTCTCTGAAAGTAATCGGATTGTTATCCCGGTCCCAGATAGTTCCTTCATAGGGATGGGTCGAAAACTCGAGCGCATTCGACGCCTCCCAAAGATCGAGAAATCCTCCGCGATGTTCCAGCTTAACGGGTCCCCGGCCGCCGCCCTCGGCTTCCGATCCCGGAGCCAGGTGCCACTTTCCAATATAGTTTGCTGTGTATCCCGCCTTGCGAAACTCGGTGGCAAGCGTGGGAAGGTCTTCTCTGAGGCCCAGGCCGTTATGCCAGACGCCTGTTTCCGAAGCGTAGCGGCCCGTGAGCAGCACGGATCGCGACGGAGCACAGACAGGCTGGTTGGTGACCGCGTGATTAAAATTCGTTCCGCGGCCGGCCAGTGCGTCCAGGTTCGGTGTGTGCGTGGAACTATTCAAGCCATTGGCGCCGACGAAGTCCCACCGGAACTGATCGGAATGATAGATGACAATGTTCGGTCTCTGTTTCAGCTCCGCCGAATCGCTTTTCGAGCTTTCGTTGGTCTGTGCAGTACTAGGCAGAGCGGCTGCCACTCCTGCATTTGCAGCGGTAGCAGCCGTCCCAAGAAGAAAATTCCTTCGATTGACCTTCACAACAGACTCCTCACTTTGGCTCTTCCTTTTGATGAGCCCTTATTAGAAATAGTACTTCAGGCTCAATTGAATCTCGCGCGGATCGTTAGGGTTGTCTCGGGTTGCGCTGATCGACGCGAAGGTGTTGGGCGTTGTGAAGTTAAGGCTCCCGGGCTGCGCGAAGCTGGGCGTGTTGGTCAAATTGAAGATCTCGGCGCGAAATTCGAAATGTGTCTCCGCCACCGCGGGAAATTGCCGGAACAAAGACATATTCAATTTGCGATACGGCGGCCCGCTGACCTGTGTTGGATTGCCGCCAAGGTTAGCCGGGCTGGCTGACGTAGCTGTTGCAGCAGGCGGATTAGCAAAAGCGGTTGGATTCAGGAATTGGTGCGCGTTATGACTCCCTGCATACGGACCCTGGCCGGCAACCAGAAGCGCGTTGCAGCCCAGGCCGGCGGCATTGGTTGTTGTGCACCCAACCGTCAGCGGCTGCCCGTCCTGCACCGTGAGAATCCCATTGATCGACCATCCTCCTGCAACCCATGAGGCAGCGCCTGAGTTCAGCCAGTGCTGGCTCTTCCCGAAGGGAAGTTGGTAGACTCCGCTGGCATGCACAATACGTCTCGCGTTGATGTCGCATAGCCCGTAGTCGGCTGCCATACCCATCCCCGGAACATACGGAGCGCGATAGCCGCCCACATTGTTATCGAGCAGGTCGCGGGAATCGCCCAGGCATTTGGACCACGTAAAGTTAGCCAGAAGGCTGAAATCGTTACTGAAGCGATGCTCTGCATTTGCTTGCAGACCGTGGTAAGCCGTCTCCCCGGCTCGCGCAATAAAGGTTCCTCCTGTAGCGAAGTCTGGAAAGAAAGAGTTTGCCTTGTAGTTGGCCGAGGGCGGCAGAATGCTGTTCACGGTATTGGTGTTGACCCCGCCAACCTGCACGTGCCTTGATCCCGTCCCCACATACCCGGCTTCAAGAACAGTGTTCGCCGTAATTTGATATTGAAGCTGCAGATTGTAAGCTTCCGCATACGATGTCTTCGCGTTGCGGGGTTCTCCCAGAAGCGTAAGGCTCGTATTCGACGACGCTACCGCTGCCGCCGCAGTGAGGGGCACATTCAGCAGTCCGTTCTGCAGCGTTCCAACCGAGTTAGTTGGAGTTAGTGGCGTCACAGCGTTGGCGTCAGTGTATGAAGTCGTGATCTGGAAGGGAAAGTTAACGTAATTGCTCACGCTGAGTCCATGGTTTTCGTTGCCTTGGTAGAAGATGCCATATCCCCCGCGAAGCACTATCTTCGGCAGCACCTGGTAGGAGAAGCCCACGCGCGGCGCAAAGTTGGTTTTCTGCGCCAAAACCAGGTTGTTGCCGCTTAAGGGGGTGAAGGCGATGCCGTCCTTTGCCAGCAATGTCTGGAAGGCTGCAGGCACATTAGCAGCTTGGGACTGAGGAATGTAGAACGTGGATGTGTTACCCGGCGCCAAGCCGGTTTGCGCCGGCACCACATTCGCGAAGTGGCCATTGGCTTCCTCCGGCGCTCCGATAAAATCCCACCGCAGACCCAGGTTGAGTGTCAACTTTTGAAAGGCGCGCCAGTTATCCTCGACATATTCGCCCAGGACTGGCCTGACAAGACGAAATGCGGGCGGAAAATTCGATGCGCCCACGGAATTGGCGGCGCCCACATTGCTGATGCCGTTGGCGACCGTGGTCGCTTCAGGGTTGATCACGAACTGCGCGCGATCGGTAGAACTGTCTGTGGAATTCACAACGGACGTGTAGATGCCGCTGTTCCCGAAACTGCCGCGTGAAGTGGTAGGTGTAAGCGTCGGTGCGGCAATGTACTGGTACTCGGACCCCACCCGGATCTGATTGCGGCCTCGATCAATGGAGAGGTTTCCCGAGATCTGGAAGATGTCGCTGGCCTTGCTGCTCGGCAAGGTGCCGGCCGCCCCCATACTCGAGAGCGCTCCAAAGCTCAGTGTAGGCAAACCTCCGTTGGTTGGAATCTGCGGAATTCCTTGAATACCGTATTGCGTTGGAATACCCAGCACATTGGCATCGTTCTGTATCCGCAAATCGGCAACGCGGCTGTACCCGGCGCGCACCTCCAACACCAGTTTCGGCGTGAAGACGTGGGTCTCGCTCAGCGCTTCATTTTGCGACTCCGTCCAACCTGTCCCTGGACGAGAGGCTCCGCCATCGGCGACTCCAGGAAACGGGCTTGGCTGGAATTGATTGTTATAGACATAGCTGTAGCGAGCGAATGCCGAATCCTTTTCGCTGAAAACCTCGTCGAAGCGGGTATCGAAGCTGTTGATGCCCGTTGTCGCCGCCGGACTGGCTGTGTAGTTGTTGGTCAATGCGCTCGAGGTCGGAGCCGGGAGAAGATCGAGCAGCGCAACTGCGCCTGAGTTAATCCGCGTGGAAGGTATTTGGTTCAAGAGCGCTTCTGCGGAAGCCCCGGTAAAATTTGTCATGCCCGCTAGCGTGCCGGTGTAAAACGGATCGCGTACATCGCCGCTGCTTGTTGGCGTGAGTCCGGTCACGGCATCGACCTGGCCCGCGGTCACGGGGCGGCTCGTGGCGGGGTCGAAAACGGTCCCGCTGGGAAATACGCGCCCCAGCAGGTCTGTCTTGGTGCCCGTTTGCAGCGAGATCAAATCCTGCAGGTTTGTAAATCCATTCTTATTCTCCGCGGCCGTGGGCACGGTTTCCGTGAACGTCTTTCCCTGAACAATCCGGGTTCCCTGGTAATCCACAAAGAAAAACGATTTGTCGCGACCGTTGTATAAATGTGGAATCACAACCGGCCCACCGAAAGTTCCGCCAAACTGATTCAGGCGGAACTCCGGTTTGCGCTGTGTACTCAGAACGAAATAGTCCTTTGCATCAAAGAAATCGTTGCGCAGAAATTCCCACAGATCGCCGTGGAAGGAATTTGATCCAGATTTCGTGGTGACATTCAGGACCGCGCCTGCCGCATGGCCGAATTCCGCCGAGTAGTCGCTGGTCTGCACGGTAAACTCGCGCAGCGCATCCGGCGGCGGCAGCACGACAAATTGAGCCTGGTTCACAAGGTCGGCAATCGCGACGTTGTCATCCATGCCGTCCAGCAGATAATCGTTCTGCGTACGGCGGGATCCGTTGGCCGTGAACGAACCGCTGGCCTGCAAGTTGCGGCTATCGTTCTGCGAAAAGGTTACGCCCGCGGACAACTGCGCCAGGAAAGCAGCGTTGCGCCCATTCAATGGCAGATCGTTGATGACCTTCTGATCTACCAGTTGCTGAATTGAGGAGGTTTGAGTTTCAAGAATCGGGCCGGCGGAATTGACCTGAACTTCCTGTGTCACCACCCCAACCTGTAGCTTCGGATTGATTTCGAGATGGCCCTGCACGGTCACTTCGATATGCTTCTGCACCGAGGTTTCGAACCCCGTCTTCGAAACGGTCAGCGTATAGAAGCCAATCTTGAGCGGACTGAAAATGTAGCCGCCGTCCTGTCCAGATTGCTGGGTCAGGGTACGGCCTGTGGCTTCGTCCGCGATGGTGAGCGTGGCCCTCGGGACGGACGCTCCCGAAGCATCGGCCACGTTGCCGACTATAGAGCCGGTGTCCACCTGCGAGTATGCAAAGCGCTGTGACAAAGGCATGAATAGCAGCAACATTGCCAAATACCATTCGCTTTTTGCGCCGAACCATCTAGCGTACAAATTCGGCTCGTATTTGCCGTTTGCGGTCGTGCTTCCCTTCAACTGTGTGGACATCCCAAACTCCTTCGTGTTCTTGAGTCTCGTGTTGACAACGTCGCAAAGTTACACTCTGCGAACGGAATCAGGTAACGAACATTGAACAGTAAATACTGGACACAAAAGCTTGCCCGGCAAAAGTAGAAACCCACCGCGCATTGCGCTGCGGTGGGTCTCTGGTGCTCCGAATTCTTCGATTTCGGAATCTACTCCAGTGAACACTCCCGTGCGCCGCCGCCCTGACAGCGGCACGTACAAATCCCGGGAGTGAACATATAAGTCATCGAATCCTTGGGTCGCCGGGCAGCCTTTTTAGGCCGCTGTGCGGCGAGTGCTCGTAGAGTAATGCGAAACCGCCTCTGTGTCAAACAAAACAACAAATAGTTGGCGGAACACAGCCGCCAGAGCGCCAGCGGGCGAGGCTCGATGAGTGAATTGCCGATTTGACCTTGCACTCCAATTTCAGAGCTACTCCTCGATGATCGCCAAATCCCATGGCGCGAGCAAGAGAACATCCCCATTGTTCACCTGTAGCGCCAGCCTCCGGATCGGTTCCGCCCGGCGTTTCTTGATTGGACTGATGTCGACGCGAAGGACTAGTATTGCTGTCCAGCAGGCGCATCGCGGAGAGATGCATCCATGGACGCCCAGAGCGCACGCGAACAGACGATTCGGGCCTACCAGTTGCATGCCGGCATGCTTCTCGCCTATGCGCATCGGCTCACGCGAGACGATGCACTGGCGCAGGATGCACTTCAGGAGACATATCTCAGGTTCTTCCTGGCGTTGGTGCAAGGGGAAGATATCCAGAATGCGCGGGCATGGCTGCATCGCGTGGCACATAACTATGTTTGCGACACCTTGAAGTCGGCGGCGATCCGAACAGCTGTGCCGCTGGAGGACGCGGGCGCAGACCGGCTCCGGGACGAGCGGAGGCATGCCTGGCGCCGACCGCGCGGCCGATTGGATTGAGGCAGCGCGGCAGTTGCTTGCTCCGCGCGAATGGCAATGCGTGCAATTGCGCGCTGAAGGCTTTGACTATACTGAGATTGCTACGGAACTCGCGATTCGTCCGGGCACGGTCGGAAGTTTGTTGCATCGGGCCGCCGAGAAGCTGCGCATCCGGCTGCGCAAGAAAGAGAGACCGGCATGAAACTGCCTGGCAGATTGGCATCCAAGGTTATGGAGGCGCAAGCCTGCGGCCGCTCCCAGCAGGGATGTGAATTTCGAGGCCGCCGCCACCTCCGGACTCGAAGATTTGCAGGCGCGTTTGAATCACTGGAGCGATCTCTGGACTAAAGGCAATGAATCCGCAATCCGCTCCGAAGCACAGAGACTGGTGGCAGAGCGGCTCGCCAAGTGGATGGAGCATTGTTTTGGTCAGCATGCGCAGAGTTCGCTGCGCAGAAATGGCAACCAGATTTCCCTGGCTTCCTCCACACCTATCTTCACCGCATTTCTAGGCCGTCGCGCCACTCGGGAGCTCTCCCGGCGCGTTTTGCAGGATCTCTGACGAGAACTCATGCCTCGAATGGTGCGTTTGATCTGGATTCTGCTCGCGTTGCATCTCGCGCTGGGCATGATTGCCTACGCGCATTTCCTCTTTACCGGGCAGTTATGTCGTGCTCGGCTGGTATTTTTCGACGGCTAGGCACATTGTTCTTTCTGGTGATGACAGCCACTGAGTGCTGCCTGGCCATCATCTGCCGCTCGTGGTTCGATGCTGACGAGCCGATGCGGTTGGCATGGGCGATGATTGCCTGCGCAGCGCTGGCACGACTTGCAGGCGTGCTGCTCCGCGCTGTTTCCGATGGACATTTGCCCTGGGGGTACTGGCACCAGTTCAATCAGGTTTCCGGCGGGCTGTTTACGAATCTGAGTCAAATGGGACTCGTGGTGGGCGGCCCGTTATCGATGGCCTTTCTGGCCATCGGCCTGGGGCGCGTACTCGGCATTCAACGAAAATTCCACCTCCTGGGGTCGCTCACTCGCGGAGACAAGGCGCTACTGTTTCTGGTCGTGGCTTTCTCCGTCAGCCAGCTTTCCATCAACCTCCCTCTATTCGGGAGCCATCCGTCACTGGGAACCATGCTGCTGTGGCTGAGCGATCCGCTCTTATCCTTGTTGCTCATTGAGGCGATCCTGGTGCGCCGCTCCGTGATCCGAATGGGTCAGGGCCTGGTGGCGAAGTGCTGGGGGATGTTCGTGGTGGCAATTGTTGTCACTTCGGCAGGAGACGCAGCCATCTGGGCCAGCAGCCATAACTTGCTGTCAGAATCGATAACGGCGCTCAGCTGGTACATCTGGTTTGTGGCTGCCGCGGCATTTGCCAGCGCGCCCGCATACCAGCTCGCGGCCATCTCGCTTACCAGGGGAAGCAGCAGTATGCATTTGGTAGAGAAGTGACGGAGAGTGTCCCGCACGGCGAATTCCCCCTCCAAGCTGCGTAAAATCCGGTAGGTTGACCGGTTTGTACTTAAGAACGAGAATCTTAGGATTATTCCTCCTTCTGTAAAGAAAGCACCATCCTGTTTCGTCCTATCAACACTTGAAGGGTAAAAGAGAACTCGACTCTGAGAAGGCAGTCCGGCGAATTGTTTCGTTGGCGCGGTAAACGATTACCTAGCGCTCCCGAGATTCCCGGCTGTTTGCTCGCGAGCGGGTCGTCTTTCCCGGCAAGGCGGCCTTCGGGCGAACCTCTTCGGTGCCCCATAGATTCGTGAGATTCGATCCCCGAGACGGATTTGCTAAGGAGTGTTCAAAGGTGATGAGAAAACTGAGTGTGAGGCTGCTTTTCGTGGTGCTATTGGCCGGGGGCGTGCTCGCCTGGTCGCAGGCAACAACAGGTTCCATCTCCGGCCACGTTGCTGACCCTGCCGGCAAAGTCGTGCAAGGTGCTCAGGTCGCGGTCCACGAAGTGGAAACTGGCATCGAGACCACAGCCACGACCGATCAGTCGGGGGAATTCGACCTGACTGCCCTGCCGCCGGGTCACTACACCATCGCGGTCGAGGCGGCTGGATTCGCTACCGTCAACCGTTCCGGCATTTGAACTTGACATCGATCAGAAGGCGCGCTTTGACATTTCCATGAAGGTCGGCGCTGTCACATCGAATGTCGAAGTCACCGGCTCCGCTCCCATTCTGCAGACCGCAAGGCGCTGAAACAGGCCAGGTGATTGACGGCCGTGAACTCACGGATCTGCCGCTGGAGGGCCGTAACTTCACAAGCCTGATGCTTCTCGTGCCGGGCGTGGGAACCGGCGGAGGCGGCAACAATCTGAACATTTCCGTCGATGGACAGCGCGAATTCTCGAACTCAGTTGAGATCAACGGCACCGAAGTGACCGGCAATCGCAACAACGACACCAATATGGTGCCCAGCCCCGACGCGCTGCAGGAGTTCAAGATGGTCACCTCGACTTACGCGCCGGAGTTTGGACGTGCCTCGGGCGGCTCCGTCCTGATCCAGACCAAATCCGGCACCAACGACTACCACGGCAGCGCTTATTTCTTTTATCGCCCCACGGCCACGGCAGCGAACAATCCGTTTCTGCGCCTGGAACGACGCCCACGCTGCAGCAAAAAATCTATGGCGCGACCATCGGCGGCCCACTCTAGAAGAACAAAGCGTTCATCTTCCTCGCATTTGAGGGAAACCGCCTGAACACTTCGCTATTCATATCTCGCGAACACTCCCCCCGTGAACCAGGTAAGTTTCGACGCCGCGGGCGATGCCAATCTCTCCAAGCTCACCGATCCTTACGACGGCACCCAGATTCCGATCTTCGATCCTGTGTTTTTCAATAACAACTACTATTCCGAGCAGTTTCCGGGAAATATCATTCCCGCCAACAGAGTGAGCCCCGGGGGCAAAACAGATTCTGCTCAATCTGTTCCCCACACCCGAGAACAACAGCTTCTTCACCAACTTCGCCGTTAACCAGGCCTACACAGACAACAACAATGTGGGAATCTGCGCGTCGACTATACGTTCTCGCAGAAGGACCGCGTCTATCTGACCTACGATGCCGAGCAGGGCGACACGATGACGGCCGATCCCTACGCCGGCGCCATTCCCATCAACGGCGGCGGCAGTGGCGACAGCGGCGACCTGACCAGCTTTGAGAATAACGTGATCTCTCTGCGATACGACCATGTTTTTTCGCCGACGCTGCTGAACGAAGCCGGTGGAAGCTACTTTATCTCGCCTCTGTCGCAAAACAGCCCGCTCGCCGGCTCCAAGCTGGCCTCTACCTGGGGCATCCAGAACGTGATCATTCCAGGCTTCCCGTCGACCAACAATCTTCCCCAGATTCAGTTCCAAAGCGGGCCCACCGTGGGAGGCTCGACCTACAAGCCGCTCACCTTCCGCGATAAGAATCTCACTTTCCTGGAGTCGCTTACGTGGACGAAGGGCACGCATGACGCCAAGTTCGGCTATGAGTACAGGCATCTTAATCTCGCATCCGAATTTCTCGCTGTTTCCAACGCCCTATGAGTACATTGGTGGAGCGGGCGACGCACAAACCAGCGATCCGACTTACTCGTACTACGATCCGAACGCGTATTACTACAACGGCGGCAATGAGATTGCCGACCTTCTGCTTGGGCTGCCCTATGTTGTCGATCAGGGCCTGCAGCTTACCAATGCGAGCACCTCAGCCAACGAGCATACGTTCTACTTGCAGGATTACTGGCAGGTCAACCCGAAGCTGAATATTACCTACGGACTTCGCTACGAGTACCAGCAGCCCTATGTCGAAGCCAATAACGATGAGTCGAACTTCAGCACCACGACTTTACTGCTCACTCTTGCCGGCCGAGGCGGTAACTCGAGATCGCTGGTCAACTCGAACAAGGCCGACTTGATGCCGCGTGTCGGACTTAGCTATAAGTTGAGGCCGACCTGGGTGCTCCGCGGCGGCATGGGGGTCTTCTACTCGCCCGAGAATGACGCTCGTGAAGATATCCTCACCAAGAACTATCCCTTCTTCACCCAGCAGGAATTCGTCAATTACTTCGACTCCGGCTGCTATTGCTTCGACCTCCCCTACGACCTCGATGCAGGCGTAGCGCGCTCAACAACGGTTGCCCTTCCTTCGAGCGGTGGCACGATTAACCTGGCGAATGTCTCCGGCGGCAGCACCCAGACTGTTTATTCAGAACCAACCAACTTCCCCACCGCGCACTCGATCAACTACAACTTCACGGTTGAGAAACAGTTAGGCAGCGCCACATCGGCGGAAGTTAGCTATGTCGGCGCAAATACCCGCAACCTCTCCTACGCGGTCGGAAACTACAATGTAAACAACCATCTCTCCGCTTCGATAGGGAAAGTGGATGCTCTTCTGCCGATTGGCTTGAGCAATTACAGCTCGATGCAGGCCAAGATCAACCGAAGTTTCCACAACGGATACGGCATTTTGGGCTCCTATACCTATGCTCACGGGCTCGACAACGGGCCGGCGCCCTTTGATCTGGGCAAGGGCGGTAACTATCCGCAAAATCCCTTCAACATCAGCAGCGAATACGGAAGTTCCGACACCGATCTTCGCCATCACTTTGTGGCCAGCCAGATCATCGAGCTTCCCGTCGGCCATGGAAAGCGCTTCCTTTCCCATGCGAATGGCCTGGAGCAGAATGTTCTTGGCGGCTGGCAGTTGAACAGCATCACAACGCTACAAACCGGCAAGCCGGTCAACGTGGTGAGCAGCGGCAACAATCCGGATTACCCAGGGTTGCGACCCAATCTTGTTGGCAGCACCGCCGTACCGCACCGCACAATCAGTGAATGGTTCAACACCAAGGCGTTCGTGGTGCCCACCGGGCAATCCGCATCCACAGCCGCGGGAAAGACCTTGATCGTCGGCGATGCCGGGCGAAACATCATCTACGGCCCCGGATACACCAACGAAGACATGTCGCTCTTCAAGGTGCTCACACTTCCGCGCGAGATGAAGTTCCAGATTCGCATTGAGGCCTTTAATCTGCTGAATACAGCTCACTACGATAACCCGATCGGCAATATAGCGGCCGGTAAGCAGTTCGGTGAGATCACGGGCGGGTATTCTCCTCGCGTGATGCAGTTTGCTGGACGCCTCACCTTCTGAAGCAGGGCCGCGATCGGGGTTCTTCGTAAGCCGCGTTTTTCGGCCTCTCAATCGTTGCCGCCGTTTGAATTATCGCGGCGGCAGCGATCCGGCAACTGAGGAACACACCGCTCGCATACTGAATCGAACTCCGCATCGGTCCCGAAGGAGGTGCCCACATGAGAGTGTGCTTTCGACTCTTGCTGCTCTATGCACTGGCATCGGGAACGTGTGTAATCGGCCAGTCGATCCATTATCTGGATTGCAAAGACGGAAGTGATGCGGCCAACTCCCTGACGCCACAGACTGCCTGGCGCACGGTGGCGAAAGCGAATTCATTTATCTATCAACCGGGAGACGCTCTTCTATTGCGGCGCAACGCACGTTGCGACGGGATGTTATGGCCGAAAGGATCCGGAACCGAGCAGGCACCCATTCGCCTGGGCGCGTACGGGCAAGGTGCATTGCCCATCATCGTGGGCGGATCTGAATCCGCCGGCCTCAGGCTCAACGACCAGCAGTATTGGGAAATCGAAAATCTTGAGGTGGTTGGCGGCTCTCCATACGGCATCCACATTGGCGGCACTGCACCGGTCATGCGGCACTTCAGAATCTACTAATGTCGTGGTGCACGACGTGCCCGGCACTCCGCTCACCAAGGACTCCGGGCTGGTGGTGATCGCTCCGGACGATCACGCAAAAAGCCGGATCGACGACGTGATCGTGGACGGCGTCACCGCGTACCGGACCTCAGAATGGGCGGGCATCATTGTCAACGGCGCGGGCTTTGACGCGGGCGGCGTGGACGATCACGGCGAGCACATTGAGGTCCGGAATTCCATGGTCCATGACGTGGCGGGCGATGGCATTCTGCTCGCTCGGGTCGCCGACGGCGTGTTGGAACACAACGTGGCATGGAACACAGGAATGCAGGAGACACAAACCATTGGAACGCCCAATGCGATCTGGGAGTGGCGTTGCCGAGACTGCCGCGTGGAATATAACGAAGGCTACTTCACCGACTCTCCGGGCGTGGATGGCGGCGTGTTCGACATTGACTACGGCGATGAGAACAACCTGCTTCAGCACAATTTTGGTCATGACTCGCAGGGCTATTGTGTTTCGGTTTTCGGCGCCGAAGGAGCGAGCGGAAACTCGATTCACAGCGAGATTCGTGAGAATACCTGCATTCACAACGGCCGCAGCCCTCGCCTTTCGAGAAGGCAGGGGGCCATTTTTGTTTCTACGTGGAACGGGGGCAAGCTCGATGGAGTGGAGATTGCAGGCAACACAGTGATCTGGGATCCGCCGGTCCATGCCCCGGCATTTCAATCGAACGCGGAGTTTACGGGGAGTCGGCCCAATCGCTTTGCCGGCAACACAATCATTTCCATATCTCGGTGGTTTGTTTCATCAAAATCGGGCTTTGAGTTTTCAGGAAACCACTATTGTGCGCCGAAGACAATTGATCCAGAGCTTTCAACGCTCGAAGAGCTCGAACGTGAATTCCGCTCCATCTCCCGCGGCCGGCCCATCTTTTTCAGCAGAGTCAGACCCTGCCGCCAATAATCCGGCTGATCTGTGCGGCTGCATGAAGGAGATGCTCCGAAGAACGGCGGGAATTGATCTGCGTCCATCTCCTTCAGGGCCGCCAAGAGAGGCGCCCGGGGCAACGGCCGCGCCGAGCGGCGCGCACCAACTCGCTGGCCGCTGGGTACTAGGTGCTGTGCTCGCACCACCAGGAGATCCTGAAGCTGACACATCCCGTAGTCAATTGGTGCTGATCGAAAGCATGATTCACCAGTTTGCGGAGCCTCGGGCCTGGGAAGCATCGTAGTGCCTGCGCGTCCGATGACCGAGGACGAAATCCAGCAATGGCGTACGAATTGGAATTTCGAGCTGGCAGTCGAGATCGATGCGGCGAATGCATCGGGCCTCCGCAAAGCTTATAACTCAGGAGCACCTGTTGCTCGTTTCTCCGTCCGGCCAGGTTACCGCGAGCTGGCGTTATCCAGTTTCACCGGCAGATGTGTGGCTCCAAATTCAAACCCACCTGGGTACCCCGGCGGGAACACAACAGATGCCCGCCTGTCAGAACTCAGGCATCCGATAGCGCGACTCGATAACAAGTTACAGGCAAAACGGGACAAGTTAAACAATGTTAATTTCAGATCGAATCTGGAGGTCCTGTGAAACGAGAATACTTGCTGATTGCGGTGATGGCTTTACTGGCGGCGAGCGAATCGCGAAGTAATAGCCAGGAATTTGCACTGCATGATGGCGACCGAGTGGTCTTTTACGGCGACAGCATTACCGCCCAAAGACTGTATACCCGTTTTATGGAAGACTTCGTCCTCACCCGCTATCCGCAGATGCACGTTACGTTCTGGAATGCTGGAATTCCCGGAGACACAGTGTATGGCGGCTATACCGGCGATTTGCCGGCGCGGTTGAAGCGGGACGTGTTTCCGCATCAGCCAACGGTCATCACAATCATGCTGGGCATGAACGATGGCTACTATATGGCGTTCAACCAGAAATATTTTGACGTCTACAAAGAAGGTTATCGCAAGCTGCTGGATGCTATTCAAAGCGGAGTTCCGAGCGGCAAGAGTTACCCTCATTTCTCCGACTCCGTACGATGAAGTTACGCACGGCACAGAATTCGCCAGTTACAACGAGGTCGTAAGCCGTCATGCCGCCTTTGTGAAAGAGTTGGCGGCGGCTCCTCATCTCGGGTTCAGCGATTTCAATCAGGTAGAGACCGACCTTCTAAATGGAGGAACACGGAAGAACCGTTCTCTGGCAGCGTTACTGATTCCAGATCGCATTCATCCTGCGGAAGCATCTCACTGGGTTATGGCCGCGGCACTCGCACGTTCATGGGGGCTCTCGCCGGTTGTGAGCAGTGTGCAACTCGATGCCGCGCTGGGGAAAGTGACCGCGACCGAGAATGCACAAGTGTCCGACCTCACCGTCAAAGATGGCACATTGCATTGGACGCAGACCGACAATGCGCTGCCACTTCCATTGCAGTTGGACGACGGAATGATTCAGTTTGTTCTGAGCATCTCCAACCTGGAGGCGATGGACCAACAATTACTGCGAGTGAACGGCTTGCCTGCGGCCCGCTACGCGTTGGAGATCGATGGCAAGAGGATTGCTTCCTTCACACGCGAGGAGCTTGCCACCGGAGTCAATCTCGCCCTCTATGCCACACCGATGGAGAACCAGGCGAAGGGCGTGGATGGAATTGAGATCAAACGAACCCGACTTGACGAGGCGCGCTTCCTTCTTGCGATCGAGGATCCGAAGCCCGACGGCGATGCCGACGCTCTGCGGGCGTTGGAAGCAAAGGACGCGATGCTGGCCGAGGAACAAAGTAAGCTGGCCCAGCCTAAGCCGCATCGTTTTGAACTATCTCCTGAGTAGAATTCAATCAATCGGACGAGCCCCATGAAGCGGACTCCCAATTCAATCGACTCCGAGCGGCGCAGGCTTGTTGGTGGAATTGCAAGCACAATCGCGGCACTCTGCGCGCCGGACGCTACTCTGCATCTCTTTGGACAAGCGCCCTCTGCCGCCGAGCCTGCGCCTGGACGCGATCAGGTCGCCTCGATTCTAAAGCCGCTCTTCAGCATCGATGATCCTGCGATTTGGCAGCTCGTTATTGACGCTTACACCGATGGCGTACTTGGGAAAATCCGTCCACCAGATCCTCCCCTCGCACATAACTGGATCGTTCCGGGCGGCGGCTATTATGCGCAATGGCTTTGGGACACGATGTTTGTGGTGGATCTGCTCTCGATCTTGCCCGGGCAGCAGGAAACGATTCGCGGAGTTTTCCAGAATTATTGGGACTTTCAGCAGCGCTGGAACAAAGTCAAGCCGCCTTTCATGCATGGAATGATTGCGAACTTCATGGCGCCGTTTGACGCGCCCCAGATCCGCTCGGGCAAGGATTGGGAAACATTTCCCGCATATTCCCAGGCCCCGTTGCTTGCGTGGGGCATGGAGCGCGTATATGAACGCAATCATGATGCGGAACTTCTGCGCGCAGGGCTGCAGTCTCTGGAAGATTTCCATGAATGGTATTGGCGCGAGCGCGATGTCACGGGGTGCGGATTGATTGGCGTAGGTTCTTACAGCGGGGATGCTCAACATGCGCGCTATGAAACCTACGATCATGAGGTCGACCTCGACGACCTGACCCTGACTCCGCATCCCGGCCGTGCTGCCGGAGCGCAGAACGGCGCGTGGTATGGGGACATACTGATCCCCGCGAACACTGCTTATCTCCTCTTGTCGGAACTCTCGCTCGCAAGGATGGCCGCTATCCTCGGTGATCACGCGATGGCCCAGCGCCGCAGGGCGAAATATGCCAAGGGCGCCGCAGCCATGCGCATTCGCATGTGGTCGCGGCAGCAGGGCTGCTTCCTCTCTGTCCATCGCGACACATTTACGCAAGTCCAAACCCCAACGGTCGGTGGCTTTATGCCATTGATCGCGCGAGTGCCTTCTGTTTCGCAGGCAGCAGCGATGGCCTCGATTCTGGCGGAGCCAGCGTGGGCGACGCCGCTGCCCGTTCCCACGGTGGCAAGCACGAATCCAAGATTTGTGTCTTCGGAGTTCTGGCGCGGAGACGTGTGGCCCGCTCCGAACTATCAAGTTGCGAAAGGGCTCGCGAATTACGGCCATCGCACTCAAGCTGCGAGGATCGCCAATCTTACCGTCGCCAATGCGCTCAAAGTGGGCATCTCTGAGCGGTACGACTCCGAGAGCGGCGCACCTCTCGGTGTCAAAGGCCTTGGCATGTCCGCCACAATCATCACCATGATGCTCGATGAGCTGACCAACCGATATGAAGCGCGCGTTATCACCGACCCCCATCAATAATGGCAAATTAGCCAGTTTTCGCCGATCTGCATGGGCGTGATTCTGGTTAGACGAGACCACGCCAAAGCGCCTATCCAGCATGGGTTATCCCACGAGGGACGGATCGGTCCTGAAATACGCCGCAGTGTTTACTGATTTCCGGTGGGAGATTTTTCACTTGGGCGAAAAGTCGGCTACCCGTCCATATAGTTTTTCAATCCGTGCTCAGCTCGAAATTTACTTCTCTCGGTAGGCGGTTTTACGTCCACGTGGATTGGATTTGTAAACACTGGCCGACATTTTCGGTACCGAACCCACTCACTGTGCATTGGCGATCTCGCAAGGGTCTACTCAGGCAAAGCAGAGATGGAATTGCTAGCGCTTCAGCAAAGTCAGAACCGGGAATTGGCGCATCCCGCTTCTGAAAGCTGGGACACGATTGGACCCAAGTGAAGAGGAATAGTGGAGAGGCTCCAGAAACGACGTTCCTAAGGTGCGAGTCGATGGCGAGGCTCGGAATAACTTCCGCCGATCTGCCCCTTTAGCGCGATAGGATGAATGCGGCGGCTCAGATCATCGATTCGAGGTTCTGGAGAGTGGTGAGGCCAGGATCGGCTCCACTGCCTATGCGCCGCCGTCGTTTGACGGAGCCGCATGACAACTCGCGTGCCAATTTCGCGCCGCACCATGTTGTTCGTGCTTCACCCCGTGTTTGCACTTACTGGAGTCGCCGACGCCATCGCCGGCCCCATGCTCCCCTCGCTTGCGCGCACATTCCATCTCTCCGACAGTGAATCCGGAGTTCTACTGTTTTGCCTATTCGCAGGCATGGCGGTGGGCGCATTGCTATGCCGAGGTAACTACGCACGCATATTGACACGTGGCCTGCTCGCCTTGGCCGTCACCTGTGCCGCCTTCCCGTGGGTTCCGCGGCCGCTTCTCGATCCCTTCGGGTTCTTCCTGGGCGCGAGCATTGGCGCACCCATGACAGCAATCAGTCTTTTTATCGGCCGCAACTATCCGGCTCATCGCGCTTCCACTCTCACCATGCTGAACTTTACCTGGAGCGTTGGCGCAATGCTTGCTCCCCTGTTCGCAGCGCGCATCCTGGCTGTCTCGTCGTGGACCACGGTGTACCTGGTGCTGGCCGGAGTCTCCGCGCTGGCGGCCATCGTCGTCTACTTCACAATCCGCGATTCCAGCGAAGCCCCGCATGCGACAGCCCGCTCCACCGGGTTCGGCAACGTCCGGCTCATCTCTTTGTTCGCCGTTTTCTTCTTTCTTGAAGTTGGAATGGAAAGCACATTCGGCGCGTGGATCTCAACCTATGTGCTGCGCACGGCGGGCACTGCAGTGACGTTCGCTGCCGGCGCCGCCGCAATCTATTGGAGCGGCTTCCTTCTCTCGCGCGCTCTATCGCCGCTCGTCATGCTGCGCGTCCGGCCCGGTCGCTTGCTGCAAACCGCCTTGATTTTAGCTTTGAGCGCGGCCACCCTTCTCGTCGTCTCCAGCTCGCTCTCCATGCTGGCCGCCGCTATTTTGCTGCTGGGCTTCGCGCTGGCTCCGATCTTTCCTGTCGCTCTGGCCGCCTTCTTTGATCGCGCACGGCACAGCTCCGACTCGCGATTCGTGCTTGCCGTCAGTGGATTTGGAGGCTCAGTATTTCCGGGACTCGTAGGTTGGATATCGTCATACTCCGGAAGCCTACGTACGGGGCTAGCTGTAGGCCCGGCTACACTTCTCGTCATGGTGGCCATACTTCCCTTGCTCAGCGTCTCCCAGTCCGAATCCTCTTCAGCTTCGCCTTGAAAAACTTCTGTGGCTTCCGCTTCATATGTAATCAACGACAAAAAGAGGGCGCCCTCGCGAGCGCCCTCTCTTGAGACATGCATGAACCCACTTTAGAAGCTGAAGCGAGCCTGGAAATCAACGACGCGCGCTCCCAGAGCTCCAGTCGCCGCACCGAGATTCGGATTGTCGATGTTGGTGTTGATCGTACTCGAGTTGATGTTCAGCAGGTTAAAGGCGTTGAGCAGATTGGCCTTGATTTCAAGCTTCGCATCTTCTCCCAGCACGCGCATCTTGGGCAAGCCGAATGCTTTGCCTACGTTCAGGTCGACATCCCTGTAACCCGGACCGGGAAACACGTTGCGATCGATTCCCGGCGCAGGAATGTAGACATTCGTCGACTGCCCGGCGTTGTCCGTGATTGCCCCGCTGAAGTTGGGAATGCTGAAGAGCGCGTTGGAAAACAAATTGTTGTTAGTGCCTGTGCTCGTACTTGCGAGGATGGGGGCAGTTCCCTGGTAAGTGGGGAAGTTACTTCCCGTCTTGAAGGCGTTGTTGCTGGTGTTGTTGCCGCCGCCGCCAAGATAGTGCGGGCGCAGTTGCAGGTATCCATAGTTACAGGTGTTGCAATAAAACTGGTGCGGGGCCTGGTAGTACGGCGTCCATCCAAACCCGGAGTGGAAGGTTGCGATGCCGCTCAGCGACCATCCGCCAACAGCCTTTTCCATCCAGTTATTGCTCCCGTGGAAGATCACCGGCTGCCACGTGCCGAATACTTTGAAGACGCGGTTGACATCAAATGCGGAGCGCCCGTACGAGAAGCCGGGGTTATATAGGTAAGGATCGCGCGAGTACGGGCCGGAATTTGTGTCCATACTGTGCGCCCAGGTGAACTGCCCCTCCGCAGAGAAGGTATGCGAAAACTGATGCTTGAGTCCTGCCAGCATCATGTTATTGCTCGACCAGCCATTGCTGCCAAAGGTGTTCACGCTGTTGACCACTGGAGTTTGCGGAGCGCCCATGATATCTCCCAGGGCGGTGGCGTCGTAGTTATACATCTCGTGACGGCCGAGGCCGGCTTCATAGCCGAGATTGGCAACCATCGCGTGGCCCAGGTCGTATTCCACGTCCACCGAGAAGTGCTCGACGTATTGCGTGGGCATGTGTCCGGGCAAGCCGCCAAGGTTCGCGCCACCTGACTTGGGCAACCCCGCGAAAGGACCCCCAGCTGGGTAGAATGTGGTGATCGCGTGCGGGTTTGCCGGGTAGCCAAAGATGTTGGTCGGGCTGCTCGAGGCTGCATACAGGATGTTGGGGTTGATATTCGTGGGGCTCGTGCTGGAGCCGGGAATGCCGCTCTGGCCCGGCGGGTTGCCATCGTAGTTGTTGGCGTTGGCAATCTGCTCCCCGTTATAGTTCAAGCCGAACCCGCCTCGCACCACCAGCTTGCTCTTGAAAACGTCCGGAGCCCAGTTGAAACCGACCTCCGGGCCAAAGTTCAACTTTGGCGCTATCCATGCATTGATGCCCGTGCGAAGAGTAATCCCCGTCAACAGCGTGGTTCCGCTGCCAAAAGTCAGCACTCCCATGTTGTTGTCTTTGTCGTCCATGGGCCCGAAGTAGGAGTAGCGCAACCCCGCGGTCAGGGTCAAACCGGGGCGGACTCTCCAGCTATCCTGGTAGAAAATACCCAGGACGTCTTCGCGGTTGTCATTGCGGTAGCCGCCGGGAAAACCGGTGGTTGCCTGGAAACCGCAGCATTCAGATTCAGGGGCATCGTTGAGGAGGTCCCAAAGGTTATAGAAGGTGTAACTCGGCTTTCCCACCGGATCGTCCAAATAGTAAAGCCGCGTCAGCTCACCGCCGAATTTCATGGTGTGGGTATGAAGTACCTTCGTGGCCACGTCCTTGTAACTATAAGTCCACTGGTTGTAGATGCCCGGAGCACCCACGCTTATGCTGCTCAGGCCAATACCTCCGATCGTGGTGACAGAATCCTGCGGCAGACCAAAGGGAGCCTGGGGGTTGGAGGTCAGCTCGTTGTATCGCCAGCCCGCCGCGTTGGCGCGCGCTTCGTTCAGGAATGTCGGCGAGAAGGTATGGTTCCAGATGCCCGAAAAGGCATCGTTCACCTGGGAGTGATGGAAGAGGTCATAGGCGTATCCGCCGTTGTAAAACGTTAGCGTGTCCGGAACCCAGTAAATCGCAAAGCTCAAGTGATCTTTCCCGGTCGCATCCGCGTCCAGGCGTCCGTTGAACTGCTTGAAATTTGAGGACCTGGGACTGCTGGTGCTGTATTCGGCGATATCGGGGGTGGTCGAGAGCCCACTTCCAACACCGGGTTGGGATGCGCTCACATATCCGAGGTCCTGCTTGCCCAAACCGCTGGTCAGCGGCGAACCGATATTCAGTCCTCCCGAGACGTTCGTGCAATAGGTTGAAGAGATGTTCGCAGTCGAACAGGTCGCTGAGGCGATCACCGTGCCCAGAACGTTGCCCCCTGTGTAGCCCAGAATCTTGGCGGCTATACTACCCGAGGGCGCCAACCCCGCCAGCGCGGAGGTCGTAAACCATCCTGTGCCCGACCCAGCCTCGTTGTCGTTCTGCCCTTCGTAATTGAAGAAGGCAAATACCTTGTTCTTCCAGATGGGGCCGCCAACGCTGCCGCCGTACTGGTTGTAATCATCTGTATCCCTGAGCAGACCGCGCGAGGCAGCGCACTGCACATTCGATAGGCCCGAGGCGCACGCGGCAACCGACTGCGGACCGTTCCAGCGCTGGAATGCATTCAGTCCGGGCCGATTAATCTCAAGAAACAGACTGCCGTGGTATGAGTTGCTTCCGCTCTTCGAAGTGATTTTGGTCATCGCGCCGGCGAAGCGACCGTCCTCAGCGTCGTAATCGTTGGTCACGATCTCGATGTTGCCGATCGAATCCTCGCTGGGAGTGATGACCGTCGCTCCCCCCAGACGGCGCTCACCGTGCTGATGCCGTCCACGTTGAAGCCGTTATTCTCAAACTGACCGCCGTTAGTGTTGGCCGACGGGCCATTTTCCGTGGCAAAAATACTGCTGGTATTGCCCAGATTGCCGCCGCCGCCTGACGAGGCTCCGGACTGCGTTCCGGGAGCCTGGTATCCGTTGCCACTGCCCTGGTGCGATCCATCGGCCAGTGTCCCCGGCGCCAACTGAATCAGGCTGGTCGCGTCACGCTGAAAGACCGGCATGTGCTGGATCTCGTTATCGGTGATGGTTTGCCCGTTGTTCGCGGTTTCCGTATCCAGCGCTGAAGCCGTGGAGGCATCGACGGTAACTGTCTCCGAGGAAACGCCAAGATCCAGTTGGATGTTGACTGCATTTGCCTGCTCAGGGATCAACTGCAAGTGGTCAAGTACCTTCTTCTTGAATCCGGTTCTCTCGACCGTAAGTGTGAATGGGTCCGCAGAAAGAGCGTCGAAATTGTAGACACCGGTCGCGTCGCTCTTGTGAATCACCGTCTCGTTGGTGGCTAAATCAACCAGCGTGAGGGTTGCATCCGAAATGACTGCGCCGTCTGGATCGGTGACTGTGCCCTGAATCGAGGTTCGATACTGCGCGTGGGCCGCGGGCAGCAACACGCCCGCCAGCGTCGCTAGCAATAGCGCTGACCAAAAGCGGGACCCCATGAAACTCAGCTGCGAGCGGAGTCGCGGGGTTTCCGACGAGGGTGAGCGAAACGATTCTGATGTGGGGATTTCCATTCTGACTCTCCTTTAGCTTTAGCGCGTGCGAGGCCGCCTCTGGGGGCGGCCCCGTAGTTGAAGTTGGTAGAACGTATTTCAAAAACTTGTCTTGTCGTAGGCACTACAGGGGAACTTGACCACTGAATGGGTCGCGTGCCGAAAGGTACAGGAAAAACTCGGGGCTCAAGCCGTGGGGCATCACCACCGAAATCAATACCACCATCTTTGAACTGCGCTGCCGCGGCAAGTGCAGCATTTGCAACTTGGTACGCCGCCGTTTGTTTTTGAACAACCGATTGTGCCTCTTTGCGCAAACGATTGTGCAAACACAGTTACATGTACCACCCGGAAAATACGACTGTCAAGAAGATTCTTCCCCGCCGAGGCGGGTTGCACCACTCATCCTGCGCGCTTTGCTGCGCCTGCCACTGGGCAGTTCGATTCCTCGCAAAATGGTTGCCTGCCCGCCGGAAATCACCCATAAAACGGGCATAGCGCGCCGCTTTGCCAAGACCCGTTAGTCTCCTTTGGCGTTTGGGTGCGTCGCGGCCTGCGCCGTGGACTTGCGCACCACCAACTTGGGATAAACCGGGATGACGGCCGGCCGCGGATGCGCGATCTGATCGCTGATCAGTCCCAGCAGCGTGCTTGCCGCCACCCGGCCCATATCGCGCAAGGGCTGACGAATCGTGGTGAGGGGAGGATTATAGGTTGAGGCAGCCAACACGTCATCGAAGCCAACCACTGAAACGTCTTTGGGGACGCGCAAGCCTGCCTCGCGCAAGGCCAGAATCGCTCCCATTGCGGTCACGTCGTTGAAGGCAAAGAGCGCAGTGAATGGCCGTCCTGCTTGAAGCAGTTGCCAGGTCACCTCGGTGCCGGGTCCGGGCCCGGGCTCCGTACCCTGAAGCTGCACCACGAGCTCCGGGCGAATGGTGATCTCGAGAGCCTTCGCTTCCTTAAGGATCGCGTGCCAGCGTCGATTGGTGTCGGAACTGAAGGCTTGCCCCTTGATGAACGCGATCTCCCTGTGCCCCAGTTCCTGCAGATGAGAAAGCGCCAGGTGCGCCGCCTGCCCGTGGTCGAGCTCGATATTGATGACTCCTTCGCGGTGCTGGTGCCCGGAAACGGAAACCAGCGGGACAGGCAGATCCTCTTCAAAGACGGTATCGACGGCAACAATCCCCTCCACCGACCGCGCCAGCAGCATGCGCGGATAGCCTTTCAACAGATCGGGGCGGTGCCGGTGACTCACGACGAAGTAGAAGAAGCCGTCCTTCAGCAGTTCGTCTTCGATGCCGCCAAGCACGGCGGTGGAATAGCCCTCGCTGATCTCCGGCACGATCACGCCGACCGTGTAGCTGCGCTTCTTGCGTAAGCTGCGGGCCACCGTGTTGGCCGTGTACCCATGGACCGCTGCGGCTTGCAGAACACGCTGCTGTGTCCCGCGGGCGATGCGGTACTTGTCCGCCTCGCCGTTAACAATGCGGGAGACCGTGGACTGCGACAGCTCGAGAAGACTGGAGAGCTCCTTCAGGGTGATCGGCTTGAGCCGCTTTTGCGTCATGATGTTGTCAAACCCACACCTCTAGGTCTCGGTCTTGAAGCCGACCAACTGCATGGCGCGCGCACACTCGGGGTTGCGCATGAAAGTCTTCCACACAAATCCACTGCGAAGATTCTCAGCCATCACCACGGAAATTCCCTGGTCGATTCCCAGCACATCTGGATCGTACCAGTTCGCCGCGGGATGAAAAGCGTCCACAAATCCGTAACGGGTCCACGCCCGGTCGCCCCATTTTGCGCGCATGGCACGCAGCACGGCGATACAATCCGCAGGCACAAAGGGCAGCGAGCCGGCGGCGGCACAGGGAACCACCGTGCCGTCTAGCGGTCCCTTCGGCGGCGGCCCTCCCCAGGCGTGGTATCCATGTTGAGAATCCGATGCTGAAACACCCCAGTAGTCTTCGTTGTACCACTCCGGGTAAGACAGACAGAACGCTTTGTGCGCACGGGTCGCGATCGCCGAGTTCTCAAAATAATCCGCATACGCGTCGCGTTTGTGACGGAAGTCGTACCATGCCTGCGAATACTGGTGCGTGAACAGCGGGTCTCCGTCACTGATGTATTCCATCCCTTTGTAATCGATCTTCGGCCGCGAAAAGTTATTCCACAACTCCGGCGGTGTGGCATGCGTTCGAGATCCCGTCGCCAGCAAATAGATCATCATCAGTTCGCAGTAATGGCTCCAGCGCGATGCGCCGAACCCGGTACCCGGCCTCCAATCCATCGCGAAGGTGTCGCCGCCGTTCAGCATCCACGGCCAGTCCACGCGCTCGTAGATTTGTTGTGCCAGAGTCTTGATTCGCGCATCGCGGAAATGCTCCCGCGCAGTAAGCACCCCGCACAGCAGCAGCGCCGTATCGATCGACGACAATTCCGTGCGGCCAATCCGCGCGCCAGTTTCAATATCCGTGAAGTGATAAAAGAACCCGTGCACCTCGGGCATCTTGTTCAAGTGCCAATCGAGAGTAGTCCGTATGCGCTCCACAATCTGCGCATGCGGAAAATAGTGTCGCTTGTCAGCGATACACAGTGCAGTGAGCCCGAACCCGGTGGCTGCGATGCTTGCCATGCGCCGCGGATCGCGCGCACCGTTGAGATCGTGGCGTGCCCTGTCCAGAACCTGCCCCGTACTCGGACTGCCCTGCTCCCAGAACAACAGGCAGCCACACTTTTCCAAATCGTCCAGCAGCCCCTCGTCCTCGCGCGAGAGCTTGTTGGGCTCTTCGCCCATTGCGAATCTCACAGGCAAGGCGCTGCCCGCGGCCACTGTGGTCAACGTACGGAGAAACTGGCGCCGGCTCGTCGCCGGCAACAATTCAAATCGCATGGTCGATCTCCCAATCTCTTATTTTGACTGGTTTATCGAATCTCCACCACCGCCAGCCCCATGGGCGGCAGTGTGAGCACGAGCCGATGGCCCCCGATCGCGCGTACTTCCGGCGGTCCAGTCTCGGAGGCTTTGCGCAACGCGTCGATCTGCGCCTGCGTTGGATTCTTCGGACTCCCCATCTTCTTCCATGCGTCCAGCGTGTCGCCATGGGAGCTGTCGACGCGTCGAATGCTTGCGTGCGCGTGATCGCCGATGCCCTTCAGATCGAGGTCGACGGTTTTCGCTTTACCGTCCGCCCCGGGTTCAACCAGATTCCACGCCGCGATCACCAGCGTTCCATCGCGACGGCGCGTCACCAGCACATCCCCTTGAGCTTCGGGCAGTCGTTCTTCGCCGAGCCCGTGAAGCAATTCGAAAACATCGAACGCCGGCTTGGGAATTTCGTCTTCCGCCACCAGCCCAAATCCTCCGTAGAATGGCGTCTTCACCACGCCCTGTTCCTCAAAGACATCGGAGAAGGTCCAATACGACATCATGTGCACCATGCCGTCGCATTGGCTGATGGTCTGGGCCATCCACGGCCCCATATAAATCGAGTCGGTGAGTTCCTGCTCATTCATATAGGTCGCGTTGAACTCGCTCCAGATCAGTGGAATCCTCGGCCGCGCCGAGTGTTCGATCTCCTCGTGGACTTTCTTTACCGCCTGGCAAACCATCTGGTGCGGCGCCACAACCCGATCGTCGTGGAAGACATCGCCCACGCGGTCGTTGCCATACACGTGCGTGGAAACGAAGTCCAGCGGCACCTGGTTCTGCGTGGTGTGCTCAATTAAGTCGCCCACCCAGGCCGCTTGCGCGGTTGCGGGCCCTCCTACGCGAATCCGTGCATTCGCCGCCTTGAGGGCGCGTGCGCTGTGATCGTAGAGCGCAAAATAGGTGGCCTGCTTCGGTTCCCCTCGCCAAAAATCGATGTTCGGCTCGTTCCACACCTCGAAGTACCACTCGGCAACTTCGTCAATCCCGTAGCGCTCCACAAGATGCTGCGCAAACGCAGTAATCAACGCGTCCCATTTCGCGTAGTCTTTCGGCGGAGAAACAATCGGCTTGTACCAGAACGCGTGATAGGCCAGCTCGGCCGCCAGCGCCTTCGGCATAAAGCTGATCTCCACAAAGGGCCGCACGCCATTGGCCAGCAGCCCGTCATAAATCTGATCGACGAAGGACCAGTTATAGACAGGGTTGCCCTGTTTGTCCTCGCTGTACACGCCGTTCTCATCGTGGAAGATCGCGTGAAAGCGCACGTATTCAAAGCCGGTAATCTTTTTCACGCGCCGCAAATCGTCGCGGTAGCTCTCCCGCAACGTGAGATTCGCGCGCCCTGAGCCGAACATCTGCTCCCAGTAATGCGGGAACGGCGTAGCGGAGGCGTGTACGTCGATCGTCACCTGCTCCTCTGCCACCTCCTTTCCCATCGGCGGCTGGGAACCTTGGAGTGCACATATCGGAGCACATAAGCTTGAAGCGATAATTCCAGAAAATAGAGTTGAACAAATACGAAGCATTGCTCTCTCCCCAATGCGGTTCAAATAAGAAACCGGCAGCACTAAACCCTAGCTATGCGATTCAAGGCGGTGAATAAGTCTAAGCGCAATCGATTGTGCTATCGCTAAGATTAATACACCCGTCTAAAAGAAACGTCAAATAGCTCACCGGAAGTGGAAGACCACCACTGCCGCCGCGTCCGCCGCGCCGCAGGCCAATTTCAAACGCCGCAGTGTTTACTGATTTCCGGTGGGAGATTTTTCACTTGGGCGAAAATGTCGGCTTCTCGGAAAAGTGCCCCAGAAACCTGTTGTGAAGCTTGCTGCCCCCAGTAGCGAACGATAAGGGATTATCATGCGCAGCACCGAACCCATTCGTCGATCATTTCGTAAACAACGATAAGGGCCGGGCATGCCACTGAGACGTATGCGGCGACCTTGAGTGATTGATGCCGGTACATCCCTATTGCGCATCCGAGCAGGCTTACTGGATACCGGATCAGCATTCTACAGAGAGAGGAAAGCGCCCCACGGACACGTCCGACTGTGGGGGATTTTGTGCGGACCATCAACACAAAAGCAGAGTAAACCAGAGTAGAGGCACCAACGCCGGGAAGGCCATATCCTATTGATAGGGAGTAGAGTTAGGTAAACAAGAGTAAAGGATGGAAAATGGCCGGATGGGCCTTCTAAGCCGGGGGGTGTGGGTTCGATTCCCGCCTCGCCTACCACTCAGAATCAACAACTAATATGCAGTTCAGTTTCGCAATTTCTCTGAGATTGTTTGGACTCATCTTGAACCGCTTGCCACTTCTGCGGGCATCCTACTAGGCGGCTTCAACCGCTGATTTTCTCGGTCAGCTCGACCCAGCGTTCGTACACGGCATGGTGATCGGCTCTTGCCCCTTCGAGTTCCGCGAGCGCGCCGGTGAGCGCCTGGGAGTTGGTGGCGACTTCAGGAGATTGAATACGCTGCTCGGCGGCGCGCAGGCGCGCGTCGGCTTCATCGATGCGAGCTTCGATGGCGTCGTATTCGCGTTGCTCCAAGTAGGAAAGCTTTCTGCGGGCCTGTGGCGCGCCCAGATCAGCACTTGCGGCACGACCGGCAGTTGCGGCGTGACCAGCAGAGGTAGGTTGCGGCGTTTCCGTCGCGGCAACGCCCAACGCAGCGCGGACCTGGCTTTCGCGCCAGGCTTCCCACTGCAGATAGTCGGCAAAGAGAGCAGCGTTACCGAGCCCGTCGAGACCGAGAACGGCGTTGGTCACGCGATCGAGCAGATAGCGATCGTGCGTCACGAAGACCAGCGCGCCGGAGAATTCGAGCAGCGTTTCTTCGAGAATCTCAAGGGTGGGAATATCGAGGTCGTTTGTGGGCTCGTCGAGGATCAGGACGTCGGCAGGCTGAAGCATCAGGCGGGCGATGAGGACGCGGGCGCGTTCGCCGCCGCTCAGCCGCTCGACTGGCTGATTGAGCTGTTCGCTGGTGAAGAGGAAGCGCGCGGCGTAACTGGCGACGTGAACGAGCCGGTCCTGATAGATGACTGAGTCAGAGTCGGGCGCAAGCGTGCGGCGCAGTGTGAGGGCCGTGTCCAACTCGCGCCTTTGCGAAAAGTAAACAATGCGGAGCCCGGCAGCACGGCGGATTTCGCCTGCACTCACCGCGATTTCGCCAGTGATAGCGCGGATGAGTGTGGTTTTGCCTGAGCCGTTGGAGCCGGCGAGGCCGAGCTTCAGACCGTTGGTAAGGTTGACGCTGACGCCGCGCAGGACTTCGCGATCGCCAAGAGTGACAGTGGCGTTCCTCACTTCGATCAGCCGCTTGGTCTGACGGCCGGTCGCATCAAAATCGATGCCGGCCGTGGCGGAGCGGCTGCGGGATTCAGAATCGCGCAGCTCGGCGATGAGAGAGTTGGCGTTGTCGATGCGGGCTTTGGCCTTGGTGGCGCGCGCCTTGGGGCCGCGGCGGAGCCATTCCATCTCGATCTTTACGCGATTGCGCAGGCTTTCCTGGGCGCGCTGCTGCCATTCGACGTACGCGTCCCGTTCTTTAAGGAATCTGGAATAGTTGCCTTTCACGCGCAGCAAGCCTGCAGAGTAGATGCGGTTGAGCTCGACCACTTCGGTGGCAATTTTCTCGAGAAAATAGCGATCGTGAGTCACCACGACGAAGGCAAACTTCGCGGTGCGCAGCAACTCCTCCAACCATGCGATGCCTTCAAGGTCGAGATGATTCGTCGGTTCATCGAGGAGCAGGACGTCGGGTTCGATGACGAGGGCCTCAGCAATGGCGAGTCGCTTGAGCCAGCCGCCGCTGAGGCTGGCAGCCTCTCTGCTCATGCCAGGTGCGCTCGGAGTATCATCTTCCGTAAATCCGCTGCGTCCCAGCGTTTCGCGGAGCCGCTGCTCGTGGACCTCGGCCGGTACGGCGCCGTGTTCGAGTGCGGCTTCAATAGCGCTGCGGACTGTGATCCCCGGCGCGAAGCTGGAGATCTGATGTACATAGCCGATGCGTATGTTTTTGCGGAACGAAACTTCGCCGGAGTCAGGCTGCTGTTCGGCGCTGAGGATCGCGAGGAAAGTGGATTTGCCCGAGCCGTTGGGCCCGATAAGGCCAATACGGTCTCCGTCGTGAACCGCAAACGAAATGTCGTCGAGCAGAGGATTCGCGCCGAAGCGTTTAGAGATGTTCTGCGCGATCAGGATAGGCGGCATGTTCCTAGTTTACGGAGCAGGGGTGACTCCCGCCTCGTCCGCCACTTACGATCGATAATTTGCTCTATGTCGCTCATTCGTGCGCTCCCTGAAGCTATATTTGGGACAAGGCCTATGAATTCCCCACGAAAGCTTTTCATTCCTCTGTGTGCTTTCCTCCTTGCCCTGGTTCCTCTCGGCATCGCGCAGCAGGTCAGCTTCCGTATCACTCCACTCCGTCCGGTTGAGGAGCTGCGCGCCGAAGCGCTGAAAGAGCAGCCTCCACACGAGCAGGGAACTTTTCTCAAATCCGACCTCGTGGAGTTGACGGCGCTCGATCCCACGATCAAGCTCGACATCCGCTACGCTACCACGAACAACTTCCTCGGAACGCCCGTCTACACCCAGGCGCGTGCCTTTCTTCAGCGGCCAGCTGCGGAAGCATTGCTTCGCGCTCATCACGAGCTGAAGGCTTACGGGTACGGCTTGATCATTCACGATGGGTATCGCCCGTGGTATGTCACCAAAATTTTCTGGGAAGCTACGCCCGTCGACAAAAGAATCTTCGTTGCCAATCCGGCTACGGGCTCCAACCATAATCGCGGATGTGCTGTGGATCTCTCGTTATACAGTCTCGCAACTGGAGAGGAAGTAACGATGCCCAGCGGTTACGACGAAATGTCGGAACGCGCCTACGCAGATTTCCCTGGCGGTACCCCTGACGAGCGTGCTCGCCGCGCCCTGCTGCGCCAGGTCATGGAGAAACAGGGATTCACCGTGAACCCGGAAGAATGGTGGCATTTTGACTATAAGGACTGGAGAAAGTATCCAATCCTGAATGTCAAATTCGAAGATATTGGCAGGTAGAGAAATCGGAGCTGGTCAATTCACAGGAGCAATGCGCACCAGAGCATGGCTCGACTTAGGCAAGTTCCAGCGATTGGTCAACCGCTCATACGCAGGCATCGGTAGTTGCAGCAGCAGGGGCCTGCGCTTCGGATCAAGCCAGGTGAGCAGCATCTCCAGATTCGTTTGAGTCATAGCCGTACATCCGGCGGTGCCATGGGTGCGGTCGTGCCAGATATGGAGAAAGACGCACGAGCCGCCTCCCGGCTCCGGCGCCTTCTGACTGCGCTTCGCGATCGTCCCGTTGAAATTCACCACGATTCCCCATCGGTACGACTCGCCGACGTCGCGCATCTGCTCGGAGCTGTTCCAGTCCGGAGCCACGGCGGAGCGATCAACGATCCGGTTATAGTATCTTGAGTTGACGTCGTCGACGCACTCGATCGATTCGGTTAGCGTGAGATACGGTAACTGCAGCCCTGGCAGAGGGTGATCGCTGTATCCAAATGCAGTGCCAAGATCGAAGATGCCGGCGGGCGACTTTCCGTCCCCCTCCTTTTTTACGGGATCGGATGCAAGGCGGACAGTGCGGTCGTCGGCCGCGGCCACGCCGATGCCCCAGCCCATGCCATTCCTGCCGACCACAATCGGAATCGGCTCGTCGAATGGGCGCCAGACCTCATGCACGCGCTCAAATCGCTGCAACTGTCCTTCGACCGCGCCCCAGTTCGGTGTAACAACCACGATCAACTGAGTGGATTCAGCGAAAGGGTCCCGGTTGGTGGCGCCGGCTTGAGCTGCGGAAAATGCAAACCTGTCCCCGCGCAGCAACAGTAAAACAAGGATGCAAACAGTTCTCATCATCAGCAGTGTAAGTCATGTCGAACTCTAGATCGCAGAATCAATACCAAAGCGCGATTTCGCGCGTTTCGCGGGGATCGGTGCTGCGCCGTGCCTTTCTTCTCAAGTGATTCACCTCGACGGCAGCCGGACCTATCCTGCGAAATCCTGAGGCAGTCTTGTTGGCAATCCAAAGAAATAGTCCAGCACTTAGGGGAGATGAATCTTCAGTCTGTAGCAAATGTAGAGAATCGCAATCGCGCCCAGCGTGGAAAAAATGAGGCCGGCGGGGTGATAGCGACCGTTTCTCGAAGGAAAAATGATATGGGTAACGCCGCCGCCGAGCAGCGATCCGATGATGCCGAGCACGATTGTCCAGGCCATCGTCAGGTGCACATGCATCGCCGATTTTGCGACGAGCCCCGAGATAAGCCCGATGATGACATACCAGATTATGTGAAACATACCTTTTCCTCCGTGGTTTGCCTGCAGCTGAACTCTCCTGAATCGGCGCCAATTCCCTCGAATTGTACCGCTGCTGAGGGTATTGAATCACCGACATTCGCGGCCGGAAACGGGAGAGAGTGCCATCCGTCCTTCGAGCGCGAATAACTCCCGAATCAATCCTTGTCGCGACTCCTCGAGGTCGTACCGCCGCCACTCGAATCCCGCTCGGTGACGCTCCGCTCGCGAGTCTTGAAGGCGTCCATGCGCGTGCGGCGATCATATTGGTTCTTGTCATCGCACCAGGAGCTTCGCCCGAGAAGATCGCCGTCGTGCTCGGGCCCGAAGTAATTGCGGAAAGGCGCCATTTCTTCACCGCGATTCTCAAGGTACGCGCTGACGGCCTTCACTGTGCCGACAATGAAGACGAAGGCACCCACGATCAATAGGGCAATCGCAAGGTGGGACATAGCGTTCTCCTTTGCTTAGAAAAATAGCGGAAGCTCGAGCAGCACGGCCAGGTGGACGGATGACCCATGCCAACTGTGAAGCAGGCTGAGGTGGGAGGGCTGATCAAAATTGCTCATTTCGGAAGAATGCTGGGCTATATTGCAAACCGCCTGGGCGCCACTTTTTCTTTTTTCAACGGGGAATGCAAGAGGTCTTAGATGGGCGAGATCGCCGGCGGGCATTCCGATGACCCGGAATTCCTCTATTTTCTATGTAGTTGCGTTTAGATAAAATCTAGCCAGACTTTCGAAACAGGAAGTGAAATACTGATACTGGTCAAGGCTCTAACAACCAGAATCTTGCCCGCAGAGAGCGTAGGAGGATTCATCATCGACATGCAAATGCAGCCTCCTCTTGGTCCACAGGATGCGCAGGGACCTGTTCCTGCTTCTGACAGCGAGATGCTGCTTCACACGCAGACGATGGGAAATCGCCTCAACTGGATCTTCGCGATTACCTTCGCGATCCTTCATCTTGCCGCGCTAGCCGCCCTGTTCTGTTTTCGATGGTCGGCGCTTATTGCGTTTGCAGTGGTGTGGGTGCTGGCGCAGAATGTCGGGATAGGGATGGGCTATCACCGCCTGCTGACTCACCGCGGTTATTCCACTCCTAAGTGGTTGGAGTATTTCATCACCACCTGCGCTACGCTCGCCCTTCAGGGTGGCCCCATTTACTGGGTGGGCGTCCATCGCGTGCACCATAGATATGCCGATAAGGGAGGAGACCCGCACTCGCCGCGCGACGGGAAGTGGTGGTCCCATATGGGATGGATATTGAACGGCTCTCTACGCAATAAATCAAAAGAGCTCAAGCGCTACACCCCGGATCTGGCGCGGGAAAGCTACTATGTCTGGCTCAGTAAGTATCACTGGATTCCGTTGACCGTCGTTGGCATTACACTTTTCGCGTTCGGAGGATGGTCGTGGCTCCTGTGGGGGGCAGTTCTGCCGGCAACCATCGGATTTCACGTAACCTGGATGGTCAATTCCGTCACGCACCTGTGGGGTACAAGGCGCTTTTCGACGAGTGATGACTCGCGGAACAGTTTTTGGGTAGCGCTGTTAACCGGCGGGGAAGGGTGGCATAACAACCATCACGCATATCCGGTATCTGCCCGGCACGGGCTGGCGTGGTACGAGATCGACGTCAATTACTATGGCATTCGTCTCATGGAAATTCTCGGTCTTGCGAGCCATGTCAAAGCTGCCACCCTGAAACCTGGAAAAGAAGAGCGGCCTATTTCGACATCGCAAAACGCTGTTGATACATCGATGGACGAGCGCTCCCACGGAGCCATGTCATAACTACACTGTCGTGAATGATGTTATGCGCACGGTGGCTATTGTGAGCTAGATTGAACATTCCTGGTGGCGCCTTTTGACATAAGGTTGTGCAACATAGCTTCGAGCTTGGAGAAGCCATTGATGGCGCCCAACAAGACAGTAAAGAACGATCATGACTTCAACTCAAGGAAAATCCTTGCGGCCATCGGCGCAGGCGTAAAAGTCCTGACAATTCAGGGGAGTGAAACTGTCTTCGCGCAAGGAGACGCTACAGGCGCCATCTTCTACATCCAGGAAGGCAAGGTTCGACTCACCGTCGTATCGAATTTTGGCAAGGAAGTGACCCTCAGCCTGTTGAGCGAGGGAGAGTTTTTCGGAGACGGAGGCCTGGCTGGACAGCCTTTGCGCATGAACTCTGCGACCGCAATGACGGACTGCAAACTTCTGCAGATTGACACGAAGGCAATGATACTTGCGCTGCAGCGGGATTGTACTCTGTCAGATCTATATGTCGCGTATTTGCTGGCGCGGAACCTTCGATATCATGAGACTTTGGTCGACCATCTCTTCGATCCCTGCGAAAAGAGAATAGCCCGCGTTCTGCTATTGCTTGCTCGTTTCGGCAAGGACGGCACGCCCGAGACCGCGATCCCGGAGCTCTGTCAGGACACCCTTGCAGATATGGCGGGCACAACCCGGTTGCGCGTCGGGTTTTTCATGAACAGGTTCAGAGAATCAGGTTTCCTTGCTTATAGCAGGAGTGGGCTGCGAGATCCATAGCTCACTTCTTGCTGTCGTTCTCCATGACTAGCTTCGGCGCCCCTGTCCCGCAAACAAAGCTATTTGGCGATGAAAAGTGGATAAGTGGCAGCCTGCTGCGTGCGAGCTATTTACGTCTCGCCCGGGCCAGCGGGGGTATCTGTTAAACCGCCGATCTTCCAAAGGGGAGCCAGCCTTGCTGCAAATTGCTCTATCGGAACAGCCCCAACATGTAGCAAACCAGCAGGATCACAAGCACTGTGCCGAGCCCTATGCCCGCGCCTCCGCCTCTACCCCACCTGTTGTAGCCGTAATATCCACCGCCCCCACCGAAAACCAGCAGCAGAACGATAATGAGAATGATCAGCATTTTGCGTCCCCTTTACTCCGGGCATCCCGGGTTATGACTCTGGTTGGGTTGCGCCGAGTGTCTTCCAAACTAAGATTCACCGAAGAGCGTGCGGTCTAAACATGCATTCACTGCGGAGCGTTTCCCACGGCCTTCTGCCAGGGCGTTACCGCTTGATGTTTGGAATCAGACACGTCTCCGTGGCCAAGCGCTCGTGGCACTGCCGCTCACTTCCTTTGCTCGATTCTGCGCACGCCGTCACTGAGAGAAGCCGGATCTTCAGGCTCGGACAATTGCGGAGCGGGAGCCGGCCAACATTCCCGTAGCGTGCATCGCTTCACAAAGCGCGGCGTCCGGTGACAAGGTTCACGACCAATACGATCAGTGCGATGACCAGCAGAATGTGAATTAGACCTCCGGCAATGTGAAGGCTGAAGCCCAGAATCCACAACACCAGAAGAATAACGAAAATTGTCCAAAGCATATACAACCCCTCTCTAGAATGCGGACGCCTGAGACGTGGGGGCGGCTCAGGCGATCGCAACGCTTTTACAAGCTGCTGTTAGTTGGATGCAATCGCTTGCGCTTTTGCTTGCCTGACCGCGTCAATAAATCGGTCGGCTGATCTGGGCGTCGCCACTTCGCCGTGCAGAACGCGGTGTGTGGAGACGTCAGGCCCGTAGAGAGCGTCCATGGAGCTATCGTCGCGGCGCACATCGGCGCCGGTCAGAGTCAGCCCGGCAAACGCACCTTTGGCGCGCGAGTAGGTCAGGATTTCGGTATTCAGCTTCCAGTCGGTATCAGCAGTGGCATGGCGCCCTACCGGTCCGGCTGCCGCGGAGGCGTCAGCTCCAAGCTGGAACTTGGCGTCTTCCAGGCGCATCATGCCCTTGTCGCCCTGGAAAATCATGACCAGATCCACGCCTTCGACGCCGATCTGCAATCCCCAGCTTCCGCCGGTGATGGCAAAGAACGCCGGTGCGCTCCATCCGTTTGGCGTCCGGCAGGTAGCGATGCCCTTGCCGTTTTCGCCGCCAAACACCAAGCCGCCTTTGATCATGTGGGGCACGATGGCAATGCACTGCGCGTGCTCCAGTACTTCCTCCGGAATGCCTCTATCAGGAGCGGACATGATCTGGTGCAGTACCAGCGTTGCATTGTCCAGCCGGTTCTGCACATCTTCGCGAGTTTCCGACCAGGCGGCGCTTGCCACACCCAGACCGAACAATGCCACTAACGTCATGAACTTTTTCACTTATTTCACCTTTTCTACCCATGCGCAGCGTCATTTTGATTTCCGCGCACTGAGGCGCACAAGGTAACTTCACTCTAGCGGTGTTATGCGGCAGTGTCTGAGCTATACCGCTCAGAAGGGGAGTGAGACCCTTTCTATCTATGAGCGAAAGCGTTTTCCCGTGTGCGGGGCGTCTGCGGCGAGAGGCACACGGCAGTTACTAAATCGGCGACGACAACATTTTGGTCCACAAGCCGTTCCCGAAAGTAGTTCCGCACGGTCGACTGTCCGACGACAACGCCGAAATCCGGGTCTTATTCTGTATCGAGGGCGATTGACGCCAAGCCAGCAGAAGACTTGCCTGCTATCCCTGTACAAAATTGAACAGTTTTTCGATTCTTTGCGTAGGACACTAGCGTTGGACCCAACTTCATCGCTTTGGTGAGGCGGACGATGCCGTGTGAAAAAGCAAAATTGCTTGTTGTGGACGATAGTCATGCGATTCGAACGTCGATCTCGCACCTACTTGCCGAGATGGGGCATTCTTCGCGAAGCGCCCAGGACGGATTTTCCGCGCTCCGTGATTTGCGCGAGGAAGTCCCCGACATCCTCCTCTCCGATCTCAATATGCCGGGCATGTGCGGATACGAGCTCCTACGGCTGTGTCGCCGCCGGTTTCCTGCTATGCAGGTGATCGCTATGAGCGGCGCGTTCTCCGGCGACGAAGTGCCTTCCGGCGTGGCCGCCGACGCTTTCTATCAAAAAGGCAGCAGCATGGGTGCTTTATTGCGGATCATCGAATCCTTGCGGCTGATGGAGCGGCGAGATCCTCTCCCGGTCCGCGTTGCGGCTCCTCTCCTGATTCAGCGAGTCGACAGCGACACTTTCAGAGAAGCGCACGTTATGATTGCCTGCTCCGAGTGCCTGCGGACCTTCCCCCAGCCACTCTACGGATCGGGAGGTCACGAGCAGAAAACAACTTGTATTCATTGCGGCAATTCGATTCGATACTCGATCGTCGAGCCTCTCAATCAAATGCATTTGCGGAGTTTCTACCGAAGAGCCGGCGCAGAAGTCTCAGCGCAGGACGCATCCGATGTTGGTGACTAATGACCGCAAGAAAGGGCTCGGTCTTTGCGTATCATCACTCGAGCGAACCCGCTGCAATTGCTCAGTTATTATGATGAAGTTTCTCTCTTCAATTAAAGCGCGTGAACGGTTCTGTCGCGCTCCAATCGAAGTTTTCAGTATCGAACCCACGGAGGTGGACAATGAATAGCGATCAGGTGAACGGCACAGTTGACAAAATTGTAGGAAGCGCTAAGCAAAAAGCCGGCAGGTTGACTGGCAATACGCCGCTCCAGGTGAAGGGTGTGGCACAGCAGGTCAAAGGAAAGCTTGAAAATACTTTGGGTAACGCGAAGGACGCGATACGGGGAGCCAACCAGGGATCCGGCACACCTCGCGATGCTGATACATAAAGTGAGTTATTCTTTGACAAGGGTCGAACCAGGCATACGTACGAAATTGTTTTAATGCAACAAAATGAAGCCGGCGTGAATCCTACTCGATAGCTTCGCGGGATTTCGCCGGCTTTACCTTTTTCGCCGTCCTGGAGTCAGGGCGGTTGCAAGGATGAGTCGAGTCGTGCCCCGATTCCAAGGAAGCAGCGATACCCAGACTTTCCTTTGCCAACTTCTCCCCCATCTCGTTGGATGCAAGCGCTGTTGAAATCGCTTGGGCCCGGGATCATTACCGGGGCTGCGGACGACGACCCGTCGGGTATTGCCACTTATTCCATTGCCGGAGCGCAACTCGGAACCAAACTGCTATGGACCGCCCTGCTTACTTGGCCGTTGATGGCCGCAGTGCAAATGATGTGCGCCCGCATCGGCAAAGTGACGGGACAGGGCCTGGCCGCGAATTTCAAGCAACGATTCCCCAAATGGTTATTGCTCACAGTCGTCATAGCCCTTTTGATTGCTAACACAATTAACATTGCGGCAGACCTGGCGGGCATGGCAGATGCGGCTTCCATGCTGTCCGGTGTCAATTCCCACTGGTTCGTAGTGGCGTTCGCGCTCCTCATCTCGTGGGCCACTATCCGGCTTCAATATAGCCAGATCGCAAACGTGCTCAAGTGGCTGGTTCTGGTTCTGTTCGCGTATCCAGTTACCGCGTTTGTTGTGGGAGCCAACTGGAGCCAGGTGCTGCGCGATACCCTGATTCCTTCCATGCCGCATTCCAGGATTGCATGGGAGACGCTGGTGGCGATCCTCGGCACCACAATCAGTCCGTATCTATTTTTCTGGCAAACGAGCGAAGAAGTCGAAGAGGAGAAGTCGGCAGGCCAAAGTTCACTTGCTGAGCGCAGAGGAGCCACGCGCAAGGAGCTTGAACTAAGAAACATCGATGTGGGTGTAGGTGCATTTTTCTCGAACGCCGTCATGTTCTTCATCATTCTGACCACAGCCATCACCCTCAACCGGCATGGCATCACGAACATCGAAACTTCTCGGCAAGCGGCCGAGGCCTTGCGGCCGTTTGCCGGCAACTTCGCTACAACCGTGTTCACGCTTGGCATTGTCGGAGTCGGGTTTCTTGCCATTCCCACGCTCGCCGGATCAACCGCATACGCCTTCGCTGAGACCTTGGGTTGGCGGCAGGGCTTGAGCAAGAAACTCAAGCAGGCGCGCTGGTTTTACGCTCTGATCCTGATCTCTACCGCAGCGGGCGTTGCGCTGAACTTTATCGGGATCAATCCAGTAAAGGCGCTTTACTGGACCGCGGTCATCAACGGATTGCTGGCGCCGTTCCTCATGGTCGCAATCCTGATTGTGGCAGCTGACAAGAAGCTGATGCAGGGCCAGCCGAGCTCCCGCCTGGGATGGATTGTTGTGGCAATCACAACAGTGGCCATGTTCGTAGCGGGAATTGCAATGTTTGTTGTGTAAGCCTTACGACTATGCGACTGCATCGCGCAGAAATTCCGTGTTCGTCTTCACTCCTGCCTGCTTCCCGGCGGTCTGAGCAGCCGGTTTCGACCAGGATCGAACGCGATTGGAATCGAGGCGGAGGATACGCTCTGCGAAGAATTTTCTAAGATAAGAGCGTCCGCAGAGACCGGAACTCTCTCCCTCTTGGCGCCCGGCTCGGTTTGGGCCGCGGCGGGTTGGCTCCCCAGTCCTAATCTTCTCAACCGCATGGCTCGCCGCTCTGCGAAATATTTGTCAACATCGATTTTCTTGATAAGGGCCACTGCCGCTCCAGCCGTTCTGGTTCATATCCTCTGCGGCCTTGACCGGGTCCGCAGAGGACATTCGCTTGCGTTACTGCAGACTTCCAGTTGTCGCGTTGACCGGACTTCCAATTGCTTCTCCCGACACGACCAGTTCCACTCTCCGGTTCTCTTGCCGTCCAGCGGAGTTATCATTCGAGGCTACAGGCGCACTATTGCCAAAGCCCGTCGCGCTGACTGTGTTTGCAACTACGCCCTGTTGCACGAGGTAATCGCGGACAGCCCCCGCGCGATTCTCTGAGAGCTTCTGATTCATCTCATCGCCGCCCACATTGTCGGTGTATCCTCCGACGGCAATATTAAGCGAGGGGTATGCAATCAATATTCCGGCAACTTTTGCCAGCTTCTCCCGAGCGCCGGGCTTCAATGAGTATTGCCCAGTGTCGAAGAGCACATCCGACATGCTGACGATCAGTCCCCGCGCGCTGTCGCGTGTCTCGAGGATCTCATTGAGTCGCGCTTCCAATTGCACGCGCATGGCCATTTTCTCGGCGTCTGCCTGTTGTTCTTTATCCTGCGCATGCTGGGCGATCAAACGGTACTGTTCAGCATTGGCTTGCGCCGTGTTGATGGCCTGGTCCGATGCTGCCTGGTTGTTCGTCAAGTCAGTCTGGGCTTTCAACCTGGCGGTCTCGGCGTTTGCCGTATCGGCCTGGGCTTTCAACCTCGCGGTCTCGGCGTTCGCCCTATCGGCCTGGGCTTGTAGCTTTTGCCGGGTTGCCTCATCGGCCTGCGCCCGCGATTGTGCCTGTGCGTCGGCCGAAGCCTGGAGCTCGCTGGCCCTGCGATTGTCCTCGATCCGCTTGACCGCTATCTCTCGCGCATCTTCCGCAGTCTGCACCGTTTCTCGAGACTCCGCGATCAGCTGCTTTCTATCGGAATGCCCTCCGGTGGCAAATGCGTCGGTAGTGTTCATCAACTGGACAGCGTGCTGGTAGCTATCGGCGGCGTACGTCTCGGCGCCTTCAGATTTGGCGATACGAACCGCATTCCGCGCTTCAAGAAATTCCAAAGGCAGCTGGGCATCCAGAACCACGGGGTCGAATTTGTATCCGGTTGGGATATAACCGCCGCGCCCCATAAGTTCATATTTTGCGTGTATTGGTTCGGAAGTTCCCCTGGTGTCGGCGCGAATCACATTTTCAAGCACGACAACATCGCTGGGCTCGCGAACGGCAAAATATGGCTCCGCAGTCACGATCAGCGCGAATGCCTGGAGATTGGTGGTGGCAGTCAGTTTGCTGCGATCGTTGCCGCCTATCAATACTTCTCCAAGGTTCACTGCGTGGCCTTCAGGTGAGATCGCCCACATCACGTAGGTCAAATACTCAGCGCCAAAGGTCGTGGGACTCTGCAAATTCCCAAAATCCGCTTCCACTTCCATCGTGCCGCGCTTGCTGCGCACTTTGGCTTTTCCATCGGCTGAGGGCAGCAAAGCGGTTCCGACTAAATCCACTTGCGAGGCTCCGCTGCGATGTTGATAGTCAACCGCTTCAACGGTGCGGCTGGTCTCGCTCACGACATAGGTGGGCATTGAGCCGATGGGCACGAGGGCAATCGACTGTTGTGGGCCGGCTTGAGCAAACGCGCTCACGCTGAGGGCGCTTCCGATCACGAACAATAGTGTGTGCTTCACGAATTCTCCTGCAGTCAAACGGCTGCTGTGTTGCATTGTTGCGTTGGGTTGGCGGGCGGAAGCCGTGTAGGCTTCGATTGCTGTGATCTGTCAACGCCCGACGCGGAATTGATTGAGGTGCTGAAACAATCCGTAGAGATTCGCAATCCACAAGACCAGGACAATGACCACCAGGCCGTTCAGGATCGATTTGATTTGTCCCTGCATGGGAATGAATCTATTCACAAGCCACAACAGAACGCCTGCTGCGACAATCGTGATGAGGACCGTGGTAAGTGGCATATCTTGTTCTCCAATCACTTCTCGAATTCGATACCCGCAAGGCATCATCGAGAAGTTACGCGCGTTCGACTCATTGAGCGTGGAAGCGATCGGAAAGAGGCGAACGATGATTCCGCTTCACTCCCATTCTTCTGAATCGCTGGAGAAATAGCTGAGCCATAATGCTCACGCGACAGAATGAAAAGGGCAATCGCCACAGTAATGGGATCTAGCGTTCTTATAGACAGGTGGGGCCGCTTTGGCGGCGGGACGACTTAATTACGGTGGGCTGGCGCAGAATCTCGGGAATAACGGGCCACTATTCGGCGGTGCCATCGGGGCTTGGGTTGTGCCAACCGCCGTCTGCAGCGATGAGCGCGTCAGCTTCTTTCGGTCCCCAGGTTCCGCGTTTGTAGCGGCGAACCGGGTGATGGTGCTTGAGGACCCGATCGACCACCTTCCAAGCGGCTTCAACCGCGTCTTCGCGCGTAAAAAGCGCCCCGTCGCCCTTCATGGCATCGCTCAAAAGCCGTTGATAAGGCGTTTCCTCGTCCGGCTGTTCATCGGACAGAAAAAGCTCTCGCTCTTCTCCAATGAATTCCTGGCCGGCAAGTTTTACGCGGGCAGCCAGTGCGATGGCCGAGTTGGGAGAGAGCCGGAAACGCAGATAATTCGACCTGCTATTCGGTTGCACCGCATCGGCGAAGAGTTTCTGCGGAGGCCGCTTGAGCTCCACAAGGATTTCGGTCGCGGTGGTAGGGAGATATTTGCCCGAGCGCAAATACCACGGCACCCCTTCCCAGCGCCATGAGTCGATGAACAGACGCAACGCGCAATAGGTTTCGACGTCGGAGTTCCGGGCCACGTCCGGCTCCTCTCGATACCCGATATACTGGCCACGCACCAAATCGTCGGGCTTCAGAGGGCACATGGCCTTAAAGACGCTTGGCCTTCTCGGTTTGCACATCTCCAAAGTCCCGGCCCGCGGGTGGTTCCATGGCGAGCAATGCCACGATCTGGAAATAGATGGTTCTCGATTACATCGCGCAAACAACCTGCCGTCTCGTAAAACGCGCCGCGTTTGCCCACTCCGAACTCCTCCGACAGCGTGATCTGCACGCTAGCCACGTAATTGCGATCCCAAATAGGCTCCAGAAATGAATTGGCGAAACGGAAATAGAGAATATTCATGATCGCTTCCTTGGCAAGGAAGTGATCGATGCGGAAAATCGAGTCCTCAGGAAACACCGCGTGCGCAACTTTGTTTAATTCACGCGCCGAAGCCAAGTCGCGCCCGAAGGGCTTTTCGACAATCACGCGTGCATTCTTGGCCAGATCAGCGGCTCCCAGCCCTTTAATCACGGTTTCGAAGAGCGCAGGCGGAATTGCCAGATAGTACGCGGGCCGCTTCGCCTTCCCCAGCGCGGCTCTTGATCGCCTTGAACGTATTGCAGTCTGCATAGTCACCGCTCACGTACTTCAGCAGAGACAAAAGACGTGCGAGAGCGCGCTTGTCGTCGATTCCACCGGCTCGCTTGATGCTGTCCGTGGCGTGCCGGTGCAGCCGCTCCAGGCTCCATTTCGGAAAAGCAACGCCGATCACCGGAACCTTGAGTGTGCCGGGCTTCACCATTGCATAGAGCGCCGGGATGATCATTTTGTGGGCCAGATCGCCCGTCGCGCCAAAAATCACCAGGGCGTCTGACTGCGACTCGTGCCATCAGGCGCCTTCTTTCTGGCCAGCGGTTTTCTCCTCGTGGCCGCCAAATTGGAATCGCAGCGCGGATAATAGCTTGTCGGCGAAAGTGTCTTCGCCGCGCGAACTGAAGCGCTCATACAGCGCAGCACTCAGTACGGGAGCCGGAACTGACTCGTCGATCGCAGCGGTGATCGTCCAGCGCCCCTCTCCGGAGTCCGACACGCGGCCTGTGAATTTTGCCAGATCCGGGCTGTCGAGCAGAGAGATAGCGGTCAGATCCAGGAGCCACGAAGCGATCACGCTGCCGCGGCGCCAGACCTCGGCGATGTCGGCAAGATTCAGGTCGTATTGGTACACCTCGGGATTGCGCAGCGGCGTCGTCTCGGCGTCCACGGTTTGCTGCTGCTTGCCCACGTTGGCATGATGAAGAATATTCAGCCCCTCTGCGTACGAGGCCATGATTCCGTACTCGATTCCGTTGTGCACCATCTTCACAAAGTGTCCCGCGCCGCTGGGGCCGCAGTACAGATAGCCGTGCTCGGCGGTGCCACCCACTTTTTCCCTGCCGGGCGTGCGCGGCGCAGAATCGATGCTTGGCGCTAATGCGGAAAAGATCGGGTCGAGTCGCTGAATCACATCCTTTTCGCCGCCGATCATCAGGCAATAGCCGCGTTCCGCTCCCCACACTCCGCCACTGGTTCCCACGTCCACATAGTGGACGCCTTTCGGTTTCAGTTCCGCAGCGCGGCGAATGTCGTCGTGATAGTAGGAGTTTCCTCCATCGATGATCACGTCATCCGTTTGGAGCAGCGGGGTCAGGGCTTTGAGCGTCGCATCCACCACTCCGGCCGGCACCATCATCCAGATGGCGCGAGGCGACTTCAACTTTTTCACGAAATCTTCAAGCGAATTCGCGCCCAACGCGCCTTCCTTGGCAAGCGATTGCACGGCTTCCGGATGAATATCGTATGCAACGCATTGGTGGCCGGCTCGCATAAGACGCAGTGCCATATTGTTTCCCATCCTGCCCAAACCGATCATGCCCAGTTCCATAAAATCCTCCCGATACAACGTTTGATGCAAGCGCGAGAACAATTATCCACAGATTCGAGATACTTCCTTGCACAACCTCCCTGATACCTGCAGAGCGCAGGCGGTGTCAAGGGATTTTGGTGTATTGAAGCGCGTCTCGCGCACCCTGCATTATGGTTTTTGAGTTGCCGCAGACGTGATCTGCGCAGGCTTGTCGGCGTCAGGTGTGGACGAACTAACCGCCGGCGTTGGCTTGTCCGCTGGTATCTCAGTTCCTGCTGGATAGATGAGAATTTGGATCGAACCCCAGTCTGCATCCAGATTCGCGCCTGTCTGCTTGCCCATTCCCAACGTCTTGAGCTGGCTGTCGTCAAATCCGAAATTTTCCACCAAGTACTCGCGGATGACCATCGCCCGGGCCTCGGTGAGGACGAGATCCTTCTCGGTATCGCCATCCATGCCGGTGGAGACTTCGATGACCGCGACTCCGAATTGCGTCTGGGCCAGGAAGTCGCCGGCGGCTTTGAGGGTTTTCTGATCCGTCATTTTTGCCGAAGCGCGGCCATCGAAGAGCTGCCTTGCTTTGTAAGTAAATATTTTGATTGGGGTACTCTGCGGGAGACCACTAATCTTGTTTGCCGCCAACTCGGAGGAGTCTTCGTATCCGCGCTTCTTGTAGTAGCCGCTCAAAAAGAAATTGTGCTTCAGGGCTTCCATATTTTCCTGGAAGTCGGTTACGCCGACTTGCGCCTGCAGCATCGTGTCGTGCAGCGTGGTCGTGGTCTGTTCCAGGTTGATATAGAGTTGTTTGTCGTTCACCAGGGCTCCCACGGTTCCCTGACCCGAGTCGATCTTGGCACTCACTGAATTCAGATGAGCCGTGGCTGCAGTTGTGTTGACGACGGCTTGTTGACTGCTATCGAGGATCGCGTTCGCCTTCGCAAGCATTGCTCCCAACTCCAGCGGAGGCACACTCTGGATGGTCTCGCCGTCCGCTACCTCGGCTTGCCCGGCAGTTCCAAACGAAATGGCCACGAACTGATTGCCCAAAACTCCCTCGGTTTCAATGGAGGCTATCGAGTCGCGCTTGATGATCTCCTTGGTCGATCTGTCGAGATCCATGACGACGATGACCTTATCGCCGGGTTTGTGAGGCAGCGATATGCTATGCACATTTCCGCTGTGAACGCCGCCCACCTCGACGTCAGCTCCCACAGCCAAGCCCGCGACATTGTCGAATTGCGCCTTCAGTTGGTAAGTGGAGCGAAACAGATTCTCCTGGCTCCCAATGAGGAAGACACCGGCAGCCAGAACTGCCAGCGTCACAACGATAAATGCTCCCAACCTTGCAATTCTCGACATAAGTCCTCCTACGATTGCTGTAGAAACTCCTTCACAAAAACGATGTCGCTTCGTTGTAGGTCTTCAAACGTGCCCTCGATCACTACGTCGCCCTCATTCAGCAGGGCGAGACGGCTGGCGATCGACTTAGCGCTATGCAGATCGTGCGTGACCACGATTGACGCCATGCGGCGCTCCCTCTGGAGCTTGAGAATCAGTTCGTCGATTTCGCCAGAACTGATGGGATCGAGGCCGGCCGTGGGCTCGTCGAGCAGCAGAATCTCCGGCTCCAAAGCCAACGCCCGCGCCAGGCCCACGCGCTTCTGCATTCCGCCTGAAATATCCGACGGCATCTTATCGATGTCGCCGTCCAACCCTACCTCAACCAGTAACTGCCTTACCCGGTCGGACCGCTCGGATTTGGACAGGTCTCTGCGATGGTGTTCGAGAGGGAAGGCCACGTTCTCCTTGACAGTAAGCGAATCGTAAAGCGCTGCCTGCTGAAACAGGAAACCCATCTTCTTCCGGATTTCTCCCATGCCGTCGAGTGCGAGACCTGCGATGTTTTGACCATGAATGCAAACCGATCCAGAGTCGGGTGTATCGAGGCCAATGATCAGCCTGAGCAACACGCTTTTCCCCGTGCCGCTGCGCCCGAGCACGGCCAGGGTTTCTCCCTGGTTCACGCGCAAGCTGACTCCGTTTAGGACCTTGTGGCCGGCGAAGGATTTGAACACATTTTCGACCGCAACAACGGGCGCAAGAATACCCTGCCGGGGTTCCGCTTGCTTCGTCGCAATGTCATCAGTCGTGGCCATATTTGTTTCACGCGTGCTTCAAGACAACGGTTAAGGAAAAAAGACCAGAATGAATTTCACCAGGACAACATCGGCAATGATTAGAAAGAGCGAGGCCAGCACCACCGAGTTAGTGGCCGCGCGGCCCACACCCGCCGCCCCACCACGCGTGCGCATTCCCTGAAAGCATGCGATGAGCCCGATGATCAGGCCATAGACTGCGGTTTTGAATGTCTGCGGCAGGAATGCATTGAAAGTGGCGCCATTAAAACCGCTGGTAATGAATTGATGAAACGAGAGCGGTTCAACCAGTGCCTGTGCAAACCAGCCACTGAGCAAGGCGCACGCGTCAGTGGCAAGGGTCAGCAGCGGAAGCATCAGAATGCAGGCAAGTATCCGTGTCGCCGCGAGAAGCCTGTAAGGGTTGATCGCGGATGCCTCGATGGCGTCGATCTGCTCGGTCACTTTCATCGATGCCAATTCCGCGCCCATACCCGCGCCCACGCGCCCGCTTACGATCAGGCCGGTAATGACGGGTCCCATCACCTGAACAACGGAGTACACGAGAGTGGTCGGAAACATCGATTTGGCGCCAAATCGAGTGAGACTGATAGCGGGCCTCAAGCGAGATGATGACGCCAATTGCTGCGCCAGCCATGGCAACCAGCGGCAGAGACTTCGACCCAACTTCGTCGAGCTGCCGAATCAACTCGCGCCACTCATACGGCGGCGTAACTGCGGCGGTCAGGACGCGCCAGGAAAAGATCCCCAGTTCCCCAAACCACTCGAAAAACCCGTTGAACAGGCCTGTGGCAGAGTCTGCAACCACGGACGCAAGGTCGGTTCGCCGCTCCGGAAGTGGAGGGCTTACGCCCGCAGCGGATGTAAGCCCTCGATCGCTCAATGATTCGGACCTTTGTCCGGCGAGCCGTGCGTATTGTTCAGATGCACGCGTGAAATCAAGGCATGAGGTCCGCTATAGAAGAACTCGAGGGCGATGTTGCTGCCCATATAACTAAGCAGACTATAGTTACCCATGCGGAACGCATCTTTTACGTTAAAGCGATCCGGATACCACGCGTAAACCGCCGTCATGGAGCCCGCATAGGGCGCGACGAGCGCGGAGATAGAGAAGACGCGATGGCCGTCTTCCCCGCGGCGCCCCGTCAACGTTGAGATTACTGCATGACGTAGCCGCGGAAGCGGACCCGCGCATTCACAGCGGTAGTACAACGTATCTTCCTTGAAGGCTTCCGCCAGCCCATAACGCGCGGTGGTTCCGATGGCTGCGATCCCAAAGTCGGACCCAAACCGCTTGCCGAAACCTTCGGAGCCTTGGCCCCATTCCGGAGGGGAATTGGTCCATTGATTAACTCCTGCAGTAATCGCACTGACGGCAATTGGATACGGACCGAATGCGTCGAAAGCGTAGTTGCTCACCTTTGTTCGTTCGGTCGGACGAATGTAGGTTAGGTCGAACCTCGCACTAATCGTGGTACCTGAAGTTGCCGAGAGATCTCCAGAAGAGAGCACCGATTGCGAACGCGCCAGCACCGGCGTCGCGGTCAGGGTCGCAGTGACGAACACCAGGAGTATCGCCCTATGAATTTCCGCGCCCGGGAGATTCTTGCCCGAGCGGCCGCGACGCATTCCCGCGAGACCCGCCCAGCAGTCCAACAAGAAATGCGATTCCGCGATCCGCTCGGATGATCTCATCGTTCTTCCTTAGAGCGGTATCGCCTATCTCAGTCGCGATGTACGCCGCCATACAACTGTCTCTCCGTTAACTACACCCAAGGAGATGGTTACAGAGTGATGGCATTCAGGGATGGTCATAATTGCACGCAATCGCAAGTTGCATGCCTGTCAAGTGACCGACGCATTGGTCAATCGCGCAAGTCGAAATCGACCTCATCGTTCTGACTTGGTGTCAGTTAGCGTGGCCGGGGAGCATGGGCACGGCCTCGGGGTTAACTCGGCCTTAGTGCAGATGCAGATGCAGGCGCCAGGCAGTGTAACTGAGGATCTCGTGCGCGAGGCGCTCAGTTTCCTCGGTGCCGCCTCCAAACGAAACGCGTGTCCGGGGCGAGGTCAGCACATCGAGGCCATCGGCGGCGCAGATTTCGTGAATTCGAAACAAGTGGGTGCCGTCGCTGACAACAACCAGGCGGTGCAGACCGTTGGCTCGGGCGATGACGGCAATGCGGTGGGCCTGCTCCTCGGTGTTTCGGCTCTGGGTTTCGGCGATGATGGCGGATTCGGGGATGCCGAAGCTCATCAGATAGTCGCGGCCCACGGCGCCCTCGGAGTACTCATCTCCTCCGGTACCGCCCAGCACGATAATGAGCGGCGCGATGCCGCGGTTATAGAGTTCGCGCGCGTGGTCAAGGCGTGCGCGGAAAACCGGGGAGGGCTGTCCATCGTATTCCGCCGCGCCCAGAACGGCGATCGCGTCCGACGGTGCGGCCTGGTCCAAGCCGGCGTAGTCCTCAATTTGCACGTAGACCCAGCAGGACCATCCCAGAAACGCGAGAGTCAAAACGAAAAACAGAACAACAAACACGCGGAGGGTCCAGTTGCGACGATGCGGCTTGCGTGGGCCCATCATGTCCACCATCTTACTGCCACAGGACGCGACGATTTCATGGACGGGGATGACGCCTCTGGGCAAAGGCTTTCAGCCCGCAGCCTGGGTCTGAGACTTCGTCAGTCGCAGACCAGCGCCGCGTCAGGAAACGCCTGTTCCGCGTCTTCGCTCTCTGGCTCCGCACTCTCGCCCGCTTCCATCCGCGCCAAAAAGAACCGCTCCACCTCGCCAAGCACATCGGCACCGTTGCGGGCATGATAAATGGCCGCGCGCAGCTTTGCGCCGCCCGATACGCCGTGCGTGAACCACGTGGCAAATTGCTTCATCTTGCCCACCGGATCGCCCATCCGCGCGTCGCGAGGCAAATCCTTGGTCGCTTCGGCCTCTGCCATCAGCATCTCGAAGTACGCGCGAATCATTCGGTAGCGATCGTCAGTACAGGGCCGCGTGTAACTGCCCGTCGCCGTGTATTCGGCAATCTGCCGGAAGATCCACGGATTCGCCGGCGCCGCGCGTCCGATCATTACCGCATCGCAACCTGTTTCGGCCACCATCGCCGCCGCGTCCTCCGGCGTGCGCACGTCGCCGTTGCCGATCACGGGCAGCCGCACGGCCGCTTTCACCGCGGCAATCCAGTTCCACTGCGCCTGGCCGCTGTAACCCTGCTCGCGCGTGCGCGCATGCAGCGCCAGGCCGTTCAGTCCTTCAGCTTCGGCCATGCGGGCCAGCTCAACGCATACAATCTGGCTCTCATTCCAGCCCATGCGAAACTTCACGGTAAAGGGAATCGTCACTGCCTTGCGAATGGCGCGAAAAATCTCGCCAATCTTCGGCAGATCGCGCAGCAGGCCCGACCCTCCGTTCGATCTCACCACGCACTTTGAAGGGCAGCCCAGGTTCAGGTCGACGGTATCGAAGCCTGTCTCCTCCACGATCCGCGCCGCATCCGCGAGAGTCTCGGGATTCGACCCGAACAGTTGTGCTCCAATGGGATGCTCGTCGTCGTAGAACGTCAGATAGCGCAACCGTTTGGTTTCGCGCATCCGGCTCAGCCCATCCGCCGACGTAAACTCCGTCATGATCAACCCGCATCCCGACTGGGCATTCGAAATCGCTGCCTCTACGCGTCCCGCCGCAGGTTCCTGATCCGTGACCCCTGAAACCAGATCCCTGCCTTCTTGTTCCCTTTTTCCCTCGTTCCCTTGTTCCCTGTCTTTCGTAAACAGACTCGCATGCCGAATGAATCTCCGGAACACCGTGTCCGTCACTCCGGCCATCGGCGCCAGTACCGTCGCCGGCCGCACCACCACCGAACCCAGCCGCACCTCCGCCGGCACCCGCGCCTCAGCGGGCATGGCATGATCCACCGGTTTGTCCCAGTCCTTCTTCACGGTGAAACCGCGTCCTGCCATAAATGCCCTTGAGCCTCTAGCTGCTGATACCTTGCCCGAATTCCATTCATGCCAGAATGGGGATTTGAGACAAAAGTACGCAAGTAAATGCGCCGACGAACAGCTGAGAGCCAAAAGCTAACAGCCGTCTTCCTCCAAACAAACGTGAGCCTCCGCCGCAGCGGAGGCCCACTCGTCCAACTGGCGCCTCGGCTACTTCGCCGCCGCGATCGCCTTGTCGCTCTTCGCGTACTTCCGCCGGAACCGCTCCACGCGTCCCGCTGTATCCACCAGCCTCTGTTTGCCCGTAAAGAACGGATGGCAAACCGAGCAAATTTCCACGTGAATGTCGCCCTTGTGGGTCGACCGCGTCTCAAAATTGTTTCCGCAGGCGCACATCACGCGCACCGCGGCGTAATTGGGATGAATCTTTTCCTTCGGCATCGACAGACAAACCTTTCCTCTAATTCTTCGCTATCAATATTGTAGGGGGATTCGCCCGGTTGCGCAATTGCCGAGAAGGGAAGTCTTGAAATGCAGCATCTGCTTTCGGCCACTAGCTTCCAAGCGTTCGTGGAATGTGAACTGCTTGATAAAGAACAAGATCCCAGTCGAACCCCACCGAGCGAGCGGCCAGAAGCTAGTAGCTGGCAGCTCGTCTTTTCCCCGCCAGCTCCGCCCGCGCCGCCAGCCCGATCGCCATCGCCATCACCAGGTCGTCGTGCGTGCCCGCCTGTGCGCCCGAGCTGCCATTCGGCAGCCGCACAAAGCTCCGGCACTCGCCCAGCAGCCGCCGGCTCTGGAAAATTTCCGGCTCCTCCACCAGCGCCGCCTCCAGCCGCGCGATCACCGCCGGCCGGCTCACGCTCGTCGTCAGCCAACCCGCCTGCCCGCCCTGCCGCCCTCCCTGCAAGTAAATGCGCTCGTACCTGCACGCCGTCTCCGCCAGCGCCAACACCCCGCTGCCGTGGTTGTTCCGCTCCACCACCAGCCACGCGCCGTTGTACTCCGTGGCCAGCCCGGTCACAAATCGCGCCAGCTCCAGTCCGCCCACGTGCCCGGCGAACTCCGCACACTGCAAGCCCGTCTCCATCTCCAGCACCTGCGCAGCAGAGTAGTCGCCGTCGCTCCCGCCTCCGGCCGGATCCACCGCCACCACGTATTCCTTGCCCTTCACCGGCGGCAGCCAGATCTCCAGCTCTCCATTCTTTCGCCGCTCCACCGGCTCAGGCGCGGTCTTCAGCCGCGCCTCAACCGCCGCCAACTCAAACACGCTCTCGCCGCTTGCCAGAAAGCAACTCTCTTCGTCCTCCGCATACTCCTGCGCCGTCAGCCCGCGAAAATCCGCCCGGATCCGCCGCCGGTACGCGATCTGCGCCAGCTTCAGCCCGTGCCGCTCCATCAGCACGCGTTCTTCGTCCGTCAAGCTCGCCTCATCCACCGCCGCCGAATGGTACCGCGGCTCCATCCACCACGGGAAAAAGTGCCGCACCGTCCCCGTCTCGCCGGCCTTGCGCCACTCCTCGTAAAAGCACCCGCCCACTCCCTGCGGCGTCGACTCCAGAATCAGCTCTCCGCCCGGCGCCATGGCCGCGCGCAAACCCGCCAGAATCTCCGCCGCGTCGCCCGGCCATCGCGCCAGCTCGCTGCAGTGCAGGTTCTGCACCGTCAATCCCCGCCCCGCGTTCCGGTCCGCCGCGCTCACCACCCGGTACTCCGCGTCCATCTCCGGAAACACAATCTGCCGCACGTTCGCGCGCCCCGTCTTCAGCGCACCCTCGCGCAGCCCATCCGGCAGCCAATCCAGAAACCGGTGCACGATGCGGAAAATCTCCTCCGCCGCCTCTTGCGTGTGCGCCACCTCCAGCGTCAGCGTACCCGGCTGCGTGATCGTCTTCAGAAAGAATCGCGCCGCCACCCACGTCGTCAGCCCCATCTGCCGCGCCTTCAGCACGATGTTCCGTTGCCCGCGCTTATTCTCAAAGGCGCGCTGCACCTTATTTGCTTTCAACTTTCCCGGCCGTCCCTCGCGCGTCCTCACCACCAGCAGTCGCTCTGCCAGCGCCATGCCCACGTTGGGCCCGCGCAGGCTCACGGGATGCTGGTCCAGAGCCTTCCCCAGGCACTCCAGATCGCTGCGATCCATCTCATCGACGCGCAACTCCTCCAGGCGCAGCCCCCACGCCTCAACCTTTGGCCCGCAATCTCCGCTCGCTTCCACTTAACCCCCGCTAACTTGACCAAGCGACTCATCTGACTGACTCAGCTGAATAGTTTCGCTAACCATCTCCGATAACCGAGCTAACCCTGCGAGCCCAAATGCCTTTTTCTAGTTCCCACCGCACCAATACTTCACCGAGTACGCGGTTGAAGCCGTCAGCGCCGTATTCGCCGTAATCGTGATTGCCGTTGTGCTCTCCGCCCACGTGTTGCTCATGATCACCGCGCTCGCGGCTCTCCGTCGTCACCATGCAGTTGGCGTAGTTGGTATGAGTGTTGGGAAACGTAATCGTTGCCAGCGTCCCCGTTGTCGGGCTGGTTCCTGTCGTCAATGTCACCGTACCGCTCACGCCGTCGCACACGTGACTCGTCGCGCACGCAATCGACGGGCTCGATCCCGCCGCCGCACCTGCCGCCAGCGTCATCGTGCCGCTGCCAATGAAAAACTTACCCGACACAAACCCCGTCGCCGTCGTATTGCCGCTTCCCGTCACGGTCAGCACCGTCGATGGAGACGACGCCCCGTTTTGTAACACCAGTCCTGCGGTGCCACTATTCGCGGCGCAATTCAGGCACACCTCGTAGGCGCCGCTGCCTGCGTTGATATTCGTATTGCCGCCGCCCTGGTAAATCGTGATGCGGTCGAGACTGCTGTGGGCAGCGTCTTGAATGTGATACGTGTAACTCATATCCACCGTGTTGTCCCACTCCGCTGCCCCGCTGTAGTTTTGCCACTGCAGCTCTTCGGTCTGCGCCGCGCTGGTTCCGGCCTGTATTCCAACGACATTCGTCGCCGCCGCCGCGTTGTTGAAGAGGTTGGCGCTGCCTCCCAGGGTCGATGAAGTGGTCGTTGTGATGTTCGTCGCTGCCGTCAACTGCGACGAAGCATTGCTGCTCAACACACTCGCGCTCGCCGGTACCGCGCCGCCGTTGACCTTGCCCACGATCGTCGCGCTCTGCGTCCCCGTCACGTCCCCGCCCAAGCTGCCCGTGAAACTTGTCGCACTGCTCGCACTGGTCGCATTCGCAACCGCTGTGGACCCGATCGCGCTCACAATCTGCGCACCCGTCGCCACCACCGGCGCTGACCCCGTCGAAAAATAGCCCAGTCCTGTGAAGGCAGCCGAGCAAGTCACCGTTGTCCCGCTTCCGGCGTAGTACGCCAACGCGTAGGCCGAAGCACAGTTGTTCACCGTGCCTGATCCGCTCGGAGTTTGAAACACGAAACTGTTCGTGCTGCTGTTGTAGTAGAGGTAGCCCGTTGCCAGCGTTGGAATCGGCACTCCGTCAATCCCGTTCGCGCTGGGCGCCGGCAATCCCGTCGACGCTTGGCCCCAAACAACTGCTGGCGCTACCGCTAAAACCCAAACCTGCAACCAACGCTTCATCTCTCTTCTCCTCGACTTTCCTATGCTCGCCCTGAGTGTGTTCACCGTTTGTACACACCACTACGGCCGGCGGCGCAGCAGGCGTTATGCACGCCCTGCTGCGTTCCCGCTCCAACCATCGCTTCGTTGTTCTCTGGATCCCCGAGTCCTCTAGTCACTTAGTAGATAAGTGGTTGAGCTTATAAGTACCTTAGTCCTCTAGGTCGCTGAGTAACTTGGTCCCTGTCTTCTCGGTCCCTTGTTCCCTTGGCCCCTCGGTCCCTGCTTTTATCATTGCGGCACGTTGGTCGAGCCCGCATCACCGTGCCAGTCGCCCAGTCCGGAGATATACGTTCCCGTCTGCTCGGAACAGGTGCTTGCTCCCGTACCCACGGTCACGCCGCCCTTCCAACCCGCAGGCCACGTCCATGTGTACGGACCCCCGCTCGCAGGCTGGCAAACGAAGATCGTTACCTTCCCGCCGCCTGTACCTGCGCCGATCGATGCCGTCACGTTGCCACTCAGCACGTAAGTGGCCTCCGCCCGATCCGCTGAAGGCAGTGTGATCGCTCCGCTCGCCGATGTGTTGTACGTCTCGTTGGGAGCATTTAGCGCAACGCCATTCACTTTGTAACCATTCGCTGAGACAGTCTCCCCGGTCGCCACCGTACCCGCGATCATGCCCGGAGGCACAAAACCGTGGTACTGATCCCGCCGCGCCTCCTCGATCTGATCTGCACTCAAATTACAGGTTCCAGCAGCCGTGCAAGCTGGATTATTCGGGCCAGGAATGAATGCCCAACCCGGCTCCGCAATTTGGTTTCCCCAAATATATGAAGTGGCACCGTTGGATGCTGTCAGATGAAAAACGATAGCGCTCGGAGTTGAATTTCCAGTCGTGATTGTGCAGATTGCTACCTGCGGAGACCACCCATTCCTGGCCAAACCGGAGCCAAACGCGCTTGGAGAGCAGACATTATTCCATCCACCGTTCCCCATTGTCGGAGCAAAGGCAATACCACCTCCGCTGATATAGAAAGCGTTGTTAATACCGATGGCGGTGCCTACAAATCCAGTAATGTAGTTCTCGTTTATTCCGCTGCCGGGACGCCCCCACGACCAAATGATGAAGTGGTCGCCTGGATAAGTTGCGCCAGTCCAAGTACCGATCTGAATATCGGCAGCAACGTTGGCAGTGTCCATCTCCGCAGAGACGGCCTGGCCGTTTGGCCCATCGGGGCCGACAACCGCGTGCACGGTACAGTTTCCCGCCGTAGCACATAGGTTGCTCCACGAAGAAACCGAGTAGCTCGTCATAGGTAGGGAGCCATAACTAGCTATCTGCGGTCCAAAACCTGCGCCTTCATTCTCGATCTCACCAGCTAGCAGATTACCCTCATTGTAGACGCCGCTAGCAGCCGTGTTATTTAGAGGAGTAGTTCGAGTAGCACCATTGGCGTCTTGCACTGGCAGCAGCCCATTGAAATACTGGTTGACAAGACTTCCCGTGTCAATAGGTTGGTTGTTATCTACCTGCACGCATCCACTCGGTTGAATTCCCCCATCTGTGTAACCTACAAGATACTGAGCCAGCTGCGTAACATTGTCTTGTAGGTATTGGTCCTTAAGCGACAAGCAGGTCCCGGCTTGGATCGGCCACCGATTGTCGATGGTAATGGCGTTTCCCCAAACCTCTTCGTACATTGTGCTGGTAAGCCGAGGTAAGCCAGTCACGGCTTCGTATCCGCTGCCATCTAGCTTGATGCCGCCGACAAAGACACTGCCTTGATCGATGTCAACCGACAAGCAGCCACTCACACTAGCGGAATAATATAAATTCGCCGCCCCGGCATCGCAACGTAAGGCGTAAGGGTAGCTTGGCTGCGAGCAATTAGCGTCCACTCCACCACCACAACCCCCTTGCGGAAACGTCGAAATCTGGCCAAACACATCATGAAGCTGTGAGAGATAGAGACCACTTAGTTCAATAGCACCCGAAGTAATAACCCCACTTGCACTAGCTCCCACGTGATTCATGACTAAGTTGGTCGAGCCATCAGCCCAGAAGCACATGCCCGAACAGTTCTCAATAAAGATGCTATCCCACGTTTGCGGCCCGAATGTATTGAGTGCAGGGCCGGTCGCCACTGCGCCGAATTGGTCGCTAGCGCTGTGAGCATGGCTCACAGCGATGGTGATCTTGTTTGACCCCACTGTATTTACCGAAGGACACGTGAACCCGGAATAGGGCACGCCATTGGAGCAGAAAATGTGAGAGGACTCATACGCATCTTCATTGAATCCTGTCACCGTGCATCCGGTGGCCGTGGAAGGCACAGTACTGAGTTGGAAAAAGGTAATTGTCTGTGCAGTGTAGTCCGACGCATTTACTGCATTATTCGTCACATCGAATGATGTGTCCGAACATCCAGAGAGGGTAAAGATTTCACCAGGCGGAATTCGAATCGGGGAAGCAAGCTGCACAGTGACTTCCGAGTAGCCATAAACAGGACTTGGATAAATACGTGTGGCTGTAGCCGCAGAAGTAGCCAAGCCCGCAATTGTAATTGCAGACCCTGGAGGCAAATTGGCGATAGTGCCCGAAGCAAATGTCGGCGTGACCGTAACTGCCGAGCCTGGGGCCGAGATGGCTGTGCCGAGCGTTCCGGTAACATTCGGACCAAGAAACGTACCCGGAGTGGACCCTGTTTGAAACTGACCATAATTTCCGCTTGTGTCACCAAACCAGTTTTGCCAACCATAACCCACGAGGCTGGAACCTAGTTGAATGCCGCCTTGCACGAGGAACTTCACGTTTCCTGCGACTGGCCCGGTAAGAACGGACGAATTTGCGAAGTAGCATCCAGGTCCTGTGCTGCCTGCCCGCACGCAAGGAAGAAGCACGGTTCCGGTGCCTCCGTAAACGGAGTCTACGAGGTTGATGCACGCCTGCACCGCGCTGTCGATGGGCGTTACGCCGTCAATGACGGCGCCCTGCGAGCGGATGTCGCACCATGGCGAAAGGGCGGGAATCGATTTCGCCGCCTTCACGCTGCCAGTTAGAGTAATCCCGTTGTTCTCATCCGACGCTACTCCGGGCAGCAGGTTGGCAATGGCTCCGCTGGCGCTTGTCGCTCCGGTTCCACCCGACGTCACTGGAACTGCATTCATGCCGCCGATCGTCGTGCCGCTGGCGGTGTAATACGCAATCTGCCCCGAGTTTCCGGAGTTAATGGTCCCGCTCATCCCACCCGATCCCGATCCACACGCCGCGCCCGTGTTGGTGAGATACCCTGAGGTATCCACCTGCAGGCAGAAGTGTCCGGAGGACGCAGCCAGTCCCGGAAACTTGATGCTGGTCGGTCCCAGAAACGCAGCGACTAAGTTAGCGGTCGATCCCGAGTAGATATCCGTCTCCGCGCCCGATCCGCTTTCGTAATTCAATCGGATATGTCCCGTCGCGTTGCTCGCATCGATATAAGTGTCGCCGCTATTCGTGCTCTGGTACGCCTTGAAGCTGTCCAGTCCGCCTACCGCGGAGTTCAGCGCCCAGTTATTGCTCGCGTCCTTCACCATGTACCATTGGCTGTTACCGTTCCAATCCTTGTAAGTGTATGAACCCTTTTGGCTCGTCGTGAGCCCCGGCCACAGGTAGTAGTCCACCTCCGCGTCCGCGTTGTTGCGCACCGTCATGGTTCCCGTCGATTGCGACGTCCCTCCCACCTGCAAAGTTCCGTTGAACTGCGCGTCTCCGGCGCTGTCTACGGTCGCCACTGTCGTCGGAGTCGCTCCGCCGCTTGAAAAGCTAACTCCGCCCGTTCCGGCATTGCTCGAACAGTTAAAGCACACATTCCCCGTGCCCGCTCCGTTCAACGCCGTCTGGTTATTAGTGCTGCTCTGTCCATTGACTCCATTGCTGAATCTGCAATCGGTTCACGTTATTCAGCAGGTCCTGCACCTGGTAAACCTGCTGCCCGGTCGTGCCGTCGCTGAATCCATAGACCCACCGGTACCCGTAATCCGTCTGAATCTCGTTCAGCAGTCCGCGCTCATTCCCCGAACCGATTCCCAGCCGGAAATGATTCGTCAGCGTCGTGTCCTGCTGGCTTCCGTACCAGTCACCATTCAATGCGTTGAAACTCCGGTGAAATGTATCGAGGAAGCTGTTGCGCGTGCCGTTGTCGGTTAGCTTTCCCGGTGAACATCGTGCCGCCGGTCATCCAGTTGTTGTACTGGCTGCCTGCGTCCGCCACGATCTGATTCGTCGAGTTCTCGTTGCGCAGTCCCACGATCGTGTTGTTCTGCGCATTCGCTCCCAAATGCAATGCTGTCGCACATCCTTCTACATCTCCGCCCGTAAATGTGTTGCCATCCCCCTGCTGCAAATTGATTCCGTACGTCCCGCTCATCGGATTCCCACTCGTTGTCGGGCAATCGATGTGCAGCCGCACAAATGTGCTTGCATTCATCCAGTCCGTCGTCGCTGGATTCGTCGCCTGGTGCCCGATCGCATTCACCGCGGTTCCGAACCCGCCAAACTCATCATCCAGGAATGTCCCGCCCGTGTAATTCCCGGTTCCATCCAGCGTCATGCCCGTCTGGTTTGCGTTACCCAGGAAGTACAGACTCTCGAGATCCATCTCCTGCGTCCGGTACGCCACCAGTCCCTGCGCCGTCGCACTGCTCGCTGCAGTCGTATTGATCGCCACGTTGTCCATGTGGAAACCCGGCGTGTCCACGGCATAAGTCGGATCGCCCACCACCACCATCGCGCCCGTGCCGGAGTAGGCAAACACCGTTCCACCCTGGCTCCCGCTCGCCGGCAGTTCCGCCCCGCAGTGCGCATCCCCGCAGCGACACATTCCGCGTCCCTGCCGTCACCACAATCTGATTCGCCGTCGTAATCGTGGCGCAGGGCAGCAGCAACGCGGTGTTCGGCTTGGCAATTGTCAGGTTCGATGCCATCGACAAATTTCCCGTAAAATTGCGCGCGTCGCACGTCCCGCCGTAGGTTGCATTTAATGCCCCGAGGCAGGCTTCGACCTTGGCCCCGAAATCCACGCCCGGAAACTGATCCGCTTGGTACGCAGCGCCGATCTCGAGGGCGCTAAACGTTCCGCTCACCGTCCCGCCAGTCAGAGGCAGCGCCGTCGCCACCTGTGTATCCACGTAGTGCTTGGTCGCCGCTTGCAGTGGCTGTGTGGGGTCGGCGCTCAGATAGAGCGGCCCGCTCAGCGTCCCACCCGACGCCGTCAGCAGGCTCTGCGTAATCTCCGTGATCGCCTGGTCTACGTACGCCTTGCTCACCGCTTGTATCGCCTGCGCCGCCGGCATCACCTGCGCCTGCACCTGCGACAGCGTTGCATTTGCCGCCGCCGGAACCACCCAGTACTGCGTGCTCACCGTGCCGTCGCTCATGTAGTAAACGGCCGTGTAGTACTCTCCCCCCGGCGTCGCGCCTTGGTTCGGCGCCAGGTTCACGCTCACAAAGCCATCCGGCGGAATCGTCACCGTCATCGAGTCCGCGACCACAGCTTGGCCCGCCGCCGTCGTAAACCCTGGCCAATTGATCACCAGAGTTCCCGCGCCCGGCTGCCCATTCGCCAGATACACCGTCCCCTGCACTGTCGTCGTGCTCACGCCCTGTGCCCACACCGTCGCCGCCAACACCAGGGCCAGAAAGCTGACCGCCAGCTGGGTGAGGAAATGCTGCCGCCTAACCCCAAATCCGTGTCCCATCCACGCCAGCGATCCATGCCCCATCCTCTTCGCGCTTCTCGCAAAAAGGGTGGGAACATGACTAACCTGCTGACTCGCTGACTCGCCGACTCGCCGGCTCGGCGTATGCAACCCTTCGTCCTTCATGAGCTTCATTCCCATCGTGTCCTTCTTCCTGCCGCATCTTCCCGCACCGCGCGGGGCTCACATACTCCGTGGTCCTTCGGTCCCTCTTCCAACGCCGCCGACCCCGCTAGTTCGCTGACTCGCTAACTCCGATAAGTGTACTAACACCGCAACCTCAAATAACTTCGATAACAGCGATAACTAAACTGGCTCGTTTGCGCTCTAACTCGATTAAGAAACTAACTCGCTACCCCGCTCCACAGCCCCTTCCGCGGAAAAGAAAAAGGGCAACTCTCTTCAAGTTGCCCCCTGCGGTTTCTGTTTCCGTCCTGACGCCGCTGCCCCAATCCTCAACATGGTTTCGCGTTGGGGATGGGCGCCATGCCGCGGCCGCGGACCCAGGAAGACCGGGAAAGCCCCATCCGCTTTCCCGCCTGTAAGTTTCATTGCGGTATGAATACACTTAGCTTACCAATTTGGTAAGAATGATCTGCAAAGGTCTTATTCTTTGTATCAATCTGGCTTTTCAGCAACTTACGCCTGACCACATCCTCGCCAACCTTTGACAAGATTCACTGGCCTCGGCCGCCGCGTCTGCGCGATTCAGTTTCTAGGACGCGAAAGAGAGGGATGCTATCGAGAGAGGAGAGGTGTAAGAAGTCCTGCAACGCCGTCGCCCGCGTGGACCAACTTTCTTGACCCGCGCGGCAGAACGCTCAAAGACGGCCTAACTCCGGGTCCGGCTGCCGGCTTCAAAAATGCTCACAAACTCCTGATAGTGATTAGCAATTTCTTGTACCGCCGTCTCACGGGATGCTTTGTGATCGCGCCAGTCAACGAGCGGCTGCCAAAAATCCGTACGACCCACCGCAAATCCAATGAACCCCGGCACGCCGGCCGCCACCGTTAACCACTCTCTCACTTTCTGGTCGTCCTCTCCGCGGCCCAGGATGATGCATCCCACTTTGTCCCGCCCGCCCCGCCGCGCCGTTGCCACCATCGTCTCGCAGTCCTCGCGACGATCGAGCCCTTCGATCTTCCAGATGTCCGGCTCGACGCCCGCATCCTGCAATTCCCGGATGGCTCCGACCATAAGCGGTGGGCGGATTTCCAGGTCGTAAGCCTTCGTGTCGCCCTTCACCTTGTCGAGCTGAGCCTGCTCCGGAGGCACCAGCAGTTCAAACATGAACCGGCTGCGATTCGCGCTCTGCAGATAGTCGGACAAGCGCCGCAAGCGCGCAGACTGCTGCAGGTTCAATGCTCGGTCGCCTTCGGGGTTATAGCGCACCAACACTTTGCAAAAGGTTGGGCGCATGGCTTCGATGTGCGCTTCGAAGTCCTCTCCGTATTCGAATTCGAATTCATCCTCCCCACTCTTTTCGGCAGGGCAAGCCGTGTTGTAACCGTGAGCGTGCGCGTCCTGAAGGATTGCCGCTCCAAATTGCTCGTCCACTAGGATGGCGGCTTTGCGCTGATCCACTCCAGCCGCGAGTGCGGATTTGAATCCGTCATAGATCACTTCCTTCGCGACAGCGATCTGTGCGGTTTGCTCCGGAGTGAGAGCGCCATGCCATCCAAACATTCCCGTTTCAAACGATCCGCGGTGGTCGAATGGAAGAACATAAAGGGCATCATCATATCCACGAGGTATCATGTTTTTCTCCTGAGTTTTGGCAAGGTGAAAGCGATGGGAAGCCTTGGCGCGTATGCGGCCGATTGACCGCGATTTTTATACATACAATTGTCCCTCCATTTTCAGTTTGCGCTGCAATATTTTTCTCGCGATTCGTTGCTGCCGCATAAGTCACGTTTTCCCTGTTAGCATCTCTGCTATGCATTTCTCGCTTCATAGCCTCCGGCGGGTGCCTCAGGTTCGCCGCTATTTCATTGCGCCTAACCTGGGACCACGCCGCTGCGCCGCCCTGGCGCTCGTCCTCTGCGCGTCCTCGCTCCTGCCTGTTTGCGCCCAGACCGCTAGCCCCGCTGCCGCCTCCGCTAGCTCCGGTCAAACCCCGTTTGTGCAACGGTACGTCCAGTCCATCGGGCAAATTGCCGTTTCGCCCGACGGCAAGCGCCTCGCCTGGCTCGAGCGGTGGCGTGATTCTTGTCAGCTCCCCTCGACAACCTCGGCCAGAGCCAGCGCGTCACCGCCGCCGCCTCGCCCGACGACTCCTGCAACGAATCCGCCCTCGCCTGGTCGCCCGACTCCGCCGCCCTCGCCTTCCTCTCCGATTGCGCCGACCTCGGCGGCCAATCCGACCTCTATCTCTCGCATCTCGACGGCAACCCGCCCCGGCGTCTCTCCAATCTCCACGGCGATGTCGATGCGCCCGCCTTCTCGCCCGACGGCAAGCGCATCGCCTTCCTCTATGTCGAAGGCGCCACCCGTCCTGCCGGCGCCCTCGCCGCCATGGACGCGCCCTCCGGCGTCATCGGCGAAGACGGCATCGAGGTCCAGCGCGTCGCCGCAGTGCTTCCTCAGTTCCTATCGCCTCGGCCCAGCCCGCCGCGCCTGTCTTCCTCACGCCCGCCAACCTTCACGTCTATGAGTTCGACTGGTCTCCCGATTCCACGACTCTCGCCTACGTCGCCGCCGACCCGCCCGGCGAAAACAACTGGTGGGTCGCCAAACTCTACACGCAAGCAGTCGTAGCGGATTCCAAACCCGCCGTAGTCCTCTCCCCGTCCGATGTCTCCGGCCCCCTCCACGGCCTGCAAATCGCCCTTCCCCGCTGGTCGCCCGACGGCAAAGCCATCGCCTTCATCGGCGGCCTCATGAGCGATCAGGGCGTCACCGGCGGCGACGTCTGGATCATTGACGCAAGGGGGACGCCACCGGCAGCCAGCCCCGCAATCTCACTCCCGGCCGCCCCGCCTCCTCGCAGTGGATCGTCTGGGGCGATGACGAGCACATCTTCACCTGCGAACTCGCAGACGGCGTCAACCGTCTCGTGCGCCTCCGCCTGCAGGGCGACCGCACCAGGCGCGAGCGTCGCCACCAGCTTTGCGGCGCCGGTCTTCACCTACCCCGGCACGTCGGCATGGGCAACTTCGATCACAGCCTCGCCGTCACTGCCGATCGCTCCCTCTTCGTTTTTCAGGCCAGCACCTTCAACCAGCCCCCGGAGATCTACGCCGCCGGCCCCGCACGCGTGCCGCGCTCGCTCACCGCCGGCTCCTCCGGGTCTCACCCAGACTCTCCCATTTCAACGACGGCCTCAAGCCCACCTGGGGAGACTCCGCCTCGCTCACCTGGACCAACGACAATTTCCACATTCAGGGCTGGCTCCTCCTGCCCGCGCACTACGATCCGAGCAAGAAATACCCGCTCATTGTCGAGGTCCACGGCGGTCCCGCCGCCGACGTCGCCTCCCGCTGGAATGGAGGCGGAGGCGGCTTCAGCGCCACGGCTATTCCGCGCTCGGCTACTTCGTCCTCATGCCCAACCCGCGCGGCAGCTTCGGCCAGGGCGAGGCCTTCACCCAGGCCAACCGCAAGGACTTCGGCTACGGCGACCTCCGCGACATCCTCGCCGGCGTCGATACGGTTCTGGCCAAATATCCCGTCGACCCCAACCGCGTCGGCATCACCGGCTGGAGCTACGGCGGTTTCATGACCATGTTCGCCGTCACCCAGACCCATCGCTTCAGGGCCGCGGTCGCCGGCGCCGGCATCTCCGACTGGCTTTCCTACTACGGCGAAAACTCCATCGACCAGTGGATGATTCCCTACTTCGGCGCCTCGGTCTACGACGACCCCCAGGTCTACGCCAAAAGCTCCGCCATCAACTTCATCAAGAACGTCACCACCCCCACCCTCTCGGTCGTCGGCGACCGCGACGGCGAGTGTCCCGCGCCCCAGTCCTTCGAGTTCTGGCACGCCCTGCGCGACCTTCACGTCCCCACGCAGCTGGTCGTCTACCCCAACGAAGGCCACGGCTTTTCCGATCCCGCCCACCGCCGCGATGTCCAGCAACGCGCAGTCGACTGGTTCGCGAAGTACATGCCCCCCACCCCGTGATCCTTCGCTCGTTCCCTCGTTCCCTCGTTCCCTGTTCCCTCGCTCCCTGTTTTCTCGCTCCCCATCCGCCCCCGCGCCAGTCTATTGATTAGATGATCGGAATGATCAGAACCTGGGAGGACAATCTGGTTCAAAGCCAGAGGTAGGCCCGCCCTGATACACTTTTTTCTTGGAGTATTCAGTGTGCGTCTCGCCTCTTCGGCCGCGTGCGGCAGTGTGCCGCCGGGGATCTCGAGCCTGGGTGCGATCCACCTGTTGCCGGCCGACCCGAAGCTCGAAATGGGAAGGCAATAACTCATTTTTCTTTACGTGTTCGTAGCGACCGTTCCGCGGTTCGACGGCGCGGAGCGGGGAGGATTCATGCGGCGGTTCTTGACGCTTGTTTGTTTGCTTGGCCTGGCCCTTCCGGCCGGGATTTCGATCTCCGGTTGCATACGCAACCCGCAAGGCAACTACTGCAACGGCCTCGGCTACGGCCCGAAAGACACCGACATCGCTTCCATCACCCTGCAGCCGCAGATCGCCGGCATCTCGCTGGCCTACGGGCAGACCCTTCAGATACAGTCTCCCTCTGCCTTTACCTGCAAGGGCAATCCGGCCTCGGTTGGCTCCAATTCGTATAACTACGGAACCACCAACAATCAACTCGTCGACATCTCTCCCACCGGCCAGCTCTGCGCCGGCACCTGGAATCGCAATACCGGCGGCGGCATCGCCGACTACACCTATTGCAACTACCCCAATCCGTTGCCGTCCACCGGCGGCTTGCCCTACGCCGTTGCCTACATCACGGCCACTGCCGATTCCGTGACCTCGAACCCCGTCGCCGTGTACATTCACGCGCCGGTCACCGCCATCAGTCTGGTCACCACTTCGCTGTCCAGCTCTTCGCCGCAGCAATGCTTCTCGCAGAACCAGCAAGCCGCGCTCGACGCCCAGGCCTGCTACGTGGCCCCAATAGCAGCGGTGTCCCTACGCAATACGAATTTTGCGCCCCGGCTACCGTATCCCCGGCGAACTACGCGTGCACAGGCGGTCTGCGCCCCGGGCGTTACCTCGGTCCCGCTTTGCTCAGCCTCCATTGGCACGCTCAATTACTCGGTCTGGAACTCCAATGTCGCCACCTTCAACTCCGTCACCAACGTCCTTACGGCGCAGCAGCCCGGCACCACTTCCATCACGGCAACCATCGCGCAATCGGCATCGTCGGCCGGCTACTTCTCCACCTGCCCGGCCGAAGTCCATCAGCGTCACGCTGGCCGGCGGAGGCACCAGGGGCGTCGTCACCCAGGGCGTCACGCAGAACCTGACGACCACTGTCCTCGACACGCAAGGAACAACCCCATCAATGGCTTGAATCTCTCCTACGAGTCCACCAACCCCATTGACATCGCGGTCCGGGCGGAGGCGCCATCACCGCCGCTTTCCCCGGCGTCGCGTCGATCTATGCCGTGTGCGAGCCGTCCAGCTGCAATCCGGCCCCCATCAATGAATTCGGCCTGAATGGCACCGGCCTTGCCGCTCGCTTCCAATCCCGTCAGCATCACCGTTCCCGGCACCACCAGCGACTTCGTCTGGTTCGCGGCGCCTGGCCAGTCGCAGTATTTCGCTTCCATTGAACTGCTCACCGGCAACCCCGGTTCCACCGTGCGCCTGCCCTTCGTGCCCAACTCCATGGTCATGGACCAGGGCGGCAACAGCCTCTACTTCGGTTCGGCCCGCGAGTTGATGGTCTACTCCACGGCAAGCAACTCTCTCACCGAGCAGAACACCTCGTCGCCCGGCGTCGTGCTCGCCGTCTCGCCCAACAACAGTGAGTTGGTCATCAACGATCAGGTCCGCGGGTTGTTCTATCTCTACAACACCTCTTCCGGCCCCTCGTCTTCCTACGGCGGAATGGGAGTCGCTGCCGCCTGGACGCCCGATTCCAATACCCTCTATATCGTCGACAACGCACAGGCGAACTCCCCGGTCTCGTGCACGAACCCGCTCATCACAGGCCACACAAATACGCTCTACGTCTACAACGTGAATGTCGGCTGGTCCACCTATCCGCTGCCGCCCAATCCGCTTCCCGCCCGCCGCATTGCCGACCTGCACCACGCAGCCGGATGCGCCCATCTCGACCAACGTGCAAGCCCTGGCCATCACCGTCCCCGCCATTGGCGCATATCTTGCCGGCACTCCAACCGTCGCCCACACCTGGTGCCCCTCCGGCACGGTCGGCAACAACGCCAGCATTCAGTTCTATCCCCAGAGTGATTCCGTCAACCTGCTCACCAACGTGCTGGGAGCGACCACCGACGGCGCGCACATTCTCGGCGCTTCGCTCAGCGGCACGCAGCATTACGCTCGACGACATAGGACTCGGCATTCCGCCTAATTCGACTTACCCGTCGGCCCTGTGCCTGGAATGCGTC
>CAVOTQ010000035.1:0-74271 GCA_963699385.1 uncultured Acidobacteriota bacterium | reverse complement strand
GACCTGTCGGTGGTCCGGCACATTCCGACCGGGTCGCCGTGATGTACCTGGGCAAGATCGTCGAGATCGGTGACCGCCAGAACGTCTACCAGCGGCCGGCCCACCCCTACACCCAGGCTCTCCTCTCCGCGGTGCCCATCCCCGACCCGAGGGCGGAGCGGTCCCGCAAGCACATCGTCCTGGAGGGTGACGTGCCGAGCCCGCAGTTACCGCCCTCGGGTTGCCGCTTCCGCACCCGGTGCTGGAAGGCCCAGGAGATCTGCGCCACCCAGAGCCGCCCTGGTCGACCGGGGCCAGGGGCACCCCGTCGCCTGCCACTTCGCCGAGGTCGCCGCGGTCGTCTGACCGGAGAGGCCGCCCAGCCCGCACCAGGGAGATCATGCACGAAGGCCCAACTGCGGCGGTGGATCGCCGTAGGCCCGTACCCCCGCAAGGTGACCTGGTGGACTGGCGAGGGATACCCCTTGTTTGCTCGAAGGCGTAGGCAGGGAAGTGGTCAGCCTCCAGGCGCATCAGCCGGTCCCGGATGCCTTGGCCAGCACCGACGCCGCAGCCACCGACGCGGATTTGGCATCACCGTCCACGATGGGCCGCACCTCGCCCCCGAACGGATCGTCGGGATGGCGCAACAGGTCGACCGGACCGTCGACCAGGACGGCCTCGGGGGGCTCGCCGAGCCCGGCCAGGGCCCGCCGCGCCGCGACCCGGAGCGCCTCGGTCATCCCCCACTCGTCACACTCGGCCGCCGACGCGTGCCCGACCGACCAGGCCTGGCACCACGCGCCGACGGCGTCGAAGATGTCCTCACGCCGGGACTCGCTCAGCATCTTGGAGTCCCGCAGCCACGCCGGCATGGACCGACGCTGGACACGCGGGCGCACGACGGCGACGCCGACGGTGAGCGGGCCGGCCCAGGCGCCGCGGCCGACCTCGTCGAGACCGGCGACCGATCCGTAGCCCTGGGCGCGCAGGCGGCGCTCCTCCTTGAGGTCGGGCGTGCAGACGGTCATCTGATCACCGGCACGCCCGCCTCGTACGATGGGGGCGTGAGCGCCGACGGGGGGGAATCACCGGATCCGCAGACGCGGTCCCCGCTGGCGCCGGGGACCAAGGTCGACGTGCGCAACCGCTTCCAGGGCACGTGGGTCCGGGGCTTCGAGGTCGCCGAGATCACCGACGAGGGCTACCGCATCCGGCGCATGTCGGACGGGAGCATCCTGGGCGAGCTCTTCTCACGGGACGACCTCCGCCGGGAGCGGACGCGGCAGGGCTTCTGGTGGCACTGAGGGGTCAGCCCTTCTGGGCCTTGAGCACGCCCTCGATGTAGTCGTCGATCGGGATGGCCGAGAGCGTGAGGGTCTTGAGTGTCCCTCGCGAGCCCAGCACGAGGGCCACCCGGGCCATGGTCGTCTCGTCGGGGGCATCGAGGACCGTGCAGAAGTCGTACTGCCCCAGCAGCGCCCATTGCGCCACCACCCGCACGCCCATGGCCTCCACCTCGGCATTCACGGCCTTGAGGCGGTCCGGGTTCTCGGTGAGCGTGGCCGCCCCGTCGGGCCCCACCGTGGAGAGCATGAGGAACGTCGCCATGGCGCTCACGCTACCGCAGGCGCCCGGGCGCTCCAGGGTCCCGCCCGTCAGCGCAGCTCGGCCCGGATGACCTTGCCCAACGCGTTGCGCGGCAGCGCGTCGACCAGGCGCACCTCGCGGGGGCACTTGAACGGCGCCAGTTCGGCCGCCGCCAGCTCCCCCAGGGAGCCCAGGTCGGGATCGCCCACCACGTAGGCCACGACGGTCTCGCCCCATTCGGCCGAGGGCACCCCCACCACGGCCACCTCCACCACGCCGGGGTGGCGGGACAGCACCGCCTCCACCTCGGCGGGGTAGACGTTGTGGCCGCCGGTGATGATCAGCTCGGTCCGCCGCCCGCGGACGCTGACGTAGCCGTCGGCGGCCACCGACACCAGGTCGCCGGTGGCGAACCAGTCCCCGGGGGCCCGGGCGGCGCGGCCCCAGTACCCGCGGCACACCGACGCGCTGCGCACGAGCAGCTCCCCGATCCCGTGCTCGTCGGCGTCGTCCACCGCCGCCTCCACGCCGGGGAGGGGCAACCCGACCGAGCCGGGACGACGTTCACCCTCCAGCGGATTGGAGAGCGTCAGCAGCGTCTCGGTCATGCCGTAGCGCTCCAGGACGGCCACGCCCTCGCCGGCCAGGCGGTGCCACAGGTCGGCGGCCAGCGGGGCCGAGCCCGACACGCACAGGCGCAGCGCACCGAGCACGGACGCCTGTCCCGACGCGGCCAGCCGGTGGTACATCGTGGGGACGCCGAAGAACATGGTGGCGGCCGGCACCGCGTCGAGGACCGCCTGCTCGTCGAAGCGGTCGAACACGACGGTGGACGCGCCCGCCGCCAGGGTGCCGAAGAGGCCGGCGCAGAGCCCGTGGACGTGGAAGAGCGGCAGGCACAGGACGAGCCGGTCCTCCGGCTCCCAGCCCCAGGCCGCGCGCACGGACGAGACACCGGCCAGCAGGGAGCCGTGGGTGTGCACGGCTCCCTTCGGCGTGCCCGTGGTGCCCGACGTGTAGACGATCAGCGCGTCGTCGTCCGGGCTGCAGCGCCGGGCCGGCGGCGGCCACCGTGCCGGCCGCGGCACGGGCCAGCTCGTCGACCGCGCAGGACGGCCGGTCCGCCGGCGAACGCCTCCGGCCGGTCGCCGTCGCAGACGGCCAGCACGGGCCGGCGTCGCCGACCACGTGGCCGATCTCGGAAGCGGTGGCCGAGGGGCTGAGCGGCACCAGCACCGCACCGCTGCGCAGCACGGCGACGAGGGACTCGACCGAGGACAGCGTGGCCCGCGCGCACCACAGGACCCGGTCGCCCGGCCGGACACCCCGTTCCGCCAACACCGAAGCCAGTGCCGCCGTCCGCCCGTCGAGTGTCGCCGCGTCGACGGTGCGCGTTCGGTCCCACCCGTCGACCAGCACGGCGGCATCGGGGCGGGCCGCCCAGAGCCGGGCCCACACCTCGGGGAGCGTCCGCCCCGGGGCGGCGTGCGGGTCCGCCGGCCAGTGCCCGGCGGGGACGAGCGCCCTCACGATCGGCGATCGCAGGTCATAGTCTGGCGGTCATGACCGCCCGCCGAGTTGCCATCGTTCCGCACACGCATTGGGACCGGGAATGGTACAAGCCCTACCAGGACTTCCGCCTGGCCCTCGTGGAGCTGATCGACACGCTCATCCCGTTGCTCGAGCACGACGCCAGCTACCCGCACTTCATGCTCGACGGGCAGATGGCGGTGGTCGACGACTACCTCGAAGTGCGGCCGGAAGCCGAGGAGCGGCTCCGGGCCCTGGCCGCCTCGGGCCGGGTGAGCATGGGCCCCTGGTACATCCTGATGGACGAGTTCCTCGCCTCCGGCGAGACCATCGTGCGCAACCTCCAGATGGGCATCGAGCGTGGCGCCGCGTTCGGGGGCGTCATGGACGTCGGGTACCTGCCCGACATGTTCGGCCACATCGCGCAGATGCCGCAGATCCTCCGGCTCGCCGGCTTCGACGACGCCGTGGTCTGGCGGGGCGTGCCGTCACAGGTGACGCGGGACGCCTTCGTGTGGGAGGCGCCCGGACGGATCGTCGGTGCGGGCCGAGTACCTGCCCGTCGGCTACAGCAACGGCGCCGCGCTCCCCGACGACGCCAAGGCGCTCGTGCGCCGGACGGCCGACCACCTCGACGAGGTCGGAGACCTGGTCGCCGGTGACCTCCTCTGCATGAACGGGTCGGACCACCTGATGCCGCAGCCGCAGCTCGGGCGCGTGGTCGCCGAGGCGAACGACCTCCAGGACGACCTCCGCTTCGAGGTCACCTCGCTGGCCGACTACCTGTCCGGCCGGACCACCGAGGGCCTGACGGTGGTCCACGGCGAGCTGCGCTCGGGATTCCGGGCCAACATGCTCATGGGCGTCACCTCGAACCGCGTCGACGTGAAGCGCCGGGGCGCGCTCGCCGAGCGGGAGCTCGAGCGACGGGCCGAGCCGCTGGCCGCGCTGTTCCAGCCGCCGGCGGCCTACCCCTCCCGCCTGCTGGAGCTGGCCTGGCGGGAGATGGTGCGCAACTCCGCGCACGACTCCATCTGCGCCTGCTCGGTGGACGACGTGGTCGACGCCGTGCTGCACCGCTATGCCGAGGCCCGGGCCATCGCCGCCGGGCTGGCCGACCGGTCGGTCAAGGCGTTCGCCCTCTCCCTGGCCGAGCCCGGCATCTCGGTGCTCAACCCCTCCCCCCGCGCCCGCTCGGGCGTCGTCGAGCTGGTCGTGCCGGCCGACGGCCTGCTCCCGCGACAGGTCCAGGTGATCTCGGAGCGCTCGGGCCTCCCGGGTCGATGGTGCTCGACGCCAACACGGTGCGCACGGTGCTGGCCATGCTGCAGGGGCCCAAGATCGACGACGACGCCTGGGTCCACGAGATCCGGATCGAGGACACCGACGAGGGCATCGACGTCACGCTCGCGGTCGGCACGGAGGAGAAGCCGGACGTCCCCATCGTGGAGGCCAAGCAGGACCTCTACACCAGGCTCGGGGCGAAGCCGACGTCATGGTGCGCGTCGCCATGGAGCAGCCGTCGACCAGGAAGATCGTCGCCCGCACGGGCGAGGTGGCGGGGTACGGGTGGAGCGCCTTCGAGCCGGCGGAACTGGTGCACCCGGTCGAGGTGACCGAATCCGAAGGATCGACCTTCCTGGCCAACGGCTGGTGCGGGTCGAGATCGACCCACCCAGCGGGACCTTCTCCCTCGACGGCGTGGCGGGGTACGGCCGGCTGGTCGACGACGGTGACCTGGGCGACTCCTACAACTACTCCCCCCCGCAACGGGACTCGGTCGTCGAGACGCCGGAGTCGGTCACCGTGCGGTGAGCGAGCGCGGCCCGGTGCGGGCCCGGGCCCGCATCACCGCCACCTACGTCTGGCCGGATCACATCGACGGCTCCTCGCAGGAGCGGGTGGGAGAGCAGCGGGTCGCCGTCGACACCGACGTGGAGCTGCGGGCCGACGATCCGGTGGTGCGGGTCACGACGTCCTTCGTCAACCCGAGCGGGGACCACCGGCTGCGCGTGCACCTCCCCCTCCCGGAACCGGCGCGCCAGTCCCACGCCGAGAGCGCGTTCACCATCGTCACCCGCGGCCTGACCGCCGAGGGCAGGAGCGACGAGTTCGGGCTCCCGACCGCCCCCTCCAACCGCTTCGTCACGGCCGGCCGCCTCACCGTGGCCCACGAGGGCGTCTGCGAGTACGAGCTCGTCGACCTGGACGGTGACGCCGCCCGGACGCTGGCACTGACCGTCCTGCGCTCGACGGGCATGCTTTCCCGGCTCGGCATGACCTACCGGCCCTTCCCGGCGGGCCCCCTCACCCCCGTGGAGGGGCTCCAGATGCGCGGCAAGCCGGTGGAGATGCGCTACGCGCTGGCGCTCGACTGCGACGATCCGTACGGGCTGGCCGACGACGTGCTGCTCCCGCTCGAGACCGTGCCGAGCCTGGGCGGCGGACGCGCCCGCCGTCAGGCAGCGAGCTGGCGGTGCACGGCGCCGAGGTCAGCGCGCTCCACCGCGTCGCCGGCGTGCTCGAGGCCCGCGTCTTCAATCCGACGGCGGAACCCACGGTGGTCTCGTTCCCGGGCCGCGCCGGCTGGCTCGTCGACCTCCGCGGCTACCCGCAGGAGCCCTTCGAGGGCTCCTTCGAGCTACGGCCCTTCGGCATCGCCACGGCCCGGCTGCGCGACGACTGAGTCGGGAGCCCGGTTGGCGAGCAGGCGCTCACCGACCCCGCGCAGCTCCTCGAGGTCCCGCAGCACCTCCGAGAGGCGCTCCCACCGCACATTGCGCCGGCGATCGGCGGCGGCGCCGGTGCCGTCCGCTTCCTCACCGGGCCGGCCCAGCCACCACAGCTGCACACGGCCGAGGTCCTTCAACAGCCGCGGCCGGAGCGCCTTCGCCGTGAACTCGTCCGGGGCCTCCTCCGTCAGGGCGGTGTGGAACTCGTCGGACATGAGGACGGTCCCGGGTTGCCGATGTTCACGATCCGGTGGGCCAGGTTCACCGTGGGGCCGAAGTAGTCGCCGTCCCGCAGGAGCACCGGGCCGCAGGCGAGCCCGACCCGCACGTCGGACAGGAGGTCGTCGTCGGCGTAGGCGTCCGCCAGGCTGAGCCCGATGCGCGCCGCCGCGGCCACGCTGTCGACGACGAACATGACCTCGTCGCCGATCATCTTGACGACCCGGCCACGGGCGCCGGTGACGATGTCGTGGGAAATCTCCTCGAAGCGCCGCACGACGGCCGCCAGCTCCTCGTCGCTCAGGTGCTGACTGAGGAGCGTGAAGCCCACCATGTCGGCGAAACCCACCGCGAGCAGGGGGCTCTGGCCGGGCGCCAGGCCGTGGCTGCGCAGCATCATGCTGCGCTGGATGCCGGCCGCCACCTGGCGCCGCCACACGAACTCGAGCAGCTTGGCCATGGCGGGAATGGTGACGTCGGCCACGCTGGCGAACGCCTCGGCGGAGAGCACCGGGTCGACCTCCGCGCTCTCGAGGTCCCCCGGCACGAGCTCCGCCTCCGCGATGCGGGCCATGGACGAGCCGATGACGCGGGCCATCTGGACCGCGGTGTCGGCGTCGGCGGCGCCGAGCGCCTGCAGCCCCTGGAAGAGCCGGACCGCCTCGAGATCCAGGTCGGTGAAGGCGCGGTCGTCGTCGTCGACGCCGGAACCCGAGCGCCCGCCAGAACCGCTCCAGCTTGTCGACCGAGACGCCCGTGAGCTCGGCCACCTTGACCCGCGTATAGCGCCGTCGCGAGGGGACCAACAGGCGATCCGCCACGAAGAGGTCGATCACGCCGTCGGCGACGGCCCCGTCGATCTCCTCCTCGGTGGCACCGTGCATGAGGAGGATCTCCCTCACGTGGGCCAGCGCGGCCTCCGGCGGCGCCTCGTCGCCGTCCTCGGGACCGACGTCGCAGGTGTGGAAGATCCCGCTCACGTCGGCAGCCCCCGCAACAGCGCCTCGTCCCATTCCGGTCGGGACGGCCGCCCCATCAGGTTCATGAGCGCCTCGGCCGGGGAGCATTCGACCCTCGACGATGGCCTGGACCTGCTCCGCGACGGCATCTCGACGCCGTGGCCCTGCGCCAGCCCGACCAGTGGCCGGGCGCTCTTGATGCCCTCCGCCACCATGTGCATGCCGCCGACGATCTCGTCGAGGGATTGCCCTTGCCCGAGGCGAAGCCACCGTCCGGTTCCGGCTCTGGGGACTGGCACAGGTCGCCACCAGGTCGCCGACGCCGGCCAGGCCGCCGAAGCTGAGCACCTTCCCCCCCAGCGCCACACCCAGGCGCCCCAACTCGGCCAGGCCCCGGGTGACCAGGACCGCCCGGGTGTTGTCCCGAGACCGAGCACACGTGTCAAGCTCCAAAACGAGCTCGCACCGCATTGCTGTCGACCGCCTTCGGAGGCATCCGCGTAGACGGTGTTACGCGGCCGGACAGGCGCCTGAGGATGGAACGGAACTCGTCAAGGTCCCGAGGCTTGTCGATCGCCTCCCCATCCAAGAACACCGTCGTATCCGCGCCCATGATGTACTCGAATCCGGGTTCCGCTCCGCGACCCAATCCGCCTTGAGCGCGGCGTTGTGGGCCACCATCACCCGGGGGTCGGTTGACGGATCCTCGTGCTCGACGACTTGGAGGACGATCACCTCAAAGGGGAACCCTAGCTGCGCAAGAGCAGCTCCCGGCGCCTTGGGGACGCCGATGCAAGTATGAGGCGGTTGGGCTTGGACATCAGTTAATGGGTGTCAGGTCGCCGAATAGGTTGAAAGGAAACCTTTTTGCGTCCATGGTGATCCCTTACATTTAAACGCATGCGCCTTGGGCTTGCTCAAATCAATACCACCGTCGGCGACCTCGCCGGCAACCGCCGGCGCATCGTGGATGCCTACCGGGACCTCGTGGCCCGTGGGGCCGAGTTGGTCGTCTTTCCGGAGCTGGTCACCTGCGGCTACCCCCCTCGCGACCTCCTCTTCAAGCGCCATTTCGTCGCGGACGTGCAGGAGTCCATGAAGGCGGTTGCCGCAGCGATAGTTCTATACCCGCCTCGTCGGCACCGTGGAGGTCAATACGAGCGGTTCGGGCCGGCCCTTCTACAACACCGCCGCGTTCTGCCAGAACGGGGCGGTGGTCTCGGTCGCGCACAAGTGCCTGCTGCCCACCTACGACGTGTTCGACGAGGACCGTTATTTCGAGCCCGCTTCCCAGTCGACGGTCATGGTCCACGCCGGGCTGCGGATCGGGTCACGATCTGCGAGGATATCTGGACGCATCCGATGATCAGCACGCGGCGTCTTTACAATGGGCTCGAGCCGCTGAAACAGCTGGCGGGCCAGAAGTGCGACCTGATGATCAACCTCTCCGCGAGCCCGTCGCACTACGGCAAGTCCGGCGTTCGCCAACGCTGGTGACGGACGCCGCGCGGGCTCTTCGGTGCCCGTCGCCTATGTGAACGCGGTCGGCGGCAACGACGAGCTGATCTTCACGGGCGCTCCCTGGTGAGCGACCCCACCGGGCGGGAGCAATACGAAACTGAGCCGAGGCCAACAGCAGCCTGCTTTTACGGAGAAGACGCCCTTCGCGCCGAACAGTCCGTATTCGGCTTCCAAGGCGGCTTCTGACCACCTCGCCCGCGCTTATCATCACACGTACGGTCTGCCGATTCTTACCACCAACTGCTCCAACAATTACGGCCCCTATCAATTTCCGGAAAAACTTGATCCCGCTCATCATCCTGAATGCCTGTTCGGGCAAGCCGCTTCCGGTCTACGGCGATGGGCAAGATGTTCGCGACTGGCTCTACGTAGAAGATCATTGCCGGGCGATTCGCACGGTGCTCGCGCATGGCCGGGTCGGAGAACTTATAACGTCGGTGGCCGCAGCGAGAAGAAGAACCTTGATATCGTCGGAAGCATTTGCCGGCTTGTTCTACCGGCTTCGCCCCAAGGATCCGACGATGCCGCACGAGAAACTCATCACCTTCGTGAACGACCGTCCTGGCCACTACCGCCGTTACGCGATGAATACCGACAAAATCGAGAGCGAACTCGGCTGGCATCCCACCGAAACGTTCGAATCGGGCCTCGAAAAAACTGTTCGCAACCTGGTACACGTCAACCGTGAGCTGGCCTTCCGGTTCGCCGTTCTCGCGCAGTCCGCGTCGTCGCGTTTTGTCTTTACGGAGTGTGGCTTCGCCGAAGAGAGGACTCCGCTGTTTGCGCGGGCAAGCTCAACTTCCGCCTCGGGCTGTTCTTCGGCGGCGCTTTCGTAGTTTTCATCGGCCTCCGCTTTTGCCCCCGACAATTGTTCAAAAAATTTTTCGTCGTTTTGATCCATGGCTTTTAGTTTACTGGGATTGGTTGAAATTTTAATTTTTCAAAATCGTGCAGCACAAAAAAATCCTATTATCAATAAGAAATAATATCTACAGCGTAGCTTACGTCGCCATAGTTCAATACTAGGTAGTTGAATGTTGCATGAATGACGGTGGCTGCAATAAGGCCGGGGATCAGATAGCGCTATGCTTTTTTCCTGGCGATGCCGAGCGCCCAGTAATAACCTAAGATCCCGACGGAAGCGAGTGCAAGAGTGTTGCCCCCACGAACCGAAGCGAAACGGTTTGAAAAATGGTCGTGACGAGTGCGGTTTGGGATGAGCCGACATTGGCAATCGCCCCGATATTTTCGAGCGTTGCAAAACCAGGTCGCAACCACCATATAGATCATGGCATCCACCGGTTCGTCGACTTTATCTTTCGCGATAACAAAATGCGCCGCCGCGAATTTCATGATCTCTTCAATGAGTGCGCAGCCAGCCAGAGAAGCGAAAGTTCCTGGATGCCAATCCCCGCGGCAAATCCGTTAAACTTCTTCGATGCAGCAATACGTAGTCGAGCCAGTACAGGAACATAAACAGCGCCAATTGCTTCCCCCGGCGCTCAGCCCTGACGCGATCCGTGCCTGCGGGCCGCGCGTGCTGTGGCGAGAGCTTCCATGTAAACATCAGCAGTACAATTCCCAAAACCACTGCAACGACAACTGCGTGGAGCGCCACGTTCCAACCGTAGTGCTGGACAAGCGCGCCGATGCCCTCGCCCTCGACGGTGCGGCCGAGATAACCAAACAGGCCGAGAAATCCTGCGGCCGTGCCCACGGCTTTTTTCGACGTGAAGTCGAGCGCGCTCACGACGAGTAACAGCACCGCGGGATAAACAAAGAATCCAATCACGCCGAAGAGGCCGAGGCTGATCCAAAGTTTGCCCGGCGGACCATAGATGATTCCCAGGTACGACGCGAGCACGGGAATCATGCAGAGCACGCTGATCATGCCGCGGCGGCCGCCCAGTTTGTCAGAGAGCCAGCCCATGAGAATGGTGCTGAAGATGGCAGAAAACTCAAGCGCGGCTGTGCTCACGCCACCTTCGCCGATGCTGGCGTGCTTGACCTCTTTGAGGTATGTGGGGCCCCAGTCGAGCATGGCGTAGCGGGCGATGTAGACAAAGAAATTGGCGAAGGCGAAGAGCCAGAGATAGCCGTTTTTGAAGATGTAGTTGGTGAGCAGGTCGCGGGTGCCCAACTCCTGCTCGCCATCCTTGCGCGTGCCGGCGGGATAGTCGTTGCGCCACTCCTCGATGGGCGGAAGGCCCATGGACTGCGGCGTGTCTCTGAGACGGATGAGAAGATAAACGGCACAGAGGATGGCGAGGACGCCGGGGACGTAAAATGCGGATCGCCAGCCGAACAGAACGGTGCTGTAGGCGACTAGGAGCCCGGTCAATCCACCGCCGACATTTTGCGCGACATTCCAGAACGCAAACATGGTGCCGCGCTCGTTGACGCTGTACCAGTGACCGAGAGAGCGCCCGCACGGCGCCCAGCCCATGCTTTGCACCAGCCCGTTCAAGGCCCAGAGTGCAAGTTGAACGTGATAGCTGCTGACCGCGCCGAAGGCGAAGTTGCAGATGGCGGTGAGCACGAGACCGAGAGGCATGAAGTAGCGAGGATTGCTGCGATCGGACCACATGCCCATGAAGAGCTTGCCCACGCCATAGGAGATGGCCGTGGCGGCGAGGATGTTTCCCACCTGTTCCATGCTGTAGTGCAGGGCCTGGCCCATTTCCCGCGAGACAACGGGAAGATTGTTGCGGACAAAATAAAACGTAGCGTAGCCGATGAAGGTGGATTCGAGGATCTGCCAGCGCATCTTCGGGTAGAGGCGCTGGGCTTGTTCCGGGGTGGTTCGCGGGATGTGCGGCGCGGGCCGAAGTAAACGCGCGATCCAATTCATGATGGTTCCCCGTGGGCTTCTGCAGCGTGTTTCAAAAATGGTTGTAGCGATTCCCGATTACATCCCTCAGGGGCTAAAGCCCTCGCACATTTTGCTGCGTTTACGGCACGACTAAAGTCGTGCCCTGACACTTCTTGCTGTTCTCGAAGAGTTTTTCAGCAAGCTCGAAAGTCGTGCCCTGACACTTCTTGCAACCCTGAGGGGTTCTTACGCAGTCTGTGAAGTCAGGCCGTGTTACTCGGCTCATTTTTGAAGCAAGCTCGAGGAAAACGCTACAGCTTCTCACTCCGTGTAGAGATAGCCCTTGGCGGTTTCCTGAAAATTTGCTAAATCGTTCAACTTCCAATCGTCGCTGCGGCCGAGTTCGCGCGCCAGTAGATCGGCGACCGCGGGCGCGGCTTCGATGGCGGCACGGGCATCGAGAAGGAGCGCGCGCGTGCGCCGCGCTAGCATGTCCTCGACTGTCCGCGCCATTTCATGGCGCGCCGCCCACACCACCTCGCGGCGACGGAAGGGCAGGCGCGGATGGATGAGAGCGTCGAGACTCGCAATTTCGCCGCTCGCGTCTTCGGCGGAAAGCGCCTTCACAGCCGGTAGATCGGATCCGTACTCGGACTCCCACGTTGAAGTCGCGGTGGTCGGCTCCGGAGTCCAGCCATGCAATTTCAGGTCCACGGTTCGCGATGGACTCTTAGCGAGCGCTGCGACTTCGGCGGCGCGGTCGATGGTGTCCTGGCCCATGCGGCGATAGGTGGTCCACTTGCCGCCTGTAACCGTGACGAGGCCGGAAGGCGAGACCAGAATGGTGTGATCGCGGGAGAGCTTGGAGGTTTTGGCGTGACCTTTGCGGACCAGGGGCCGCAGTCCCGAATAGACGCTGAGGATCTCTTCCGGGCGCGGCGCGTGGCCGAGATACCTGGCGATATGGTCGCGAAGAAAAGCCTTCTCCTCGGGCAGAGCACGCGGCTCGGGCGATGAGGAGCCGACCGGCACATCGGTGGTGCCGACGATCAACACGCCATGCCACGGAATGGCGAAGAGGACGCGACCGTCGGCCGTTTTGGGAATCATCAACGCGGTATTGCCGGGCAGGAAGCTGCGCGGCAGGACGAAATGGGATCCCTGGCTGACGGCGAGCAGAGATTTGTGTGGCTGGCCGTCGAAGTCGATAATCTGCTCGACGTGAACGCCGGTGGCATTGACGACGACCCGGGCCCGAAGATCGAAATCGGCGCCGTCTTCCCTGTCGTGGGCGCGGATGCCGATGACTTTGCCGCCGCGCTCGATGAGGCCGGTGGCTTCAACGTAGTTGATGGCCACGCCGCCGAGATCTTCAAGCGTGCGCAGGAGTGCGATCGCGTAGCGAGCATCGTCGAACTGGCCGTCATGATAGAGAATGCCGCCGCGCAGGCCTTCGCTTTTCACGCCCGGGAGTTTTTCCAGTGCGGTCTTGCGGGAGAGCACCTCGGAATGGCCGAAGGATAGTTTTCCGGAGAGGCGTTCATAGACTTTGAGGCCGATCCCGTAATAAGGAAGCGAAAAATAGCTGTACGCGGGGATGATGAAGTTGAGGTCGTGGACGAGGTGGGGCGCGTTGCGCAGCATGTAGCCACGTTCGCGCAGGGCGTCGAGAACCAGCGTCACGTTCATCTGCTGGAGATAGCGGACGCCGCCGTGCACCAGTTTAGTGCTGCGGCTGGAGGTTTCTTTCGCGAAGTCGGAGCGCTCCACCAGCAGGGTGCGATAGCCGCGCGACGCGGCTTCAACGGCTGCGCCGAGGCCGGTGGCTCCGCCGCCAATTACCAATACGTCCCACGGCGGCGAATCGCTGCCAAGCTCTTTCAGGATTTCATTGCGTTTGGTCACGCCCGTATATTCCTTTCATGGTTACCAGAGGTCGGAAAGCAATACGATTTGAGACGCCGCAAGGGGACCCGCGTAAATACACCGCGGGAAATGGCAGGCACACTGCCTCAAATCAATTTGGATTGCTGATTTCGCCCGGACTCTGGTCTCTAAGTGGGCGTGGAACCGCGGGACTGAAGCCTGCGGTTTCGAAATGAAGCGCGCATCACGCTTGAAGGAGACGCGCGATTGTTTTGAGTTTATCACTGCGGGAATTGTCTTGCCGGTGATTGCCCGGCAAATCTTTACCGCGGTAACCCGAAAACGGAATGCGCCGGCCGCGTGGTGCGACCGGCGCACCGTTCATTGCTAACTCAACCAGTTCCGCACCGCATGAATTCGCACTTTTTGCTTTGGCGGTTTCCCACCCATTCGCCAGAAAAGAGGCGAATGGATGGGGCACGGGAAGGTTCTTCTTTAAGCGGTCAGAGACCTAGTAGGTGACCTTCAAGCCGAACTGAATGATGCGCGGAATGAACGTGCCGGTGACCGTACCGCCGCCGTTGCTGGTGACGTCGCCCGCCGTGTTGTTGTCGGTGCCGGAGACCGTACCGCCGCCCGAGCCGCCGGGCAGGTAAAGGTTGGTGTGGTTGAAGATGTTGTAGAGCTCCGACCGGAACTCGATCTTGACCCGCTCGATAGGGGTATTGAACTTCTTGTTGAAGTCCAGATCGGTTTGGTAGAAGGCTGGCGTGCGGCCGAAGTTCTTGGGCAGGCTGCCGAATGGACTGGAAATACCATTCGTGGAGACGTTGCCGATGTAGGTGGAGGGCAGATCGACCGCAGCCGGATTCACATATTGCACGGAGCCGTTGGCGAGCTTCGTTCTCTGGATGTAAGGAACGCCGGCGACGAGGTTGGGACGATAGAGGTTCTCACCGCGCCAGTTCTGGGTCAGCGCGGGCGAAACCGCGTTAGTCGAAGCCGGACTGTAGGTAAGGTTGAAGGGCGTTCCGGCATCCATGGTGTTCACGGCGCTGATCTGCCAGCCACCGAGGAGGGCATTGGTTGCGGGGTTGGCGCCCGTGAGCCAACGGCGTCCCTGGCCGAACGGCAATTCGTAGATCAGCGTGGTGACGTTGGTGATGGGCAGGTTATAGTCCGATTGGCCGTAATCGGCCTGGATGTTATAGCCGTTCTGCGGGCAAGGCGTATTGGCCTCGAGGGTCGATGAGGCGTTATCCATGGCATGCGACCAGGTGAAGGAGTTCAACAGAGTCAAGCCGGCGGTAGCACGCTGCTCATAACGGGCTTGCAGCGCGTTGTAGCTGGAGTGGAACTCGCTCAAAGCCTGGGTAATGTCGCCGTTGCTGAAGGTGGGATAGAGTGTCGGATTATTGAGCAGGTAGCCGCCCCAGCTCATGTACGGACGCTGCCACTGGCCCGCCGGAATTCCGGGAAACTGGCCGGCCGTGGTAAGCGGTAAGGCGGGATTCTTCTGGTTGGCATTGATGAAGCCTTGCAGGTGGACGCCGTGATTGGCGACGTAGGCAACGTCAACCTTGGTGTTCTTGCCCAGGCTCTTCTGCATGTCGAGGAACCAGCTCTCGGCGTATCCGTCTTTGGTGCTGGTCGGAATGGAGTCGATGTTGTCTGTACCGGCGCTGAAGACCGAGGCCAGCCCCGTGGGGAAACCTTGCGACAGACTTACGAAGCCGTTGGTGCTTCCGCCTGCACGACCGGCCGTGGTTCCAGTCGTAGACGGGTTGCTGACGACGGTAATGAGATCGAAGGGCGCATTGATGGCGATGTTGTTACCCGAGCCGGCACGCCAGTAGTGAATGAATGCCGTGCCATAGCCGCCGCGGAGCACAAGGCCCGGTGTGAGAGCAGCAGCGAATCCAAAGCGCGGCGACCAGTCGTTCTTATTGGGATTGACCAGCGACTTGCCGAATACGCCATTGCCGCTATATGGAGCGATACAGGGAGCGCTGCCGCACATGGGAGACATCGCAGTTGTAAAGCCAGGTGTGAGCGTCTGCAAGGTCCCCGTGGTGGTGTTGAAGTTGGAGACGAAGTTGTTGCGCTCCCACCATGGCGAACCATACTCCCAGCGCAGGCCAATGTTCAGGGTCAATTTCTGAGAGACCTTCCAGTCATCCTGAGCGTAAGCGCTGTCCATCTGCTGGTATACGTGGGTGATGAAATAGGTTGCCAGTGAGTAAGCGCTGCTGGTTCCGAAGAGGAAGTCGGCGAAGTCAGTGTCGGCAACGGCCGAGGTGTTGGGGCAGGCGGTCACGCCTGTGGGGCACTTGCTGTAGCCGCCGCCGTAGGAGAAGGAGCCGTAGAGCGGGTTCGAGTCCTCGATCTCCTGCCAGACCTTCTCGTACTCATAGCCGAATTTGAGGGAGTGCTGGCCATGGACCCAAGTGAAGTTCAGCTTGGGATCGGCCAGCGAAGGGTTCTGCCATTGCGGGTTGGTGCTTTGACGGCCGAAGGACGTAAAACCACCAGTGATTGCAATAGAAGGCAGGCCGCCGGAGACGCCGGCGATAGTGGGCAAGCCGGGGATGGAGCCCGCTGGAAAGGCGGTGCTGCCGATGGCGTAGGTCCACTTGCCGGCCCGGGTGCCGGAGATGGCCAGGCGTGCATCGATGAACTTGTTGGCGCTGAACGCATGGTTATAGCCTGCGGCGATTTGTTGATCGTGAATGAGGATGTCGCCGTTGGTCTGCATATCGATCGGCTCAGCCAGAAGGTTGTTGTTATGGCCAATCTCCTTGCGATCACTGACCTTGAGGAACCACGAAGTGTTGGCGTTCTGCTGGAAGTCGAGGCGCAGGTCGCCCTTGTCGGCGTGGTCGGTAAACGGCGCGTTCAAGGGGCAGTCGTTGGTGGCTACGCCCGTCGTCGATAGTCCAGCAGTCACCACGCATCTGCCGCCCGCATTGGAGGTCAGCGCGCTCTGGTACAGGCTGGCGATCTTGAGGGCCGTCGGATCGGCGTCGGCCTTGGCTTGCGTGGGCCAACTGGTATAGGGCGTGCCCGCCGGGATGTAGGTACCGGGGCTCCACGGATCCTGTACGGCGACAGCTAACTGGCCGCTAAGCTCGTTGGTTGTGGGCACGGTATCAACAACCGTGGGCGTGAGGGTCTGCCGGAAGCCTTCGTAGTCGAGGAACCAGAAGAACCGATTCTTGAAAATCGGGCCGCCGATGTTGGCGCCAAACTGATTGCGGTTGAAGACCGGCTTAAAGAACGGATACACCGCGCCAGTGACGGCGTTGGTCGAGATCGGCTTGATGTAACCGAACGCGTTCAGGTCGGTGTTGCGGATGAACTCATAGAGTGTGCCGTGGAATTCGTTGGTGCCGCTTTTGCTCGCTACGTTGACGGTGGCGCCGGAGGAGCGCCCGTACTCGGCGCTCTCGTTGTTGGTGATCACTTCAAACTGAGCAACGGAGTCGGGCGGAGGCTGAATGATCTGGTTGTCGAAGCCCTGGTTGCTCTCGCCATAGGAATTGTTGTCCATGCCGTCGATCATGTAGTCGTTGAACATGCTGCGCTGGCCGTTCACGTTGAAGGAGCCGGCGCGCGTAAACGAGGTGACCGCGGTCGTGGTGGCGTCGGCCGGAGCCTGGTGAGCGCCTACGACGTAATTCACGAGGTCGGAGTAGGTGCGGCTCACCAGCGGCAGAGATTGCGTCTGATAGTTGGTGATGGTCTGGTCGCGCTGGCTGGACTCGGTTTGCAGCTGCAAAGCAACGTCGCTGACTTCGACGGTGGTGGCCTGGGCCGTGCCCACCTTCAAGGAGAGGTCGATGCGCACGCGCGCGCCGACGGAGACGGTGATGGACTTGGCTTCAGCGATCGAGAATCCGGAGGCGCTGGCAGAGATGGTGTAAACACCAACGCGCAACTCCGGAACTTCATAGTCGCCGGATTGATCCGTCTTCACGACATTGGCGATGCCGGTAGCGTCGTTGGTGACAGTAACGGTCACGTTCGGAACCGCTGCGCCGCTGGGGTCGTGAATGGTTCCGACCAGGCCGCCGAGGTCGTATTGAGCAAAAGCCGTGCGTGAAGGAAGCATCAACAGAAGCGCGATGGCCAGAAAGATCCAGGCGAACCCGCGCTTACCGGTCTGGCGCCCTATAGATCCAATTCTCGAATGCATATTGCCTCCCAATGTTTCTTGTTTCAACAACGGTTAAGTGTCTTCCCTGTTGATCAGGGCTATAGGATTCAGAAAATGCCGCGAATAGAAACCATCGCTCTCGAAATATGAGAGCCAAGCATCGAACCCCGCCGTAAAGACGAAACCGGTATCGCAGATTTCAGGCTGCGGTCATCCGGTTCGCTGGGTGTGGTCGATAAGAAACTCGGAACTGTTGAAGATGTCGAGGTGATGGTAAGCAACGATATCACTGCCATCCTTTGCCAAGCTCGTTAATTTTCGAAGAACACGCAATGAAAAATCAGGTAAAGACAAAAATCCACCCCAAATCCAAGCTCTGTTCACCCGGCCCTTCTTGCACACACGACCAGTATCGAAAGAAGCTACATTTGGCGGTGGATTTCTCTTAGTCTTTTCCGCGGGAGGAAACTAACAAATATGAAATATGGGTGTCAAGACAAATTTGCACACGTGTGTGGGACCAGTTCCATAAGGGATAGAAGCACGAAAGGATTGAAACGCGAATCCCTTCAGCCGAGCAAGCTGGCGGCAGCGGTCCAGGCCCTGTGCTGGCTTTCGGCCACGCCGCGATATGTAAGCGTGCCGAGCCAAGTATTCAGGCCTTCGGCAAGGCCGGCATCCTGGCGGATGGCCTCGCGCGCGCCCTGGTTTGCGATACGCAAAACGTAAGGGAATGTGGAATTGGTGAGCGCAAGTGTGGAAGTATGCGGCACGGCGCCGGGCATGTTGGTGACGCAGTAATGCACCACGCCATCGACCACATAGCTGGGGTTGGAATGGGAGGTGGGCCGGGCGGTCTCAACGCAGCCGCCCTGATCGATGGCTACATCGACGATGACGGCGCCTTTCTTCATCTGCGAGACCATGGCGCGAGTGACCAGCTTGGGAGCAGTAGCGCCGGGAATGAGCACGCCGCCAATCACCAGATCTGCCTCGCGCGTTGCGAGGGCGATGTTGTAACTGTTTGAAGCCAGCGTGGAGAGGCGGCCGCCGAAGATGTCTTCGAGTTCGCGGAGACGGTTCAGGTTCACGTCGATGAGCGTGGTTTTTGCGCCGAAGCCCAGGGCGATGCGCGCAGCGTTGGTGCCCACCACGCCTCCACCCAGAATGGCTACGTGCGCCGGAGGTACGCCGGGAACGCCGCCCAGCAAAATGCCGCGTCCGCCGCGCTCTTTTTCAAGATAGCTGGCGCCAACCTGCACGCTCATGCGCCCCGCCACTTCGCTCATCGGTGTGAGAAGAGGGAGACTTCCCTGACGGTCGCGCACGGTCTCGTAGGCGATACCGATCACTTTGGATTCGAGCAGCTTGTCAGTGAGTGCGGGAACGGGAGCCAGATGCAGATAGGTGAAGAGAACGAGGCCTTCGCGGAAATAAACGTACTCGCTTTCGATGGGCTCCTTGACCTTGACGACCATGTCGGCGTTGCCCCACGCGTAGCCTGCGTCGCCCACGATCTCGGCGCCGGCGTTTTGATACTCGGCATCGGGGAAACCTGACTGCGCGCCGGCCTCGGTTTCGACCAGGACTTTGTGACCGGCCTCGGTGAGCGCTTTGACGCCCGCCGGGGTGATTCCGACGCGGGACTCGTTGTCCTTGATCTCTTTGGGGACGCCGATGATCATGGTTTCTCCTCTGCCAACTGAAGGAATTTTACGGCTTAGGCGGCTTCCAATGTGTGCAAACTTTGTGATAGAACTGCAAAATGGGAACGAAACGTGAGCGAAGCACGCCAGCTACGCAACAAACACCCGAAGTAATGCAATCCGTAGAAAGCCTCCAAGCCGCGGCGGGTCTGGACGAACTGGACGGAGCCATTCTTCGCTATTTGGCGCGGCAGGGGCGGGCTACCAATTTTGAGGTGGGTGAGGCGGTGGGGCTGTCGGCTTCGGCGGCGTCGCGGCGGATTTTGGCGCTGGAGGCTTCGGGAGCCATCCGCGGCTACCGGGCGCTGATTGACGACCGATTGCTAGGCAAGCACATGACGGTCTACATCCGCGTGACGCTGGAGCGGCAGTCAGCCGCGGTGCTGAACGCATTTGAGGCTGCCGTGCGGCACTGTCACGACATTGTGAGCTGCCACCTGCTGGCCGGCCAGTATGACTACATCCTGGTGGCGCGCGTGGCGGGCATCGATGACTACGACCGCCTGCACCAGAATGAGCTCTCGCGCCTGCCGGGCGTGATCCGGCTGGAGACCAGCTTTGCGCTGCGGGATGTGCTGGAGGCGAAGGGCTAATAAGAAACAAGCCTTGAGAAAATCCCGATGTGCGGGCGGGGACGCCCGCACTACAGCCGGTCAGGAGACCGGCGGTACACAAGTCCACCGATCCAGATTTTCATTCCATGGTTTCGCGCGCTTCGCGCCAGAGATCGAGTTCGCCGTCGCGCGCGTGACAATCGATTTCTTTGAGTTCGGCGGCCGAGAATTTGAGTTTCTTGAGCGCATCGAGAGAGTCGTCGAGCTGCTCCACGTTGCGCGCGCCGATGAGCGCTGAGGTGACGGCTGGCGAGCGCAGCACCCAGGCGATGGCCATTTGCGCGAGGGTCTGGCCGCGGGCTTGGGCAATGTCGTTGAGGGCGCGGACGCGCTTGAGGTTTTCTTCGCTCAGGAATTCTTTGAGGAGCGAGGAGTTGCCGAGTTTGGCGCGCGAATCTTTTGGAACGCCCTTGAGATATTTGCCGGTGAGCAAGCCTTGCGCGAGAGGCGAAAAGGCGATGCAGCCGACGCCGAGTTCCTTGAGCGTGGCGAGCAGGCCTTTTTCGATCCAGCGGTTGAGCATGGAGTAGGAAGGCTGATGGATGAGCAGCGGTACGCCCATGCTCTTGAGAATTTTGGCTGCGGCGCGCGTGCGCTCGGGGCTGTAGGAAGAGATGCCGACATAGAGCGCTTTGCCCTGATGCACGGCGGAAACGAGCGCGCCCATGGTTTCTTCGAGCGGGCAATCCTTCCAGGGGCGGTGCGCGTAAAAGATGTCAACGTAGTCGAGGCCCATGCGCTTGAGACTGTCGTCGAGCGAGGCGAGGAGATACTTGCGCGAGCCGCCGATGCCGTAGGGGCCGGGCCACATGTCCCAGCCGGCTTTTGTTGAAATTACAAGCTCGTTGCGCAGGCCCTTGAAATCCTTGCGGAGAATCTGGCCAAAGTTTTCTTCGGCTGAGCCGTAGGGAGGGCCGTAGTTGTTGGCGAGATCGAAATGGGTGACACCGCGATCGAAGGCGCGGCGGATCATGGCGCGGCCGGTTTCGAAGACATCGGCGCCGCCGAAGTTTTGCCAGAGGCCAAGGGTGATGGCCGGCAGCATGAGGCCGGAGTTGCCGCAGCGGCGGAAGATGGCGTGGTCGTAGCGGGAGGGGTCGGGTAGGTAGGCGGTTTCCATGACTCCCTAGCTTACTACTGGGAGAAGCCTGTTTTCGTTGGCATCATTTGCCGCGGCTTCGCGCGGTGTTTTGCTGGCATGCGCAGCGAATTCGACTCCGTAGAAGGTTTGAGCTCAGGGAACACAGCCAGAGTCGCCTTGCTCCAATCCACATATTCCGTGCTGTCGTTCCCGGGAGTCTCCCAAAAAGCGCGCTCCGCCGCCTCATTTGCGAACTTAGGGATTGGCTTTAAGCGCTTGCTCATAGACGCCCTGCCTTCTCCAGAACTTCAGATGCGCGCTTTCCAGTACCCCTCACGCCGCTTGGCGTGGGCTACTGCCACAACGAAAATCCGATCTTCCCAGTCAAGAAAGATCGCGAAATAGGGGAACTTCTTAAGGAGCACCCTTCGGGTTCCGTGCAGGTAGGGAGGGCAGGAGAGTGGATGAGAAGCTGCGTAGAACAGCGCTGCGAGAAGTTCGTCTCTAAACCTGCGGCCAAGCATTCTGCCGCGATCGGCATACCATTCCGTCGCTTCCCTGGCCTCGCGCCGGGCGCGTTCATCAACTCGTACCGTCTTCACCGATCCACAATCGAGCGCAGGTCGGAAGTCAAATCATCGAGTGAACAGGTCACCGCGGTGCCCGCCTTGATTTCTGCGACGCGGTGGGCGATCTCCTTGTCCCATGCCGCGGCAAGCTGGGCTTCGGCTGCTTCATCCTGTTCGCTCACGCTCTCCAGGAGAGAGTTGGCGAGCAGGAGACGCTGATCTTCTGGAAGATCGTATGCGAGTTGCCGGACTTCGTCGAAGGAGTGCTGCATGGGGAGATTGTAACGTAGAAATTGAGAGGAGCACGAACTAATGCCCGGCATACGACCCACGCCCGAAGAAACGGCAGAGAACATCACGCTATTTTTGAAACGCGGAACGCTCAGCGATGCGCCGTTCCGAAAAATGCACCACATGCGGCGATCCGTCCGTGCTTTCCAAAAATACTGCAACGAACATGAAGAGTTCATCTACGACAGCAGAAATCACCGACTTGCGATGAAACTGCGGCACATGGTTATCGACGGTCAATGATTGACCCTCAAAAGCAACCGCAGGTCCTTCGACTCCCTACGCTACGCTCCGGTCGCTCAGGATGACAGTTCTGTGGGGATGGTGAGGAGTCACTCCGCATTATCAATCTGCGCGCGCTGCAGCTTGTCGGAGTAGTCGACGTAGACGGCTTTCCAGGTGGTGAAGAAGTCGAGGGCGCCGAGGCCTTCGCGGTGGCCGTTGCCGGTGTGCTTGACGCCGCCGAAGGGTAGATGCACTTCAGCGCCGATGGTGGGCGCGTTGATGTAGGTGATGCCGGCTTCGAGATCGCGCATGGCTGTGAAGGCGCGATTCACGTTGCGGGTGTAGAGCGACGTGGAGAGGCCGTAGTCGATGGAGTTGGCGATGGCGATGGCTTCTTCGAATGTCGAAAACTCGATGAGCGCGACGACGGGGCCGAAGACTTCTTCGCGGGCGATGCGCATTCTCGGGTTGACGCCGGCGAAGACCGTCGGCTCGAAGAAGGTGCCGTGAGCGTATGCGCCGTCGGTGAGCGCGTGGCCGCCGCAGAGCAGCTTTGCGCCTTCGGCTAGCGCAATCTCGACATAGCGCGCCGAAGTCTCGATCTGGCTTGGCGTTCACCTGCGGGCCGACTTCGACGGATTCATCGAGGCCGTTGCCGACCTTGAGCTTTTTCGCGCGCGCGACGAATTTCGTCGGTGAACTTCGGCGGCGATTCCCTTTTGCAGCAGGATGCGGCTGGTGGCGGTGCAGCGCTGGCCGGTGGTGCCGAATGCGCCCCAGAGCGCGCCATCGAGGGCGAGATCGAGGTTGGCGTCGTCGAGGACGATCTGCGCGTTCTTGCCGCCCATTTCGAGCGAGACCGGCTTGAAGGTGGCGGCGGCGCGCTGCGCAACGAGCGAGCCGACTTCGCTGGAGCCGGTGAAGCTGATGGCGCGCACGTCGGGATGCTCGACGAGCGGCAGCGCCTGCGTCGGAACCCGTAGCCGCAGACGATATTGACCACGCCCGGCGGCAGGCCGGCATCGATGAGCGTCTGGACGAGGTTGTAGGTGGAGAGCGGCGTGTCTTCGGCGGGCTTGATGACGCAGGTGTTGCCGGCGACGAGCGCGGGAAAGAGCTTCCAACTGGGGATGGCCATGGGGAAGTTCCAGGGCGTGATGAGGCCGACGACGCCGACGGGCATGCGCACGCTCATGGCGAACTTGTTGGGCAGTTCGCTGGGGGTGGTGATGCCGAAGAGACGCCTGCCTTCGCCGGCCACGTAAAAGGCCTCGTCGATGGCTTCCTGCACGTCGCCGCGCGTTTCGGCCAGCACTTTGCCCATTTCGCGGGTCATTTCTTTGGCGAACTTTTCCTTGTTCTGTGCGCAGGATGGCCGGCGCGAAGGAGAATCTCTGCGCGCTTGGGAGCGGGAACCAGGCGCCAGGTGGCGAAGGCCTTTTTGGCAGCGGCAACGGCTGCGGCAACGTCTTCAGCGTGCGAGGACGGGAAAGGCGCCGATGACGTCGGCGTGGTCGGCGGGATTGAGGTTGAGGATGGTTTTGCCGCTTGCAGCGGCGATCCACTGGCCGCCGATGAGATTCTGATAGGTCTTGTAGGTCATAAGTCCGTTCCTGAGATGCCTACAGGAAACCGCCGTCGGCAGAGCCTGTCCAGCTCCTGTCGGCATGCCGCAAATAGTTTCTGGCAGGTCGACCCGGCAGGCTGTCGCGTGGTATCAGTGGATGGTAAGCTGTTCGCTCATTTCCCCGCGTCGAACTTACCATCCACGTACTCTGATGGAGGCTCATATGGCCGCAAGCGGAAAAACTACCGGCGCGGTGAATGGCGCCCTGTGGGGTGCGCGCGCCAGCGATTGGGCAGAATTGCAGGAGGGCCAGTGCCGGCCGGTGTATGAAGCGGTTCTGGATCGCTTGAAGCGTGGGTCCGGGAATGACGTACCTGGATGCGGGCTGCGGCGCGGGAATGGCCGCCCAGATGGCCGCAGAGCGAGGCGCCCAGGTATCGGGGCTTGATGCTCGCAGAGCCGCTGCTGGCCATAGCGCGGGAACGCGTGCCGGGGGCAGTTCTCTGACCGGCGAACTGGAGAAGTTGCCGTTTGCCGATGCGACGTTCGACGTGGTCACGGGATTTAACTCCTTTCAATATGCAGGAGATCCAACCGCCGCGCTTGACAGAGGCGCGACGCGTGACGAAAGCCCGGCGGGGTTGTGGCCATTATGACGTGGGGACCGCCGGAAGGGCATGCCTGCGGCTGCGCTGGTTGCGGCACTTCGGCCGCTGTTGCCGCCTCCGCCGCCGGGCGCGCCGGGACCGTTTGCCCTGTCGAATGAAGCCGCGCTGCGAGCATTTGCGGCAGGGAGCGGGCCTCGAACCGGGGGAGATTTTCGATGTGGAGAGCCCCTGGAGTTACGCCTCTCTTGAAGAGGGCGTTCGCGGGCTTGGGTCGTCGGGTGTCGCAGCTCGCGCGCGAAATACCTCGGGCGCGGAGGCTGTCGATCGAGCCCACGCCGAGGCGCTGGGCGCGTTCCGGCAATCCGATGGCAGCTTCCGCGTGCCCGCCGTGTTCCGGTGCCTGATTGCCCACGCGTAGATGCTCCCGGTCTGACCGCAAACGCGGGTGCCGAATGTGCGGCCCAGTTAGCGCGAAGGTTACCCTTTTCTGCTTGTTTTCGAGCGGTTTCCGCGGCTTGGTTCCACTGGCCGTACAATAGGCATTAGGCAGGTTCCATTCTCAAGTTGGTTGAGGCAGATCGGGCTTTTCCATGTCTTCAAACGGATATCCTTCGCGCTCTTCGCGGTCCCACGGGTTTCGCTCGCTCTTCAGCATGTTCTCGAGCGACCTGGCCATCGATTTGGGCACCGCAAATACGCTTGTCTACGCGGCGGGCAAAGGCATCGTTGTCAATGAGCCGTCGATTGTCGCCATCAACAAAATTACCGGTGAAGTGGAAGCCGTGGGCAAAGAGGCCAAAGAGATGCTGGGACGCACGCCCGGCAACATTGTGGCCATCAAGCCGATGAAGGATGGCGTGATTGCCGACTTCAAAGTCACCGAAAAAATGCTGAACTACTTTATTCAGAAGGCGCACAACCGCAAGATGCTGGTGCATCCGCGCATCGTGATCGGCGTGCCTTCAGAGATTACGCAAGTGGAGAAGCGCGCGGTTGAAGACTCGGCGTATCGCGCCAAGGCCAGCGAAGTTTATCTCGTGGAACAGGCCATGGTGGCGGCGATCGGCGCGGGGCTGCCGATTACCGAGCCCTCGGGCAACATGGTGGTGGATATCGGCGGCGGCACGACGGACATTGCCGTGATTTCGCTTTCGGGCATTGTCTACTCGCGCTCGGTGCGCATGGCCGGCAACCAGATGGACGAGGCCATCACGAATTATCTGAAGCGCAAATATAACTTGCTAATCGGCGAGCGCACGGCCGAGGCGATCAAGATTGAAATTGGCTCGGCGTTCCCGCTGGACAAGCCGCTGACCATGGAGATCAAGGGACGCAACCTGATTGAGGGCGTGCCGAAGACCATCTCCATCGACGACAGCGAGATTCGCGAAGCGCTGGGCGAATGCATTGCGGTGATCATGAACGCTATTCGCGTGGCGCTCGAGCGCACGCCTCCGGAGCTTTCGGCAGACATCATCGACCGCGGCATTGTGCTGACCGGCGGCGGCGCACTGATCAAGAATCTCGACAAGCGCATCCGCGAAGAAACCGGGCTGCCGGTTTCGGTGGCCGACGATCCGCTGGCCTCGGTGGTGCTGGGCACGGGCAAGATGCTTTCGGACTTCCGGCTGCTGCGCAAGATCAAGATCGATTAATGCAGGGAACAAGGGAACGAGGGAAAAAGGGAACAAGAAAGCCGCCCTACTCTTTGAGCTTTTTCATGAGTGCGTTAAGCATTCGACTTATTTCGGCGGAGAGATTTTCCACGGCTTCATGTTCCTGCTTGCCGCAAAATCCGAGGTTGCTTGCGATCATGAGTTGCGTTTGCAATTCGCAATTTGAGCCTCTGGCATATCCGAGCGACAGCACGTATTCGCCCTTCGTGGACCGGCCGTTGCCTTCGGCGATGTTACTTGCGATCGACACGGAAGCGCGTCGCATTTGATTAGTGAGACCGAATTGCTCAGAACGAGGAAACGAGGCAGTAAGACGATAGATGTCCGAGCTCAGTTGGATTGCTTTTTGCCAAACAATCAGATCTTTGAAGGATGCCATGCTCTATTCCTCTGTTCTTGATGGACTTGCTCTGACGATGTTAGGGAAAGCGTATGGCAGACCCGGAGACGGCAAAGTGACCAACAGCACAAGTAATCGTCGTCTTGTTCCCTCGTCCCCTCGTTCCCTTGTTCCCTGAAGTTATGGAATCCTTCTTCGTCCGCTATCGGAACCTTGTGGTGCTGCTGGCCATTTTGATGGCGCAGATCGCCGGTTTGGCGGTGCAGGTACGGCACAACAGCTCAGGTGTGAACACGCTCGATCCCAGCGACCCAAGCGGTGTGCGCCTGATCCGGCTGTGGGGCAACGCCATCATTTCGCCACCGGAGCGCCTGATCCACGGAACTAAGATTGGCCTCAGCTCTTTGTGGACGAACTACATCGATCTTCGACACGTGCGCGATGAGAACCAGGACCTTAAAAAGACTGTAGACCGGTTGCGATTGGAGCAGGCGGCGCTGCTTGAAGACGCGCGCCAGGGCCAGCGGCTGCAGGCTCTGCTGGGTTTCCAGGAAAAATACATTTACACCACGGTGGCCGCACAGGCTTACGGCTCCAGCGGCAGCGATCGCTCGCATGTTTTCTATATCGATAAGGGCTCACGCGAGGGCCTGAAGCCCGACATGGCGGTGATTACGGCCGACGGCATCGTGGGCAAGGTGCGCGACGTGTTTCTGCACACGGCACAGGTGCTGGCCGTGAATGATGCAACGAGCGGCGCGGGTGTGATTCTGGAATCCACACGCATTCGCGGAATTTTGCGGGGCGACGCAGTGGGCCGGCTGGAGGTGGTGGGCATATTGTCCGATCAACGCATTCAGCCCGGAGAGAAGGTGCTGACAGCCGGGGGCGACCTGATCTTTCCGCGTGGACTGCCGGTGGGAGTGGTGGAGAAAGTGGTCCCCGATCCCGACCGGGATTCGTTTATCGACATTATTGTGAAGCCGGCCGCGCATCTTGAGCGCCTGGACGAGGTGCTGGTGATTACCTCGACGGAGCCGCGCTTCTCACCACAGGAACAGCAGGATGTCGCTACCAGTGAATCGCAAAAAGACGTGGTGCCGACCGCGATCAAGGACCAGGTGAAGGCGTCGGAGATCATGGCCGAGAAGCTGCCGGGCCTGATTGATCCCAACCTGCCTCCCGACCAGCAACCGCTACACGACAGCAGCAATCCGAATCCCGCTCCGCAACCGCCGCAGCCGCTGCGCCCCGATGAGTTCTCTCCGGGCGCCGCAAGCACTCCCGGAACGGATCCGAATGCGGAGCAAGCACCCAAGCCGCAGACCACGAAGCCGGCGGTTCCGCATGCAGCCGACGGCAATGGCGCCAAACCGCAACCGGCACAGGTTTCCAAACCGCAAACGACGCGGAGGAACCCGTAGCCATGTCCCTGCTCAGCGCCGATAGCCGACGCGATATCGAGATTCGCCGCTATCCCCTTCTGGTATACGCGCTGGTTCCATTGGCTTCACTGGTGTTGCAGGCATGGTTGCCGCGCGTGGTGGGACGCTATGACTGGTTCGACCTGCCGCTCGTGGTGACGGTTTATTTCGCTTTGGGACGCCGCAGCCCCATCCAGGGAACCATCATGGGCGCAGCGATGGGGTTGTTTGAAGATGCGCTTTCGCATCATGCTATCGGCGTGAACGGCATTGCGAAGACCATGGTGGGTTTTCTGGCGGCTTCAGTCGGCATTCGCATTGAAGTCGAGAACCAGATCATTCGCGTGCTGCTTAATTTCTCGCTTTCCCTGCTTTCGAGTGTCATTTACTTTTTCACCTACCGTTTTCTGCTCGGTCTGCCGCTCGAATGGAGCTGGCTTACGGAATTGATGCGGGCGGTGGGGAATTCGCTGATTGCGATCGTACTGTTTCCGCTTTTGGATCGTCTGCAGATGAGGGAATGAGAGGCGGGAGTGAGGACGATTTGACATGTGCTGCACATGCAAATATGCTTAGAGCATGACTGTCATGATCCAAGTTCGGAATGTCCCGGAAGCTCTTCACCGAGGGCTGAAAGCCCGAGCCGCGACAATGGGAATGTCTCTCTCCGACTATTTGCTTGGGGAGCTCGATGAGATCGCGGGTCGACCGACCCTCGCGGAATTCTCTGAGCGCCTGAAAAAGCGCAGGCCGCTTCGCGTTTCTTTGGATACCGCCCGTATCCTGCGTGAAGAGCGCGAGACGCGATGATTGTCCTCGATGCTTCGGCAGTAGTCGACTGGCTGCTACAAACTCCCGAGGGCCAGCGTATAAACCATCGCATTATCGGACGCCGGGAAACTCTGCACACCGTCCACCTGCTTGATGTGGAATTTGCTCACGTTCTGCGGCGCTTGGTGCGCGAGAAGACATTGACCGCGAGGAGGGCCGAGGAGGCCATTGAGGACCTGAGTGCCGTGCGTCTTACCCGGTATGCTCCGGCTCTGGTTCTTAAGCGCATTTGGCAACTCAGGCAGAACCTGAGCGCCTACGATGCGTCGTACGTCGCTCTCGCCGAAGAGTTGAATGCTCCTTTGATCACGCGGGATCGGAGAATCGCGGCGGCTCCGGGCCATTCGGCATCGGTTGAGGTCTTCTGAGGGTCAGGGAGCAAGTGAGTGAGTGAGTGAGTGAGTGAGGAGAAGTGAATGGCGCGGGCGGGAATTTGAAGTCGGAGTATTCTGAAGCTTAGAGACATGGTTTCCAGCAGCAATCGCGGTGAAAAGCTCTCCCCGGTGAAGGCGGCCGTGGCGCAATACGGCATTCTTATTATGATGCTGGGGCTGGCAGCCGGCTTGTGGCGGCTGCAGGTGCTGGACGTCGAAAGTTATCGGGTGCTGGCCGAGCAGAACCGCATTCGTAAAGAGCCGATTCTGGCGCCGCGCGGTAAGCTGTTCGACCGCGAGAACCGTCTGGTGGTGGACAATTATCCGTCGGTCACCTGCTTCCTGGTGCGCGAACAGAGCCAGAGAGTGGATGTCGATCTACCCCTGATTGCGAAGGGTCTGGATCTTGACCTGGATCAATTGCGGGCGACGCTGCGCCGCTACCGCAGCCAGCCTGGCTACCAGCCCATCCCCATCAAGCAGGACGTGTCAGCCGACGAGCAAGCATTCATCGCGGCGCACCGCAATGAACTGCCCGAACTCGAAACTATCGACGAGGAGCGCCGTCTCTATCCGCGCGACGGCTTTGCCGCGCACCTCATCGGCTACGTGGGCGAAGTGAGCGAAGACGACCTGAACAACTCGCGGTTTGCCTACTATGAGCCGGGCGACGTGGTGGGCAAAGCGGGCGTGGAAGAGACCTACGACGAGTTGCTACGCGGCAAGGACGGCAGCCGCGAAGTGGTGGTCGACAGCCACGGCCGCGAAGTGAATTATTTCGGCATTGAGCATGCGACGCCGGGCCAGGACCTGAAGCTGACCATCGACAACGACCTGCAACGCGCCGCCGAATTAGCGTTGGGCGACCGGAACGGCGCGATTGTGGCGATGGATCCGCGCAACGGCGAGATTCTGGCCCTGGTCTCGCGGCCCAGCTTCGATCCCAATGCGTTCGCCATCAAGATCGACCGCACGGAATGGAACAAGTTGCTGGCCGACCCCGACCATCCGCTGCTGAACAAAGCCATTCAAGCGCAACTTGCGCCGGGCTCGACCTTCAAAATTCTGATGTCGGTGGCCGGATTGCAGGAAGGCATCATGCAGGACATGCACATTGTGTGCAACGGCGGATGGGGTCCCTACGGCTACTACCATAAATGCGACCAGAGACACGGAGCAGTGGACATGCATAATGCGATTCCATACTCCTGCGACACGTTCTTTTACATGCTGGGCGACAAGCTGGGGATCGATCGCATTGTGAAGTATGCCGATGAGTTTGGCTACGGGCAGAAGACGGGGATCGATTTGCCGGGCGAGCAAGCAGGACTGATGCCGAGCGCGCAGTGGAAGGCGAAGAATTACCACGCCCGCTGGTATCCCGACGAGACGCTCGACGTTGCCATTGGTCAGGGCGCAGTGGAGGCCACACCGCTGCAACTGGCGCGGATCATTGGCGGCATTGCTTCGGGCGGGCATCTGGTGCGGCCGCATGTGGTGTTCCCCGACCAGCTTCCCGAGGAATTCCGCAAATCGCTCGCGGATAGTTTTCCCGGATCGGGCACTGCTTATATTCCTATCGACCCCGACACGTGGCAGATCGTCACCGACGGGATGGCCGACGTGACGGAGCCGGGACTGTGGCATACGGCTGGATCGGCGCATCTTGAGGGCATCGATTTTGCGGGCAAGACCGGCACCGCGCAGCAGATGAGCCACGAAGCGCTGGAAAAAACCAATAAAGGCAAAAGCACGTATCCCAACGTGTGGTTTGTGGGCGTGACGCCGCGCCGCGATCCCGAGCTTGTGGTGGCGGTTTTGTGGCAAGACGGCGAGTTCAGCTATTATCCGGCGCGCATCGCTGCGAAGATCGTGACGGCCTTTGTCGATAAGAAGCGCCGCTTGGCGGGTAACTTGCCGCAGCAAAAGGCCGCGGCCCCTGTCGAAGTTGGCGCGGTGTGGACCACTCCCAATGTGCAAACCGGGCCCCGCCCGAAGAACTCGGCGGCTGCGACGAATAAGGGACAGATTCAGAGCGGGCATTTCTTTGTCGAAAACGGACAGATCGTGGCTGCGAAGCCAGCCGGCGCGCAAACCAGCCGCGAGCCGGCGAAAAGTGCAGTGCATCCGGCAACGGTGGGTGTTACGGGAGCGCCGACAGAAGTGGCTGTGGCGCTGCCGGAGCGCAAGCCTGAGTTGAAGAGCTCGCTGAAAAAATCCCAGCCAGGCGGTGGAATTCAGTGAGACGTTCCTCAGGGGCTAAAGCCCCCGCTCATTTTGCTTCGTTTGCGGCACGACTAAAGTCGTGCCCTGACACTTCGCGCTTCATTGCGCTTTTTGCGGCGTGCTTTGAAGCGCATTGCGAATGCCAAATCAGGAAAGGATCCGTAGCGTTATGGCTCTGCGCCGCTTCCTGAGCTTTCGCGACTTCGACTGGTGGCTGCTCTGCCTGGTTCTGGTGCTGGGCGTCGTCTCTGTGCTCGAGATTTACTCGACCACCGTGCATACCCGCTTTGCGAGCTTCGAATCGAAGCAAATCCTTTTTATTGCAGTGGGCATCGTTTGCATGTTCATCCTGGCCAAGATCGACTACCACCGCTTGATCGACTTGTCGCCCTGGATGTATGGCATCTTTCTGGTTTCGCTGGTCGCCGTCCGGCTGGTTGGCCACAAAGCCCTTGGCGCGCGGCGCTGGATTGCGCTTGGACCGATCCAGTTTCAGCCTTCGGAGTGGGTGAAGCTGGTGCTGATCCTCGCCATGGCGCGCTACATCGCCAACATTGGGGGCCGCAACCTGACGTGGAAGGAGATTTTCAAGGCCTTCGGGATGGTCGGTCTTCCTATGCTTTTGGTGCTCATCCAACCGGACCTGGGCACGACGCTTACTTACGCGCCGGTTCTGCTCGCGGGCCTGTTTCTGGGAGGGATCAGCCTGCGTCAGGCCTCGATCTTGATTGTTTGCGGATCCGTTCTGGCCGTCGGTGTCTGGTCGAGCGGCAAAATTCTCAAGCCGTATCAGAAGGCCCGCCTGACCAGCTTCATCAATCCCCAGAACGATCCCAAGGGCGCGGGTTACCAGGTGCTGCAATCGGAGATTGCCGTGGGGTCAGGAGGAATCTGGGGCAAGGGCGCGGAAAAAGGCACGCAGACGCAAGGTTATTTCCTGCCCATTCCGTACACGGACTTTATTTTTGCCGCGTTCAGCGAAGAGCACGGCTTTGTGGGCGCGATATTTGTGCTGCTGCTATACTTCCTAATATTGATGCGTTTGATTCAAAACGCTCAGACAGCCGCCGACCTGCCCGGTTCGCTCATTATCATGGGAATCGTGGCTGTGTTGACCTTTCAGATCGCGGTCAACGTAGGCATGGTCATCGGGTTTATGCCCGTCACCGGAATCCCTCTACCCTTAATGAGTTACGGTGGATCTTCGGTGCTGTTTACGTTCCTGGCACTGGGCGTGGCAATGAATGTCCGCATGCGCCGGTTCGTAAACTAACGCGACTCTATCGATTTAAGAGGCGCGAGGAAAGATTTAATAGTGTGCGGCCAGGGAACAATATGGATTGTTTCGGGCTGCAAAAGCAAGATTTTCAAGTATTACGCCGGCATGGTCCCGATGGATCGCGCCCGGCAGGAATGGGATTATGAGCACGCAGAGACGGGATGGCCGCTCCGCTCCAACGATCGAAACCGGTCGCCGGAGCACGCGGCACGGCTCGCGGCTTGCACTTTGCAGTTACCTTGCAAACCGAGCAAATCGATGGGGACAAGCGAACGCGGTTTCACTCACGTGGAACACCCCAGCGTCCGCCTCAGGCCAAACGGCGTATTTTCCGTCCGTGGCCGCCCCAGGCACTCTGCAACAGGATACCCGCGGCGATACACGCAATCGGCAGCCGGTTCGGTCTTTTTGCCCAGGCTCACCGCCTGTGAGGCAGGCCGCTGCGCTGAGGCCGTTTATCGATATAGGTTATCCGCCCATCCCCTCCCCTGCCGTCTTCGCGCGCGTCCATCCAACCTTGCCGCATGTACCGGCTGCCCGCCACGGCGGGCTTTGCCGGACGGAAAGGTACGATGGCAAAGGAAATTTGTATTTCAAGCACGCCGCATGAGACGCGGCTGGCGATTCTAGAAGACGATCAACTCGCGGAAATTTACTACGAACGCGAAAACGAGTACACACTCGCAGGCTCCATTTACAACGGACGCGTGACACGGGTTTTGCCGGGCATGCAGTCGGCATTTGTCGACCTGGGTCTGGAGCGCGATGCGTTCCTGTATGTAACCGACTTCATCGAGCTCGAAGACCAGGAAGAAACCGACGAGTTGGAGAGGGCAGCGGCCACCGGCCAGGCTCCTCGCGAGGTACGGCATCCTCAAGGCACTCCTCAGGATGTTGTCCGCAACGGCGGAAGCCGCGAACAGCGCGGTGGACGCGGTGGCGACAGAAAACAGGAGTCCAAATCAGAACCCGGCACGCCGGAAGAAGCGCCGGCGGTAATGGCTTCTCCTGAATCCACAGGTGCGGCCGCGCCGGTAAGGACGGCGCAGGAGCGCGAAGAAGCGGGCGGAGGTCGCTGGCGGGGACGGCGTCGGCGCCGCGGCGGACGGGGACAGGGCGCGCCTGCTGAGCCGGCTGGCGAAACCGAGCCCAGCGTTCAAGACGCGAATGAGCCTGCCGAGCCGGTGCAATGGAAAGAGCCGCAACCTGCGCGCGAAGTACGTCCCGCACAATCTGCGCCGCATGCACATCAGGCTCCGGCCACCATTGTGCTGCCGGGCGAATCGCTTTCGAAGTATGGCGGCACACAAGCCGGCGAGACAGCGCCAGAGAAGGCTGCGCCGCCGCGTCGGAGTTTTACCTCAAAGCCTTCCACGCTGATCGACGCACCGATCGCGTGGGATGGCAGCGGTTTGTTGCCGGGAGAATCGATTTCGCGGCATCGCGGACCTGAGCCGGAGTTCGAGCCCGATTTGCCCAGCGAAAGCCAGCCTGCGGCAGAAGCTAGCGCCGCCACAGAGCCGATGGACGAGGAGATCCAGGAGACCGAGGAGATCCGGGAGACTGAGCCGCCGCGTTACGCAGCGGATACAGAGACGGAAGAAGCCGAGGAACCCGCTTTTGAGTTTGAAGAGGAGAGCCTCGACTCGGAAGGGGGCGAGGAACTCTCAGGCGAGAACCCTCCCGAACTCAAAACCGCGGCAAGTGCGACTGAAGCGGAAGAGGAATTCGAGGAGACGACGGATTCGGCCCCGGCAGAATTGGACGAAGACGAATCGGACGCGTCTGCTTCGCACCGTGTCGATCCTTCGTCGCCGACGGGATTTCGGCTGTTCGGCTTTGGGAAAAAGAAGAAGGAAGAGGAAGCTCCCGCAAAGAAAGCCGCGGCTCCGGTTTCAACCTATGCACCGGGTCAGGGCGTTGTTGAAGAGGAAGTGATCGAGGGCGAGGAGTTTGACGGGGCGCCCCACGCACGCCGTCACAAGCCCGAAGTGCACGATCTGGATGTTTACGAAGAAGAGACACTGCCGGCGAATATCCGCCCCGGCGAGCTGGGAGAAATGTTCCAGGAGGCGCACCTCGACCACCGCATCCAACGCAATCTGGGCGCACCGGTCGGCGATGACGAAGAGGACGAGGCCGCAGAGGAAGAAGAACCTGCGACAGGCACGCCACCGGTTCGCGGCGGACAACGGCGCGATCGCGGGCAGCGTGGACGCGGGCCTCAGCGCGGGCGCGGCCCGTCGCGCCGTTCCGCGCAAACATCTGACCTACCGATCATCTCGGACCTGTTGAAGTCAGGTCAGGAGATTTTGGTGCAGATTGCCAAGGAGCCGATCGCCAAGAAGGGCGCGCGCATCACCAGCCACATAGCGCTCCCCGGACGCTTCCTTGTCTTCATGCCCACCGTGAGCCACGTGGGCGTGAGCCGCAAAATTGCTTCTGACGAAGAACGCCATCGCCTGAAGCGGATTCTCACGCACGAGCGCGGCGAATCTACCGGCGGATTCATTGTGCGGACCGCAGCCGAGGGCGCGTCGGAAGAGGAATTAAGAGCCGACCTGCGCTTCCTCATGAATCTGTGGAACGACATCAAGCAGCGTTCCGAAGCGTCGAAGTCGCCGGCGCTGATCTACCACGATTTGTCGCTCATCGAGCGCATTCTGCGCGACCAGGTGAGTTCGAACTTCTCGAACATCTGGGTCGACACCGAAGCGGACTACGAACGCATTGTGCGCTTCCTCAACCGCTTCTCGCCCTCGCTGGTGCGGCGCGTCAAGCTCTACAACAAAGAGGTTCCGCTCTTCGAGCACTTTGGCATCGAGGACGAAATTTCGAAAGCGCTGCGCTCGAAAGTCTGGCTCAAGTCCGGCGGATCCATCGTCATCAACCAGACCGAGGCGCTGGTGGCGATTGACATCAACACCGGCAAATACGTGGGCAAGTCGGCGCGGCTCGAGGACACGATTCTGAAGACGAACCTCGATGCGGTGCCGGAGATCGTGCGCCAGATCCGGTTGCGCGACCTGGGCGGCATTATCGTGATCGACTTCATCGATATGGACGAGCGCAGGAACCGCTTCAAAGTGATGGCCGCGCTCGAAGAGGCGTTGAAGAGCGATCGCGCGCCGACCAAGGTTCTGCAGTTTAACGATTTCGGCCTGGTGGCGATTACGCGTAAGCGCGTGAAGCAGTCGCTGGAGCGGACGCTGAGCGTTCCCTGCCCCACCTGCCAGGCGACCGGCATGGTGAAGAGTTCGGCCACTGTCTGCAATGAGATTTACATCGAGATGCGGAAGATGCGGAAGCACTTTGAGGCTGCCGATGTGATGCTGCGCGTGCATCCCGAGACGGTGAAGGTGCTGAAGGGCAACAACGCGCGCTGGCTGACTGAATTCGAGGAGCTGATCGGGCGAAATCTTTTGCTCAAGAGCGATCCGACGCTGCATCCGGAGCAGTTCGATATCCAGGGGTAAGAGCAGCGAGTCAGCGAAGGGCCGGGGCGAATGCTCCGGCCCTTCGCGTCACAAGGCGTCGACGCGACGTGTGATAGACTGGCCGCAAGAATCTCATTGACTTTAGTTGTTCGATGCAACCTTGGGGAGGAATTGTGTCTCTTTCAAAGTCGTTCCTATTCTTTCTGTGTCGATGTCTGCTCCTAGTTTGCTTCAGCACTTCCTTCGCGATCGCGCAATCTCCAGACAAACAGGCCGGAAGCGTGGGCAGTGCGAGTTTATCCCAAGAGGGACAGGCCCCGCCCCCGAATGTGCCCGGAGCCCCTCAGCCACCTCCGAAGCCGGGCGAATTGGGCTGGACGTTCGGGAATGAGCATTGGTGGAATCATTTTGCGCTGGAACTCTCAGGCGGGTACGTCCCCGTTTTACAGAAGGGATCTGGATACTTCAGCGACGGATACGATGTAACAGCAGGCGTCGTCGACCATCTTGGCGAGCACTTGAACCTGTTGTTTGAAGGGCAGTTCTTCGGTCTTGCCGGCAGTTCGCAATACGTCGACATTTATGGGCTTACACAGACCACCAGCCAGAGTAATACCGATTTCGCGTTCGATCTGGCCGCATCTTACGATTTCCTTTCACGTGCCAGAAACAGCCCCTATATCATCGGTGGGGCCGGCTATTATCGGCTCGGAGACGTCCCCCCGAAATCGCTCGCTCCGTGTGAAAATCCCTATGACTGCCCCACCAATTTAGCGAATGCAACCGCTGCTCCGGGATTCGACGGAGGCATTGGCTTCAGGCATAGGTTGTACAGCGATCGACATACGGAGATATTTGCCGAGGGGCGATATCACTTAATCGCGGCCGGTTCCAGTGCGTATGGACAGATTGCGATTCTTCCGGTCGCCGCGGGAATCCGCTGGTAACTGCGTTCCAGCTCACCGGATTACGTGAATCGGAACTCCCAGCTTCAGATTGCGCCAGCTTTGTTCCGTAGTGTAGACCGGGGCCTTCAGCGCAATCGCCAGCGCCAGGCAAGAGCGGTCGCCAAGCGACAGGCCATACTTCGCCGTTGTCGCGATCAAGTTACCCGCGGTTTTCGCCTGCTCGCTGGTGTAGGGCTCGACGGCTGAAATCGTGGAAAGAGCTGCCGCCCAGGCTCGATCGGGATCGTTGCTCCTTCTGACGAGCTTCGATTGCACCTCCGCGAGATTTACGGTGCTGGCGACTGCGTGATCGATGATTTCATCGGTCAAGTTCTCCGCGCCTCGTTCATTTTGGATCAACGCGAGCATGGCGGAGGCATCGAACACGACCTCACTCATGCTTTGCTGCCTCGCGCCTTTCGGCGCTAAGCTCATCAGCCAGCGATACGCCCGGCGGAATATTCTTCCGCGCCCACTCCTGCGCACGTCGAATTCGCGCTCGCCGCGTCGAAACCCGCAATTCGTAATTTTCGAAGCGCATCTCGACCGAATCGCCCACGCGAATTCCCATCGCCTCGCGAATCTCGGCAGGAATCACAATCCTGCCCTTCTCGCCGACCTGCACTCGCGCCTGTAGCTCCAAGTGTCCCTCCAACCGTTTTGTGACACTATTCTACCTTGGTGGGAAATATTTTTCAAGTCCCACTACTTCAGGATCCTCCCACCAACCGCCTGCCCCAAAGGCAACCTCTGGCCGATTTCGGTGTCTAATTCAAATGACCGGGGTATGAATTCCCGGATAGTGAAGCAAAATATTTCCCTTGAGGTATTTACCATGTCATTCCCCCTTCGGATTTCACCGATGCGGCGCATCGGCGCGGTTGCGGCTGTAGCTTTGTTGGCGGCCGTCGTGGCCCAGGCGCAGTCCAATACATCCCTCAACTCTTCCCCCGGCACTTCCAATGACACCGCCGGCTCAGCGAGCTACTCCTCAAGCCAGTCGGGGCTGACGAAGACGCAGTTGGCCGAATTTGTTCTGCCTGAGGCTCCGACGCCCAGCTCTTCCGCCTCGTCAGGCGGAGGCGGCGGGGGCCAGTACGCAGCCGGCGAGAGGCATGGGGTTTTGCACAACTGGACCTTCGAGGCGAGCGGCGGATTTAACGCGCCGATCAGCAACTCGGTCACGTATGGCGGGCAGTTTACCGTGGGCGCCGGATTGAAATTCAACAAGTATCTTTCCACGCTGATTGAGTATCAGTTTCTCGACGACAAGCTGCCGGGCTCCCTGATCGCCGAGGCCGGCGCGAATGGCGGGTATGCGCATATCTGGTCCTTCACCATCGATCCGGTGATCGATCTGATGCCGAAGGCAACTAACGATGTGTACGTCACCGGCGGCGGTGGATTTTATCGCAAGGTGACCAGCTTCACCGATCCTGAAGAGGAAGAGTACTGCTACTACTTCTGCGAGGTTGGCACTGTGAACGCAGTGGTCGGCCACTTCTCGTCGAATCAGGGTGGAATCAACTTCGGCGCGGGCTTCCAGCACCGAGTGGGCGGCGTGTCTGGCGACGGCAATATGAGGCTGTTCGCTGAAGCGCGCTACGTGGATGTGTTCAGCCCGGCGGTAATGGGGAGCGCGAATGGCCTGGGTGTGACCAGCGTAGCGGCTGATACAAAGATCATTCCTGTGTCGGTGGGCGTGCGGTTCTAGAGCAGTTCCACCACCGCCATAGATTTAGCCAGAGTTTGTGTGGCCATCATCCCCGGTCCCCAAATGCGAGGGACCGGGGGCACCCGAAATGGGTACGATCTTTCCGCAGTTCAACTGCGGAAGGATCGGCTGCTAGTTGCCTGCATCAGAGCGTATTGCGAAAATGGTTGGGCAGATTTAGCCCGAATCCATTCTTCGAAGGTCCTATGTGGAATTCGCCCGCCCCTACGGGGCGGACACGGCTTGAGGGCTCGAATTCCCAGGGTTCCCGTCCGCTGGCGCGGACTCCACCCTGGGCTATTCTCGACCGCTCCTCTGGAGCGGAAGGCCAAGCCGTTTCGTTCGGTTTTGCCCATATTGCAAAGCGGATTTTGAAGCGCGCACTACCACGGATTCTTTTCGGTGGGCGATCCTACTTCGCCGCGTTCAATGCGCTCGAGAAACAGGCGCGCCAGCTTGCGCTCGCCGGGATGGCTTTCGCCGTGCATGGTGCACAGGTCGAGGAACTCGTCTGAGAGCGCGTTGCGTTCGCCCTGCTGCGCGAGAATGTTTTGCAAAGCTAAGGCGAGCTCGCGGAGACGCGCTGCCTCCGGCCACGGAGGCTCTTCTTCGTCGTCGCCGATGGATTCAGAGAACAGACCGTGGCGGCCGCGCGCGCATGCATCCAAACAGGCTAGGAGCTGCTCGCTGAAGACGCGGCTGAGGGCGTCGACCTCAGAAGGATCCATGGCGTCGCGTGGGTCGATATTCATTTCTGCGATTCATTTCTGCGATTCATTTCTGCGCTCATTCCGCGCTCATTTTGCCTTCATGGCCGCTTCAATTTCATCGGGGGTGTGAGGCAAACCGGCATCCAAATCCACGAGCTTGCCGTCGGCGGTTACGAGAAAGTCGCACTCGATGCGAATGCCGATTTTCTCTTCGGGAATATAGACTCCCGGCTCGATGGTGAAGACCATGCCCGGCTTGAGCACCACGGGATAGTTGCCGGGATCGTGGACATCGATGCCCATCATGTGGCCGAGACCGTGCAGCCAGTATTTGCCCAGCGGCTGACCGTGCAGATCCTTTCCGTGGGTATTGATGTAGTTGTAAGCCACGGTGTCGAGCGAGTTCGGATCCCTGCGGTCGCGATCGTTGATGGTGGATTTTCCTGCGACAAAGGCGTCGAAGGCCGCCTGCTGCGCGCCCAGCACGACGTTATAAATCTCGCGCTGGCGGGCGGTGAAGTGGCCGTTGACGGGGACGGTACGGGTAATGTCGGCGGCGTACATGGAGTACTCGCAGGCCGCGTCGACAAGCAGGAGATCGCCGTCCTGCATGGTGCGGTCGTTGTTGGAGTAATGCAGGATGGTGGAGTTTGGTCCCGAGCCCACGATGGGCGCGTAGCTGGGCCGCTCGCATCCGTTCTCCATCCACACCGCGGTCATGGCACCGGCGATGGCGCGCTCCGTCATTCCCGGCTTGACCCACCACTGCATCATCACGCGCTGCGCGAGGATCGAGGCCCTCGACGCCTCTTTGATCAGCGTGATTTCGCCGTCGTCTTTGATCTGGCGCAGCGGCATGGTAAGCGTAGTAACGTCGCGAGCCTGCGGCACGTCTCCGGTTCCAAGCGTGGTTGCGGTAAAGCCCAAAAGAGCCGTGGCGGCGGCAGAGCCCGGCTGCGTCCACAAGTTGACCAAGAGTGCGCGATCCGCGGAGATCAATCGCGTCAGGTCCGCGGGCAATTCGGTCATCGCTTCCACATTGTCCACGCCGGCAGCTTCGGCCACGCCGGAGGTAGCGGCATCCATCTTCGCGCCGGTGTACGCTTCCATGCGCAGATTGCGCGCGGGCAGAAAGAGAATCTCCTTGTAGGCGCGCGGCGCGGAGCCCTGCGGCGCATCGCCAATGATCATGAGCGCCGCGCCCGGCTCGTTCCAACCCGTCAGGTAATAGAAGTCGGAGTCCTGCCGATAGGGCATGAAATCCAGGACGGGCTCTTCGGCAGCAAAGAAAACGGCGACGCCGCCCTTGAGCTTGGCGGCCAACGCAACGCGGCGCGCGTGAAAGACGCCGGGTGGCTGCTTATCGAGAGCGTGAAGAGGGGAGCTGGAGTGGAAGGAACCCCGGCCCGAGGGCGAGTGCGGCCAGAGCGAGAAGACAGAGCTTTCTCATTTTGTTATTGTCGCGCCTCGCTGTCCTCCGTGCAAAAGAAATCATGCACCGAGAGTAGCGCTCGTTGGATCGCCTGCTTTCTCACCCCTATATGTTGATTGTCGAGGCTGGAGGATGAGATTGCGCTGTGGCGGCGATGGATGCTGTGGGACCGCGGGCCGGCGCAGGGGCGGTGGCGAATAAGGCCATTCGGGCGCTGAATGCGGATGCGCAGAAAAACCACTCTCAAACCATGGGCCGAAAATGTCGCAGCACCGCCAAAGCTCCGGCAACGCAAGAAGTTGAGCATCCCGGGGAGCCGCAGGTAGTTGAATTTCCTTGGATTTCGCTGTATTCTGTAACTGCAACGCGTTTGTCCGCCGGTTTTTCCGTGTGCGCACCGGCTGGCGGAGAGATGAGTGGGCCGAAAGCCCACTTTTTATTTGCGGCAAAAGTTGCCCGAAAACCCTGAAAAATCAAGGGAATACGGGAGTTGTGGTTGCCCAGAAGGCGGCCGGGGACGACGGCGGTCAGGCCAACGATGGCGGTGAGACTCGACGAAATCCGGAAAGCGGCGGAAAGGGTGGCTGCCTCGCATGGGCTCGACCTGGTCGATCTCGAGTTCGCAGGGCCGGCCAGGGATCGCATTCTGCGCGTGACGCTCGAGAAGAACGCCGAGGGCCGGGCGCGATTGAAGGCTGCGGCCGAGGCTGGCGCAGAGGGTTTGCCGGAGAAGCTTTTGGAGGGCTCGCTTGCTGTAGAGCAGCTTTCCGGCGTGACGCACGAGGATTGCGCGGAGTTCAGCCGCGATTTTGGAGTTTTGCTGGACGTGGAGGACCTGATTCCCAGCGAGTCGTACACGCTGGAAGCCAGTTCTCCTGGACTGGACCGGAAGTTGACTCGAGCTGCGGAGTTCGAGCGATTTCAAGGATGCCTGGTGAAGGTGCAGACCTTTGAACCGGTTCGCAACAACCGGCACTGGCAGGGAAGATTGGTAGCAGGAGTTTCCCCGGTCTCAGAATCGAGACCGGGGGCACCCAGCATAGTGCTTGACCTGGCGGCGATGAAGCAAAACAGCAAGAGCCGCAAGGCGGGCGTGGACACGGTGGAGATCGCTTTCAGCAACATCGAGAAAGCGAATCTGGTACCGGAGATTTGAAAGACAGCTACTAGCCTCTAGCTCCTAGCTTCTAGCTCTTACGCAGTAGAAGCGACGATCGCGGTGATCGCAGGAACAAGCCAGGAGCTAGCGGCTAGCAGCTAGGAGCAAAAAGAGAGTATGGCCACCAGCGTTTTGTATCAAAGTATCGAACTCCTGAGCTCGGAGAAGGGCATCGACCCCGCCATTGTTGTGGGCGCGGTTGAAGAAGCCATTGCCCTGGCCACGCGCAAGTTCTACAAGACCCAGGAAAACATGCGCGGGGAACTGAACAAAGAGACCGGCGAAATCCAGGCCTACATCTATAAGACGGTGGTCGCCGACGAGGAGCAGATTGAGGATCCGGTGAACCAGATCACGCTGACGGAGGCCAACGAAATGGCGCCCGGCGTGGAGGTGGGAAGCGAGATTCGCATCTATCGGGACACCAGTCCGCTGGGCCGCATCGCCGCGCAACTGGCCAAGCAGATCATTTTTCAAAAGGTCCGCGAGGCGGAGCGCGATACGGTCTTCCAGGAGTATGCGCACCGCGAAAAGGAAGTGCTGAACGCGACTGTGAAGCGTATCGAGGGCCAGGACTACATTTACGACCTGGGCAAGGCGGAAGCACGCTGCCCCAAACGCGAGCAGTCGCGGCTTGAGCAATTCAGCGTGGGCGAACGCGTGCGCGTAGTGCTGCTGAAGGTAGACCGCGCGGCCAAGGGTCCGCAGGTGATTGTGAGCAGGGCCGCGCCGGAGCTGGTATCGAATCTTTTTCAATCCGAGGTTCCGGAGATTTACGACAACACGGTGGTCATCCGGGCCATTGCGCGTGAGGCCGGGGAGCGCACGAAAATTGCGGTCCAATCCCGCGACAAGGACGTGGACCCGGTGGGCGCGTGCGTGGGCATGAAGGGCATGCGCGTACAGTCGATCATCCGCGAATTGCGCGGCGAAAAGATCGACATCATCGAGTTTTCGGACGAGATTACGACCTTTGCGGAAAAGGCATTGCAGCCAGCCAAGGTGAGCCGCGTTTCCATCACGGACCTGACCGACAAGCAGCTGGAAGTGATCGTCGACGACACGCAATTGTCGTTGGCTATCGGCAAGAAGGGCCAGAACGTGCGGTTGGCGGCGAAGCTGCTGGGATGGAAGATCGACATCAAGAGCGAAGAGGAGAAGCGCCAGGAGGTGGAGCAGCAGATGCAGGCTCTGGCCGGCGCTCCCACGACGCCGATCGAGCAGGTGACGGAGCTGGGCGAGGGCATCATTCAGAAGCTGGTGACCGCGGGCATCACGACCGTAGAGGGTCTGGCCGACATGACGCCGGAGCAGCTTGAAGAGATTCCGGGCATCGGCGAGAAGACGCTGGAGAAGATTTCGGTGGCCGTGCGGCACTACTTCGGCCAGTTTGAAGAGGCCGAGGCGGCGGCAGCAGAGGCGGCGGCACAGGAATCCGGCGAAGCGGAAATTCAAAATGCACCAGCGGTTGAAGACAGCGCGGAAGCGGAAGCCGAAAACGCCGCCGTGGTGATGGAAGAGCTGGAAGGCGCGCAGGCAGCCGCGGCGGACGATGAGAATTCTTCCGGCGCTGAGGCGGAAGCTGCAACCGACGCTGCATCCGAAGGCGTAACCGCGACAGAGTTAGCCGTTGAAGACGTCCCTGTGGCAGAGGATCGAGACACGCTGGACGCCGAAACGAAGGACACAGAAGACGAAGGCAAGCAGGCGGCAAAAGAGGATGGCGCATAACATGCGCAGCATCGTCCCAAGCCAGGCATACGTTAACGCAAAGTTGAAGAGCGGCCAGTGCCATGAGGTAGCTATGAGCGACTAAGGGCGGTTTGGCGGCACAGAATTGAAAAGAGGCGGATGAGCAAGGTACGCATCAACGATCTCGCGAAAGAACTGGAAGTAAAGTCTCGCGCGATTCTCGACATTCTTTCGGAGCTCGGTGTTCCTGCGGGCAAAACGCACTCCAGTTCGCTCGAAGGCGATGAGGCGGACAAGGTTCGTGCGCATTTTACGCAGGAGTCGCGATCGGCATCGCACGGCGCCTCCGGATCTGGCCGCCACGGCGCGCCCACGATCGTTCCCAAAATCGATCTGTCGCACATCTCCAAGCCCGGCGATGTGATGAAGGCCATTCTGGCCAAGAAGAAAGAAGAGGAAGAAGAGGCGCATCCCGTGCGCGTGCCGGCAAAGCCGGCCGCCCCGACTGTGGAGCCCTCCAAGCCCGCGGTGCGTCCCGCGGCCGCCGCGCCCCCGGTTGCTGCGGCAGTTCCGGCGCGCCCAGAGCCGCGCAAGATTGTTCCACAGCCGCGGCAAGCCCCGCCTATTATTGCGCAACAGCCCACAGCTCCTCCGGCTATTGCGAGCCGTCCTCCATCGGGCGCTGTTGTAGCAAAGCCACCTGCGGGCGTGGTAACGGCTACGCGTCCGGTGATTGTGGTTGCGCCACCTCCGCCAGGTGCCGTAAAGCCGCCCGCAGCTCCGGCTGCGCGCGAAGAAAAGCCGGTGATTGCGAAGCCGCCTGCGGTTGCTGAAGCGCCGGCGACGGCAGCCACACCGGAACTCGCAGCAGTTGCGCCGTCTGCGTCTGAGGTTCTCGCTCCCCCGGCGGAAGCGGCAGCATCAGTTCCCACCATTGCCGCGGAGTCGACGAGCGCACCAATCAACGCGCCGGGACAACGGGGACAGGGCCGGGTGCAGCCCGCAGTGCCTGCGCGCCGCATGGTAATGCCGCAAACCGGACCGCGGCCGGTCTACAAATCGTCGTATGTCGCTCCCGTGCCTCCTGCGGCGGGAACCGGCAGCGGAATTCAGCGCGGCAAGCCGATCTTCGATCGCAGGCCCGCGACCGGCCCGGCTGGACCCGGGCAACGCGGACCCGTCGGACCCGGAGGTCCCGGCTCGTTTGCGGGAGGCCCGCGGCCCAAGCATCCCACGCGCACTTCTTCAGGCGGATTCACGCCGGGCGGACCGGCAGGTCCTGGCGCACGGCCTGGTTTTGGCGCGCGTCCCGGCTTTGGCGCACGGCCTGGATTCGGCGCACGTCCCGGCGCCGGCGGCGCCCCACCCCCGTCGGAGACGCCGCGTCCGCAACGCGCCGCTTCGCGCGGCCGCGGGCGTGGCCAGCAGCAGTACCCGAAGACCAAAGAAGGCCCGATGAAGGGCTTTGTGCCGCCGCCACGCTACAGCGGCATGCAATACAGCAACGAGCCGGTGCCGATTACGCGCGAGATCACCGTCACCGAGGGCATCAGCGTGAAGGACCTGGCCGAGAAGCTCGACGTGCGCGCCAAGGACCTGATCGCCACCCTGATGATGGGCAACATCTTCGTCACGGTGAATCAGTCGCTCGATTCCGAAATGATCAAGGACATGTCCGCCAAGTTTGGCGCGGCTGCGACTGTGATCACCTATGAAGAAGAGCTGGCGAATGAGGCCATCGAAGAGGTCCTCGACGAAGAGAAAACCGACATCGTCGAAGTGCCGCGCGCGCCGGTCGTTACCGTCATGGGCCACGTGGATCACGGCAAGACGTCGCTGCTCGACGCGATCCGCGAAACCGACGTGGCTGCGGGCGAAGCCGGCGGCATTACACAGCACATCGGCGCCTACAAGGTGAAGTTTGCCAAGGAAGGCTCACCCGCGTCGGGACGCGAAATTGTGTTCCTCGATACGCCGGGCCACGAAGCGTTTACGCGCATGAGAGCGCGTGGCGCCAAGGTCACCGACATCGTGGTGATCGTGGTAGCGGCGGATGACGGCGTGATGCCGCAGACGCTCGAAGCTATCGATCACGCGAAAGCCGCCAACGTTCCGATCATCGTGGCCGTGAACAAGATCGACAAGCCCGAAGCTAATCCCGATCGCGTGAAGAAGCAGCTTGCCGATCGCGGCCTGATTCCCGAAGAGTGGGCGGCAGGCGGCGAAGGCACAGTGTTTGTCGAGGTCAGCGCCAAGAAGCGCATCAACCTCGACTTGTTGCTGGAAATGATCTGCCTTGTCTCCGACATTCGCGCGCCCAAGGCCACGCCGGGCCGCAAGGCCGTCGGCTCCGTCATTGAAGCCAAGCTCGACCGCGGACGCGGCGCCGTGGCCACGGTTCTGGTGCAGGATGGTACGCTGCGCCTGAACGAGAGCTTCATTGTCGGCAACACGTTCGGCAAGGTTCGCGCCATGTTCGACGACCGCGGACGCGCATTGACTGAAGCCGGTCCCTCGACGCCTGTCGAAGTGCTGGGCCTCGAGGCGATTCCCGATGCCGGCGACACTTTCCTTGCCGTCGCCGATCGCGATAAGGCCAAGGGCATCGCGCAATACCGCAAGATGAAGGAGCGCGAGGCGCAGCTGGCCAAGAGTTCGCGCATGTCGCTGGAGGGATTGTCGGAGCAGATCAAGGAGTCGGGCATCAAGGACCTGCCGCTGATCATCAAGGGCGACGTGACTGGATCGGTGGAAGTGCTGGCCGATTCGCTCATCCGCATGTCAACGGAAAAGGTGCGCGTGAAGGTGCTGCACTCGGGGGTGGGCTCCATTACCGAGAGCGACGTGCTGCTGGCGACGGCATCGAACACGATCATCATCGGCTTCAATGTGCGTCCCGAGCGCAAGGCCGCCGAGCTCGCCAACCAGGAAAACGTGGAGATCCGCCTGCACTCGATTATTTACGAACTGCAGGACGAGATTCGCCTGGCCATGATGGGCCTGCTGGAGCCGGCTTTCAAGGAGAACTACGTGGGCCGCGCGGAGGTGCTGAACATCTTCAGAATTCCCAAGGTGGGCACCATCGCGGGCTGCCGCGTGCAGGACGGCGTGATCCGGCGCGACGCCGAAGTGCGCGTGATGCGCGACGGCGCGCAGATCTTCAAAGGCAAGATCGCCTCGCTCCGGCGCTTCAAAGACGATGCGCGCGAGGTGACCAGCGGCATGGAGTGCGGCATCGGGATTGCCAATTACAGCGATCTGAAGGAAGGCGATCTGATCGAGGCCTTCAGCACGGAGCGGCTGGCTGCCGACCTGGGGGCGCTGACGTCGGCCAAGGCGTGACGGTAAATCTCCAAGAAAACGCCCGTGGCTCGATGAGCTACGGGCGTTTTTGCGTTGAGCGTAACTCAGTTCTAATCGTTTTCCGGTCATCCACTCCGTGATGCTCCTGAAGAACTGCGGGATTGAATTCGATCCGCGTTACGTGTTTGGTTAACGCGTTCGGCACCGTCCCTACGGGACTCGGTAAACATTCCTGTCGCCCTCCCCACATTGAAACGCGGGGCTAACAAGCATTGCGCCTACGGCGCGACTTCCCTTCGGGGACTGCGACCCTCAATCCAGGAGCCTCAGTCTTCGTGGTTCTAGTCCACAGTGGTCCTCATTTCAATTGATCGCAGGTCATAGAATTCCTGCTGCGCACGTGCCGGCCGGGGCTACAATCATCGGCAAATGTCACGGCGGCTTCGCCGGCCCCACGGAGACAACCATGCCGACCCAAAATTCCCCTGAATCTTCTCGTCCTGCGCCATCAGCACACAAGGCGCACGCACCGGCCACAACTTACACACTGGTTACCGAGCCCGATCAGGGTTTGACGGTGATTTATAGCTTGATTGCATCGGCGAAGAAATCGATCGACATGACGATGTACGAGCTGACCGACGTGACGGTGATGGACACTTTCGCGAAAGCCGCGAAGGCGGGCGTCGCGGTGCGCGTGATTCTGGACCAGAGCGGCGACGAAAAGAAGGTCAACACGCCGGCCTACAACTATCTGAAGGAAAACAAGTGCGGCGTGCACTGGGCGAATCCGGCTTACGCGGTGACGCACCAGAAGACGATTACTGTGGATGCGGCGACATCGGCCATTATGACGCTGAACCTGACGCCGACCGACTATAAGACCACGCGCGACTTTGCCGTGATCACTAACAATGCCGCGGATGTGGCTGCTATTGAGACGACTTTCGGCGCGGATTATACGAACGCGAAGATAACGCCGCCCACGGGCGAGAACCTGGTGTGGAGTCCGACCAATGCGAGCAGCGCGCTGCTGGGGCTGATCGGTGGCGCCACGAAATCGATGCTCATCTCGCAGGAGGAGTTCGGTGACCAGAAAATTGTGGCGGCGGTAGTGGCTGCGCTGAAGCGCGGCATTGTCGTAACGCTGGTGCAGGAAAATATGAGCGACCAATATAGTGCCACGCTTACGACGCTGAAGACAGCGGGCGCAAAGATTGCCACGTACTCGTCGACGACGGGGCGCTACATTCATGCCAAGACGGTGCTGGCCGATTACGGCACAGCCAACGCGAAGCTGTTCTTGGGCTCGGAGAATTTCACTACGGATTCGCTGGCCAACAACCGGGAGCTGGGGTTGATTTTTTCCGATGCGAGTTGCATGGCAGGAGTGAGCGCCGCCATTACTGCCGATTTCAACGACGGGACGGCATTCTGAGCCGTCTCGCATTGCTCGTCCCCGTTGGGGAGGGCTTTGCCTCAGGGGCTAAAGCCCACGCTGATTTTGCTGATCATGCGGCACGACTGAAGTCGTGCCCTGACACTTCTTGCTCCCCTGAAGAGTTTATCCGCGGCCTATAAAGTCGTGCTCTTTCAAAACGGCGCCGCCCCTACGGGGCTTCACGTCCGTCTCCTTTCTCTACCCCACGCTGAAGCGCGGGGCTAACAAACATTGCGCCTACGGCGCGCTCGGCACGAGCAAACTCGTGCTCTGATACGAAGCTCTTCGCCGAGTGAGTTTTTCCGCAGACCTTGAAGTCGTGCCCTTTCGCGACGGCGACAAGCTGAGACTCACCACGCGTTGCCCTTGCTCGCGGTGGCCGCGTACACTGATGTCTCCTCCTTGCGCGGCCATCATGTTGGATTTCGTCCGCTCCTATCTCGACGAATTGTTGACGAGTCTGTTTCTGCTTCTAGTTGCAGTCTTGACCGTCGTCCACCCTCCGCATTTCGCTACGCCGGGCGGCCTTTTGCTGGCGCGCATTGTGCTTTGGTCGGCGGCCGTCCTGGTTTGCGTCCTTCTTGTCGTTTCGCGTTTCAGCTTGCTCGGTCGCGAGGCTCTGCGTTTTGTTTTGGATTTTGGTCTCATTGTCGTTGCGGTGATCGGTTATGTAAGCCTGCGGCTTTTTAACGCCTTCGCGATTTCGGCGTGGCTGGGTATTCCTTCTTTCGACCACGCGATGATGGCTGCCGACGTAGCGATTTTCGGCAAGACTCCTTATCTCTGGTTTGTGCACTGGGGACTCGACGGTGGATTGTTTGCGCGGGTCATGTCCGGCTTCTATGCCCTGTACCCGTTCACACCTTTGCTGGCCGTGGGCTGGTTTCTGTGGCAAGGCGACCGAAAGCAGTTTCACCTGGTGCGGCGCGCCCTGATTATTTCGCTCTATTCGGGCTACGTCTGCTACCTGCTGATTCCTGTCTCCGGCCCTTTGACGCTGGCCGCCACGACGGCGCCAACATTCCTCGAGTCGACGCACACCTATTCATTCCTGGAGTCGAACTTCCGCTACCTATACGACTGTTTTCCCAGCTTGCACACGGCCAATCCGTGGCTGATTGTGTGGCTGAGCCGGGGCAGGGTGCCGGGGTGGCTGATGGCAGCGGCCGTGATCGCGGCTTGCGGCATTACGCTTTCCGCCGTTGCGCTCGAGGTGCACTACGGAATCGACGTTCTCGCAGGACTGGCGTGGGTTTTCCTGATTGCGGCGGTGGCCAAGGCTTCGCTGCCCGGCGAGCAGTTGGCGTAACGGCTGCCGGCGGCGCCAGAGTCCCTTGTTTTTGGCATGTTTTCAGCACGACTAAAGTCGTGCCCCGACACTTCTTGTGGCCCGTGAAGAGTTTCTCCGCGGCCTCAGGAGACCGGTGGTACAGCACGCTCAGCCTGTAGGCATGCGATGCCAGACGGCGGCATCGAAGCTGTGGGCTAGCTGGTAGCCTTCGTCTTTGTAGAGTTGGATGGCCTCGGCGTTGGCTTCAGTGACGGTGAGGGAGATTTCAGATGCGCCGAGGCGCATAAAGTTGAAGGCCGCCTGCGCGAGCATCAAACGGGCCAAGCCACGACGGCGAAACGCAGGATGCACACAGACCTGGGTGAGGTGCCCGCTCTGTTCGCTGACGCGGGAGCCCAGCACCAGCGCCGCCAACTCACGGCTGGCGCGGTCCACCACCACATACGAAGCCTGCGAGGCAAAGGTGCCGCAACCCGCATAGCGCACGATGTTGTTGAGGAAACGCATGGAGCCGTGCACGGAGCGGTACTGGTCGTTGATGAGGCTGTCGGGATGATCGCGATAAGCCTCGCAGATGAGGCGAGCGGCCGGAGCCAGATCGGCTTCGCGCCAGGGGCGCAGCTCCAGGTTTCCGTTCAGATCCGCATGCGGCTGGCTCCAGTGCCCGTCCAGGGGCTGCACCAGGAAAAGACGGCGGAAGATATCAAACCCGGCAGCGCGAAAGGCCGGAGCAAACTGGCCGGAGGGATGAAGAAGCAACTGCGATTCAATGCGGTCAACGTGCGGCGAGTTGAGAAGCAACTCGAAAAGATGCCGCAACAGCGTGTCTTCGCGGACGCGGACCGGGCTGGACGCTCCATCGGCGCTTTCCGCGGCGCCGGGCAACGCGAATACGTCGCCGATCACAGCCTTGGTTTCCTCGTAGACACAGAACACGTAGCCGGTTACTTTGCCGGCCTGAACGGCGGCGTAGCCGGGCAGCATGCGGTTGTCGAGATATTGCATCAGCAGCCGGGCCGAGGCGCGATAGTCCCAGTGCAGGCGCTCGGCCCAGATCTCGCTCTCGGCATCGAGCAGGGGACGCAGCACTGGCGCCGCGAAGTGCCGCAGGTCGAGAATCTCGAGGCTCGCGTCCGTTACCGACATTTTTCTCCGATCCGGTTCAGGTCCAGTTGCGCGAAGGGCCATTGCTGCGTGATGGCGCCGGCGCGATGCGGCGACCGACTGACAGACGTGGTGCGGAAGGGCGAGCGCTCGGACTCTTCATGCGAAACACCCTTCCGGTCACTTTGCCACGAGTTCGGGTGGCACTGCAAGTGAAGAAGCCTTTCGATGGTGGGTCAGTTTGAAAGAAATCATCCCTCGGGGGCTAAAGCCCTCATTCATTTTTGCGATTTTGCGGCACGACTAAAGTCGTGCCCTGACACTTCTTGCAGTCCTTGAAGAGTTTTTCAGCAGGCTGTGAAGTCGTGCCCTTTCAAAGCTGCTTTGAACTGGCGCGATGCTGGCCTTTCAGCGGGCTCCGACGAGATAAATCTCGAGCCCCTGCTCCGGCCAACTGAAGAGTTGCTGATACTGACGGCCCTCCAGAAGCTCCTCAAGGGCCATCTGCGTATCGAGGTCGACGCCATGACGGCCCTGAATGCGCGCGACCAGCAAATGCTGCTCGTCGGGGACGCCGTCTTCGTCGTAATTGACCATTTCGCGATTGCGATAAAACCCCAGGCCGAATTCCACGTCGCGGCGCACGTGAAACACTGCCACGGTTTCATCGGCGGGCGCCACCTGAGCGAGCCGTTCGGCGAGGGGGCGCGCGGAGTAGGTGCGGTCGAGGAGATGAATGACGCGCTTGGTGGCGGAAATTTCGGGAATCCCGAAAAAGGGTCCCACGCCGTAAATAAACAGCACCAGGACCACCAGAATCCAGCAGGTGGCCGGCCGCAGCCAAGCCACGCCAAAGCCTTTGGTCACGACCAGGATCAGCAGGCCCGCGCCGATGGCCGCCAGGCGCGGCCGCGATCAATGCGTGCGCCGGCGGCATGGCGTGCACTGTGCGCGACGAACCACGGCATCAGCAGGACCGACATGTGGTGATGGCGCAAACCGCGGCATGGCCGAGAAGGAGCCAGCGGTTCAGCCCCGGTTGGCGGCGGCGGAACAGGTAGTCGCCGGTGAGGATGGTGATGGGCGGGATGGCGGGAAGAATGTAGCCGGGGAGTTTGGATCGGGAGAAGGAAAAGAAGAGCGACGGGATGAATGCCCACAGCACGAGAAATTCGGGAAACGCGTCGCCGGGGCGCGTGGGCGGACTTTGCCGGTGCGGGAGTAGCGCAACCTCCACTCCGCCACCGAGGTCAGGATGCCGTCGATCAGTGCGCGCACCGCGAGCACGGTCCAGGGCATAAGGGCCAGCAGCATCACCACCAGGTAGTACCAGAACGGCTGGCTGTGCTGATAACGATCGGTGGCGAAGCGCTCCAGATTGTGCTCGAGGAAGAACTCGCGGAAGAAGGTGGGATTCTGATGCTGCACGGCAATGAACCAGGGCAGCACCATGGCGAAATAGAGAACGATGCCCGGCCACCACAAGGAGCGGAGGAGGATGTTCCACTCCTTGCGCAGAAAGGCAAAGGCAATAATGATGAGCGCTGCGAGAAGCGGCGCGACGGGGCCCTTGGCCAGCGTAGCGAGACCGGTGAAAAAGTAAATGTCGTAGAGCCAGAATTTGGAGCCGGTTTCGTACCAGGCATACCAACCCAGCAGACCGATGGCCAGCGGGGCGGCCATCTGCATATCGGTGGAAGCGCCGCGCGCGAAGCCCATGATGCCGGCGCAGGCCACAGTAATCAGCGCCGCATCCAGATGTCCGCCAGGCCGGAATCGGCGCATGTGCAGGTAAATGAGCGCCGCCATGATGAAGGCAAAAGTTGTCGAGGGAAGGCGCGCGCTCCAGTCGTGTACGCCGAAGTCCTGAAAGAGAAACATGGCGCGCCAATAATAGAGTGCGGGCTTTTCAAGCCAGGGACGGCCGTAGAGATAGGGCGTGACGCAGGCATCGAGGCGGCCCTTGAGGGTATGCGCCGAATCGAAGTGCACCAGCATCTCGTGCGCGATCTGAGCGTAGCGCGGCTCGTCGGCTCCCACCAGACCCAATCCGTCGCCGCCCAGGATAGGGGTAAGACCGTAAAGAAGGAAAAAAACGCTGAAGGCGAGAAAAATGGCGGCTTCCGCGAGAGTGGACCCGCGCGGCATGCGCCAGCGCCGGCCAGCGGATCGATCAGGAGCCGACGGTTCCACGGGATTTCCCATCTCTGCCATTTCTTCACGACCATTACTTCGGAAGCGCGCAACAGCACGTTGCTTTCAGACGTGGCTTCCTAATTGATGCAGGACGGATGGGGGTAGAGCCTGCATGCCATCCGCGCCGCAGCAGGCGCGGACACGTTGCAGTATTTCGACAGGGACAAGGCTAACAGATTTCCCTGGGTTCTCAAGTTCGCCTTGGGGCACGTCATCCAGTTCCCAGGGCGCAGCGCAGCTCAGCCAGAATCTCCTTGAGTGCGCGCGGCAGGGGTCCCTCGAGCATGCAACCCGCGGCGTTTTGGTGGCCACCTCCGCCCAGGCGAGCGGCAATTGCCGCCACATTCAAAGCGCCCTTGCTGCGCAGGCTTAGACGGATGTGCCCGTCGGACAGTTCGCGCAGAAAGACGACGGCATCGACGCCAGCCATGCCTAAAGCGACATTGACGATGCCTTCGCAATCTTCCTCGGTGGCACAGGTGTGTTGCATATCCTGGTGCGTGACCCACAGCCAAGCCAGGCGGCCTTCGCGTTTGAGCCTGCGCAGCGCCGCGCCCAGCAGCAGCAGCTTGGAAGCGGGCGCGGAGAAATAGACTTCCTGGGCGATAGCGATGGGTTCGGCGCCGGCGTGGACCAGCTCGCGCGCCAGAGCGAAGGTGGACTCATGCACGTTGCCGTAACAGAATCCTCCCGTGTCGGTAAGGATCGAGGTGTAAAGGCATTGCGCCATCTGCGGCGTGATAGCAATGCCCGCAGCCCGCGCCAGGCGATACACCATTTCACCCACGCTCGCTGCGCTGCGATCGATCCAGTTGAGTTGAGCGAACTCGCGGCCGGTGAGGTGGTGATCGATATTGATCAGGAAGAGTTCTTCGAGCCCGCGCAGCCGGGTGCGCTCCAGGCTGTCACACTCCAGCAAAATCGCCGCATCATAGCGGCCACGGATGCGAGGCATTGTCTGTATGGCATCAACGCCAGGCAACTGCCGGTACTGGAGAGGAATGCGATCTGCCGTGACCAGGTCGGCGCGTTTACCCATCTGCTGCATCACCATGCCAAGCGCCAGCATGGAACCCACGGAATCCCCATCAGGACGCGCATGCGAACAGACCAGGAAGCGCTGGCCGCGTTGCATGACATCGAGGATTGCGGCGAGGGCATCGGGAGTGGGAAGTCCGGCGGCCGGCGCACGATCCGTCTGGGGCGCAATTGCCGCCGCACGGTTTCCGGATTTTTGCGGAAGAGCATTCATGCTGCTAATTCCGTGCTCCTAATTCATCGACGCTTTCTGTTGCGGCGATGAATTTCCTTCCAATGGGCCCGGTTGCGCATCAGCTGGTTGCGGTGCTGCAGGCGAAACTGCGGCGCCCTCGCGAGCGAGCGCGGCGCTCTTGCGCGACCGCGACCGGCTCATGAGCTCGTCAATGCGCGCCTGAAAGCGGCCCGAGCGGTCGGCAAGAAAGATCAATTCGGGCACATGGCGCTTGCCCATGCGCTCCTTGAGTTCGTGGCGAATGTAGCCTTTCGCTGCTTCGAGGCCCGCGATGGTGTTGGCCTCAGCTTTGGCGATGTCCTTCACGGCGCTGTCGATGGCCACATACACACGCGCAGATTTTCCACCGGGATTGAGTGCAACTTCACTGACGTAGCAGAAATCGATGCGCGGATCGGAGAGCTCGCCCTCGATCATGGCGCCGATCTCCTCGCGCAACGTTTCTGCCACACGGTCCTGATGATGCTTTCGCGCTCTATGCTCCGGCATGGCTTCCTCCACCCTGTCCAGAGAGCCCCGGCCTCAGCGGCCCGGTTCCTGCCCAGGTAAACCATTAAGAATAGCAGAGAGAAAAACCTGGGCGCAGATCGCCCGGGCAGGATGGTTACCTTGACAGATTCGTGCTTGTGGATCGGCCGGTACGGAATCCGATCGCAGGCTAGGTCGAAAAATCTACCGCGATTACTTCATGCAGACCGATCGATGGCGTTTCGAGGTAAATGAAGTCCGCCTCAACGCGATAGGGAACGTCGCGCGCGGCGACGAGAAGATGAACGCGGCGAACACGGCGATCGGACGGAATGCGTAACGCGATTTTCTGCCTCGCGATGGGAACGATTTCTCGTACCGGGCCCTTCCACATCATTGGATTGGTGAGATTGACGAGATGCAGCGTCATGGAAGCTTTCTGCTCCCAGACGGCCACATCCAGAATGCCGGGGCCTTCTATTTTGACGGACGGAGCTTCGTTGGTTGCCCACTCCACTGCGTTGCGTAGCAACATTCCATGATCCACGGCGAGCACCTGCCAAAACGTGCGGTCGAGATCGCCGGGAAAATAAACAACGCGACCGTTGCCCGCGCCTTGCAGGTAGATTCCCGGAGGATGCGCGGTTCCGGGACGCGTGAATACCGATTCCATCGGCAGATCAGGGTAGGACGCGACGATTCTCAGCGGGGTAAACTCCGTGGCGCGCAGCGGCACGAACTGGTTAGCGTCGGTGGGCGTCACCTCCACCTGGTTCACGGCGTTGATGATGCGCCCGGCGTCTTCAAAGCCGCGCAGCAACGGATGCCAGGCGCTGGCCGCGGGATCTTTTTCGAGGTTCAGGTACGAGTTGAGCATGTTCTCCTGAGTCTTTCCCGCGTATGACGCACCGAAGAGCGAAGCCAGACCGAAATCTTTGCGCTGAACGCCCCACTCGTCGAAGAGCGAAGTCTGGTAGGTAGCGACCAGCCCACCGCCGCGCTCTACGAAGGCGCGCAGGCTCGCACATTGCGCATCAGAGAGTGCAGCAATGTTGGGGAGAATGAGCGTGCGGAAGGGCGCAAGGTGTTCCTCATCGAGGCAGCGGTCGTGGACCATTTCAAAGGGAATGCGTGCCTCAACTAGCGCCTGATAGAAACCCAGTCCCGGCTCCTCGATTTTTTCGCGGGCCTGCTCTCCGCCGTAGAACAGCGCGCTCTGCTGCGAGTAAATAAGTCCAACGCGCGCCAGCGGGCGAAGGTTCCGGAAGTAGTTCTCGTTGGCATAGTGCCAGGCAAAGATTTCTTTGACTACCGGCAGCCAGCGGCGATCGATGGGCTTGGCATTGAATTTGATGAACCACGGGCGCAGCCCCTGCGCGATGCCGTCGGCAACCCAAAGGCGAATCTCGTCGCCGTTTTGCACTGAGTCTTTCCAGCGATGCTCGTCGTCGATGCCAACATTAAACATTCCCGCGATGGCTTTGCTGCCCATCGTGGCGCGGTATTCCTTGCCATTCTTGCCGTTGGCCCACGGAGCCATGATGCCGCGCCGGCTCTGGCGATCGGCAACCATGGTAGGCGAAAGCTCGGCGATGGTTTTCATGTCGAGATCGCTCAACGCGCCACCGCCGGCGTTGGCAATGTAGCTCGCATCGGGGTTGATGGCGCGGATTTTCTCGTTCCACAAACGCCAAAGAGCGAAGAGACGCTGCTGCCGCCAGAGGATGTATTGCTTGCGCGCCGGATTTTGAGGGTTCGATGTGCGAGGCAGGTCGAGTCCCGTGGCATCGCGGAAGTTCTGCCGGCAATGTTCGCAATAGCACATGCCGCTGCCCGCCCAGCGGTTGGTGAAGATGCCGTCGGGCTTGTAGAGGCGCATGATCTCTTCATGGACAGCAGGTCATGAATTCGAAGTTGTAGGGACCTAGAGCGCAAGTTTCCCAATAGCGTGGATCGGAGGGATGGCGCACCGGCTTGCCGCTGGCATCCACGCGGATCCAGTCAGGATGCGCGTCGTAGACCTTCTGCCAGCACGCGTGCGCGTCGGTGCGCGCGATGACGTTCATGCCCATTTTGCGGCATGCGGCCAGCAGATCGCCGAAGGCATCGCCATTGCCCAGCCACGGGCTGCGCTGCTGCAGCTCAAGCTTTGTCGGGTAGAACGCAACCACCCCACCCGCGCTGAGGCAAGCCGCGTCGGCATGAACGGCGTGGAAATAGTCGAGCCAGAACTGAGGATCGTAGTTGCCGGGATCGTCTTCAACAAACGCCAGCTGCGCCCAGCGCATGGGGCGGTCGTACCAACTGGCTGCCTGGCCGCTTACCTGACTCGGCGCCGATGCTACAACGGCTTCGCCTTCCGCGCACACTTTGCTGCTTGCACTCACAGGCAAGAGACATGCGGTTGCGGCCAGTGCCGATCCTTTGACGAATTCGCGACGGCTGCTCATGATGCGGCCTCCCGTGACCCAGCCATTGAACCACGCTGGGGTAACTTCGGGAAACTCGCGCATGGTTACGCGCCGAACTGCCGCAGATGATGGTCGAGATGCTTGTACATCAAGACCGCCCATTCGTCAGGAGTAAGGGATCCAAAGAACGCATGCGGATGCGCCGTGCAGCCGGCTGGCCCCGCGGCAGCGAAACAATTGATCAGCCCGCTGAGGCGCTTGCGCTCGGTTTCGAAATCCTTGTCATCTTTGATGATGAGTTCCTTCGACGTCGGCGAATTCCGGCGCATCGGTTCGCCTGCGCGCAAAGCCATCGGCTTGACGACCGGCCCCAGGATGCGCCCGATCAGCGCGCGCGGCGGACGAATCTCTCCTGCTGCCATCTCCAATCCCAGAGAACAGTGCGCCAGCATCTGCGCGGGGCTCATTGTGCCCCATTGCCGCGCCTGGTCGGGCTGCAGCCGGGATAAGCGCTTCTGCACTTCATCGACACATCCGCTCTCAAACAAACTCTCCATGCGAAACAGCTCCTTGCCTGAGTCAGCAATTGCTCTGCGACTTTGTTCAGATTTCAAGCGCTGAATGGATCGGCGGCTTCAGATTTGCCCGGCGCGCTCGAGTTCGGCGATATCGAGCTTCTTCATCTTCATCATGGCCTGCATCGCCTTTGAAGTCTTCAGAAGCTCGCCAATGTTCGCGGGCGTAATCTGCCAGCTCATGCCGAACTTGTCCCTGAGCCAGCCGCACGCGACTTCCGTGCCGCCCTCGGTGAGCCGCGACCAGTAATAGTCAATCTGCTCCTGGGTATCGCAGCGCACTACGAACGAAATCGCATCGGTGAACTGGTGGTGTGGGCCACCGTTGAGCGCGGTGAATCGCAGTCCATCTAATTCAAAAGAGACAGTGAGAACGCCGCCTTTTGGACCGGGAGCATCGCCAGTATTGCGCAGCTCGCCGACGCGGCGCGAGTTGGGGAAAACGCTGAGATAAAACGTGACAGCTTCTTCAGCGTTCGAGTCAAACCAGAGAAAGGGCGTGATGCGCGAGGATTCGGCAAGAGAGCTCATTGATACCACCTGATGAGTTGAAGTTGCGCCGCGAGCGCGGTAGGGCGGACCATTTATTCCTACCATTTGTAGGTTGCAAACTGCAAGTGATTTGCGTAGGATGCATTCGTGGCACGGACCTCCAAAGCGAAATCCCGTTCCGGCTGCCCGGTGAGCGTGTCGCTTGACCTCGTGGGCGACCGCTGGTCGCTGCTGATTGTGCGCGACATGATGGTGCGCGGATACCGCACCTTTCGCGAGTTCCAGCATGCCGGCGAAGGCATTGCCACGAATATCCTGGGCGACCGGCTGCAAAAACTGGAAGAAAGCGGCATTCTGAAGCGCGAGGCGGCAGCCAATGACGGGCGCAGCACGTATTACCGCCTGACGGAAAAAGGCATCGCGCTGGCTCCGGTTCTTCTCGAATTGTTAATTTGGGGCGCGCATCATGAGAAGACGGACGCGCCCTGCGCGGCGATTGAGGCGATGGAGCGAAATCGCGCAGCCGTGATCGCGGAGACGTACCGGCGCTGGGAGCAGCGCGATCCCACGCCGCTGATTCCACCGTTTACTGCAAAGTGTGAAAGCGAAGACAAAATCCAATTCCCCGAAAGGAAAATCCAAACGATGAAAGTGAATACGTATCTCAACTTCCCCGGCACGTGCGCTGAGGCTCTCGATTTTTACGGCAAGCACCTCGGCGCGAAGACTCTGATGAAAGGCACATTCGGCGAGATGGCCGGCCCCGGCGGCCCGCAGAATCTGCCTCCAGGCCTGAAGCCGGAACACGTTATCCACGCGCGATTCCAGCTCGGCGACACGTTGCTGATGGCGAGCGACGGACCTCCGGAACGCGTTGAGCCCATGCGCAGCGCCTACATCACGCTGACCGTCGACAGCAACGAAGAAGCGGAGCGGATTTACAACGTCCTCACTGAGGGCGGCGAAGTCTTTATGAAGATGGGCGAGACATTTTTCGCGCATCGTTTCGGCCAGTTCCGCGACAAGTTCGGCATCAACTGGATGGTGATTCACGAGAAGCCGATGCCGCCGCACGCTGAGGCTCGATCCGATCGACTCGATTCCGAACTGCATTGAAAAGAAGGCCACGGACTGTTACCCTCATCTGTCCCGGTGAACCGGCCGGACGATAGGTATAGCCATGGCCTTCAAATTTCAGGGTTTTGATTTTCTCCATCTCGACGCGAGCCTGACGGAAGAGGAACTGCTCGTCCGGCGCACGACCCGCGAGTTTGTCGACGCGAACGTGGTTCCCATCATCGAGGAGTGCTTTCGCGAGGGACGTTTTCCGCGCGAACTCGTCGCGCCGATGGGCAAGTTGGGCTTTTATGGCGCCAGCCTGGAGGGCTACGGCTGCGCCGGAATGTCGAATGTGGAGTACGGCCTCGTCATGCAGGAGTTGGAGCGCGGCGACTCGGGCCTGCGCAGCTTTGTCAGCGTGCAATCGGCGCTGGTGATGTATCCGATTTTCGCGTTTGGCTCCGAGGAGCAGAAGAATGCCTGGCTGCCGGCGCTCGCCAGCGGCGAAAAGCTGGGCTGTTTTGGGCTGACGGAGCCGGGATTCGGATCGAATCCCGCGGGCATGACAACGCGCGCGCGCAAATCTGGCGATGAGTACATTCTGAACGGCGAAAAGATGTGGATCACATCGGGGTCGATCGCCGATGTGGCCGTGATCTGGGCGAGGCTCGAAGACGAGGGCGGTGCAGCGGGCGACGGCGCGGAGAGTATTCGCGGGTTCCTAGTCGAGACCAATCGGCCGGGGTTTTCGGCGCATGACATCCATGGCAAATGGTCGTTGCGCGCATCAGTCACCAGCGGACTCACGCTCGAGGACGTGCATGTGCCTGCGGCGAATCTGCTGCCCGGTGCGACGAGTTTGAAGGCCGCGCTCAAGTGCCTGAACCAGGCGCGCTACGGCATCAGTTGGGGCGCGATCGGCGCGGCCATGGATTGTTATTCGACCGCGCTGAATTACGCCAAGACCAGAAAACAATTTCACAACCAACCGATTGCCAGCCATCAACTGGTGCAGGAAAAGCTGGTGTGGATGGCGAGCGAAATTGCGAAGGCGCAATTGCTTTCGCTGCATGTGGGGCGGCTGAAGGATGCGGGCAAGGCGGGCCACCAACACATTTCCATGGCCAAGCGAAACAACGTGTGGATGGCTCTGGAATGCGCGCGGCTGGCGCGCGACATTCTGGGCGCGAACGGCGTGACGGAAGATTTCCCTGTCATGCGCCACAGCATGAACCTCGAATCCGTGAAGACGTACGAGGGCACGCACGACATCCATACGCTGATTCTGGGGCAAAGTCTTACGGGAATCGGGGCGTACTGACCTGCAGTGAGCGGGGACCGGGTGGCATTTAGGTCCTCAGAGCCGTGGGTCTCGCACCGGGAGAAAGATTGTAGTGCAAGGTCATTCCCGCGGAACTCGTGCCGTGTTCCTAGGCGCTCTTCTTGCTCTCGATGCCAGTTGCGGCCCTATTTAGAAGCAATACCCTTTTCAGTCCCTGTCATTTTTCGGTGGCCAGTTTTTCCGGCCTATAGACGTCGATTTGAGCATCGGCCCTTTTCATCTTCAGCCTGTCCACGCCTCTCTTTCCAGCTTCCATCCAAGCCTTCCGCAGCCACTCCGGCGCGGATTTAACCGTGTCCAGATAATCCTGCACGCTGAGGATTACGACCGACGGTTCTCCACGGCGATCCACGACGAACCGCTCCTTCTTGCGTACAGCGCGGTCCATCAGTTGGCCGAACTGGGTGCGCGCGATGTGTGCGTCAATTCTTCGGTTCATGGCTCCATCTTTCCCAATGCATCAATCAATGCATTGATTGATGCATTGATTGTATGCTCCTCCCTCACTCACTATCCGGCGCCCTTTGTTGCTCTAGCCGGTCCCGCACATTTTTCGCCCCTATTTGCCGCTTCGTTGCTATAGTCGTAGCCATGTTCGAGTTCCCAACGCGCCCCTTGCTTCTCGCGGTTTGCGCCTTCCTTACCGTTCGCGGGTCGGCTCCCGCGCAACAATCCGTGAATCGGCCGGCCGCGCCCATCGTGCTGCATGCGGCGCGGCTGCTTGAAGTCGATACCGGAAACGTGCTCCAGCCGGGCGAGATCCTGGTGGAGGGCGAGCGCATCAAGGCTGTGGGAACGGCAGTCGAGCATCCGCAGGGCGCAACCATGATCGATCTTGGCGATACCACGCTGCTGCCCGGTCTGATCGACGCGCACGTGCATCTGTTTCTGCATCCCGGCGCGGAGGATTTGCAGACGGTTGAGGAATCCGTGCCGTGGCGCACGATTCTGGCGGAGCAAGCAGCGAAGGCCGACTTGATGGGCGGATTTACCGCCGAGCGCGACATGGGCACCGAAGGCGCGGGCTCGGCCGACACGGCGATTCGCGACGCTATCAATGCGGGGCTGATTCCGGGACCGAGGCTGCGCATTAGCGGCAACGCCATCGATATTGTGGGCGGGCACGAGGATGCCAATCACTTCAATCCTGCGCAGCACGTGCTTTCAAACGCCGACTACGCGAACACGGCCGATGAGATTGTGGCCGTGATGCGCGAGCAGCACAAGGAAGGCTCGGACTTCGCGAAGATTTACGAGACCGGGCCGGACCGGATGATCGGACGGCGTGCTGCACACGCCGTACCAATACACCGAGGCGCAACTGGCCGCGGCGGTGGAGGAAGCAAGTCGGCTGGGCACATTTGTGGGCGTGCATGCGATGGGCGAGCCGGGCACGCTCTATGCGGCACAGGCCGGCGTGGCGTCGATCGATCATGCGACACAGCTCAGCGACGAGACAATGCGCCTGATGCGTGAAAAAGGCATCTTCGCCGTGCCGACTTTTACCATCTTTGAGTTTTTTGCGACGCACCGCGAGTCACAGGACCAGGCGGCGACTGAGTCGGCGATGCTGGATTACAAAATTGCCGAGTTCAAGAAGCAGATCGCGGCGGGAGTGCCGTTTGCGGTGGGTTCCGACGTGGGGCCGTTCCCGCACGGCACGCAGGCGCGCGAGCTCACATTGATGGTGCGCTACGGGATGAAGCCGCTCGCGGTGCTGCAGGCCGACATGATCAACGGCGCAAAATTGCTGCGCTGGGACGGGCAGATCGGCGAGTTGAAGGCTGGATACTATGCCGACATCATTGCCGTGCCCGGCAACCCGCTCGACGACATCAGCGTGGTGGAGCACGTGCGTTTTGTGATGAAGAACGGTGTGGTGGTGCGGCAGTAACGCGAGTGGGCGCGTGTACACTCATTTCAACTCGGCTTGAGAAATTCGAGACCTCGATCACCCAGTTGTCCTTGAAAAATCAAACTCCCAAGGAGTTCACAGTATGCGCTTCCCTGCTCTGCTTTTTGCCACCTCGCTTTTGACCGCGTTTGCCGCATCCGCAGCGGGAGCGCCCGATGCGCGACTCCAAAATTCGTACAAGTTCAACGAAGGTGGATGGACGTATGTGCATTTAGAGGGCACGCCGGAACAGGTGGGCTTTCAGCATGGTTACCTGCTGGCGAGAGAGATTGAGGACAACGTGCTGGTGTACCAGGTGGAAGCGCCGCAACACGCCAAGCGCGAATGGAGCTTCTTTCGTGACGCGGCAAAGAATGTGCTGTGGCCACACCTCGACGCCGAGTACCAGAAGGAATTGACGGGCATTGCGGAGGGCCTGAAGGCGCACGGATCGAAGCTGGATGTGTGGGATGTGGTGGCGCTGAATGGCTACATCGAGCTTTCTAGTTACTATGTGCCGTGGCTGGATGCAAAGGAAGGTAAGACCGCCAAGAACGAGCCGATAGCGCCGGGCAAATGCAGCGCGTTTATTGCCACGGGGTCGGCGACCAAGGACGGGAAGATCGTGATCGCGCACAGCAACTGGAGCTCGTATGCGGAGGGCGAGCGCTGGACGGTGGTCTTCGACATTGCGCCTGCGAGCGGACAGCACATTTTGATGGACGGAATGCCGGGCGTGATCACGAGCCAGGACGATTTTGGCGTGAACGCAAGCGGCCTTATGATTACCGAGACCACGCTGCCCATGATCAAGGGATTCGACGTGAACGGGATTGCCGAGTTCGACCGTTCGCGCAAGGCGATGCAGTATGCGACGTCGATCGACGAATACGCGGCCATCATGCGCAAGGGCAATAACGGCGGCTACGCGAATTCGTGGCTGATCGGCGACCGCAAGACGGGCGAGATTGCGTACCTGGAGCTGGGGCTGAAGAACACGCCGCTGACGAAGAAGAAGGACGGCTACTTTGTGTCGTCGAATTTTGCAGCGGACCCGGCGCTGATTCGCGAGGATACGCCGGGCTTCGATCCCGGCAATGCGGAGAGCACCATGAACGCGCGGCACATTCGCGCCGAGGAGTTCATGAAGGAGCACTACGGCCAACTGGATACGGCGCTGGCCGAGGCGTATCTCTCAGACCACTACGACACGTATGAGCATAAGATCGATGCCGGCAAGCGCAGCCTGTGCGGGCACGAAGAGACATCGCCGGTTGGCGAAAAAGTGTGGGGCGATCCGCCGTTCGATCCGGCGGGCGCGGTGACGGGCAAGGTGATGGACTCGGACCTGGCGGCGAAGATGAGCTTCATTGGCCGCGCGGGCCATCCCTGCGGAGAGGACTTCGTTGCTGCGCCATTTTTCGCGGCGCATCCGGAGTTCGCGTGGCAGAAGCCGATTCTGCACGACATGAAGGCGGGGCCATGGACGAAGTTCACGGCCAACGAGAGGCCGTCGGCGGCGATGGCGAAGAACTAGGGTAGTGGATCTAAAGTCCGTGGAAAAACAAATGCAGGTCCTTCGACTCGTCCCGGCATGCCGGGACTCGCTCAGGATGACATCCGATTTCTGTCGCTCAGGATGACAGTTTCATTTTGATGATGATTTTTGCAGACTACACTGCAACGGTGAAGCTGTCTTCGCTGCGCGTGACCGCGTGATAAAGGGTGTCGCGCTCCACGGGGACGCGGCCAGCCTCGGTGATGAGGCGGCAAAGTTGCGCGCGGGTCATGCCCTGGGGCGTGGTGGCGCCGGCGTCGTGATAAATCTTCTCCTCGATCACGGTGCCATCGAGGTCGTCGGCGCCGAAGCGCAGCGAAATCTGCGCGATCTTGGGCGTCATCATCTGCCAATAGGCCTTGATGTGCGGGAAGTTGTCGAGCATGAGGCGGCTGACGGCGATCTGGCGAATGTCGGTGAGTCCCGTGGTGACGGGCAAGTGGTCGAGCGCCGTGTTTTCGGGATGGAACGCGAGGGGGATGAAGGTCTGGAAGCCGCCGGTCTCGTCCTGCAGAGCGCGCAGCTTGAGCAGATGATCGACGCGGTCGGCGTCGTTTTCGATGTGGCCGTACAACATCGTGGCATTCGACTTGAAGCCCAACTGATGCGCGATGCGCGCGGTATCGAGCCACTCCTGGCCGTCAATTTTGTGATCGCAGATGATGGAGCGGACGCGCGCGGCGAAGATTTCCGCGCCGCCGCCGGGCATGGAGTCCACACCCGCTGCGCGCAGCTTGAGGAGGGTTTCTTCAATGCTGAGCTTGGCGCGGCGAGCCAGGAACGCAATCTCCACCATGGTGAAGGCCTTGATGTGCACCTTCGGGAAACGCTCTTTGAGGCCGCGGATGAGATCGAGGAAGAACTCGAGCGGTAGATCGGGGTGCAGGCCGCCGACGATGTGGAATTCGGTGACGGCTTCAGAGTAGCCGGAAGCCGCGGTCTCCCACGCCTCATCGAGAGCCATTGTGTAACCGGCGGGGTCACCCTTTTTGCGTCCGAAGGCGCAAAGCTTGCAGGCCGCGACGCACACATTGGTGGGGTTGATGTGGCGATTGACGTTGAAGTAGGTCACGTCGCCGTGAAGGCGCTCGCGCACATGATTGGCCAGCCAGCCCACGGCAAGCACGTCACTTGAGCCGTAGAGGACCATGCCGTCGTCCGCACTGAGCCGCTGCTCGGCCATCACCTTGGCGGCGATCGGCTCGAGGCGGGGATCGTACGTTTGGAATGCGCGGGTTGGGCCAGAGCCCACGGTCTCAACGCTCATACCAATGATGATACCGAAATCCGGGTTCCTTCGCTCGACCTGCCTGGAGGCCGCTTCGGTGTGGCTTAGATCACATGGATTGGCGGGCTTTGCGGCGTAAACTGCCGTACATTACTGAAAAAGCAGGCAGAAACATGCCCATTCAAGAGCAGATTCAAACCCGGAGCTATGCGCGGGGGCCGGCAAGGCCGCTGCTGGAATTGACGATTGGCGACCTGCTGCAACGGACGGCGGATCGCTACCCGGACCGACCGGCGGTGGTTTCGCGCCACCAGGATCGGCGACTGACCTGGGCGGAACTGAGCGCCGAGGCGGACCGCGTGGCGCGCGGATTGTGGTCGTTGGGCATCCGCCGCGGCGACCGCGTTGGTTTGTGGTCAACCAATTGCGCCGAGTGGATCATTCTGCACATGGGCTGCGCGCGGGCCGGAGCGGCGCTGGTGAATGTAAATCCCGCGTATCGCTCGCACGAACTGCAATTCACGCTGACGCGCTCGCGGATGAAGGCGCTGTTTCTGTGGCACAAGGACAAGCGCGCCGATTACGAGGAGATCCTGGGCCGCGCGCGGCATGGGCTCGACCTGGCGCTCGAACACACCATCTATTTCGATTCGCCGGAGTGGCCTGGCGCTGCTCGACGCCGAGGGCCGGCTGCCGGACGCACGTGGCCGTGGACGATGTCGCGAATATCCAGTACACCAGCGGGACGACTGGACTTCCGAAGGGCGTGATGCTGACGCATCACAACGTGGTGAACAACGGGCAGTTTCTCGCCGCAGGATTTCATTACACCGAGCGGGACAAGATTGTGGTTCCGGTGCCGCTCTTCCACTGCTACGGATGCGTGATCGGAACCATGAGCGCGGTGAACTCGGGCGCGGCCATCATTCTGCCCAACTGGACATTCGACGCGCGGGCCATGCTCAAAGCGATCCACGACGAGAGCATGCCACCAGCGTCTACGGCGTTCCCGCGATGTATGTGGCGGAGTTCGGGCTCGACGACTTTGCGAGCTACGACACCACCAGCCTGCGCACGGGCATGATGAGCGGCGCGCCGTGCCCGGTGGAGTTGATGAAGCGCGTGCTCGACGAAATGCACATTGGCGAGTTGGTGATTGCCTACGGGCAGACGGAGACCTCGCCGGTGGTGACCATGAGCGACGCGGGCGATTCGCTGGAAGTGCGCGTGAACACGGTGGGCCGGGCGATGCCGCAGACCGACATCAAGATTGCCGCGCTCGACTCGCAAGATGCACTTCCTTGCGGCCAGCAGGGCGAGGTGTGCGTGCGCGGATACGCGCTGATGAAAGGCTACGACGGCGATCCTGAGGGCACGGCGCAGGTGATCCAGGCCGACGGTTGGCTGCGCACGGGAGACTTAGGAGTCATGCGCGAGGACGGCTGCATCCACATCACCGGCCGCTCGCGCGACGTGATCATTCGTGGCGGCGAAAACATCTATCCGCGCGAAGTGGAGGAGTTCCTCTACACGCATCCCAAAGTGGGCGAGGTGCAGGTGTTCGGAATTCCCAACGAACGACTGGGCGAGATCGTAGTGGCGTGGATTCGCCTGCGGCCGGGACTGAAACCCAATACCAGCGCGACCGAAGAGGAGATTCGCGAATTCTGCCAGGGCCAGATCGCGTACTACAAGATTCCTGAGCATGTGCGCTTTGTGATCGAGTTTCCGGCGACGCTCTCGGGCAAGATTCAGAAGTACAAGATGCGCGAGTTCGAGATTGAAGCGCGAGGGCTGCAGTCAGTGGCGAAGACGGCGACGGCGTAGCGAAAAGCGGACTGCCTGCGTGATTCCAAACCCTCGACGTGGCATGCGATTTTGTGCGATACTTGTATTGCACGCTCCATATTGGAGGCCCTATGCCCGCCGTTTCTCTCCGCTTGCCAGAAGAGCTAAAAACACGATTAGCCCGCCTCTCGGAGCGCACGGGCAGGAGCAAAACCTACTATATGGTGGAGGCCATCAAGGAACACATCGGCGACCTGGAGGCACTCTATATTGCCGAACAGCGCCTCATTAAACGCCGCGCGGGACGCAGCAGGTCATACACCCAGAGAGAAATGGAAGAACGGTATGGCTTGGCGGATTGAGTACGACTCCGGTGCAGTCAAGGATCTCTCGAAGCTCGATAAGCAAATAGCTCGACGAATTATTAGATTCCTCGGCCAACGAGTGGCGAAACTAGACGATCCTCGTAGTATAGGCGCGGCATTGAGGGGCTCCAAACTTGGCGACTTTTGGAAATATCGTGTAGGCGACTACCGCATCATTGCCGAGATACAAGACAAGGTCTTGCTCATATACATCGTTGAAATCGGCAATCGAAAGGAAATTTATCGGTAGTCCGGCAGATTAGCTAGCAGGATGAGTCAAAAGTGCAGGTCTATTCCTGATCCCGAATTCAGCCCCCCTTACCTCATACTATCGTTGCTGTGGGCCCCGCTAAGCGGCGGCCTCGCTACTGGAAACGCCTGACCACGGCAGCAGCCTAATTGACCAGCGCCGGCGCGGGGACCGACACCTTCTGCGGCTGGGCGTCGCGGGCAGAGGCGGCATCGCGGGTGATAGCGATGACCGTCATATCGTCCATTTGCCCGAACTGCTTTGCCGCTTCCACGATCGATGCTACCGGTTCCATGGAGATTTGGCGGCTGCGCTCGAAGCCGAAGAGCTCGCCTTTGGGATTCTGCGCCTCGACGATACCGTCGGAGTAAAACGTGAGGCGGCTGCCGCGCGGCAACAGGAAGCGATTGGTCTCATAGCGCGTGCCGGTCTTTGCGCCCAGCGGTAACGCTCCCGACACCGCCACTTCCTGGCCGTCGAGATAGGGCGGCAAATGTCCCGCGTTGGACATGACGACAGAGCCATCGGGGAAAATGTGCGCGGCGAGCGCCGTGGAAAAGCTTCCCGCTACGCGCCCTACGAGTCGCTGGTTGAGATTGGCCAGGAGCTCCGCGGGCTCCGAAGTGTACTCTGACACGCCGCGAATGGCGCCCACGAGAACGGAGACCAGCATCGCCGCGGGCAGTCCCTTGCCTGCTACATCGCCAATCACCAGCAGCAGCGAGCCTTCCGGCGCGGGCAGAATCTGGAAGAAGTCTCCACCGACCTGCTGCGCCGGAACATAGGCGCTTTCAATCGAGAATCCGGGTACGCGCTCGAGTTGCTCCGGCAGAATGATCTGCTGCACCTCGCGCGCCGCCGCCATCTCGGTTTCAAGATACGCCTGCTGCTGCGCGATGCGCGTGGAGCGCAGGACGAGAATAATGGCCAGCGAAAGCACGAAAAAGCAATTGTCGATGTTGTTGGCATTGAAGGTGAAGGGTCCCACTTTCCAATTGAATATTGCATTCTGAATGCGGAACGCGGAACCTGCGAATTCAGGAATCTGGCTCACAAGAAAGATGCCGAGCTGCGCGTAGATGGCTAAGCTGGACACAACCGCGGGGACGAGCAGAATGCCCGCTTCCTGATTGCCACGGCGCCAGTGAACGATCAGCAGGATAGGGATGATGCCGGCGATCAGGGTAAGCTGGGGCGTCACGCTGAGCAGAACGCCGAGCGAAGAGCCCATCCCGCTAGCCGTCTGCCACGATCCAAAGAAAGTCCCGATCGCGGAGAACACCAGCAATGCCTGCAGCCAGGGCTTTAATGGCATGCGCAGAAAGGCGAGAAACATCTCGGTTTGAAACACCAGACCCGCGATACTGAAGCAGCCGTCGATGTAGAGCGACCACATGGGAAGATTATGGAAAAGCTCGTAGAACTGCAGCGGCGCATGCAACGCCGTGACCAGGAACAACAGGAATATCCAGAGATATTCGCGCTGCTGCCGCTGCGCTGCAAAGAGCGCAAGCGCGATGATTCCCAGACCCAATCCCGCAAACTCGTAAAACCACCCCGCAAGGTTGTCGCCAATCGTCGTCAGCCACACGTGATCGCTGAGCGCGGTTTCCTCGCCAATGACCAGGTTGTAGGGGAAATAGCCTGGGAATGCGGCGACCCACTCGTTGCTGGAAACATAGAGCCGCATGGCGATGACCACGGAGCCTGTGGCGATCATCGCTTCGGGAATGGGCTTGACGATGCGCGCCTGAAAGCCGTAGGGCTGATACGGCGAAACGCTGCCGTTGGCGAACATTCTCTCGCCGTTTACGTAAATTTCGAACGCACTCGAAAGGTTGAATTCCTCAAGCGAAAGCCCAGCCTGGTTGGGAGCCACTTTCACGTGCATGCGATACCAGATGACCGACGGATGCTGGGTGGGAAAGATCTGCTTCAGCGACTGATTTGTATCGAGGCGCGTCCAGTGGGTGTCATCGTAATCTGCGCGCGCGTAGGACGGGTCGTCGCCGGCTTTGATGAGCCAGACGAAGCCCAGGTCAGTGGGTTGGCGCAGCGTGGTGGCGTCAAAAGTTCCGGCTGGTGGGGTCTGCGCGCGGAGGGGCGCGGGCAAGAAAAGCAAAAGACCAAGTGACGCAAAGAGGCACCTTCCGGCCAAACGCCGGGGCAGGCGCAGGGAGGTAGGAAAGAGCATAGGGTGGTCTCGGCCTCCAGCCGATTTGGTTCCACCCTATCACTGCGCTCTTTGATTCTGCGACGAAAATTTGCGCGGTTGCCGCCCGATTACTGGGCTGGCGGAGCTGCGGGAGCGCCCCGCTTGGCCGTGAACTCCACTGGAGGCGGAGGGCCGCCATTGCCGCCACCACCCATGCCGCCACTAAAGGTGCGCGTGAACTTGATGGTGTCGCCGTCTGCCTTGCCGGCGTAGCTGATGGTGATCGAATTGCCGTTCATGCTCCGAACGACGTCGAAGCTGATGGTATCGGCAGTGACCTTGCCGTTGGTGATGGGCATGTCGCCCATGCGGCCCGATACCGTGCCCGTGACCGTCATGGCAGTGGCATCGACGGTAAAGTTGAAGGTCGTGGTCTGCGTGTTGCCGTTGCGTCCCGGGACGTCGGCTGACCATTTGCCGTTAAAGTCGGCGGCCAGCGCGGAGACGGAGCCGAGCGCGAAAACTAGAGTTGCAAGCGCGAGTTTCTTGATCATGAGTTTCTCCCAACGATTGATTGGATCGCGGCGCGGGGATTGAGAACCCTGCGCCTGTTAAGGAGGGACGTGCGGGATGTCAGAGAAGTCTCAGAGGCAGGGAATAGGGAATAGGGAGCAGGGAGTAGGGAACAGGGAGTAGACGCCGCCCTGGGCGAGGTTTTGGACGAGGCGCGTGGCGATGCGGGCATTTGCAACGATTCGTGTGCATTTCTGGCTCTTGGCGCTGTGGAATCCGGGTCGGTTTTGGTCGCGATTTTCGATCTATCGGATTGAGCATAAACCACTTGAAGAACAATTGCCTTATACCTTACCGGGGTATGGGTGGGTAATTTTTTTTCTTTAATTAATTTCTGGGCGCGTTTTTCTTTTTCTTTATTTAATTTCTGGGCGCGTTCGGATTCGCGGCGTTCGTTGGTCTTGATGTGGCGGCAAATCATATTCATGTCAGTACCCTCCCCCTCCCCCCTTTTTCGGGTAAAGTCGTCATTCCAGGCTGGTTAGTGTTTTTGGTTGTTCGGTAAAGGATTGAAAGCAAATAAGTTAGCTGGCAAAGTCGTCAAAAATAAGGGGTTGGGAGCGTCGGGGCTAAGGGGCTAAGGGACTCGAAAACCGGGAACCGTGGCCGTGAACTGCTTCTAGCTCTTGGCTAGCGGCTAGTGTTTCTATTGTGCGCCGGGAGGGGGTAATGATCTGCAAATTGTGGGGAGGTGTTTTCGGCGTTATGGCGGGTCGGGGCGCGGTGTTCTGTCGCCCGCTGAAGCGGGCTTTGGGTGATTCGGGATTCGTGGGTCCCCAGGCTTATTCCTGGGGCTACCATCTGACGCCCGCTCACGCGGGCTTCAACGCCGGCCTCTTGACGCGCGCACCTTTGAGGATTGGGGCAGGGACGGCGGCGTCCGGATCGGGCGGCGCGAGCTTATCTGACCAATATGGGATAGGCGGTCTGGTTTGGCGGGGGGGCACTGTCGCGGGGCGCTTGGCCTCGCGTTGCGGCGTTAAATCAACGACGCCGAAAACTAGCGGCTTTGCGGCCATACCGGCAAGAACAAACGAAACGAGGATAACCGCATTCACTGTCGAGCTGACTACGAATGACACGGGGCTGGGCGACGCGGCTAGAAAAGGCTCTTTGGGGCGGGCTTGCCACCGCAGAGATCGACCGCGTGATTGAGCGCCGTGGCAACCCGTTGCGCCATACTCTGGTCGCCGAACAGAATCGGATCACCCGTACCATCGGTGAATCCCGTAAGAACGGGCGCCCCCTGGTACATCACCGGATGCATAAGTCCTTCAATTTCCCAATAGCTCGGATAGGGCGACGTCATCGTATCGCCCTCCGCTGGAACAATCGGCGTAAAACCGGTCGCCCAAGTCACGAGGTCGAAGGGAACGGCCTGAATGCTGTTTGCAGTGGAAGCCGATAAGTCGATGTCGTATGACGTGTCGCCGCTCTCAGCGAAAGTATTTGTGGATTGTTTGTGTGCTATCAGAGTTAGATGGCAGGGAGCAGCCGGGCCAAAGGAGAAGCTCTCGTAGACAGTTCCTGAGGGTATCGATTGGGGGTTGCCAACCCATGAGTAGCTCCACTTGGCGGAAGCGTTGATGTTTTGCTGAATCCACGCGATCGTATCAGCCCAGTTTGGAGAAGCCGCAGGCTGTTGAGCGCGAATCGACGTGCCGCCAACGACGGCGATCAGGCCAAGGCTCATTAATAGAACGAGAAACATTTTCTTCATCATCTCTCCCCCATTTGGTTCTCGCATGCGGTTAGCGCAGGTCTCATCCGCCTGCATGAGACCTTGCGCAATCCACTCAAAACGCCTCCCTCAACAGGAAGCGTCTTGTGCGGATGAGACGAGGACGGCGGTGGCTTATTGCTGCTTGCAAACGTACTGAGCGACTGCGGTGCTCATGATCATGTTCCCGGAGGTATCGAAGGCGAGATAGCCGGTGGGGCACACGTACCTTCTGACTCCGCCCGCCGCGTTGACCTCACTGGCGCTGTATCCGGTGCTGCTATGTCCGCCCGCGGGGAGGTCCATGCTTCCCGATATTCCGCTGGGCCGATTCGAGACGAACTGCACGTGAACAGTGCCGCCGCACTGGTTTCGATAGGAGAGCCAGTTATACATTGCCGGGTCGTAGAAATCCGTAACGCAGTTCTCTTGCGGTTGGGCATACTGTTGAGCGCTGGCCTTCGGAGACGAAATCGAAACGGCGATTCCGAAGCACAGCATTGTGAGCAGAACGATCTTCGATGGACTCATACATCCTCCTCGGACAGAGTTGATCTTCAGAATGGTTGATGGAAGTGTTCAGCGGATTCCTTCCGATAAGTCCTCTTTGCAACCGGGCTCCTCAATGGGTGACTCGGCAATCTGCCACCCGTTGAGAAGCGTGAAGAGTCAATAGGTGGATTTCGCCAGACCAAGAGGACGAGGTTTCCGATACTGATAGCAATTAGTTCGGGTCGATGCACTCGTACGATCCAGTCTCGGCATCGACTGCATCCTTAGTTCCGGTTTTGACCGCCTCAGTATTGGCGGGGCACGCGAACCATTTGTAGTGCACGCCCGCGAACGTGACAACATTCAGTCTCTGGTTCTGATAGAGCTGCCCGTCCGCAACGCCTACGCTGTTATCGAATACCTGGAGCAGAACTTCTTGCGAACAGTTGTTTTGAAGCACCATTACGTGCTCGGTGTTAGAGACCACAGAGATGCAATTGGCCAGGGTGGATTGCGCTTGAGCTTTCGGCTGCAAAGCGGAGCCTCCGATGCCGAAGCACAGGAGGGTGAGCAGGAAGATTTTCGAACGGTTCATGGATTCTCCTCGTAGAAGGTTGATTTTCGGAGTGGTTGATTGGGGCCTTTGGACATTTCGCGGTCTTGAAGGACATCACTGCGCGGGCCGGGAAATCCTTCCGCGCTGCCGGAGTTACTGGCCGATCTGGCAGATGCCCGTGTAGTTGATGCTGCACGTGTAGTTACCGTCCAGCGGGCCGCTGCACATGTCGTAGATCTTTTTCGGCGATTGCAGAGTGCCTGGACAGGCATTTTGCAGGTTGGTTTGGGCATTCGAGTCGGCGGTCGAGTGAGCCGTCGGCTGGTCGGTTTCGGTGTCGCTCCCCGCGCCGGTGACCATGAGATACCTGGGGGTGGCAAAGGCGGCGGTGACAAACACCAAGGCGCATGCGAGCGCGAGCGCAGTGTTCTTCATGTGAGACCTCCGGGTTTGTTGAGTTGCTGTTGAGTATTGCAGCTGCCGGGGAAGAGGACCTTCGGCAGACCATATCTGAGTTCGTGAGGGGAGAATACGCACTGCCCTTCACGCGCGCATCTCCCAAATGGGATATGCCGATGAAAATCATCCGACCCGCGCGGCAGGCGGAAGGGTCATGAGAAGTTTCACAAGGTCGCTCTGGCGGCTGACCCCGGCTTTGCCCATGATGCTTTTGAGTTGCTGGCGCACCGTTCCCACTGAGACTTTGCGCAGGCAGGCAATCTCATCGAGGGTGTATCCGGTGAGCAAGCCGTTGGCGATCTCAGTCTGGGCGGGGGTGAGGCCGTAGAGCGCACGGAGAATACCGTCGGGATAGTTGACCGGCTGCTCGGGATCGGTGACAAGCAGAACCAGGTCGGCCTTCGAGTGTTCGCGATCCCCTGGAGGCAACGGAGAGGCAAGCAGTTGAAGCGGATGATGGCCGGATGAGCGCTGAAGCGAGAGTGCGTGAGCCGGCTTGTCTTGCCAACTCGGGGAGCCGGGGAGCGCTGCGTCGTGAAAAAGCCTGCGCAGCGGCTCCTTTGAGCCAGCATGCGTTGCGATGAGCGCGCCGTCGCGCAAGCTGAGTGCGTCGCCGCGTTCGAGGACGGTCCGAGCCGCGGCATTCAGGTGCAACACACGTCCCGTCCGAGTGAGCAGAAAGGTGGGAGTGGCGCTGGCATCGGCCATTGCCTCGGCTCCAGCCTGGCGATGCTGCGCGACCCCAAGGACATGACGGATGTCGAGCGCTTTCTGCACGTGGGGCAGGAGCAGGTTGAGAAGACGATTGCAGTCCTCAGGCATCGCTCCTTGGTCGAGTGTCCGAGCGATGGTAATGACTTCAAAGCGGCGAACATTGACCGTGAGCGATAGATGAGCGGTATAACGAAAGCCGATGGGGGCGAAGAGGGCCTTATACATCTCGGTCCGCGTCAGTCCCTCGCCGGGCAGGAGATCCTCGTCGCTGAAGACGCCGCAACGCGCCGCTTTGATG
>CAVOTQ010000034.1:0-39744 GCA_963699385.1 uncultured Acidobacteriota bacterium | reverse complement strand
CACATGAATGCCCCAAGGCCCCATCTCCTCTCATCTCATACAATGGCTACGGGAGCATTGATTCGAATGGCACACATGGTCTTTTGCGTTCGCAACAAGAAGGAGATGGAGGGGCTCGACGAGCCGCCCTTCGACTCCGAGTTCGGCCAGAAGATCTACAAGAACGTCTCCAAGGCGGCGTGGGCCGAGTGGGTCGACCGCCAGAAGATGCTGCTCAACGAATACCGCCTGCAGCCCTGGACGCCCCAGGCGCAGCAGTTCCTGGTCGAGCAGATGGAGGAGTTCTTCTTCGGCGCAGGCTCGGCCCTGCCCTCGGAGTTTGTTCCGCCTCGCACTAGACGACAATTGTCAGCAGCAGATGCTCGTGCCGCACCTGGCTTTTGCGAAGAGTGACGTAGCCTGTGTACATCGATCCGGGCGCTAAGCGCGCCGCGGCTCGGTGTAAACTAAACAAGACCCCAAAAGCCGGCTCCCGACAAGAGCCGGCTCGATTGTGTCGGGACGTGGCTCAGCCTGGTAGAGCACTCGCTTGGGGTGCGAGGGGTCGGCAGTTCAAATCTGCCCGTCCCGACCATTTACTTTCTCATCTCAATCAGTCTTTCAGCAGCGATCTTCGTGGCCGACCCACGAAGCACCCCAACCTTGCGTCGCGCGCGAGGCGGATGCACCAATATCGACTGCGAGGGGTGCGAGGCGAAGCCGAGCCTTCGGCAGTTCAAATCTGCCCGTCCCGACCAATTACTTTCTCAAATCAGTCTTTCAGCAGCGATATTCGTGGCCGACCCACGAAGCACCCCAACCTGTCATCCGCCGCGGCGGATGACACCAATAGAGACTGCGAGGGGTGCGAGGCAAAGCCGAGCCCTTCGGCAGTTCAAATCTGCCCGTCCCGACCATTCAAGTCAATAATCCACATCGTCTCGCTGGTAGACACACGGGCATTTTCATGGTCAATTAAATGAAGATGAACTGGAGATTTGTTTTCGAAACGATATGATTCCCCGGGAGGTAAAAATATATGTCGGTCAAGGTCTATGAAGGTGCTTTGGAGCAAGCCCAGAGCGATCTCGTATGGATTACCCGCGAGTTTGAGAAGTTGCGCACTCGAAAAGAGCTGCTCGAAACTTTCGTGGGTGCCTTAACGCCATTAATCTCAAATCTCAATTCCAGTGACGACTCGGCCGCATCGCATGAGCATGCCGCACATGAAACTCCGGCGCACCAAGAGGGTTAAATAAAAGTCCGGGCTCTTCGAGAAATATTCAAACCAACCGCAGGGGACGCGACGCCCATGGCGCCCGCGCCGCGCCTTCGCATCAGTCCGCCTCGCTTGGTCCCCCGGGCGCCAGGATAGGATTTTCGACGTCGAAGCCCCCGTGCATCCACCCCGCATCGCCTGCTATTGTTTTCCTTTACCGCCGCAGGAGTCCGCAAGTCCCATGCCTCATCCTCAAATCAAGTTCGGCACCGACGGCTGGCGCGGCGTCATCGCCGACGACTTCACCTTCGCCAACGTCCGCACCGCCGCCGAAGCCATCGCCGCCTACGTTCACGCCCAAGCCGACGAAGATCCCGCCAAGAGGCCTCTGCATCGGCTACGACACGCGCTTCGGCTCCAAAGCCTTTGCCCGCGCCTGCGCTGAAGTCGTCGCCGCCACCGGCATTCCCGTCCTGCTCGCCAACGCCATCACGCCCACCCCGGCGCTGAGCTTCGGCGTGCGCGAGCGCGGCGCCGCCGGCGGCATCATGATCACCTCGTCGCACAACCCGGCGCAGTGGAACGGCGTCAAGTACAAGGCCTGGTACGGCGGCTCGGGCAAGCCCTCCATCATCGCCGCCATCGAGTCCTATCTCGGCCAGCCCGTCCCGCGCGCCGCGCAGCCCGCGCCGATTACTGAAGTCGATTTCCTGCCCCCCTACCTCAAGGCCATCGAGAGCTTCGCCGATCTCGACCTCATCGCCAAATCCGGCATGAAGTTCTGCCATCGACTCCATGTACGGCGCCGGCGGCACCATCCTCTCCGACATCTTCACCCGCATCGGCGTCGACCAACGTGCAGATCCGCTCCAATCCCGATCCGCTCTTTCCCGGCATCAACCCCGAGCCCATCGAGCCGCACATTCGCGCCCTGGGCGAAGCCGCCGTCGCCAACCGCTGCCAGGCCGGCCTCTGCACCGACGGCGACGCCGACCGCATCGGCGCGACCGACGAGCACGGCAACTTCGTCGACCCGCACAAAATCTACTCCGTCCTGCTCAGTTGGGTGCTCAAGTACAAAGGCTGGCCCGGCGCCGTCACCCGCGCCTTCAACACCACCAAAATGCTCGACCGCATCTGCGAAAAAATACGGCCGCGAGCTCATCGAGCACGGCATCGGCTTCAAGTTTGTCTGCGACTACATGCTGGAGCGCGAAATCGTCATGGGCGGCGAGGAGTCCGGCGGCATCGGCTTCCAGCGCCACCTGCCCGAGCGCGACGGCCTGCTCAACGCGCTGCTGCTCGCCAACGTCATGGCCCAGGAAGGCAAGACGCTCGGCCAGCTTGTCGCCGACCTGCAGGCCGAGTACGGCGAGCACCAGTACGGCCGCATCGATCTCCACATTCCCGACGACATCAAGAACGCCGCCATCGCCCGCGCCCGCGCGCTCAAGCCCGGCGACGCCGATCTTCGCCGGCATGCCCATCCTGCGCCAGGAAAACCTCGACGGCGTGAAGTTCTACCTCGACAACCCCGAAGCCAAAACCAAGCCCAACGCCGCCGAAACCTGGCTGCTTCTCCGCGCCAGCGGCACCGAGCCCCTCATGCGCATCTACACCGAGTCCTGCTCCAAAGAAGTCCGTCGCCAAGCTCCTCGAATCCGCGCGCACCTTCGCGCTCAGGGGGTGAGAGCCGCGAAACGGCAGCATCGAAAGATAGCACCAGTAAGTTGAGGCTAGCGAGGATGGCCATACAATACGGTGCAGGAGGAACTCAAGTGAAGCCGTCGTCTGAAATGCTGCGGGAAATGATGTCAGGTAAGACGGATGAGGAACTCTACGGTATCTTGCAGGTCCGCTCGCAGGACTACACTTCTGAAACCATCGAGGCAGCGAGGAGAGAATTCGACCTCAGGCAACTTGACGCACCAAGATTAAGCAATGTTGCGGCGGCTGTTGAGAAGGTTCGCGAGAAGGAAGAAGCTCATCTGAGCTGGCCTCTCAGGATGCTGGCGTTTTTTGTATCGACAGCGATTTTATTCATTCCTGTGCTCTTGGCGCATCGGTACTTCGTGGAGAAGGGCGAAAAACGCAAAGCCCGAGAATGGGCAAAGTGGGCCCTCTACGGATTTCTATTTTATTGTGCACTCGGCGTGCTCCTCCGGGTCCTGGCTTCAACGGGGTATTGATTTTTGCGCCTCTTGGCCCTTCGGTCGGTTTACTGTTTCGGTGCGGGTGCCTCAGGGTCTGAATTCTCAGACCTGGGACAGCACAACTCTCAACTCGTCGATGCCGCGCCGTAGCTCCTACCGCACTACTGCCACCCTCGCCCGCTTGCCCAGTCGCGCCGTCAAACGAGCCGAAGCCGTCGCACAGGCAGTGCGCTCATACCACGCAGCATGTACGAGCCCCGGATGAACATCGAAGCAGACCACGTCGCCCGCGTGCGTACGCTGATATTCATCCTGTGACACGGAAACACTGTTCGCGCTGCGAAGCGGGCCCCAGGGACCAAAGTCAAGGAAATAGTCCGTCGATTCGCCGGCTGGATTCGTATGCAGTGCCACCACTTGCGCCTCATAGGTTGTCACTTTCGCGTGATCCAGCAGCGTATCGCACGTCGCCATCAGGCCAAAGCCATACAAAATGCCGCAAACCGCCACCAGAAGGTGGAAAACCCAATCCTGTGGTTTCTTGCGTCCAAGCTTGTAGAAGCAAAGTATGAAAGCCAGCGTGGCGACGACCGTCGACGGCACCAGCGCCGCGAGCGAAACAAAACTCGTTCCGATCCCGCAAAAGGTAAGCCCCATGCCCGCGAAGAGGGTCGCAATCCAGAGATTCGAACGCGGGTTTTTCTGCCACGCGGTCAGGGCGAAGAGCAGCGGTTGGCGGTTCAGCAAAAAAAGCACGGCAGAAGGGATGAGCGCCAGAATGATCGCTGCTCCCCAACGCCACTTGCCGTCAGCGGTCGACGCAACGATGGCGGCGGCAATTGCGACAGCAGTCAACGCGATGTTCCACCACTTGGCTCGTCGCCATTTCTTCAACCGTTCTTCGGGTGTTGCTCCAAGTTCCCGATCCTGCTGGATCTCGGTGAGCAGCTCCTGGCGATCCCGTTGGTCCAGATCCGGCAATTGCTTTAACCACGCGAGCAGTTCATCGCAGTCCAGCCACTGCCGGATGATGAGTGTCCCTTTGCCCTGTTTCATCTCCAGTTTCAAGATCGTGTAACCACCCGACGCGCTTGGCATGCGCACGTTGCGGAAGCCCTCGATCTCACTCAAATCGACCGACCGCTCGCGAATTGCGCCGCGCATAGCGATGCGTGACCCGTCGATCACCAGCCGAGAACGCAGTGCCAGCGCCACCAAATACAATCCGGGTCCCAGCTGAATGACACCCATCACCAGCGCAAATATCGCTGAATCTGTTTGTGTCCATGTCTCCCACGCAAAGAAAACTCCAGAGCCAATCAGAATGAGACCGAACAGGAGATTGGTGCGTCGTGGCGCGTCCTTCAAACGGTACTCATGCCGGCCCGGGTCGATTGCTTGCATGGTTTGTTCTCGCTTTCAGGGGGAAAATCCGTGGGGGTGAGGCTATTCTACCCGCTGCGCAGTGAAGTCATCGCGATCTTCGCCCGCTTGTCTTCCTGCTCCTTGAAACGGCTCGTTCGTTCGCGAGATTCAATTCAAGGGCAATGGCCGCTATACCGGATGCCCCATCCTAAACGCGCTTTGTGCGTTTAGGGTGGGATAGCGCGAACCGAACGTGAATTCTGTCATCCTGAGCGCAGGCCGTTCGCTCAGCGAACGGCCGAAGTCGAAGGACCCGCGGTTGCCTTTCGCGAGTTGTGCCTACGCGATCAACGCCACCTTCGCGCGTTTGCCGAGCCGCACCGTCAATCGTGCCGGAAGCGCACCGACTGGAATCAGCAAGCTCTCCACCACGTTGCCATCCAAGCGCACCGCCTTCTCGGCGATCTTGCGATTCGCTTCCGCGCCGCTCGCAGCGAGTCCCATTGCCACTAGCAACTTCGGCAGCCGGATCTGCTGTGCGCCCTCCGGTCCTGCTACATCGGCATACGCCACAGCGACCTCTTCCAGATCCTCGGTCGTCTCACCAGCCTGGAACATCCGCGCCCAGTTCTCATCCGCGCTCACAGCCGCAGCCTCGCCGTGGAATCCCGCCACAATCGTCCGCGCCAGCTTTTTCTTGGTCTCCATCGGATGCAATTTTCCCGCAGCCACCTCGGCTTCCATCGCTTCAATCTCGCTCTGCTTCAGGTCCGTCAACAGCACCCAATACTTCCACATCAATTCGTCGCTGATACTCATCAGCTTTCCGTACATCTCGCTCGCCGGCTCGTTGATCCCAATCGCATTCCCCAGCGACTTGCTCATTTTCTGCACGCCGTCCAGCCCCTCGAGAATTTCCGTCATCAGCACGATCTGCGGCTTCTGCCCGTAGTCGCGCTGCAACTCCCGGCCCATCAGCAGATTGAATTTTTGATCCGTGCCGCCGAGTTCGACATCGCTTTTCAAGGCCACGGAATCGTAGCCCTGCGCCAACGGATACAGCAGCTCGTGGAGACTGATGTCCTGCTCGGCGCGGAAGCGCGTGAGAAACTCCTTGCGGTCAAGCATCTGCGAGAGGGTGACTTTTGCAGATAGGCCGATCAGCCCGGCATAGCCCAGTTGACCAGCCACTCGCTGTTGTAGCGCACCTCGGTCAGCTTCTCATCGAGAATGCGGAACACCTGCTCCTTGTAGGTTTTCGCGTTCGCGTCGATCTCCGCCCGCGTCAGCGCTTTCCGCGTCACGTTGCGTCCCGTCGGGTCGCCGATCAGCGCAGTCGAATCGCCGATGAGAAAAATCACCGTGTGCCCCAGCTGCTGAAAGTGCCTGAGCTTGCGCATCAGCACCGTGTGCCCCAGGTGCAAGTCTGGCGCAGTCGGGTCGAACCCCGCTTTCACGCGCAGCGGCCGCCCCGTCTTCCGGCTTTCTTCCAGGCGCTCCCGCAAATCGCTCACGCGGATAATCTCCGCCGCGCCCTTCTCCAGCAAATCCATTTGCTCATCAACAGGTTTAAACGTGCTCATCTTGTGTTCCAGTATAAATTCCATTGCATGGAGCTGCCCTCGCGCTATACTCACAGCCATGAATTGGCTTAACAAACAATGCGAAAAATCCGTAGCAATCTGGTCGCTCAATGGCGCAATAGCCGCAGTATTGATCGGAGCCAGCCTCCTCGGGATGAACTTTGCCGCTGCCCTCATGCATCTCAAGGCCGGAGACAGATTCAGTTTCTTCATCGAGTTCGCACAAGTACTTGTCTTTCTCCTCTGGGTGCTCTTCGGGATTGCAATGACCCACGCCGTCGTCCGTCGCCTCATCGCCCAAGCCAGGCTTGAAAACTGATCGCCGGCTCTCACCACCAAAGCTGCGAGCAAATGACCAAAGCCTCGGCAACCGCGCCGTAGGCGCAGCGGTTATTAGCCCCGCGCTTAAGCGTGGGGAAAGCAAATTGAATAAGCTGGCCTCGGAGTCCTGTAGGGACGGCGCAAGAGATCTCTCTTGCAGGATCTGATCACTGCCAAAAGCCCTTTTCCGTTATAATCACCCCATGCACCACCCCCTCCATCCCGCCCTCGCCATCGCCCGCGCAACCGCGGCCGCGGCGGCTCCGGCCGCCTAGACCCCGCCCCACCTCATCCCAAAATCAATTTTCAGCACAGCGTCCAATGGTTCTTGTTCCCTTGGTCCCTTGTTCCCTCGTTCCCTGTATTCTGGAGTAACCATGGAAGAGTTCTCTCGCATTCAGCGCCTGCCCGCCTACGTCTTCAACATCACCGGCGAAATGAAGACCGCCGCCCGCCGCCGCGGCGAAGACATCATCGACTTCGGCATGGGCAACCCCGACGGCGCCACCCCCACCCACATCGTCGACAAGCTAGTTGAAGCCGCCCGCAAGCCGCCCACGCATCGCTACTCCGTCTCGCGCGGCCTGCCTCGCCTGCGCAAGGCCATCTGCAATTGGTACAAGACGCGCTACGGCGTCGACCTCGACCCCGATTCCGAGGCCATCGTCACCATCGGCTCCAAGGAGGGCATCGCCCACCTCTGTCTCGCCATTCTCGATTCGCGCGACACCGTGCTCGTACCCAACCCCTCTTACCCCATCCACATTTACGGCCCCGTCATCGCCGGCGCGCACATCGTCAGCGTCCCCGTCCACGACCAGGAAAGTTTTCTCCAGCAACTCGAAGACCTCATCCCCCGCATGACCCCGCGTCCCAAGGCCCTCATCGTCAACTTCCCCTCCAACCCGACCACGGAGTGCGTCGAGCTCCCGTTCCTCGCGCGCCTCGTCGAGCTCGCCCGCGAGCACGGCTTCTATCTCATCCAAGACCTCGCCTACGCCGACCTCGCCTTCGACGGCTACAAGCCGCCCAGCGTCATGCAGGTCCCCGGCGCCAAAGATGTCGCCGTCGAATTCTTCACGCTATCGAAGAGCTACAACATGCCCGGCTGGCGCGTGGGATTCATGGTCGGCAACAAAAAGCTCGTCGCCGCCCTCGCCCGCCTCAAGAGCTATTTCGATTACGGCACCTTCACGCCCATCCAGGTCGCCGCCATCGCCGCGCTCGAAGGCCCGCAGGACTGCGTCGCGCAGATCTGCGACACCTACCGCCGCCGCCGCGATGTCCTCATCGAAGGCCTCAACAAGGCCGGCTGGCAAGTGGCCTCGCCCAAAGCCACCATGTTCGTCTGGGCCAAAATCCCCGAGCCTTACCGCGACCTCGGCTCGCTCGAATTCTCCAAGCTCCTGCTCACCGAAGCCAAAGTCGCCGTCAGCCCCGGCATCGGCTTCGGCGAGCACGGCGACCACCACGTCCGCTTCGCCCTCATCGAGAACGAAGAGCGCACCCGCCAGGCCCTCCGCGGCATCAAGCAAATGCTCGCCAAAGGCGTCGTCCCCGCATAATCGCCAAAAGCAGCCTTTGCCGGACCGATCCAATCCTGGGTAACCTCCGGTTTCGCGACGACCGCTCGCAACTCGGGCCCCGCAACGCAACATTGCTCCGGTTGCGGGGTCTAATTTGAAGTATCCGATTTAGGCGTTGGAAAGCGATGCCAATCCCCCGTGGCCGTTTTCCCGCGATCTGGCGGTAGGATGCGGCGCTCGACAGCCGTCGAAACTCTTTGCAACTCGCTTGCGAAGGCTGTTCGGCCATAGTGATCAGTGGGTTTGGCCTCAATAAGTTGCAATTCGCCCCCTGTATCGCGCAAGCTGGATCCGCTGTCATGGGGGAGATTTGTGCTTCTGAACAAGCTTGAATCTGGCTTCCTGCTCTTCCAAACCGAGCAAGGACTAGTTGCCGTCGAACCCTCTTTTGGCAACGCGTTTATCTGCTTTGGACCTTCCGCAACTTCCGCCAGCTCTCGCTTCCCCTGTTGAACGAGCGCCAGACCACGCTCATCAACAGCCTTTTTCGGGAGCAGGGGACGGTAGTTTCGGATGAATACGAGCCATCGCTCAAGATCGGCGTAGTGGAGCGCTTCGTGCCTCCGGCCATCGACATCGTCGCTGCGCTCGAGATCGGCGTAGTGGAGAACTTTGGGCCTCCGGCGCTCGAAATCGCTGCTGCACCCGCCATCGGCGCTACGCAGGCCGCGGAAACCGACGCTTCGCCAGCGCTGGAAGCGACCCTGCCCGAGCCAACCGCCGAACAGTTTATCGCGCCCCCGGATTTTTATGTCCCGCTGCCGGAAATTTCCATCGCAGCTGAGCCTGCCATGGAGTCCGATGTGCCGCCGGCCGTGAAATGGGAAGAATTAGCAGAAGAAGGCACTCAAATAGATCATGCGGAATTTGCGCCCGGAAATACTCTGGGCCGCGCTTTTGCGCCGGCCGTCTCCCGGCCGATCCTCTCCTGGCCGGTTCTCTCCTGGTTAAAACCTGCATCGCCGAAACTTGCCCCCTCGAATCCCGCAGAGTCCGCGCCTGCTGCGTCTTCACCTAAAATGTCGAGAGTTGAAATCTTCGGGTTTGCAGCCGCAATCGGCGCGCTGTCGCTGTGCGCGTTTTTCATCGTCGCATTTCATCGCCTCGGGGCCGTACCCGGCTCCCAGGCGCCCACTTCGCCCCCGCAGGTCAGCTCGCCCGATTCTCCTTCTTCGCCCGGCCCAACTCCCGTCGCCGACAACCCCGTCGCCGAGAATTTCGTCCCCGACAATCCCGTCGCCGAAACTCCCGCCGCCGACAATCCAGTCGACCAGAATCCCGCCGCCGAGAATTCCCCCACCGTGGGGGATAGTCCTCCTCAAGCCGGCGATGCCCCGGACGCCGCGGTCGAGCCGCCATCGGCGAAGGTCGCACCGCCGACCACCACGGCGCACCGCACGGCAACACCGGAACCAGCATCTCGCGGCGCCACTCCACGCGTCGCGTCGAAGTCAAGCGGAGGGTCGCATGCCGCCGCGTTCTCCAAGGTTCCCACGTCGAAGGTTCCGACATCGAGATCGACATCGACCCCGAAATCGACATCGGCCCCCAGATCGACATCGGCCCCCAGATCGACATCGGCCCGCCAAATGGCCTCGGCGCCTGCTTCCCGTGGAGCTCTGCCCCGTTCCGCGCAAAGCTATTTCGATTTGGCCAACCAGCAGATGCACAATGGCAATTACGCGGCAGCCGCCGCCAACTATAAACGGGCCTGGCGAATGGAGGAGAAGAACGCCGCCGCCAGGGGCCGCCTGATCCGCACTCGCCGGGCAATGCAAGTGCAGAACCAGAGCGCCGCCAATCGCAGATAAGAATGCGCGCAATCCTGAGCAACAAAAATCGACCGTCATCTTGAGCGATGTGGGCCGCGCTTCGCGCGGCCCACGAGCCGAAAGACCCGCATTTGGCTCTCGCCCTGTATCAGCGCATGAGTTCACTCACGCCGCAACCCGCCCACCCATCTTTCGAAAAACCAAGTACGCGGCGAAGCCGCGATGAAACCTCGCGCCCACAATCGCTCATCCCTGGGGCGATCACCAGGGCAAAGATCACCACAAGCCGACATTTCGGGACTGACTTGGAACCAGATGTAAAGTACTCCATGGAGCTTCGCGCGCGGACGATCGCTTAGTCTTCGCAATGAATGCCGCCCGAGACCGAATTGCGAGCATCGAAGAAACGACATGCGCGCAAGGAAGTTGGAGTAGCCCCTTTTCTTAAACCCGGAGGATTCATGAAGAAGTCGGTCAAGATCGGTCTGGCTGCAGCCATAGCACTACCAATACTCGCAGCAGCAGCCATTCGCTTCTTCGTGGACGCCAACACTTTTCGTCCGATGATCGAGAGCCGGCTTACCGCAGCCCTTTCCCGCAAGGTCACCCTCGGCGATCTGAGCCTCTCCGTCATGACCGGAAGCCTGGTGGCGAACGATCTCGCCATCGCCGAAGACCCGAAGTTCGGCCAGACTCCATTCTTCACCGCTAAACGATTGCGCATTGGCGTTCAGATGAAGCCGCTCATCTTCAACCGTCAGCTGATTCGTGCGGAGTTTTGAGGTCGATGCTCCCCAAATTCATCTGATCCGGGCCGAGGATGGCACTTGGAACTTCTCTACCCTGAGCCACGGCGCCGGCTCTCAGAACGCCACTCAATCGGCCACCTTACCCGATCTCCCCGTCGGCCTCATCACCATCAAAGACGGTAACGCCAACATAGAAAAGCTGCCCTTCGCAGAGAAATCCCCAGATCTACGACCATCTCGACGTCAAGTTGGAGCACTTCTCCCTGGCCGCAGGCCTTTCCCTTCACGATTAGCGCCTCGCTGCCCGGCGACGGCAAGGTAGCGGTCTCCGGAACCGTCGGGCCCATCAATCCGCAAGACGCCGCCGCCACCACCTTCGACGCCCAACTCACCATCAAGCACCTGGACCCCGTCGTCGCCGGGTACGTCGACCCCGCGGCCGGAATCTCCATGATCGCCGGCCTCGACGCCCACATCGTCTCAGACGGCATGAATGTCACCAGCGACGGCAAAATCCACGCCGAGCACCTCATCCTCCTCAAAGGCGGCAAGCGCCGCCCCGCATCCTGTCGATGTCACCTATCGAGTCGATCCACTCCCTCAAAGGCAACAGTGGCCAAGTCTCCGATCTCGCCCTTCAGACCGGCGCTGTCGCAATTCACATCAATGGCACCTATCGACTCGCCGCAAACGTACCAGTCTTCGATCTCAAGCTGCTGGCCCAAAGTGTCCCCATCGACGGTCTGCAGGCGCTTATGCCCGCCGTCGGCGTAAGGCTTCCCAACGGCGCCGTCCTCAAGGGTGGAACGCTGTCGGCCAACTTCGCCATCAAGGGCTCGGCAAAAGACAACGTCATCGTCGGCTCCTACGAGATCAAAAATACGCAGTTGGTCGGTTACAATCTCGGCTCCAAGATCGTTGGCATCGCCGCACTGGGCGGCATCAAGACCGGCGATACCCTCGCCATCGAGATCTCCAGCGCCGACATGCGCATCACCAAATCAGGCAGCGAGACAACGAATATCTACTCGGTACTTCCTGCTCTCGGCGAGTCTACCGGCAGCGGCACCGTGTCTCCTTCCGGCGAGCTCAACTTCCACTTGATCTCCAAAGTCACGAGCGCCAAAGGACTCAATAAAGTCGGCATAAATCTCCTCACAAAGTTGAACAGCACATCTGCCGCCGACAAACCCTCGACTGCCACGGCATCCCCATCAACATCACCGGCACAGCGGAGAATCCCGTCATCACCGCGGATGTCAGCGGCCTGGTGAAAGGCAACGTCGCAGCCTTACGCAGCAAAGGCGCCGACATCCTCAATAAGACCGGCCTCTCGAACCTCTTCGGCAAGAAAAAATAATTCCCGCAACAATTCTTGCCCAGCCACTCCGAAAAAATAATTCCGAGTGGGTTACAGGTCTGGCTCAGGCGCCGCAACGAGACTTGTCCCGAAAAACGCCCTATCCGACGCCGACCCTGCCCAGTCCCCGCCCAAAAAGCCCGGTTGAGCGGTCCCGATCTCGTCGCCCTCCAAAAACCACACCGAGGGTGCCCCCGGTCCCTCGCCCGTGGCGACCGGGGAAACTCCGCAGCATCGGCCGCGCAACTGCCCATCTCCAGAGCTTTCGTTCGGGCATCGATCACCATAAGCCGACTTCCCGTTACGAATCCAGCTTTGATCTTTCCGATCAGCGAACGGGCTTTAGAATCTAACCTTGAAAAGTCCTGAAGAGTTCGTGCCCACCATCGAGGCATGCTTCGAAACGCGGAAAAATTGAACTCCGTCGCCAAGGCCAGCGCCGTGCCGGGCAACTGCCATATCGCCTCCGATCTGGTGACGATGGCGCTGGAAGAAATCGGCAAGTGTTCGATGATCTTCATCGACGCCATCGACCACAAGGCCGTCGGTGGCGACGAAGAGACCAAGACGCCGCTCAAACGGATCGACGACCATGAGCGCAAGCATTTCGGACAGGTGACCCAAACCTCTTGCAGTCTGCCAACTCAAGTAGTCAATGGTAAAGAATGCTATTATTCCCGAAAGGTTGACACTGGCAGAAAGACGCTGTGGCGGCCGATAGCTCGCCTTAATCACCGCCTTGGCGCCAGAGAGACGAGGATGTTCCACATTCCCCAAAGCCGATTTCTACCCGGAACAATCTCCTGCACAGCCAACTGGATTGCCCGCTCTGGGCTGTTTCAAACGTAGACAGCGGACTCATCTTTCTGATAGACAATTGTCATCCGCAGCGACAAGAGAATCTCTTGCCTGTCCGCGCTGAAACAGTGATTAAGTTGGCGAACGATAATACATACTTGCTTGAGGTGGCGCTGTGAATCCGGACTCTGACCCTCCGCTTCCGCGGTCTCCCGATGATCCCGACAACCTTCGGCGGCTGCGCGAGAATGCCTTGCGTCAATTGGAGCAAGAGGAGCGACCGGCGCCGATGCCGGTGTATGGCGGACCTCCGCAGTTTGGCGGTGGCGGCCCAGTTTCACGCCGATGGACTCTGAAGGGAATGTTGCTGCTACTGGGCGGCATCATTGCAGCCATCGCCGCTCTGTGGTTTGGAGCGCGGAAAACTGTCGCGCCGGTGTACGGAGGGCCGCCTGCGCCCAATCCGCAGCCGAGTCCGCCGGCCCCCGTGTATGGCGGACCCCCCCCGCCCCAACCCCAGCCGCTGTCTCAACCGCTGCAGCCGAACCCCCCGGCCCCCGTGTATGGCGGCCCACCGCCACCCCAACCCCAGCCGCAGCCTCAACCGCCGCAGCCGAACCCCCCGGCCCCCGTGTATGGCGGCCCACCGCCGCAATAGAGCATGTTGGTAACTGGCTTAAACTGCTCGTCGCAGGAGTCCTGGTTCGAGCAAGGCCACCGGCAAGCAAGTCAAGATTCATCCGAACGAATTCGGTGAACCGAAATGAAGCATTTACGCTACGCCTACGCAGTTTGGGAGCTGACCCTGCAGTGCAACCTCGGTTGTGTGCATTGTGGTTCCCGGGCGGCAAACCCACGTGCAGATGAGCTTTCAACTGCTGAAGCTGTTGACCTGGTTCGGCAGATGCAGGATGCCGGTATTCGCGAAGTTACGCTCATTGGCGGCGAAGCATTTTTGCGATCGGATTGGCTGGTAATCGTCAAGGCGATTCGTGAGGCTGGACTTTCTTGCACGCTCACAACCGGCGGGTACGGTATCTCCGCGCCGACGGCAGACAGCATGCGCGAAGCTGGGATCCAGCAAGTCTCAGTATCCATTGACGGCACGCGTGAAACACACGACCGGCTGCGTGGCAGAAGCGGGTCCTGGAAAGCTTGCTTTGCAACATTGCAACATCTTCGTCGGGCAGGGATCTCAATTTCCTGCAATACCCAGATCAACCGGCTTTCAGCGCCCGAGCTACCTTTGATTTACTCCGATATCATCGAGGCCGGTTGCCGGGCGTGGCAACTCGCATTCACGGTGCCCATGGGGCGAGCCGCAGACCGCCCGGAGATCCTGCTGCAGCCCTCGGAGTTGCTCGATGTCTTCCCGCTCCTGAATGAGCTTGCCGGATGGGCTCGCCGCGATGGGTTGCTTTTCTTTCCCGGCAACAACATTGGATATTACGGACCCTATGAGCGGCGTTTGCGCAGTATGCAGGGTTCGGGCGCCATCTGGGAAGGCTGCCAGGCGGGTATGAATACCATTGGCATCGAAGCCAATGGCGCCATCAAGGGCTGCCCTTCTTTGCCGACTTCGACTTATGTCGGAGGCAACATCCGGGAGAAACCGCTTCGGGAGATTCTCCAAACCGCGGAGTTGAACATCAACGCGCATCAGGGAACACCCGATGGTGTTTCGCACATGTGGGGCTTTTGCCAGAGCTGCGACTATGCCACGTTGTGCCGCGGGGGTTGCACGTGGACTGCTCACGTTTTCTTCGGCCAACCAGGAAACAATCCGTATTGCCATCATCGCGCCCTGACGCGGCAGAAGAACGGCATCCGCGAGCGGCTGATTCTTGAAACCCCCGCACCAGGGAAGCCTTTTGATCACGGCAGATTCGCACTCAAGGAAGAGGCCGCCGGCGCGCCTTGGCCCGAAGATGATCCCTTCCGCTTTGGCGCGGATCGTATTCAGTGGTCCCGTCCTCCCTCCGCAGACAAGGTCGAGTTTCCAATTCTCGGGTAGGAGCCATTCGGCTTCCGAATTTCAAATTGGTGCATGCCTCCTCTAAGTCCCGATTAACGCCGTAGCATCCGGGAACCGGGTTACGGCGGCCGGCCTCGGTCTCGACGCCCCAAAAACTACACCGAGGGTGCCCGTCCTGAGCGAAGTCGAAGGATCCCTCGCTTTTGGGGACCGGGGAGACTCCGGACAACAATCGGCCGGGTGCCCCATCTTCGGCGGCCAGCCGGAACGGCTGACCGGCTAAGGTGGGATAAACCTATCTACAGCGCCTTTCCGTTCTTTATAGCGTTTTCTTCCCGCTTCTCGCGTAATGCTTCGGTCGAGAGTGACTCGATCTCAACGGAGCTTCGTTCGCCCGTCGCGTAATGCCAGGTCGTAAGCTCGCTTTGCGATTGCCTTCATCACCACGACCGGTTGGGCGGCGACGGTCTTCGTCCTTGCGCCGGGTACCCCAAAATACTTGATACCGTTGATCTTCTCCCAAACCGGAACGGCCACGTCGCGTGCACGGTCTACATCGATCGGATGCGCGCCCTTAATATTTGTCTTGTTTAGGAAAAGAATCGCATTGATCGCAATTGAGTATCCTTCGGCTGATCCCTCCGGAATCGCTGTGCCCGTCGACGATATCGCGGTCCTCAATCCTGGGCTTCCAAAATCCGCCTTCTCCTTCGCCAACGATCAGCTCGTCCTTGATGAACCTACTTGATCGGGTTCGAATTGTCGAACTCGAACGCCAAGCTCGCTTCGACCTTCTTGCTCAAGTTGTTTAGGTCGTGGAAAAGCTGCCAGTTCGCAATCCGCGTCGAGGCCCAAATCAACCTCGATACAACCGTGCACGCTTCCCTGGCTACCTCGTACACCTCATTCAGGCGTACAGCGCTGCAGGAGTGACCTCTTCCCCCGCCGCCCCTGCGTACAACTTCTGACGCTTTTAAGATATAGACGGCGCCTTCTCGGAGGTCTCGCAGAAAATCGAAAGCGATTCGCATGGCTTCCCTTCGATGTTGACCGTCGATAATCCAAAGAACATCTCTATCGGAGAGGTGGACGATCACCTGGCCACCTTCCCTTCGTGAAGAAGCCCGCGCCTTGCCGGGATTGCATGCTGGATGTTTGCCACCATTGGCTGCATACCGAGATGGCTGCTTGCCCAAGGCTTTCTCAAAGCGTTCCAAGGCATCCGAGGCAGGCTGGCCAGCCTTCAACCGCCTTCGATTGCGGAGCGTTCGTAGCCCTAAGAGCTAGACAGCGAGATCGGCTGATGAGGGCTAGCGGCCTTTGAGCCACCTGGTAGCCTTCATAATCTTTCTTTTCGGCGAGACCGCGCTCATTCGCCACCTCAGACCGCTCAAGCATGCTCTGGACAGGCGCCGAGATCACAACGGCTCGGTTGCCCCGGTTTAAGACTGAGCAAGACCCCGAAGGGTTTGCTCGTCGGGTTTTCGATGGTAAGAACATCATCGATGTTCAATTCGACTTCCGCATTGTTTTCCAGCTTCGCGTCGTCATGTTGGAACTCCTCCAAAATTGGTTGTTCTAACGTTTTCGTTTTAAGGCCACCGCAGGTCCGCTGCGGTGGCCTTTTTAATTTGTCGCCCCACTTCCGCTGGTTGGGGGCCTAAATGGCTTTCGGCTGGCCCCCTATAAGCTCCCTGGTTTGACCTCCGGCTCCCTATCCATCGCATCCCCGGCAATATTCTCGTCCTGGATGAAATTTTTCTTCAAAAATGCAACCAAAGACAAAAAGATCGTCGCACATAATTTCATCCTGGTATTGATTAATATGCATCCAGGGATAATTATTAGTTAAATTTCTGTGGAAAACTTTGCTCCTGGACGGGGAAGTTGGCGGGCATAGGCAGTTTCGGGCGGGTGGCCTCGGTCTCGACGCCGATAAAACCACACCGAGGGTGACCGTCCTGAGCGAAGTCGAAGGATCCCTCGCTCTTGGGGACCGGGGAGGCTCCGGACCTCAATTTGATGAAGTATGCCCACGACCTTAGCCGAATCGGTCCCGATAAACGCCCTTCCCGCCTGTCAACCCCTCCCAACCCTCCAACCCCATCCAACCCGCCCATTCTCAATCAGATAACAACCCTTCCAACCCTGCGCGTTATTTCCTCCAAATCACTACACTTCTAGTAGCAGCGAGACCAAGTCGAATGCTCGCGGTGACCTGCACAGGTCCAACTCCGCCGACTCAGCTAACCTCTTAATTTTGACGACTTTACAATTTAACCCCTTTGCAATCAATCGTTTACCGGACCCCTCCAAAAACTAACCCTCCTGGAATCAGGACTTTACCCAAAATAGGGGGGGGGGGAGGGGTAACCGAAATGGTATAGGTTTTGCCGAGGCGCAAGCCGCCAATAACGCCAACAAAAACACCCCGAGGGGAAACCCCGCCATGCGCAAAGTCAAAAACATCACCGTCTGCAGGCGTAAATTGGACTTGGCCGCGCGCTGCGGCGGCGAGGAGTTCGCAATGATTCTTCCTTTAACGAAGCCCGCTGATGCCGAGCGCATTGCGGAGTCTGTACGGCAGGCAATCGCCAGTCTCAAGATCCCCCATCCCGCATCCCCGGTCGCTCCGTATCTCACGGTAAGCGTGGGCGTGGCAACGGCGACACCGGAATTGTATTGCACCCGCGAAGCTTTGTTAGCTGCCGCTGACCGGGCGCTCTATGCGGCAAAAAATAGCGGACGGAATCGAGTGTGTGTCGCCCAGCGGGAACTCGCCGGGGAGGAGACCGTAGGGCCTTCGAACGTCGAGTCGGCTTGACATTGAGCGTGTCCGACGATTGGCCACATTGCAGCCGATTGATTTCATTATTTGAAAGAGTCTGAACTGAGTTTGGGCGATGCCGCAGGCGGAAGATGGGTAAACCAGGGATTGGTGGTCCGCCGGCGATAGGAGATCACCGCGCCCAGCGAGAGACTAACGTGGTTTCGTTACAGGCTCTGGTTGGATGAGTGCCAATCCGGAAGTAATTCTCAATTGACGAATACAGCCCAAATCGCGTTTCGAGGTAGATCTGCATGGATCGGTCCTGATAAACGCCCATCTCTTCCCCAACTCGCCCGGCCAACTCCAACTCGCCCCACCGCCCTGCTAGACTACCCCCACCATGACCGATGCGATCTGGAAGGAGTACGAACTCTTCTGCCCGGTGTGCAACACCCACTTCAAACAATTGGTCGTGCTGCACAAGGTGCCGAAGAACTTCGACATCACGCCCTATCTCGACGGGTTCGTGAAGAGCCACGACCACAAGGCCTGGCAGGAAGCGCAGCGGAAGAAAGCAGAATCAGATGGCTCCAGCAACGCGCCACAACCCTGATCTCCCCGCACCGCAAACCCGGCCGCACCCCGCGCAACCCCTTTCGCTTGAAATCCCCCGGAACCGATTGAAAACAAGCTCCGCAAAACTCCCGCCGTTTTGCAGATCATTTCCCCCATCCAGCGCACAATCATTCCATGCTGACTGCATCCAATCTCCGTCCCGCCCCGAATCGGACCCTATACGAAACGGTGGGCACCCAGAAATTAAATAAAGAAATAAAAAAACGACCCACCCATACCCCGGTAGGGTATAGGCCAATTTCGCCTCAAGTTACCTGTTTCCGACACGATAGCCCCAAAACTCACGATGAAATCCGCTCCACCCAGGAGACCGAATTGCACCGTTCTCGCTGCAATCCAGGGGTTTTCCAGCTCAAAATGTCAGGTATGTGACCGGTCCGTACCGGTCCGTACCCCCCCACCCCCCTATAAATGGAGAAACGGAAGCCGGAAGATGGGCGGTGAAACCATCGATCCTGAAACCAATGTTGAATCAGAAACTTACAGACAAGAACCCGTAGCCCCACAGAAACTGTGAAGCTCTGGCCCCACAGTCGCCTAACCGAGCAACGCCAAAACACCCGCGCCAGCCACGCCGGGCGCCGGATGTCAGATAAGGAACTTTCGAGGAATGCCAGGGAAGCCAGAGCGAGCGAAAAGCGAGCGGCTGCTCCGTGCAATGGTGGACGCGGTAGGAATCGAACCTACAACCTGTCGGTTAAGAGCCGAATGCTCTGCCAGTTGAGCTACGCGTCCGTAAGGGCTGAAACGCCGAGGAGTGAATCGCCGCGTCCAAGACCATCCGACGCGGCCCGCGCGGGAAGAAAATTCTCTCCCGCACCTTGAAAAATATATCACAGAAGCGAGGTCGAACCCAAGGCGCGGCGGTCTCCTCACAGCCTGCGCCGCGTCGCGGAAATTGCCAAACTCGGCCTGCAGTTTTTTCAGTGCTTCGGCCTTAAGCTTCGCCTCTAAGCTTCTGCTGCATTCTCTTCAGCTTCACCTTCGACCACCGGTGGCGCGGCATCAGCGCCCTCGTTGAACCGGTAGCCAATATGAGAATCCGTGATCAGGTATTGCGGATTGGCCGCATCGTCTTCGATCTTCATGCGAATCTGGCGAATAAACGTGCGCAGGTACTCGAGCTCGTTGCCGTACTCCGGACCCCAAACGGAACGCAGCAGCTTGGCGTGAGGAATCGGCCTTCCCGCATGCATCATCAGGTAGTGCAGCAGCTCAAACTGCTTGGGCGTCAGATGCACCGGTCGACCCTTCTTCTCCACCAGGTGGCGACCAGGATCGAGCATCACGTCGCCGATTTGAATAGCTGCCTCTTCGTCGTCGAGCGTCTTGCTGCGGCGCACTGCGGCGCGCAGCCGCGCCGTCAGCTCGCGCAACTGGAAAGGCTTGGTAATGTAGTCGTCGGCTCCCGCGTCCAGCGCTTCCACTTTGCGCTCCTCGCCGCCCTGCACAGTCAACATCAGAATCGGCAGTCGCGGCGCGACCTTGCGCATCAGCCGGCACACCTCGATCCCGCCCATTCCTGGCATGTTGATGTCGAGCAACACTGCGTCGAAGGGTTCCGTGCGCACCAGCGCCAGCGCCTCTTCGCCGCGCGCCGCTTCCACAATTTCAAAGCCGAAATTTCCCAGAATGGTTCGCAGCGAGAGCCGAATCGAGCGCTCGTCATCCACAATTAGCAGGTTGCCCGAAGTGTCCTGATTCACTGGCTGTTCCCTCCATTTTGAGGAAGCGAAAAATTGAAAGTAGTACCTTCCTCCAGATTGCTGATCACCCACACGTGGCCGCGATGCGCTTCGGCAGCCATCATCACCGTGGACAATCCGATGCCTGTTCCCGCGGCCAAATGTCGCGTGCCCTCGCTGCGATAAAAGCGCTGAAAGATCCGTTCCCGGTCCGAGAGCGGAATGGCCGGACCGAAGTTGTGTACCGAAAGCGTGACTTCGGAGTGACTCTCCCGGGCCGACACCTTCACCGTGGTTCCGTCAAAGGAGTACTTCGCCGCATTGTCGAGAAACTGCGTTAGCGCCATCGAGAGCAAATCGCGATCGCCGCGCACGGTCAGCGCCGCATCAGGAACCGCAACCTCTACGGGATGGCCCGACATGCGCCCTCGCTGATCCTGGAGCACGGTTTCCACCAGGTCGCGCACCGCAATTTCGTCCTTGGCGACGCTCATCTCCTCCGCTTCAAGCTTGGCGGTTTGCAGCAGTCGCGTACTCAGCAGGCTCAGCCTGTTGGCCTCGTCTTCAACCAGCGCCAGCAGTTCTTCCTGCGCGTGATTAAGTTTGCCCACCTCGCTCAGCCCGGCAGTCGCAGCCTGAATCGCCGTCAGCGGCGTCTTCACTGCATGAGCCAATGAGTCCAGCACCGCGGCGCGCAGCCGCTCGCTCTGGTGCGCCGCTTCCACCGCTGTCTCCTTCGCGAACACCACGCAGCGATCCAGCGTAACCGCGGTGAGTGAAGCCAAAGCGTCCAGCACCAATCGCCCCACTTCGCCACGGATCGCAATCGCGCCGATGGAATCGTTGCCCACGCGCAGCAATCTGCGATGCGTATGCGTCGCATGATTCTCGTCGTCGGCCTGCGCCAGGTAGCATTCCTTGGCCAGTTGTTCTTCACCTTTTGCCCAGGTCCCCGCGAGGTCGCACCGGCCGGAACTGACGTCGAAGATGGCTACGCTCTCGGCGTTAAAAATGCGCAGAATCAGCTGCGTCAACTGCGGGCCCGGAGCCTGATGCAGGTTGATGAGCAGCGTGCTGCGGCTCAACTCGTAAAGCTGCTCCATCGATGTCCGCTGCAGCTGCGCTTCGCGCGAGGTAAGCTGCTCGCGCGATGAAAGACGGCTCACCAGCAGCGCGCTCAGTTCGAAGGAGCCCAGCGCCACCCAGTCCTGCGGATCATTCACCGTGAAATGAAAAAGCGGCGGGTAGAAAAAGTAATCCAGGCACACGCACGCCAGAAGCGACACCACTGAGGCCTGCCAGAATCCGCAGAGAATCGATTCGCAAACCACGACCAGCAGAAACAAAAACCCAACCGGTGCGGGATTGAAGTGCAGCACATATCCCGTAAACGTGAGCAGTCCAATTACCCAGCATCCCGCCAGCGTCTCCCCGATCAGCTGCCCTCGGGATGTATGACTCCGCGCTCCAAGCAAATTGGCGATATTCATGACACCCAAGGCTTTCTGTCCTCGCATATCCGTAGAAAGAGGTTAGCCATCAGGGCATCAGCAAAACATAAATATGCTGCAAAGAATCTATAGGAATCAAAGACTTGCCAGCGCACGCCCAGGAGCCCGCCGACAGGATTCTCCCGCTGTGCGCCATCCTTTTCACTGCGCTTTGCGGAAAATGGCCGGAAACCGAAACAATACGCAGCTGCCATGCCCATCCTCTTTAGCGCTTCTTTAGGAAAAGCGTGGGAATCGCAGCCGCTGTTCATTTGCCGAATCGATAGGGTGGGGTAGCGAGATCGCGCGAACCAGAAGCCAAATCGAGAGCGCCAGCCGCCATCGCCAGGTCGTTGAAAGGGACTTTCGGGGGTACTCGCGAATCTGCAGCGTCGCCCAGCAACGCGTACCTGCGAGGAAGTGAACTATTTATCTCATCCCCGCAGGTCAGCGGTGTCGTCGCCGAGTTTACTTGGTGTTGGACGCCAGGCTTTCGTTATGCGCAGCTCCCTGTTTTTCGTAGTACGCTACTTCCTGGCTCATCTGCTGCGCTTCATAGGCATAATACTCGTAGAGATTCTTCGCCGAATCTACCGGCCTTGGATACTTTTCCGCGGGCCCGGTCACGTTCTGGCTGCGCCGCTCCCACTCCGCCTTCTCCGCTTGCGCCTTTTGCTCGAAATCCTGCTGGCGCGACCGGAAATAAGATGCCATCGCCTGATATTGCTCGGTGCTATGCGCCTCCTGCCTCATTTGTTTCAGCTCCGCCTTGCTATACTTCGCCGGGGCCGACGACTGGGCACGCGCGGCTACGGTACCCGCAGCCAACGCAAGAACCATACCTGCAACGTAAATTTTGGAATTCATTGGACCCTCCTTCTGCCTTCATTAGGAGCTTGGAACGATTAACGTGAAGGAGGCATGAACGAGAAATAAAGGAACGGTGGTTTTGAATGATTGCTTATGGGATATTTACAACTTTCCACGCAAACCCGCTGGGCGTGGCTACATCTTCACGGTGCCGCAGGGAGTTTCGCGGTGGGCGTGGTACTGCTCTGGTCGATATTGCCGGATTGGAGGATAATCATCGCATGGCGACTCTGCCCAATCTGGAAGAGCTATGGACCGTGCGCGAATACCTGCGCTCGAGTTGGAGCCCGGACCGTGAGTTTGTGGATGGGCGTATCGAGGAGCGGAATTTGGGAGAGAAAGAGCACTCCATCCTGCAGCGGTTTTTGACGGTCTTGTTCGCTATCAACCGGGCGGCCTGGGGCGTCGAGGTGTTTCCCGAGCTTCGCACACAAACGCGGGACACGCGATTTCGGGTTCCGGATGTACTCGTGGTGCGGGCCGGAGAGAAATTCGAGCGCTACGTGACCGAACCGCCGCTCATCGCCATCGAAATTCTCTCTCCCGAAGACACGCTGCGGGCCATGCAGGAAAAGGCCGCTGAGTACCGTCAGTTTGGCATCGAGCACATCTGGATCGTCGATCCCGAACCGCGCATCGCCTATCGCTATGCAGGTGGCGCCCTTGAGGAAGTGCATTCCGGCTCGTTGACCGTGCCTGGGACGCCAATTCGTGTCGTGCTCAGCGAGATGTTTGCGGAGCTGGACCGGTAGGAGCCTCTCTAAAAAAGGAAAACACGTGAAGGCCTCAGAAATCGCAAATCGGCTCACGGGCTTTTCCACCCCACTCGGCGGCGTCTCTTGGCAACCCACTGAGCCGGAGGTGACCGCCGCTCGGCGATTAATATCTTTTCTCGAAGATCGCAGGGTGCTCTACAGCCCAAGTGAATTGGAAGTACCTTCCCACTGTGTTCACTCGGTTATTGAAATTCGGCATTTCCTCAGCGAAGAGCTTGGAAAGCTGGACACTGCGTCCCAATTCGCATCAAATCTTCGCGCAATGCGGGCAGCGTCCCGGAAGTTCCTCGACCGCGTCGGATCAGATGGTGAAGAAGTAAGTCTGTATGCCAATCATCCCGGGCACTGGGCTAGCTGGACCTTCTACAGTGCGATTGGGGAGCTGCGTGGAGCATTCGGAGTGCACCTCGCGATGATCGCTGCACGATCCAAGCTTGACGTCGAGGATGATTTGGCATCAATTCTGCCTATGTCAGCCGGCACCGATTCCGAAGATGATAGGCCGCACCGATCGCATCGAACTACCCATTAGAACTACCCATTAGATTGACGGGCGACCAGGACGCTGAGGTGGATCGGAGGGCCTAGCTCTTCAGCGCCACCCGAATGTGCAGCTCCTTCAATTGCTGCTCGCTCACCGGCGTCGGCGCTTCCGCCATCAGGTCGATAGCCTTTGCCGTTTTGGGGAAGGCGATCACTTCGCGCAGGTTGGTCGCGCCCGCGAGCAGCATCACAATGCGATCGAGGCCCAGCGCGATCCCGCCATGCGGAGGCGTGCCGTACTCCAGCGCGTCAAGAAAGAACCCGAAGCGTGCCCGCGCCTCTTCGTCACTAATGCCCAGCGCCTGGAAAATCGCCTGCTGCACATCCTTGCGGTGAATCCGGATGGAGCCCGATCCCAGCTCGAGGCCGTTCATTGCCAGGTCGTAGCAATTGGCGCGCACACTCGCCGGATCGCTCACAAGATTTTTCATATCGGCGTCGAAGGGCGCTGTGAAGGGATGATGCGCGGGAACCCACTTGCCCGCGGCCAAATCGTACTCGAACATCGGGAAATCGGTGAGCCACATGGGATGAAAAGCGTCACTGCCGTCGACCAGGCCAGCGCCGCGCGCAGCCGCCTGCACAACCTCATCGGTGATCCGGAACGCTCCGTGCTTGTCGGCATACTTCTTCGCCAGCTCGGCGCGGAAGTTGCCCGCCGCCGCGTAGACGTTGATCTCGCGCTCCGACAAACGCCCCGGAAACTTCGTATCGCTGGCCTTGATGTGGTGCGCCGGATCGCCCGCCACCACGATGACGAAATCCTCATCGGCCGCCCGGGCCAGTTCGCGCACCTTGGCAGCGGATTCCGGAAAGCTCTTCGCCAGCCGCTTGAAATCGTCGATAAACTTCGCGCCCTTTTTCAAATCAAAGAGCGGATGATTGTCCTCGCGCTCCTTGCGGCTCAGCTCGCCGACTTTAGGAATGCGCAGCGCCACAACAGGCAGCGCGGGATCGATCTGCAGTGTAGCCAGCGCGGCGTCCGTAAAAGCGGAGCGAACGTCGGCCAAGCCGGGTAACCGCAGGTCCGGCTTGTCGGTGCCGTATTGCCGCATCGACTCGTCGTAGCTGATTCTTGGGAAGGGAATCGGCAGATCGACGCCGGCCGCGGCAAACGCCGCTTTCATAAATTGCTCCACCACGCCGAACACCGTCTCCTGGCGCGGAAAACTCATCTCGAGATCCACCTGCGTAAATTCGAGCTGGCGGTCAGCGCGCAAATCCTCGTCGCGGAAGCAGCGCGCAATTTGAAAATACCGATCGAATCCCGAGATCATCAGAATCTGTTTGAAAATCTGCGGGCTTTGCGGCAGCGCGTAGAACTCTCCGGCGTGCACGCGCGAGGGAACCAGAAAATCGCGCGCGCCCTCCGGCGTCGATTTGGTCAGAATCGGCGTCTCGATCTCGAGAAAACCCTGTTGGCTCAGGCTTTCGCGAATGGCCAGCGTAATATCATGGCGCAGGCGAAAGTTGTGCTGCATCTCCGGCCTGCGCAAATCCACGTAGCGGTATTTCAGGCGCACTTCTTCGTTCTGGATGGCCTCTTCAGACGGCGAAAACGGCGCCAGCTTCGCATCGTTCAGCACCAGCAGTTCGGTCGCCTCAATCTCGACCTCGCCGGTTGGCATATTCGGATTGATGGCATCCTTGTCGCGCAGCCTGACCTTGCCCACAGCAGCGACAACATATTCCGGCCGCACGTGCTCGCCCTTGGCGTGGCCCTCAGGCGTGATTTCCTTGTCCAATACGATCTGGCAGATCCCCGAGCGGTCGCGCAAATCGAGAAAAATCAAATTGCCGTGGTCGCGCCTGCGGTTCACCCAGCCCATCAGAACCACTTGCTTGTCGGCGTCCGCGGCGCGCAGCTCGCCACAAAGATCCGTTCGTTCCAGTTTGCCTAAAAAGTCGAGCACAATGCCTGTTCCTTTGTTGCTTTGAAAGGGCACGACTTTAGTCGTGCCGCAATAAGCTCAAAAATGTGCGGCTTTAGCCGCTGAGGGAAGATCCCCTTGCCCGGGCCCATCCTTATGCCGCCCTTGGACAAAAGGTTGAGAAACGGTGAGCTTGAGCGCTGCGTCGGCTCAACTCGCCAAAAACGCCGCCAAACCGTCCCGCGGCACCTTCGATTGCACGCCGCTTGAAAAGTCCTTCACCGTCAGGATACCGGATTGGAGTTCATCTTCGCCCAGGATCACGATGCGCCGGGCCACCTTGTCTGCGGTCTCGAAAGACTTCTTCAACCGGAAGCTTCCGTCACCCAACTCGATGCTGAGCCCTGCGCGGCGCAGCTCGCGCGCCAGAACCAGTCCCGCGGCGTTCAACTTTTCCCCAAGCGGCGCGATGTAGCCGTCGACCTTCGCCGCGGCAGCCTCTTGGGCGGTCTCCGCCGCTTCCAGCGTCAGCACCAATCGGTCCAGCCCCATCGCAAATCCAATGCCCGGCGCCTTGGGTCCGCCAATCGCCTCACTCAGCCCGTCGTAACGCCCGCCGCCCAGCAGCGCATTCTGCGCACCGAGTCCGCCATGCGTAAACTCAAACGTCGTCCGCGTGTAGTAGTCCAGTCCCCGCACCAGCCGCGGATTCAGCTTGTACGGCACACCCGCGGCATCAAGAGCCGCAGTCACGGCGGCAAAGTGGTCTTTCGCTTCCTGATCGAGAGAATCGGTGATCTTCGGTAGCGCTTCAATGATCGCCTGATCTTCAGGCACCTTGCAGTCCAGCACGCGCAGCGGATTGGTGACTGCACGTCTCTGGCAATCCCCACACATCTTCGGCGCAACCTCGACCAGCGCCGCACGCAGCACCTCGTTATAGCGCGCGCGATCCGCCGCCGACCCGACAGAATTGAGCTCCAACGTCCACCCCGCGATGCCCAGCTCATCGAGCAGCGTGGCCAGCATTTCAAGAACCTCGGCATCGCGCAGCGGACTTTCGCTCCCCGCGAAAGGCGGCCCGATCACCTCTGCTCCGATCTGCCAGAACTGCCGGTAGCGTCCCTTCTGCGGTCGTTCGCGCCTGAACTGCGGCCCAATATAGTAGAGCTTCTGCAATTGGCCGCTCTCTCCCAGCTTGTGCTCGATGTAAGCGCGCACCACGCCGGCCGTGTTCTCAGGCCGCAGCGTTAGCGACTGCGCCTTTTCCGACTGCGCCCGCGCCCGATCCTCCCACGTGTACATTTCCTTAGAGACAATGTCGGTCTCCTCGCCCACGCTGCGCGCAAAGAGCCCCGTGTCCTCGAAGATCGGGGTGCGAATCTCGCCGAAGTTGTAACGGGCAAAGACCTTGCGCGCGGTCGCCTCGATGCGGTTCCACAACCCCGTCTCTGGAGGCAACAGATCCCGCGTCCCGCGCACGGCTTTCACAGTGGTCATAACTATCTAGTTTAACTGGACAAATCCGGGCATGGTTCCACCGAATCCGAGCGCAAAACACCCGCGCCGAATCTCATTAAAAATCGCACATAAATCGATCGGTCATTGTCCCTAAGTCATTATCCCCTAAACCCGTTATTACCTTTACACCTTTCGAGCTATTACCGTTGGTTTTACCTATCCGCACACTGGTAATTATGGGACCATAAGGCACTACTCTCGATGGGGGCCCAGGGGTTGCATTTGCATCAGCACACTCCGAGCGCCGCGAGACGGCAGCAACTGACTGCCGGTCTTGTACGATTCGACCGCCGGCGTGCGCCGGGGTCATTAGCTTGCCTGGGAAGTTGTGAACGGAGTCGTACATGAATTATCTAGCTGGTCGCAGTCTCCTCTTTAAGGACCGCGAGGTCCACTCTTTATCTCGCAATCTTCCATCAAATCGCACGGTGCGCAGCCGGGGTCTGCAGGGCATCGCGTGCGCCGTGACGTTCCTGCTCGCTGCTATCTGCGCCCATGCGCAGTTCGGCATGCAGCCGGTGGGCGCAAGTTCGGGCAGCCAGGGCATCACGGTTAAGGCCACGGTCGCAGGTACGGTGAGCAGTGTGGAAGTCCTCTCGCTGGGGTCGTCCACTGGAGACTTCGCTGTGGGCACCGGCGCGTCCAACTGCGCCTCTGCGAATCTGGCCGTTGGCGGCACGTGCACCGAGTCGGTCGCCTTCACGCCCGCCGTGCCTGGCCTGCGTCTGGGGGCCGTAGTCCTTGTGAGCAGCACGAATACCGTTCTGGGCACGGCGTATCTTTCCGGGACAGGGCAAGGCGGACTTGGCGTTTTGGTCTCCGGCAATGTGCTGCCCGTAGCCGGGCAGCTGGGACTTTTTACCGCCGTCGACGACGGCGATCCGGCCACGCAGGCCGAGCTTAACCTGCCCGGCGGTGCAGTGGTCGACGGCGCAGGCAATCTCTATATTGCTGACACCGGCCACGACCGCATCCGCATGGTGTGTGCCAGCCCCACCAGCGCCACCATTCCGGGAACCGGAGCAAACTGTACGGGCGCGGGCATCATCGTCACCATCGCCGGCAACGGCAGATCCCACGTTACAGCGGCGACGGCGGACCTGCGTTCAATGCCACCGTGAGCAGTCCCGGATCTGTGGCCCTCGACGGCGCCGGCAATCTCTACATCGCCGACAGCGGCAACAACGTCATCCGCATGATCAGCATCGCCAACGGCGAAATCTCCACCGTGGCAGGCAACTACAACAACATCGCCTGCGGCGCCCGGACCGACCCCATCGGCGACGGTTGCCCCGCTACGCAGGCCGTGCTCAGCCAGCCCCGCGGCATAGCGTTCGACGCTGCCGGAAACCTCTATATCTCAGATAGCGGCGACAATGTCGTCCGCATCGTCAGCGTGTCCACCGGCGTCATTACAACCGTTGCAGGCAATTTCAACCTCGCGGTTTGCGGCGCCAGAACCGACTCCGTAGGCGATGGTTGCCCGGCCACCCAGGCTACGCTCACCCTGCCCCAGGGCATTACGCTCGACGGCAGCGGCAACCTCTACATCGCCGACACCAATGACCAGCGTGTGCGCGAGGTTCAGGCGGTAGGCGGCGTCATCACCGCCTCCAGCGACATCGTCACCCTCGCCGGCAATGGAAACACCGGCGCCACGGCCTGCACGGCAACCCCGGTCGCGGCCACCAGTGCCATCGTCTGGGCGCCTTCCGGCGTAGCCGTGGACGCAGCCGGCAACGTCTACATCGCGGAAACGCAAAACGCCGCCATCCGCAAGGTCAGCGCGGCCACCGGCGACATCTCCACAGTGGTCCAGAACAGCTGCGGCAGTTACTACGTCAATGGTGGGTTCCAGACCCAGGTGCTCTACGGGCCTACAGGGCTTTATCTAGACGGCAAGGGTGACCTCTACATCAGCGATACGCTCGACATGCTGGTCCGGGAGGTGCAGGGCAACTTTGTCGCCGTCCAGCTCTCCACACCGGTATTCCAGGGCCAAACCTCACCCACCCAGCCCGAAACCGTGGAGAACGACGGCAACGCCCCGATCGATCTCGCGTCGATCACCGTTGAAACACCTCCGAACCCTCCCGATGCCGATGTGGACACCACGGTCTCGAACTCCTGCGCCAGCGGCCAGACCCTGACCGAGAACACCGCCTGCGTGGTGGGCGCAGTTTTCGCTCCTCCGGCCTCGCCCCTTCTCACTACCAACACCCAGGAGACGCCGATTATCGACGTGGCCGACCAATCCTTGTCCGGCATGGCACTCTCCACTTCACCCCTCAAGATCGAGCTGGTAGGCACAGCCGAGCCGTTGTATGCCACCAACACAGTCGTCACATCCAGCCCCAACCCCTCCGGACTCGGGCAGAGCGTCACCTTCACCGTAACTGTCACCACGGGCAGCGGCAGTCTCAGCGGGACCGTCAGCATCTCCGACACCTTTAACGGCACCACCACCACGCTCGCTGCCGCTCTGCCAATGACCGCCTCAGGCAGCACATCGGCCACGGCCACTTTCTCCATCTCCACGCTGGCCGTGGGGCTGCACTCAATCACGGCGACCTACAAGCCCGGCGCCACTGATGTCCACACCGGCAGCACTTCGCCGGTCTATACGCAGAGTGTCGCTGAAGGTACCGCAGTCACCCTGGTATCAAGCGCCAATCCCTCCGCCGTCGGCCAGAGCGTCACCTTCACAGCCACAGTCAGCAGTTCCGCGGGCGGCCTCAACCCCACCGGCACCATCTATTTCTACGACGGCTTCAATCTGCTCGGCTCCCAGGCCATCAATGCCAGCTACGTGGCCACGTACACTACCTCGGCGCTCACCAACGGCATGCACTCCATCACGGCGCAATTCGTTCCCAGCGCAGACACGCAGGTGCAAAGCAGCACCTCGCCGGTCGTGAACCAGGATGTGCAGGCGGCCGCAACCATCGCGCTCATCTCCAGCCAGAATCCATCGACCTACGGCATCGCGATCACCCTCACGGCGACCATCACCTCCTCCTCCGCGTTCCCCCCTACAGGCACGGTGACCTTCCTCAATAACGGCGTCTCCGTCGGAACCGGAACCCTCAGCGGCAGCCCCGCTAAAGCCACCCTGGTGATCTCCTCGCTGCCCGTCGGCACGGATCCCATCACGGTCACTTACGTGGGCGATCCCTACAACTCGGCTGCTACCAGCACCACGCTCAACCAGGTGGTCGACGAGGGGCAAACCGTGACTACGGTCACCCTGGCCACTCCCAATCCCGGTATCGCCGGGAACACGGAGACCATCTCGGCAACTGTGACATTGACCTCGGGCAGCGCGCCCCTTTCCGGCACTGTCACCTTTACCTCGGGAACTCAAACCCTGGGTAGCGCCCCGCTCACTTCGGGAGCGGCCAGCATCACGCCCACGCTCGCAATCGGTTCCTACCAGGTGGTCGCCACCTACGCGCCCAGTAACCCCAACGCCGGTGCGAGCACGTCGGTGGTATTTCCCTATAGCGTCGTTCTGGCCACCACGCAAACCACCCTCGTGGTCGCGCCCAACCCGGCGCTGGTTCTCACTCCCATCACGTTTACCGCCCTCGTCGCCGGCAATGGCGGCACGCCCACGGGCAGCGTGAACTTCCTTGTCAATGGAACTGTGGTCGGCACAACGGCTCTCACCGCCGGCAAGGCTACCTATACGGATTCGACGCTGGCGGTTGGCACCTACTCCGTCACCGCGCAGTACCTGGGCGACGCCAATGACTCCACCAGCGTCTCTGCGGCTACAAGCCTGGCGGTGAATGTCATTCCCACCACCACCGTGATCACCAGCGGTATTACCACCGGAGCCAGCCCCCAGGTGATTCTGGTGGCGGCGGTGCTCGACAACGGCTCCGGACCCGTGCCCACCGGTACAGTCACTTTCTACAACGGCACCACGGTGCTGGGCTCGGCGACGGTTGACTCGACGGGCGCCGCAACCATCACGCCCAGTCTCGCCCTCGGTTCCAATTACAGCGTCGACGCCGTCTATAGCGGCGACTCGGATCATGGCTCCTCCACTTCGTCGGCGATCAGCATTTCCGGAACGCCGGTCGACTTCGGCGTCACCGTCACGCCGGCCACCGTCACCATGGCCAGCTCGCAGAACTCCACGGTCACCGTCACCCTCACGTCGAACGCCAACTTCAGTGGCACCATCGGCCTCGGTTGCTCTTCGCTTCCGGTCGCGGTCAACTGCCACTTCGCCTCCATCAGCCTCAATCTGCCCGCCGGCGGGTCCGTCAGCACCCAGCTCACTATTGACACCAACAATCCGCTCAGCGGCGGAAGCAGCGCCATGAATCGCCGGCCCGGAGAGGGCAGATTCTCGCTGGCCGGTTTGTTCCTGCCCCTGAGCCTTGGCTTTGGCTTCGTCTTCTGGCGGTGGCGTCGGCGTCACGCTCAGTTCTTCACCATGATCCTGGTCCTCGTCCTCACTGTGGCCGCGTTTGTCGCCACCGGTTGCGGCGGATTCAGCCAGGCCACTGCGGCGCCCGGCACCTATGTCATTCAAGTCACAGGCACCAGTACCAGCAGCGATATAACGCACTATCAGAACGTCACCCTCGACATTACAAACTAGGCAGGGAAATTCGGGATGAGGCGCGGTTCGAGGAGGGTGATGAGGTTCTTACGTAGCTTTCGATTTCGGCAAACCCGGGCAACGGGAATTAAATATCGGGCGAGCGTCTTTTTTGCACTGCTCGCGCCGGCGCTTCTTCTTGCATTGACCGGAGCATCGGCCGGCGTCGCGCATGCGCAGACCACGCCCGCGGGCAACCGCGGAGTGTTGCAAATATCGGCGGGCGGCACCGGCTCCTTCGATACCATTCAATACGGCTCGCGCAAGATGTTCGGCGCCGGCGCCTTTGTCGATTTCGAAAACACAGGTCACTTCGGCCTTGAAGCCGAAGGCCGCTGGATCGAGTTCCCCCAACAGTTTGACAACGTGCACGCCGAAACTTATTCCATCGGCGGACGCTGGCACTGGGTTCTCACCAATCACTGGCAGCCCTATGCCAAGGCGCTCATCGGCTTCGGCAGTTTCAACTACGCCTATAACCTCGGCCAGGACCACGATCTGGTCGTGACCGGCGGCGGTGGCGTCGACTTCCGTGCCTCGCACCGCATCTACTTTCGCGTCGCCGACTTTGAATATCAGGACTGGCCCGAAGCCCACTACGGCAATCTGACCCCGTTCAATGTCAGCGCCGGCTTCAAGGTGCGCATCTTCTAAAGCATCGTGACTGCGATCATGGCGCAGCGCCAAGCCATGCCCGTGCCCCATCCTTTCGCGTTCTTTGCGAAACGGTGGGAAACCACCAAAACTCAGTCGCACTTTCCTCAAGCATCGTGACTGTGATCACGGTCAGGCGCAGGCCCCTCCGGCTAGCCTCAAACTGAGGGCGCAGCCTGTAAACGTGCCCCCGATCGAGGAGCAAACCTTCCATGGCTTTTGTCGTGACCGATGCCTGCATCAAGGATTTTGTTTGTGTTGCGGAGTGTTCCACCGCCGCCATCGCGCCCGCTTCGAGCGATCCCGCCGCCGCCACAGTGTCCCAGGTCTATATCAATCCCGATGAGTGCATCGACTGCGGCAACTGCGCTTCCCTCTGTGCGCAAAACGCAATCTTCGCGTCAGAAGATCTGCCCGCAGACAAAGCACACTCCGCCGAAAAGAACCACGCGTACTTCAACTAACCGCCATCTTTCGCGCCTCGCCCAGAGTGTAGCGCCGGCCTCCCGGCCCGGGGTCCCCGCGGACAGGTCTTCGTCCGTGGGGTGGCGGAACGGCTGTAACGCGGACGTCCCCGTCCGCGTTCGAGCGTGCCCGATCCTTTTCGCGCCGTTCGCGAATGTTTGGGATGTCGCGTCTGCCTTTTATTGAGGGCCCGGTGCCTGCGCCCCCGGAGTCTTCTGTCCCCCAAACGAAGCCCCTGGTGCCGCAACCGGTCCGGCCGGCAACGGACCCCCCTGCATCGCCGTCACCGCTAGCGTGAGCGTCTGCACCGTCGCCGGATCGTCGCGCAACTTCACATAAAGAACCCCATTCACCGGATGCGGAACAGTGAGCTGTGTCCCCGTAAACTGTGCGTTCACGTCAACTGGATTGTCGAAGTCCGGCGTCGCAGCAAACGACGTAGCCAGGAACAGATTGGTCCCGCTCAGCACGCAAGGCTTGGCCGGCGACCGCGGGCAGCGCAAAGCACTGAAGCCGGGAAGCCGCACCAGCGTGCCCAGCGGCTGCCAATCGCCAGTCGTTCCGTTCGCGGAGAGAACCCGCACCCGCACCGGACCGAACGCCGACGCACCGAACCGGGAGAGCGGCTGCAGGCTGCCCACGACAGTCTGCGCGTCTTCCAGCATCAGGCTGCCGTCGCCGAACGTCAGCGTGGTTTGGAAGCTCGAGTCGGCCGCGGCTACTTCCACCTTTTCATCACGCGGGAAGGCATGCGGCACAACCGACTTCAGGAAGAACACCAGCCTTCCTTCAATCGGCAGGTCGTCCGCGCTGCCCAGTTGCACCGGCGGCTGCGATGGAGAGACGTCGTTCTGCACGCCTTTGCTCAGCAGCGTCACCTGCGGCCGCGGCGGATCCACCGTCACCCGCGCGCTCAGCGTGCGCCCGTCTTTAAGATCCACGTGCGCCGCATAATGCTTGCCGGGAACCAGGCTCGCCGTCGATCCGCCGGCAGTCATCAGCAATTCGTCCAGGTCGCCCACGCGGTTCAGAATCGAGGGCGTAAGCTCGATGCCGTCGATCTTCGCGCTCGCGACCTCGTCGAGCCGCGTGCCTTTCAGCAGTGCGGAATCGTCTCCCGCGCTCAGCGTCAGCCCTTCCAGCGAAGCCGCCGCATCGTAGGACTCGAGCGCCAACCGGTCTGGCTCCGCCAGTCCAAATTGATACACGGCCACGCTCACCGGCCCCGGCTGTGCGTCCTTCAGCGGCACCGTCACCTCAAGCGCTCCGTGTTTGGGGGACTTCCACGGCAGTTCCAGCGCGGCTTTTCCCGCCGTTTGCGCTTCAACCTTCTCGACGCACACCGTGGAGGCTCCGTCGATGTGAAGCATGTCGTCGCGACCCACCACCAGCGCCGATTGATCCGATGCCGCCAGCGTCCACTTGCCCGGCAGCGCCGCCACCAGTTGGTAGCGCGGGCCCTCCCAATTGTCGAATCCCCACTTGCCACGCACCACGGCGGTCAGATTACCGCCCGGCAGCGCGGAAATTGCCTGCGTAAGAACCAGCCCGCCCTTGCCCGGGTCGGCAGTCACCGGTACGTCGAGCGCCGCATGCTTCGCGCCGCCCGATTCGATGTGCAGATACAGGTCGTGCGCCATCGCGGTGGCAAACACCAGCGGCGCACCTTCGGCGGGCAGCACCAGTTCCGGCTTCATGGCGCAAAAACTGTCCATGGGATTCACCGGATGCAACGGCTCCGGCCGCGAAGACCCGATGGGCGGCAGCGCCACCACCACCACGGACCTGGGGTTGATGAACGACGGCGGCATGTTCAGCCGCAGATTCAGGCTGTCGGTCTTGGGCAGCGCCAGCGCTGGAATGTATTGGAAATGCGCGGTATGCAGCGAGCTCAGGATCCTCACCGTATCCACGATCGCGCCGATGTAGGCGCTGTATGCCCCGCCCCCGCCCATCGTCGTGTAGCTCAGCTGGTTCATCAGGTCGAGCGTGTTGCCGGTTGCCAGTTGAGCCACCAGCGTTTGCGCGTTCGCGTCGTCCAGCACGATGCCTTCGGAGTTCTGTGACAGGCACGAGGCCTGCTGATCGGCGGGTTTCTGAAAGCAGCTCTCGTTAATCTTGATGCCCAAACTGCGCGCCGCCATCTCCGTGCGCGTCTTCAGCGCAGCAGGATCGAACTGCGATGTCACCTTCACGTCGTCCAGGTAAGTGTCCAGCCGCATCCGCTCCCAACTGGCGGCCTGCAGGTCCTGGGCCGCGCGCACAAACAAGCCCGGCCTTCCGCGCACCGCATTGCGCAGGGTAGTGAAATCGCCTCCCGTCTCCGGCGCCAGAAACAGCAGCGCCTGCTGCGCCTCCGCGGGAACTTTAACGAACACGCCCTCGTCGCGGACATCCCGCGTCCACGTTTCCACGCGCGTAAACCAATCCGCCGGTGGCGGATTGGTCGATCCCCGCAGAAACGCGATCACCAGCACATAATGTGTAGCCTGGCTTTCGGGAAGATCGGGATGAATCCACAAACGGTCGCCGGGAAGCAGGTTGGGCGTCTCGGAGATCGGCAACGTCACGTCGCCGCGTTTCACATGCACATCCACTTTCGGGCCGGAAAGATCGAAGGGCTGGCCTTCGGCGTAAAGTAAGGAGGATGCCAGGAAAAACATCAGCAAATACTGCAAACCACAGCGCATCCTTCTATTCTACGAACTCAGGCATCTCCAGCCCTAAAAGCCCCCAACGCGAAGATTCCTGCGAATTCATGTGTAAGTTGCGATTTTTGCGCTAGAATCTTGTCTTAAATAAGAAAGCTGGCTCAAGATCGCCCGGGAAAGACTGGAAGCCGGCGCATAGCAACAATCTTTATCGGGGAACCCGAAAACACTCTGTATTTCCTTTTATTTCCAGGCTGGATAAATGCGCACGTATAGACAACCAGCCGATGAAATACTCTTATCGCTCTGTTCACTCGACTGCATCGCCGAGTGCGAGCCCGTCTTCTTACTCCAGCGTGCTGGTTGAGAAAAATCTGATTGGAAGAAATATAGATCGATCGAAGGTTGCTGCCTTATGTCTCGAGCGCAGCTCCGAGCCGGATTTGCCGGCCGGTGATTGTGCTGCCTCTGCGGATACAGGCGGCAATATTGGGAGAGAACGACATGAAATCGACAAGGGGTTCGCAGATTCACGTTGAAAATGGCAATCTCAGCATCCCCTCTGCTGAGGAGTTGATCGAAGACGCATTAAACGAACTGGCATTCACACAGGATCCCGGCGTAGTCGGCGCGTTGCGCTTTCTGTCGCCCCCCGGCTACCAGGCCATTGTGGAACTGTGCAGTGAAAACGGCCGCAGCAAACGCCGCGACGCGTTGGCCGATTCCTGGTCACCGGAGTACGACGAGGTGCGCATCTACTTCGAGCGCATCGATGGCGACGAGCCGGCCCCGCGCCCGGGCCGCGCCGCACGCGCCGGCCACCAATCCGCCAACGAAGATGAATCTGAGCCCGCGCTTCCCGCCGACATGGATGCACACATGAAAGAACTGTGCACGGCGCTGGCTGAAGCCGAACGCGGCGGTCACGCCTTCATTGCGCTCAAGTGGTTTCGCGATTCTTTCCTCCCGCGCAAGGCCTTTCGCTGGAACCAGCATCCTGAAACACGGCAGTCGGTGCTGGCTGAAGCCATTCAGCGCGGCGTGGTGGTCACCAGCAAAATCGCCAACCCCAAAACCCCCGCCTATCCCACCACCACCATCCGCCTCAACCGCGCGGAGGCAGGCATTCCCCAGGACGCGCAACGCTTCCAGCCCGTCGACGTGCAGGGCGAGCCCGTCGCGGTCACCATCGATGAGGAACGGGGGATTGAGTGAGCTTCTTTTTTCTCGAGGCGACAGCCTTCGCCAAGCTGTTTGTGCGCGAGCCGGGAACCGACGCGCTCATCCGGCTGATGGAGACTGTCGAGGACAACCGCAAGCTGATCTCGGCTTCCACTCCACTCGAGGTCTACGCGGCCATCCGTCGCCGCGAGCGCGCCGGCCAAATCACTCCCGAAGCCGCTGTTACCGCGTTCGAGTCGCTGCGGGTTGAAGCCGCGCGCATGGTGCAGCAGCCGCTGAATCCCGGTGTGATTGAAGCGGCCAGGCAGCTTCTCGATCGCACTACGCTGCGCTGGCCTGAGGCTTTGCAGCTCGGCGCCGTGCTGGCCGCCCGCGACATGTTTCCCGGCACCCGCATCACCTTCGTCTCCGCTTCCCCCGCGCTGCTTGAAGCCGCCCGCGCCGACGGGCTCGAAGCCATCGATCCCGCCAGGCTGCCGCCGCCCGAAACCGCACTCGAAACCGAAGCGCCCAAAGAAGCCGAAGCCGCAAACCATTCGGAGTCTTGAAAGGGCACGACTTTAGTCGTGCCGATCATGACGCAAAAAACTGCGCGGGCTTTAGCCCCTGAGGGAAATCCGCGCTGACCCATCGCGCAAAACCATACAATATCTATGACCCCAACTCAGGTGTATGCATGACCATCCCCGCGCCCCCGCCGCGCGATCCCAAATCGCAACTGCGCAGAAGCATGGGCTTCTGGGACGTACTCCTCTTCAACATCGCCACCGTTCTCGGGCCCCGCTGGATCGCCGCCGCCGGCCACAACGGCCCCTCCTCCATCAGCCTCTGGGTGCTCGCCGCCGTCTTCTTCTTCGTGCCCGGCGCGCTCGTCATCAACGAGCTCTCCTCCCGCTTCCCTGAGGAAGGCGGCCTTTATGCGTGGGCGCGCGACGCCTTCGGCCCCTTTCACGGCTTCGTCGCCGGCTGGACCTACTGGATCTACACTGTCTTCTACTTTCCCGGCCTCCTGCTCGCCAGCGCCTCCATGTCCGCCTATATCTTTCCCAGCCGCGGCGCAGCGCTCGCGCAGGACCGCGGGTTTCTGCTCTGGGTTTCGCTCGGGCTGCTTCTTGTCGCCGTAGTGCTCAACATCATCGGCCTCAACATCGGCAAATGGCTGCAGAACGCGGGCGGCGTAGGAACCTACCTGCCTCTCCTGATCCTCGGCGGCGTGGCTGTGCTGGTCTGCCTGCGCCACGGCTCCGTCACGCATTTCACATTCGCCAACATGCGACCCACGTGGAATTGGGACACCGTCAACTTCTGGTCGCAAATCGCCTTCGCCTTCACCGGCCTCGAGCTCGTCTCCTGCATGGCCGAAGAAGTCCGCGATCCGCGCCGCACTCTGCCCCGCGCGGTCTTCGGCATCCGGCGGCCTCATCGCCCTCATGTACATTGCCGGAACCTTCGCCATCCTCGCGCTCGCACCCGCTGCCGACCTCGATCCCAAGAGCGGCGTCTTTCAAGCCATCGCCGTCGGCTCCATCGTGCTCCGCATCGGCTTCATCGGCGTCATCGCCGCGGTCCTCGTCACCGTAGGCAACGCCGGCGGCGTCGGTTCGACTGTTGCCGGCGTAGCGCGCGTGCCGTTCCAGGTCGGCATCGACCGCTATCTGCCCGCGGCCTTCGGCAAAATCCATCCCCGCTGGAAGACGCCGTACATCTCGATCCTCGTGCAGGCCGTCCTCTCCGGCGCCATCCTGCTCTTGAGCCAGATCAGCGAAACCACGCGTGGCGCCTATCAAGTCCTCATCGACGCCGCCATCATTCTCTACTTCATTCCCTTCCTCTACATGTTTGCCGCAGTCATCAAATTAGCCGGCCGCAAAGACCGCGCCGAAAATCCCCACGCCGTCCTGGTTCCCGGCGGAAAAATCGGCGTGTGGCTCTGTGGCAGCCTTGGTTTCTTCGTAGTTCTGCTTGGAATCCTCGTCTCGCTCGTGCCACCCGGCGACTCCGCAAGCAAGCTCGGCTTCGAGCTCAAGCTCGTCATAGGCACAGTGGTTTCGATCCTGATCGGCCTCGCACTCTACTGGCGCGGCGCAAGGGCGAAGCAGGAAGAGGTGTGAGCAGAATGACGGGTCGACGAATACATCACCTGTTTTCCGTAAAACGCTTTTCTGGCGTACAATGTGTGTACGGAGCAGAAGATGCCAGTAGCGAAGAAAAAGGAACATCGGTTTCATCTCCGCGCCTCGGAACGCGACGTGTCTACGATCAGCCGTGCGGCGGCTTCGACGGGCGTCAGTGTCAGCGCGTTCATTTTGGAGAGCGCTGCGGAGCGCGCCGAGCGAACTCTGGCCGACCAGACGCGATTTGTGCTCTCCGAAAAGCAATGGCAGGCGTTCATCGAGGCATTGGATCAGCCCGCCCGTCACCTTCCACGGCTGGAAAAGCTGTTGCGGGAGCCTTCTATCCTTGAACGGGCGTGAACTGCGTACTGCGCCGCTCTCACGGGTCGAACCGCTGGCTCGCACCCACGACATCAGCGATTTCGACTGCGCAGATCATACTTCGCTAAGCAACTGGCTGAAGAACTTCGCCTGGCTGAATCAGCAGAACGAAACCTCGCGTACCTATGTGGTCCACCGCGCCAACCGGGTAGTCGCCTATTACTCGATCGCAGCTGGAAGCACCCTCCGTGAATATGCGCCAATCCGCGTGGCGAAGGGACTGGCGGGCCATCCGGTTCCGGTGATTGTGCTGACCCGGCTGGCGGTGGACAGGACCGCACAGGGCAAAGGTCTAGGCAAGGCCATGGTCAAGGATGCGTTGATTCGCATTGCCGCAGCTGCGGACATCGTGGGTGCGCGCGCTGCCATGGTTCATGCCATCGACGCTCAGGCAGCGGCGTTCTATCGAAACTTCGACTTTGTTCCGTGTCCCGACAACGATCTCCATCTGATGCTACTGATGAAGGATTTGCGGATAGGGCTACGGGTTTGACCTGGGCGAGAATCCACGCTTCAAAAGCGATCTTGAAAAAAATACGCCTTCAGCGTCAGAAAATAGCAATAACAACTTGCTGCAAGCTCATTCTTCCCGCCGAAACTTGTTCGCCTGCTCGAATTCTTCGCGCAGCCCCGGCGTGCGTAAGTTCTCGCGCAAATTTG
>CAVOTQ010000033.1:0-133531 GCA_963699385.1 uncultured Acidobacteriota bacterium | reverse complement strand
CAAGCTAGCTGCCTGATCGGGAATGATGTAACCGATGACAACCAGAGCGCATCGAACTTTATCTGGTCCTCCGATTCTAGCAAGGTAGTCTTCGCAGATGTGAAGAGCGGCGTCATAAGCCTGATTCTTGTGATCGTGCGGCGGGATGACAACGACAAAGACCATGACAGAGATCGCGACAGGGGCCATGACAGAGATCGTGAAGGAGATCACGACAGAGACCATAGAGGGTACAACGACCGGCCTCGGACATTCATTTATACCTTCACAGGAACAGAGGATGTTTGCGCGGGTGCGGCAACCTGTGATTCCAATAATGTTCGCTCGATAGCCTGGAATGGCGATTCGGTTGATGTTGCTCTAATACAAGTGAACCCTACCGGACCAGCCATTGAAAAGGACTTGACCATCCCGCTCTCGAAGTTCGTTCCCATCGGCAAGTAAACCTCGAGCTCGCCACCGACTCAGCCCCGGACGCGCCACACGCCTCCGGGGCGGAGTTATTTCTATTGCGTGAGTTGATGTCTAAATACGTGTGGATGGGATGGTGGCGCGGCTTTTGGATCAGGGAATAGGGAATAGGAAAACCTGGCGGGCCGCCGGCGGTCTCAATGAGTACCGCGGACTATTGACGATAGTTGAGACTCAACTACTTTGAGCCGGTGTGGTCGATGCCATATGAGTCCAGCACATCTCGGAGTGTCACTACGCCGAGCAGACTGTGAATGTCCGCCCGATGGACGACCGGCAAAAGATCGAGATGGTACTTGCTCATACGTTCTAGCGTTAGATGCAAAGCATGATCCATGTGGAGATGTGGAACATGAAGTGTTTCCACAATGCAAAGCCACAAAGCGAGCCGCAACCTGAATTGGCAGTGATGGTTCCGCCCGTAATGCTGACGTCCGAAGGCACGGCGGTCTCGAATGTGATTACGTTGAGACCGGGTGCAGCAGCGGCGAACGCCGTCTCCGCGGTGACCGAGTTAGTCATCTGGGACAAACTTGAGACGTCGTTGTCCGCCCCGAGGTAAGTCGTGAGTGAGGCAGCCTTCGCCCAACCTGCAAAGCCAAAGACAACCACGAGAGTTCCAAGAGCTAAAAGCGTTTTCCGCATCATATCCTCCTCCATTGGCGCACGGTTCGTGCTACTCACTTGCGCATACGGTGTAGCTGATTGGGGAAACTATTACGTTATTTACCAGTGCATTTTTCTGGCCAAACTCTGCGATTATTAACTCATTGGGAAAAAGCGGCTTACTCGCTGAAGCCTGTTCTCCAATGTCATGACTCTGCAAGTTATTGCGCATAAATTGGGAAAGCGGATTCCGCTTGCGGGCATTACGGAGCGCCTGAAGGCGCGTGGATTTCTTGTAGCCGCATCCTTAAGAAACCGGGCTTGCGCAACAAGCTCGAGTCTGTGTCTCTTCATTTCCTGTTCCCCCGTTCGGTCGCCTTATTGCAATTCATTCCTAACGACACCCGAAGCCGACGCAACCCCCCGTCACCCTCTCCATCGACATTGGCGGGGCATCAGGGCCACGCCAGTCAGCGCAAGCGGCCGCCAGACGCTTGTTCCGCCGCGATCACAGCCGCGAGAGCGAAATCGCGCGATAGTCAACTTCGCGCAGTACAATGCTGTTCGGATGAGTCCAGAAGCCGCAACCGCCGCCGTCCCTGCCCCGAAGGCCGTTCCCCGCGCCTCGCGCGCCAGTTCTTCCCCGGTCACGCTCTCGATCGACATCGGCGGATCGGGCATCAAAGCCATGCTGCTCGATGCGCGGGGCAAGCCGATCAGCGCGCGGGAACGCATTGTGACTCCAGCCGTGGCCACGCCCAACGCCGTATTGCGCGCACTGGAACAGTTGCGTGCGCGGCTGGCTGGATTCGATCGTGTTTCGGTCGGATTTCCCGGCGTGGTCAAGCACGGCGTTACCTATGCCGCCTTCAATCTGCATCCCAAGTGGGCGGATTTCCCTCTTGAGCGCGAACTCGAAAAGCGCTGGAAGAAGCCCGTCAGAGTGGCGAATGACGCCGCGGTGCAGGGTTACGGCGCCATCAAAGCTCACGGGGTCGAGCTGATTCTTACGCTCGGCACGGGGATGGGATCGGCGCTTTTTACCGATGGCAAACTCTGCCCCGGACTGGAACTGGGCCATCACCCCTGGCGCGAGAAAACCTACGAGGACTACCTCGGCCGCCGCGGCTTGGACAAGTATGGCAAGAAGGTGTGGAACAAGCGCCTGCAGGAAGCCATTGAGCAGACCGCCGCCACCTTCAACTGGGATCATCTCTATTTGGGCGGCGGGAATACGAAGAAAATCAACTTCAAGCTGCCGAAGAATGTCTCCATCGTCTCCAACGAGGACGGCATCCTGGGCGGCGTGAAGCTGTGGAAGGACTGAAACGGCTGACGCCGCCAACTCTTCGTCCTCGGCTACCACATCGCAATCTGCAGATCTGCCCCAGCCTACTTCATGTGCTGCTGGATGCCTTGTACCAGCCAGTCCATGTCGCGATGAAAATCGGGATCGTACCGCACCCTGGCCGCGTTGCGATACGCAAGACCGGCAATCGACTGCGGCAGGTCTTTTTCAGCCGGGACTCCAGCACCGTCAACTAAAACGGGGATGACTGGAATGCCGCGCTCCAGAGCCAATTCGATTTCGATGCGCACACGATCCTGCGCCTCACTGAGCCGCGGCTGTCCTGAGGCGCCCACGGGATTCCATTGCGTTCCGATCACGGCAAGACAAACCGCGCTGCTCGAAACCTTTTCCCGTATGTGCTCGCGGAAATCAATGCCGAGCATGGGCGAATCGACATCGAAAAAAACCTGATTTTCTCCAAACGCCTTCACGAGCCGGTCATAGATGCGCCCCGTGATGTGCCCGCTGTCGTGGCGGCGGTAGGAAATAAAGACAGACTTCATTGCGACTGCGGGTGCGGGCGCTGGTGCGGACCGGTGGTCGACCAAAATCGGCTTGGCTCGATCATCGTTCCCGGCTGGCTGCGCCGCCTGGACGGAAGGGATTTTCGTCGTCTCGGCTGGCGGAGGCGATGTCGGCGGCTGCGTGTGTTTCTCAATCTCTTCAGCGGGCGTGGCTGTATTTGTGTCTGCATTCGGGGCCGCTATTGTGGGACGGGCAGTTGGTGCGGCCGCGGCGGGGGTGACTTCGATTTCGCTCTTGACCGTGCTCGATGGCTCATCGGATTGGACAGATTGTCGCGCGGCCTCCCACGGGTCTCGAATTGCGGCCCGACTAGCGGCAGGGGCGGCGGGCGCAGCAGGCGGCTGTTGCTCTTCTGAATTCGCGCCGAATGCCGACTTGATGCCTCGAACCAGCAGCACCGCGTTGATGGGGAAGGTCGACTTGGCTCCGGGCAAATCGATAATGCCCTGCCGCAGCCGTCGATCCTTCTCCTTCTCCCGCTCTCTTTCAATCATTTTTTCAACGGGCTTGAAGAGCAGGCTGAGCAGACCGATGGCGCCGAAAATTGTGCCGAAAAAGATGACGAGGAAGAACATGTCGCCGAACAGTGTTTTCCATTCGCCATGCAGGATCAGCTTGATCCAATAGATGATTAATCCAATCCAACCGCTGTTTGGTTCTGGAGGAGGCACGTCGGCATAGGCCTGCGCAGTGCTCGCTAGCAGCAGAACGACAACGGCAATTCGCCGGACCGATTTTTGCAATGCGCCAGGCATGGAGAAGCCCCGGGGGATTCGAGAAAATATTAGCAAACGATCCCAGCATGAATGTGCGCCAGGATTCAATGATGGAACCCGGCGCCTGCCGGCGATGGAGTGAACCCCGGCTGCGAGGCGAACCAGTCCAGGTGCCGCTTCAAGTCGCGCAGCAGCATCCCCGCAAGATCATGCGTGAATCCGTTGCGCACCACGATTCGCTGCAGAACAATTTCATCGCGATTTGCGGGCATGCGATACGCAGGCACCTGCCAACCGCGATCGCGCAGGCGGTCGGACAGATCGTAGAGCGTCCAATTCGTCGGCTCTTTCAGCTTCCACGCCAGCACGGGCAGATCCTGCCCTGTCGAAAGCATCTCAAACGGCCCAAGCTCGGCAATCTGGCCGGCCAGTTCGATTGCTACCTCGCGGCACGCCTCATGCACGGCGCGATACCCCGAGCGGCCAAGCCGGATGAGGTTGTAATACTGAGCCACGATTTGGCTGGCCGGACGCGAAAAGTTGATGGCTAGCGTGGGCATTGACCCGCCCAAATAATCAACCTTAAAAATCAGATCTTCGTCGAGGTCGGCTTTCTCGCGCCACACAATCCAGCCCACGCCGGGATAGACCAGGCCGTACTTGTGCCCTGAAGCGTTGATGGACTTGACGCGCGGCAGCCGGAAGTCCCAAACCAATTCGGGCTGAATGAACGGAGCGACAAAGCCGCCGCTCGCCCCATCGACATGGATAGGAATATCGAGCCCGGTCCTCGCCTCGAGCGCATCGAGCGCCGCGCTCAGAGCCTGCACGTTCTCGTAGTGGCCGGTAAAGGTTGAGCCCAGCACAGACACAACGCCAATCGTGTTTTCGTCGCAGGCGGCCGCGGCGCGCTCCGGATCAGTAACGACTTCCTCGCCTTCGAGCGCAACTTCGCGCGCCTCCACGTCCCAATAGCGGCAGAACTTGTGCCAGCAAACCTGCGTGTTGGTTCCCAACACCAGGTTGGGCCGCACGCCGTTCCGCTCGGGGTCCTTGCCCGCAGCGCGCATCTTCCGACGCCAGCGCCATTTCAGCGCCAGGCCGCCCAGCATACAGGCCTCGCTCGATCCAATCGTTGAGGTCCCGATGGTCTCCGCCGCGTCGGGCGCGTTCCAAAGCTCGGCCAGCATATGCACGCAGCGCATTTCGAGCTCGGCGGTCTGCGGGTACTCATCCTTGTCGATCATGTTTTTGTCGAAGGTCTCGGCCATCAGCTTGTGCGCCTCAGGCTCCATCCAGGTGCTGCAGAAGGTGGCCAGATTAAAGCGCGAACTGCCGTCGAGAATCAACTCGTCGTGAATCAGGTTGTAAGCGGTTGAAGGCGCCATGCCGTCTCTGGGGATGGAGTGGCGCGGCGTTGGCCCCAGCAGCGAGTGGCGCGTGTACATGGGGCGGACCTTGTCGGAGTCGTAGTGCTTGCGGATCGGGGGCGTCAATGGCGGGTTCGGCAGGCTCATTCGTTACCTCTGGGGATGAACTATGGTAGCGGCAAAGACTCGGTTCCATGCAAATTCGCAGAAAAAACTGCCGCGAACCTACTGGCGTTCTTACTTGGAGCATTGGCGCTGTGGCGGGAGAATTGACTTTAAGTCAGCTGGCGGGCACAAAACTCGGTAAACTCCACGGCGGCCGGCGCAGATTACTTCAAGAGTTGCTCGATACCCCGAACCAGGCGATCTGCGTCGTGATGAAAGTCCGGATCCGGCCGCACGGAGATTCCGTTGTGATAGGCGAGGGACGACAGAGACGTTGGTAACTCGTCCTCAGCAGGCATTTCGACCCCGTCTACAAGAACGGGAATAACCGGTATGTGCCGGTCAAGCGCCGACTCGATCTCGATGCGCAGGTGGTCGCGCGGATCACTCATCCGCCGCTGGCCGGATGCGGTCGTCGGATTCCAGTTTCGTCCAATCACTGCGACAAGCACCGAGCAATGGCCAACCTGTTCCCGAAGGTGCTCGCGAAAATCCAGGCCTAGAGGGATAGAATCCACGTCCTTAAATACAGATTCCCTGCTGAATGTCGTCAGGAGCCTGTCGTAGATGCGTCCGGTGATGTGCTGGCTGTCCTGACGCCGGTAAGAGATAAACACGGATTTGGCGGGCTCTTCGGGCGGGACTACGATCGGATCCGGCGTTTTGGAAGGCGAGGCAGGCACGCTGGGGGAAGCGCTGACGAACGGCGCCGGCGGACCAGGGAGTGGTGCCGCCGATATTCTTGCGATTGGCGCGGGTGAGCTCAATGCTTCCGCGGGCGCGGTTGCCAGCGTTGCCTCCGCGATTGAGGGCGATACAGGCTGACTGGCGGGCTGAGCTGGCGTAAAGGCAGCCGAGGGCGCCATCGCTCCGAGCACTGCGGACGAAAGTCCCAAAACAATTGGGCCCGATCCATGTGTCGCTTCGGGGACGTACTCTGTGTCGGACTCCGCAACAGGCTCGCGTTCGATGCCCAGGCGCAGGCTTGTTGACGCAACATCTGGCTCTACGCGCACCAGCCCTGAAGCAGCGTCGGAGATCCACCTGGTGGATCGTTTCACAATACCAAACATGCGGAGGGACCCCAAAGAGCGGATGCGGAAATACTACCAAGAAAAATGCCCCAGCGGTGAAAATCCACTATCCGGCCCGATCCTTATTCCCTGGTCGCCGCTTTCGGCGCCTTCAATCCGAGCTCCTTCATCGCAATCTGCAGATCGGCCCAGGCTTCTTTTTTCTGGCGCGGATCGCGAAGCAGGAACGCCGGGTGATAGGTGACGATGAGGCTCATGCCGCGAAAGGCGTGCACCCGGCCGCGCAGACCCGCCAGCGGCTGGCGCGCGCCCAGCAGATACGTAGCCGCGGTAGCGCCCAGCGCCACCAGCACCTGCGGACGAACCACGTCGATCTGGCGAAACAGAAACTGCGCACAGGTGTTGGCCTCGTCAGGCTCGGGCGTGCGATTGCCCGGCGGACGGCACTTGACCACGTTGGCGATGTAAACTTCCTCGCGCTTGAGACCCATGGCCGCAATCATGTTGTTGAGCAGTTGCCCGGCGCGGCCCACAAAGGGCAGCCCCTGCGCGTCCTCGTCGGCGCCCGGCCCTTCGCCCACAAACATGAGCCGTGCCGTGGGCGAGCCGTCGGCAAACACGATCTTGTTGCGGCCTTTGTGCAGAGCGCAGCGCGTGCAGTCGCCGATGTCGTCACGAATAGCCTGCAACGCGGCGCCGCGCTCCTGCGCGGGAATGACGGCGCCGATTTCCGGAACTAAGATTGGCTTGCGAGTTTTGATGGTGGGTTCCTCTGCGAAAAAGTTTGGTTGCTGCACCGGAGTCTCAGCCGCAGGTTGCGCCTCGGCATCAATCGCAGCTTGCAAAAGCCCCTCACGCTCCGCCATTTCCTCAGCCACGCTCCGGCCCAGCTTAGGATCATCGATTGCGGAGAAAGGCTCCACATCTCTGCGGTAGAAATCTGTCAGGCCAAGGTCGCGGTAGAAGCGCAGGCGCTCGGCGAGAGCTTTGTGAGTGGCGGGATTGAGCGTGCGCGCCAAGGGTCCATCCTCGAAAGAACGCGGAATTCAGACTGCGCGTTCCCCAGCATCAGCAAAACTGCGATGCCTCAATTCACAAATAACCTAATACCCAAAATGCTCTTCGATCGGGTGGCCGTTAAAGGTTACGACGTAATGGCTGGGACGGAATCCAGCAAACAGAAGCGGCCTCGTCTTCGTAACGCAAACGTGGCGCGGCGAGGATCCCGGCAGCGAGAACTCGTAATTCTTAGTTAGGGAAAAAGAGATCTGGTTCAACGGATTAAATGCGCTGCGTCCAAGGACTTTTTGACCGTTCGCTTTAATCCAAACCGACCCCCAAAAACCGCTGCGATAAAACTCAATAACAGTTGCTTCGGCGTCAGGTAACGTGAAGGAAAACTTCATCCTCACCCCTCCACAATGAGCCCGCGACCGGCGCCCACCGGAAGGCTCTCGCTCAATACGCGGTCCTGCGCAGTCGGCGCGTCGGTTTGCGCATCCTGGTGCTCGTCGTCCTCGACGACCACGGACCGAGGGCGGCGGAGAGTGAGAATTTCGTCCAGAATGCGGTCGGCGAGCTGGCGCTTGGGCATCTCAGGTAACTCGACGGACTTGGTGCGAGTGAGAAACGTCGCCGCGTTGGTGTCGGCGTCGATGCCCACGCCCTCGCCTGCCACATCGTTGACCAGGATGGCATCGGCGCCCTTGGCGAGCAGTTTGGCGCGGCCATTTTCCATGCGGTTCTCGGTCTCGGCGGCAAAACCGACAATGAGCTGCCCCGGCCGCCGCCGCCGCACCACTTCGGCGAGAATATCCTCTGTCGGCGCCAGCTCCACGGTCATAGGCCCGGTGCGCTTGAGCTTCTGCGCGGAGACGGCGACCGGCCGGTAGTCCGCCACGGCCGCCGCCTTGATCACGAGCGTGGCCTCGGCCATGCGGTCAAGCACGGCGTTGCGCATTTCGTCGGCAGTAGTGATCCTGACAAGTTCGCAGTGCGGCGGCACGTGCAGGGCAGTCGGGCCGCTGACGAGAATCACTTTTGCGCCGCGGCTGCGCGCCGCTTCGGCCAGCGCGTAACCCATCTTGCCGCTGGAACGATTGCCGATGAAGCGCACCGGGTCGAGCGCCTCGCGCGTGCCGCCTGCGGTCACCAGCACAACCTCACCACGCAGATCGTGACGGCGGCCTAGTGTCTTCAGCACCGCTTCGGCGATCGCTTCCGGCTCCGCCATGCGGCCTGCGCCGATCATGCCGCAAGCCAGGTCGCCGGTTCCCGGATCAATGATCGCGACGCCGCGCTGGCGCAGGATTTCAAGATTGGCCTGCGTCGCCGGATGATTCCACATGTTCACGTTCATGGCCGGCGCCACCAGCACTGGTGCGGTGGTGGCCAGATACATCGTAGAGAGAAAATCGTCGGCGAGGCCGTGCGCAAATTTCGCCAAAATGTTGGCCGTGGCGGGAGCCACCACCAGCGCGTCGGCCCATTGCGCTTCGGCGATGTGATCGATGCCGTGCTGCTCAGCGGCATCCTCCGTGCCCCAATCTTCCCAGAGGCTGGTGATGACTTTGTACCCGGTGAGCGCGGAAAAAGTGAGCGGCTGAACGAATTTTTGCGCTGATGCCGTCATCACCACGTGCACTTCCACCGATTGGCGCTGCAGGGCGCGCACCAGTTCGGCCGCTTTGTACGCGGCAATACCTCCGGAGACGCCCACTGTGACTCGCATACGTCGATTGTAGTGCAGGGGACAGTTCACAGTTCATAGTCCACGGCCTCGGCTCGCTGTCGCCCGCCGCTGCGAACTGCGAACAATGAACTGTCAGCTGAGCAGAATGGGAACGGCGGGACCTTCGACGAGCGGCTTGGTCACTTCCGCTTCGTTGTTCTTCACGTATGAGATCTTGCCGGCGTTGATCTCGTCCTGAGCAATGCGGCACGCCTTGTTCGATCGCGTGGGGACGAGGGCCTGCGACCCGTTCTGTATCTGCCGTGCACGGCGAGCCGCGACCAAAACCTTGCGATAGTTTGAATCGAAACTGGTCTCAATCGTCATCGGAGTCATCTCCAAAAAGAAGCTGTTGCTGGTCGGGGCCTCCGTCGATGCCAAAGGCGTCCAGCACAGGTTTGAGCCGCTCCTGCGAGTTCGAAAGCAGGCAGGCCGCGGCGACCTCCAACACCCGGCGGGAACGGTAGGCGATGGGCTCGCCATTGCGATAGTAGCGTTCCGCCAGCACAATGGCTTCCAGTTGCGCTACCGCCCTGTCGAGAACGTCATTGATCAAAATATAGCCGTACTGGCGATAATTCTCAATCTCCTTGCGGGCCTGGCCGAGACGGCGAAACAATTCGTCCTCGACCACTACGCCCTCGGCCCGGCTGCGGTTGCGCAGGCGCGTGCGCAAAACCTTGGGATTCGGCGGCAAAACAAAAATGCCCACCTCCTCCGGCATGCGTGAGCGCACCTGCGCGGCGCCCTGCACGTCGATGTCGAGCATCAGGTCGTGACCGGCGGCAAGGGCTTCGTCGAGCGACTGGCGCGACGTGCCATACAAGTTGCCGAAAACCTCCGCGTGCTCCAGAAACATTCCGGCATCGATCATGCGCAGGAACTCTTCGCGCGTGGTGAAATGATATTCGCGCCCGTTTTCTTCCGATCCACGCGGGGCACGCGTTGTCCAGGAAACCGCGAAGTCAACGCCGCTCACCTGCTTGCGCAGTTCGCTTACCAACGTGCTTTTACCGGAGCCCGATGGCGCCGAGATGATGAAGAGTATTCCTGCCAAAATTGTTCGATACCTTTCTGCGTAGTGACTAGTGTGGAGTGTGAGTGCGAGTGTGACTGTATCCCCCGGGCGCACTCACACTCCACACTCGCACTGTTCCTCGTCTTACTCCACATTCTGAATCTGTTCGCGGGCTTTTTCGATCTCCGCCTTCATGGCGAGTCCAAGTTCGGTAATGCGCATTCCCTTCCCACTCACGCCCCCGGTTTTTGAAAGCAACGTGTTGGCCTCGCGGTTCATCTCTTGCAATAGGAAGTCGAGTTTCTTGCCGGCTTCGCCACCTGTGCTCAGCAATTCGCGAAAATGCTCGATGTGCGCGGTCATGCGCGCCAGTTCTTCGCTGATGTCGCTGCGCTCGACGAGGACAGCCACTTCCTCGAGCACTCTTTGCTGGTTGAACTCCGCGCCGGTAACCGCCGCCAGCCTCTGCGTCAGCCGTTCCTGGTAGCGCTCTTCGATTTCCGGACGCAGCTCCGCGACGCTCGCGGTAGCTGCGGCAAGCCGGTCCAGCGTTCCGCGCAGAATCGCCTCGAGGGCTTCGCCTTCGCGGGCGCGCATCACTTTCAATTGCTCGACGAGCGGGACCACGTGCTCGAGAACGCTCGCGGCAAGGGCGGACAGGTCATCGTCCTTGCGGTCTTCTCCCTGCAGGGCTCCGGGCAAACGCAGCGCCGCGTTCAGATCCGGCGTGCCCTCGAGCCCATGCTCGCGCCGCGCCGCGTCAAAGGCGGTGAGATAGCCCGCAATCAACTCGCGATTGAATCCTGCCCTGGTCTGGGCGTTGCGTTCCAGAGAGAGGGACAAATCGACGTGCCCGCGGATCAGATTCTCTTTCAGCACCCGCCGCAACTCTACCTCCAATGCGTCCAGGCCAGACGGCAGCCGGAATTGAAGGTCGAGAAAGCGATGATTGACGCTCTTCACGGTGAGCGTGTAACTGAGCTGATCGTCGTTGCCACCCGGCGCGCGAATCGGCAATCGAGCCTGCACCCTCGCAAATCCGGTCATCGAAGAAATGGCCATGCTTACTCCCGCGCCTCAGGTACGAGCACCTGCGCGCTGTCTTGCGACCAGCCGTTGTCAGGCATGTCGATGAACTGCAGTTGATAGAGCTTCTGATAAGTCGGCGACGCGACGAGCAGCTCTTCGTGGGTTCCGACCGCTGTGATGCGGCCCTCTTCGAGCACGGCAATGCGGTTGGCGCGGCGTATTGTGGAGAGCCGGTGCGCGATCACCACCACGGTGCGGCTCCGCATCAGGTTGGCCAGCGCCGCCTGCACCAGCGACTCGCTCTCCGAATCGAGCGCCGAGGTAGCTTCGTCCAGAATGAGAATCGGCGCATCCTTGAGGATGGCCCGGGCGATGGCGATGCGCTGCTTCTCGCCGCCCGAAAGACGGAATCCTTTTTCGCCGATCAGGGTCGCGTAGCCCTGCGGCATGCGCAAAATAAAATCGTGCGCCAGGGCGTTCTGTGCCGCCTGTTCCACAAGAGAAGCCTTCGTGTCCGGCTTGCCGTAAGCGATGTTGTTGTGCACGGTGTCGTTGAAGAGAATGGTCTCCTGCGTGACCTGCGCCACCTGCCGCCTGAGCGAGGCCAGTGTCAATTCGCGTACGTCGTGGCCGTCAACCAGAATGCGCCCCGAAGTCACATCGAAGAAGCGCGGAATCAAATTGACCAGCGTGGACTTTCCTGCACCGCTGGGACCGACGACTGCAAGCACTTCCCCGGCGTTCACCTCAAGATCGACGTTATGAAGAATCTGGTGCTCCCCTTCCTCGGTCGAATAGGAGAACCCAACATTCTCAAACTTGATGGATTGGCGGAAGCGCGTGAAGGTTGACGCGTGGGGACGCTCGACGACATCGTCCTTACCGTCAAAATATCCAAAGATGGAAGCCGATGCGCCCAATGCCTGCTGGAAACTGTTGTAGAAGAGCGCGAACTTGCGCACCGGATCGTACAACTTGAAGAGCAAGAGGATGAAAGAAGCGAAGAGGCCGAGCGTCATGTTGCCATGCTTGATTTCATCGCGGCCAATGAGGAGGAACATGGCGATCGCCACGGCGCCGATGAAATCCATGAGCGGAGAACTGATGGACTGAATGCGCACGCTGCGCAAATTGGCGCGGAACAGCCTCGTGGCTGCATTCTTGAAGCGCAGAATCTCCCACAGCTCGGTATTGAACGCTTTCACGATGCGGTTGCCGGTAACGGTCTCGTGAAGAATGTTCTGAATCTCGGCCAGCTTGTCCTGGCCGGTGCGCGTGCGCGTGCGGACTTCCCTGCCAATCTTGCGCGAAGACGTGATCACCACAGGAATGAACAGCACGAGCGCCCAACTCAGATAACCGCCCATTGCAATCACGATGACGATGCCGATGATGAACGTGAAGAACTGCTGCAGAAAATCGCCCAGTACCGAACTGAGCGAGGTCTGCACACGATCCACGTCGTTGATGAGCGTCGAGAGGATGGTGCCGGTCGGATTCTGATTGAAGAACCGCGACGAACGGCGCATGACCGTTTCGTAAAGATGATTGCGGAGGTCGGTGATGGTGCCGAATCCGGCGTAATTCACCAAGTAATTGCCGAGGTAATCGCACAGGCCCTTGGCAGGGTAGAAACGATCAGCGCATAGGCCACGACGTGCCAGGCGTTGTGAATGAAATGCGGCGCCAGAATCCTCAGATCGAAATGCCATGGTTTATTGCGCAGGCCGATGATGATGGGGCCCTCAGGCGCATCGGGCCTCAATACCTGGTCAAAGATGGGCTGCAGCAAAAGAACGCGGAACGCTTCGAGCACGCCCACCAGCGCCGACAGTACGACCCCGGGCAGCCATTCCAGCGTATAGGGCAGCCCATAGCGCAACAGGCGCAGGACGTTTCTCATGCCGCAGGGCCCGCCTGGCGCATGGCGTTGCGCTGCGGGGGCCCGAAATCGCGCTCAGAATGGGTGGGAAAGTCCATCCCCGTATTGTATCCGGGATGGCCCGGAAGATGGCTTGGAACACGGTCTCTCCGGCTCTGCGCGCGTTGTTATGATGGCGAAGTGACTCGCTCCACAAATCAAGCATGGGCGGCGGGCCTGCGCACGGTGTTTCTTGACCGCGATGGCATTCTGAACGAAAAGATGCCGGAGCACCGCTACGTCACGCGCTGGGAAGAGTTTCGCGTACTGCCCGGCGTGCCAGAGGCTCTGCGACGCTTGAACGACGCGGGGCTGCGCGTGCTCGTGGTCTCCAATCAGCGCGGCATCGCGAAGGGGCTATACGCAGCAGCGGATTTGGAAGCTATCCACGCGCAGTTTCAGCGGCTGCTCGAGCGCGAGGGCGCGCACATCGATGCCTTCTTCATCTGCCCGCACGAGACGGACGAGTGCAATTGCCGCAAGCCATTGCCGGGGCTCTTTGAGCAGGCGGTAGCGCGGTTTCCTGAAATCACGCCCGCGACGAGCGTGATGATCGGCGACTCGCCAACCGATGTTGAGTTTGGACGGCGGCTGGGGATGAAGACGATTCTTGTCGAAGGCAATGAGGAACCTCGTAAACCGGGCGACGACGAGGTCGCGAAGATGGCGGATTTGCGCTTTGTTTCGCTGGCTGAAGCTGTGAGCACGCTATTGGCACGCGACTGAAAGCGGCAGCGCCGATCAGAACTTTTTCAGATCCACGATCGCGTTGAGAATGTTTTCGGGCTGCGGAAGAATCGCGTCTTCGAGCTTGGGCTGGTACGCCACAAAGGTGTCTTTGGAACCGATGCGTCGCACCGGCGCGTCCAGATCGTCGAAGAGCTCGTCGGCGATGCGTGCCGCAAGTTCGGCGCCGTAACCCCAGCTCAGCATGTCCTCGTGCGCTACGATCACACGGCTGGTCTTGCGCACCGAGGTAGCAATCGCCTCCCAGTCGTAGGGATTGAGCGTGCGCAGATCAAGAATCTCCACGTCAATGCCGTGCAGGCGCTCAGCCTGTTGCGCGGCCTGGAGGGCGCGCGGCACCAAAGCGCCGTAAGTGACGAGGGTGATATGCGAGCCGGGCCGAACAATTTTCGCCTTGCCGAAGGGAATCGCAAATTCCGGTCCAGGATAGGCGGCGCGTCCGTAGGTTTCGCGGTAGAGCCGCTTGTGCTCGAGAAACAGGACAGGATCGTCGCAGCGGATCGCCGTGCGCAATAGGCCGTTGGCATCGAGGGCATTCGAAGGAAACACAACGCGCAAGCCCGGAGTATGCGTGAAGATACTTTCTCCGGATTGGGAATGATAAATGGAGCCTCCAGTGAGGTAGCCGCCGATAGGCACGCGGATCACCGCGGGTGCACTCCAAGTCCCATTCGACCGCCAGCGCAGCAGCGATAACTCATTGCGAATCTGGTGCATAGCTGGCCAAATATAATCAAAGAATTGAATTTCTACCACCGGCTTCATTCCACGCAGCGCGTAGCCCACGGCCCTCCCCACGATGTTGGCTTCAGCCAGCGGCGAATTGAAGACGCGCTCTGAGCCAAACTCGGTTTGCAGCCCGGCCGTCAGCTTGAAGACACCGCCTTTTCCCTTCACCTCGTTGAGTGCTTGCTGGCGGCTGGCGTCGGCCACGTCTTCGCCATAGATCACGATGCGCTCGTCGCGGCGCATCTCATCGCGCAGGCAGTTGTTGATGAGGTCAGCCATGGTGTGCGCGGCGGCCTTCGTCCCGCTCTCTTCTTCCGCGTACTCCGGTTGCTCGGTGGCAAATGCGGCGCGGGTCGGATCGAGATCCTCGGAATAGACGTGCGCGGTGACGCTCTCGACAGCAGGCGGCGGAGATTGCAGCGCGCGTTCGGCGGCTTCCGCGGCTTCGCGATCGAGGCTGCGTTCCAGCTCGTCCATCTCCGCGACTGTCAGGATGCCGTCCGCAATCAGGCGCGTGCGCATTCTCGCAATGGGATCGCAGAGCGCGTCGGCCTCGCGCTCGGCAGCGCAGCGATAGTTCTTGTCATCGTCCGAAAGCGAGTGCGAATAGAGCCGCACGCAATGACCGTGCACCAGTGCCGGACCCCGGCCCGCGCGGCAGTGCGCCGCTGCCTGCTGAAACGCGCGCAGGCTGGCCACCGGATCGTTGCCATCGATCTCCGCAAAAAAGAAGTTGGGGAAATTGGCCACCAGACGCGAAATGTTTCCCCCCGGCGTGTTCACCTCAACGGGAACGCTGATGGCGTAGCCATTATCTTCCACCATGAAGATGACCGGCAGTTTCTGATTGGACGCTGTGTTCAACGCTTCCCAAAACTCGCCCTGCGAGGTTGAGCCTTCACCTATTGTGGCCAGGACCACTTCGTCGCCGTGGAAATCGACGTCGTGAAACTCGCGATAGTCGCCGGGGTCTTTAACGGCGGCCTCGGGATGGCGGCTGAAGTAACGGCCGGCTTCGGCGCAACCCACTGCATGGAGCAACTGGGTCGCCGTGGAGGAAGAGGTGCTGACAATGTGCAAGGGACGGCTGCTCCAGTGGGTGGGCATCTGACGCCCGCCACTGGCCGGATCGTCGGCCGCGCCCACGGCCTGCAACATCATGTCGTAGGGGCTCACGCCCAGCGCGAGGCAAAGCGCGCGATCGCGATAGTAGGGGAAAAACCAGTCGTAGCCGGGACGGAGAGCAAGCGCCGCGCCCACCTGCAGAGCCTCATGGCCGGCGGCCGAAATCTGGAAGAAGATCTTTTGCTGGCGCTTGAGGAGAATTTCCCGGTCGTCTACCGCGCGAGAGAGAAACATCAGCCGGTAGATTTCGACCAACTGTGTTGCGGTGGGCTCGTCCGAAGCGGGAGATGACCCCTCTGCGCGAGCCCTGGAAATAGCCACTTCCATTCCGGTCGACCCCCAGGAACGCTTTCCAGATACTGCTCACTTCGATTGTACCAACGCGCCAGACGCGAGCAATTGTCAAACTGCCTGCCGGACCGGGAAAAGCGCCGGCGCATTCAATGAGTCGGACTGGGAAAAACCATCGGCGACGGCGGCGGAATGGTGGTCTGGGGCTCGCCCACGCTTTCGGTCATCCTTTGCCGCACGCTGCGCGCCAGTTTTTCAATGTCGGCGATTTTATGCAATTCGTCCAGGCGTCAACGTGCCCGTATTCTCCTTGGCGACCTCATCATTCAGCTCCCTGGCGAGCTTCAACAGCTTATCGGTGTCCGCGACAATTTGCTTTTGGCGCTCGTTATTGAGTGCGCGTATGCGCCTCTCGGCCATCGTGGGGTCCACGTCGTCGGACGAGAGCGGACTGAGATTGGATTGCGTCGAGTAGGGGTGCATGTTTCCCTGGCCTTGCCCCTGTCCCCCGCCGGATCCTCCCGGGGACTGCGAGCGGCCAGCCGATTCGCACAGGAGTCCGCACACCAGCGTCAGCAGAATCGCACCTCTCAGCCCGGCCCAGAGACGCAGACGGGCGCGATGCAATCCGGCGATCCAAAATACGCGCCGCGTTTCATGCATGGTGAACCGTCCTGGCTGCCAGATGACTCGCATATCTCAACCCTTGGGGCTTCCCGTTCTCACCTTGTGAGCCAACTGTTCAATCTCGCTGGCTTTGCGCACAACCGTCACAGACAGCGTGTCCCTGGTCGTCTTATCGACCGCCGACTTCAGATCCGTGGCCATCTTGAGCAGGTCGGCACATTCGCTTGCAACCTGCTGCTTCTGCGTTTCGTCGGCGGTGTTCCCGGTGGGTGGTTTTTCCTGCTGGCCGGCCGAGGGCGCAGGTGCACTGGCAACTTTTTCAGGAGCCCCGGCCGCAGTGGTTGGAGCGGGAGTGGGCGCCGATTGCGCATGACCGCGCAGCAGGCCAGCGCTTGCCGCAATGACGAGCGCGGCGCAACATGCCAGCAGACAGAGTGGCACGCTGCAGCGTCGAATCCAGCCCTTGGGCCTTCCTCGACCAGCACGATGCCAGCTTTGCGTGAACCTCAGCATGGGATAAAAATGTGCCGGAAGAACGGTGAGGCTTCCGGCCATTCCTGCGCACAGTCTAGTCTAGAACGAGGAGTTTTGGCATGTTTCTTTGTCCTGCAAATGTAACTTTTTTACTGGCAATGCGCTGGGACATGTTCCGGGAGGACCGCTTCCTGGGCAAAGTGCTGGATGAATGGATTGGCGACAGCCAGGAATTTGTCCGCGCCCGGCTGCCCAAGCTGATTGTCATTGCCATTATCGCTTTTATATTGAGCCGCTTGCTGCGCCTCGTCACGCACCACATGGCGCGCCTGGCGGGGGCAAGTGGGGCCGGATCTGCGCGCATGGCCGAAGTAAGAACCATGTCCGGAGTCATCCGGGCCACGGGGTTCGGGCTCATCGGTCTGATTGCGGGCTTCATGTGCCTGAATGTCATTGGCTTCAACCTCGCTCCCCTGCTGGCTTCGGCGGGCATCGCGGGCATCGCCATCGGTCTGGCTGCACAAACCATCGTCAAAGACATGCTGAACGGTTTCCTGATCCTGATTGAGGGCCAGTTCAGCGTGGGCGACCAGGTGCGCCTGGCAGGGGTGAGCGGTGTAGTAGAGGCGTTAACGCTACGCAGAACTTCGGTGCGCGACGGGGATGGCACGCTTTATATGATTCCCAACTCGCAGATCACAACCGTTGCCAATCTGAGCTCGAGTTACGCCGTGGCCACAGTCAATGTGAACGTGGATTTCTCGGCCGATCCCGATGCCGTGACCAAGCTGCTTAAGAAAATTGCGATGGACGTGCGCAACAGCGACGAGTTCCACGAAGTGTTTCTCGATGATCCGCAGGTTCTGGGCCTCGACGCGTGAAGGGCTCGCAAATGATCTTCCCCGTCGTGTTCAAGACGCAGGCGAATCAACAATACGGTCTCGTGCGCGAGTTTGAGCGGCGAGTCCGGCTCGCCCTCGAAGAGAATCATCTGCTGCCGGGCGACCCGAACCGGGTGTTCCAGTTCCGCGACGATCAAGACACAGCGAACACCCCTCGGCGTCCCGACGAAGCGAAGGAGCCGTCCCGCGATCCCACCACGTTGAAACCCCAGGAAAGCAATCCGTTCACCGGCGAGTGAGACGCAACCCGGATTCAATAGCTAGGGAGTCGACTCCAGCGCCTTCAGCAGAGCCTCGCCGTCGGTGATCGGCGGCAGGCACGTGCGTCCGCGGCAAACCATCGCCCAAACCTCCGCACCACTTGGCGGCGGAATTTGCAGCAGCGTTTCAGCCAGCGCTTGAGGAACTTCACCCGTCGCAAGCCGCGCGGGATCGATACGCATCACAGTTTTGTTGATGGCGAAGCGTGCCACAGCCAATGCCTCAAGCCGCGCCGCTTCGGGCCCTGAGCCCACGATGACCACTTGCACGGGATCGAGCAGAAGTCGCTCGACGGCCAGGCCATAGCTGCCGGCGTACAGACCGAAGTGCTCCACAATGCCGGCAAAACTGGCCAGCGTGTCTTCGGCGATTTCACGATATTGATTGCTTCCGCTCAGTGCCTCAAGGCGCAGTAATGCCGCTGCAGCTGTGGGATTCCCTGCCGGCGTGGGCGCATCCTGCAGCGGCTTGCGTCGCGCCGACAATGCGCCGAGCGGAATTTCGTGGGGCGCAGCCGCATCGAAGAATCCACCGAAAGCCGAATCGTGGAAGCGCGCAATCAGATCGTCGGCCAGCTCGATCGCCGCATGGAGATAGCTCATTTCACCGCTCGCCATCCATGCGTCGATGCAGGCGTGAATAGTAAATCCATAATCGTCCAGCGTGCCGGGAACTTTCTGGGCGGGCGTAGGCTGCTCCGGCCCATCGGCGTAGGCAATCACGTGCGCGAGCCCCGGGCCGGCCTCCGACGCCTCGCCGTTCCAGGCCTCCTTCAGAAGCCGATCGAGTGTGAGCAGCGCAAAATCTTTCGCTGAATCCATGCGCAGAACGCGCGCGGTTTCGAGGTAAGCCGTAACCGCCATCGCATTCCAGCCGGTGTAAAGTGTGCGATCAATAAACGGCGTGGCGCGCAAGGCGCGTGCTGCAAGCAGTTTCGCGCGGGCCGATTCACGCAGTGCGAGCAGGGATTCGTACGCCGCGCCAGTCTTCTTTCGCCATCTCGCCAAGCGATTGCTTTACATGCAGCACGTTCTTGGCCGGGTTGTGATGCATCTCGCCCACTTCGCCAATGTCCCAATACTTCGCGGCAAATTCCAGCTCCGCGGGATCGAGAACTGCGCGCGCCTCTTCGAGCGTCCACGTAAAGTAGTCGCCATCGTCGTCGAGACCCACATCGGCATCCTGTGAGGCGAAAAATCCGCCGCGCTCGCGATCGGTCATAGTCGAGTCGAGCCATGCGACGATCTCCCGCGCGGTTTCGAGGAAATCCTCGCGCACATAGCTCTGGAAGCCATGAACGTAATTCCGCAGAAGTTCCGTATTGTCGTAAAGCATTTTCTCGAAGTGCGGAACAATCCAGCGTTCGTCGACGCTGTAACGATGAAAGCCTCCCGCGAGCTGATCGTAGACGCCGCCGCGCGCCATTTTTTCGAGCGTCGTGACGAAGGCTTCGCGGGCCGGCTCATGATTGCGGCTCATCGCCATCTGGAGCAGCAGATCGAGCGCCGCCGGATGAGGAAACTTGGGCTGCGACCCAAAGCCTCCGTTGCGCGCGTCGAATTGGCCGATGATCGACCCGGCAATTTTCTCAACCAAATCGAGGGAGAGACCGCTGCGCGCGGAAAAGCTCTCGTTGTGCTCGATGGCGGCCATCACGCTGGAGGCGGTTTCCAGCGCCTCGTCCCGCCGCTCGCGCCAAACCTGCGCCATGGCCATCAAGACGCGCCCCATCCCCGGCCGGCCGTAGCGGTCGTCGCGGGGAATGTAGGTGCCGCCAAAATAGGGTCGGCCGTCGGGAGTGAGAAATGCGGTGAGCGGCCATCCGCCCTGCCCGCTGATAGCCGACACCGCCGCCTGGTAGCGCGCATCCACGTCGGGCCGTTCGTCGCGATCCACTTTGACGGCGACAAAAAGCTGGTTGATCAGCGCCGCGACCTCGGGATCCTCGTACGATTCCCCGTCCATCACGTGGCACCAGTGGCACCACACCGCGCCGATGTCGAGCAGGATGGGCTTGTCCTCGGCCTGCGCGCGCGCAAACGCAGCCTCACCCCACGCATGCCAATTGCACAGGCTGATGGCGCGCCGAGCGCAGATACGCCGACGCTGCGTGTTCGAGTTGATTGCCGGCGGTTGGGGAAGCGCGCTTCGTCCATGGTGTGAGAATACAGGTCGCGCGTCGCAAACAGGCGCAAAGCAGCCAGCGTCCCGCCCAATTGACCCGGGATCACTCGACTTCGGCCGGCCGTCAGTTCTTGAGCTCTCTCAACGGCTGCGACCAGTTCGGGAGCATCGGGCGCGGTGTTGGGCGCGAAGCGCGCTACGACCCCGCCGTCGCGGCTGACGATAAACTTCTCGAAGTTCCACTGAATCTCGGGCGCTGCGTTGGCATCGATATTGTGCTGCTTGAGGACGGAAGCCCATCCCGCCGGGTCGCCCTTGGCCTTTGGCTGCGCCGCGATCAGCGACGCATAGAGTGGATGCTTTTCCGCACCGGTCACGGCGATCTTTCCGAACATTGGAAATTTGACGCCGTAATTCAACGTGCAGAAGCTCTGAATCTCGTCATTCGTGCCCGGCTCCTGGCTCTTGAAATCGTTGGCGGGAAAGCCTGCGACCACCAGCCCCTGGCCGCGAAACCGCTCGTAAAGATTTTCCAGGCCTTCGTATTGCGGCGTCAGGCCGCACTTTGACGCGACGTTCACGACCAGCAGCACTTTGCCTTTGAACTCGCCGAGAGACGCAGCTTCGCCGGTGATTTTCGTAACAGGAATGTCGTAGATGGATGAAGTCAAGGTCGAAATCTCCTTTTGATCTCCATCCTATCGCAGCCGCACCGGCTCCAGCCCGAATCCTGGCACTCGTCTTTACTGCACCAGCGAAATCGTAGCCCGCCAGAAGGCCGCCTTCTGCGTAGAGGGATCGATCACCGTCACCTGGCAGTCATACGATCCGCGCGGCAGGCTGTCGACTCCGAGATCGAAGTTCAAACTCATCGTTCCCAATCGGCTCGTGGCGCTGGGCACGATCGATTGCGGCGGCGTCTCAAACAGTTTCTTCCCGCCCTGATAGAGACTGACGAATGCGAACAGCGGTTGCGTCTCCGGTGCCGCTGGCGGCGTGGTCGCCGGTGCCTGTGACGGCGCGGTTGTCGGCGCCGCCTTGTACGCCTGGAAGTAAACGTGGATCTGGTGACCGGTCGAGAACACGCGCGTCACGCTGGGAATAAGCTTCTTTCCATCCTGCACCAGCGGATTGACGGCCTCGTCCTTGGCCCGCTCCTTCGCTTTGGCAGCGTTGTAGATCGCATCTCGCAAGATCGACACGCTGGCTGCTCAGCACCACGGCGCTGATGGCAACGCGCTTCTGCTCCTTGTTCAGATTCGGAATCACAAACGTCGTCTGGAACGTGCCGATTCTGCCCGTCTCATCGTCGCGCGCCAGGAACTTGATGGAGTACTTTCCGGGCAGCAGTGTAAATCCGGTGTCGTACTCGATCGGCACGCGTCGCCAGTTCCGCCGCAGTCTTGTCGGTCAATTTGATGCTCGATGTTGTCGCGGACATTGCTGACCGTCGTCCCGCCGACCAGGTCCTTGATCTCGCCGACGAAGTCGATGCGCGTGATGCTCGGCGCCGCCGCGCTTGGCCAGCGCCAGTTCGCTGCCGGGAATTTTCACCATGATCGGCACGAAATATTCGGCGCGGTTCAGCTGGAAGTAATCGATCTCCATCGCGATGGTCAGGTCGGTAACGGGATCGCCCAGCATCAGCGCGTCTTCAAGCTGGCGCTCGTTGTCCGCGTCGTTGAACTTGCCGAACTCCTTGTCCGCGTAGTAGCCCTGGCGATAGTCGAGCTTGGCTTCCTGATTGTTCGCAGAGCGAAATGCGACTGCGCCGGAACTTGCCGTTGGGCTCGGTGTTCGTGGTGTAGTAGCCGATGATGTAGTAGTCCGAAATCGCCTCCTGCGCCTGCACAATGCCGCCCGCTAGATCGTTGTTGTCGAGAAACGCCTTGCCGCCGGTGTCGCCGGCCAGCGCATAGAGCGTGTCCTGCGACTTCTGGAAGTTGCTCGTGACGCGCCTGCGCCGACGCGCCGGTATACATCGCCTGCCCGCCCGGCGAGCCTTGCGTCGCATCGCCCATCGGCGCACCTGCCACCAGCCCGCGCGCGTCCACGGTCCAGAAAGACACGCCGGACTTGATCGCGGCATCGGCTGTGGCATGCATCTGCGCCTGGTTGTCGATGCCGTTCAGCTGCAAGCCCGCTGGCAAAGTAGATGAGCGACTTCTTCTCATTCACCTGGCCGAGCATCTGCGCCGCCGTCTGCAGCGCGGCCAGTTGCCGGTCGGTGTTAAAGATGTTGAACTCGCCGTCGTCCTGCCCGAAGGCCGCGCCGGTATCGGCGCTGCTGGCGTCGTCCGTTGTGCCCTCCAGTCCCTGGCCTTCGCCGACCACCATCGTCTCCAGAATGCTGAGCAGCCGGTTGCGGTCCGCTGAAAAGTCCTGCAGAATGTCCACCGACCCGCCCTGATAGCGCATGATCGACACCAGATCCGCCGTCGTCATTTGCGTGCGAATAAACTTCTCCGCCGCCTCGAGCGCGCGCATCTGGTCGGCGGGCGGCAGCGCCGTCATGTCGAAGTACAAGGCCAGCAGCCGCTTATCCTTGTAGCGCTGGTTGTCCATGGTTTCCGGCGCAATGGCCTCGCGCGCCAGTTTGTCGTAGATCGTTACATTCTCATTAGTGGACGTCATCGGCGGCAGAGGCTTGGCAGTTTCAGACAGATTCTGATGCTCGCAGAATTTGATCGTCTGCGGAGCTCCATCCTCCGTGAGCACAAAGTCTTTCGCGGTGAGCCCCTGAACGAAGTGTCCCTCTTTGTCCTTGACCTCAACGGCTTCGACCACAAGATTCGACTGCACCTTGATGGTGAAGTTTTGCGGCGCGTTGGCATTCTGATTCCCACCCAACTGCTGCGGACGCGATCCCGCAACGGACCCAAGAAGAAGCGCGACGATTGCCAGTTTCCGCATCATTGCCACCCAATGTACCGCCAGTCTCCAGACCGGCTGTAGTGCGGGCGTCCTCGCCCGCACATTTTCCCGACCCAAAACAGAATCAGATTTGCCCGCCTCAGCCCGCATCATTGCCACCTCAAGTGAAACGTAGTCTGCAGGCTGCGCATACCGCCGGTCGACGTGGGCTTACCGAACTGTGTGTTGTCCAGATTCCAGGTTGTATTCCAACCCGTGAAGGCCGCGTGGTTAAAGGTGTTGGTCGAATTCACGCTCACGTCGAGATACCATTTTCCATGCGGCCGAAAGGTACGCGCCATCGACGTGTCGAAGGTAAATTGGTCGGGCCCTGTAATCGAATTCCTGCCCGCCGTTCCCCATTGCCCTGCAGGCGGCGCTTCGTAGGCCGACAAATTTAAATGCGAGCCGGCGCCCGAGCCGTTGCTATAGATCGACGAGCCCGTGAGTTCCGGACGGCCAATCGCAAAATCTGTGCCGGAAACCGTAAGCGGATAGAACGGTGTCTCGGGCGATCCCGTTCCGTAGGTTAAATTACCCAGCACCGTCCACTCTTTCAGCGCTCTCCCGCGCCAGCCGCCCAGCAAGGTGCCGCCTTCAAGTCCTTGGCCGCTGGTATATTGCGCCGTCAGGTTCACGAGCTGGCGCTGATCGAAACTCGAGAGCGAACGCTCCGCCTTCGGGTCGAGCCAGTTCTGTGCGATCGCCGCCGAGGGGGATGACAACGACGCCGATTGCGCCGATCCTCCGCTGCTCGCGGTTTGATGGCCCGCGCCGCCCAGGTACGCATCGTCGTCGATCGACTTCGCGTAGGTATAGGAAAGCGTGGCCGCAAAGCCGCTGCGCAGCCTGCGCCGCAACTGCAACTGCCCTGCTTTGCGGATGGAGTTGCCGTTCGACGTTTCGTACACAAACCCCAGCGGGCAGCTCGGACAAGGGTTCGCATCGCCCAGCGGATAGCTGTTGGGCAAAATCTCCTGCGGGCCGTGCGTGCCCTTGATGCCGTTATAGGTCGCCGTCATCTGCAAAGCAAAGGGCAGATCGCGCTGCACCGACAACTGCCAGTTCTGCAAGTAGCCAATGCGAAAGTTGGGGTCGATGGCAAATGTGTCCGGAGTTGTTTTGGAGCAGGCAACGAGGCCATTCGTCACTGTTGAAGGAAATCCGTTGGCCAGCGTCAGCGGGCATGCCGTGCTATTCGCAACACTCAAGCTGGTCGACAGCGGGTATTGCTGCGCCATATTGAGGACGATGTTCTGGTAAACCGAGGTGTCGGGATAGAGGCCGTAGCCGGCCTTGATCACCACTGTCGACGCGGGAATGGGTCGCCAGGTAAGACCGATGCGCGGCTCAACCATGCGTCGCTCCGGCTCGATCAGCGAAGAGGGGTAATGCATTCCCGTCACCGGTCCCACAGCATTGCTGCCTTCCACCGGCTGTGCGGCCGTGAAGCCGCTGTTCACATCGAGATTGACCAGGTTGCCGTGCAGCTCCGTAATCGGCGCACTGTAGTCCCAGCGCAGGCCCGCGTTGATGGTGAGAATCGGCAACACGCGCCAGTCGTCATTGATATATGCGTTGTAAACCGGCTCGCGAAAGTACTTGTTCGCGTTGCCGTAGGCAATAGCGCTTCCGTCTGGAACGCCGATAAGAAAATCCGCAAGCGCCGAGCCGCTGGCCGTGGCCAGACCATTAAATGTGAATGTGCCCCGCGGGTTTTGCTGGAAATCGTCGTTATACTCGCGCTTGTTGAATTCAGCGCCCGCCGTGATGTTGTGCTTGCCGCGGTAGATCAGCGTCGAAACCGAGACATCGTCGCTGCGGTTGCGATTGAAGGAACTGTTGGCATCGCTCAGCCCGGCAGTGCCGTCGCTAAAGCTCAGCGCCGGTGGACCCCAATTGACCGCATCCTGATCGTTGCCCGTGACACCGGCCGCACCCGAAACATTCTGCCGATTGGCGAAGTTGGGCGTCACCTCGGTGCGACGACGGCCGAAGGTGAAGTTGGTGTACAGAAACATGCGCGGCTTCAGCCGGTGCGACCATTGGACATTCGTGTTCATGCCCAGCGTGCCTGTCTCATCGACAAACCCGAAGAGATTCACATTGTCGGAACGCGTGCTTTGAAAAGCAAATCTTCCGTTGAAACTGTCTTTGCGCCCAATACTCTTGTCGAAGCGCGATTGCATCGCGTCCTGATGCGTGTCGTTGAGCACCGGCGCCTGGTAATTGTAGGCCGATGAGCCGGTCACGTTCGGAACCAGCTTCGCGTAGAAGTGCGACAGCAAATAAGCCGCCTGCGAGCTCACCGGAACCTGGTTGTTGGTGTACGGCGTGTTTGTTCCGGGTTGATAGACCGTTATCGGCTGCCCTGCCGCGTTCGTCAGCCCCGCCAGGTTGCCCGTCTGCTCGGCCGGCGTTGGCACCAGGCCTTGCAGGATCGCCGAGTTGCTGTTGCGCGTCCATATGTAGGCGAGAAAAAAGTTCGGCCCGCGCGGCATTAGATGCGGAATCTTGAGCGGCCCCTGCAACGCCGCCACGCCCGTGAAAAGGTTAAACGATGGTTTCGTCGTCGGAGAACCGCTCAGCGCGTACGGCTGCGCATTCAGCGCCGAGTTGCTCTCATTCACTTGAAACCCGCCGGTGTACAGTCCTTTGCTACCCGATCGCGTGTTGCCGAAGGCTGAATTGGTGGCGTACTGCGAAGTTGCCGCGTTGTTCACGCTGCCCTGCACCAGAAGCCCGTCAGCGCTCTGCTCGTTTTCTTCAGGCGCCTTGGGAATCTCGGTCGGCGTGCCTGCCTGCGCACTATTCTGTGCTGGCTTCTTCCCTTGCGGTGGCTGGGGTTGCTGCGGTTGATTGCCTTGTTGGACCTGCGCGGTTGCCGCAGGCGCGGGCGGCGCTTCCGCCGTGGGCTTCGCAGTCTGCGCGCTGGCCTGAATCTGATCGGTGCTCAGAAGTTTCAGTTCGTACGCACCAGCCGGCACACTCGGCGCAATTGTCACTTCCGCGTGAACCGGCGCGAAGGTTTGCATCTGAATGTCGATCGACCATTTGCCGTCGGCCAGATCCTCAAACTGAAACGCGCCGTCGCCATCGGAAATAGCGGTCTTGATAGTTGTCCCCTGCGTAGCCGTGACGGTCGCGCCGGGCAACGGCAATCCGCCGAAAGTGACCACGCCTCGATACGGCGAGGCCGCAGCCAGCGCGGAACACGCGAGCCATGCAACAACACAAATCAAATGTCGGAATCTAGGAATCAATCGCGTCTCTTCTGCTTTCTTCTCCGCACCGCTGTGCCGGTCCGGATGCAGTGATTTCCTTATTCTCTGCCCTCTGTTACGCAGCCCCAACGTCTCTAGTTCCGGAGCCGCTTGGTCCATAGACCCTGCGTCCCTGTCTTTCTCAGTTCGCTGTCGGTTGGTCGAGTTCGTCGATCACAATCACGTCCGAAGGGCCTTTCGTCGAATCAAGCTTCAGTCCCAGTTGCTCCTCAAGCGCTGTGAAGAGCGACGGCCCAACAGCATCCTGCGAAGGTGGATTGTCGCCGGGCGTTGGATTGCCGCTCTTGGTCATCGCGGGTGCCATTTCGTCCGGCGTCCAATCCAGTTTGTAATCGAAATCGCCGGTCAATCCCGTCTTGTCGACGACCGTGCGCCCAAGCTGCCCCGACAACACACGCGCCAAGCTCGACATGTCCGTTCCGGTTGATTCAATATGACCGCGGCCGTTCATCATCAAACTGTGCCTTCCCAACTTCGGCAGCTGGCCGGGCGCCGGGGGCGGAGATGGCGGATCATCAGGATTCGTTGGCTTCGACGCCTGCATCTTCACGCCGCCCCTGGCCACGACGAGTTCGTACATCGGCAAATCGCGCGTCTCGTGGTGGAACTTCATACCGAAGCGTTCCTCGAGCAGCGTGACCATCATCTGTCGCTTCTCGTCGATCTTCATTGCCTTCAATTTCGGCGCGTCTTCCGGCGCAACCTTGCCCTCGATGTCGAAACTGCTCGTCCTCGACCAGCCCGGCCCGCCAACCAGGCGGTCATTTTCCAGCCCGAATGCTTCGCGCACAATGAACCAAAGCGGCACGTTCTTGATCTTGATGCCGTCCGGCGTGAATTGGATCATCAACCCGCGTTCGTCGGGACTGCTCGGCTTCACCGTTGAAACGTCCCACGCCGGCAGCGCGACAGAAGAAGCGCCAGCAGGCGCGACAGCCGGGGCACCGGGCGCAGGCGGAGTCGCAGGATTCCCTGCCTGGGCCATGGCGCAACGCGCCAGCAGCAATATGGATGCCAAACCGATTCCGCGGAATTGTCCCCTTCGGCGCGGTGCGGCTTCGCTCATCGTCGCTTGCACTCCGTCTTGAGATTTACCGCGCCCTGGATTCGCCGTACGATGCGGACCGACTTGCATGCTTTACGTCAGGGGGATATCAACAATAAGACGTCGAGATCTCCCATTTTGTTCGCTGCGTCTCTAAATTTTGTGCGCTTGCCGCTCAGTTTCCTGATCTCTCGATCCCGACTTCTCGTTCCCTTGTACCCTTGGTCCCTGCCTCTATCAATTCGCCGACGGCTTTTCGATGTGGTCGATCACGATCACATCGTCCATCGCTTTGGTCGCCGAAAACTTCAACCCAAGCTGCTCCTGCATAGCCGTGTAGAGGCTCGGCGGCGCATTAGGATTGTCGCCCGCCCCCGGAGGCGGCGTTGTCACGGCGCCACGGAATTGCGCAAACTGCGAGTCATCCGGAGTCCACTTCAAGGTGAAGTCGTACCGGTCAGTCAGCCCAGTCTGATCCACCACCGGCTTATCCATCACGCTGGACTGCATCCACGTCGCAAATTCCTTCATCGTCATGTTGGCAACAATCAAATCTCCCAATCCGCGGAATCCGAATCCCTGCTGATCATTCGGTCCCGCCTTCGTCACTTTCATCTTGGGCCCACCGGCGCCAACCTCGATCGCGTAAACCGAAATCTCTCGTTGCTCGTGGTGAAACTTCAGCGCGAACCGGTCGGCCAGCAGCTTTTGCAGGATCAATCCCATCTGCTTGATGCTTGGCCTTCCCGGCACATCGGGCACGCCATCGATGTCGAAAAGATCCGTGCCAAGCCAGTCTGGTGCGCCAATGATCTGCTTCGCATGAAGGCCGTACGCAATCGCAATCATGTCATTCACATTGGTGTTGAAGGTCCTGAAGTGCGTGCCGTTGAACCCGAATCCTTTGCCCTGCCTGCCCGGTTGACTCGGCTTGATGGTTGCCACATCCAGGCCCGGATCGGCATCTGCCGCCATCGGCTTCACCGGTTCCGGAATCGGCCACGCCGCATCCGGAGGCGTGCGCGTCAGTACCAGTGGAAGCGGGTTCGACCCCTGCATCCATGTTCCCGCAATCGTCGCTCCGTCGGCGCTCATCTTGCCTTCGTACTTGCCGCCGACCACGTCCAGATTGAACTTCAGCATGCCATCCTGAAATGTCGTACTCGACGCCGCAAACGGCTGGCCGCCCTGATCGACGCTGTAGAACTTCACCGCGTACTCACCGGCGGTCGCTTGCGTGATCTTCAACTCTATCCGCAGATCCCGACCTGCATGGAGCGTCCCCTGCCAGACCCCAAGGACATCCTTTGGCGAAGCCTGCGTGAGCGCCGTTGATGGACTTTGTCCGGTCCCGGCGGGTGTGGTTGCCGGCGCCGGCGCTGCGGGCGCCGGACTCTGCGCGGCAGCTCGATTCGCCTGGGACCCCATCGTGAAAGCCACAGCCAGGGCCGCGCACACCGCCAAAGAAGACAACGTTTTCCAGCCGGACCGCATGTTGCGGCTTTCAACTTTCGTTTTCATTGCGAAAATTCCCTTTCTGCTCCCATCTGAGCAAAACCCAAGGACACCAACTGATGATTTTCCGGTCTCAAGAAGGATACAGCGGTAAGACGGATGTACGCCTTCATTGTTGCAAAGGTTCCGCGTCTTTTGTTCGCGGGTTTATGCGCCGCTCCGCGCGGTGGGGATTTCCCTGGGGATGAGCCGATGTTTTCGTAGCGGCCGTTCCGCTTTCAGCTCACCTGCAGCCGGATGCGCGCTTGCTTTCCTGCCGGCAGCGCCACGCTAAACGGAAAAGCCTCGAAGCCGGGAACGAGATTGAAGGTTTTCTCTTTGAAGCTCGCGTCAAAGCCAGCAACCACGTCGGTGCTAACGGTCAATGCGCCTTTGGCCTTGATCACGCGAACCGTGTGCGCGTCGATTTGCTCCACGCGCTCGTCCGGTCGCGCGATCACCGGAACGATCAACTTGAGCGGCGCAGCGCCAGACGTCGCACCGCTTGCGCTGGCCGCAATTTCTACGGACGTTTCGCTGAGCCGGTAAACCACGTGATAGAGAATTTCGCCCGCAGAATCGGCTTTGCGCGACGCGGTCAGCATCCGTCCCTGCGCGTCGAACACGATCTCGTCGTTCACCTGACTTGCCGTGAGCGCGGCCTTGAAATCGTTGAGATTCGTGTACGTTTCGCCGATCGACGTACTCCAGGCGCGGCGTGAGCGCCATGTGCGGCCCCTCGCGGAACTGCTGCTGGTTGGCGATCTCGACCATCTGGTACTCGGTCATGCTGGCTGTGAGAATGGGGCCGAGTTGCATGTGATAGAGCAACGACAACGCTCCGCCTGAAACGTGGCCGCCGCCGAGATTGCCCGCGCCCGGTTGCACGTGCTCCGAATATTCCCAGTCGTATTCGGTGACGGTGGCGCGCCACGGTCCGATCGCGGCCAGCTTTGTGCCGACCGTGGAGAAGCTTCTGACCGTGTACGCTTCATCGCGCGGCAACTTCGGTCGCGCGGCCGTCTCGACGTCGAAGGTGCCGCGGTCCAGCACCGTGGCCATCGCCTTGGCGTGCGTAAACGTGTGATGGATGCAGGGCAGATCGCCATGCGCAAAAAAGTCCGGACCTCCGTAGAGCAATCCATCATGCGTGCACGCTGCCATCAGCTCGAGATTGCGCCGCGCCACTTCGCGGAATCGCGGATCGAACTTCGACATCAACACGAAACCCGGATGGCAGCCATCGCTCGTCCGACTGCCCCACCAGCTCCACTTGTAGTTACGCGACCCGAAGCTGTTGTCCCAGGCGCCGTCGGGCAGCATAAATTCCATATGCGTTTTCATGGCTGCGACGACCTGCTCCTGTACCGACTTGTCGTCAGCCAACAAACTGTAAAGCGCGAGTGACGGCAGCGATTCCTCGACGTTGTAGCCCATGTCCACAGGCCGGCAACCCTTTGGCGACACGCCTGTGAGTGGATGACCTTCACCGGCGAGAAATCCATCAGGTGTGAACTGGCCCAGGACTTCATGCGCCAGGGCATGCGCGCGATCGAAGTAGTGCGAATCGCCGAGTACCTGCCCGCAGAGCCGAAAGGCCAGGGTCGCCGTCACGGGATAGTTCACATTGCCAGTTTCGATACTGATAAATCCATCGAGGAACTTTGCCGCCGCGGCCAGGCGGTCCTTCCACTGCGCGCGCGTGGCCGCATCGAGAACTTCGCCGTGATGCTCCAACGCCTCAGCCAGCGCGATCGAGTGAAACACGGTGATGCCCTGCCAGGTGCTCAACGTCACGTCATTGATCCAACTGCCGTCGGAGCGGCTCACCTGGGCCTGCGACCACTCATGCACCAGCATCGCCGCGCGCAGGTATTTGGCTTCGCCGGTGGAGTGCGCCATGCGCAGCAGCGGATACACCGCATCGCCGCAACGGCCGTGGATGAACGCGCAGGCGGGGCAAAGCAGGCCGCCATGGAAAGCCGGGTCGCGCATCTCCGTCACCTGCCGCGCCACGAGGCCGTCGCACCATGTCTTCAGAGTTTCGGCGTAGAGGAGCTCTTCAGTTCCAAATGAGGCGGCAGGTTGCGCGATCGCCGCGACGGAGGCTAACCCCGGAAAGGCGGCTCCGGCAGCAAGCGTGGCAGCGCTGGCCGCGGATCGCCGCAACAGTTCTCTCCGCGTGATCGCGTTCAGAAAAATCTGAGTTTTCATCACGGAGAATACTAACGCGAGTCCGTCGTTTTTGTATGCGAATTTATCGGGTGGGAAATTGAAGGCGCCTTCGTCAACGACGCCCAGTATTTTGGTGGGTCTACCAGCTATAGACGGCCAGAATCGACGGCGCTCCGGTCTTGCCTTCAATCACGCTCACCTTCAGGACGGCTTCGAGGTTGCGGTTTGCGAAGCCGCTTCCGACACTGTCCTTCAGCAGTTCCATATAGTGGGGGCTGGCTACGAATTGCGCGGCGCCTTCGGTGCCATTGCGGCCCTCTCCGGCAAGCACCACGACCCAGCCGTCAATGGTCGGGTCGCGGAACCGGGCGACGAGCGCGTAGTCGTCAGCGCTCGAGTAAGGCTGCGACGTATCGCGGTTCCAATGCACTTGCGGCCGCGTCTGGTCCACGATGCTTTCGCTTCCCGAAGTCGTATAGGGCAGGAAATGAAAGCGCAGAGGCTGTAACAGCCGGAGGGTCCAGTCGTTGTTGTAGCCGCCCAGCAGGATGACCGAGTGTTCGCGCAGATCCGGCAAAGAGGTGGTGGCTGAAGGCACCAATTGCGTTGCCGCTCCGGAATGCTCCAGGGTGCTGCTGATTTGGGAAATTGCCGAGGCCGCCTGCATGGAGACGAAGGGATATTCTATGGTTTTGTCCGCCGTGACCACGCCCGAGTAGTTGTTGGGCGCGAATGCCGAACTTCCCGTACAAAGAATCACAGTGTGTTGATCGCGAATGACAGGAGCCCAGAAGGCCTCCGCCGCCGTTTGAGAAGACGCTCCGCGGTACTTCCACAGAAATCCTGCGGCAACGGCAACCAGCAGCAACACAATCGCTGTAACCCACACAACGACCTTCGTGGCCAGAGCGGTATGCTCAGTCGCCGCGTGCACTGCGGCGCTTCCGGGGGTGGCTTCGTCCGCACCTGCTGACGGGGCGCCCAAACCCGATGCGTCGACCTCCGTCGCCACCGGATGCAGAAAATGTTCCGTCGCAAGATATGTCGCGCTCGGCTCCGCGTCGTCGCTCGAATCCAAGTGGCCATCGTGGTGGCCATCCTGCCCGTGCAGGAACTCCGCAACATACGAGCCGGCAGGCAGCGATATCCGGATTCCCGAACTGCTGCTGTGTTCGGAGTAATAGAGCAGGAGCCGCTTGCGCACCTCGCCCGCGGTGTAGCGCACAACGGTATCGGTATTGGTGTCGTAAGTTGGCGGGCGCTCAAACACCTCCACGCCCAGCGTCCGCTCTTTGAGTTGGTCGAGCTTACCCGCCAGGGTGTTGTCCACAATGTATTGCAGCAGCGTGGGATACCGCTTGCTGTTGCAGAAATGCGGACTGGCCAGGACCGCCTCTAACTCACGCAGGATCGCTTCACGGTCTTGCTTGGTCTGCGGGTGCCATGCTTCCCGTGTTGCATGGGCTCGATTCATAATTTTCACGAATCATACGCGACTTTTACCTGCCGTGCAAGACGTTTGACACAATCGGAACCCGCGGCGTAACAAAAAGATTCCATTCAATTTCGCAAGTTCCTTCGGGGCCAAACGGTGAGTCACTTGCCAAGTCTACCTTTATTTCTGATAGAAGATTGGTCGGAGGTAAACGCCCGATCCCTGCGTTCGCGTAAGAACGTGCAGGTTCGTGTGTTTGCGTAGTGCCGCCGGATTGAGCGCTTTAGAGGTCGGCTGTGAGTGCGCTCCGGTTCCCAGTTCCCCGCATGCCAGGCAGATTCGATTTCGGTCGTTGTGCCCGGACTGGAAGTCAGCCCTAATCGACAAGCCGTAAGTGATCGATCCGCGAGGCGGAAACCGTACCTTTAGCAAGGTAAATGAAAACGAGTCCGTTAACGATAATGAACAGCTTTGCGGCTGAATTTCGTCTCCCGTAGGCAGCCCCGCAAACCGGCCGGGGGCATTTGCCTGCACAGGGACAGCAGTTCACGTTACTCGCATTTGCGGTAAGAAATCTGAAATAAGACCTGGCATCGAGACACCGGTCAATCCGTACGAGAAGAACAACAATCATCGATTCACAAATCCGGCTGAACGCTTAAGGAGGAAAGCTGATGAAAAAGTTTGCGGTTTGCGCTTCCCGCGCGCTTCACATAAGGGTTGCGATGTTTGCAGCGATCGCCGTCCTGTTCGCCGGGACGCTTTCGAGCTTCACCGCTCTAGCTCAGAGCGGCGCCGGTTCCATCAAAGGCACGGTGACCGACTCGACAGGCGCAGTGATCTCAGGCGCTTCCATCCACGTAGTCAACAAGGCCACCGGCGTGGTCAACGACACAAAAACCAACGACACCGGCTTCTATGTGGTCCCGGAGCTGTTCTCGGGCACATATAGCGTTTCGATCACGGCGCCGGGCATGAAGACCACGACGCAGTCCATCGAGCTGCTGGTGGCCCAGGACGCAGTCGTCAATGAAACTCTGAGCGCCGGCGCGGTCACGCAACAGGTCACGGTTTCAGCAAATGCGGTCCAACTGCAGACCACCGACAGCGGGGCCATTACGTCGACCCTCGAAAACGCAAGGATCAATGAGCTCCCGATGAACGGCCGCAATATTATCACTCTGGTCAACGAAGTCACGCCGGGACTCGAAAACTGCCCTGAATCCAATTCCTGCGCCAACGGCCTGGAAGGCCCCGCGACGGTGTATGAGGTCGATGGAGCCAGCCTGGAAGACCGCGAGTTCGGCGGCGTGCACAAGGGTCAGTCACAAATGGTCGACCCGGACGCGATTCAGGAGGTACGCGTGGAGGATGAAGCTGCCGGCGCGCAGTACGCTGCTCCCGCGACGGCCATTCTCAGCACCAAGTCCGGCACCAACGCGCTGCACGGCTCGGCATTTTGGACCGCCCGCAACAACGCATTCGGCGTGGCAAACAATCGCTCGGTAGCAGCCAATACGCCCGCACCTGAATACATCCGCAACGAGGCGGGCGCTTCAATAGGTGGTCCGATCTTCATTCCCCATCTATACAACGGAAAGAACAAATCGTTCTTCTTCGTCGCCTGGGAACGCTATTCACTGGCGCAGGCGCCCGCTGAAGACCAGTCCACGCCCACGCAGGCCATGCGCACCGGCGACTTCAGCGGACTGCTTAGCAGTTCGAATGTCTTGCAGACGCTTTACGATCCCTACACCACCACCGGCTCTGGAGCGGCGACTACGCGGAAAACCTATACCAGTGAAAACAACATGGGAACAAATAACACCACCTGCGCCAGCCAGACAAACTGCATACCGACGTCGCAAATCAATCCGCTCTACAAGGTATTCATGGCGATGACGCCTCTGCCCACGCCGTCCCTCGCCGGCGCGGACCCCCTGGCCACCGCCAACCTGGATACAAACTACCCCGAGCTGATTACCGAACCGCAGTATACAGTCCGTGTCGATCAGACCTTCAACGAAAACAACCGTGCCTACCTGCGGTTCACGCACAATCCTGACAATAACTTAACTGCTCGTGCCGATCCCGCGCAGGCCTATACCTTGCCCACCACCACATCCGGCTTGACTTCCGCCGGCACGGCCGTTCCCGGCGCGACTATTCCCAAGTGGGTGAGCGGCGCCGAATACAGCAACGCTAACGTATACGCAACCGCGCTCGGCTACACCCATGTCTTTTCGCCGACCTTCTTTTCCGAAACGGTCTACAACATGACCTGGTTTGGCGAAGCTACCGGGGCGGGCCCAATCTCAAACTCCAACTACGAGTCTCCACTGGGTCTCCCCAACAACTTCGGCGAGTCCGGCTTTCCCATTGTCGGCTCAGGCGAGGTTCTTCAGCCCTTCGACGGCACCATGTTCAATTACAGCGTCACCTACACGGATTACACCATCGACGAAAATCTCACTAAGATTCTTGGCAAGCACCAACTCCTTTTCGGCGGCCGCTACCTGTTCGAGCACCTCGGCTCGCTGCCAGATAGAACCAAGGACACTCTGGCATTCGATGGTCTGGCTACCGGCTTGCTGAATGCTTCCTCCTACAGCAGCTCGGCCGCCAATGCCACGTCAAACACGGGAAATGACAACGCCGACGAAGCTATCGGCGGAGCCTACGACTACAACGTGAACCTGCAAACTCCGTACCAGCATTTCCACGATATGGAGACGGACGCCTACTTCCAGGACAACTGGCGTGTGCGCAACAACCTGACAGTCAACCTGGGAGTGCGCTGGGAAGCGCACCCCGCAGCGTGGCAGGGGCAAGGCGCGATGGAGACCTTCGACATCAAGAACCACGCCATCGTTACCTCCGGCTCACTCGCGCAACTTGAATCGGAAGGCCTGACTACCGCGGCCATCATCACCAACATGGAAAATAACGGCGTGGTCTTCGAGACTCCGTCCCAGGCCGGCCTGCCTCCCATGCTGATGAAAAGCTACATGTTCAACTTCGCTCCACGCGTGGGAGCAGCCTGGCAGCCGTTCGGCCACTGGGGCACCGTACTGCGCGGCGGAGTGGGCCGTTACATCTACCCCATACCCATCCGCGAGAGCTACCGCGAGGAAGATGAGAACGATCCCCTCAACGTGGGCTACACGGAGAGCTATGCCAGCGGCACGTACACACCTCATACCAATTACCTGCTACTCTCAACTCCCAACAGCTCCTCAAGCTTCAACTACAACACGACCTGCGCGTTGTGCGGCGCGGGCAACACAGCGGTCAGCGGTGGTTTTCCGCTAATGGGCGTGAACACCACAGGCGTGGTCAACTCTTCAAGCACCACGGCGATCACAATCGGCCCCAGTATTACCAGCATCGATCCCGATTATCCGCCGACCTTCGTCGACGAGGCCAACTTCACCATCGAGCAGCCCGTCAAATGGGGCTCAGTGGTGCGCGTGAGCTACATCTACACGCACGGAACCAATTTGGGCAATTACTTCTACTACAACAACCATCCCTCGACGTACAGCTGGGAGATCCAACAGGACTCGGTGACGCCCAGCTCGGCTGCGTTTGGGCCCACTAACAGCACCACCGGCGAAGGTCCGTACGACAATCTGGTCTGGGGCGGCGGCAGCAAACAGATTCAAAAGACCGGCTGGTCGAATTACAACGGGCTCCAGGCCATTTATCAGAAGCTCTACCATAGTGGCTCTGCCTGGCAGATCATGTACGTCTGGTCGAAGAACCTGCGCACGGGCGGCGACTACGGTGGTGAGGGCGGCGACTACGTCGATCCATACATCAACTACGTGAATAGCTACGTGGGCGGCTACGCAAGCGCTGGGACCGGCACCGCGACGGTGTCGGCTGTCGCTGACCCTGGTACCTGGGCCGGTGGACAACTGTCGGGGCCTCCGGGTTCGATCAATCTTCCACCGCCGCCTCCCACCGGCACTCCCAGCTGGGGTTACTACAAGGCCCTGAACCGCTGGGAAAACTACATGGTCGACAGTAACTCGCCGCCGCAGCACCTGCAGTTCAACGGCCTGATCGACCTTCCCTTCGGTCGCGGCAAGCACTGGCTGGGCGGCATCAATAAGCCTCTCAACGAACTGGTTGGCGGCTGGCAGGTGGCCGGTGACGGACAGATCTTGAATCAAGTTTTCTATCCCATCAACACGAACTGGGGCCCGACTGCGGCTTCCGGGGCAGCTTCCAGCTCTCTCCAGGTCTATAAAAAGGGCGCGCCCATCACGGATTGTCGCGGCAACGTCTGCAAGAAATCCTACGAGTGGTTCAATGGTTACATCGCGCCCACAGCGCTCCCCGACGCTTGCACGACGGGATTGACGGCCGTTGTTAGCGGCCTGCCCACCAGTTGGACGTCCTTTCAGCAGCCAATGGATAACCTGTGCGCCGCGCCGTCTGGAGGCAAGACTGTCGTTGGCAAGTATTCCGGCGATAACGATGTCTTCATGAACAACGTCGCCGGTCAGTCTGCTAATACAGAGATTGGCTACGGCGTTATTCCCAGCGACAATGACAACGGCTCTTCGGAGGGCGCCATTGACGTGACCAATCCGTTCGGCCATACGGCTCTTCACGGACCGACGAACTGGGTCGCCGACGCTTCGCTCTTCAAGGTCTTCCCCATCACTGAAGCGGCAAATGTGCGCATGAACGTGGACGCCTTCAACGTCTTTAACCATCAGGGATTACCCAACCCCAGCACCACCGACGGCACGGTATGCTACTCGCCGGGCGGAATCGGATGCAGCTCGTACAACGCGGCACGCACGCTTCAGTTGACTCTACGCGTCAGCTTCTAACGAAGTTTTTGATCCACTTCGAAGGCCTGGCCGGACATCCGGCCAGGCCTTTTTATTCCAGGCCTTCCTATTCTTGACGCGTGATGCCGCGCCGCCAATCGTGGTGAGCGGCGCGCGCAAGCGGGCCAGCGCGATGGCAAGTCCCGGTATCATACAAATAATGACAACCGCAGCAAGCGTACCGGCGCAGCAAAGCGCCAAAGAATCCCATCCTCTCACCATTGGCGTCCTCGCCCTGCAGGGCGACTACGAGGCCCACGCGCGCGCCTTCACCAGCGCCGGCGCGCGCACGGTCTCGTGCGCAAGCCCGAAGAGCTGAAGGGCCTTGACGGCCTGGTTCTGCCCGGCGGCGAATCCACCACCATGCTCAAATTTCTTGAAGGCCATGGCTTCTTTGACACCCTGGGCGAGTTTGTTGCCACCACCCCCTGCTTTGCCACCTGCGCGGGCTGCATCCTGCTGGCGCGCGAGGTGCTGCATCCGACGCAGCGCAGCCTCGGCGTGCTCGACGCCACCGTCGAACGCAACGCCTACGGCCGCCAGATCGACTCCACCATCCTGACGCTGCCCACCGAGCTGCCCGGCGGCCCGCTGGAGATGGTCTTCATCCGCGCCCCGCGCATCACGCGCGTCGGACCCGGCGTCGAGATCCTCGCCCACCGCGACGGCTTCCCCACCCTGGTGCGCCAGGGACATCTGCTCGCCGCCACCTTCCACCCCGAAATGACCTCCGACACGCGCGTGCAGCAACTGTTCCTCGAGATGGTGCGCCGCCACAAGAAGGCCAGCGGGCAAAACGAATAGGTTCCCGTTGGCCGCGCGCGCCCCAATAGAGTGGTCCGCGACGATGAGACGCGGGATTGCCGAATCGAATTCTGTTCCGAAATTTCTCGCTCTCGGCTCTGGCTTACCATGGAGTTCTATGGGTTTCGCCCTTCTCATGCGGACGAGCGCCACGCACTTCTCCATGTGTAGGAGCAAGTTCGGCAAGATGCTTTTCTTCGGACTTGTGATTGCCGTCGGCACATTGCAGGGCGAGGCGCCTGTTTTGCCGGACCCGCGCGTGACGATCGATTCTGGAATGCTCAGCGGAACTCACTTCGGCGTTGATCCCGCAGAGGCTGCTTTCCTTGGCATTCCATATGCGGACGCGCCTACCGGAGATCTTCGCTGGCGTCCACCGCAAACTCCTCCAGCGTGGAACGGCGTTCGCGAAGCCAAGGCGTTCGGCCCGGCCTGTCCTCAATTACCCAGCGGCTGGCTGCCTGAAATGCTCGGCCGCAAGCAGATGGTTACAGACGAGGCCTGCCTCTACTTGAACGTGTGGACGATGAACCTGCCTGAGAGTGCGGGAACTTCGCCTCACCCGTCCGTGCCCCACAAAGCTCCGGTCATGGTGTGGATTCATGGCGGCGGCAACGTTGAGGGTTCTCAGGAGTGGCCACCGCTCGGGCCCACGTTAGCCAGGCATGGAGTCGTCGTTGTCAGCATCAACTACCGCCTGGGCGTGTTCGGCTTCTTGTCGTTGCCTGGGCTCACTGCCGAGTCCGCGCAACACGCGTCGGGGAATTATGGATTGCTCGACCAGATCGCGGCGCTCAAATGGGTTCGCCGGAATATCGACAAGTTCGGCGGCGATCCGGCCGACTTGACGGTATTCGGCGCTTCTTCAGGATCTCTTGATATTTGCGATTTGATGGCTTCTCCTGTTGCCTCAGGTCTGTTTGAGAAGGCCATCCTGCAAAGCGGCTTCTGCGTCGACAACACGTCACCAACTCTGTCGACAGTCGAGGCCCAGGGGAAGAATCTGGCGCGGCAGTTCGGAGTATCCGGCGACGATGCGCAAGCTATCGACAAGCTTCGCGCAATTCCCGCGGAGCAGTTGCTGCAACAAGCCGCGACAGACCACGAGATCGACTTCAATCCCAATGTTGACAAGTGGGTCCTGCTCGATCAGCCATGGCGCGTGTTTAGCGAAGGCAAGCAAGCCCGGATCCCGGTGATTGTGGGCAGTAATGCGGAGGAATTATCGATTTTCGCAAGCCCACTTGTCGGAGGTTCATCGCATCGCCCCAAAAACATCGCCGAATACCGGCAGTGGTTGCAGCAGACATTTCATGATCTTGCTCCAGAAGTTTTTGCCGCGTATCCAGCCAACACGGACAGCGACGTTGCGAAAGCTTTTCTCAGCATGGACTCGGATTACGAGTTTGGGTTTGGTGCGTGGCTTTTGGCCCGCGAGACTCAAGCCATTGGACAGCCTGCGTTCCTTTACCGGTTCACGTATGTTGGTAGCGGAGAATTTGCATCTCTCGGGGCATTCCACAGTGAAGAGAGCATTCTTCTCAGCAAGAAATACTGGACAAGCTGGGTGAGCAGTCCTGACGACGAGCCAATGTCGGAGCGCATCATCGGCTACTGGACGCGGTTCGCCAAGACCTCGCGAACGGACGCGCCGGGTCTGCCTCCGTGGCCCGCCTATGAATCGAGCACGGATCAATGCCAGGAATTGGGTAGACACATCGGGCAGATTGCATGCCATTCTTCCAGGTTCGGAGGCTTCATGAAGTTGTTCGAGGCGGAACGGTCGAAGTGAACGGCTTCTCTTGCTGATCCTGCCCGTCAATTGAGGGGCATTAGAGTTGCCGATTTTTTGGCCGCCGCGTCCAATTTTTGATTGAAACCCCTGCGCATCGGGCTACGTCAGAGCATAAAGAGAACTGGCCCGCAAACGCAGACCCGGCAGCCATTGCCATGGGAGCAATCGTTCGAGAAATTGACGACAAGAGCTCGCATCTGCGGGTATGCTAGTTTCGTGAGACTTCGGGCAACTCACCCCACCGGCCCCCCCCACCGGCGGCAAACCCACAATCGATCAATTTCGGAGGAGCAAGATGATCCGCGCATCAAGGTTCCTGGCCATGGCAAGTATCATCGTCGCCGCGCTGGCTGCAATTCCGTCTCCGGCGCAGGGCTTCGGAGCTTCTAAGGTAAGAGTCACGCTGCAGCGCAAGCTTCCCGCTCTCGTCCATCTTCCCAGCAACACCATCAAACTCACCGTCAGCACGGCAGACCAGGACGGCACTCTTCCCTTCGATTTTCAGGCGCTGCTTGAAACGGAACTGCTCAAGGACGATCCCGATCTGCGTGAAATGGACAATGCGGGAGTTCAGATTCTCTGTCAGATCACCGAGTACTCTCATCCCGATCCCACTGTCACCAAGCGAGCGGGGCCGGGCATATCGCTGACCGGCGCTAATCCAGGCGTGACCGCAACCTCGAATTACACGCGCATCACCGGCCAGCTCAACGTCTCCCTGCAGGTAAAGGACTCCTCCGGCGGCCTGCTCATCTCTGACAACATCAGCGCGACTTACGATCAGGAGTTCGACAGCGCGGGCAATTCCGCGTCCCATGGCATCATGGGTTCGGTGACAGGCACGTTTGGCCATATGAAGGGCGGCCAAAAAAGTGAAGACTCCAATCCTCCCACGCCCTCCGAACTGCGTTCACGCCTGATCATGGATGCGGTGCAGCAGATCGCTGAGCACCTTGTGGACAGCGATGAGAAAATCGAGGTGCTTCTAGCGCAAAAAGCCGGCCCTCTCGACGAAGGCAACAAAGCTGCCCAGGCTGGATTGTGGGAACGCGCGCTTGAGACTTACGAGACCGCCACTCCTTTTCCCAAGCCCGAAGACGACGCCTATCGCCTCTACAACGTCGGCGTCGCCTACGAAGCGCTTGCCTACTCGGCCAGCGATGAAAAAATGACCATGAAGTACCTTGACCAGGCGGCAATCAATTACGGCAAAGCCATCGACGCCAAGCCCAGCGAGAAATATTTTGTAGATCCGCAGAAACGCATTGAAACCGCCATTGCGCATTACAAAGAGCTGGATCAAGAGCAGGCCAGGGCCGCGCGGGAAACTGCGAATCCCGCGCCTGCCTCGCCCAGGGCGCTCACCAACACCCAGATCATCGCCATGGTGAAATCCGGCGTTGACGACGCCACTATTATCCAGACGATTCACGGAGCCGGTGCGGTCAGTTTCGACCTCAGCCCCGCGGGTCTGCACGATCTCACCAGCAATGGCGTCAGCGCGGGAGTCCTCTCCGCAATGAAAACGCAGGCAGCGAAGAAGCCTGCTGCTCCCGCCCACAAAGGCCTCACCAACACGCAAATCATTGCCATGGTCAATTCCGGCATGGACGAAGATACGATCGTGAAGACCATTGCAGGAGCCGCAGCGGTTGACTTCGATTTGAGCCCTGCCGGCCAGCAACAACTTACCAGCGGCGGAGTGAGCGCGCGGGTTCTGGCCGCGATGAAATCTCGCGCCGCGAAACCGTCCAGACCTGTGGCCGCAAAATGATCGTCCGGCTTCCATTCCGCATTCTCGTGGTTGCGCTGCTTTCGCTTGCGGTTAGCGCGGCGCCACGCGCGGCTGCGCAAACCGCGAAGTGTGGCGCAGGCGACGACCTGGTGGTGCAGGCTCTGGAGCGCATCACCCCGCAAAGCGGCAACGACGCCTTCCTCGATGCTTTGGAACTGCTCAAGCACGCGGTCTCCGTCTGTCCCGAGCTAGGCGACGCCTGGTACTACCGCAGCCTGGTAGAGAAACGCCTCGGCCACGACGCGCTCGCCAAATACTCCATGGGCAAAGCGCAATTCAACGGTTCCGAAGCGCTCGATCAGGAACTGAATCCGCTCGAGCTCTCTACGCCCTCCTCGCGGGGCATCCCCGACAAGGCCGCCGCTCCAGAAGCCAACGCGCCCCCGGTTAGCCCCGGGCCGGTGCAGCAAAAGTGGGCGCTGGTCATCGGCATCGGACATTTCACCGACAGCGAAATTCCGCAGCTCAATTACACCACCGCCGACGCGACCGCCTTCGCCGACGCTCTCAAGGATCCCGCCATCGGCGAGTTTCCCGCCAACAACGTACACGTCCTCACCAACGAGCAGGCCACCACGAAAAATATCAAGGAGCAGCTGAACTGGATCGCACGTCACGCCGGCCCCAACGATCTGGTGGTGATTTACATGGCCACGCATGGCACCTCGCGCACCCAGGACACAGCAGGCGGCGCCAATTACCTCGTCACCTACGACACCGAGGCCTACAACGGCGACAACTTCGACGAAGACGCGCTCTATGCCACGGCTTATCCCATGGTGGAGCTGGCCAACGCCGTGGCCACGCGCATGAAGGCCCTGCGCACCGTGGTTTTTCTCGACACCTGCTTTAGCGGCGGCGCGGCAGGCGGCAGCGCGCCGGCGGCAGCAGAGAAACTCGCCAACACTGCTCCCTCTGAAGCGATGCTCACACATATGTCTCTGGGAACGGGCCGGATCGTGATGACGGCCAGCCAAAGCGATGAGGAATCGCTCGAAAGCAATCAGCTCCACCACGGCTACTTTACCTACTACCTGCTGCAGACGCTCAAAAACAGCAAGGGACTGACGCCTCTGAGCCAGGTCTACGCCTCCGTAGCGCAACAGGTATCGCAAACCGTCTCCTCACAGGGCAAGCATCAGCATCCCGTCATGAATCGCAGCTCTGCGGATGCGGACTTCTCGTTGCGCTCACCGGATACGAGCGCATCCAACGCGAAGCCTTAGCTCGCAGAGAAGAGGCACGCCATGCATCGCCTCAGAACGATTGGTTTCCTGTTCTGCTTTTCCGCGTGTCTTGCCGCTGAAACTGCCCGCGCGCAAACCGCCTCGCTCAAAGATTCCATCGCCCAGCAGGAGCAGAAATTGGCGCAGGCTCGCGCCAGTAAGGACATCCGAACGGTCGTCACCGAGCTGAACATTCTTGGTGGGCTCTACCGGCTCGCCGGCCAGCTGCAAAAAGCGCTCGATGACCTGAACGAGGCGCTCCCCATCGAGCAGCAAGCCAACAGCCTTCTCGGCCAGGGGACAACGCTCATGACCATGGGCCGTGTCTATACTGACCTCGGTCAGGAAGACAAGGCCCTCGCGCTCTTGAATCAGGCGCTGCCCATGTGGCGCATCCTCGGCTCGCGCAGCGGTGAGGCCGCCACGTTGAGTTACATCGGCAAGGTCTATAACAATCTCGGCGACCACGACGAATCGCTCAAGAATCTCAATGCGTCCATGGCGATCTGGCATCAGATCGACAATCCGCAGAGCACAACGCCCGCTCCCAACAGCGCCGCCCCATCTCCGTCCGGCCCACCGCAAGCAACGGCCGCTTCGCGCACCACGGCTATCCTCGACGGCGAAGCGGGGGCCCTCGACAATCTCGGCCGCGCCTGCTCCGACATGGGCCAGGGCCTCGAGGCGCTCAAGGATTACGACCAGTCCATCGCTCTTTTCCGCCAGGCGGGCGAGCGCAATGGCGAAGCACTGGTGCTCAACGACATGGGTCCGGCCTACGCCGAGCTGGGGCAGAAACAAAAATCGCTCGAGGTTTTGAACCAGGCCATCCAGATGTGGCGCGAAACCGGCAACCGCCAGGGCGAAGCGCTCACGCTCAATGACATCGGCCGCCTCTATCGCGACCTTGGCCTGCACCAGACCGCAATGGATTATTACAACCAGGCGTTGCCCATCTGGCGCGAAACCGGCAACCGCAGCGGCGAGGCCATGGCGCTGAGCGACATCGGCAGAGCCTACGCCGATCTCGGCCAGCCGCAGAAGGCGCTCGATTACGGTAGCCAGGCGCTGCCTATCTTTCGTGAAACCGGCAACCGGCGCGGCGAAGCCATGGTCCTCAACACCATGGGCCGCGATCACTCCGACATGAATGAAGCGAAAGACGCGATGGATCTCGATCTTCAAGCGCTCGTCCTCTGGCGCGAGGTGAAGGATGAGCGCAACGAAGCGACTGCGCTCATGACCATCGCCTGGGCTTACTCCGAAATGAATGAGCCGGAACAGTCCTTCGCCTGCGCCATTGCCGCACTGGGGCTAGCCAAGGCCACGGGCGATCCCGAGTATGAAGCCGCTATCGAAAATTCCATGATGCTCGGTTTTCGCAAGCAGCATCACCGCGAGGAAGCGATCTTATTCGGGCTTGATGCCGTGAACTCCTATCAGCAGATTCGCAAAAACATCACCGGGCTCGATAAGGAATTGCAATCGGGATTCGTGCAATCGAAGTCTCAGGTCTATCGCATGCTTGCCGAGTTGCTCGTCGAAGCCGGGCGGCTCGGCGAAGCGGAGCAGATTCTCGATCTCCTGAAAGAACAAGAGCTGAAGGACCTGGTGGCTGGCGCCAGCGCCAATGGCGGCGCAGGCATTGAGCCCATCGCGCTTTCGCCCGCCCAGCAAAAAGCCGAGAGCGCGTTGCCCGATCTTGAAAAGAAAGCGCGGACCATCGAGGAGCTGAGCCTGAGCTACGCGCAGATTCAAGCCAAGCCCACGCACACGCCGGAGGACGACGCGCAACTCAAATCCCTCGCAGCCAACATTCTTCAGGTCAGCAAGGAAATTCACGACACGCTCTACAACGAAATCTTTCCCTTGCTCGATGCGCAATCGGCTCCGGGCCAGGCCGCCGCGGACGCGACGAAGAGCCTGCTTCAGACCTCGCTCGCGAAACTGGGTCCAGATGTGATGGGCATTCGCCTGCTGCTCGGCGACGACCACGCCTACGCAATCGTGATCACGGCCGCGTCGCGTAAGAAGATTGAGCTGCCCGCCTCATCCGCCGACCTGCGCGCAAAAGCTCTTGAGGCGGCCCACGTGCTCAGCTCGCCCTCCACCGATCCGCGCCCGCAGTTGGGTCAGCTCTACACCATGATCGTGGCCCCGCTTGAGAGCGAATTGAAAACCCTCAGCTCCGCGCAAGGCAACGTTCCCACGCTGCTCTGGTCGCTTGACGATGCGCTCCGCTACGTGCCCATGGGCGCGCTCTACGACGGCAACCGTTACATGGTCGAGCGCTTTCATAACGTCCTCTTTACTCCCGAGAGCTACGGGCACATGAACGATTCCCCGCTTGCCAACGGCCCAGCGCCCCACGCGCTAGCCATGGGCCTGTCGAAGAGCTACGGCGGCATGCCCGCTCTTCCCGGCGTGCTGCCCGAGCTCGATTCCGTGGTCCACGATCCGTCGGTTCCCGATTCGCACGGTCCCATGCAGGGAAAGCTGCTGCCAGACGAGCAGTTCACACTGTCCGCGTTGAAATCGGAACTCGAATCCGGCCAGAATTTTTCCGTGGTCCACATTGCCAGTCACTTTGTTCTTATCGCCGGCAGCGGCGACGAGCCGTTTCTGCTTATGGGCGGCGACAAAACCGGCGATCCCGATGGATTTGACTGGAATCTTTCCGACATGGAGAACTCCACCGTCGCCTTCCACGGCACGCGCCTGCTCACGCTCTCGGCCTGCAGCACCGCAAAGAATTACAAATCCAGCGACGGACTTGAGATGGACGGTCTCGGCATGGTGGCGCAGCAAAAACAGGCGGAGGCGGTGCTGGCCACGCTCTGGGATGTGAACGACCTCAGCACCAGCCGCATTATGAGTGACTTTTATGTACGCTGGGTGCAAAATCCCGCGCAAGGCAAAGCCGAGGCACTGCGCCAGGCACAGATCGCGTTTCTAAAAGGCACTGCGATCGCTCACGGCACTCAAACCGGCCTCGGCTACGCTCATCCTTATTATTGGGCGCCCTTCGTCCTCATCGGCAACTTTCAGTAGCGCCGGTCTCCAGACCCGCGCCGATCAGGGAACGCTATCAAATCACGCGATCCGGCTCTATGCGAGCAATTGTTTGGCCACCTTGATGTAAAGTTCAACCGCTTCGAGAAGTTCTTTCTTCGCCAGCTTCTCAAAAGGCGTGTGCGCCACGTGAATGCTCCCCGGGCCGAGCAGCAGCGGCTCGCCCCAGTTTGAGAGCTGCGGAATATCGGTGGTGAACTTCGCAATCATCGTGGGCAATCCCTCCACCGCGCGCAACCGCACAAAGGGAATCTCCAGCGTGAAGTCCACTTCCGCGAGGCCGGCCGCCGCATCGAACAACGCCGCGCGCACTGGCGCCGAGTCACCCACCAGCCGCACCAGCACCTGCGCCTCGGCCTTGTCGGCGATCACATTGGGCGCGTGACCGCCATGAATCTGCCCGATGTTCAACGTGCTCGGCCCGACGTCTTCGCTTACCGGCAGTTCCAGTTCCAGCAGCTTCGCCATCACCTGCACCAGCTTGTGCACGGCGCTCTCGCCCAGTTCGGGATACGCCGAGTGCGCCATCTTTCCCGTCGCGCGAAACACCACGCGCAGTGCGCCCTTCGACGCCAGCGCCAGGCGATTATCCGTGGGCTCGCCGTTGATCAGGAAGCGGCTGCCCTTCGGCGCAAGATTCGCGGCCTTCGCGCCCGCCGAATCGCGCTCTTCGCCAGAGACGAACAAGAGTCCAATCCGAAGCCCTGCCGCGCGCAGCTCTTCGGCAGCGGCAACCTGCGCCGCAATGATGCCCTTGGCGTCGGAAACTCCGCGCCCATACATAAACTCCGCATCTTCGCTGAAGGGAATGTAAGGCGGCACCGTGTCCATGTGCGTGGAAAAAACCAGTTCCGGCGTCTGCCCTTGAGGCCCGGCATACACGTTCCACCGCGGACCCGCTGCGCCGTCCGGTGGCTGCGCCACGGGAGTCTTCTCCACCTCCCAGCCCCGCCCCGCAAGAAACCCGGCCAGAAAATCCCCAACCGCCCCCTCGTGGTAGGTCGTTGATTCAATCTCGCATAACTGGCGCGTCAGCGCGATCGGGTCAAGCGGAGTGCGTGTGGATGAATCATTCATGTTATTGCCAGCATATCGCAAAGACCGTTTCTATTGCGTTCGCGCGCACCGCCGCGATCATCGAGCGCTCCAGTCAGCGTAAAATGATCAGTGGAATGGACTCCACGATCGCATCCGCCGAAACAGACGCGCGTTACGACCGCCCGGTTCTGCAGGCCTCGCAGAAAACGATCTCCCCGCAAGAGAGCACGTGGCATTCGCAGTGTCGCCATCGCTGGTCCGGCCGGCCAATTGGAAGCGGTCCTGAACCAGGGCGAACCCGACGCGCGCTTTTCCGCGCTCATCTGTCATCCACATCCCCGGTGGGGCGGCAACCTGCACAACAAGGTTGTCTATCACGCCATGAAAGTGCTCAACGATCCCGCTTGGGGCTTCGGCTGCCCTGTCCTGCGTTTCAATTTTCGCGGCGCGGGCCTGAGCGAGGGCGAGCACGACGGCGTAGCCGAGAACGGCGACGTGCTTGCCGGCATGGATTGGCTCGAACGCGAATTCCGCCTTCCCCTCATCGTCGCCGGATTCAGTTTTGGCGCGGCCATGGCGCTGCGCGCTTGTTGTCTGCCCGACACATCCGCGTCATGATGTACGCGCGCTCATCGCCCTCGGTCTGCCCACTGCGGTCGCAGGTCCCGCTTATCAATATTCTACCTGCAAGATTCCTCCGCAAAACCTGACCACCCCAAAACTCTTCCTCAGCGGCGACCGCGACCAATTCGCGCCCGCCGAGCAACTGGCCCAGGTGGCCGCTTCTGCAGCCGAACCCAAGCGCCTCATCCTCATTCCCGGCGCAGACCATTTCTTTACCGATCAACTGGAACCTATGCAACACGCTCTTGCCGGCTGGTTGAAGGAGCAATTGCCATGACACCGGTCAGCGACACCGCTCTCGAATCGCTGCACACCACGGCCACCGGAATCTTTACCGGCGCGCTCAAAGCGTGCAACATCGCGTCCGCCTTCGACCGCCGTTTGCGTTTCGAAGGCCACACTCTGCATCGCCTTATGCCCGACGGCAGCGGCCCCGCAACCATCGATCTCTCCGCGTACAAGCGCGTGTTTGTGATTGCGCTGGGCAAAGCTGCCGGCCCCATGCTCGAAATTCTGCTGGAGCGCATGAAGCGCCGCAAGGGACTGCGCGGCATCTGCGCATCGAACCAGTTGCCCACCAAACGCAACTGGCGCTTCCGCTACTTTGAGAGCGGCCATCCCCTGCCCAACGAGGACTCTTTTGCCGCCGCACGCGCCGCGCTCGCGCTTCTGCGCAAGGCGCGCAAGGATACGATCGTTTTCTTCCTCATCTCCGGCGGCGGCTCGGCGCTGTTCGATCTGCCCCTCGATCCGCACGTCACGCTTGAGGACACGATCGAGTTCAACCAGTTGCTGCTGGCCTCGGGCGCGCCCATCAACGAGATCAATACCCTGCGCAAACATTTCTCCGCGGTCAAGGGCGGCCGCCTGGCGATGGCCGCGCCTGAGGCGACCAAAGTGAGCCTGCTGCTCCCCGACGTGCCGCTGCGCACGCTCGACGCGCTCTCTTCAGGACCGACCTCGCCCGACCACTCCACCGTAGCCGACGTGCGCGAGCTCCTCGCCAAATACGATCTTGCGGAAAAACTTCCACCCTCGATCCGCTCGTTCTTTGAGCGCGCAGACTTTCCCGAGTCCCCCGGCAACAAGACCTGGCGTACTACGTTCCTCCCGCACAAAATGCCATGGGCCGATGCCGCGCCGCCCGGACCCATGACTTCGGCCACCAGCATGAGCGACGAGGACGAGGCCTTCCGCGATTCGGTCTTTGAGATTCTGCTCTCCAGCCACGATCTGGTGGAGAGCGCGCGCACCTTGGCGCGGAATGCCGGCTACCACGTGATCGTCGACAATGCTTGCGACGATTGGGATTACGCCGACGCGGCCCGCTATCTGCTCGAGCGCTTCCACGCCTACCGCACCAAGCATCAGCGCTTCTGCCTGATCTCTGTGGGCGAAGTCACCGTGACGCTCAATCGCACGCCGGGTGCGGGCGGCCGCAATCAACAGTTTGCTCTAACCTGCGCCCTCGATCTCGCCAAATATCCCGGCGCGCGCCTCACCGTGCTCAGCGCCGGCTCTGACGGCATCGACGGCAATACGCAAGTCAGCCGGAGCCATCGCCGATCCCACCACCGTGGCTCGCGCCCGCGCCTTCGGCTTCGATCCCGAGCAGTCGCTTGCCGAATTCAATGCCTGTCCGCTCTTCACCGCCATCGGCGACTCCGTGGTCACCGGACCTACCGGCCACAACCTGCGCGACCTGCGCCTGCTGATCGCGGAAAACACCTAGTGTTCTGAATTGGGCGCCTCACCCTCGCGACGATTTTGCTTTTGTCGCTGCGGTGGCAGCGGTTTGCTTGCCCCCTCGCTCCCTTGCTCCCTCGCTCCCTGCTTCTCGGTGGAAAACGTCGGGAACATTTCTCTCTCGCGCATGAATCCCCTGCATTAGGATGAGTTGGTGCCTCGAAAATCAAACCGCAAGACCGCCGGCAAACTTCCCGACATTCGCGCGGTTGCCGCCGTGGCCAAAGTCTCCATCGCCACGGTTTCGAGAACCATCAACGGTTCTCCGCTGGTCAGCGACCGCCTCAACAAGCGCGTCTGGCAGGCCATCAAACAGCTCAACTACCTGCCCAACACCCACGCGCGCACGCTCGTCTCGGGCCGCAGCCGCCTGCTCGGCATCATTGTCGAAAACATCACCAACCCCTTCTTCCCCGAGCTGATCCAGAGCTTCGAAGAAATCGCCGTGGCGCGCGGCTACGAAATTCTGGTGAGCTCCACCAACAGCGATCCCGCGGTGCTGGCCGCATGCGCGCGACGCATGTTGGAGCGCAAGGTCGACGGCGTCGCCGTGATGACCTTCGGCGAAGAAGAACCCGTACTCGGACCAACTCGTCACACCGCGGCGTTCCCATCGTGCTTGCCGAGTTCAAGCTCGACGACCCCAAGGCCAGCACCATTCTTCTTGACTACTCCACCGGCATTCATGCCGCCATTCGTCATCTCGCCGATCTCGGGCATCGCGCCATCGGCTTTCTCGCCGGTCCGTACAGTCTGCACTCGGCGATCACGCGCGAAAACGACTTCCGCGCCGCCATGCAGCCGCCGGGCTGCCTCATCCAAAAGAAATGGATCATCGAGTGCGATCACACGCTCAAAGGCGGCGTCGCTGGCTTTGAGCAACTGCGCAAGCTCGCTGCGCGCCCCACCGCGATCGTCTGCTCCAACGATATGACCGCCATCGGCGTCCTGCGCGCGGCCTACATGGCCGGGCTGCGCGTGCCGCAGGATCTCTCGGTGATCGGACTCGACGATGTGGATTTCGCAGAATACACGCTGCCCCCGCTCACCACCATCCGCCTGTCGCGCACGGACCTGGCGCACGCCGCCTTTGAAGCGCTGCGCATGCAGGCTGAAGATCCTGACAATCCCAAAATGCAGCGCGAATTCCTGGTTTCCACCAGTCTCGTGGTCCGCGGCTCGACCGCTCCGCCGCCACCACCCGTCCGGCATGAGTTCTCTTCGAGCGGGCACTATTTACGCGGCCGCTTTGTCAATTCGCGGATAAGCCCTGCGGAAGCCCGGCCTGCTCATCTCACATTGCGCTGTGCCGGACAGCCCAACGCACGATTCCAAAGGCTCACAACCTTGCCAGTATGGAAGAATTACCTCGTGCATTTCGCTTCGAAAAGCTCACGGTCGCATCGGTCCTGCGTCGAATTCATGAAGCCTTGCATGCATCTCGTAATGAATTCCCAAAGCATCCTGCTCGTGAAGGAACCGCGCCGTGCAGTGGATCGCGTACTTGAATCCTATGAAGATTCTGGGCGAGCGCAATCTTACTGTGCCTGGCATCGGTGAATCTACCGGCGGCCGCGCCGAAGACTTCCCGCCAGACAGCGGCGAAATCGCCGCCCGCGACTGCGCAGAAGAAGGACACTGCCGATCCGCTCATTGACCGCCCGCTGCATCTGGCCGACTTCCCGAACATGCAGCCGCGCGCCGATCTCCGCGCCAAACTTGCCAACGTTTCCGATTTCATCCAGAACGCGCCCTTCGACGGCCAGCCCGCAACGGAGAAGACGGAGGTGTGGATGGCGCACACCAAAACGACGCTCTATTTCGTCTTCATCTGTCATGACCGCCATCCCGAGCTGATTCGCGGCCATCTGGCGCGCCGCGAAAACATTCTCAACGACGACGACGTCGCGGTCTTCTCGATCCCTTTCACGACCGCCGCCTAGGCACATTGTTTCAGCGTGAATCCCGCCGGCGTGCAGGCCGACGCCTCGTGGAGCGAGGCCAACGGAACCGATTACAGCTACGACACCGTGTGGGACTCCGATGGCCGGGTAACCAAAGACGGCTGGATGGCGCTCATCGCCATCCCCTTCCGCAGCCTGCGTTTTCACACTGCAATGCAATCCGACTGGGGCGTTGTTCTTCGTCCGCAATCTTCCGCGCAACTCCGAATCAGGACTTCTGGCCGCGCGTGGCCGCCAACGTCACCGGCGTCCTGAGCCAGGAAGGCACGCTGCACGGGATCGAAGGCGTCACCGGCTCGCACAATTTCCAGATGAATCCCTACGCGCTGGGCAAAACGAGCGCACCCTTATCGACATCGATCCCACCGACCCCTTCTTCAGCTCGCGGCACTTTGAAGGCACCGGCGGCGGCGAGGTCAAGTTCATTCTGAAGACAGCATCGTGCTCGACGCCACCATCAATCCCGACTTCAGCGATATTGAATCCGAACAGCCGCAGTTCACCGTCAATCAGCGCTTCCCTGTTTACTTTCCCGAGTTGCGGCCTTTCTTTCTTGAGAATGCCAACTACTTCCTCACGCCAATCAATCTCGTTTACACACGCAACATCGTGCATCCCGAGTACGGCATCCGCATGACGGGAAAAATCGGCCACACCAATGTCGGCCTCTTTGCGACCGACGACCGCCAGCCCGGGCAGACCGTCGCGCCCGGCGATCCGCTCTATGGAAGCACGCCACTGTCGCTGTAGGCCGCGTCTCCGAGGATTTGGGCAAGGGATCGAGCCTTGGCGCAATCTACACCGACGAAGAATTTGGCCAGGGCTGGAACCGCATCGGCGGCGTCGACTTTACCGCGCGCATGAACCAGCACTGGACGGCGCTGGGGCCAGATGGTGGAAAGCTCCACCATGGGCGATGAAGACAGCGGCACGCCGACACCCTATTCTGCCGGCCCCGCCAGCGCTTCCAGTTGCAGCGCTCAGGCCATGCTTTCAACCTGAACGAGAATTACTTCGACGTCAGCACTGGATTCAAGACCCAGCTAGGCTTCATCCAGGCCTCCAACTTCCGCAACAACCAAACCCACGCCACTTACCAGTGGTTCCCAAAACACCGCTTCTATCAGAGCTTCGGCCTTGAAACCAACCAGAACATCGCCTTCGATCACGAGGGCGATCGCGTCTTTCACTACTCCACCTTCGATCTCTTTCTGGCTGCTGCCGCGCAACATCGTCCTCGCGCCGATCGTCGGAGAGAACTCCGACACCGTCAGCCCGTTTAACTATGCGGGCCTTACCTATTTCAAAAACTTTACTGAGAATTTCGGCGGGCTGGTGATGCGCGGCGCGCCGTGGTCGCAGCTCAACTTCAACCTGCAAGCCCTCCGCAGCGGCAACGTGAACTACAACCCCGCGACGGGGCAAATTCCTTCGCTGCTCAACCAGGAAACCGTGCAACTGCTCTTTACCGTGCAGCCGGTTCGCCAACTCACCACCGACAACACCTATCTGCTCGATCGCGATCACGCAGTTGCCAACGGCGCGTTTGTCTATGAGGCGCAGACCATGCGCAGCGTAGTGAACTACCAATTTACCCGCTCGATTTCCGCCCGCGTGGTTGCGGAGTACGATTCCACACTGGCCAATCCTGCCCAGACCTCACTTTTGCGGTCGAGAGAATTCGCCTCCCAGGCGCTTCTCACCTGGCTACCGCACCCCGGCACCGCAGTCTACATCGGCTATAGCGACGACTTGCAGAATCTCGATCGCAGCCTTTGCAACCGCCTGCCCGGCGGCGCCTGCGATCCAAACAATACCACCCCGCCCCGCGCCAAACCGATGCTCAACGACGGCCGCCAGATCTTCATCAAGGCTTCGTATCTGTTCCGCTTCTGAACCCACTCCGCGCTCGGCCCTTCTTCTCGCTCTCAAACTTGCAATTCAACAACAAAGTCCTTGCAATCCCGCGACGCTTCTCACGATAAGCTGTCTATAGTAGAGCGCGGAGCGCATCCCCTTGCCGGAGGTCCGACCTTGATGACGGCCTGCATCAACCGCATCGCCACGGCTGTGCCTCCCTACGACATGCATAACGGATTTATTGCGTTCGCAGAATCCCTGGTCGCCGACGGCACGCCGCGAAATCTTTTCCGGCGCATGGTGCGCCAATCGGCAATCAGCCACCGATACTCTTTTCTCAACCTCATCGTCACCGAGGATGGCGGCGTGTACGACGCCGATGCATTTTTTGTCCCCAACAACTTCCCTACCACCGCTCGCCGCATGCAGGCCTTCGAGCAATTCGCCCCGCGGCTTGCCCAAAGCGCTCTCGACAAACTCGCGCTCTCTGAAGAAGAGCGCCGCGCCATCACCCACGTCATCGTCACTTCCTGCACCGGCCTCTACGCACCCGGACTCGACTATGACATCGTCGAGCACCTCGGCCTCAATCCATCCGTCGAACGCACTTTCATCGGCTTCATGGGCTGCTACGCGGCCATCAGCGCGCTCAAAACCGCGCGCCACATTATTCGCTCCGAGCCAGGAGCCAAAATACTCCTCGTGAGCCTCGAACTTTGCTCTCTTCATATGCAGGAAACGCAAAATCTCGAACAGCTGCTCGCGTTCCTGGTCTTCGCGGATGGCTGCGCCGCTTATCTCGTCACTGCGGAACCAACCGGGCTTGCCATCGACAGCTTTCTCGCCGTCGTTCTTCCAGACACCAATCCGCTGATAACCTGGCGCATTGGCGAAAAGGGTTTCGATATGCACCTTTCCGGCAAAGTTCCGGGCGAGCTGCGTCGAGGGCTCGCCGCTGCCGGCACTCAAATTACGCAGGGCGCCGATATTCACTCCATCGATCTTTGGGCCGTTCATCCCGGAGGCCGCACGATTCTCGACGCGGTCGAGCAGGGGCTGGAGCTGGCGCCGGAAGCTCTCTCGGACTCGCGCCACATTCTGCTGAATTACGGCAACATGTCCTCGCCATCGGTAGTCTTCGTTCTCGAGCGGCTCATGCAGCACGCTCGCCCTGGCCAACTTGGCTGCGCCATGTCCTTCGGTCCCGGCGTCACTGCGGAGACCATGCTCTTCCATGCCCTCTAACGCTCCCGACCTCCGTCACCGCGCTCTTCTCGTCGAAAAAATGGACGAGCCATGTTCGCGCGATGATCTGCGTGCTTGCCTTCGCGACATCTCGCGTCTCAATCGCTGGTTCCGCGCGCACCTACCGCTTCTTGATTGGCTCAACGGCTTTGCGCCCGCTCAGCTGCCACAGCCTCTGCGCATCCTCGACGTCGGCTGCGGCTACGGCGATGGGCTGCGTCGTATCGAGCGCTGGGCACATGCGCGAAATCTTGCTGTCGAACTCACCGGCCTTGATATCAATCCCGATGCCATCGCCATCGCCTCCGAAGCCTCGCCGTCCACAAGCCGCATTCAATGGATCGCAGCCGACGCACTCGCGTTCGATTCACAAAATCCAATTCACCTCGTAATCAGCTCGCAGTTCACGCATCACCTCAGCGACACTCAAATCGTTAACTTCCTCCAGTGGATGGAACGGCACGCGGTCCTCGGTTGGTTCATTAACGACCTTTCTCGTGCCGCGATTCCCTATCACTTCATTCGCATCTTCGCCCGGCTCGCCCGCTTGCATCCATTCGTTCAGTACGACGCGCCCGTCTCCATCGCCCGCGGCTTTGTTGTCGCCGATTGGCAAACCCTGTGCGCTGCGGCAAACTTGACTGAGCGCGAAGTCTCGATTCAGCAGTTCAAGCCCGCTCGTTTATGCGTCGCGCGGAGAAAACCGCAATGACGGTTGCCCCTTCAACTGCCGATCACCTCGTCATCGGAGGCGGTCCCGCCGGCTCCATGGCCGCCATTCGCCTCGCCGCCGCCGGTCGAGACGTCGTACTGATCGAGCGTGAGCGCGCCGCACGCCACAAAGTTTGCGGCGAGTTCCTCAGCCGTGAGGCCGCGCACTATCTCCATCAGCTCGGCATCGATCTGCGCAATCTTGGCGCGGAATCTATTCGCACTCTCCGCCTCTCATCGGGCAACGCGGTCGTCACCGAGCAACTTCCGTTTCAGGCGATGTCGCTTTCCCGCCGCGCTCTCGATGAAACACTGCTCCAGCATGCCCGGCAAGCCGGATGCACAGTCCTGCGCGGCGACAGCGTCGAATCGCTCACTCTCAGTGGAAACCTCTGGACTGCCGCGCTCGCAAATGGAACAGCGAGCCGCGCGCAAACCGTTTTCCTCGCCACCGGAAAGCACGATGTTCGCGGCTTCCATCGTTCTCCCTGCCGTCAATCCGATCTCATCGGTTTCAAGCTGCACTGGCAACTCGAATCGGCCGCCAACCGTGCGCTCAGCGGATTCATGGATCTCTTTCTCTTCCCCGGTGGATACGGAGGTCTTTCGCTCGTTGAAAATGGCGCCGCAAACCTCTGCCTGGTCCTGCGCCGCTCTGTGCTGCGCAGGCTCGGTGACTGGCCAGCGCTTTTCGCCACGATCCGCGCGGGCAATCCTCACCTCGACCAACTTCTCAACGGCGCACAACCTCTCTGGCCCCGTCCGCTCGCCATTTCTCCCATCCCCTACGGATACCTCGGCCCACATCCGCGCGGTCTCTGGTGCGTCGGCGATCAAGCCGCCGTGATCCCATCGTTCACGGGTGACGGCGTTTCCATTGCCTTGCACAGCGCCGCCCTTGCTGCGGAAATGTACTTGGCCGGCAACAGCCCTGCTGACTACGAATCTGCATTGCGCGCTCAGCTCCGTCGTTCCATGTCGCTGGCTACCTGGATCTCGCGCAGCGCCGTCACCAATTTCGGTCGCATTCTTGCGCCCCGCGCGCTTGCGCTTTTCCCCGCTGCGATCGAAACCATCGCTCGAGTCACACGCATCCCGCAGGCCGCGCTAGTTGACGGAGTGGAAGTGGGCATTAGCGCACGCCCACACGCCAAAATCTGAATTGTCTCGATTTGTCTTAGAGAATAGCGATTAATTCGCGGCGTCGGCCGTTTCGAAATCCAGTGCGCCTGCTTCGCGCCAGGCAGTGATCTCCGCGTGGGTTTCGTCGGCGGCCGTGCGCCGGTCAGGATAGATTTTCGGCTCGAAGAAGTGCAGCTGCGCTGAGAAGCCGGCCACGCCCAGCACCTTCCACAGGTGCGCGGTAAAACCCTCGTCGCCATACCAGCAAAGCTCGCGTTCTTCCATACCGCCCTCAAGCACGTAGCGAATCGCCGCCGCGGTAATCGGAGCGCCCGCCGTGGTTGCCGGATCGATCAGTCGCGAGTGGAAGCGCAGCACCTGCGCGCCATCCGTGCTCGTGCCCTCGGGGAACAACAGCACGGGAACCGGAAGACGCAGCCGTTCGGTGATCTGCTCGGCGACCGACATGGCGCTGGCCAGGCTCGCACGGTCGACAAAAATCGTTCCTCCCGTTCGCGCCGCCTTGCCGAAGAACGGCCAGCCACTGATCTCCATCTTCGCCACAAAGAAGCAAGGCATGGCCGCGCTGATGATGATGATGTCGAGATAGCTGAGATGATTCGAAACCACCAGCCCGCAAGCAGGTGGCTCTCCTTCCACCTGGGAGCCGATGCCCAGGCACTTCAGAATAATGATTGAGGTTTGCTGCAACCAGACGGCTCGCTGCTCCAGCGTGAGCGGCCCGCGCATCCGCTTGAGCCAGTAGCGCGCGACGCAGAGCACGAGAGCAAATACCAGCGCCACAGCGCGCCGGACTCGTCTGAAAATCATGAGGTCAGCGGAGCGAGGAAGCGGTTGCGCGCGGCAGCCGAAAGTAATTTGAGATCGAGGAGCGTCAGAAAATCGATGGTGCGGATTTCGCGGTCCCAGACCGGCGGCGCGGCAATGCGCGCACCGATGGCGAGGTAGGTTTTCAGCAACTTGGGAACTTTGCCATGCACGGTAGGCGTCGCGAGAACATCCGATCGATCGGTCTGGCAGGGCAACGACTGTGCGTCAGCATCCTGCAGCTCCGGGGGGCACGCATAGGCTGCGGTTGGCGCCGTCTCAAACTCCCTGGGAACCCTGAAATTCTCAAGCTGGCGAAACGCCTGCCAACCCTCCGCCGGGTCATTGGAGTTCAAAGAAGAGCAACCGAGCAAGCAACGAAGCCCCATCTCGGTAGCATACTGCGCGATCCCCCTCCACAACAACATCAACACTCTGCGAGTGCGATGCGCGCAGTCGACCGCTGCTTCCAGGTGCCAGTGCCCCACCCTCGCGACGGCTTTGCCGCGAGAGTGGGGCGGGGCGACTCGGGATGAATCCCCCACGCGCCCGTCAGATCTGGGAGACCGGGGACGCGAAGGCAGAATTCATCCGGTCAGCCCGGGCTTAACGCCGCCCGAATCCGCCTCCGCCGCGCGAAGCCATCATGGGTCCACGCGCTGCGTAGCCGCCACCGACGTATCCGCGTCCGGCATACCCGTATCCGTAACTGCGCACGGCTGGCGCATAGGCCCGCGGCGCGTACACCGGTCCACGTACGTATCCTCTTGCCCCGTACGCATAGACTCCCGGCCGCACACCCACCGACGCGTATCCGCTATAGCCATAACCTCCGCCATAGCCATAAGCAACCACCGGAGGCTGCACGTACGTTGGCGCGTAGTACGGCATAGGAGCGTAAGCCACCGGAGGAGCATAGGACACCGGAGGAGCCACAGGCTGCTCAGGCGCGTAATCCGCGGGCGCAGGAGTCATCGGCTGCTCAGGCGCGTAGGAGTACTGGGGATTCGTATCCTGTTCCTGCATCGGCGGTGGAGGCTGAGGCGCGTAGGAATCCGGCGACCGCTGCATCAGCCCGTAGGGATCGCGTTGCGGTTCGGCAACCACGGGAACCCGAATGTCATCCATCACCCGCAGCGTCAGCGAGGTCTCTGCCTTGAGCGTTGGCCGTGGGCCGCGCCGCGGCAGGTTGATCAAGTCGATCGGCCACAACACAGGAATCATCCACAGGACCGTATCGCGGACCGGATGCCCCTTGCCCAGAATTCGTCCCTGCGAGTCGATCTTGTAACCCTTCACATCAACTACTTTCGCATCGAGAGGAATCACCTGGTCGCCCACATACAGCCGATCAAAATCAAGCTGCATCCAGCCCTTGCCAACAAAATGGCCGGGATCTTTGTACTCCGCAAAATTTCCGCCCAGGTAGCTTCCGTAAGGAAGCATGAAATCCCCGCGATGGAAATTCACCTTGCACAGCACCGGATCGCCCACTGCGGTGGTCTTCGAGGAGATCCTTCCGTCGCCGGTGGTGCACGAGACAAGCGCGCCGGCCGGGATGATGCGTTGGCCGGCATCCGCAAACAGCGGCGGCGCCAACAGCAGAGAGAGAACAACGAGCGAACTGCATTTCATACACGACCCTCCATGACAGAAGCGAGCCCCTCGGCATCTCCAGGATTTATCGGCGCCTGAATCCCCATCATCAACCGGTCGACCCTAAAAAACAGGCCTTCGCGGGTGCGCGCGATCCGTGCGACCGACAGCGACATCCATTTCGCCGCCTGAGTTCAACTGGGCGTCGATAACGATGTTGCGATCGCGCACACGCCAACTGTGCTGGAAAAACCGTGAAACGCCTCGCGGATCGGATTCGCGCAGCTTGGATTTGCGCAAAATTTTCCCCGAGTTAGCAGAATGAACCCCCCGCTACCCGGAAAGTTTCGAAAAGTCCGTAGATTATTTTTTTGAAAGGTAACCGGTTTCCCGGTTTCGGCGTCCCGCGCGCTTCCCGGGCCTCACGCTTTTCCCGGCTCATAATTCAGATTGGGACCGAGCCAGCGCTCCACTTCCTTCACGTTCATGCCTTTACGGCGCGCATAATCCTCCACCTGGTCGCGATCGATCTTCCCCAAACTGAAGTAGCGGCTCAGAGGATGCGCAAAATAGAATCCGCTCACGCTCGAACCCGGCCACATGGCGAAGCTTTCGGTGATCTCGATCCCCGTCTTCGCCTGCACATCGAGCAAACGCCAGATCGTGCCCTTTTCCGTGTGATCGGGACACGCAGGATAACCCGGCGCGGGCCGGATCCCCCGATACTTTTCGTGAATCAGGTCTTCAGTGCGCAGATTTTCATCCCGCCCGTAGCCCCACTCGTCGCGCACGCGCTTGTGCAGGCATTCCGCAAACGCCTCGGCCAATCGGTCCGCGATCGCCTCCGCCATGATCGCGTTGTAGTCGTCGTGCCCGGCCTTGAACTGCTCCACCAGCTTTTTCAATCCAAACCCGCTCGTCACCGCAAACGCTCCGATGCTATCGCCAAACCCCGTCTCCCTCGGCGCAACGAAATCTGCAAGCGAGCGGCACGTGTCGATTTTGTCTCCGGCACCTTCCCGGTCCGATTGCTGGCGCAGAAAATGCAGCCGGTCCAGAACCTGGCTTCGTCCGCCGTCCGTGTAGAGTTCAACGTCGTCGCCCGCCGCGTTGGCTGCAAAAAATCCGTACACGGCGCGCGCCGTCAGCAACTTCTCCGCGATGATCCGATCCAGCAGCACATTGGCTTCCGCAAAAATCTGCCGCGCCTGCTCCCCCTGCCGCTCGTCGTCAAGAATCCGCGGGTAAACGCCCTTCAGTTCCCAGGTGTGAAAGAACGGGCTCCAATCAATGAACTCGCGCAACGTCGCAAGCGGAAAATCCTCGAGCACGCGCACGCCAAGAAATTCCGGAGTAGCCAAATCCTCCGCGCGCCACTCGATCGGCGTGCGCCGCGCGCGCGCCGCCTCCAGCGCAACACCGCTTCGACGCGGCGCCGCGTGCGCCTTGCGCAGCGCGTCATATTCCGCGCGATGCTGCGCCACAAACTCCGCGCGGCCGTCTTCGCTCAACAGGCTCGTCATCACCGGCACGGCACGGCTCGCGTCCAGCACATGCACCACCGGCTCGCTGTAATGCGGCGCAATCTTCACCGCCGTATGCGCGCGGCTAGTGGTCGCTCCGCCAATCAGCAGCGGCAGCTTGAACCCTTGCCGCTCCATCTCCCGCGCCACGTGCACCATCTCGTCGAGCGACGGCGTAATCAGCCCGCTAAGCCCGATAATGTCCGCCCGCACCTCTTTCGCGCGCTCCAGAATCCTCTCCGCGAGAACCATCACCCCCAGGTCGATCACCTCGTAGTTGTTGCAGGCCAGCACCACGCCCACAATGTTCTTGCCGATGTCGTGCACGTCGCCCTTCACCGTCGCGAGCACGATCTTGCCCTGCGTTCGCACCACCTCGCCCGCCGCAACCATCTGCGCCTTCTCCGCCTCCATGAAGGGCGTCAAGTACGCAACCGCCTTCTTCATCACGCGCGCCGACTTCACCACCTGCGGCAGAAACATTTTGCCCGCGCCAAACAGGTCGCCCACCACACTCATGCCCGCCATCAGAGGTCCTTCAATCACGCTCAGCGGCCGTCCCAGCTTTGCCCGCGCCTCTTCCGTGTCCGCCTCGATATAGGTGTCGATTCCCTTCACCATCGCGTGACTCAGCCGCTCTTCCACCGTGCCGTTGCGCCACTCTTCGGCCTTTTTCTCCGCCTCCTCGCTGCCGCCCGCTGTCCCTGCCGCCTTCAGTGCCTCGCCCAACGTCACCAGCCGCTCGGTCGCATCGGGCCTCCGATTCAGCAGCACATCTTCCACCAACGCCTTCAGCTCCGGCTCGATCTCCTCATACACCTCCAGCATCCCGGCATTCACAATGCCCATGTCCATGCCCGCGGCGATGGCGTGATACAGAAACGCCGCATGCATCGCCTCGCGCACCTTGTTGTTGCCGCGAAAGCTGAACGAGACATTCGACACACCGCCGCTCACCTTGGCATGCGGCAGGTTCTCTTTTATCCAACTCGTCGCGCGGATGAAATCCACCGCGTAGTTGTTGTGTTCCTCCATGCCCGTCGCCACGGTCAGGATGTTGGGATCGAAAATAATGTCCTCAGCCCGAAAACCCACTTCGTCCACGAGCAGGCGATACGCGCGCTCGCAGATGCGAATTTTTTCTTCATAACTAGCGGCCTGGCCCTGCTCATCGAACGCCATCACCACCGCGGCCGCGCCGTATTTCAGGACCGCCCGCGCATGCTCGCGGAATTTCGCCTCGCCCTCCTTGAGCGAAATGGAATTCACAATGCCCTTGCCCTGCATGCACTTCAGGCCCGCCTCAATCACTTCCCATTTTGAGGAGTCCACCATGAACGGGACTTTGGCAACTTCGGGCTCGCTCTCGAGCAGCTTCAGATAGCGCGTCATCGCGGCTACGCCGTCGATCATGCCCTCATCCATGCAAATGTCGAGCACGTTGGCGCCGTTTTCCACCTGTTGCCTGGCAACGCTCACGGCCTCTTCGTACTTGCCCTCTTTGATCAGCTTGGCGAACTTCGGCGATCCCGCCACATTGGTCCGCTCGCCGATCAGGATGAAGACGCCGGACTGTTGCGTGAACGGCTGCGAACCCGACAGTCGGAGCGGCTTGGGCTCCACGCGTTTTGTTGCGTCCGCGCTCATGCCGCGCTCTCGATCGCGCGTGCTTCCTCATCGGTCACCCGCAATTTGCGCGGAGGCAGCCCGTCGAGCGCCTTGGCGATGGCCGCGATGTGCTCAGGCGTGTTGCCGCAACAGCCGCCTGCAATATTGATGAGCCCTTCGCGCGCAAACTCGCTCAAGTACCGCGCCATGTCTTCAGGTCCCAGGTCGAAGCCCGTCGCCGAAAGCGGATTCGGTAAGCCTGCGTTCGGATAGCACGACACGGCCGCATTCGCCTTCTCCGCGAGCTCGCGCAAAAAAGGCGCCATCAGGTCCGGTCCCAGCGAGCAATTCAATCCCACCGTCAGCGGCTTCGCATGTTCCACCGCATTCCAGAACGCCTCAATGGTCTGTGCCGAAATCATGGTCTCGCCGCCGCGCCCCACGGCCGCCGAAATCATCACGGGCAGCTCACGACCCTCCGCGTCGAGGCCTCGTTCATCGAACACTTCGCGAATCGCCACCAGCGCCGCTTTGGCGTTCAGCGTGTCGAAGATCGTTTCCACCAGCAGCAGATCCGCACCGCCCGCGATCAGTGCGCGCGCCTGCTCGGCGTACGCCGCCTTCACCTGGTCGAAAGTGACCACGCGAAATCCGGGATCGTCCGCGTCGGGAGAATTCGACAGCGACACCGTCAGCGGCCCCAACGCTCCGGCCACAAAGCGCTGCCGCCCAGTCGCATTGGCAACGCGATCCGCCCACTCCCGCGCCGTCCGCGCCGATTGCTCGTTGATCTCCCACGCCAGGCCCTGCAGAAACTGATCCTCAATCACCTTCTGATAAAACTCGGGATCCTTCCGCCCGCCGTGCTCGCGCGGATCCTCGACAAAAAACTCGCTCTGCGCAATACTGGTCGCCCCAAAAGTGTTGGTTTCGATAATGTCGGCCCCAGCCTCAAGAAACCGTCGATGAATGTCGCCAATCAGTTCCGGCTGCGTCAACGAGAACAGGTCTCCATTGTTGAGCAGGTCTTTCTTCGCGTCCTTGAAGCGTCCGTCGCCGCGCTCCCCGCGAATGTCCGCCTCCGTCATCCCGTAGGTGCGGATTGTCGTCCCCGTCGCTCCATCGATGATGGCGATGCGACTTTCAAGGATCTTTCCCAGCGGATGAATTGGCGCCTTAGTCATTTCTTCCCCATGATTTACGCTCTACTCTTAAAGCATATCGGACTCGTCAACCCTCCCGAACCAATTCGCGCCGAACTGCGCCCGCCCGCCCTGGACTGCCGCAACCCCCACCTGAACGGCGAATACTGCTGGCGACTCAAAATTATGTTCGACGTGCCGGCACAAAGCCCGCTTCAGCGGGCAACAGATGGTCGCCCCAGGCGCGAGCCTGGGGAGAAGGAGTAGCGCTCCAGATGCCCAGCCCCCGCAGGGGGCGTAAGAACCGGTCACCTCATTCGTTGCGTCTTTGTATTTCCGCTTCAACGGGTCGCGCTGGTTCGCCGGCATGCTGACCCGCGAACTCCGCTAAACTGAAAACACCAATGTTTAAAAAGCTATTCAGCAGCCAGGAACCCGAAGAACCCGCCGAGAAAGAACCCCGGAACAGTCTCTTTGACCGCATGCGCCAGGCGGTCTCGCGCACCCGCGAAAGCTTCTCCCAAAAAATCGCCGATCTTGCCGCCCTTACTCGCACCGTCGACGAAAGCGCTCTCGACGAGCTGGAGTCCGCGCTGCTTACCAGCGACCTCGGCGTCCCAACCACCACCGCCATCCTCGACGCGCTGCGCGACCGCGCCCGCCATCAAGCCATCGAAGGCGGCGAAGAACTCCGCGATCTTTTGAAACAGCAGTTGATCGCAATTCTTAAAGCGCCGCAAGGCGCGGCTGCCGCACCGCGGGTGCCGCCGCCTAAGGTCACTTTCCTGGTCGGCGTCAACGGCACCGGCAAAACCACTTCGAGCGGCAAGCTGGCCGCGTGGTCCCGCGCGCAAGGGCGCACCGTGCTCCTCTGCGCCGCCGACACCTTCCGCGCCGCGGCCATCGAACAACTTGAAGTCTGGGCCGCGCGCTCCGGCGTGGAGATGATCAAGACCAAACAGGGCGGCGATCCCGCGGCCGTCCTCTACGACGCCATCACGGCCGCCAAGGCGCGCCACATCGACGAGCTCTACGTGGACACCGCCGGCCGCCTGCACACCAAATCCGGCCTGATGGATGAACTGGACAAGATGCGCCGCACGGCGGCGCGCCTGATTCCCGGCGCGCCCCACGAAGTGCTGCTGGTGATGGACGCGACCACCGGCCAGAACGGACTGCAGCAGGCGCGGCAATTCACGCAATCCGCCGGCGTCACCGGCATCGTGCTCACGAAGCTGGATGGCACCGCCAAGGGCGGCATCGCCGTCGCCATCGCCCGCGAACTGAATCTGCCCGTCCGCTTCGTCGGCGTAGGCGAAAAAATGACCGACCTGCTGGAGTTCTCTCCGGAAGAGTTTGTCGATTCGCTGCTGGAATAACGAAAGCGGTGTTTCTGCGAGAAATCGATCCAAAGGAGTGGAATCTAATGAATGGGATTTTTAAAAACTATTCAAGGCTTGCCTCACTGTTAGCCGTCTTTATCGGAACATTCGGAATCGACGCAATTCACTCGCAAACCTACACAGTCTCAATTCCGTCTCTCGCGATCAACAACCACGAGCGCATCGTAGGCTTTGAGATCAAGGTTCATTCTGCAAGAATCGCCACTCTCATGAACGCGCCCAGTGGTTGGAATTTTACAATTGACAACGACCCTTCGTGGACCGCCTCAATCAGTGCGACTGTCGAAGTCGGCGCCGCCGCGCTCGATCGAGGATTCTTCCAAAGGTTCGTGCGAATTGAGCAAAGCCCGGAAAAAGATGTTCGCATCGAGCTGGAAGGCGAGGTGATCGTTGCGGCTGATTTCGTCTCGCAACGGAAAATCAAACTTCGAAATGTGGATTTCAAACTTGTCCGCTGGGTCCCCGTTGGATTGCCTTGAGCAAACTACAGGCTCCTTTGGGGCTCGCGATCACACGAACCTTGTTCCAGCGAGCAATTTGAACGATTTCACCTCACGCCGCCAATCGCGCAATCTTCACGCGCCGGCCACGCATGGCCTTTGCCAGATCGTAATTGGCCTGCATCCTCACCCACACCTCGGGAGAAGTCCCGAATGCCTCGGATAAACGCACGGCCATCTCGGCCGATACGCCGGTCCTGCCATGGATCATCCGCGACAGATTGGCCCTCGTGATCTTCAGGTGCGCGGCCAGGCCGGTAACGGTCAAACCCAGACCCTCCATATATTCCTGGACGATCTCGCCGGGATGTGCCGGGTTGTGCATCATATTTGATTCTCTCCCTCAGTGATAATCCAGATAGTCCACCAAGACCGCGTCTTCGCCTTCAAATCTGAACGTGATGCGCCAGTTGCCGCTTACACGCACCGACCAATGGCCTTTGAGCTTTCCTTTGAGCCCATGCAAATGCCAACCCGGCACGTTCATGTCCTCTGGCAACGTACTGGCGTCAAGCAATGTCAATTGCCTGCGGAGTTTCGTAGCATGCGCCGGCTGGATTCCCGCCTTGCTATCGGTGCGGTAGAAACTTCTCCAGCCCGGCATGACGGAAACTCCCGATCATTCGTATATTGTATCGACACAATATACAACAAATCAAGTCATGCCGGGATACAAATGTCGAAGAACTCCGGTGCGCGCGGTCCGCACCCGAACGTTTCCTCTACATCCCCCCGACCACCCGATTTACACTTGATTGTTCCCACTCGTTTCAAGAAGCGCCCATGAGCAATCAAGTCGACCAAGACACTTACTGGATGCAGCGCGCCCTTGAACTCGCGCGCCGCGGTATCGGCGTCACTTCGCCCAACCCTGCCGTCGGCTGCGTGATTCTTGACCGCGCCGGCCAGGTCGTGGGCGAGGGCTGGCACGAGTACGACCTTCTCGACCACGCGGAAATCGTCGCCCTCAAAGAGGCGCAGCAGCACGCTGCCGATCGCATTCGGGGCGGCACGGCCTACGTCACCCTCGAGCCCTGCAACATCACCGGCCGCACGCCGCCCTGCACCGATGCACTCATCCAGGCCGGCCTCGCCCGCGTGGTCGCCGCCACCATCGACCCCAACCCCGCCGTCGCCGGCCATGGCCTTGAAGCACTCCGCGCGGCGGGAATCGAAACCGCCGTCGGCGCCTGCCAGGCCGAAGCCCGCCGCCTCAACGAAGGCTTCGCGCGCTGGATTCAAAATCACCGCCCCCTCGTCCTGATGAAAGTCGCGATGACGCTCGACGCGCGCATTGCGCCGCCGGCCGGCCGCCACGTCGAACACGCGCCCTACTGGATCACCAGCGAAGCCGCGCGCGCCGCCGTGCAGCCCCTGCGCTGGGCCGCCGACGCCACCATGGTCGGCGTTGACACCGTTCTCGCCGACGATCCCTGGATGACCGATCGCAGCGGCCTGCGCCGCCGCCGTCCTCTGCTGCGCATCGTCCTCGACTCTGCCCTGCGCATGCCTCTTGATTGCAAACTGGTCTCGACAGCGCAAAACGACGTCGTCGTCTTCACCGTCTCCCACGACGAAGCCCGCGCCACCGAGTTGCGCAATCGCGGCGTCCGCGTGGAGATCCTCGATGCCGAGGCCGGCCGTGTCCCTCTCGATAAAGTTCTTTTGAAACTTGGCGAAGAAGGCGTTCTCACACTGCTGACGGAAACCGGCACGCGCCTCAACACGGCATTTCTCGCCGCCGGCCTCGTCGATCGCCTCCATCTCTTCATCGCGCCGCAGATCATGGGCTCCGACGCCGTCCCCGCCTTCCGCGGCATGCCCCAGTTCGTGCACATGAACGATGTCGAGATCGAGCGCTATGGCGACGACCTCGGCCTCTCCTCGCTCCTCATCGACCCCTGGCCGAAGCACGAAGCCCCGTAATCGTTCCTTGAAAAATCCGCAACATCGCCCGGTTTCCTCGCTTGAACACTTGACATGCGCATCCTGATCGAGTCACCATGTATACACGAAATGATTAATCAATTCGGTCACTAGGACTTTGGCAATATGCTGAAACAAAAGAGCATCGAGATACCGAGAGTTGTTACTGCGCTCACTGCGCGTACCCAGCTTGGCCAGATTCTCAAGCGTGTGAAAAGCCGGCGCGAGCGCTTTGTGATTGGCAGGCGCGGCGAGCCGCAAGCGGTGATTCTTGGCTTCGACGATTTTCTCGAAACCTTTGCTCCAGCGCCCGACTGGCTTGAAAGATCCTGGAAGGCCGCTGAGCGCAATGGCGCTGCCAAGCTCACCATGCGCCGGATCGATAGAGAAATCGCGCAAGCTCGGGCGGCACGCCGCGCGGGCTCCTTGAAAGACGATCGCGATAGATGATCCGAGTCGTACTCGATACGAACGTTCTTGTGTCCGCCATGCTTGCCCGCCATGGCAATGAGGCTCTCGTCCTTCGCCTCGCGCATACGGGCATCTTTCGCGCTTGCGTTTCTCAATCCATCCTTGACGAATACGATTTGGTGCTGCACCGGCCAGCATTCCGTTTGCAGCATTCAATTCTCGATGAACTTCTTGCGTTTTTTCGAGCAGAAACGCTGCTTGCGATCCCAGATGTGACCCTGAACGTTTCACACCACGAGGACGATAACCGTTTTCTCGAATGCGCCGAAGCGGCTAAAGCAGATTTTCTTGTCACTGGCAACAAGCGCCACTTCCCTTTGCAATGGAAGGACACAAGAATCGTGAATGCGCGCGAACTGTTACTCGAAATCATCCTGTAGAGGCACAAAATCCTCGCGCCGATTTTCGGACTCGCGACCTCCAATTAGAATGGAGATGTGCGCATGAGGCCTTGACCTGCGGTCAGCTGTCTGCAGCGAACTGCACCTCGGAACCGCAAAGCGCCCGCGGCAAGAACGGAAAGGCAAGTTTCATGGTCTCCACTCCCCTCCTCACGGCCGTTGTTTCTCTTGTCGGTCTCGCCGGCGTGCTCACCTGGCGCGTGCGTGAGGGCCGCTCGGTCGTGACGCTCAAGAAGATCGTGATGCCGCCGCTAGGCATGGCCACCGGCTTTTGCATGTTCTTCTATCCGCCGTGCCGCGTGCCCTTCCTCTGGGGCCTCGGCGCTTTCCTCGTCGGCGCGATCCTTTTCGCCGTCCCGCTTCTGCTCACCTCTGACCTTCATCTGCACAACGGCGAAATTCGCATGAAGCGATCGAGCGCATTTTTTGCTGTCATCATCGTGCTCGCCGTCATTCGCTGGGCCGCGCGCGGCTACTTCGATTCGTTCCTCTCGCTCGAACAGACCGGCGCCATTTTCTATCTGCTAGCCTTCGGAATGATCCTGCGCTGGCGCCTGAAGCTCCTGCTCGCCTATCGCGCTCTCACCTCTGCGCCGTCGCACACCTCCGCGCGCACTTCCGAAGAAGCTCCCGCCAGCAAATGACTCCGCCAACTGCGCTAGCTCAGCAAACCCTGAGTCTCTGATCACTGACCACTGACCACTGATCGCTGTCTTTATGAGACAATCAGGCGTCGACTCCGTTTCCCCGGGCCTCATCTCCATCAAGGAAAAGCCGATGCCGGACGCACCTGCTAAGAACTCCCTCACCTTCAACGTCGAGCATAAAGGCGATGCGGCCCTCGTCCACTGCCGCGGCCGCCTGGTGTCCGGCGTCGCCGGTCCGTTTTACGACAAGATGCAGGCCCTCATTCCCCACAACAAGCGCATCGTGCTCGACCTCACCGATCTGGCCTTCGTTGACAGCCTGGGCCTCGGCATCCTGGTGCGCCTCCATGTCTCCGCCAAATCCGGAGGCTCCTGCCTTCAGCTCATCAATCTCAGCAAGCAGATCCGCACACTGCTGGGGATCACCCATCTCCTCTCGCTCTTCGGCGACATGTGCGAAAAAGGCGTGAACGTGAAGTTCTGACCGCAGCCTCGCAGCGCCGAAGCCCTGATCTCTCGGCCCTGTTTTCTCGTTCCCTTGTTCCCTTGGCCCCTCGGTCCCTTGTTCCCTCGTTCCTTGTTCCCTTGTTCCCTTGGTCCCTTGTTCCCTATCATTGACTCATGTTCACCGGCATCATCGAGCAGACCGGGACCCTCGTCAGCCTCACCGATCGCGGCGGCGTCCGGCGCATCACGGTTGAAGCGCCCGGCATTGCGTCCCGTCTGCGCGAAGGCGATTCGCTCGGCGTCTCCGGCGTTTGCCTTACCGCGCTCGATCCCGATCCCACCTACTTCCACGCCGACCTCGCGCAGGAAACCCTCGATCGCACCTCTCTCGGCTCGCTTGCGCCCGGCGCGCGCGTCAATTTGGAACTGCCCACCGCCGCCGGCAGTCCGCTCGGCGGCCACATCGTGCAAGGCCACGTCGATGGCGCCGGCGTGATGATCGCGCTCGATCCCGTGAATCCCGAATCCAGTCCAATCTTCGACCGCCAGACTACCGACTGGACCTTGAAAGTTCGCGTCCCTGAAAATGTTCGTCCATGGATGGTGCAGAAAGGCTCGGTCGCCGTCGAGGGCATCAGCTTGACGATCGCCGATTTCGACGGCGAAGAGATCAGCATCGCCATTCTGCCGCTCACCTACTGGCGCACCAATCTGCACACGCTCGCCGTGGGAGCGCCCATGAATATCGAGGCCGATGTGCTGGTAAAGCTGGCCGCCATGCAGATGCACGCCGCCAAGAAGCCGGAGTTCGATCTCACCGAAGCGTGGCTGGTCGCGAACGGTTACTAGGAGCGGCTCACAGTTCTTGACTCGCACCGCACTAAACTAAGGTTTCGCCAATAACTTCAGCGGAGCCGTCTCGTAATCATCGCCACTGTGCCCCATCCATTTCCGCGTTCTTTGCGGAAATGGGTGGGCGTGCGAGTCCCTGCTCACAGGCCGTATCAACTATGGTTTCGCCGGCAGCTTCGGCGGAGCCGTCACGTAATCGTCACCCACCCGAGCCAGAATCAGCGCCCGCCGATCGGTCAGCAGCTTCAGCCGCTTCGTGACCTCGATGAATTCCTTCTTTTCGTCAGCCGACAGCTCCGCGCCCGGCTGCGCTGCCTTTTTGTTCAGCTCGTCGAGCCGCGCCTGCACGAGCGGAATCTCGCGGTCCATCAGCACCGGCTTGATCACCGTTTTCTTCTCGCGTCCGGCCGCCATTTCGTTGCGGTTGTTCTCCTCCCACACCGGCAGCATGCCCACGTGCCCCAGTTCCACGCGCACGCCCGCCGGCCCGTAATCCCTTTTCACCGCTGAGAACAGCCCAATCATTTCATCCCGCGGATCGCCATTCGAATCCGGATTCAGCCCATCCACATAGCCGCGCGACTGGTTCGACAAAAAGTTGCCCAGCGAATAAAAAATCAGCGTGTCGCGCCCATCCTGTGTTTTGTAAGTTTCAATCGGCTGCAGCACATGCGGATGCGCGCCCACGATCACCGTCGCCCCTGCTTCCAGCATTTTGTGGGCAATGTCCACGTCCTCGGGCCGCGGCGCCGTCGCGTATTCAATGCCCCAGTGCACCGATATCACGAGCAAATCGCATTGTGCCCTTGCAGCTTTAACGGCGGCCAGCACCGTGGCCTCGTCTGCTCCCGGTGCGCCGTTGGCTTCGCCCGGATAGGGAAAGAAATTCACATGCGGCTGATCGTCCTTGTCGGGATTCCGGCCGCCGTTCAGCCAGCGCGTCATGCCCAGCCAACCCACCTTGATTCCGTTGGCCTCGGTAATCACCGGCTGCCACGCCGTCGCCGTATCGTCGCTGGTTCCGGCAAACAGCAGCCCAATCTCTTTCAGATGTTCACGGCTCTCAACAAATCCCGCCCACCCCTGATCCATCACGTGGTTGTTGGCAAACGAAACAATCTTGATCCCACTCGCCTTCAGCGCCTCAGGCAATTCCACCGGCGCGTCAAACAGAAACGGCTTGGTCCCGTGCGAATGTTCCGGCGCCACCGGCGTTTCAAGATTCACAAATCCAAAATCCGCGCCCTCAAAAACGTCCGCCACATTCGCAAACAGCGCCGCCCATCCCGGCTCCCCATCGCCCGCCGCCTTGGCCGCCGCACGCACCGGGTCGTGCGGAATCACATCCCCCGCCACGGCAAAAGTCACCTGGGCCAAGTCGTGCGGATAGGGCGTCACGACCGCCGCGGCACTGTGGCCGGATCGGCACGCGGCAAGAAGGGCCGCTCCAACCAGGGCGCCAACGCACACGATCGCCAGCGTCCGCCAACGCTTACGCATAACGCTTTCCGTCACTCGCGCGAACTCCCTCATTCGACGCTCAAACTCTTGCCAGTCCATTGTCTGCACCACTCCGCCGCGCTTCCCGCCCACAGCAGGAGCGAATGAAAACAGGATACAGGGCCACAACAGATGCACAGTGGATTTGGCAGGCCGCGAGTTCGGCTGAAGTGCAAAATCACCTCATCCCCTCGCCGAAATACAGGATGCCCGGCGTCGCAACGCCCCGTCACGGGATGGGTGGCTGACCCAATCGAGCCAGCAACTCGTTGACAGCAGTGCGTGCAAACCTTCTAGGAACCACGGCCCTGAACCCGCCCGATCCAATTCCTGTTTCCGCAGGAAGGATGAAGACCGAACCAGCCCGAGCCAGGAGATTAATTCTGATCCATGCTTCCAGGTCTATTACTCCTCCCTCCTGCTTGACCCGCAGCATCGCGGGCGCAACGAGGAACCCGACGCCCTTCTGGAAAGTGCATTCATTCCCCGCGGACCCCTTCAGTTTGTACCCTTGTTCTGCGGCCCACGTCTGCACAACAGGCCAAACATCGACAGCGCTGGAAAAACGTAGTGTCGTTCTTGTGTTCATAGGGCCTCCTTTACGGGCGCGTAAGGATGCGACGTCTGGCTACTTTGTCCGTTTTGGCCTCTCGGCGGCCGGGGATATTTGACTGTGCTCCGTGGAAGCCATCGCCCGGCGCGGGGCCTGCATGATTCCAGGGTTCTTCACGCGCCGATTGAACCCGGCTTGACACGATCCCCCGTTCCGCTCGTATCACTGAATATGGTCCAAAATGCTTACACCGGCCGCCCATCAAGTCAAGCACTATCCGCGACGTAGATTTGAAGCCGTCGCCAAATTACACACCAGCCTGGAACTGACCCTCCCCCGGAAGCCGTGCTCTCCAGCCCTGGGATCGCCCGCAGGCCTCGAGCGTTCCTACTTCCTTTCGCGTCTATCCGTTACGGGAACAGGCAGCGAAAGCTGGTACCCTGAAATCTGAGAAAATCGCCCAAAGAAGGCCATTTCTTCTCAACGGGCAAGCGGAGCTATGGCAGAGTTCGTAATCAAACTGGCTGACGAGCGCGGCCGCGTGCAGGAGCAGGTGCAGACAGCGGCCACGGCGGAAGAGCTGCGGGCCCGCTTCACCCACGCGGGCTACAACGTCTTTTCGGTCCGGGCCCGCGGAGCCATTGGCCGCGGTCGCCGCAAGGTCAAGCTCGAGCCCTTCCTCATCTTCAATTCGCAGTTTCTCACCCTCATTCGCGCCGGCCTGCCGATTCTGGGCTCGCTGCAGATGCTCGGCAAAATCCAGAAGAACGCCACCTTCGCCGGCCAGTTGGAAGACGTTGCTTCACGCGTCAAAACCGGCGAGGCGCTTTCCGCCGCCTTCGAGGCGCAGAGCGGCTTTCCGCTCATGTACACCACCACGCTGCTGGCCGGCGAGCGCTCCGGCAACCTGCCCGAAGTTCTCGATCGCTATGTCAGCTTCCAGAAGGTCGCGCTCACCCTGCGCAAAAAGCTGATTGGCTCGCTCATCTATCCCACGGTGCTGCTCGCCCTGGTCTGCGCGCTCCTCATCTTCATGTTCACGGTGGTGGTGCCGCAATTCGCGCTGCTCTACGACCAGCTCGGCAACAAATTGCCGGCTCTCACCATGGCCCTGCTCACCTTCGGCACGTGGATGCGGCACAACATCCTCTGGCTGGCGCTCATTGTGGCCGCCATCGCCGTCGCCCTCTATCGCTTCTCCCTCACCGAGCGCGGCAAGGACTTCGCCGACAGCGTGCGCATCCGTCTTCCCATCCTCGGCAAAATCTGGCTCAAGTACCAGGTGGCGCTCTTCGCGCGCATGCTTTCCACGCTGCTCACGGGCGGTCTACCGCTGGTGCCCTCGCTTGAAACGGCCTCGCGCTCCATCTCCTCGCGCCGTGTCTCCCGCGCCGTGCAGACCTCGGTGGGAACCGTGCGCGAGGGCAAAAGCCTCGCCGATTCGCTCGCCAAAACCGGCATTTTTCCCGATCTGGCTACGGAGATGATCACCGTGGGCGAACAAACCGGCGCGCTGCCGCAAATGCTCAACTCCATGTCAGAATTCTTCGAAGAAGACGTGGCCACGGCCCTCGCCGCCGCCCTCGCGCTCATCGAACCCGCGATCCTCATCGTCATGGGAGTCGTCGTCGTCTTTATTTTGATCTCGCTCTACCTGCCCATTTTTTCGCTTGGGCAGTCGACCGCAATGTAGGAGGTTGCTCGCATGCCCGAGACCAAAACGATAAACTCCGTGCCCCATCCTTTCGCGATTTTTGCGAATGGGTGGGATATTGCAAAAGGAGATGCAGCGAATGCCTGATACCAATGTGCTACCCATGCCTACTCCCGTGCCCACGCCTGGGTCCGGCGACGAACGCGCCCAGGCTGAAGCCCTGGCGCGCCGCTACCACGCCGAATTCGTCGACCTGAAGAACTTCAAGATTCAGCACGAGCTGTTGCGCACCGTTCCCGTCGAGCTCATGTTCCGCTACAACTTCGTGCCCATCGAGCAGACCGCCGACGCGCTCGTGATTGCCGTCAGCGACCCTTCGCGCCTCATGGTCGTTGACGAAATTGCCGGCCTGCTCGGCTCGCGCATCGTGGCTCGCGTGGCGACTCTTTCACAAATTACCGACCTGCTCAAGAAAACCGAGCAGTCGCAACGCGTCCTCGACGAGGCCAGCGAAGGCCTCACCTTCGACGTGCTCACGGGCGACGAAAACCCTGACGAAAACATCTCGATCGAGAAATTGACCAGCGAGGCTGAGGACATCAGCCCCATCATCCGCCTCGTCGACACCACCATTTTTACCGCTCTCGAGCGCCGCGCTTCCGATATTCACATCGAGAGCTACGACGATTCGGTTCACGTCAAGTACCGCATCGACGGCGTGCTGCAGGAGGCCATGGCGCCCATCGCGCGCGAACACCACGGCACCATCCTCGGCCGCATCAAGATCATGAGCGAGCTCGACATCGCGGAAAAGCGCGTGCCCCAGGACGGCCGCTTCCGCGTGCGCTACAAGAACCGCCTTATCGACTTCCGCGTCTCCATCATGCCCACGATCTACGGCGAGAACGCCGTGCTCCGCGTGCTCGACAAGGAGTCGATGAGCGAGAAGTTCAAGCACCTCACGCTTGACGTCGTCGGCTTCGCCGAAGAAGACCTGCGCCGTTTCCGCCGCTACATTCGCGAGCCCTACGGCATGGTGCTCGTCACCGGCCCCACCGGCTCCGGCAAAACCACCACCCTCTACGCCGCGCTCAACGAGATCAAGAGCGACGAAGACAAGATCATCACCATCGAAGACCCGGTCGAGTACCAGATTCGCGGCATCACGCAGATTCCCGTCAACGAGAAAAAAGGCCTCACCTTCGCTCGCGGCCTGCGCTCCATCCTGCGCCACGACCCCGACAAAATTCTGGTCGGCGAAATTCGCGACCAGGAGACCGCGCAGATCGCCATCAATTCCGCGCTCACCGGCCATCTTGTCTTCACCACTGTCCACGCCAACAACGTCGTCGACGTGCTGGGCCGCTTCCTCAACATGGGCGTCGAAGCCTACAATTTCGTCTCCGCGCTCAACTGCATCCTGGCGCAGCGCCTCGTGCGCACCAACTGCGAGTACTGCGCGCACACGGTTCATCACGACGACGAACTATTAATCGCGAGCGGCCTGGATCTCGCCGAATGGCGCGACTTCAACTTCCGCGAAGGCACGGGCTGCATCGAGTGCGGTGGCACCGGCTACCGCGGCCGCACCGCCATCCACGAGCTGCTCGATCTCACCGACACCATCCGCGAAATCATTCTCGCCAAGAAACCTACCTCGGAGATCCGCAGGCAGGCGCAAAAGGAGGGCATGAGTTTCCTGCGCGAGTCCGCCATCGAGCGCGTCCGCCGCGGAATCACTTCACTCAAGGAGATCAACAAGGTTACATTTATTGAGGCATCGCGATAGTGCAGGGACTGGGAACTAAGGGACTAGGAAAAAACGCAAGATGAGTTCGATTTTCAAGAAAAACGTGGTGGGCAAACAGTCCGGCGGCCGTCCGTCCGCTGCGGTCGAACTGTCGGCAGAGGGCGTTCTTGCCGCCGCGCTTCCTGCCGCGCGTTCGGGCCGCGGCAAATCCGCGACAGAGCAAGCCTGCGTCTACGCCTTCGCTCCGCTCCCGCCCGGCGCTTTGGTTCCCGGCCTCGACGATCCCGACAAACCGAACTTGCGCGCACCCGAATCCGTCGCGTCGGCCATTCGTTCCGCGCTCTCCCAGGTTGCGCCGCGCACGCGCGCCGTCACATTGGTGCTTCCCGACACGCTGGTCCGCATCTTCGTGCTCGACTTCGATTCCATGCCCGCCAAAACCTCTGAGGCCGTCTCCGTCGTGCGCTTCCGCCTGCGCAAAATGGTTCCCTTCGATGTAGAACCTGCCGGCGTCAGCTACCAGATACTCGCGCAGAACGAGTCGGAGTGCAAAGTGCTGGCCGCCGTCGTGCCCGGACCCATCCTCGCGGAGTACGAAGCCGCCGTCCGCGACGCGGGCTACGAACCCGGCGCGGTCCTCTCCTCCAGCCTCGCCGCGCTAGAAGCGGCCGATGCCACCGAAGGCGTGCTGGCCGCCAATCTCAGTGGCCGCTCCATCACCACCGCCGTCACCAGCGGTCAGGATCTGCTTCTCTATCGCACGCTCGATCTGCCTACTGATCCCGCATCGTGCGCCGCGGAGATTGCACGCTCGATTGCAGTCGCCGCCGCGTACTTTGAAGACAAGCTGGGCGCGCCCCCGCGGAAGTTGTACTACGCGGGAATCTGGAGTCCCGAGGAGTTTGCGGCGTTCATCGACAATGCGGAGATTTCCGTCGTCGCATGGGCCGAGCGGCCCGAAGAAGGCGCTTTGACCGCCTTGCCACAAACCAGTTTTGCCGGCGTCACAGGCGCGCTGGCGGGGGCGAGCTAGATCGATGCGCATCACACTCAATCTCGCCACGCGACCCTTCACCGATCAAGGACCGGCCATCAAGCGCCTGCGCATCGGCATCGCCGTTCTCGCCGCACTTTGTCTGCTTTTTGTGGTGGGCCTGCATCTCTTTGACAGCCAGGCGGCGGAGGCTCGTGCCCGCGAACACTCTCTCGACGGCGCGATCGCCCGCGTGCAGGCTGAGCGCGAGCAGGATCAGGCCCTGATGCGCCAGCCCGCCAACGCGGAGATCCTCACGCAGGCCGAATTCCTGAATGAACGCTTCGATGAGAAAGCCTTCTCCTGGACACTCGCCATGGAAGCCATGGAAACCGTCCTTCCCGCCGGCGTTCAGGTCACTTCCATCGAACCGCAGCGCCGCAAGGACGGTCACATCGCCGTGGAACTCCGCGTCCTCGGCCCCCACGACCGCTCCGTCGACCTGGTGCGCAACCTCGAGCATTCCCGCCGCTTCCTTGAGCCGCGCATCGAAAGCGAAAGCGCCGAGAGCAGCAACAACGCAAACCAGCAACTGGGGCCAGTCAGCGCCTCCAATCGCTTTGAATTCGAGCTGTTCGCCGATTACAATCCGCCCACGCCGGAAGAACGCGGGGCCCAGAGAAACCCATCGTCGAGAAACGGATCGCCGAAAACCCATCGTCGCCAAATGTATCGTCGAGAAATCGCGACGACCCATCCCGCCCCGACCTCGCCGCGATCGCACCTTGCTCCCACATTTCCCGAGCAACGCGGACGCGGACCCTACAATGAGCCCGCGCAATTGCCGCCCCATCCCGTGCTGATAACGCCGCACCCCGCGCCCGCCGCGAACGGAGGCCCGCAATGAGCGCGACACCTTCCTCGACTACATGGCGCGAGCGTCTCGCTTCCCCGCTCACCTGGCACTTGGCCGGATTTTTTCTGCTGCTCGTGTTGGCCGTTGGATTGGCCATCCGTCTCGGCCTCGACTGGACCGTCATGGACAGCCACTCCAGCGAAGTCCTCGCCGAAAAGCAGATTCAGTTGCGGTCTCTCGAAATTCAAACCGCTCCTCTGCGCGGCCTCGATCAACGCGTGGAGAAAACCCGCGAGCAATTAGACGACTTCTACCAGAAGCGCATTCCGCCCAACTACTCCTCTATTGACGCGCGCATCGTGGAGTTGCAGGTCGCCTCGCGAGTGCGCCTCACGCGCGTGCAATACACGCAGGGCGATCCCGGCCCCAGCCTCACAGAGATCAGCATGGACTCGAGCATCAGCGGAGACTATCCCGCCATCATGCATTTCATTAATAGCCTCGAACGCGATCCCATGTTCTTCATCATTCGCGCCATGGCCCTCACCGGCCAGCAAGGCGGCCAGGTCAATCTCCGTCTGCGCGTCTCCACCTGGCTGCGTCCCGCCGACGTTCCCGGCGGCCTGCCGCTCACTCCACCCGAGAATCCACTCCAGGATCAAAAGGTGCCCACGGCACCCGGCAAGGAGGGCGAATAACATGGCCCTCGCTCTCGGTCTTGAAAACAAGAAGAAAGTCTTTTGGGCGATCGTCTCCGTCGCCGGACTGATCGGCGCAATCATCTATTTCTTCTCTGGCCCGTCGGCACCGCCTCCACCGGCGCCAACGCAGGTTGAAGCTCCTGGTTCCCCTGCCGCGCCCGGCAAACCTTCCGCGGGCGGAGGGGAAGCGCAAAAGCTCTCGAACGCGGGCATCGATCCCGCGCTGCACTTTGACAAGCTCGCGCAAAGCGAAGACGTCCGTTACGAAGGCACCGGCCGCAACATCTTCTCAGCAGACTCGGCGCCCGCCTTCATCCCAACGCCGCTTTCCAGCGGACGCAACAGCCTGGCAAAACTGCCTCCGCCGCCTCCGCCCGGACCGCCCAAGCCGCCCGACATCGACCTCAAGTATTTTGGCTACGAGCAGGACCCGGACAAGTCGTTCCGCGCCTTCTTCGTTCATGGCGACGACATCTTCATCGCCCGCAGCGGAGAAATCGTCGACCATCGTTATAAAGTCGGCGCCATCCATCCCCTCAATGTCGAGGTCACGGATCTCGCCTACAACAACTCGCAGACGCTCGCCATGTCCCAGTTCTGAGCCGCATGAGGAATCCTTCTCCAACTCGTCCCGTGCCCCATCCTTCTAAGCAGGTGCCCCATCCATTGCGTGTCTTTTCCCGGAAAAGACACGCAATGGGTGGGAGATCGTCTCGCCCTTCCGAAGAAGGCTACGTCATGCTCATCGCCATCTTTCTCATGGCGCTCCTCGTCATCTCGCTCGGCATCGCCGCGCCGCAGGTCGCCAAATCCATCCAGCGCGACCGTGATCTGGAGACCTATCATCGCGGCATGCAATACCGGCGCGCCGTTCAACTCTATTACCGCAAGTTCCACGCCTATCCGCCCAACGTGGACGCTCTCGTTGAGACCAACGACATTCGCTTTCTGCGCAAGAAATACATCGACCCCATCACCAACAAAGTCGATTGGAAGCCGGTCCTCTTCGGCATGAACAAAACGCCCACTGCCATGGGCTTTTTCGGCCAGCCGCTCGCCGGTGGAGTCTCTTCGATCGCGGGCATTGGCCCCGGCGGCGGCAACGGCGTCGGTGGCAGCGGCGGTGGGACCGTAATGCCCGGTGGGATGGGTTTCCTTGGTATCGGTTCCACCGGTGGCACCTCAGGCGCGGCCCCAACCAGCCCTGGCTCCACAGGCAGCCCAACTGACAATTCTGGAACCAGCGGAACTGGGAGCACAAACTCAACCACGAGCTCAACCCCGGGCTCATCGTCGTCCGCTTCATCGGGAACGAATCCGAACGGAAGCACAAATTCCTCTACCAGCTCCAATCAAAGCGGACAAACCTTTGGCGGCGGAGGCATCATCGGCTTCTCGCCCGCCAGCCCCAGAAAATCCATCCTCATTTACAAGAAAAAGCAGCAATACAACGAGTGGGAGTTCACCTACGACCCCATCTCCGACATGCAAACCATGAGTGGTGGCAATACCGGAAGCAACGGCCTGCCCGGAACCAATGGCCAGCCCGGCAGCACATCCACGCCAGGCAGCCCCAGCCCCGGCAGCCCAACTTCGCCTCCCACCAACACTCCCGGTTCGAACCCGGGCTCAAGCACACCGCAGCAGTAGCCCATCTGTCTGCCCTTCGCGGCCCCCGACAGCCAGATCGGGTAGGAGGCAGGGTCACCCCTGCCGTCCTCCCACACCACCCGCCGTGCGGTTTCGCAACGGGCGGTTCCTGTCTTCCGTTTCCAGAGTGAGCTTCGTTCCGTTGACTATTCGCCTGCTGGTCTCGGGACACTTGTTGTAGCCGTCGGGACTTCCGGCCCCTACCTCCACAACAAGCCCTCTTGCGAGGCTTCTGTCCAACCAGTCAGAGAGATAGTCCTCTATCCGCTCGTGACAGGTTCGGCCCTTCGCTCCAAACAGGCAGCTACTATGGCCTCTGCTGACTTCTGCCATGCGTTCAGGGCGCCTCGCGACGCTCTCAGTCACTCAAGACAACATGGCAGATCTCCCCGGGTATTGCGCACTCACCTTCACGCTTATGCCTGTCGGATCTACGTCGCAGCGTTCCGTGCAAGAATCGGGCTTTACAGAGATTTGCCTGCTCACCCAGCTGCGCCGCCTCTATCCGCTTCCTGTTCGTCAGGCCAGCGCTTTGCTTACAGCTTCCTCCAGATTCCACCTCACGATGGACACCCTTGCCGTTCAGCTAACACTTCCCCTTGCCGGGTGTGTAGAGGACTTTCACCTCCAAGTGAGTGCGCCATGCCGGGCGCACAAAAACAAAAGGCCCGCCCTAACGGGCGAGCCTTTGCTCAATTTCCTAATCCCTCGGTTCCAGTCTTCTCGGTCCCAGTCTTCTCGGTCCCTAGTTCCCTCGGTCCGTGCCTTCTTGTTCCCTAGTTCCCTCGGTCCCTTGTTCCCTGCCTTTTACACCTGGAACGACGAACCGCACCCGCAGGTCGACTTCACCTGGGGATTGTCGAACTTGAAGCCCGCAGCCTCCAGGGTCTCCATGTAATCCACGGTGCAGCCGTTCAGGTACATGAGCGACGTAGCGTCGACATACACCTTCAAGTCGTCGAAATTGAATACTTTATCCATCATTCCCGGCTGATTCTCAAAGGCCATGGAATATTGGAAGCCGGAGCAGCCTCCGCCCACTACGCCAATGCGCAGGCCTGCGGGAAGCGGATCCTGGGTGGCCATAATCTCGCGCACCTTGACAATCGCCTGAGGCGTCAGCACAAGAGGCGGTTTCTTCTGGGTTTCCTGGATCGGCTCGACGGTGGTAGTAGTTGTGGCCATATTTCCTCCCTGGGAGTGGTTGCCGCGATTTCCTTCTACCACTCTACCGTTCCGCGAACTCCGGCACAAGCCCTGTTCGCGGCACACTCCAATAGATGCTGCCCGCCAAGGGATGGTCGCAGTACCTTAGATTGCGTCTTTAGCCCGCCTAACTGCCCCATTGCCCGCTTGTCCCGAAGTTTTCGGCCATTCTCAGCGCATCCTTTCCATCAACAAGAGTTTCGCAACGTGAAAACCTCTCAAAGTGAAAATCTCGCAAAGTGGTTCACAATTTCACCTCCTTGGGGCTATGATGGTCAGCCGTACGGCCCCTCTGGCCGCGAGACCGCGATTCCCCACGACCCCGCCGGTACCTGGGACCGCAATTCGTTGGGAGGTGCAGTATGACGGTTGCCGCGTTAGTGATGTGGAGTTTGTGGGCTGCGTTCGCAATCTACCTGGCTGGTCTGTTTATCTATCGTGCCAGTCTCACCCGCGATGAGGAGGACCAGATCTTCCTCGACGAATCATTCGATCACGAGAAGGCACAGCAGGCGGTCATTACGGCAAGGGTCGCGAGGATCGAGCCCATGGTTCGCATGGCTCGCTGGCTGGTCGTGGCCATGACCGCTGTGGTGCTCGCCTATTACGTTCGCGACGTCATGTTGCAGCTGCACATTCTCGAGTAAGCGACTGGCCACGCCAGGCCCTTACCGGCCGCACGATCTTTTCGCGCAGGTGGTCGCCGGCGACTTCTCGAGCCGCTGGGGGCTGCACACGGGCAGCGGACCATCCCTGTCTGCGCTATCTGCTGAATTGCCGGAACGCATCAAAAATGTAATATGCCAGAATCAGAAGCGTCATCAGGCCCGCAGCCGCCATGATCGCGTGCTTGATCGGTTGAATCCTGCCCACCTGCGCTGCAATTTCATCCTGCTCAGACTTCACATGACTCGACGAGTCGGCGAGAAAAATCTGCGACTCCTCATTTCTTCCCAGTCTGGCCGCATAGATGATCACGCCCAGCGTCAACACCAGCGACACACCCCAAAGTACCCACATCACCGGAAGCAGTCCCATCCTCTTCTCCACGCATCGGAATTATGCGGCCCCGTGACCCCACGATTGGTGCCATCGCGGCAAACAATACTGTCGCGAGCATCGATGTCATGAGCGTCAGGGCCTCACGGGCCCATCATAGTTTTGAGGAAAGGGCAACGCCGGTGACAGGAGTCACGCTTGACGCGAGAAATGCTCGAATCGAGCAATATTCAGAAATGGATCCCGAAATGGATTCGTGAAACTACTCCACTTCCTGCTTGGCGCGATAACCGTCCCGGGTAATGACGTCGTATTTCAGCGGCTTTTTCTTCTCGTCCTGCATACGCAGCGGCTGGCCCTCGTCATCCACTAGCTCCACGCGGATTTTGCGGAATGTTCCGTCCAGCTTGGCGTTCGTGGGCCGGTAAACGAGTTCGTATTTGGCGCGGATATTCTGGTTGATCAGCCTCACATCGTCAGGCATCTCGCCGACGAACCGCGGCGCAAAGTGCATGCCTCCAGTCCAATCGGAGAAGCTCTTCATTTCGTTGTCGGCCTGCAGGTAGGACATGTCGCGCATCGCGCCCCCCATGCCGCCGCGGCCCTCGGTCATGGCTTCAAAGAACCCGTCGGTGGAGATGGTGTCGATGGTGATGTCGTGCGCCGCCTTCACCCGCTTCTCAATCTTGTCGAAGGTCAGCTTCGAAAAGGTATCGATCCCGGTGGCGATCAGAACGATGTACTTCTGCCCTTCGATCCGCTCCAGCCGGTCGAGCGACTCGTTCAGCGCGTCGAACACGTCGGACTCGGAAAATGCCGCGGGCATGTAAACCTCGTTCTCCAGCATAACCATGCCCTGCTGCAGCTGCTGCTTGTCTTGCGTGAAGTCGAGAATGATGTGGGAATTCAGGTCGAAGGTCATCATGGCCACGTAGTCCTGGGGCCGCAACTGCTGGGCAAACGCCAGGGCCGCGTTCAAAGCCTGGATTCTGAAGCCCATCCCGCGCGCCGAATACTCCATCAGGATCAGGGCCGTAATCGGCGCTTCTGTCCGTTTGAAGCCTTCCACCTTTTGCTCTACGCCATCCTCATAAACGCGGAAGTTCGACGGCTTAAGTCCCGGATAAAACTCATGTGTCTTCTCGATCATCACGCCTACGTCGATCGTCACTTCCGGTACGTTCACATGCAGGGTCACATTGCCCATGCCCTCGGGGTTCTTGAATTGGGGCGCGGCCGGCGCAGGCGGCGGGGGCGCTTCATCGGGGTTCTCTTTCTTTTTGGGCACGGCAATCACGCCCGTGTCGCCGCTGGGGCCGCCCGCGTCAGGAGGGGCGGTCTGGTCGGGCTGCTGCGCTTGCCCCGTGGGCTGTTGCGCTTGCGCCGCAGGCTGCTGGTTCTGATGCCCTCCCAATGCGGCCAGCCCTTCCGCCCGCATCCCCGGCGCGCCAGCCAGCGCCACAACCACCATCAGCATCAGGTCGAGCGTGAGACGTTGCGAAAAAGTGAAGTTCAGGCGCGGCATGGTCATGAAATCCCCTTGTGATCACAGCATACGCGATCCACATCTCCGCGAGCGCGGCACCTACCGCACCCCCGTGCCCCATCCATTTCACGAATTCGCGAAGCGAAGTCGCGGAATGGGTGGAAAGGCCGCTTACCGTGCGGACCGCTGTAATCTTATAGACGTGGAAACTCGTTCAAACGCAAACAACCGGGAGCTCTCTGCCCCCGCCTTTTTCACCATCGGCTTTTTCGCCGTCCTCGCGCTCGCGGCAACTTCTCCTTCCCCGCTCCCCGCTCAGGCCGCCCCTACTTCTCCAGCCTCCGCGCAGCAACCCGCTCCTCAGCCGCCGGGCCCTCCACGGAACCCCTCATTCTTCCCGCTGAACCAGGTCCGTCCCGGCATGACCGGCACCGCCTGGACCATCTTTCAAGGAACCACCCCCGAACCCATGCAGGTTGAAATCCTGGGCATTTTGCGCGGCGCCCGCGGCCCCGGCCAGGACCTGATCCTCGCCAAGCTCCACGGCGCCAAAGCCGAGTACACCGGCGTGGTCGACGGCATGAGCGGCAGCCCCGTTTACATTGACGGCAAGCTCGTGGGCGCGCTTTCGTATCGCATCGGGCAATTCACCAAGGAACCCATCGCCGGCATTACCCCCATCGCACAGATGATCGAGGTCCGCGACCTGTCCGCGCCCGATCTCGCGATTGCGCCGTCCCCGGATGCCTCATCCTTCTCCGCCGATGCACGCAGCGAAGACCGAGAGAGTGCAGGAGACAACGAGTCCCTCCGTGCCCCATCCTTCGCGGGTGTTCGCGATGCGAACGCACGGGAAGGGTGGGAACCCGCCGACGGCAAAATGATCTTCCAGCCCATGGAAACCCCGCTCGTCCTAAGCGGATTGCGCCCTGAAGCGATTCGCTTCTGGCAACAGCAAACCGCCGGAACAGCGCTCGAAACTGTCGCCGCCGGCGGATCTTCGGCCGAATCGGACAACTCCTCCGCTCCCAGCACATCCCCTGAGGCCCCCGTGCCGCCCTCCCTCCAGCCGGGATCCTCCGTCAGCATGCTCCTGGTCCGCGGCGATATCGAAGTTGCCGCCACCTGCACCATCACTTATATCGACCCCAGGCAACTGCTCGCCTGCGGTCATCCGGTTCTCGGCGCCGGGCCGGTTTCGCTCCCCATGACCACGACCGATGTCATCACCACGGTGGCATCGCCGCTCGACGCCTTCAAGATCGTCAACACCGGCGTCACCATCGGCGCCTTCACCCAGGATCGCGAATCGGCCCTTCACGGTGTCTTTGGCGCCGAGGCGCATATGATCCCCATGCACGTCTCTATCGATACTCCCACTGGCCAGCGCAAGGTCAACGTGGAGATTCTCGATCTGCCCTCCCTCACGCCGATCGCCATGCAGGTGATTCTGCTGAACTCCCTCACGAAAACTAACGAGAGCAGCGAAGCCCTCAGCTATCACCTCACGGGCAGCATCGATCTCGCCGGGTATCCCTCCATGCCGCTCGACCTCTGGGCCCCGGCGGCATCCGGACTGTCCGCTTCTATGCAAACCGTCCTTCTGGCCGGCCAGCAGTTCACGCGCCTCTATTCGAACGGCGCTCGTCAGGGCGTGATTCGCCAAATCGATCTCCACATTCAGGCGGTTCCCCGCCGGGTTCTGGTCACGCTCGAACGCGTGCATTTTGTCTCCGGCGATATTGCCCACGCCGGCGATACCGTGGAGGTCGAAGCCACTCTCCGTCCCTGGCAGGAGCCCGAGCGCAATGTGCGCATCGCCTTCAAGCTCCCTGCGCGCCTCGGCGCCGGCAATCTGCGCCTGCTCGTCTCCGACGGCGCTACACTCGACCGCACCCTCCGGCAGCCCCAGCTCAATGCCCCTTCGGCCGATCTCGCGACGGTCCTGGCCGAGGCTCGCGATCGGCACCCTGCCGACCGCATTTATGTCAGCCTCCTGGCTCCCGATGCCCAGGGCGAGCTCGAGGGTCACACTCTCACCGGCCTTCCGCTTTCCATGGCCAATGCTCTTGAGCCTCTGCGCAATACCCAGAACGCCAGCCTCAATGGCGAATCGGCCGAACTCGCCGCCGAGGCGCCCGCGGGCGGTGTGCTCACCGGCTTTCAGGTTCTCGATATCCACATCGAGCCCGGCGGCGGTTTAAACTAGAGGCAGCAAGAAATCAAATACCCTCCAGATCGGCACGGTACTTTGGGGAAATTGCCGGATCGATGACAATTCAGAGAGGCTTTCGGAGCACAATATGGCTCAGATTCAAGGACTTGCGGCCCATGCAGCGGGAGCCGAACTCCTGTCATTCCGTTATGATCCAGGTAAACTTGGCGCGCACGATGTCGAAATCGCCATCACGCACTGCGGCATCTGCCACAGTGATCTGCATCTCATCTCCAACGATTGGGGCATCAGCCAGTTCCCCTTCATTCCCGGTCACGAGATCATCGGCAGCGTGTCCGCCGTCGGCTCAGAAGTCAAAACTCTCGAAGTCGGGGCAGCGCGTTGGCCTCGGCTGGCAGTCCAACTCCTGCGGCCACTGCGAGTGGTGCCTGAAGGGACAGGAGAACCTCTGCCCTGAATCGGAAGCCACCTGCGTGCACCGCAACGGCGGCTACGCCGACCGCGTCCGCGCCAACAACCGTTTCGTGGTTCCCATCCCCGACGCCCTCGAAAGCGAACACGCCGCGCCGCTGCTCTGCGCCGGCATTACCGTCTACAATTCGCTGCGCACTCAACGGGATCAACCCCTCCTCCCGCGTCGGCGTAGTCGGCATTGGCGGTCTCGGCCATCTCGCCATCCAGTTCGCCCGCGTCTTCGGCGCTGAAGTCACCGCCTTCTCCACCTCTCCTGCCAAGGAAGAGGAGGCCCGCGCGCTGGGCGCGCATCATTTCGTCAACAGCCTCGAATCCAAGGCCATGAAGGAGGCCTGCCGGCTCCCTGGACTTCATCCTCACCACCGTCAACGCCGATCAGGACTGGAACGCCTACCTCCAGTGCCTGCGGCCCAACGGAACCCTCTGGTTCGTCGGCGTTCCGCCCAAGCCCGTCTCAGCGCAGGCCTTCCCGCTTATCTCCGGCCAGCGCGCCATCGGCGGCAACCCCGTCGGCAGCCCATCGCTCCTGCGCGAAATGCTTTTGGTCGCCGCCCGCCACGGCGTCAAAGCCACCACCGAACTCTTCCCCATGGCCAAAGCCAACGAAGCCATCGAAAAGGTGAAGAAGAGCAAGGTCCGCTACCGCGCCGTGCTGGCAAACTAGTGGACTGAACCGCAAGCTCGATCAAAGAGAGACTGTCATTCTGAGCGAAGGCGGTCCGCGCAAGCGGACCGCCGAGTCGAAGAACCTGCGGTTGCTTTTCGCCGGCTCGCCACTCGCTCTCGCCGTCGCTCGCTCACTCGCTCACTTGCTCCCTCGCTCCCTCGTTCCCTCGTTCCCTGTTCTTCCACACCCCTTTTTCGATAAAATATCTGCGCATGCCTTTTCCGATCCGAACCTGCGTGGTCTGCCATGAGGAGTTCGAACTCCATCCCGACAAGCCCGGCTTCGCCAACCGCTGCCCCTCCTGCAGCGAGCCGGAATCGGCCGAGCCAGCAGCAGCAAACGCCCCCGACGTCTTCGACCCCAAAGTGGACCGCGAAGTGAACGCCGCCCGCCGCCGCGCCATCCGCGACCTGCTCTACCGCAAAGACAGCTAGCCGAGGTCCGCGTTCTTTTGTAGCGCCGGTCTCCCGACCGGCTGTCGTGCGGGCGTCCTCGCCCGCACCAATCACGGAGCTGCCGCGAATTCATGCGCTCAGATCGATAGCCTCCCCCCACTCGACGACCCACAATCCACACCCCACGTACAATAGAAATGTGACCAAAATCTCCCCACCCGCGGCACCCACCGCGCCATTCCATGAAGCAAAGACCGCTTCCCAGGGACCCCGGGTAGGATTCGTCTCTCTCGGCTGCCCCAAAAACCTCGTCGATTCCGAGGTCATGATGGGCCTTCTCGACCGTGCCGGCGCGCGCCTCACTGCGCATCCTGAGGAAGCCGAAATTCTCGTCGTCAACACCTGTTCCTTCATCGACACCGCCAAGCAGGAGTCGGTTGACACCATCCTCGAGATGGTTCGCCACAAAACCGAAGGCCGCGCCCGCAAGCTCATCGTTGCCGGCTGCCTCGTCGAGCGCTATCGCGACGAAATCCAGAAAAACATTCCCGAAGTCGACGCAGTCGTCGGCACCGGCGAGCTCGAAGCGATTCTCGAAGCCGCAGGTCTCGCGCCCACACCCGCAGCCGCCCCGCCTTCACCCTTCAACATCCTCGCACAGCCCCGCCGAAGTCCGCTCGGGCCGGGAATCCCAGGCCGGCACCCACAAATCTGGCGCAAACCATTCCCACCCAGGCAAGAACGTGGGTGCCCCACATCTCGATTCTGAGATGTGGGAGACCACGAACGCTGGCTCCTCGGCCTTGTATCAGGGCGTGGCTTCAGCCACGCCGAAAGAACGCAATAAATATGACGGGGCTTTAGCCCCTGCGGCCACCTCCCGCCCCGAAGGCGACCACCGCGAACGCGCCGGCCGTTTCCGCCGCGACGACTGGCAAGGCGCATCGCATCTCCTGCCCACATATCTCTACGACGAAACCACCCCGCGGTTCCTCTCCACCCCGCGCGCGTCAGCGTATATAAAAATCGCCGAGGGCTGCGACCATCCCTGCACCTTCTGCGTCATTCCCAACCTGCGCGGCAAATTCCGCTCGCGTCGTTTCGAGTCCGTCATCGCCGAAGCCGAAGCCCTCGTCGCCCGCGGCGTTCGCGAAATCACGCTCATCGGCCAGGACACCACCTGCTACGGCGAAGATCTAGGCCTCAAGGACGGCCTCGCCACCCTGCTCGACACCCTCGCCCGCATCCCCAATCTCCGCTGGCTGCGCTTCCTCTACGCCTATCCCAATCGCATCACCGGCAAGCTGCTTGACACCATCGCGCGCCACGACAACATCTGCAAGTATCTCGATCTGCCCGCTGCAACACGCCTCGCCCGACGTCCTCAAGCGCATGAAGCGCGGCGCCGGCGCCGACATTTTCATGAAGACTTTGGACAAGGTCCGCGCCGCCGTCCCCGGCATCGCTCTGCGCACGTCCTTCATCGTCGGATTTCCTGGCGAGTCCTCCGGCGACTTTGAAGTCTTGGAGGAGTTCATCACCGAAGCGAAGTTCGACTGGCTCGGCGTCTTCAACTACTCGCATGAAGAAGGCTCCGCCGCCTACGCGCTCGACGCCCAGGTGCCGCAGCGCACTATCGAGTCGCGCCGCAGCCGGCTCATGAAGCTGCAGCAGTCCATCTCGCAAGCGCGCCAAGCAGAACTGGGTCGGCCGCGAGCTCACCGTGCTCGCCGAAGGCGAGAGCGCCGAAACGCCGCTGCTCTGGGAAGGCCGCACCCAGTTCCACGCGCCCGAAATCGACGGCAAAGTCTACATCAACGACTTCGGCCCGCTCGAAAATCTCGAACCCGGCCGCTTCTACCGCGCCGAAATCACCGAAGCCCACGACTACGACCTCGTCGCCCGCATCCTCGCCCCGGAAAACTAGCAGAGTTCGCAGCGCCAGCGAAGTCGCCAAGGCAGCGGGCCCTCTGTTCTCTGTTCTCTCTTCTCTGTTCCCTGCTCCCTGTTCCCTGCCTTACCATGCGTCCATGCCCATCCACCGCCGCACCTTCCTCAAGTCCGCCGCGTCGGTCATCCCCGCCGCCGCTTTCCAAAATGTCCTCGCACAAAGCTCACCCGAAACGCCGACCACTCCCGCCCTCCACCCCGTCCCCGCCGGCGAAGACCGCTCCGGCCATCTCCACCCCCTCGGTTTCAGTTCGCTCGCCTTCAAAGTTGTCCCATCCGACACCAGCGGCAACCTCCTCGTCATCGAGCACAGAAATCTTATGCCCGACACGGGCCCGGCCCTGCATCTCCACCTGTCTCAGGAAGAATGGTTCTACGTGATGGAAGGCGAAGTCGCGCTTCCAGGTCGGCGATCGTCGCCTGCAACTCGGCCCCGGCGAGTCGGTCCTCGCCCCGCGCCGCATCCCTCACACTTTCTCCGCTACCGGTTCACCCGCGCACATGCTCATCGCCTTCACGCCTGCGGACAAAATGGAGCAGTACTTCATCGACGCCACCGCACATCCCTCCCTCGCCGCAACCGAAGACTTCATGAATCGCTACGACATGCAGTGGATCGGCCCCTCGCCGTTCTGGAAGAATGCAGGGACTTAGAAACTAAATCTGGCTGCATGAAACCGTTTTGAAAGGGCACGACTTCAAAGCCTGCCCTGAACGAAGTTGAAGGGTGCCATGAAAACCGCAAAAGCAATGGGGTTTCAGCCCTGAAGGATATTTTTCAACCGCTCTGCAGATTTATACAGCCGCACGCTCACTCCCATCACGGGTAATACAATGCCACGAAGGAGTGTCCATGTGCATTGAATGGATGATGCAGAATGCCTCCGGCGCAAACACGCCCGGAAAGCAGATGGCCGTCCTGGCGTTTGGCGCGGCCCTGGCGGCCGCCGGGGTCGTCGAGATTGTCAGGCCCGACCTTCTTACGAAGCTGCTACGCCGCAACGGCAAGCAGGGCGACATCCGCCTGGTCTTTGCCGAGTCCCTGGATCGCCGAAGGAATTCAATCATGCTCGGCGTAGCCGCCATTCTGTGGGGAGTTTAGTATGTGGCCGTCATGATCTACATGCTCCTCAATCCGGCAACCTAGCCCAAGCGACCCGAATTCGACTCAATCTGACGCGATGTCCAATTGCATTCTCGTCACCCTCGCTCCCCCCTCCCTTGTTCCCTCGTTCCCTTGTTCCCTCGTTCCCTTGTTCCCTTGCTCCCTCGCTCCCGTAGTAAACTTCCGCCATGAAAAACACGCTTCCCCTTTTGCCCCGAATCGCAGCCGTATTCGTCTGCGCCACCTGCGGCATCACAGCCGTCGCCGCGCACGGCCAGGACTGGGCCAAGGCCGTCCTGAACAAGTCGCCGCGCCATCAGGAATGGGTCAAGGTCACCTACGGCAGCCGCACCGTGAACGCCTTCGTCGTCTATCCCGAGGTCAGCCACAAAGCGCCCGTCGTCCTGCTGATCCACGAGATCTTCGGCCTCACCGACTGGGCGCGCCATGGCCGACGACATCGCCGCCATGGGCTACATCGTCATCGCGCCCGACCTGCTCTCGGGCTTCGGCCCCAACGGCGGCGGCACCAGCGCCTTCCCGGACATGCAGTCGACCACGAAGGCCGTCTCCGGTCTCGATCCCGCAATCGTCACCGCCGACCTGAACGCCGCCGCCGACTACGCGCTCAAACTCCCCTCCGCCAACGGCAAGCTCGCCGTCACCGGCTTCTGCTGGGGCGGAGGCAAGTCCTTCCTCTTCGCAACCCAGCGCAAAGACCTCAGCGCCGCCTTCGTTTTTTACGGACCGCCGCCGCCCACCGAGAGCCTCGCCCAAATCACCGCGCCGGTCTACGGCTTCTATGCCGGCAACGACGCGCGCATCACTGCCACGGTTCCCGCCACCAAAGACGCCATGGCCGCCGCCGGCAAGAAATACGAACCAGTGATCTACGACGGCGCCGGCCACGGCTTCATGCGCGCCGGCGAGGACCCCACCAACACCAATCCGGCAAACACCACCGCCCGCACAGAAGGTTTGAAGCGACTCGAGATGCTCCTCAAAGGCATGTAGCGCCGACCTCAACCGGCTGCGGTAAAACTCTTGAGGGAACGCAAGAAGTGTCAGGGCACGACTTTAGTCGTGCCGCAAGCGGCGCTAATAAGTGATGGGCTTTAGCCCCTGCGGAGTATTTCAATCGCGGGATACGCGTCTGGTCGTGTTCGGCATGCGCGAGGCTTGGCCTCCGCGTTACGATATAATTTGATCCACGCCGCCAATACATGCCCGCGAAAAAAAAATCCGCCAAGCTCCTCCACTGCCCCACCTGCGGAATGATCGTCCGTCTCAGCGACGAGGACTTCCCTTTTTGCAGCGACCGCTGCCGCAAGATCGATCTCGGCAAATGGGCCTCGGGCGTCTACAAAATCAGCTCTCCGGTCCTCGATCCCGAAGTCCTCGAAGACCTGGGCCTCGGCGGCAACACGCGCGACGGGGGCTCGGATGAACAGTGAGAGTTCCTCCAACAACCCCATCCAAAACCAGGAAAAAATCCAAACCATGATGAAGACTGTCTGGGCCTGGAAGGTCGCCACTTTCTTCGGCGTCGGCTACCTCAAGCCGGGTCCTGGCACTTGGGGCTCCGTCGCCGCCGTGCTCCTGTGGGCGGCAGTAGCCTTTTGCACCATCCCGGACCCGCGCGCGCAGCTTGTCGTTTTGCTGGTCTGGATTGTTCTCGCCATCGCTCCGGGCGTCCCCGCCGCCACCATCGTCGAGCGCGAATCCGGCCGCACCGATCCCGGCTTCGTCGTCATCGACGAAGTCATCGGCCAGTGGATCGCCCTGCTGGGCAGCCCGTTCGACTGGCGTCACGGCCTCATCGCCCTCGTGCTCTTTCGTCTCTTTGACATCACCAAGCCGTTTCCCGTTCGCCAGCTCGAGCGGCTTCCCGCCGGCTGGGGCATCGTCTTCGACGATGTTGCCGCCGGGCTGTATGCTTTGGGAGTAGCCTCTATCGTGCGAATCTGGATCTAACTTCCTATGGCCCGCAGCTCTCCGCAACCCGATTCCGCGGCTCCTGCCGCTGCCCCGCGTCGACGACGTGGTCCCCGCTGCGGCTCTCCCGCTGGGCGAGGTCGAGCTGCAAGGCCTTTACCTGGGACCGCACGGTTTCGGACTGCCGGCTGTCTATGTGGACGGCGACCCAGCCCACATTCTCATGAGTCGGCCCTCGCGACTCGCCTTTCGCGTGCCCGATGGAGCCTCGACGGGCCTGATTGAGGTGCGCACCCCGGCCGGCGCCGCCAATGCTGGAGCGGTGCGCGTGGCGCGCAAATTGACCGACGGCCTGCACCCCGTCACCAGCCCCGCCGTCAGCCGGTCAGGCATGATTTACGCCACCATCTCCGGCCCGCGCGGCAAGCAAACCCCCGTTTCCGTAATGCGCATCAGCATCGACGGCCGCACCACTCCTTTTGTCACAGGACTTTTGAATGCGACCGGCCTCGCCTTCAGTCCTGCCGGCGATCTGTACGTCACCTCGCGCGCCGAAGGCAATGTCTATCGCGTCGACGCGGCGGGCGAATTCACGGTCTACGTGGAAGGCATGGGCGTAGCCACCGGCGCGGCCTTTGACGTCGAAGGCAATCTGTATGTGGGCGACCGCAGCGGCACCATTTTCAAAATCAATCCCGAGCGGCAGATCTTTGTGCACGCCACGCTCGAGCCCAGCGTAGCCGCCTATCACCTGGCCGTGAACGCCGCGGGCACGCTCTTCGTTACGGCGCCGTCGCTCTCGTCGAACGAGGCCATCTGGGCCATTGAGCCGAACGGCGACACCCGCGCCTGGTATCGCGGCCTGGGCCGTCCGCAGGGCCTGGCCATCTCAAGCGAGGGCGATGTTTTCGTTGCCGCCTGCCTGCACGGCCGCCGCGGACTGGTGCGCGTTACGCCGCAGGGCGACGCCTCGCTGGTGTTGGCCGGCGACAATCTGGTGGGCGTTGCATTTTCCCCGCTCGGCACCGCCGTCCTGGCCACCAATGACTCCGTTTATGATGTGGACTTGGGAGTTGAAGGGCTGAGTCTTTTTTGAGCTTCTAGAACTGGTTGCGTAAATGGCGTCTTGAAAGGGCACGACTTCACAGCTTGCTGAAAAACTCTTCAGGGACCGCAAGAAGTGTCAGGGCACGACTTCACAGCTTGCTGAAAGCTCTTCAGGACCAAGAATGCAGGGCACGACTTCACAGCTTGCTGAAACTCTTCAGGGACCGCAAGAAGTGTCAGGGCACGACTTCAGTCGTGCCGCAAAAGCCGCATAAAATCTGGGGCTTTAGCCCCTGAGGGATGTTTTTTCAACTGGGTCCGAGGATTTATTCAACCGGTTCTAGCGTCTAGCTCCCGGCTCGACCGATGCCAATCCTCGCATCCAGTAACATCCGGTGTACTTCCTTTTGCGCAAATGGGGCTAGAAGCTAGTAGCTAAGAGCTGGAAGCTGCTTCTCATGAAATCCGAAATCATCGCCGTCGGCTCCGAGATGCTCACCCCGTTCCGCCAGGACACCAATTCTCTCTACATCACAGAAAAGCTCAACGGCATCGGCGTCACCGTCGCGTTCAAATCCATCGTCGGCGACCGGCAGAAGGATCTCGTCAGCGCCATCCGCACCGCGCTCGGCCGCATCGACATTCTCATCCTGATGGGCGGCCTGGGACCTACGGAAGACGATCTTGACGCGCGAAGCCGTGGCCGAAGCTCTTTCGCTCAAGCTGCGCCGCGACGCCATCGCAGGTAGCCGCGCTGCACGCGCGCGCCGCCAGCTGGCGCATCACCATGCCGCAAAACAATCTCAAGCAGGCCGATGTGCTCGAAGGCGCCACGCTGCTGCCGAACCCGAATGGCAGCGCTCCCGGCCAGTGGCTCGACACCACCTTCGGCGGCTATCGCAAGCTCATCGCGCTTTTGCCCGGCCCGCCGCACGAGTGCCGCCCCCTCTTCGACGCCGAGTGCCTGCCGCGTCTTCTGCGGCCGTGCCGCCGCGCTCGATCGCCGTGCGCACGCTCAAGGCGGCCATGATTCCCGAGTCGCAGGCCGACAAACTGCTGGCTCCCGTCTACACCACATACACCGACGTCGAAACCACGCTGCTCGCCCACGCCGGCGACCTGCAGATCACGCTCATCTGCTCGAAGCCCGATGCCAATGCCGCCCGGCAACGTGTGGACGAACTCGCCGAGCGCCTGGAAGAGAAGCTGGAAGACTGGCTCTACTCTTCGCAAGGCGATTCACTCGAGCAGATCGTGCTCTACTATCTCGGACTGCGCCAGGCCACACTCGCCGTCGCCGAAAGCTGCACCGGCGGACTGGTCTCCGAGCGCATCACCCGCGTTCCCGGCGCCTCGCGGTCGTTTCTCGGCGGCGCGGTCGTCTACTCCGACGAACTCAAGACCTCGCTCGCGGGCGTGCCCGCGGAATTGATCGCGCGCACGGCGCTGTCTCCGCCGAAGTAGCCAAAGCGCTCGCCCAGGGCATTCGCGCCGCGCACCGGAGCCACCGTCGGCGTCGGAGTTACCGGCATCGCCGGCCCCTTGGGCGCCACTGAAACCAAGCCCGTCGGCCTGGTGCACATCGCCGTCTGCGACCCGCAGGGCTGCGACGCTGTCGAGCGTACCTTCCGCGGCGACCGCAATCGCATCCGCGAGTGGGCCGCGCAACAGGCCCTCGACCTTGTCCGCCGCCGCCTGATGTAAGCAACGCTTTGCCTGTTAATTCAAACGTCGCTTTCTCGCGCTCCTTGACATTTGTACATAATTGTACAAAAACTATATATTGTACGTTTTCGTACAACTGACAAAATGGCCTCTTTGAAGAACAAATGCTACTCGGTTATCACCGCCGATGTTGTCGGCTCCAGCGGGATTACGTCGCTGACGCAAAGGCTCAGCCGTAAACTCAGCGAGCTTTCTCAATTGCACCTCGCGCAAGAACTGATTCTTTCTCCCTATGCAGTGACAGCCGGAGACGAATTCGAGGGAGTCTTATCCAGGCCCCGATTTACGCCGCAGGCCATATTGGATTTACGCCGCCTTTTCTACCCGATGGAACTCCGCATTGCCATCGGGATCGGCACGGCAATCGGAGTTCACAAGAAACCCGTCAATCTTCATGGCGGAGGGGAAGCATTCCTCAGAGCCCGGAAGGCGGCCGAGCGGCTGAAGGCCGGATATCCGAAATATCGTCTCCTTACCGTTTTCAATTCAGGCAACGAGATCTTCGACACCATAGCCAATACCATCTACGGCCTTCAGGACTCGCTCTCTCAGCGAACCACCCGCAGTCAATGGGCGGCAATCAACGCGCGCCTGGCGACCGGACGGCAGGACAAAACCGCGCGGCGCCTGAAGCTGGATATTTCCACGGTATCGCGCAATCTCAAACGGGGCTACTATTGGCAGTTGGTTGAAACCGCTGAAGCGATGGAGCGCATCCTTGGAACGTATTTCTGACTTGTACGTTTTTGTACAAATCCATAAAATTGGACGAAATGATACAAGCGGCACAATCGGCGTTCCTTGCCTTGCTCCTCGCCCACCTCGTTGGGGATTTCATTTTTCAGCCGAAATGGCTCGCCGAGAACAAAGGAAAGCGACTATGGCCGCTCCTGTGCCACGGCCTTGTTCATTACACCTCGGCATGGGCCTGTCTGCTTATCTTCACACCAACCATCTTCCTGTCTGTCTACAATCAGGCTGTCATCGCTGGCTATTTTCTTGCCCACCTGCTCATCGACAAACTGAAGAGCCTGGTCGTCGCGCACAAACCACGACACGATCAATGGCATACCTTTCTGCTCGACCAACTGATTCACGTTTTCGTCCTGGCAATGACGGCCTGTTTCCTGACTCGAACATCTTCGGCCGCGCTCTTTCAGGGACTCCATCCATCGCCGTCCGCACAAGCCCACATTCTGGAAGTCGCAATCATCTATATCGGTGTGATTTTTGGTGGAGGGTACATGATTCGCTATCTCACACGGAGTTTTGCTATCAAGAATACAGACAAAAACTCACCTCAACTGGAAAATGCCGGCCTCTATGTTGGATGGATCGAACGCTTTCTCATGATCACGGCCATTCTGCTGCAATCTCCCGTCTTGGTAGGCCTCATCCTCACGGGAAAATCGATCGCTCGTTACCCCGCGTTCGAGCACGAGCGATTCGCCGAGTACTTCTTGATAGGCACAATGCTGAGCGTCTCCCTCTCAGTCCTCGGCGGAATGCTCTTGTTGTATCTGCTTTACGGAACCACATCATTCAAATAGAACGCATATCGAGCGTTTCCCCACCTGCATTCGGGCCACAGCCATGAACCGTTTCGTGAGAAACCGGGAGCATGCCTACCCCTCCCCTTTGTTACACTTCTCCTGACACTTCATCCCGATCTACCATGCTCCCAATCCCCCACCATCGCCGCAGGAGCCTTCATGCCAGTCGTTGAGCTCGCGGGTGTCACCAAGGCCTACGAAAGCAAAGTGGCCGTGCGCAACCTCAGCCTTTCCATTGAAGCCGGCCAGATGTTCGGCCTGCTGGGCCCCAACGGAGCTGGAAAAACCAGCTCCATCCGCATGATGATGGGCATCACGATGCCCGACTCGGGGCGCATCAATCTTTTCGGGAAGCCCTTCGACCGCGCGAGTCTCGACCGCGTCGGATATCTGCCCGAGGAACGCGGCCTTTACAAAAAAATGAATGTCCTCGAGCAGCTCGTCTTCTTCGGCCGCCTGCATGGTGTCACCCAGGAAGACGCCCGCAAGCATGCCTTGGACTGGACTGCGCGCATGGAAATCTCCGACGCCCTCGATAAGAAAACGCAGGAACTCTCCAAGGGCATGCAGCAGAAAATTCAGTTCATCGCCACGCTGCTCCACGATCCCGATCTCGTAGTGATGGACGAGCCGTTCAGCGGCCTCGATCCCGTGAACACTACACTGCTGCAGGATGCGCTGCTCGATCTCAAGGCGCGCGGCAAGGCCATCCTCTTCTCCACGCACCGCATGGACCAGGTGGAGAAGCTATGCGATTCGATCTGCCTCATCGACCATGGCGAGGCCGTGCTCAGCGGCCGCATGCGCGAGATCAAGAGCCGCTACGAGCGCAACCACGTCATCGTGGAGTTCGAAGGCAGCGCCGATTTTTTGCGTAGCGACGAGATCGCCCACGCCAACAACTACTCCGGTCACGCCGAAATCAAGCTCAAACCTCACGGAGACGCGCAGAAACTGCTGCATCAGGCCGCCTCTGCAGCCGTCATCTATCGCTTCGAGTTGGTCGAGCCCTCACTCGAAGAAATCTTCATTGAGACTGTGGGAGGTAAGGCCGATGCCTAGCTTGTTGTCGCGTAACATGCTGCTCATCGCTCGCCGCGAATACCTGGAGCAGATCCGCGGCCGCGCCTTCCGCCTTTCCACCATTCTTCTGCCGCTGCTTGTCCTTTTCGTTCTCGGCATTTCCACCTTTACGGGACGGAAAGCGGTCGCGCACCGGCACATTGCCATCGCCGCCGACAATCCCGCGCTTGCCGAAGACATTCGCAGCCAACTTGTCGCGGAAAATCACCCCGGCTACATCGTCGATGTCGAACCGCCCTCAAATAATTCCCTGGATGCAGAAAACCTCGCCAACCTCGAGCGTCCCGTCAAAAACAAATCTCTCGACGGTCTGCTTTTGATTCAAAATTCCTCCACCAGCACGCCCAGCGTCATTTATATTGCGCAGTCTTCGGGCGATCTCATGGATACCTCGCGCCTTGAAGACGCTATCGATCGCGGGTTCCTGGACCTGCGCCTCGAACAACAGGGAGTTCCGCAGCAGCAGATCCATGCGCTGGCCAATCCAGTGCATCTTCAGACGCTGCAGATGGAAGGCAGCGGCCAGACCCGCAAAAGCCAGGGCATGAGCCCGTTTTTCAAGGCCATGTTTATGACCTTCTCTCATGACCATGCCGATCATCCTCTACGGCATGGACATGGCCCGCTCCATCATCGAAGAAAAAAGCTCGCGCATCTTCGAGGTCATGCTCGCCGTGGCGCGCCCCGACGATCTGCTCACTGGAAAGCTGCTGGCGTAGGCGCGGTCGGCCTCACGCAAATCGCCATCTGGGTCGCCGCCGCCACGCTGCTCAGCGGCACGGCTCTCATGAGCTCGATCGTCAGCGGTGACGTCGCAGCTCCACTTCTCTACGCTTGAAGCCATTCTCTTCCCCGTCTACTTTGTGCTCGGCTTTTTTCTCTACAGCGCCTTCTTCTCCGGCCTCGCCTCCACCTGCGAAACCGCGCAGGACCTGCAGATGTATATCCCGATGGCCATAGTTCCCACCTGGATCAGCTTCGCCATTTTGCCGTTCCTGCTCAACAATCCCAACTCGCCGTGGGTCGTCGCCGCATCGATCTTTCCGCCCACCGCGCCATTTCTCATGGTCCCGCGCCTCGGCATGTCGACCTCACCCTCCATCTACTGGCAGATCGCGCTCTCCATCGCCCTGCTCATCCTCAGCATATGGGCCATGATCTGGTTCGCCTCCCGCCTCTATCGCATTGGCATCCTCATGTACGGCAAGCGCGCCACCCTGCCGGAAATCCTCCGCTGGCTCCGCTACTCCTGAGCGAGTCCGCCACGGTGGACGAGTCGAAGGATCTGCGGTTGGCCGCCTACTTTAAAATTTAGACAGTGGCCACCCACTCCAGTTCTACGTTCACCTTCCGTCAGCGCCTCGTTCTGGCCGTGGTGCCGCGTCTGGTGTGGGCATTGCTCTGGCTCGTGGGCCGCACCTGGCGCTTTGAAACCATCGCCGAGGACGGCGCAACGCCGCTCCCCTTCGGTGAAGGCGCAGGCGCGGAGATCTTCTGCTTCTGGCATCAGTGCGTGCTCCCCTGCACGTTCTATTACCGCCGCACCAACGCCACCATCATCGTGAGCCAGAGCTTTGACGGCGAGCTGATCACGCGCATCCTCGAGCTTTTCGGCTTTCACACCACGCGCGGCTCCAGCTCCCGCGGCGCGCGCGAAGGCCTTCTGGGTCTCAAACAGGTGATCGCCAGCGGCCATCCCGCCATCTTCACTGCCGACGGCCCGCGTGGTCCCATCTATCGCACCAAGATGGGCCCCATCAAGCTCGCGCACATCACCGGCGCGCGCATCGGCGCCTTCCATCTGGAGCCCAGGCGCGCCTGGACCATGCATTCATGGGATCGCTTTCTCGTCCCCAAGCCGTTTACCCATATCGTAGTCAGCTGGGCGCGCTGGACCGAGGTTCCCTCCGATATCGATCTTGCCGAGAGCGAGTTCCAGCAAAAACGCGAAGAACTCAACGCCGCCATCGAACGCGCGCGCAAAAACGCACTCGCGCACTTCGGGAAGACCGCGCAATGAGCGACCTCCGCGTCACCGATTTCGACTACGAACTTCCCGAAGACCTGATCGCGCAACAGCCACCCACGGACCGCGGCACGAGCCGCATGTTAGTCATGGATCGCGCCACCGGCTCATTCAAAGACGAACTCTTCACCAACCTCGGGGAGCATCTCAGCAATGGCGACCTGCTAGTCCTCAATGACAGTCGCGTGATCCCCGCGCGCCTCTATGCGCGCCGAACATTACGCCGCGAGCGCGAGAAGCCAACCGGCCGCATCGAAGTCATGCTCACCGAGCCAGTATCACCACAGCAGCTCCCTGCCCCATCCTTGCGCCTTTCTTCTGGCGCAAGGGTGGGAGACCACGAACCTCAATCCGAACCACCGAACCAGTGGCGCGCCCTGGTGCGTCCAGGCCGCAAAGTCGCCATTGGCGAGCGCCTGGTCTTTCCCGGACCCTCCGGCGAAATCGCGCTCGAAGCCGAAGTCCTCGAGCGCGGCCAGTTCGGCGAACGTCTGCTCGAATTCGCGCCCGTCGACGATTCGGTTGCCGACGATTTTTTTGCCGTCCTCGATCGCATCGGCCACATCCCATTGCCTCCCTACATTCACCGCGACGATGCAACCGCCGATCGCGATCGCTACCAGACCGTCTTCGCGCATCAACGCGGTTCAGTCGCCGCGCCCACCGCCGGACTGCACTTCACGCCGCAGATGCTCGAATCCCTCGCCGCACAGGGAGTCGAAATGGCCCGTATCACTCTCCATGTAGGCCTCGGCACATTCGCTCCGTTGCGCGTAGAGCGCGTGGATGATGTCCACCTGCACAGCGAGCGCTACACCATCGGCGCCGAAGCCGCCGCCGCCATCAACCGCGCCGTCGCGGAGGGTCGCCGCATCGTCGCCGTCGGCACCACCACCGTGCGCACGCTGGAAGCTGCAGCTCTCGTGGCCGGCGGCAATCCCATTCAGCCCTACTCCGGCGCTACGGAGATTTTCATCTCGCCCGGCTTCGAATTCCGCCTCGTCGGCGCGCTCCTCACCAACTTCCACCTGCCACAATCGAGCCTGCTCATGTTGGTGAGCGCCTTCGCCGGCCGCGAACAGATTCTCGCCGCCTACCATCACGCAGTCGAACAGAACTACCGTTTCTTCAGCTACGGCGACTGCATGTTCATCGCGTGACCACTCGTTTCACTCCATTCATTTCTTTCACTCCTTCACACCTCCGCTCCCGAGGCTCCTGCACCCCCTCCCCCCTGCTATCCTCACAAGCGTGAGCGAACCCTCCAAGCCGCCCGTCTTCCTGCTCGACGCCATGTCGTTCATCTTCCGCGCCTACCACGCCATGCAGCGCTCGCGGCCCATGTCCACGCGCTCCGGCCTGCCCACGGCGGCCACTTACGTCTTCGTGAACATGATCAAGAAACTGCGCCAGGACTTTGAGCCCAAATACTTTGCCGCAGTCTTCGACGTCAGCGGCGAGGTCTTTCGCGACGAGCGCGCGCGCACCATGGGCCCGCTGCGCAAATGGAACAGCAAGTCGCAGAGCTTCGACGAAGTGAGCTACGAAGGCTACAAAGCCAATCGCGAGTCCATGCCCGAGGATCTGCGCCGCCAGATTCCCTACATTCGCCGCGCTCTCGAGGCGCTGCGCATTCCTATCCTCGAAGCCGAAGGCTTTGAGGCCGACGACGTCATCGGCACCCTGGCCCGCGAAGCCGCCGAGCAGCAGCACGAGGTCTTCATCGTCTCCGGCGACAAGGACATGATGCAGCTGGTCACGCCGCAGGTGAAAGTCCTCAATCCCCAGAAGGACAACCTGATCCTCGATCCCGCCAAGGTGGAAGAAGTGCTGGGCGTGCCCCCTGAAAAAGTCGTCGACGTAATGGCCCTGCGCGGCGATTCCGTCGACAACATTCCCGGCGCGCCCGGCATTGGCGACAAAGGCAGCGTCGAGCTGATCAAGGAATTCGGCAGCGTGGAAGCGGTGCTCGACCGCGCCGCCGAGGTCAAGCGCAAAGCCTACCGCGAGTCGCTCGAGCAGAACCGCGATGCCGTCCTGCTGTCAAAAGAGCTCGTAACCATCGATTGCCGCGTGCCGCTCGCGCTCGATCTGCACGCCATGGAGACGCAGCCGCCCGATCTCGAAGCCGCCCGCACGCTCTTCACCGAGCTCGAGTTCACATCAATGCTGCGTGACCTCGCGCCTGCGGCTGGCGGAGCTTCGATCGAGTTGATCGATGAACCCAGCGCCGAACAAACCGCCGCCTTCTACGCTGCCGCACGCGAGCACGGCTTCGCCTTCGCCCTCGATGCCGTCGAGCCCGCATCCGAGGACGCAGAAGAAGAGGAACCAGCCGCGCCGTCACTGCTCGATGTAGCAGAAGCCGCGGAAAAGAAGACGAACTTCAGCGTAGGCGTCAGCGCCGATCCAGCCCGCGCCTTGCGCTTACCTCTCACGGCGGAACTGCGCGCTCTACTTGAAGACTCCTCCGTGCCCAAGCGCGTGCACGACTGGAAGCTGGCCCTGCACGTTCTAAGCGAGATGGACGTCGCACTGCGCGGTCCGGTCGACGACTCCATGCTGCTCTCCTACGCGCTCAATCCCACGCACTCCACGCAGGCATTGGCCGACGTGGCCGCGCGCCACGGACAAATGCCGCCGAATTCCTTGCCCGCATCGGCCGCGGCCGTCCATGCGCTCGTTCCCGCGCTTCGCGAAGAGGCCGAAAAATCCGCCGTGTTGCGCATCTACACCGACATTGATTTGCCCTTGGCGCCCGTGCTCAACCGCATGGAACTGGCCGGCGTACGCATCGACCGAGCTGCGCTCAGCAGCCTTTCGGAACGGTTTGGTGCAGAACTTACCCGCGTCGGCGACCGCATCTTCGAGCTCGCAGGCAAACGTTTCAACATCAACTCGCCGAAACAACTCGGCGTCGTTCTGTTCACCGATCTTGGATTGCCCGCCCCGCCCAGCCGCGGCAAAAGCAAATCCGTTTCGACCGCCGTGGACGTACTGGAATTTCTTGCCGAGCAGCACGAAGTGCCACGGCTGGTACTCGAATACCGGCACCTTTCGAAATTGAAATCAACATACATCGACGCGTTGCCTCTCCTGGCCGACAGCGACTCCCGCGTGCACACCACATTTCAAGCCGCCGCCACGGCTACGGGTCGGCTCTCTTCGGTCAATCCCAATTTGCAAAACATTCCCATCCGCAGCGAACTCGGCCGCGAAATTCGCGCCGCCTTCACCGCCGCGCCCGGCACGCAGCTCCTCTCCGCCGACTACTCGCAGATCGAGTTACGCTTGCTCGCCCACTTCAGCGAAGACCCGCTGCTGATGCGCGCCTACGCCGAGAACATCGACATTCATACCCTCACCGCCAGCGAGGTCTTCGGCGTTGCCATCGAAACCATGGACAAGGAGACGCGCGGCCGCGCCAAGGCCGTGAACTTCGGCATCGTGTACGGAATCTCCGCCTTCGGCCTGGCCGCGCAGTTGAACATTCCGCAATCCGAATCCAAGGCCTACATCGACCGCTACTTTGCGCGTTACACAGGCGTGCGGAAGTTCATCGACAAAACCCTCGAACAAACACGCCGCGACGGCAGCGTGCGCACCATGTTCGGGCGCATGCGCCCGATTCCCGACATTGAGAGCCGCAATCCCAACCAGCGCGGATTTGCCGAGCGCACCGCCATCAATACCCCGCTGCAAGGCACCGGCGCAGACCTGATCAAGCTGGCCATGATCTCGCTCGACCGCAAACTCACAGAGCGGAAGCTGAAGACGCGCATGGTGCTCCAGGTGCACGACGAGTTGCTCTTCGAAGTGCCGCTCGCGGAGACCGACGAAGTCGCCACTCTTGTGCGTACGGAAATGGAAGGTGTCGTGAAACTGAAAGTGCCGCTTGTCGCCGACCTCGCCTTCGGACCTAACTGGCGCGATCTGAAGTGAATTTCGCCCAAGCCCATCTCGCATTGATAGACTGGTAAGCGTTTACCGACTACCCGCAGAGGATGCACATGAAAAAGCTGAACCGGAGAGAGTTTGCCAAAAGTCTGGCCATCGCCTCTGTCGGACTGGCCGCGGGAAACAGCCTGCTTGGCATTGCTCACAGCCAGGCCGCGCCTGCGCAAACTGCAAACTCGCCCGCGCAAAAAGCCCCAAAGACTGAAGCCGATTACAACCGCCATCCTCCAGTCGTCGATCCCGAGCCTTTCGCCGCGCCGCTCACCTTTGCGCGCGACGAAATCAAGCCCAGGCTGCAACTCTTCGCCCTTCGCGATGTCACGCTCGAAGCCGGCCCTCTCCTTGAAGCGCGCGAATCGAATCGCGCCTATATGATGCGTCTCCCCAATGACCGCCTGCTCCACAACTTCCGCATCACCGCCGGCCTGCCTTCGTCAGCAGTGCCCCTCGGCGGTTGGGAAGCTCCAAATTCTGAGTTGCGCGGCCATTTTGTCGGGCACTATCTGTCGGCGTGCGCGCTTCTCTACGCTGCCACGGGCGACAGCGCCATCAAAGCCAAGGCCGACGAATTGGTAGCAGGAATTGCCGCGTGCCAGGCCAAACTCAACGACAACGGCTACGTCAGCGCCTTTCCAACTGAGTTGTTCGACCGCCTCGACCGCCGCGTGAATGTTTGGGCTCCGTACTACACCCTGCACAAAATCATGGCCGGCCTGCTCGACATGAAAACTCAGGCCGGCAACGATCAGGCTCTCGATACTCTCGTCAAACTCGCCGCTTGGGTCGACGCGTGGACGGCAGCCAAAACCGCAGAGCACATGCAGGACATCCTGAACACCGAATACGGCGGAATGAACGACGTCCTTTACAACCTCGCGGCCGTCACCGGCGACGACCGCTGGGCGCGAACCGGCGACCGCTTTACCAAGAAGATTTTCTTCACGCCCCTCGCCATGCGCCGCGACGAACTCAAGGGCCAGCACATGAACACCCACGTTCCGCAAGTGATCGGCGCAGCGCGACGCTACGAATTATCTTCCGATTATCGCTTCGCCGACGTAGCGCGCTTCTTTTTTGAGACCGTATCGGAATCGCGCACCTACGCCACGGGCGGTTCGAGCAACAATGAGCATTGGCTCACCAGCCCCAATCACCTCGCCATCGAAATGCACGTCAGTTCGCACCACCAGGAGTGCTGCTGCGCCTACAACATGATGAAGCTGTCGCGCCATCTCTTTAGCTGGAGCGCCGACAGTCGCCTGATCGATTACTACGAGCGCAACCTCGTGAATCACCGCCTTGGCGCCATCGAACCGGAGACAGGCCACACGACGTATTTTCTGTCGATGGCCCCCGGAGCCTGGAAGACAACCTGCACCGAAGATGCCACGTTCTGGTGCTGCACGGGAACCGGCGTAGAAGAATTCGCCAAACTGAATGACACGATTTACGCTCACGACGCCGATTCGCTCTTCGTCAACCTCTACTTTGCCTCCACCGTGAACTGGAAAGAGCGCGGAGTGCGGCTGAAACAAACCACGAATTTCCCGGAGAGCGAGCACACCGAGCTCACCATTGAGCAGACTCCCTCCAAAGCCTGGACGCTCCGTCTTCGCATCCCCGCGTGGACAACTTCCGAAAGCTCCGTAACGATCAATGGCAAACGCCTGGAGGCTTCAGGAACTCCCGGAAGCTATCTGGCGCTGACCCGCGCATGGAAGGCCGGAGATCGTGTGGAATTGACGATGCCGATGCGGCTCACAGCGGAGCCTCTGGCCGACGACCGCACGCAGCAAGCGTTCCTTTACGGACCGCTGGTGCTCGCTGGACAGTTCCCCAAAACCGGGGTCGCGGAAGATCTCGAGCACCATCAGGGACCGGAGATTCAGGAGGCGCCCCCAGTGAACGTGCCCGCACTCAAGTCGTCCGCCGTCGATCCGGCTGCCGATCCCGCTACCGATCCCGCCGTCTGGATCAAGCCGGTCCCTGGCCAGGCGCTGACCTTTCGCCCCACTGGCCACGAGCTCACCCTGAAGCCGCTGAACCAAAGTTGGCAACGGTTCGCCGTGTACTGGACGGTAACCTCCTCCTGACAGGTTTGCCATGAACCACCGAAAGCGCCAGAATAAAGCCACAACCGGCGCGAGGAGACGGCAGGAATGTTTCTGGACATTGGCAAAGCGCTCTCGTTCATCCTCAGCATTCTCTCGCTGTATGCAGTTCTCGAAAGCGCATTCTTCGTGCCCGGAAGCGATTGGCTTGAGCGGCTGAACCTGTCTCTGCTCAGGATCGCCATCGCGGCCTGCATCTGCTTTGCCAGCGGGATGCTATTCGCCTTGCCGCGCGCAAAACACGAAGAGAGCGACATGCGGCTCACCTCCACGCTGCCAGTGCAGATGTTCTTTTGGGCCATGGCAGGCGTCACGATTCTATCCACGCTCTCTTGGTATCTCGAGGTCTATTACGCGCCCTTGCTCTGGCGCAATCTACCGCCGGGGTAATGGGGCGCAGGCTGAGCGCCAAACGTCTGGATGAGATGACGATCCGCTTCAACAATCGCCAGAATCCTTACCTGTTCCGCTGGCTTTTTCGCCGAAAACTCGATCATGGAAGCATGGTGTCCTCACTGTTTGACGTGCTAGACTTCTGTCACGTTCGACTTGCCCAACGCTATACGGAACGGCGGCCAGGCCGGGGCCAGCCTCTGTTGCCACAACGGAGGCATGGAGGAAAGCCATGCTGCGATTCGTCGCTCTTGCCCTGCTTTTCATCGTCGCGCTTTGCGCCGCAACCCAGGCGCGGAGCCAGGATACAGACTGGGATCGCTGCCAGAGCGGCAATCCCGATCAGATGATCGCCTCCTGCACCGTGCTGATTCAATCGGGCCAATATTCGGGCGAATCCCTGGTTCCGCAGTTGAACAACCGCGGCCTTGCGTATGCGTTGAAGGGTGAATACGATCCCGCACTCGCGGACTTCAACCAGGCGATTGCCCTCGGGCCCAGCGACGTCGCGCCCATCGCAAACCGCGGGCTTGTGTATAGCGACAAGGGCGAGTACGATCTGGCCTTTGCAGATTGCAGCCGGGGCCTGGCGCTCAAGCCGGGTGACGCCGGCGCCTTGGCGTGCCGCGGAATGGCCTACCTGGGAAAAGGCCAATACGACCTTGCCATGCAGGATCTCAACGCCACCGTCGCGGCTCTTCCAAGTGCTCCTGAGCCGTTCGAATACCGGGGCATCGCGTACGGGGTGCAAGGCGATTACGGCCAGGCCATTCAGGATTTCACGCAGGCCATCGGTAAAGACAAGTTCAGCGCTCTGGCTTTCTATTTGCGCGGATTTTGCTATGCGCAAGAGGGCGACTACGACCGTTACATGAGCGACATATCCCAGTCGCATGTGCTCCACCCAGACCAGGACGACAACTATTATCAGCAAGCGCTCCTGCTCTACGGGCGGGCAGTCCTGAATGGTCCGAACTCGCCGGTTGCTTACTACGATCTTGGGATTGTGCTGGAGTTCAAGGGGCAACGCGACCAGGCTATTGCGGACTACACCAAGGCGATTCAGCTGAATACCAACTATGCGATGGCCTACTACGAGCGCGGCGTCTCCTATGACGAACTGAGCCAGCGCGATCCGGCAATTGCGGATTACAGCGCGGCGATTAAACTGAAGCCGGATCTAGACCAGGCTTACAGCAAGCGCGGCGTCATTTACCGTTACCAGCATCAATCCGACCTGGCCATCGCGGATTTCAACCACGCGATTCTCCTGAATCCCAATTCATCGGACGCCTACTTTGGCCGCGCGCTGGTGCTCGAGGATCGCAGCGAGTACGATCTCGCCGTTACCGACTTGAGCCAGGCCATCCGCATCCAGCCGAAGAATTATTTCATCTACACGGAACGCTGCACCGATCGGGTTTTTGCGGGCCAGGCGGTGCTGGCTCTCAACGACTGCAACCAGGCGCTGATCCTGCATCCAGACGATGCCGGAGAGTTTGAGGCGCGCGGACTCGTCTATCTCAAACTACAACGCTACGACCTGGCGCTGATTGACTACAACGCGGCTTTGAAGGCCGAGGCAGGACGCGCCGCCTCGCTCTATGGTCAAGGCGTGGCCGAAAAGATGCAAGGTGTTGCGGGGGGCGACGCCAATATCGCAGCGGCGCTCAAAATCGATGAGCACGTTGCCGAACAGTTTGTGCGGGCGGGCGTCAATCCCACTACCGCGCCGGTAAAATAACGACCCTCGTTCAAAAAAGTGTTGCATAGTTATACAAAGCTGTTGTATATTTATTCAAGCGCGGTTTCCGCACAGCGGACCGCGCCTTTGCTTTGCGCTCCAGGGAAATCGGCCCATGAAAACCCAACGCCTGAACGTAATCCGCGAAGTCCTGACCGGCAACGCTGTCACCAGCCAGGATGATCTGCGCCGCAAACTGCGACGGCGCGGCATTCACGTAACCCAGGCCACGCTTTCGCGCGATATGCACGAACTGCACCTGTTCAAAGGGCCGCATGGATACTCGCTTGCCAATGGCAACGGCGCCAAGGCAGCCGCTGCCGCCGCGGAAGAAGATCAGCCGCCCACGCTCGAGGAAATGCTCGATAGCTTCGGCCTGCGCGTAAAGCAGGCCATGAATCAGGTAGTGGTGGGCACGCAGATGGGCGGCGCGCAGCCGGTGGCCGCGGCCCTGGACCGCGAGGATTGGCCAGAGGTGGCCGGCACCATCGCCGGCGACGATACGGTGCTGGTGATTTGCACGGACACACGGCAGGCGAGCGAAGTAGCAGCCCGGCTTAAGGACGATTTTGGAATCATGACGAAGACGGTTCAAACCGCGGTTGTAGGAGTGACGGGCTACGCCGGCGCGGAGTTGGCGCGGCTGCTGCTGCATCATCCCCGCCTCCACGGCAAGCCGCCGGTATTTGCCGGACGCGTCGAAGGTAAGGATCTCGCTCGCGGCGGCATTCCGCTCGCCGAAATTCATCCTCAGCTCGGCGACAACAGCCTGGCCAGCTCTCTCAAGATGGAGCCGTTCTCCTGGGAGCTGCTGACCAAGCTCGGCGTCGACGTTCTGTTTCTCGCCACGCCTCACGAGCAGTCGCGCGAGTGGGTCCCCGAAGCGCTCAAGCGCGGCATGCGCGTCATCGATCTGAGCGGAGCCTGGCGGCTGACGAATGCCGCCAATCGCGCCGTCTATGCCTTCGCGGACGAAGGCGCCGAACTGGCCGCGGCCACGCAGGCGCAGGCGGTCTACGGCATGCCGGAGCTGCATCGCAAGCAAATTGCCGGCGCGCGCCTGATCGCCAATCCCGGCTGCTATGCAACCTCGATCATTCTGCCGTTGCGGCCGCTGGTCGCTGCGGGACTCGTTGATCTCGACCACGGCATCGTCGCCGACGCCAAGAGCGGCGTCAGCGGCGCGGGCAAAGCTCCGACCGCGAAAACGCACTTCATGTATGCGGCGGACAATCTCTCCGCCTACGGCGTCTTCACCCATCGCCACACCGGCGAGTTGCTGGAGCAGATCGGCATTTCGAGCGAAGCAGATCATCTTCACGCCGCATCTGCTGCCCGATTCCGCGCGGCATTCTGTCCACGATCTACGTGCGCTTCAAGAAAGCGCAGACGCGGGAGAGTGTGGCGCAAGTTTATCGCGATTTTTTTGCCGGCAGCCCCATGGTCCGGCTCTACGAAAAAGCGCTGCCGCAGATTCAATACTCGGTGCACACCAACTACGCCGACATCGGATTCCAACTCGATGCCGACGGCAGCCGCGCCGTCATCGTCAGTTGTCTCGACAACCTGCTGAAAGGCGCTTCCGGCCAGGCCGTGCAGAATCTGAACGTCATGCTTGCTTGGCCGGAATCGGAAGGTCTCGTATGAAGCTCGCCGCGGAGGATTGCGAATGAAGTACGTGTCAAACTGGGCGGCGCCGGCCTGGAATCTCCAGCGCTGCTGGAAGGCTGCACCCGCGCCATTGCCGAACTGGTGCGCGACGGCAACCAGGTGGCCGTGGTGCACGGCGGCGGCGTGCAGTTGACCCGCACGCTGAAAGCTCTTGGCAAGCAGAGCGAGTTCATCGCCGGCCTGCGCGTCACCGATGCCGAGACCCGCGATGTCGCGCTGATGGTTCTTGCCGGCCACGTGAATAAGGGCCTCGTCGCCGCGCTGGGCGCGCTCGGCCAGCCCGCGGTGGGCCTTTCCGGCGGCGATGGCCTGATCTTCCGCGCGCGCAAAAAACGCACCGTGCCCGACCTCGGCTTTGTCGGCGAGATTGCCGCCAGCGATCCGCGCTGGCTTGACGCCATCTGGCAGTTGAACGGCGTGCCCGTGATCTCGTCCATGGCGCTGGGCTTCGACGGCGAGTACTACAACATCAATGCCGACGAGATGGCCGCCGCCTGCGCCATCGCCTGCCACGCCGACGCGCTCGTCTTCCTCACCGACGTTCCCGGCGTCAAGGGCGCGAACGGCGAGGTGCTGCGATGGCTATCGATCGATCAGATTGCCGAGATGGCCAAGAGCGCCGTCATCTCCGGCGGCATGTTGCCCAAGCTCAGCGCCTGCCGCGAAGCGCTGCTTGAACGGCGTAAAGCGCGTACGAATTTTGCCCGCGGAAGCGGCCAGTTCCCTGCCCGACCTGTGCAGCTCGCGCGTAGCGCAAGGCACCGAAGTGATGGTGGCCTGAGGAGGTTTTGAAGATGACGAAACTCGATCAGATTCGCGCCGCGGAAGAGAGGCTGCTGCTCTCCACCTACGAGCGCAACCCGATTCTCTTCGTCGACGGCGAAGGCGTTACATCATCGACGAGAACGGCGATCGCTACCTCGACCTGCTCAGCGGCATCGGCGTCAACGCGCTCGGCTATGACCATCCCGCGATTGAGGAGGCCATCGCCCGCCAGAGCCGCGCGCTGATCCACACCTCGAACCTCTTCTATCACGAGGGCCAGGCGGAACTCGCGCTGCGCCTCACCGAGCGCACCGGCCTCGACCGCGCCTTCTTCTCCAACACCGGCACCGAAGCCTGGGAGGGCGCGCTCAAGCTGGCGCGCGCCTACGCCGGCCTCCTGCGCAGCGAAGGCGCGAACATCGGCACCAAGTTTCTCGCCCTCGAGCAGAGCTTTCACGGCCGCACCTTCGGCTCCGTGTCCACCACATACAAGGCCAAGTACCGCGAGCCCTTCGCGCCCGTCGTTCCCGGCGTCGAGTTCGTGCGCTTCAACGATGTCGCCGATCTGCGCGCCAAGTTCTCCAACGAAGTCTGCGCCATTCTCGTCGAAGCCATCCAGGGCGAAGGCGGCATCCGCCCGCTCACGCAGGAGTTCTTCGCCGAAGCGCGCGCGCTCTGCGAGTTCCACCGGCGCGCTGCTGATCGTCGATGAGATTCAGGCCGGCATGGGCCGCACCGGCAAGTGGTGCGCCTATCAGCACTACGGCATTCAGCCCGACGTCACCACGCTCGCCAAGCCCCTTGCCGGCGGCATTCCTCTGGGCGCAGTGCTCTGCACTGAAGAAGTTGCGCGCGCCATCCACGCCGGCATGCACGGCACCACCTTCGGCGGCGGCCCGCTGGCCTGCGCCGTGGCCATCGCCGTCATCGACACCATCGAGAAAGAAGGGCTGCTGGCCCACGCCACCGAAGTCGGCGATTACTTTCACGGCCAGCTTGCGGTCGCTCGCTCGCACGCCATGAGGCGATCGTCGATGTGCGCGGCAAGGGCCTGATGATTGCCGCCGAGCTCGACTCCGCCGACCTCGCCAAGCTCACCGTCGCCGAGATGCTCAAGCGCCACATTCTCATCAACTGCACCAGCGATACCGTTCTGCGCTTCCTGCCGCCGTACATTCTGGAGCGCAGTCACGTCGACACCGCGATTGCGGCGCTGGACGAAATCTTCACTGAACATGCCGCGGCGCATCAGCCGCGCCCGCAGGAGGAAAACATCATGGCTAGCAAAGCAACCATCGAACGCAAGGAAACCGCCGTCCCCGTCGCAGAAGGACCCCGACATTCTCGCCGCCGCCGCGCGTCTCGCCGGCGAGGACCTGTGCTCCATCGCCGATCTCTCCAGCGCCGAAGTGCGCGCCATTCTCAAGCTCGGCCACGACGTCAAGCGCAATCCGCGCGAGTATCGCCACGCCCTCGACGCCAAGCAGATGGTGCTGATGTTTGAGAAGGCCAGCCTGCGCACGCGCCTCACCTTTGAGACCGGCATCAACACCATGGGCGGCAACGCCATCTTCGTCGACCAGACCAACTCGCCGCTCGGCGAGCGCGAATCCATCGCCGACGTGGCGCGCAATCGTCGAGCGCTGGGTCGACGTCATCGTGCTGCGCACCTACGCGCACGACACCATCACCGAGATGGCCGCCAACTCGCGCGTCCCGGTCATCAACGCGCTCTCCGACTTCGAGCATCCCTGCCAGGCGCTGGCCGACTTCATGACCCTCGAAGAGCACTTCGGCACGGCCGCGGGCCTCAACTTCACCTACGTCGGCGACGGCAACAACGTCTGCCACTCGCTGATGCTCACCGGCGCGCAACTGGGCGCGAACGTCACCGTCGCCACGCCGCGCGGCTACTCGCCCGACATCGAGATCGTGACCACAGGCGCGCGAGATTGCCGAGGCCAACGACTGCGAAATCCGCCTGCTGCAGGACCCGCAAGCCGCCGTGGAAGGCGCCGACGCCGTCTACACCGACGTCTGCGTCAGCATGGGCTTCGAGCACGAGTCCACCAAGCGCGCGCCCATCTTCCGGCCCTTCCAGGTGAACGAAGCGCTGATGGCAAAGCCGCGCCGCATGCGGTCTTCATGCACTGCCTGCCCGCGCGCCGCAACGCCGAAGTCACCGACGCGGTGCTCGACGGCCCGCAGTCCATCGTCTTCGATCAGGCCGAAAACCGCCTGCACGCGCAGAAAGCATTGCTGCTTCTGCTGCTCGGCGGCTTGGCAAACGTGGAGAAGTTTCAGTAATCAGAGATCAGCGGTCAGAGATCAGAGATCAGCAAAGACCGCAGATGTTCTGCTGATCGCTCTTTTTGGAGCGATTTGAATTCAATAAAGACGCGGGGACGAGAACTTCGGGGACAGACTGATCTCTGACCCCTGATCTCTGATCTCTGCATTGAGGTTTTTCAAAGCATGTCCGTAATTCTCGAATCCCTGCCCGTCGGCCAGAAGGTCGGCATCGCCTTCTCCGGCGGGCTCGACACCTCCGCCGCCCTGCACTGGATGAAGCAGAAGGGCGCGATCCCCTACGCCTACACGGCCAACCTCGGCCAGCCCGACGAAACCGACTACGACGACATCCCGCGCACGGCCCTCGAATACGGCGCGGAAAAGGCCCGCCTCATCGACTGCCGCGGCCCGCTCGTTCGCGAAGGCATCGCCGCGCTGCAGGCCGGCGCCTTCCACATCACCACCGCCGGCGTTCCCTACTTCAACACCACGCCCATCGGCCGCGCCGTCACCGGCACCATGCTGGTCGCCGCCATGAAGGAGGACGACGTCCACATCTGGGGCGACGGCTCCACCTTCAAGGGCAACGACATCGAGCGCTTCTACCGCTACGGCCTGCTCGTCAATCCCGACCTCAAGGTCTACAAGCCCTGGCTCGACGCCGCTTTCATCGACGAGCTCGGCGGCCGCGCCGAGATGTCCGCCTTCATGCAGCGCCACGGCTTCGCCTACAAGATGTCCGCCGAGAAGGCCTACTCCACCGACTCCAACATCCTCGGCGCAACGCACGAAGCAAAAGACCTGGAGCATCTTTCTACGTCCATCAAGATCGTCGTCCCCATCATGGGCGCGGCCTTCTGGCGCGACGATGTCGAGATCCAGCGCGAAGCAGGTCACCGTCCGCTTCGAAGAGGGCTTTCCGGTTGCGCTCAACGGCCAGCAATTTCGACGACCCCGTCGAGCTTCTTCTCGAAGCCAACCGCATCGGCGGCCGCCACGGCCTCGGCATGTCCGATCAGATTGAGAACCGCATCATCGAAGCCAAGAGCCGCGGCATCTACGAAGCGCCCGGCCTCGCGCTGCTCTTCATCGCCTACGAGCGCCTCATCACCGGCATCCACAACGAAGACACCATCGAGCAGTACCGCGACAATGGCCGCAAGCTCGGCCGCCTGCTCTACCAGGGCCGCTGGTTCGACTCGCAGGCCATCATGCTGCGCGAATCCGCCCAGCGCTGGGTCGCCAAACCCATCACCGGCGAAGTCACGCTCGAGCTGCGCCGCGGCAACGACTACTCCATCCTCAACACCGAGTCGCCCAACCTCACCTTCCATCCCGAGCGCCTCAGCATGGAGAAGACCGAATCCACCTTCTCCCCGCGCGACCGCATCGGCCAACTCACCATGCGCAATCTCGACATCACCGACACCCGCGACAAGCTGCTTACCTACGCCGCAAGCCGGCCTCCTCACGCTCAGCAAAGGCAGCGAAATGCCCCAGCTCAACAACGGCAAGGAAAAGGAATAGCGAAGTACGCTTAAGACAAATGTCCAACGAACAACAATCCGGGAAGATGTGGTCCGGCCGCTTTCGCGAGCCGCTCGATCGCGACTTCGAAGCGTGGCAGCGGTCCATTGTCTTCGACTGGCGGCTTCTCGATCAGGAGTTGCCGCCAGCAAGGCGCACGCGTCTGCTCTTTTGCAGCAGGAATCCTCACCAGGAGTGAAACGACGGAGCTCCGCGAAGCGCTGGATGCGATCGCCGCCGAGTCACGCCTCCGAAGCCGGCAAGGCGCTGGTGCGCGACCACGCCTCCGCCGAAGACATTCATCACTTCGTCGAACTCAAGCTGGTCGGAGCGCATCGGCTCGCTCGGCCTCAAGCTGCACACCGGCCGCAGCCGCAACGAGCAGATCGCCACCGACCTGCGCCTCTACGTGCGCGCGCAAATCGAGCTCGTGATCGACGGCTCTTGCCGCGTGGGCGCATGGCGCTTGTCGAGCAGGCGCGCACAGCCGGCGACGCCGTCATGCCCAGCTACACGCACCTGCAGCGCGCCGAGCCGGTCCTCGTTGCGCACTGGCTGCTGGCCTACGTCGAGATGATCTTGCGCGATGCCGTCGCGCCTGCCCGATTGCGCCGCAGCGGCTGAACTTTGCCCGCTCGGCTCGGGCGCAGTGGCCGGCGCAACCCTTGCGCTCGACCGCACCATCGCCGCGCACGAGCTCGGATTCACCGCGCCCACCGCCAACTCCATCGACGCCACCAGCGATCGCGACTTCATTCTCGAGTATCTGCAGGCGCTCACGTTCGTCGGCCTGCACCTCAGCCGCTTTGCCGAAGAGATCACGCTCTTCGCCACCGCGGAGTTCGGATTTGTGATTCTGCCCGAAGCCTTTTCCACCGGCTCCAGCGCCATGCCGCAGAAGAAAAATCCCGACCTCACCGAGCTGCTCCGCGCCAAAGTCGGCCGCATCCACGGCGCGGCGCAGGCCGTCACGCTGCAGCTCAAAGGCCTGCCTCTGGCCTACAATAAAGACATGCAGGAGACGCAGGAGCCGGCCTTTGCAGTCGACTTTGTTCCGCAAATGCTCAAGCTCGTGGCGCGCTTTACCGCCGCGCTCCAATTCAATCGCGAGCGCATGAGCGAGGCGGCGCAGTCGGGCTATCTGAACGCCATGGCCGCGGCCACCTATCTCGTCCACAAGGGCGTTCCCTTCCGCACCGCGCACGAGAAGATCGGCAACGCGGTGCGCTTTGCCATGGAAAAAGGCGTTGAGCTGAACGACCTGACGCTCGACGAACTGCGCCAGTTCGGCGACGAGTTCGACGAAGATTTTTTCGCTGCGATCACGCTCGACGCCACGCTCGATTGCCACGACGTGATCGGCGGAACCGCGCGCGAGCGCGTGCACCAGGCGCTCGATGCCGCCTCGAAGCGCATCGCCGCGCTTATCAAATCCACTGCAGCGGAGGCCGTTCATGCTGGTGCGTAAGGCCCTGCTGCACGACGCCTCCAACATCTACGACCTGGTGAACTCGCTCTCCGGCGACGGCACGCTGCTCAAGCGCCCCTTCGCCGAGATCTGCGAAAACATTCGCGACTTCACCGTCGCCGAGTCCGATGGCGGCGTGTTTCTCGGCTGCGGCGCGCTGCATCTCTACGGCCCGCATCTCTGCGAAGTGCGCTCCATCGTGGTCAAGCCCGAAGCCAAGGGCCAGGGCGCCGGCGGCCGCATTCTCAAGGCGCTCATTGAAGAAGCCGAAGAGCACGGCATCCAGTCCGTCTGCCTCTTCACGCGCATCCCCGATTTCTTCTTCAAGTACGGCTTCCGCACCGTGGAAGACAAGTCCGAGCTGCCCGACAAGATCTTCAAAGACTGCCAGAGCTGCCCGCGCCTGCACCGCTGCGACGAAGTCGCCATGGTGCGCGGCCGCATTCCGCGCATGTCGATCCTCGGCCCGAGGGAAGAAGCGCAGGAGCTGGTGCGAATTTCCGGCTAGTTAGCGGGCACTGCTGCCGACATGCCGCTGATGATCTGCCAGCCTTGGGCAGTCTTGATCCAGGTGTGCGTGACACGCTGCGTAAACGGTTCTCCGTGACCTGCTTTGTCCGCCCAGAGTGAAGTCAGCCAGTATTCCGTCACCACCAGGTTCTCAGTCGCCCGGCTGTCCGCCGGCTCCAACTCATACCAGACCATCGTCGTTCCCTTATCCGTGTGAGCCTTGATCCAGTCTGTAATATGATCCTTCCGCGCGGGCTGCGAACTCGAATAGGGCCACCCCACAAAGTTCTCGTGCCAAAGATTTCTGTAACTGTCGAGATCGAGGGCTTTCACGTCTTCCCAATAAGTTGTCTCCAGCTTCCAAACAGCTTTCTCGTTGTCGGATTGCTGGGCATTGGTGGGCGCTGCGACGCAGATCGTCGCAAGCAGGATAAAAATTACGGACGCGATCTTAACGGTCCAACGGGTTGTCGCGACCGAAGTGCGTTTTGCCGAATGTCATCGATCCTCCGGGAGATTTCGGTTGGTCTGGTTAGGAACGCGTTGCCAGGATGGCCGCGGCCACGGCCGCCTGCCCGTAGCTCAACCCGCCATCGCCAGGACTCACCTTGCGATGCTGAAAAACCTGAAAGCCTTCTTCTTCAAGCCCTGCGCGCAGCAGCCGCGCGAGACGCCGATTGTGCATGCAACCGCCGCTCAAGGCCACAACGTTGATGCCCGTCTCGATCCGCGCATTCGCCGCCGCGTTGATGTAGCCTTCCGCAATTCCTGCGTGAAAACGCGCGGCAATGCGCCCCGCGGGGACGCCACGCTGTATGTCATCTAAAATTGCTTTCCAAAGATTCCCTGTTCTCAGCACCGCCTTCGTCGCCGCGCCATTCTTCCGCCTCATGCAACTCCGGCATATATTCCCGCGGCGCTGGCTCGTCGCTCTCACTCAATGCCGCAACCTTCCAGCTCAATCGCCGCCTGCGCCTCGTAATCCACCACGCCGCGTCCCAACACCACAGCCGCAACCGCATCGAAGAGCCGTCCCAACTCGACGTGAGCGGCGTATTCAACTCGCGCTCGATCATGCGCTTCAAGCACGCGCACTTCCTGCGGCTTTGCGCCGAGCAGCGCGATCACTTCGGGCGACTCCACATCAAGTCCCGCTGCATGCAATGCGCCGAGCGCCATGCGCCACGGCTCGCGAATCGCCGCCTCGCCGCCCGGCATGGGAACATACTCAAGATGCGCAAACCGCTCGAACTTTCCAGGATCAAGACCGTCCAACTGGACGATCAGCACTTCCCCGCCCCAGATGCGGCCGTCCGTGCCGTAGCCAGTGCCGTCGAGCGCCAACCCGATCGCCGCACCCTCGATGCCGTGCTCCGCCATGCACGCCGCGATATGCGCATGATGATGTTGCACCGCAATGAGTGGCAGATTTCGCTCGGCAGCCCACTCTTTTGCCCAGGATGTCGACAGATAACCCGGATGCAGGTCGTGCACCACGGCTTCCGGCTCGATTTCGAAGGTATGCATCAGGTGCTCAAGCGCCTCGCGAAAAAAATCGAGGCCAGTCACGTTTTCAAGGTCGCCCAGATGCTGGCTCTGATAAACAAATCGTCCGCGCGCGAGGGCAAACACGTTCTTCAAGTGCCCACCCACAGCCAGCAGCGGCGGCGAGTCAAAAGGCAATGGCACAGCCAGCGGCACAAATCCCCGCGCGCGTCGAATCAGCTGCGGCGCACCGTCAACCAACGCCATCACCGAGTCGTCGCAGCGCTGCAGAATCTCGCGGTCGTGCATCAGGAATGCATCGGCGATTTGACCCAGCCGCGCCACGGCCTCGTCGTTGTCAATCGCGATCGGCTCTTCGCTGAGGTTGGCGCTGGTCATCACCAGAGCCTTCACACGAGCATCGGCAAAGAGCAAATGCTGCAATGGCGCGTAAGGCAGAAATACTCCCAGCCACGGAATTCCCGGCGCGATGGACTCAGCAATGCCGGCACCCGCGCGCCGCCGCGCCAAAACAATCGGCCGCGGAATCGTCTCAAGCAGCGCTTCCTCTTCGCTGAACAATTTACAAATTCCCCGCGCCGCATCGAGATCGCGCACCATCACCGCGAGCGGCTTGCCATAGCGCTGTTTGCGCTCGCGCAGCCGCATCACCGCGGCCTCATTCGTCGCGTCCACGGAGAGATGAAAGCCGCCGATGCCCTTGATTGCCACGATTTCGCCGGCCATCAGGCGATTGATCGCCGCAGTCACAGCATCGTCGCACGGAATCTCCGCGCCGTCGGTTGCAAGCAGCCAGGCGCGCGGCCCGCACACCGCGCAGGCATTCGGCTGCGCGTGGAAGCGCCGGTTCATTGGATCGTCGTACTCCGCCTGGCAGGCCGCACACATGATGAAGCGCGCCATCGAAGTCTGCGGCCGATCGTAAGGAATGCGGCGCGTAATCGTGTAGCGCGGCCCGCAATTGGTGCAGTTCAAAAATGGATAGCGGTAGCGCCGGTCGTTGGGATCAAGCAGCTCGCGCAAGCAATCCGCGCAGGTAGCCGCGTCGGCGGGAATCCCGGTGCTCACCTGACCTGCAGCGTCACTGGCGACGATGCGAAATCCCGCTTCGCCAGTGACCTGCGTCTCGCGCACCGCTACAGAATCGATGCGCGAGAGCGGCGGAGCCTCGGCCTCGAGCCGGCGTCGAAATGCTTCCACCCGCTCAATCGGTCCCTCGACTTCGATCGTCACCCCGCCCGTATCGTTGCCGATCGAACCCGCCAGGCCCTCCTCCAACGCGAGCCGGTAGACAAAAGGCCGGAAACCGACGCCCTGCACCACGCCGCGCACCGTGAGGACTTCGCGTCGAGGCAGCGCTTCGTGCCGTATTGGTTTTGCATGAGATTCGTGCATGGGCAATCTCCGTCAGCATAAACCGTTTGTGCAGCCACCTCCTATTCCATCCATAGAGGTTGCTCGCCGCGGGCAACCAATGGAATCGTGTCCGCTTCCAATCACAAGCGGAAGGTGAGGCGCAGACGCGCGCCGACCAGCCCTTGCCTGCATCGTGATTTGAGCATCGCGAACTCGATGCAACTCTTAAGCCGGTGCGAATCGACAGTTACAGGAGAGGTGGACACAATGAAAAAAGCTTTTGTCCTTATCGCGATGTTGAGTCTCGGCGCCATGAGCTGGGCCGACGACACACGAGACGCTGCACTTGACCGGCTGCATCATGCAGCCGTCGTTCTGCACGAGGTGATGGCCACGCCCGATAAGGGCATTCCGCAAGAGGTAATCGATCACGCCAAGTGCATCGCGGTGATTCCGCACCTCATCAAAGGCGGCTTTGTATTTGGCGCCGAAGGCGGACGCGGCGTCGCAACATGCCGCACCGACCATGGCTGGAGCGCGCCGGCGTTCTTCGACGTGGAAGGCGGAAATTGGGGATTGCAGATTGGAGCCGAGGGAATTGACGTGGTCATGGTAATCCAAAACGATCGCGGCATGCAGCGCCTGCTGGGTGACAAGTTCGAGCTCGGCGCAGACGCCTCGGTCGCGGCGGGTCCGGTAGGACGTCATGCTTCTGCCGACACTGACTGGAAGATGAACGCCGAGATCCTGACCTATTCGCGGGCCAAGGGTCTTTTTGCCGGGTTAACGCTGAACGGCGCAGCCGTACATCAGGATCATGACGCAATGCGCGCGTTCTACGGACACGATGTGAACTTCCGCGAAGCGCTGTATGGTCATATACCGCCTCCGCCGGACGCGATGGGATTCCTTGACGCCGTACGCATGGCGCGGGAACAGGCCAAAGCCGCTCACGAGGGCCAATAACTTATAGCTGACTTCACGCGGCCGAACTTTTCGATCGGCCGCGTGAGAGAATTCGGAGCATGACGATTCGTGCCCGCGCAGCGGTAGTCTTAACGGCCTCAATGCCGTTGCTTATCGCAGGGTGGTCGCGAACAGGCATAGCGCCCTGTCAGCAGCCTCCCGCAATAAATCGCTCGGCGCAGCAGCCGGATCAGGCCGCGATGATTCGCGAGATCGACGCCGCCGTTGCCGCCCGCGTGGACAATATTCTGGAATTCACCGACATCGAGCACTATTCCGTTTTCCGTGGCGGCGACGAAACCCATCCCGCGGCGGAGATGACCGTCCGCGACACCTACAGAAAAGGCATCGGCAAGGACTACACGGTGCTTTCCGAGAGCGGATCGGGCTTGATTCTGCGCTTCGGATTGAAACCGCTGATCGATAACGAAAAGACCATCGACCTGCCCGGAAATTGGGAAAAATCCTGGTTCACTTCGGCGAATTACGAGATGAAGTTAAAGCCCGGCGGCGTCCAACGGCTCAACGGCCGCGACTGCTACGCTCTCGCCATCACTCCGAAAGGAGAGGCTCCCAACCTGATCGTCGGAACCCTCTGGGCGGACGCGAAGGATGGCTCCCTCGTTCAGATTGACGGCGTCGCGTCTAAGAGCCCTTCGGCCTTTGCGGGCACCACCCACGTGATGCGCCAGTACGCCAACTTGAATGGCTTTTCCATGGCAATGCACGCCCGCGCCGAATCAACCAGCGTGCTCTTTGGCCACACCGTGGTCACAATCGACTACCTCAACTATCAGCTTCAACTTCGAGGAAGCAAATAAACGCCGGTCGATCCAGGCTGCGGAAAAAGTCGTCTGATATCGACGCTTTGAAAAAAAACGTCTGATACCGACGCTTTGAAAAAGTCGACTGATACCGACGCTTTGAAAGGGCACGGATTCATCCGTGCCGCTAAGGCATTCGTAACGAGAATGGCTTTATTGAAGCCTGCATAAGCAATGTCCTGAAAATCGCGCCGCAGGCGCAGCGGTTGTTAGCCCCGCGCTTCAGCCGGGGCGCCCGAGAAACGATCTTTGTTTCTTGGGGTGGAAGCGTGGGGAAGTGGATTCACTAGATGAACTCCGGAGTCTCGTAGGGACGGCGCTGGGACATTTGTTTTGCAGGAACCAATAGCCGCTGAAGGATGGTTTTAGCTGCAAAAAGGATTTTTCCCACAGCCTCGATCGTCCGAAGCATCCATCCCATTCCACCCGCAAAGAAGCGCGCGGCCATCCAGGCGTACCGCAGTTAAGTGATCCCAAGCACGCGCTTTGCGACGCTTTTCATGGATTCTGTGCGCCGCGACACGAACGTCCGCGAATCAGGGCGCGGCTCGGCCACCGCTTTCGGATCAACCCAAAACTCATGTCAACAAATGGGATAAACGCCGAGCAGAGTGACTGCGGTCACGGATCGATTAACCCCTCGGCCCGTAGAACAATGGTAGGCACTATACGGGTCGAGCTACGCTACGCTCCGCATAGGTTGCAGCTCTCGGGCTGCGCCGGCCAAGGGAGGAAATGTGCCAGTCATTGCGCCCCCGCCGCTACCCAGCGACGACAAACGTTGGAAGATCGTGAACGGCACCATGCGCAAGAATGGCTTTGCCCGCCACGCGCTGATTGAAACGCTGCACACCGTGCAGTCGTCGTTCGGCTATCCTCGACGACGATGCCATCCGCTTTGTCGCGCGTTCGCTGCGCGTGCCGCTCAGCCAGGCCTACGGCGTGGTCACCTTCTATCACTACTTCAGCCTCAAGCCGCCGGGCAAGCACACCATGACCATCTGCACCGGCACGGCCTGCTACATCAAGGGCACCGACAAGCTGGTGGCCGCGGCCGAAAAACATCTCGGCATTCCGCAGGGCCAGACCACCAAGGACGGCAAGATCAGCCTCATGACCGCCCGCTGCGTCGGCGCCTGCGGCCGCGCGCCCGTGGTCCTCACCGACGGCGAACTTGCAGGGCCAGATGACCGGCGAGCAGATGCTCGAACAACTGGAAAGGTGGGCCGTCGAATGACCATCGAAGAGCTTGAACAAATTGCCGAATCCGTCCGCGCCGAAAACGCGAAGTTCGACCACGAGATCAACGTCTGCATGGGCACCGGCTGCCTGAGCCAGCACTCCGACAAGCTGAAGGACGCGCTCGACCGAAGCCGTCGACGCCGCAGGGCAAAAATGCCTTCGTCCGCCGCACCGGCTGCATGGGCCTGTGCGCCGCCGGACCGCTGGTGCTGGTCGACCCCGAAGAAATTCTCTATCAGCATGTGCAATGCCGAGCGACGCGGAAGCCATCGCCGCCAGCCTCGGCGGCGAGCCGGTAGCCGAGCTGCAGTGCAACCTGCGCGAGCACTTCGATCAGCAGGTGCACGTCGTGCTTGAAAACTCCGGCCACATCGATCCGGAAAAGATCGACGACTACATCGCCCGCGACGGCTACCAGGCCCTGGTCAAGGCGCTCACCGAAATGACGCCCAACGACGTGATCCAGCAGATCACCGAAAGCGGCCTGCGCGGTCGCGGCGGCGGCGGCTATCCCACCGGCCTGAAGTGGGGCACCGTGGCCAAGGCCGGCGGCGACCTGAAATACGTCATCTGCAACGGCGACGAAGGCGACCCCGGCGCGTTCATGGATCGCAGCGTTCTCGAAAGCGATCCGCAGCGCGTCATCGAAGGCATGGCCATCGCCGCCTACGCCGTGGGCGCAAGCAAGGGCTATCGTCTATGTGCGCGCCGAGTATCCGCTGGCCGTCGCGCGCCTCACCAACTGCCTGCGCGATGCCCGCCGCCGCGGCCTGCTCGGCAACAACATCTGCAACACGCCCTTCAACTTCGATGTGGAGATTCGTCTCGGCGCCGGCGCCTTTGTCTGCGGCGAAGAAACCGCGCTGATCGCCTCCATCGAAGGCAAGCGCGGCACGCCCAAGCCGCGGCCGCCCTATCCCGCCGTCAGCGGCCTGTGGGGCAAGCCCACGCTCATCAACAACGTTGAGACCTTCGCCAACATCGCGCCCATCATCCGCAAAGGCGGCAAGTGGTTCGCCAGCATCGGCTCGGAACGCAGCAAGGGCACCAAGGTCTTCGCCCTCACCGGCAAAATCACCAACACCGGCCTGGTCGAAGTGCCCATGGGCATCAGCCTGCGCGCAGATCATCGAAGGCATCGGCGGCGGCGTTCCCGACGGCCACACCTTCAAGGCCGTGCAGACCGGCGGCCCTTCCGGCGGCTGCCTTCCCGCCGAACATGCTCGACATCGGCGTCAGCTACGACGCCCTGGTGAAAGTCGGCTCCATCATGGGCTCCGGCGGCATGATCGTCATGGACGACACCTCCTGCATGGTCAACGTGGCCCGCTTCTTCATCGAGTTCTGCATGACCGAGTCCTGCGGCAAATGCATTCCCTGCCGCGCCGGCACCGCGCAGATGCACACGCTGCTCACCCGCATCTGCGACGGCACCGGAACCATGGACGACCTCGACCTGCTCGTCGATCTCTGCGCCACGGTCAAGGAAACCAGCCTCTGCGGCCTGGGCCAGACCGCGCCCAATCCGGTGCTCAGCACGCTCAAGTATTTCAACAACGAGTACATCGACCACATCGTGCACAAGCGCTGTCCGGCCGGCGTCTGCAACATGGAAGCGGTCAAGTCTGAAACCACGGAGGTGTTGGCATGAGCGCCGCTGTCGACGTCAAAACTCTCATCATCGATGGCCAGGAAGTCAGCGCCCGCGACGGCCAGACCATTCTCGAAGTCGCGCGCGAACACAACATCAACATTCCCACGCTCTGCCATCTCGAAGGCCTCAGCGATGTGGGCGCATGCCGCCTCTGCCTGGTCGAGATCAAGGGCACCAACAAGCTCTTGCCCGCCTGCGTTACCACGGTCCAGGAAGGCATGGAAGTCACCACCAGCACCGAGCGGCTGCAGAAGCACCGCCGCGACCATTCTCGAACTGCTCTTTGCCGAGCGCAACCACATCTGCTCGGTCTGCGTCGCCAACGGCCACTGCGAACTGCAGACCCTCGGCCAGGAGCAGGGGCTGACGCACGTCCGCCTGCCCTATCGCAACCCCGATCTTGCCGTCGATGCCTCGCACGAGCGCTTCACCCTCGATCACAACCGCTGCATCCTCTGCACGCGCTGCGTCCGCGTCTGCGCCGAAATCGAAGGCGCGCACATCTGGGACGTCATGGGCCGCGGCATCGATTCGTTGATCATCTCCGACCTGCACCAGGAGTGGGGCAATTCCGCGCTGCACCCGCTGCGGCAAGTGCGTGCAGGTCTGCCCCACCGGGGCTCTCTTCGACAAGAGCAAAATCGGTTCCGACCACCCCAAGTATCCCGATTTTCTGCCTTATCTGAACCTGATGAGGGAGGCGCAATGAGCAAATTGAAGATGTCGGTTTCGCGCGCAATGACTGTGCCGTCGAAAGGCGCGACGATTTTCTTGAAGCCCTGAAGAGCGTTCAGGCGATCGATGTCGCCTTGATCCGCCGCGGCGTCCGCCTTGGCCGCGTTCAAACGCGCCTGCGCGCTGCCATAGTCCGCCTGCTTGGAACTGCTGCTCCTGCACCGACGACTCCCTTGGGCGAATCGCGCCAGCGCTTGTAAGTCGAACTCGGCGAATTGCAGCTCCAGAATTGCGAATGTTGACCAGGGCTTCGGCCGAATTCAATTTACCTTTTGCAGCCAACAGTTCGGCGTCGAGATTAGGTGTGTCAATCTCCTCGAGAGACTATCCGCCTTCTTCACCTTGGCGCCATAGTCGAAGTACCAGTCTTTCAGATAGCCGCTGACGCGGGCGTACATGGGCGCCTCGTACCAGGCCGAGACATTGCCGGGCAGCGTCAGGTTCTGAACCGCCGGCCCTGTCGTGGGTTTGAGGACGGCGACTTCCGGGCGCCGCCTGAGCGTCGGTCCACTGCTTCACCGACTGCTCTTCATGCTGACGCTCCACCACGCCCCAGGCTGCGAACCCATCAGGCGAGAGCGGCGGCAAAAAGGCCAAGCGGCGCAGTCCGCGATGGAGCGCGCCTGGGTTTTGCCTCCTCCTGACGGGGATGATGACATGCTCTTGCACCGCGCAACGTCTCCCGCTCAGAAATTAGGCCCGGCCGCCAGATCGGCATGCGGCCCCTGATCGGAATGTACGCTCCGGGAATGCAGCAAAGTGAAGACGGCGGGAACGAAGATCAGCGTCGCCAGCGGTGGCGACGATCAGCCGCCGATCACCGCGCGGCCGAGCGGCGCGTTCTGTCGCCGCCTTCGCCGAGCGCCACGCCATCGGCAACATGCCGATGATCATCGCCAGCGCGGTCATCAGCACCGGCCGGAACCGGGCGAGGCCCGCTTCGAGCGCGGCCGCCGCGGCGTCGCCGTCGGCCAGCCGTTCGCGGGCGAAACCCACGACCAGAATGGTGTTCGCCGTCGCCATGCCCATGCACATGATGGCGCCGGTCAGAGCCGGAACGCGACAGCGTCGTGCCGGTCAGGAACAGCATCCAGACAATGCCGGCGAGCGCCGCCGGCAGAGCCGTGACGATGACCAGCGGGTCAAGCCAGGACTGGAAATTCACCACGATCACCAGATAGATCAGCACGATGCGCCAGCGCAGGCCGACGAACAGCTGACCGAAGGCGACTCATGGTCGCGGCCTGGCCGCGCAGGGTGACGTTGCTAGCCGCCGGGCAGTCGTCCTTGCCATGTCGTCGAGGATCCTGTGATTCGGCCGGCCACGGCGCCGAGGTCGCGGCCCTGGACGGCGGCGTAAGATATCGACCACCGGCTGATCGTTGTAATGCGAGACCACGCCTGGGATCGGCGCCGGCGTGATCGTCGCCAGTCCGCCCAGATATCTGCGGCGGGCATTGTCGCCGACGTGTTGACCGGAATGTTCTCAGCGCGTCGACATCGTGTCGACTTGGTCCTGCGGCGTCTGCGCGACGATCGGATAGGCCACGCCGTTGCTCGGGTCGAGCCAGAAGTCGGTGCGTCTGGCCGCTGCCGCGACAGCGTGGCCAAGACATTGTCGGCGACATCAGCGCTCCGTTAGGCCCGATCCTCGGTGGCGAGCGTGCGGTCGACCTCGACGTCGAGCCGCGGATAGTTGATACGACCTGCTGGATGCGCGCGTCGGCGATGCCGGGAACGTCGCTGACGCGCCGCCAGCATTTGGCCGCGTAGGCATAGGTCTGGCCGCGATCGTCGCCGACCGACCTGGATGTCGATCGGCGCCGGCAGGCCGAAATTCAGAATCTGCGCCGATGTCGGCCGGCAGGAAGGCGAATGTCGCCCCGGGAAACCTTTCCGGCAGCCCTTGCGCAATATTTTAACGGTACTCGGCCGTCGGGTCTGACCTTCCTTCAGATGACAGACATGTCGCCTTCCTGCGAGTCCGATGTCCCGCTGTTGAGGTAGGCCATGTTGATGCCGCTGTAGGGCAGGCCGCAATTGTCGACGATATTGCCGATCTGGCCGTTCGGCATGGCCAGCCGCACCTGCCGTCGACCAGACCGAAGAGCGCGAGGTCTCCTCGATGCGGGTGCCGGCGGAGGCGAACATGCATGCGATCTGGCCAGAATCGATGGAGGGGAAGAAATTCTGGCCCAGGAACGGCGCAGCCGAAGGACGCAAGCGCGAGCACGAGAAAGCCCGGCGAAGAACAGTGCCGCGGCGGTCGAGCGCGAGCTGGAGCATCGTCCCGTAGCCGTCCCGGACGCGCGCGAAGCGCGCTTCGAAGCCTTGCTGAAAGGTCCGAGGATGGGCTCCGGCGCGCGGAGCCTGCGCATGCGCCCTCCGCGTCGTAGCGCCGCATGGCCGCCGCAGCAGATAGTTGGCCATGGTCGGCACCAGCGTGCGCGAGACAGATGAACGAGCCGATCATGCGCGAAGATCACTGCCTCGGCCATGGGCAGGAACAGGTAGCCGGCGACACCGCCGAGCTGGAACATCGGCACGAAACGATACAGATGCACAGCAGCGAGACGAAAGCCGGGACGACAATCTGGTTCGAGCCGTCGAGGATGGCCGTCTCGATATCTTGCCCTGCTCCAGGTGACAGTTGATGTTCTCGATCGTCACCGTCGCGTCGTCGACCAGGATGCCGACGGCGAGCGCCAGGCCGCCCAGCGTCATGACGTTGATTGTCTCGCCGAGCACAGACAGCAGCGTCAGCGAGAACAAGATCGCCAGCGGAATTTCGATGAGAATGACGAGGTAGAGCGCCAGCTGCCGAGAAAAAGTAGGATCATCAGTCCAACGAGGGCGGCCGCCAAGACCGCCTCGCGTATCACCCCGACGATGTCGGCCTTGACGAAGACGGACTGGTCGCCGACGGCATGCACCTGGAGATCGACGGCAAGCCTTCTTTGATTCGCGGCAGGATCGACTTGATACCCGTCGATGACGTTGAGCGTAGACGCGGAGCCGGCCTTCAGGATCGTCATGAGCACGGCGCGCGCGCCATTGACCCGGACGACGTTGGTTTGCGGCGGCGATCCCTCGTGCACAAAGGCGACGTCGCGAACGAAGACGGTGGTGCCGTTGACCTTCTTGACTGGAAGGTCGTTGATCCGATCGAGGATGACCGGACTGGCGTTGAGCACGACGTTCCGATCGAACTTGCCGAGCTTTTCGTCGCCGGCGGGCAAGATCAAGTTCTCGGCCGATACCGCGTTCAGCACATTGTCCGCGAAACGTTGTGAGCCTGCATCGCATTCTGGTCGAGATCGACCTGAACCTGCAGAATCTTGCCGCCGAAGGGCGAGGGGACCGCTGCGCCCGCGACAGTCGCCAGTTGCGGTCGAATGAAGTTTCGCCGAGATCGAACAGATTCATCTCCGGCAAACTCTTGCTGGCGAGAGCGAGCTGCAGGATCGGCACGGTGGCGGCGTTATAGCTCAGCACGTAGGGCGGCGTGATCCCCGGCGGCAAGAACTTCAACACCGTCTGCGAAGCCGCCGTCACCTGCGCGGAGCGCAGCGGAAATGTTGGCATTCTTCTGGAAGAAGATCTTGACGACGCCGTACCCGGCGAGCGACTGGAACTCGATGTGCTGATGTCGCCCACCTGCGACGTCAGCGTCCGTTCGTAATAGTAGATGATGCGGCCGGACATGTCGCCGGGCGGCAAACCGGCGTAGGTCCAGACAACGCTGATGACCGGAATATTGATGTTGGGAAAAATATCGGTCGGAGTCGTAGCGCCGCCCGCAACCCGAACAGGGCGATGACGATCGCCAGCACAATGAACGTGTAAGGCCGCCGCAGCGCGATCTGTACGAACCACACGGATGCTAACTCCTAGGGTCTCACCAATTCAGCGGCCGAGCCGGGAAAGTGTTCCCCTGGCGCAGGCGTTTTCCCGGCCGCTCGTCGGCGAGGCTCTACGACGACGCCGAAGTGGACGACAGTTCAGTGCGCTCCCTCCGAGGCCGGCAGTCACCCCTCCGGGCCCAGAAAGTAACGTGACACCGCGACCGCCGCCGGCTGCGGCGTGCGGATCGGGGGGATCACCGTCCCGGGCTGCCAGCCGCCGCCCAACGCCCTGTACAGGCCGACCAGCGACTCGCCCTCGACCTGCTCGGCGAACACATATTGCTGCTGGAGCGCGAACTGCTGCCGCTCGGCATCCAGCACATTGAGGTAGTCCGTCAGGCCGCGGTCGTAACGGTCGGTGGCGAGCTGCGTCGAAAGCAAGGCCGCCGACACCGCGCGGTCTAAGTCGTGCAGCTCGCTTCCTGCGCACGAAAGGAGGAGGTGGCGTCGTCGACCTCTCGGACCGCGGCGAGGATGGTTTGTTTGTATTCGGTCAGCCTCTCGCGCGTCGTGTAATCCGCGATCTCGATCTGTGCGTCCAGCCCGCCGAAATCGAGCAGCGGCCAGTAAAGCGTCGACGCGACGGACCCGATCCAGGTTATGGCGTTCGCGTTCGCCGTCGTGACCGCGCCGCCTTGGCCGCCGCGCGCCCCCGTTCAGCGATACGTTCGGGAAGAGGGCGGCGACAGCGACGCCAATGTTCGCGGTCGCCTGAGCGACGCGGCGCTCCGCCGCTACGATGTCCGGACGCCGTCGCAACAGTTGGACCGGCGCGCCGGTGGGAGCCTGGCGCGGGAGCGCCGGGAAGGGACCAGGTCTTGAAAGTTCTTTCGCAACGTCCTCGGGTATCGACCTAGCAGCACTGCAATGGCGTGACGGGTGGGCTGACCATGCGACTAGCGTAGGCCGCTGGGCCTGCAGCGTCTCCAACTCCCGGCGCGCGAGCGCGACATCAAGCTCGTTCGTGAGGCCGCGATCGAAGCGGGTCTGCTCCAGGGTCACCCCGCTCCTGGCGACGTCGATATTCTTGTCCAGCACGGCCAACTGGGCCTGCAAGCCGCGCATGTCCAAGTAGTCGCGCGCACATCCGCCGTGACCGACATGGCCACGAAATCGCGCGCGGCCGCGAGCGCTTCGACGTCGTAGGTTTGCGCCTGGTACTCACGGCGGATCCGACCGAACAGATGGAGATCCCAGGTGACCATGGCCCCGCCCGCGTACTGGAGACTTTCTGAATTCAGTAGTGTTCTCCCCTGCGCGGAGCGGCGGCGGGACGGCCGCGGTCGTCTCGTTGTTTCCCGTCCCGTAGGCGGCCCCGGACGTCGCTCCGCCCTCCGGAAGCGCCTGACGGCGATCACCGCCAGTGCGGCTCGCGCTTCCTGGATCCGGTCCAACGCGACTTCCAGATCGAGATCGGCTGCAAGTGCGCGATCCTCCAGCGAATTCCAACTGGCGATCGCGCAGCGACCGCCACCATTGCGGCAAATCGGCGGGGGCGGGGCCTGAACGCTCGACGCTTTGGTCGGAGGGCCAGAAGCCCGTCGGCAACCGAAATACAGGCTTTTGATAGTCCGGTCCGACCGTGCAACCTGACGCGGTAAACGCCAAGGCGAACGCGCCTACGAGCCGTGACCCCCTCATTCCGCAGCCCCAAGTCAGGAAATTGGTATTCCCGAACTTCGCCAACGGTTTGCGCCGTAGACGTCGTCGCTCTCTCAACAGTCCCGCTGTAGCCGGCCGTCCGATCCTTCGTCGGTCAGCCTTGCATAAATCAGCGGCAAAGTCAGGCCAAGCGGAGGCGCTCCCGCAAATCTCGCCTTTGATCGGTATGGGGAGCGCGCGTCGGACTCCCGGCGTATCCCCCGGCCGGCCCACGTGGGCCAGCGGAATGGACGACGATGAAGTCAACCGCCTTATCACGCCCGCTCCTCTCAAATCCGCGAGACCGGACGCCGATCCGTAAGGCGACAAGCAATGATCACTTTCATACAAACGCTCACAAGTCCGCAGTCTCAGTTAGGATGCAATCAGCGATCGCTTCGGACGGCTTTGCAGTCCCGCGTCGGTAGGCGCCGCCGTAATACGCGGGCAAGGCGGATCGAAACACTAAAAATAATTTTTGTAAGGCCGGCCCGGCTTCCACAGGGTGGCCATGTTCCTGCGCAAAGCAGTCGAAACCCGGCCGCATTCGCCAATCGTATCCATCCAGCCAGCCATATTCATCGAGTTATGTTCGCGAGGAGTGGGCCGGCTATTACGAGGCGCGCGCCAGCGTCGCCTTCGCGGCCGCCCGCATCACGAATCGGGCGCCGGGCGCGTTGTCCTCCACGCGCAGCTCGAAGCCGTGCAATTCCGCGATGGTGCGGGCGATGTTGAGGCCCAGGCCATGTCCCGCCTCGCCTTCGCCGGCCGCCGCGCGATAGAAGCGGCGGAAGATCGTTTCGCGATCGCCGGCCGCCACGCCCGGTCCCGTGTCGCGCACCTCGATCCGGGGTCGGCCGTCGAAGATCTCCGCGATGATCCGCGCCGCCCCGCCGGCGGGTGTGAATTTGATCGGCGTTGTCGACGAGATTGGAGATGGCCTCGCGCAAAAGGTCCTCATCGCCGCGAATCCAGACCGGCGCCGCGAGTCGAAACTGTCAGCTCGATATCCTTGGCCTCGGCGAGCGGTTCATAGAACTCGACAACCTGCGCGCAGACCGCGGCGATATCGACGTCGCGGAAATGCTTGCCGCGCGGGCCGTTCTCCACGGCGGAAATGCGCAACAGCGCCGAGATCGTGGCGCCGACGCGGTCGAGTTGCGCGCAGGCGGCCTCGAGTTGGGTTCGCGCGGCGGTTCGGTTCGATCTCGAGCGCCCGCTCGAGTTTGACCTTGGCGACCGTCAGAGGCGCGCGCAGCTCGTGGGCGATATTGTCGCCGACGCTTTTCAACTGATCGAGCAGACGGGCGATTTCATCGAGCATCAGATTGACCGCGCGCGCGATGCGGTCGATCTCGTCGCGTTCGCGCGACACCGGCAGCCGCGAGCCGAGATCGCCTTCCATGATCCGGGTGATCGCGTCATGCACGCCGTCGAGACGGCGTAGCGCGCGACGCGCGAACCAAGCGCCGATCGCCAGAATCGCGGCGACGGTGGGCACGAGCGCGATGGCGAGCGCGCGCAGCAGCGTCCTCTCGATGTCTTGCGTGTCCTGCAAATTGCGGCCGAGCAGCGTCACGCCCCCGTCGGTCCGTCGTCCGGCGACGAAGACCGCGGACGCGCTCCCCGAACCGAGCGCCGCTGCCGCCCCGGCCGAAAGGAAGTGCGGCCGACCGTCGATGGCGATCGGCGGCAGGCGCGCGATGTTGCCGAGCACGAGGGTCCCCCGCGAATCGAACAACGCGAGATAGTCGATGCGCCGGATGTCGCGGCGTCTGCCGCGCCGCCAGGGCCTCGCGCAGCCGATCCTCGGAGGCGTCGTAGTTGAGGCGCGCCTCTTCGGTGAGAATGGCCCCGACCCGCTGGAGTCCTCGCGCGAGACTTCGAGGTAGATCAGCCCGAAGCCGCTGATGGTCGCCGCCGAAATCGCCAGCGCGAAAGCGAGCGCGAGACGGAATGGACGCGCGCCGAAGACCTCAGTCTTCCACATGCAGCTTGAAGCCGGCCGCGCGCACGTTGAGGATGAAACGTCGCCCATCGCCCGCGTCGAGCTTGCGTCGCAGATTGCCGATGTGGACGTCGACGACATTTGTCTGCGGCAGGAACTTGTAGTTCCAAACGTCCTCGAGCAACATCGCGCGCGTGACGATCTGTCCCGGACGGCGCATGAAAAATTCGAGCAGTTTGAACTCGCGCGGCAGCAACTCGACGCGCTCGCCGTCGCGGCGCGCCTCGCGCGTGACGAGGTCGAGTTCCAGCGGCCCGACCTTGAGCCGCGTGGCGCGGGAGGTTTCGCCGCGGCGCAGCAACGCCTCGACCCGCGCGGAAAGTTCGCGCAGGGCGAATGGCTTGACGAGGTAATCGTCGCCACCCGCCTTCAGGCCCTCGATGCGGTCGTCGATCGTCGAAAGCGCGCTGATCAGCAGCACGGGAACGAGGTTGCCCTCCCGCGCAGCGTCTCGACCAACGACAGTCCGTCCTCGCCCGTCAGCATGCGATCGACGATGAGCACCGCGGCCACGCCTCTGCGCGCGGCCGCCAGGCCCTGTTCGAGCGTCTGGGCGTGTTCGACAGGATGCCCCTCGCCCTGCAAGGCTTGCGCGGATTTCGTCCGCGAGATCGCGTTCGTCCTCCACCAGCAGCACGGGCGCGCGGGCGGCGATAGCATGGTCAAATCTCCCGCGAGGCGGTGGCCATCGCCGCGGCCCCGAGCGCAGGCGCATTACAAGTCTCTGGACAAAAAAACGAATTCGATCCCGTAGCAATTCCAGCGGAGCATCCGCCCGGTGGCGGCCCGGCCGCCCGTATGCGCGGTAACATGATCTCCCTCGCTCGCTCGCCAGAGTCTGACATGGCCGCGCCAAAGTCGGATCGAGCATACATCCTTTTCTAGTCCGAGGGTACAATCGACGTTTGTAAATCTATATTTAGGAAATGGCGCTCCAAGCAGCGGAAAATGTTGTTGCTCACGAATAAGCGCCTGAAGCAAAATAAAACTCCGGGCACGGGCCCGGAGCGCGATGGAATATTCGGATGACCCGTTTCGATCAGAAGCGAACGCGAATGCCCGCGGTCGGCGCGATGTTGTCCGACTCTAGGTAACCGGTCGCCAGACCCGCCACTCACCCTGGAGTACAGGACGCCGGCATATAGATCGACCCGCTTCAGCGGACGATAGTCGATCATGAAGGAGAACGCGTTCTTGTACCCCTTGCACTTGCTCGACGCTGTTCCGAGCGGTGCGAAGCCGGGCGCTGGCCACCTTGGCGTTCGGTCCACGCAGTTCGTCGCCACGGAACCCGTCGGATTAAAGTCTTGCTGAATATACAGGTAGTACGCGCCGACGAGGTCAATTCGATCGGTGACGGCGTACTTGCGCCGGTCCAGAGGACGTCGAAATTTAGCGCCTTGGTGTAGCTAGTTACAGTTATGCCGCTGGAAAGGACGGGCTGTCCGCCGATCGTGGTGAAGCCGGCAGGGAAACGACGTGTCGCTTGGATTGGTGAAGTAGTCATGCTCCCAGCCGCCGTAGACCGTGAACTGATTCCACTTGTACTTGGATAGGAGAATGAAGGTCTTGTCGTTATCCAACGTGGCTTTCAGCGCATCCGTTGGCGTCCCCGGACGGCACGGGGCCATTATAAGTCGCAAGGCTCACCTGGTCTTTGGTTTGCCCATAGATCGCGTCCACCGAAAGGCTCTTGTTGAAGAAATCGCCGCCGACGTTGACCTCCCATTCGCCGTTCGAGCCGTTATAGTAATCATATCCGCCAAACTGGACGATTGCGGAAGTGCGCAAGTTGTAGGGCAGGTTCACCGCATATTTCACGGACGTGTTGATTTGCGCAGTCTCGGTCTGGCCGGCGCCGGCTGTCTTGCCCGACCATCCGATCAGCGAAAACGCGTAAGAGCCGCCCATCGGATCGTAGGCGTTGATGCCGTCGAGCGACAGCGCGTTCTGGCGGCCGGCGGTGAGGGTGCCGTAGGTGTCGTTGCTGAAACCGGCGTAGCCCACCGAATTGTAGTATTGACCTGCGCGGCTGG
>CAVOTQ010000032.1:0-81153 GCA_963699385.1 uncultured Acidobacteriota bacterium | reverse complement strand
CGCGTATCTCTGCGGCTTCCTGTGGTACCTGGGCAACTGCTACTGGATACGCGACACCATGTCGCACTACGGCGACATGCCGCCTCTCGCGCCCACGCTGCTGCTGATCGGCTTCAGCCTCGTGCTGGGACTTTATTTCGGGCTCTTCGGACTGGGCCTGGTGCTGGTGCGGCGCGCCACAGGCTCCACACGCCTCGCGCTCGCCTTTGCGCCTTTTCTTTGGACGGGCCTCGAACTCGCCGCCGCGCACATTACCAGCGTTCCCTGGGACCAGCTTGGGTATTCGCAGGTGGATAACTCGCTTATGACACCAGCTAGCGCCGTGGACCGGTGTCTATGGCATCAGCTTTGTGCTGGTTGCGGCGAATGCTTTTTTGGCCGGCGGCTTGTCGCTGGGGCGCGAGATCAAGAACCCGCTCAGCGGGCCGTTGGGCCTGGAGCGGCTTTCGGACGCTGCTGTTGATTGTCCGGATTCGCCGGAGCCTTTGTTACGCCGCCCAAGCGCCCCGCACCACAGCGACCGCGGTTCTGATTCAGCCCAATCTGGATGTGGGCGACGCGAATAACTGGCAGGGGCCGGAGTGGGATCGCCACATCGCCGAGTTCACGCGCCTGGCCAACGAGCAATGCAAAACCTACATCGCCGGCATTCCGCAGACCGGCGCGCCCGCGGGCGAAATTATCTGCCCGCCTTATCCCACGCACCCCGATCTCGTGGTGTGGCCGGAGTCGCCCGCGCCCTACTTCGGCGATGACCCCCGCTTCCAGCAGGCCATGCGCTCAGTCGCCGCGGCCATGCACGCGCCGCTGGTGGTCGGCGGCGTCGGCACGGATTTCTCTCTCACAGGGCACATATCGAATTTCTACAACTCGGCCTTCATCATCGACGCCGACGGCGAGCGCGTGGGCCGCTACGACAAAATCCACCTCGTTCCCTTCGGCGAGTACATTCCTTTCCAGGATCTGCTTACCTTTGCACACAAGCTCACTGGCCGCGTTGGGCTTTTCACTCGCGGCACGGAGCGCGACGCCTTCCTGCTCGATACACAGAGTGGCGGCAGTCATCGCTACGGCGTCTTCATCTGCTACGAGGCGGTCTTCGCCGACGAAGTGCGTCAGTTCGCGCGCCATGGCGCCGAGGTTTTCGTGAACATCTCGGACGATGGGTGGTATGGCGACACCAGCGCTCCCTGGCAGCACTTGAACATGGCGCGTATGCGCGCCATCGAAAACCGTCGCTGGCTCTTACGCGACACCAACTCAGGCGTGACGGCGGCGATCGATCCTGAAGGCCGCGTTCGCCAGTCGATTCCCCGCCATCAGACCGATGCGCTGCCGGCCGAGTTCGCCTTCCGCAACGACATCACGTTCTACACGGCGCACGGTGACGTCTTTGCGTGGCTCTGTGCCATACTTTCTATAGGCGTTGTTGGTTGGTCGTTGGGAAAAAGCCGTAGGCGTAAGCACGAGCCGAATGGCTAACGCCGCTTACTCCGCGAACACCGCTAGCTCCGCTAATTCAAAGTCAGGTCTCAAGAGCACAATGTCGCTGAACGATCTCGAATTCGCCTACGCTCCCGTGCGCAACCAAGTGCGCGACCTGCGGGAGTATCTTTGACCCGGCTCGCATCCGTAGGGAACTCGCCGACATAGAAAAGAAGCTGGCCGATCCGGCTCTCTGGAACGATCCGGCAGCAAGCAAACCATTGATGCGTGACCGCAAGCGGCTGGAGAAGCTTGTGGCGGACGACGACGAACTGGTGCGCCGCACCAGCGACATCGATGCCTATTTTGAATTAGCTAAAGAGGGCGAAGACGTTCTCCTTGATTTGGAGAAGGGCATCAAGGAACTGGGGGCTTTCGCCGAAGAGCTCGAAGCGCGCACCATGCTTTCGGGCGAGGCCGATGCGCTCAACGCCATTGTCACCGTGCATCCCGGCGCCGGTGGTACCGAAAGCCAGGACTGGGCCGAGATGCTGCTGCGCATGTATCTGCGCTGGGCCGAGCAGCAGGGTTTCAAAACCGAGATGAACGACTACCAGGACGGCGAAGAGGCGGGCATCAAGTCGGCCACGTTCACGATCACCGGCGAATACGCTTTCGGCATGCTGGCCGGCGAGAGCGGTGTGCATCGTCTGGTGCGCATCTCGCCCTTCGACCAAGCCAAGCGGCGCCACACATCGTTCGCTTCGGTGTACGTGTCGCCGGAAATCGACGAAACCATCAATGTCGACCTGAAGGTGGAGGATCTGCGCATCGACACCTACCGTTCCGGCGGCAAGGGTGGCCAGCACGTGAACACCACTGACTCCGCAGTGCGCATGACACATCTACCGACCGGAATTGTCGTGCAATGCCAGAACGAGCGGAGCCAGCATAAGAACCGCGAGAAGGCGATGAAGATGCTGCGCTCGCGGCTGTACGAGTATGAGGTCGAAAAGAAGCGGGCTGTAAGCAAGAAGCTCGAAGACTCCAAGCTCGAGATTAACTTCGGGTCGCAGATTCGGTCGTACGTTCTGCAGCCTTATCGCATGGCCAAGGATCATCGCACCAAGGTTGAAGTGGGCGACGTGGACAAAGTACTGGACGGGTACTTGGAACCGTTTCTAAGGGGCTACTTGCTCGCCAAGCGCCGCGGAACGGAAGTGGCTACCGGCGCAGAGGATGATTTGGAAGTGTGAGAAAAGCAGGGACCGAGGGAACAAGGGAACAAGGACGAGAGTGCGAGTGTGAGCGGTCCGCGCCCACACTCACACTCGCCACTAATCACTATGACAACTAGCCAACACGACCTCATCGACGAAATGCTGCGCAACGCGCACAACATCGCAGTCGTGGGCATGAGCGACAAGCCGCATCGCGCCAGCTTCAACATCGGCCGCTATCTTGCCGGAAGCGGCTATCGAATCTTTCCCGTGAATCCTGCGTTTCAGGAGGTACTCGGCAGGCCCAGCTACCCTGACCTCGATGCGGCCCAGACAGCGGCACACACGGAGACCGGGCGGGGAATCGATCTTTTGGACGTCTTCCGCGCTTCCGAACACGTCCCCGCTATTGTCGACGATGTGATCCGGCTCGGCATTCCGTATCTCTGGCTGCAGGACGGGGTCATTCACGAACAGGCGGTGGCGCGCGCCCGTGCCGCCGGCGTGAAATGCGTACAGAACGACTGTATCTTCCGCGAGCACGCCACCCGGCCAGAGCTGCACGAGAAGCGGAGCTAGCGAAACAGCAGGTCGGCAAGCGAGCGGGGCCGGCGAAGAGCCGGCCCCTGAGAAATCGGACAATTGATGATCACGGGCCACGATCGCGGGCGCTCGCGCGTGCCCGCTACTCCATCGCGGCTGACGCCTATTTCATCGAGCGCGGAGTGTGCTCCCTGGGAACGCAGCTGACGTAGGTTTCTTTCATCGTCGAGATGTCGGTGTACGCTTTCACGTAGGCATCCCATTCGGCATCGTGAACAGGCGGCTTGCTCCCCTGCTCGATGAAGTGGTATTGCAGCACCATGTGATTGGAAAAGTGGGCCTCACCGGTCTTCTCATCGCGCTCCAACACGCGCGCGGCAAAGATCTGGTCCTTGTAGCCGTGCTTCCGGAACCAGGCCTTATGCAGGGCCAGGGCCTTCTCATATTGTTCAAAGTTGCTGTCGTGTTTGATCTCAGTCAGCCGGACAATGGCGTAGGTGCCCTCGCAAGCCGGCAACGGGCCCTTAAGCGAATACGCTGGTTCACTCTGGCCCAGGGTCACGGGAGTGAGAGTCGCGCCAATTAATACCAACGCAGCGAACAAACTAGGGACTTTCATGAGACGAACCTCCTTGGGATGGGAATAGTTGTGGGCGGGGGACTGAACGCGCACTCAAGGTAGCACACAGAAGCGGAGTTTGCATGGAAAAAGAGAGCATTCCGCCTTTTTCTCAGGGGCCGATGGGCTGCGGCCTGGGCGTCAAAAAGGCGGCGGGCCACGCCCCGGCCGCCGGCATTGCGCTCGCTCTGCCGCGCCTCTTACGATTTTGGACAGCGCAAGCCCACTTTCCGTGGCTCCCGCTGTAGCTCCAGTCCTTTACACTGAGTCCAATTGACAGGAGCCCGATCTTCTCTTCGCATGCGCCGATTTCCCTTGATTTTCGCGCTGATTGCCGCGTTCGTTGCGGTTCCTCTCGCGTTTGCCGCATCGAATTCAGCCGACGTTGCGCATCTGCACGTGCAATTGGTAGTTCCCAACCAAAATCTCAAGGCCGGAACTCCGGCGAATGCGGGTTTGTACTTCAAGCTTGAATCTGGCTGGCATGTGTACTGGAAGAACGCGGGCGACTCCGGCGAGCCGCCGCACATTCAGTGGACCCTGCCCGCCGGCATCACAGCGAGCGCCATGCAGTTTCCCGCGCCTCAACGATTGCCGCTGGGCCCGCTGATGGATTTTGGCTACGAGAACGAGGTTCTTTTCCCGTTCAAGGTGCAGGCTGCAGCGACTGCGAAGCGGGGCACTGTCGTTCTGCACGCAAAGGTTGACTGGCTGGTGTGCCGCGAGGTTTGTATCCCGGGCAAGGCGGAGTTGGACCAGAACGTCAATGTGGTTTCCGGGGCGCCAGCGGTAAACCTGATCTCTGCAAGTGATCAGCAACTGTGGGCGCGTTTTGCCAATCAGCTCCCGCAAGCGCTGCCCAGGTCCGACACTGCCGTCTTCCAGCCCACTGCCGCGGGCTTTCTCCTCGCTGTCACCACCGGCCAGCGCGAAACGCAGGCGGAATTTTTTCCTGAAGACGAGGACATTCTCGATAATCCCGCGCCGCAAACCGTGACGCCGACGGCGAACGGCCTGATTGTCAGCCTCAAACAGGATCCGAATATCACCACCGCACCTGCGAAATTGAAGGGCGTACTCGAACTTGCGGGCGGCCGCAACTACGAGATTGCCGCGCTGCGGTCGGAGGTTGTGATGCCGGCTCCGTCCGGCGGCGGCGCCTCATTCGGCGTGACGCGGATGGAGACAATGCCCGCCCCGGCGCCTGCTCTCTCTTTTGCAGCGCTCGCCAGCACGGTGTGCTTTGCTTTCCTCGGCGGGCTGCTTCTCAACCTGATGCCATGCGTCTTTCCTGTTTTGTTCTTGAAGGGGCTGGCGCTGGTGCAGTCGGGCAGCGAGGAACGCCACAAACTGCGCGCGCACGGCCTTGTCTATACCGCAGGCATTCTCATTTCCTTTTGGGCGCTGGTTGGGCTACTGCTCGGCCTGCGCGCCGCTGGAGCCACGCTGGGTTGGGGATTCCAATTTCAATCGCCGATTTTTTTGTTGGTCTTAGCTGGGCTTTTGTTCTTCTTCGGGCTTTCCCTGGCTGGGCAGTTCGAGATTGGCATTACGTTGACCGGCGTCGGCGGGGCATTAGTTACGGAAAATGGGGCCGCAAAACAGGGCTACGCAGGCAGCTTTTTCACGGGAGTCCTGGCGGTCGTCGTCGCCACGCCGTGTACCGCGCCTTTCATGGGAGCGGCGGTCGGCTACGCGCTCGCCCAGCCTGCCGCCGTCACCTTCGGGATCTTTACCGCGCTTGCTCTCGGCCTGGCTGCGCCTTATGTGGCGCTCACCTTGCAACCTGCGTGGACGCGCCTGCTGCCCAAACCCGGCGTGTGGATGGACATTCTGAAGCAGGCGGTCTCGGTTCCTATCTTCGGAACCGTCATCTGGCTCACCTGGGTCGTCGCGGATGCTTATGGCGCGAATTTAGTGCTGGCGCTGCTCGCCATCTTTCTGCTGCTCGCTATTGCCGGCTGGTTCCTGGGCCGCTGGCCGGTGCAGCGGTGGGCGAGCATCGTCGCCGTTCTCATTCTGCTCACTGCGCTTGTTGCCTGCGTCACCGCGCCCAGGGAACTCGCCGAGTCGCCTTCGGAAAAATCGGCGGTCCAGTCCGCGGCGGGGACGACACGCAGCGCCTGGCAGCCATGGTCGGCGGAGGCTGTCGAGCAAGCGCTCTCGGCCGGGCAGCCCGTTTTTGTGGACTTCACCGCGAGTTGGTGCTTGAGCTGCCAGGTCAATGAGCGCATCGCACTTAGCCAGCCCGAAGTGATGCATGCGTTTGGAGAAAGAAATGTGGCCCTGTTCAGAGCCGACTGGACCCGCGAGGATCCCGCCATCACACAGGAACTTACGGCGCTGGGGCGCAGCGGGGTTCCGGTCTATGCACTGTATGCTCCGGGCCAGAACGAACCGCAGTTATTGCCGCAGGTGCTTACGCCCGGGATCGTTCTGGACGCAATCAACAAACTCCCCACCGGGGTTGCAACTCCAGCCAGCGCGGTTTCGTCAAAACAGCAGTAAACTGGGTGCGTGATCGGCTCGATACTGGTTCTGGGCCGGTCGCCGATTCCCCATTTGTCGCACGTCCGAACTTCCCACTGTCAGGAGGTTGACTCTGATGAAATCACTCTCTTGTCTTGCAGGCTTGGCTGCGCTTGCGGTTGCGCTTGTACCCGTTGCGGCCGGGGCACAATCGGTTGTGGGTTCGCCCGCGCCCAACTTCACCGCGACCGATTCGCACGGTCACGCACACTCGCTCGCTGACTACCGCGGTAAATATGTGGTCCTGGAGTGGCACAACCACGATTGCCCCTACACCAAAAAGCACTACGCCAGCGGCAACATGCAGTCGCTGCAAAAGGAATGGACCGCGAAGGGCGTGGTGTGGTTCACCGTCATTTCTTCCGCGCCGGGCCAGCAAGGCTACATGACCGACGCGGAGGAGAACGCGTACCTGGCCGAGATGCACGCCGTGCCCACCGCGGTGCTCATCGATCCCGAGGGCAAATTGGGACACCTTTTCAGCGCCAAGACCACGCCGGAAATGTACGTCATCGACCCCCAAGGCAAGCTGATTTATGAGGGCGCGATCGACGACCACGCTACGCCCGACGTCAGCGACATCAAAGGCGCGGACAACTACCTGAACGACGCACTGATGGAATCCATGTCGGGCAAGCCGGTGGCGCACGCTTACACGCGGTCGTATGGCTGCTCAGTGAAATACGCCGACTGAGACCGGCGGAGCATCATGGTTTGCTATCCAGCAAATCAGAAATTGCACTTGACAAACCATAACCATTTGGTTATGAATTAATCATGCAGGCCGTAGAGTCCGACATTTTCAGAGCACTGGCCGACCCCACCCGCAGGGCAATCTTTGAGCGGCTCACCCGCAAAGGCGAGCAGACCGTGCATGCGTTGACGGGATCGTTCCACGTATCGCAGCCGGCAATCTCGAAACACCTGACGGTGCTGAAGAGGGCGAAGCTGGTTCGGCATCGCCGCGAAGGTCGCGAGACGCACTACACCGCGCGGCCGCAATCCCTGGCGCCACTGGCCAACTGGATGAGCCGGTACGGCGTCTTCTGGAATGAACGATTCGATCGACTCGAAAATCTGCTGGAAAGGATGGATAAATGACCGAGACCGTTGCAACAACCCGCACTTTGACAATCGAGCGCGACCTGCCGCATCCGCCAGAGAAGGTGTGGCGTGCCCTTACTGAAAGCTCATTGATCCAGGAGTGGTTGATGGGCAATGATTTTGAGCCGCAGGTCGGCCACCAGTTCAAATTCCGCTCCACTCCCGTGCCGAATTGGGATGGGGTGATCGACAGCCGAGTCCTGGTTGTCGAACCGGTCTCGCGGCTCTCTTATAGCTGGGGCACGATGGGCATGGAAAGCGTGGTCACCTGGACATTGACGCCGACTGCAAGCGGCACGCATGTCCGCATGGAGCATTCCGGCTTCCCGTCGGAGGAGAGCGCCAGCTACAAGGGTGCGAAGTACGGATGGACGAATTTCATTGGCAAGCTCGAAAACGTTGTAGGAGGTTTGAACTGACCATGAAGACAAAACGCATTGCCTATTGGGCGACGACCATACTTGTAGCGTTCTTCATGACCGGCGGCGTCGCGCAGATCTTGCAATTTCGCGCCAACCCTCATGGCGTCGTGCCAGAGCTTGGCTACCCCATGTACTTCTTCCTCATCCTCGGAGTCTGGAAGGTGTTGGGAGCCATCGCCATCCTTGTGCCGGGTTTTCCGCGGCTCAAGGAGTGGGCGTATGCCGGCATCTTCTTTGACCTCACAGGTGCAGCAGCATCCTGCGCCGCGGTCGGCGGGTACGGTGCTTACGCCTTTCACGTCATTGCTCCGCTCCTCATTGCGGGCCTTACTGTGGCATCGTGGGCGCTGCGGCCCTCAAGCCGCACCGTCGGTGTTCTTTTTCCTGCGACAAACGAGCACGCCGGCATGAATGCGAGAGCGGCGACCACGAGCTAGAGTGGCGACGAAGCTCAACCGAGCCAGGGACGCGAACCGAAGCAATCAGGCGACCACTGAACGTAGCCTGATTGCTTCGCATCCAACTCCTTGAGGAGATGCGATGAGCAAAAAAACGCAAGCCACGCACGAGATGCCTGGCGGTCAAACCGAATGCACGGAAGATGATGGCGTGGTCAACGATTCGCTGGGCACGGTCGATCCCGCAGATTTCACCGGAATCGACGATGAAAAGGACACCAGCGACCCGAAGAAGAATAACGCAAGTACGCGCGAAGACTAGAGGTGCAAGAGACAAATTGTCGAGCCCCCCGAGATCGATTCTAGTTTTGTGCTATCATGCTATCAGTGGAGGACGGGGATGGCACAGATTCTGGTTCGCAAGGTTGACGAACGGGTGAAATCCCGCCTGCAGCGGCGCGCCAAGCGCAATGGCCGCAGCATGGAGGCAGAGGTTCGCGAGATTATTCACAACGCGCTGACTCGGGAAGAATCTGTGCCGGCGGTCGGGTTTGGAACGGCGTCCGTGGCGTTGTTTAGCGGCAGCGGCGTTTACCTGGACGAGCCAATTCAGGAATGGCACGGTTCCCCTGTCGAGCCCATAAAGTTCGAGGAATGATTATCCTGGACACCAACGTGGTCTCGGAATTCATGCTTCCCAGGCCGGACAGCCGGGTCACTCAGTGGCTCGACCGTCAGCCCGCTTCGTCGCTGTGGACGTCGTCGGTAACGATCTTCGAGATTCGATTTGGCATTGAGACAGCACCCAACGGAAGACGCCGGGCTGCGTTGACCACTGCGTTTGAGAATTGGCTCACCCAAGTCGTGCAGCAGAGAATTCTTCCTTATGACGAGCAGGCGGCCCGCTCATCGGCGGTGCTGGCCGCCGAGCGAAAACGAACGGGCCGGGCAGGTGATCTCCGCGACACCATGATCGCCGGCATCGTCCTTGCCTCCCACGCCAGCCTCGCCACGCGCAACACGAAGCACTTCGACGACATCGCCAAGTCGGTCGTGAATCCGTGGGGCAGTTAGGATGCAATCGGACCCTTTCCTAATATCGCTTCGATTCTGAACTGCAACTTCGACTTTAGATCGTTGAGATCGGTGTAGACAATCGTGTTGTACTGACGGGCGTCGAAATGGACGTCTTTGAAATTCGATTCATTACAAATCCAAATCACGGGCCGTCCCAGGCCGAGCATAAACCCCGCCTCAAAGTACACACCCTGTCTCTGGCCCGTAAAATCGGCAACCATGAATTTGGATTGTCGAATCCTAGCAACGATTTCGTCGTCAATCTTGTTTACGTGCTGCACTTCGTCGATACGGATTGGAAGGTAGCCTGCGCCTACAATTGCGGATTTGATGGTATCTCTCGCAGCGTCCTGGGATGCATCAAACCACATCGCAATGAACCCATGGGGTGAATCCGCTCCTGTTTGCTCTAGTCGTTCCAGTTCCTGCCATCCCGTCGCGGTGATCTTACAAAGCGGAGTCCGATCGAGAGTCAATTCCACGGAAATGAAACCCAGTCCTTTCAGGGACTCAACGCAGAAGTTTGCTTCGTTCAAGTTTTTACCGCATATTATCGGGTAATCGTTGGCGGCATCGATTGGCACAACTTGCCCCGGAAATCTGCTGAGCTTCGCGATATATAGGAGCAGCGTTTCGAGCTTTTCTCGCACAGTAGGATCATTTGCTTGAATTGCCGGTCGCAAGCTCGACTCGTCATGGACAGGGAAATAGGAGTTGTCCCGTTTTCCCTCACCCCGTTCCGCAAGTGTGCGCAAGAAGAATGACAGCCTATAGCGGAGCTCTTTGATGTCGAAATCAGAAAAAAATAGCTCCATACTCGGGCCAAAGCGGTATTTCCCACATACCGGACACACGACCAATGTGGTGCCGGTAACGTCGCTTTCCAGGTAGCAATTGGAATCGCAAACGGGGCATGTGTTATCTGGCCGAAATCTATCGGATTTGACTTCGCTGTACATCTGTCCCCCTTTTTGGATTAGAGACTTGTATGTTTGCTCGCCCGGATGCGACGTATCTCCTCCAGCCGCGCCGCCAACAGCTTTTCGCGCCCCTCCTGCGTGGGCTGATAGTAGCGGCGGCCCTTGAGCGATTCCGGCAGGCAGTCCATGTCGGCCACTTTGTCCTCTTCGTCGTGGGCGTAGCGATAGCCTTCGCTGTAGCCCAGATCCTTCATCAGTTTTGTCGGCGCGTTGCGCAGATGGAGCGGCACCGGCTCCTGGCGCGTGTTCTCGATCTCTGCCTGTACCGCGCCCCATGCCGTGTACACCGCGTTCGATTTAGGCGCGAGCGCGAGATAGACCACGGCTTCGGCCAGCGCCAGCTCACCCTCCGGCGAGCCGAGGAAATCGATAGGTGTCTCTCGCCGAGAGGCACAGATTCAGTGCCTCGGGTGCGGCCAGGCCGATGTCTTCAACCGCCATGCGCACGATGCGACGCGCGAGATAGAGCGGATCTTCGCCGCCCGCGAGCATGCGGCCGAGCCAGTAGAGCGCGGCGTCGGGATCGGAGTTGCGCACGCTCTTGTGCAGCGCCGAAATCAGGTTGAAGTGCTCCTCGCCTGACTTGTCGTACATGAGCACGCGCTTTTGCACGGCTTCGGCGGCGATCACTTTGGCGATCGTCTTATCGTCCTGGACGAGTTGCGCGGCGACTTCAAGCGCGTTGTAGGCGCTGCGGCAGTCGCCGCTTGAGTAGCTCGCAATCAGCTCCAGCGCATCATCGTCGGCTGTGATTTCCAGCGCGCCGAGTCCGCGCTCCTTGTCGGACAACGCGCGCTTGAGCAGCGTTACGATCTGTTCTTCCTTGAGCGGCTCGAGCACATAGACGCGGCAGCGCGAGAGCAGCGCGGAGATGATTTCGAACGACGGATTCTCGGTGGTCGCGCCGATAAGCCGAATGGTGCCCCGCTCCACGTAGGGCAGAAATGCGTCCTGTTGCGCTTTGTTGAAGCGGTGAATCTCATCGATGAAGAGGATGGTGCGCGAATGCATTTCTGAGGCGCGCGCGGCATCGACCATTACTTGCTTGATCTCTTTAATGCCGCTGGTGACGGCCGAGAACTCGATGAAGCTGGCCTCGGTGGTTTCGGCAATGATTTTGGCGAGCGTAGTTTTGCCCACGCCCGGCGGACCCCAGAAGATCATGGAGCTGGCATCGTCGCGCTCGATTTGCACGCGCAGCGGCTTGCCGGGGCCGACCAGGTGCTCCTGGCCGACCAATTCATCCAGGCTGCGCGGGCGCATCCTCTCCGCTAAAGGAGCGCCTCCGATGGCCGGACCTTTAGACGAGTGCGACGGCCGAACTGGAATTTCGCCAAACAAACTCATCGCCGCGCCCCACTGCGGTCAGCGGGCTCGCCGCGCACAATCGCCCGCTGTCGCGCTGCCTCGTATAACAACACGCTGGCTGCCACGGCTGCGTTCAGGCTCTCCACCGGTCCGGGGCAGGGAATCGTAATTCTTGCGTCGACTTTTGCCGCCAACTCGTCGGCCACGCCGTTGCCTTCGTTGCCAATGATGAGAGCCACCGGGCCGGTCATGTCGACCCGATCGGCTGGCTCCGCGCCGCGAACCGTTGTGGCCAGAACCTTGACTCCGGCTTCATGGAGCTTTTCCAGGCACTCTCGTTCATTCACCGAAAGCAACGGAACGCGGAAGATGCTTCCGGCCGAGGCGCGCACCGCCTTTGTGTTCCACGCGCTGACAGTTCCCGGAAGGCTCAACACGCCGGTAGCACCGAAAGCCTCTGCCGAGCGCATGATGGTGCCCAGATTTCCCGGATCCTGAATCCCGGCAAGCACCACGACAAGCGCTTTCTTCTGGCCTTGGTCGAGAATGTGCGCCCATGTCCATTCCGGCGGCTCAACCAGCGCGGCAATCGGCTGCGGCGTCTCGGTGGCCAGCGCGGAATGGAGCAGCTTCGCGGGCAGCCGCAGAATCTCGGTGTCCGGCGGCACGGGTAGTGCGTGCAGCAGCTTCCAAGTCACGATTTGGACCCTGCGCGACAAAAATTGTTTTCACGCGCAAGCCTGCGCGAAACGCCTCTTCGAGCAGATGCGGTCCCTCGATGCCCACGCAGCCCTGAGCACCGCGGCCTGCCGAGGCCAGCGCTTTGCGCAGTTCTTTCAGGCGCGTATTGTCCTTGCTTTCCACCACGCGAACCGGCATCGAGCGGCGCCTCTCAAGCGCTGAGGCGATTCTAAGAGCAGCTACCAGCTTCTAGCTACTAAGTCACAGTGTTTTGACGACATGATTTCGTAATGATCTTCGGAGAGGCGCGGGTCAGGAGACGCTCACTACAGCCAGTCAGCCACCCCAAGAAACAAAAATCGTTTTTTGGGGGCCCCGGTCAGGAGACCGGCGCTACAGTTTGTCGCGGCGTGCGAGAGACGCGGGCGCGACGCGTTCCCACCTCATCTGAGATATTCCGGCCAGTTGCTGGAAACTGTCTTGGAAACTTGCACCGAAGCTAGTGCTGTGATAGTTTCCGATTCTGTAGCGTCTTCTTTTTATTTTTCTATTCGGGAACGAGGTAAGTCAGATTGTCGGCGGAAATTCTGCGCGTTCATCCCGATGAACCCCAACCAGACCGGATCGATTACATCGTCTCCTGCCTGCGCAAAGGCGGTGTGGTTGCGCTGCCCACCGACACGTTTTACGGTCTGGCCGTGGACCCGGTCAACCTGTATGCGGTCGAGCAAATCTACCAGATCAAGACTCGCCAGAAGCACAAACCGCTTTCGCTGCTGATTTCCGGGCTGAGGCAGGCCTATGAATTGGCGCGCGACACCGATCCGCTGCTGGACAAGCTGGCGGATCGCTTCTGGCCCGGCCCGCTGACTATCATTGTCCGCGCCGGAACCAAGCTGCCGCTGCGGTCCACGGCCAACACCGGCAACGTCGCGCTGCGCGTGCCCGACGCGGCCATTGCGCGCGCGGTGGTAGAGCGCTTCGGGCTACCCATCACGGCGACCTCCGCCAATCTGCAGGGCGCCTCGGAGTGTACCAACGCCGCCTGCGTCCGCGATCAGATCGGCGATCGCATTCCGCTCATCATTGATGGCGGACCCACCGGCCGGGCGCAGCCCACGACGATCGTCGATCTGACGCTGGGCGAGGGGCGATGGGAGATTTTGCGCGAGGGTGCGATCCCGACCCACGAAATCGTCATGGTCCTGCAGCGGTGAGAGAGACAGGGACCAAGCCACCCCAGCGGGCGCAGATCGCCCACCGGGGCCCCGGCAGGGAACCAGGGAACAAGAAGGCGGTGCGGAGTGCGAAACTAGAAGCATTGAACCGCGAACTGACCACTGAACCCTGAATCGCTGCACGTATGCCTGCCCAATCCAAGCCGAGGCGTAGCCGCACAGGTCTTCGCATTGCGACGGCGCTGGTGTTGCTTCTGGTGGGCGGCATGTTGGGTTGGACCGGGTGGGTTTACGGACAAATCGATCGCTATGCGCATCAAGATCAGGCTGCGCACGCTGACGCCATCGGCGTGCTGGGCGCGGCGGAGTACGATGGGCGGCCCTCCCCGGTCTACCGTGCCCGTCTGGATCACGCGCTCGCGCTCTACCATCAAGGCATCGCACCGCTGATCATCACGCTGGGCGGGCCGGGCGGCGATCAATACACCGAGGGCTCGGTCGGCCGCGAATATCTGATGAGCAAGGGTGTTCCAGAAAGCGCCATTATTGCCGAAACCGAAAGCCGCAACACTGAGGAATCGGCTCGCCGCATGGTCGTGATCGCGCACGCCAATGGCCTGCACCGTGTTGTGGTGGTCAGCGACGACACGCACATGTTCCGCATTCACGAGATTTGCGCCGCAGACGGCCTCGATGTTCTGACTTCGCCGCGGCCGCGCCCGGCCACGGAGGAAAAGACGCAGGAAGACGCGCGCATTGCTCACGAGATTCTCAGCTACACGCTCTGGCGTCTGGATCTGCACTAAAGCAGGGAGCAACGGAGCAAGAAAGCGAGTGCGAGTGCGAGGGATCGCCGGCTTTAGTGCATCGCGCACAGCATCGCGAGCGCGAACCCCGCTGCGCTGGCCGTCGACAGAAAATTCACTGCGTCGTTGTTCAGCAAGCCGCGTTGCTCCAGCGTTGCTCCCAGCAGGCTGTCGAAGAAGAGGCCAAAGACGGCGCCCGCGCAACTCACGTTAAACAGGACCCAGCCGCCGCCGAACGCCCACATTCCCGCGTAGGCCACGATGGCGGCGGCAACCACCCCGGCCAGAGAACCGGCCACGCTAATGGCGCCGTCGCGACCGGGAACGACGGACTGCGAAAGAGGTGATCATGCGCGGATGTCCGCCTAGCACCTGCCCGATCTCAGAGGAAGCCGTGTCGGCCGCCGCCTCAGCCAGCGCCGCCACGGCCAAGGCAAACAGTATGGTTGGCGTGGCGGCGTGGTGGGGCACCCAGCGGGAGTCCATGAGCCATGACTGGACGGGACTGCTCGAAACCAATGCTGCCAGGCCCAGGTTGGCCGCGACTTGAGAGGCGGAGCGTCCCCTGCGCCCTTCCGCGGTTCCGAGCTGCTCCTTTTTCCGCCGCCCGGCGCGCGTGGCAATGAATGCGAGCAGGACAACGGCGAGTGTGGGAACCAGGGCGGTATGCCAGGGCTCGTAGGGAACCACAACTGTAGAAAACATGAGGCTGGCCGTGATCAGCGCGCCGATTAGCGCGGCTGCCGGAGTAGCCGCCCGTAGCCACCAGGTGACCAGCCCCAGCAACGCGCTGAGGCCGATAGTCCAGATGGCAACCGGAGCCATATGAGAGGCCCACCAATTGCAGTCAAGCACCACTTCAGTGCCCGCAAAAGGCAGTACGGCAAGCAACACGAGCTTGGATTGCCAGGTCAGCTTGTTTTCAGCCACGTTTCATCGTATCCCCTGGGCCGTGTCCGACAGAAAGCGCGCTGTAGAAACCGATAACCAATCCCGTCTTCTCGCGTCGCTAGAAAGTGCAGAGGCGGGGGTCAGCTTAATGCCCGCCCGGCTGATTTACAATCACTAGGAAGCAGGAAACATTCAGAATGAGGCTTTTTCCCATGATTTCAGGCCAGGGGCGCGCGTTGTTGGCCCAGGCAGGCGGAGCACTTGCAATTGCCGCATTGATTGCGGGTTGCGGCGACAACTACAGGCCGACAGTCACCCCGGTATACAGCACAGGCCCGGCTGCACAACCCCCATCGTACGTGGTCGTGGTTTCCACCACGGGCGTCAGCACGGATGGGGTGGTCACTCTGATCGATTACTCGGGCGATTCGATTTTGACCGAGGCAACCATCGGTCCGGGACCTACCGCGTTCACTCTCGATGAACTGGGCGCCACCGGCTACACCGTGAATAGCGACGGCACGCTTTCCAACTTTGCCATCACCACCTCGCTGCAGACCAAGAATGTTTCCTTCTCCACCTTATCGCCAATCTCGAAGATCGTGAACCTGATGCCGCCTTCGTCAGGGCTATGGGCTACCGATCTGAATGGCGATGTGGTGGATATCTTTCAGGGATCGCCGCAGGCGCTCAAGCTTGCGATTCCAGTGGCGACCTCCGCGAGCCCCGCGACCCTGCCGATGTTTATCGCTGGGTCTCCATCGCTTTCCGGCCAACGCGAGTATGTCCTGAGCCAGAACGTAGCGGATACCGCGCCGATGACGTGCAATCTGACGCCGCGAACGGTGGGAGTGAATGGCGCGGCGACCCCGATCGAGATTTCCAGCAATACTACCGACCCGGCAATCACGGTGGGAAAGTGCCCGGTATTTGCCGTGCCGTCGACCGACCAGCAACGCCTGTTTGTCCTCAATCGGGGCGACGACACGATCACGGTCATCAACGCCAGGAACAACACGCTCGACTCCTGCACGCCATTTCAGAACCAGAACGGGCAATGGGTGACGTGCCATCAGACCATTCAGCTTCCAGCCGGCTCGGGGCCGATCTACGCGGAGTACGTGCCAGCAACCGAGCAGCTTGTCGTAGCCAATTACGAGGGCGGCACAATCAGTGCGATCGACGTTCCACTGGATGAATACGGCAACGACGAGAACACATACGCCAACAACAATTGCACCACGTATGCCGCCTGCGGCGCGATCACGAGCGGCTTTGGAACCGTGCACACCGTTGCCGTGGGCAACACGGCCACGCCCAATCCAGCCAGCGTGACGGTGCTTTACGACGGCACCAAGGCTTACACCGCGAATCAGAATGACGGGGTGCAAAACGGCACGGTTACGGTTGTCAACCTGTCAACGTACACCGTCGAAAAAACTATTACCGTGGTCGGTCATCCGCGCACCGTAGTGAATACGCAGAATTCGGAGTACGCAAAGATCTACACGGCCTCGCCCGACAGTCCGTACATCACCATCATCCAATCGAGCCCGACCGTAACCGACCTCGTCGACACCACGGTGCTGGTCGAAGGCACGGTGGTCGATGTTCGCGACCACGTCGCAGAACGGCAACAGCGGCAACAACAATTACAGCAGCCGCGTGCCGGGCTACGGCCAGCCGTGCAACCTGTCGCCTGCGACCATGGTGCGCTACCTACGGCGCCAGACTATACTCTGGCGCAATGCCAGGCCATTCCGTAGTCGGCCGGCTGTTCGTATCGAGCAGCGATTCGCTTCGAGATGCAATCCAGCGAAGGGCCATTCCCGCAGGGGAGCGGCCCTTCAATTTTTTGAGGGAGTAGCTACGTCGATGCCGGATGCGGGCAAAACGCGCGCCGGAAGAAACCGGTCCCGGAAAACGCGCCACGCGCTCAAAACGCGAATCGACGTGCTTCTCGTCGAGCGCGGCCTTGTTGCCAGCCGCGAGCGCGCCCGCGCGATGATTCTTGCCGGCCGCGTGCTCGTGAGCGAGCAGAAGATCGACAAACCCGGGACGTCGGTTGCGCAGGATGCCGCGATCCGCCTGCTCGGCGAGGACCAGCCTTACGTAAGCCGCGGAGGATTGAAGCTGGCCGCGGCCCTGGAGCATTGGAAGATCGACGTCAAGGGCCGTGCGTGCGTCGATGTCGGCGCCTCGACTGGCGGCTTTACCGATTGCCTGCTGCAGCACGGCGCCGCGCACGTGACCGCCGTCGATACCGGCTTCGGGCAGATCGACATGAAGCTGCGCAACGACCCGCGCGTGCGGCTCCTGGAGCGCACCAATGCGCGGCTCTGCTCGAAGCCGGGATTCGCTCGCCAAGACCGCGGCCAGCGAAGACCAGGAAAAAACTCTGCTGGTCATGGATGTTTCGTTCATCTCGGCCACGCTTGTTCTGGGGCCGGTATTGGCCGCGGCGCCGTCGCTGGTGGAGGCCGTGATTCTGGTCAAACCGCAATTTGAGGCCGGGCGCGAGCATGTGGGCAAGGGCGGCATTGTGCGCGATCCGGCCGCGCACGAACTGGCGATCAATAAGGTCGCGGATTGCGTGCGCTCGCTGGGCTGGCAGGTCGTCGAGACCATCCCTTCGCCCATCACAGGCGCCGAGGGCAACCGGGAGTTTCTGCTTTACGCGAGAGCGGTCGGCGCCCGAGCCCGATCCATTACACTCGAACCAATGACCCGCGTCGCCATTGTTGCCAAGCCGCATCGCGAAGAGCTTAAGCAGCTTTTGCCGGAACTGATTGCATGGCTGCGCGGACACGGCTACGAGCCGGTGCTCGACCGCGAAGGCGGAAGCTACACCGCGGCCGCGCCGGCAATGGAGCGCGCGGAGCTGCCGTTGTATGCGCCGCAGTTGGTCATCGTGCTGGGCGGCGACGGCACATTGCTGGCCGCGGCGCGCATCTTTGCCACTGTCGGCACGCCCATTCTCAGCGTGAACCTCGGCTTTCTCGGCTTCCTTACCGAAGTTCGCCTCGCCGATCTCTATGCCACGCTGGAGAACTGGTGCGCCGGTTGCCACAGCTCTGACGAGCGGGCCATGCTGCACGCCGAGCTTTGGCGCGAAGGCGCAGAGGTCGCGAGCTTCGAGGCGCTCAACGAAATGGTCGTTTCAAAGGGCGATATCGCCCGCATGGGCAATTTTGCGGTGGAATTGGATGGCAAGAGTGTGGCCAGCTTCCGCGCTGACGGCGTCATTGTCTCCACACCTACCGGTTCGACGGCCTACACGCTGGCCGCCAACGGGCCCATTCTGACGCCGGACGTGGACGCCATGGTGGTGACGCCCATCTGCCCCCATCTGCTCACGCTGCGGCCCATTGTGGTGCGCGGCGATGCTTCGCTTACCGTCCGCGTGGAGGGTGTTCCCGATGTTGCGCTGCTCACCATCGACGGCCAGCAAAAGGTTGAATTGCGCCGCGGCGACGAGATGCGCTGCCGCCGCTCCAGCCATACCGTCAAGCTGGTCCGCCTGGGCGACAGCGGCTTCTTTGACGCGTTGCGCAGCAAGTTGAGTTGGGGCGAACAGTAGCAGGGGGCGCGGGAGCGAACCTTACTTCGTTAACTCGGTCAACAGCACCTGGGCCTTCGCAGCCAGCGTGTTCGCTCCCTCCACATCGCCAGACGCGAGCGCGGCCCGGGCCTGCTTCAGAAACTCCCGGATGTGATCTGCGGTTTTTTGCTCGGAGTCGCTCAAGTTGCGATTGATGCCATTCAACCGGCGCTCGATATCCGCGATGGAATTCTCAGTCTGCTGGCGGAAGTTCGCCGGATCGCCCGAGGAAAGTTGCCCGATGGCGCTCACGGCAGGGGTTGGAGGCGGCGTCTGCTCAGGTGCAGTTACGGCATCATCGGGATTGGGCGGTCGGCGGCGCCGAACGGGCGGCGGAATCGGCTGCGCCTCTTCCCTCATGTTGTAGATGGTGCACGCGGCAATGACCGTATCCGCGGGCGGCAGCTCGATGTCGACGAGCTGAATGGACTGCGACGGATGAACGCGTGGCGCGAGCATCCGGGCCTGCGCGGGATGCTTCTTGTGAAACGGCAGTTGCAAGCAGCCCGTGAGCAAGAACGGCAGCAGCCATGCAACGCTCCTGGCAGGCGACTTCATTTCCCCAACCCCGTATCGCTTGGAATGCTCGCCGGCTGTTGAGCCCGGCGTCCGCGGTCCGCGGCGGTGAGTGGAATTCGCAGCCGGAATTCCGTGCCGCGGCCATCGTCTCGATTGTACTTCCACGCTCCCGTGATGTAACTGCAGGATGCGGTAAGTCATGGCCAGTCCGATGCCGCTGCCCCCGCTCTTGGTCGTGAAATAAAGGTCGAAGATCTTCTCCCGTATCTCCGCGGGAATTCCCTGGCCCTCGTCGGCAATCGCGCAGCACGGCGAACCTGGGCGCGGTGCGACCGGTTCGCGTCCCGTCGACGCCGTTATGCCGCGCCTGGAGGAGAGAACCGTTGCCGTCGCTGAAGTCCTCTTCGAGAGCCACTTCAAGCCGGCCGCCTTCCGGCATGGCCTGGGCGCCATTCTGGATCACGTTCAGCGCCGCCTGCTTCAGCAGATCGGCGTCTACATTGGCGATCAGCGGTTCTTCCGGCATGCGGCTCGTCGAGCTTGACCTTCCGCGTAGTGAGCTCGTCGGCAGCCAGCGCCAGCACGTCGCCGATCACCAGGCGCAAGATCCTGCTCGCGCAGTTGCAGCTCCACGGGCCGCGAGAAGTCCACCAGCGTCTGCACCACGCGGTCCAGCCGCCGAATCTCCGCGTCGATCACCTCCAGGTGCCTCGTCGCCGGGCCCTCGGGCCGCGCCCAATTTCGACTTCAGCAGCTCCAGGTGCACCACGATGGCGTTGATGGGGTTCTTCACTTCGTGGCCCACGCCTGAAGTCAGCCGCCCGATGGCCGCCATGCGCCGCGAAAGCTCCAGTTCCGATTCGATCTTCTCCGCCGATTCCAGATCGTGCAGCGTTACCAGCGCGCCAAGCCCGCGGTGGGTTTCATCGTCGTAAATAAAATCCACCGAGGCCTGGATGCGCCGCCCGTTTTCGGTGCGAATCTCTTCCTTCACCATGTTCACGCCGGCTTCGATGGCCTCGCGCAGCGTGCGGCCCAGCACGGTGGAGTGGTCGAAGATCTCTCGCGCGTGCCGGCCCAGAATGACTGTCGCGATCGACGTTCAGGAAACGGCGCGCCGCCTCTGAAACCAGAACCGCACGCTTGTCCTCGGTGAAAAGCAGAATGCCGTCCTGCAGATTGCCGAGAATCTGGTCGAGATTTTCCCGCAACGCGGAGTAGACCTCTTCCACGTTGCGCATGCGCTGGCCGATCTTCTCGATCTTGGTCGAGACCAGCGCCGCCACGTCCTTTCTCGATGCGTCTTTGCCCTCGGCGGGCGCCCCTTCGGCCGCGGTCAGGCGATCCAGTTGCCGGCTGATCTCCGTCAGCGGCCGCAGCGCCAGATTGCTCAGCAGGAAGGCCGCAGTCAGCGCCACAATCAGCGCAAGCGCCATCAGCCACAACGCGTTTTCTGAGCAGCGGCTCGTAGACGGCGCGCAGCAACGAAGTGTGCACCCCCACATTCACGGTGGCGAAGAGCTTGCCGTTGTTTTCAAGCGGCGCCACGACGTCAAATACCGTCGGCTTCCCGAAGACCTGCATCATCATCGCGAAGAGGATTGGCCTTGAGCAATTGCGCATAGTTGGGGCGCGAAGGCAGCGGCTTGCCTTGGTTGTCGGGATTGGTGCTCAGCAGCGTCATGCCCTGGCTGTCGCCGATGTTGACGTCGTAGACCGTGAGCGAATAGCGATTCACCGAAACGAGCGCTGCCTGCAACTGCGGCATCGTTGCGCACTGTCTCCGCCACCAGCTCGCGCAGCTCGGCCGGATTGTTGGGATCGACGGTGCGGTCCCGAAGACCGGTCTCCAGTGCATTCTGCAGGGCAAATAGCACTTGCCTCGTCGGCCCCATGCGTGTCGTAGGTCTGCCGCACCGCCGCTTTCACCAATTGGTGCACGTAGACCAGCGACACCAGCCCCGCGATCAGGAACACCAGGGCCGAAATGGCCAGCACGAGTTTGGTCTTCAGGCGCATGGATTGTCGACTGTTGAATCCCTTTGCGTATCGCCGCTCCCAAACAAGATTTCAGCGGCACTGGAAGTCTTGCTCTTTCGCGGACTCAATTCACGCGAACTGCTCTTGAAACTCCATTCAGCTTCTCAATTCATCCCGCTCCCGGCCGTATTCCTTGAGCTTATTGTGCAGCGTCTTCAGGCTCACGCCCAGAATTTCGGCGGCGCGCGTTTTGTTCTGCCCGGTCACTTCGAGCGTGCGCAGGATGAGCAGCCGTTCGGCCTCGTCGACCGTCGCGCCCACGCGCACCGTGATCGCGCTGCCATCCAGGCTGGACGCTCCCGGCTCCGGCTCCTTGCCGAATCCCTGGGGCAGGTGTCCGGCGTCGAGCGGGCATGCCATCGGGGCAAAGAACCACCGCCCGCTCGATGGTGTTGCGCAGCTCGCGCGCGTTGCCCGGCCAGTTGTGGGCCTTCAGCCGGTCCAGCATCGACGCCGAGACGCCGGAAACCTTGCGCCCGTGCTTCTGGTTCATCTCCGCCACCATGGCCTCCACCATGGCCGGCAGATCTTCCAGGTGTTCGCGCAGCGGCGGCATGTGCAATGTTGAAGACGTTGAGCCGGTAAAAAAGGTCGGCGCGCAGATGACCCTGCGCCACGGCGTGGCGGGGATCGCGATTGGTGGCCGCCAGCACGCGCACGTCGACTTCCTGCTTCGGTGCGCGCGCCCAGCCGGCGGAGCTTGCGCTCTTCCAGCACGCGCAGCAGTTTGGCCTGCGTGCCGGCCGGCATCTCGCCCACTTCGTCCAGCAGCAGCGTGCCGCCCGAGGCCAGCTCGAAGCAGCCGGCGCGCGCTCGATCGCGCCGGTGAATGCGCCTTTTTCGTGGCCGAAGATTTCGCTTTCGATCAGCGTTTCCGGAATCGCCGCGCAGTTGACGGCGACAAAGGGCCGCGACTTGCGCGGGCTCAGATCGTGCAGCGTGCGCGCCACCAGTTCCTTGCCTGTGCCGCTTTCGCCGGTGATGAGCACCGGAACGTTCGATGGCGCGATCTGCTCGATCAGGCCGAAGATCTCGCGCATCTGCGGCGAGCTGCCCACCAGCGCGCCGAGCACGCCGGTTTCGCGCAGCCGGCGGCGCGCCACTTCCAGTTCGATCGCGGTTTCCCGCTGCCGCGTGGCGTTGGCCAGGATGGTCTTCAGCCGCGTGGCGTCCACCGGCTTGGGCAGAAAGTCGTAAGCGCCCAGCTTCATGGCATCGACGGCCAGTTCAATCGACCCCATCGCGGTGAGCACCACCACCGCCATGTTGGCGCTCAAGCCCTACGCCGCCTTCGGCCAGCTTGGCCAGCAGGCCCATGCCATCCATGCGCGGCATCTTCAGGTCCGTCACCACAATGGCCGGATCCCAGGCCAGCGCCTTTTCCCAGGCCTCGACGCCGTCGCGCGCGGTCTCGGTGCGGTATCCCCATCCGGAGATCAGCTCCGCCAGGCCGGCCAGCGCGTTGGGCTCGTCTTCGGCGATCAAGACCTTTACTGCGTTCTGCATAGATGTGGCATTCCTGTTCATCCTTCTAGCTTACCTTTTTGCACGTTCGTTACTGCGCCTGAAGCCCGGTCCCCTTAAGTGCAAGGCGAGTTCGTCCATCCGGCCGGTTCGGCGCATGACCTCTAAACTGGAATCCATGCTGAGCTACGAAATCTCTCGCCGCTGAAGCTGCCCAAATCCTGCGCGAAAAGGGTGCCCGGCTCATCGACGTGCGCGAGCCATGGGAGTTTGCCACCACGCGCATCGAGGGCGGCCTGCCTATGCCGATGGGCGAAGTGCCAGCCCGCGCGCACCAGGAACTCGAGATTCGACGAGCGGCTGGTCATCGTCTGCCATCACGGCGTGCGCTCGATGAACGTGACCGCTGGCTGCGCCGCCAGGGCTTCGAAAAGGCGCAGTCGCTGCGCGGCGGCATCGATGCCTGGTCGCGCGAAGTCGATCCCAGCGTGGCGCGCTATTGAAGCTGCGCGTCAGCGTCTTTCGGCCGCGCAGGTCTATACTCTCTTCTGTCTGATTTCTTGAAGGGAGCGACTCATGTCTTCTTCTGCCGTTGCTTTTGCCGACAGAACTATCCGCGTTTTCTCGATGAACTGAAGGCGCTGCTGCGCATTCCCTCCATCTCCACGCTGCCCGAGCACAAGGGCGATTGCCGCAAGGCCGCCGAGACGCTGCTCGCCGAGCTGAAGCGCATCGGCATGGAGAACGTGCCGCCTGATCGAGACCGAGGGCCATCCGCTGGTCTATGCCGACTGGCTGCATGCCGCCGGCAAGCCGACCGTGCTCATCTACGGCCACTACGACGTGCAGCCGCCCGATCCGCTCGACGAGTGGCTCTCGCCGCCCTTCGAGCCCACCGAGCGCAACGGCAATCTCTACGCGCGCGGCGCGGTCGACGACAAGGGCCAGGTGTGTGGCGCAGGTCAAGGCGCTGGAGTCGCTGCTGGCCGCCAACGGCTCGCTGCCCGTCAATGTGCGCGTCCTCTTCGAGGGCGAAGAAGAAGTGGGCGGGGAGGGAATTGCGGAGTACGTCGCCTCAAAGCCCGCCGACCTGAAGGCCGACTTTGCCCTGGTCTCCGATACCGAGCTGTTTGCGCCCGGCCTGCCCACGCTTTGCGTCGGCCTGCGCGGCATGATCTACACCGAGCTCGAAGTGCGCGGCGCAAAAACCGATCTGCACTCCGGCATGTATGGCGGCGCGGCGCCCAATCCCTTTGTCGCGCTGGCGCAGATCATCGCCAAACTCAAGGACGAAAACGGCCACATTCTCATTCCCGGCTTCTACGACGGCATCATCCCGCCCAGCCCAGAAGAGCTGGCCGCGTGGCGGAGCCTGCCCTTCGACGAGGAGGAGTACCGCAAAGACCGAAGTGGGCTCGAAGCAACTGGTCGGCGAGGCCGGCTACAGCGTGCTGGAGCGCACCTGGGCGCGGCCCACGCTCGACGTGCACGGCATTCCCGGCGGCTTTACCGGCGCGGGCGCCAAGACCGTGATCCCCGCCAAGGCCGTCGGCCAAAGTCTCCATGCGCCTGGTTCCGGGCATGACGCCGGCCAAGGCCTTTGCGCTCTACAAGAGCTATGTGGAGAAGATCGCTCCCGCCGGCGTCGATGTGGATGTGCGGCTGATTCACTCCGGCGACCCGTGCCTGATTCCCGTCGACAACCCCTACATCCAGGCCGCCACGCGCGCCCTGCACGAGGTCTGGGGCAAGGACACGGTCTTCATCCGCTCCGGCGGCTCCATTCCCATCGTCGGCGACTTCGACCGCCACCTGGGCCTGCCCAGCGTGATGATGGGCTTCGGCCTGCCCGACGACAATCTCCACGCGCCCAACGAGAAGTTCAACCTGAAGAACTTCGAGCTGGGCATCGTGTCGCTGATCCGCTTTCTGGAGGAGGTCGGCAGTTGAGAGACAGGGACTGAGCCACCCCAGCGGACAAAAATCGCCCGCTGTGGGCCCCGGCGAGACCAAGAGACTGAGGGGCTGAGGGAATAAGGCGGAGATCGATGCGATAAGCTACGCCCAGGATGACCGAGCGTACAGTTTCGGCAGACGGGATGGACGCCACTGGATTCGTGCTGGCCGGCGGCCAATCCAGCCGCATGGGCCGGGACAAAGCGCTGCTGGAGTTTGCGGGCAGGCCACTGATCGCGCATGCACTCGACATTTTTCAAGAGGCCGGCATTGGGGCGATGATCGCGGGCGCGGCCTCGCCCGTCCTCAGGTCTCTTGAGGTCTTCGCGCCAGTCATCGAGGATGCATCGCCAGGCCTCGGGCCTCTTTCCGGTATTTGCGCTGCGCTCTCGATCATCTGCGCACGGTACGCTGTATTTCTACCGGTCGATCTGCCCCTCCTTCCGGCCTCGCTCCTCGTTTACCTTTTGCGCTCCGCGCGCATCACCAGAAGCGCCGTGACGGTTTGCTCGGTTTCGGGTTTTACGCAAACATTTCCCGCAGTTCTCGACCGCGCCGTGCTGCCGGCGCTGCAAAACGAGCTTGACTCGCAGCAGTACGGCTGTTTTTCCGCGTTCCAGGCGGCCGCGGCGGCCGCGAGCCAGCCCGTCAGAAGCATCGCCGTTGAACTGCTCGCGCAGACCGGCGAGGTTTCCGACCCGCTGGCGCTGCCGCCGGTTGACTGGTTTCTCAATCTGAATACGCCAGACCATCTGGCGCGAGCCGAGGCGCTTCGCGTACATTCCGGCGGCAGGTGCATCGCGTAATCTGTTCTGAAAGGTATGTCAGACGCTCACTCCCATCCCGACTCCCTGCAGCCGCTGAAAGAGGAACTTGAAGCGCTGGCGCAGCCGCCTGTCTCCCACGGACCGCCTTCCATCGCTCCGCCGGGACCTCCTCCGCTGGGTCCTATCATCCAGTTCGATCGGGTTTCGATCTCCTTCAATGACCATGCGGTTCTCGAGGATGTCAGTTTTTCCGTCGAACGCGGCGAGACGCTCTGCATTCTCGGCCGCAGCGGTGTTGGCAAATCGGTATCGTTGCGCCTGATCATGGGTTTTCTCAAGCCCGATGCGGGATCCATTCACGTCGAAAACCAGGAGATCACCGGCCTGAGCGAGGAGGGCATGCGCGCCATCCGCAAGCGCGTCACCATGGTCTTTCAGAATGGCGCATTATTCGACTCGCTCAGCGTGCGCGAAAACGTGGCCTTTCCCTTGCGCGAGCGCGGCGGTCTGGCGGACGACCAGATTGACCAGCTTGTGGGCCAGTTGATCGATCTGGTCGGGGCGAGCGATGTGACCGATGCCTTGCCGGCCAGCCTGTCCACTGGGCGCAAGCGAGCAGTGGCCATGGCGCGCGCTCTGGCCGCCCAGCCTGAAGTCGTTCTCTACGACGAACCCACCACCATGGTCGATCCCCTGATCGCCCGCCGTTTAGGCGGCCTCATTCAACGCCTCAAGTATCAAATGGGCTTTACCAGCATCGTGGTTACGCACGACACTCGTTTCGCTCGCCAGCTGGCGGATACCATTCTGTTCCTGCATCAGGGCAGAGCGCTCTTCTTCGGCCCCCTCGAGGCCTTTCTCGCTTCAAAAGATCCTGACATTCAGCTGTTTTTGAATCTGGATGCCTATGTATTGCCCACGGAATAAAGACTTTATTGTTTTTGTAACGACTGTGCTGTAAGATGAGAGAACTATTAAGATAGGGAGACGACTCAGCAATTACGTTGTTGTTCTCTCTCTCGGAACCCATCGGTCGTGTGATTCCCTCGCAGTTGTGGCTTTATGGGCCAAGTTCGAGAAAACCAATTGCGTTGGAAATGTGTCAAAACTGGTGGGGCAACAAATCTTGGGCGTCCCCCCTGCTGTGCTTGCAAGAAGCTTCACGGGTAGCTTTGTTGCGAATGCTTTTCATCGCCTGAAAGACCTCAAAACCTCGTAATACGGTTTTTGATGCAAATGTTTGCTTGGATCAAGCTCCGTTGGCGTCAGGCTTTCTCGGCACGCTATGGCAAGTGCCTGGGTGTGTGTGCTTTACGGTGGGATGATGCACTGCAAAGACTCGACTCTCCGGGGCGCCAGGGCAGCCCAGAGAATTTAACCAAGCGCAACTCTCTGGCTTTTTCAGTGTACTTGTCTGAAGGATCGGCTTTGGGGAAGCAGGTCCGTTTACTTATTGGTTACGCTTCGATGCATTTTTGCTTTGCTTCTCTTCCCTTGCGATTCAATCTAAACAGCACGACGTCCGGTCGCTTGAAGAAAACTTGAGGTCTGCGTTTCCCCTATGGCGAGTTCAGATTTTTGGCAAAGGCTATCGTCTTCCCTGGCGTTGTCGGCCGAATGGGAATCGAGTGCCTCGGGTGGACCCACACGGCCCACTCGCGGCACGGCCAAACTCTGGATATTTCTGGATATCCTAACGGTTTGCCTGGCTGCGGCAGTGACCACGATCTTTGAGCTTCACACCACTCCCCTGGACGAAGCGAGAGGATTTTGGCACGGGACCCTGATTCACGGCCGTTCGATGGGGATATTGCTGGCTCTGCTGTGTGGTTTCACCTTTACGCTCATCGCCACGAGCCGGCGTATGCACTTATACACGCCGGCGCGCCTCACCAACTTCCTGCACGAGCAAAGGCTCAGTGCGCAGGCGTGCCTCACATCTGGCCTGCTGCTTACCGGCGCGCTTTACCTGGTGCACGCCAATGACATACCGCGCGGTATTGTGATCAGCACGGTGCTGCTGGTCGCAATCGCCGTGGGTTTGCGGCGGTTCATCTATCGCGTGCTTCTCTATCGGCGCTTCGACCGGGGCCTGGATACGCGCAACGTACTCATTGTCGGCATCGGACCTGAGGCGCAAGCCCTGCGCCACCATCTCGACAGCATCCGGCATCTGGGATATACCTTCAAAGGCTTTATCGAGCTCCCAGGTTCCATTTCTCGCGCACCGTTGCCGCCGGGCGACGTCGTGGGTACGCTCGAGTCTCTCTTTCAAAATGCCCGCAAGCAATTTATCGACGAGATTTTTTTCACGTCGCCCTGCGAGCGCCAAATCGTTCAAGAGGTGCTGGAGCAGTCGCGCCTTCACGGCGTGGACCTGCGCGTAGTTCCGGAGATTTACGATGCAGTGGCGTGGGACAGCCCTGTTGAATACATCGGCCAGTTTCCTACCATGCCGCTGCATCGCGGCCGAGTGCCGGAACTGGAACTGTTCTTCAAGCGCGTCTTCGATACCGTGTTTTCTGTCCTGGCGATTATCTTGATGTCGCCTGTGCTGGCGGCTCTCGCCATCGCTATCAAGCTCGATTCGCCGGGCTCGGTTTTCTACACTTCAGAGCGCATCGGCAAAAAGGGAGTAGTCTTCCGCTGCATCAAGTTCCGCACCATGGTTCGGGATGCAGATACCCGGCGCGCCGAAGTCATGCACATGAACGAGCGCGACGATGTGCTCTTCAAGATCTCAAACGACCCGCGGATCACGCGGCTGGGACGGTTCCTGCGCAAATATTCGCTGGATGAGCTCCCGCAGTTTTTCAACGTACTGGTTGGCGACATGAGTATCGTCGGCCCACGCCCACCGTTGGCCGGCGAGGTGCGCAAATACGACCTCAGCCATCTGCGCCGCCTGGATGTCACTCCGGGGATTACTGGTCTCTGGCAGGTGCAGGGCCGACAGGATCCTTCCTTTGCCAGCTATGTCTCGCTCGACGTCACCTATATCGAGAACTGGAGCATCTGGCTGGACTTCAAGATCATCATGCGCACAATCGCAGTGGTCTTTTCCGGCACCGGCTCGTAGGTTGTATAGCCTGTGGCTCTTGCTTTAGCTCTGATCAAAGACATCGGACGGTACGTCAAGGCTCGACTGTTTTTTTGCGCCTCCCGACGACTGATCCGAATCGCCTTCGGATTTGGATCTGCGGCGGACTCCCAGGTTGTTAATCGCGTAATCGATATAGGGTGATTTGAGCTCGGGGGTCCGTCCCAGGAACTGGCAGGTCGCCACCACCTGGTCCACGATGAATCGCGGATGATAGCCGGCAAGCTCCAGGCCCATCTCTTCCCTCACCATGTACACGATGAAGTTGAACACATCATCGCGCAGCGTAAGGTTCTGCCGCGTACACTCTCTCTCGAAAATGCTCCGGTAATGCTCCAGGTCCGGCGGACCTACTTCGATCTTGTAAGGAAGACGGCGCAGGAAAGCGGGATCCATCAGGTCTGCCGGCTCCAGATTGGTTGAGAAGATCACCAATTCCTCAAACGGAATGCTGATGGTTTTGCCGGTGTGCAGCTTGAGATAGTCAACGCGGCTTTCCAGCGGCACGATCCAGCGATTGAGCAGATTCGTGGGACTCACCAGCTGCCGGCCGAAGTCGTCGATGAGGAAGCATCCGCCCAATGCCTTCATGTGCAACGGGGCTTCGTAGGACCGGGCCTCGCTGTCGTAGCGCAGCTCGAGCATTTCCAGCGACAGTTCGCCGCCGGTGACGATGAAGGGCCTGCGGCAGGTCACCCAGCGCATGTCGTAGGTCTCGTGGCGGATAAAAGATGGTCCATCGTCTTCGCCATCTACCAGCGGCACGATGGGACTATGCACGCTAGGATCGTGGAAGCGGATGATCTGGCCCTCCACCATGATGGAGTAAGGCACGTAGATCATGTCCTGGAAGACGCTGGCGAAGCTCAGCGCGACGGAGGTTTTGCCGTTCCCCGGCGGACCGTAGAGCAGGATGGCCCTGCCCGAATTCAACGCCGGCCCGGTTTGTTCTACGACACTGTCTGCAAGTGTCAGCTCACTGAGCGCCTTGAGGATTCGATCCCCGGTAACGCGTTCGTTGGTCGGTTTCTGCAGACTTACGCGGTAAATAAAATCCGCCAGGGGCACCGGAGCGGGCCCGATGTAGCCCGAGCGCTTAATCGCCTCCTGCGTCCAGCGCCGGCCTTCATCGGTCAACGCATAGGTCAAGCCGATGGGGCTTTCGGAGTTGCGTGCTCCCAACGTGTAAAGCAAGCCCCGTTCGATCGCAAGATGAGTCAGGTCAATCATGATCGGCAGCGGCAGCTTGATGCCATCCGTAAATTGGGCGATGGTGGTCAGGCCGAAGGAATATATCACCTTCATCAGGAGGCCCAGCAGTTCGGTTTCCTCGATGCCGGTGGCCGCAATATCCTTGGGCTCTTTCGGAATGCGGTGGATAAACCCATCCAACGCGGTCTGGTCTATGGCGCCTATGGCGACGAGGTTGTCGCCCAATCGTCCGCCATGCGTCTTCAGCCGCTCCAGCGCCGCCGTCACATCCCTTTCAGTGATCAGCTTTGCACGGATTAATAGATCCCCCAGCCGCACTCGCGAGTCGATGGTATCCCCCCGGCAATCTTCCTGCCCTAGGCCGATTATGGCCGAACATTCCAGGCTCCAGCAACGTCGCGGACGGCACAACGCGCAAGCAGCCCTTGGGTCACTGTAGTTTAAGCGGTCAATGTCAGGTAAAGAATCCCTCTTTTGGGGGGCAGAACGATGGGACTGTCTCGTTTTAGGGCAATGCATGGTAGGGGGGCATGGTTCGGGTGCGGCCGGATAGAATGGCTCGGAGAGGTGCGCTTCACTCCTGAGGTAAAGCCGCGCATGCCATTTAAGATAAAGGAGATATGTCCTCCGGATGGGAGCAGGGCAGCGCATTCGCTTGAGGCGGTGCGGCGCTCTATGAAGACGCGGCCGGCTTGCCTCGCGATTTAAAATAGAACTGTGAAGATTGCGCTGGCCCAGATCGACCCTACGGTCGGTGATTTTTCCGGGAATATCGAAAAGATCGTTGCCACCAGCCGCCGCGCAGCGGAGATGGGCGCGCGCCTTGTGGTCTTCTCCGAGCTCGCCATCTGCGGCTATCCTCCCGCCGACTTCCTTGAGAAACCCAGCTTCCTGGTGCGGTGCCGGTCGGCCGTGGACGAACTGGCGGAGGCGACCCGCGAGCTGCCGATAGCCGTGCTCGCCGGTGTCGCCCTTCCTGCAGACGGAAGGGATGGAAAGCCGGCCTTCAACGCCGCTGTACTGCTCGACAAGGGCCAACTGCTTCTTGAGCAGCACAAACGGCTACTGCCGTTTTACGACGTGTTTGACGAGCAGCGTTACTTCTCGCCGGCCGAGTCCCAAAAAGTAGTCGAGCTCGACGGCGTTCCCCTTGCCATCACCATTTGCGAGGACGCGTGGAACGACAAGAGCTTCTGGCCGCGCCGCCTCTATACCGTCGATCCAGTGGAAGAGCTGATGCGCCAGAAGCCCGCATTGCACATCAATCTTTCTTCGTCACCGTTCTGGCATTCCAAGCGCACCATCCGCCGCGAGATGCTGGCCGCCATCGCCCGCCGCGACGGCATTCCGGTGCTGATGTCGAACCAGGTGGGCGGCAACGACAGCTTGATCTTTGACGGTTCATCCCTGGCGCTAAATGGGCGCGGCGAGCTGATTGCGCAGGCCGCTTCGTTCACCGAGGATCTGGTTCTTGTAGATCCTTTCCACGCGCCGCCGATTCCGGTTCCTGAAGATGATGCCACCGAGGCCGCCTATCGTGCCCTGGTGCTGGGCACACGCGATTACGTGCGTAAATGCGGCTTTCGCAAGGCCATTGTGGGTTTGAGCGGAGGTATCGACTCCGCTCTGGTGGCCGCCATCGCCGCCGAGGCCCTTGGCGCGGAGAATGTGATCGGCGTCGGCATGCCGAGCCCCTATTCATCCGCGGGTTCCATCGACGACAGCAAAAAGCTGGCCGCGAATCTCGGCATACGCTTTGAAACCATCTCGATCAAATCTCTCTTTGGGGAATTCACTCAAGCTCTCGAGCCGCTCTTTCAGGGCATGAAGGAAGACATCACCGAGGAGAACATCCAGCCGCGCATTCGTGGCACGCTTCTGATGGCGCTCTCCAATAAATTCGGCGCGCTGGTGCTGACTACCGGCAACAAGTCCGAGATGGCGGTGGGCTACTGCACGCTTTACGGCGACATGGTCGGGGCTCTCGCGGTGATCGGCGACCTGGTCAAGACGCGCGTGTATGCAGTCTCAAATTGGTTAAACCGAGATCGGGAAGTGATCCCCTCTGCCATCCTCACCAAGCCGCCGTCGGCAGAGCTCCGCCCTGGTCAGATGGACACCGATTCGTTGCCGCCCTACGAGGTCCTCGATCCCATCGTCGAGGCGTATGTCGAGCGCTACGAAACGCCGGAGCGTATTGCCGCCGAGCATGGATTTCCGCTCGATCTGGTCCGGCAAACGGTGCACCTTATTGAGCGCTCCGAATACAAGCGCCAGCAGGCCGCGCCAGTTCTGAAGGTCACTGCCAAGTCGTTTGGCATGGGGCGCAGATTTCCCATTGCAGTCAAGGTCGAAGTCTAGGTTCCGGCCTCCCAAGCCCACGTTATAAGCTATACAGAGGGAGTTTGTCCCGCCACTAAGGAGAACCGCTTGATCCGTCCGTCTATTCGTTTGTTCAGCGCCGCTGCGCTGATTGCCCTTTTCGTTCCAGTATTCCAGGCCGCTGCCCAGCAGCATGTGCCACCCGCGCCCGACGCCAGCGCTCCGCAGTCGCCTGACGCATCGAGGATGCCCTCAACTGAACCTTCAGCGCCGGCTCCGACTGCCGCGCCGACTTTTCCCAAGCCCGATCCGGCAAATTTCACCGCCGCTACGCCGACCAAGGATACCGTCGATGCTTTTCTCACGGCGAACTGGGGATTCGATGAGAGTCGCGTCTGGCAGGTGCAGGCCATTCTCAAGACTGAAGTGGACAACGTGAGCAAGGTGGTCGTCTACGTCGGCGACAAGACGGGAAAGGAAAAGCCGGGAATCTTCGCGTTTTTTGTGCTGCCCGACGGCAAGCACATCATTAGCGGCGATAACATCATCAACTTTGGCGATCATCCTTTCGCCCAGGTTCGCGAGCAGATGCAGCAACACGCCGACGGCCCATATCGCGGCTCGGCATCCAAGGATCTGGAGCTCGTGGAGTTCGCCGACTTCCAATGCCCGCATTGCAAAGAGGCGCAGGCCAACATGGAAAAGCTTGTCGCGGATTTTCCCAAGGCTCGCATCGTCTTCCAGAGCTTTCCCATCGCGTCCATCCATCCGGCGTCCATGCAGGCGGCCGAATACGGCCTGTGCGTGAACAAGATGGGCGGCAGCACGGCCTTCTTCCAATTCGCCGCGGCGGTATTTGATGGCCAGGATGGTCTCGCCACCCCCGACGGCGCAGCTCTCACTCTCAACAGCGCCGTCATCAAGGCGGGACTCGATCCGGCGAAGGTCGCTGCGTGCGCCGCGACGCCCGAGATCAAGGCCACTGTCGATGCCTCGGTCAAGCTCGGCACCGACGTCGGCATCAACTCGGTTCCGACTCTGGTTGTCGACGGCCGCGAGATTCCTATCGGCCAGGTTCCTTATGAACTTCTGAAGAAGATCGTCGAATTCCAAGCCAAGCTGGATGGCGTCACCGCGCAGTAGTAAGCGCACGACTCCGCATCTCCTCGGGCTGTTCAGCTTCACTTGCCTTCTGCGCGGTGAAGCGGACAGCCCGAGTTATTTTGCAGCCGTCAATGTGCCCACGGGGCAGGTCGCGCTGGTGGCCGCGAAGACTGGATCGCTGCCGTTGAGGCCGGTCATGAGCTTGCCGTTGACAGTGATCTGTCCTGTACCTGCGAGAGAGCCATCGGCCTGAATGGTCAGGCTGAATGGTGAAGAGCCATTCTTGACGGAGATGGTTGCGGCGCCAGCCTGCATGGAAACGTCGTAGGGCACGAGGACGTGCGCCTGCGCGCAATCGACAATGGCATTCCCGTCGTTGAACTGAATCTTGAGTCCGCCTGCGCCGCCGAAGACACCTGCCATGCGCGGTCCAGGATGGAGCATGAGTGACGGCGCCGCATCGCCGGCCGCCATGCCCATGACGGTTCCGAGTGCAGACAGTACTGAGGAGGAGGAGCTCGGAAGACCGGGATCAACCGCCACGTCGGGTCCGGGGGCCAACGCGCCAACGGTGCAGTGCACTGTGATGGGGCCATAGATCGGCTGCCGCCCGATGACAGCTCCGGTCTTTACATTTGTTGTCACTTCATATCCGGTGATCTGCTGGCCGGTGATGTCCTGCGCCGCGGGGCCGACAGCCTTGCCATCGGTGCCGAGCGAGACAACGAGTGCCTGCGGCTGATTGGCGATGTTCAAAACGTATTTGCTGCCAGAAGGGCTGACCGAGTAGTTGTGCGCGCCCTGCACCATCTTGCCGCAGCCTGAAATGTCGAGGCCGGTGTCGAAGAAGCCAAAGGTGAGCCCGCTGGCGGATCTGAAAGTGCCAAGGATGATAAGACCGGACTTGCCCGGGCCGACTAGGGCACTGAGGTTGATGCCGATCATCTGCTGCATGCCGGTGCTCATTCCAGCGCCGACGCATTGCAACGGGCTACCTCCCAGCTCAAAGCAGCGCCGCATTGCTATTTGGCTGGGATCGTTTGTCGGAGGCAGCTCGCTTGGGCCGTTCTGCTGGCTCGAGGCCATGTTTTGCGATGTCTGCCAAAGCTGCTGAATGGTTGGCATGTTGAACGTGGTGAAGAGACTGGCCGTGAAAGCGGGCTGGCCGGCATATGCATCCTGCGGATTCGTTATTGACTTCGCCAGATTGGTATATGCATTGAAGTAATTGGTGAGAACGCGCACTTCATCGGGTGTCAGTTTGTTCTGGGCCATGCGCGGTCCCGCGAGGGCCGCGATCATCTGCGCAAATTCATGCAACGCAGTCAACTGGCGATACGCTGTGTCCTGCGCGGAGGAGCCTTTCAATTGCGCCATGATCTGATCGACTGTCGGAAATTCCCTAAGGTAGGGCGGATTGAAGGCCTGCTGCGTGCCGCCGGCAGGCGGCGCCGCCGGAGTTGCCGGTGCACTCGGCGTTGCGCCTGCCGGCTTCCCAGCTGCAGCGTTGGTGCACCCCTTCAGCCTTCCCGTCATCGACGACCAGGAGCTGTCCATCGTTGTCACCAGGCGGCCGTTTTGCGTTTCTGTCGTCTCGCACCACTGGTCCGCTCCGTACGGCTTGCATATCGTCACGGTGTAAGTGATTCCGTTGGCGCAAACGTAGGGCGAATTCAATATCGGCGGGCTCTGCCCCGCGGCAACCGCCGTTGCAGCCAGGCTGAGTACGATCGCCGCGAAGCGCGCGACGTCGCGTCGCGCAAAACTTCGCAGGGTAAGGCAAGGATCTGCCGATCCGGGTGCAAATGGCGGGCAAAAGTTGATTCCCATGGCATCCTCCGAAACAGCCTGATACTCGCGCGGCCTGGCTCCGACATTCGACGCGCCAGAGTCGCACGAAATGGGAAAAACGTACTTCTATGAAGCCCAGATGAGACCTTATTGAAGACCGGGCGATGGGGATTCGCCTGTGTATGGGAGCCGACCGCGCTATGGTACCAAACTGGCGCGATCTATCGGAAGCAGGTGATTCAAGGGCGGACTACCCGGCCCGAACGCACTGAAAAGCAGAGGCAGAATCGTACCCCTACTGCGCCGCGCTCTTTTCCACTCGCATCATCGCTGTGTGTCCTGCCGCCTGCGGCCCGCTCACCAAATGCGGCGTCATGACAATCACCAGCGTTGCGTAGTTCTTCTGCAAATCCTTCTCCGTTACGTTGTTCAGCCCGGGGATCTCGCTGAGGCCGGGAGTTCCACTGATCGCCTGGCTCTGCGATTTGTCCATCTCAGTGGCCACTACGGTTGCTTCGCCTTCTTTCAGCGTCACTGTGCCGGTATATTCCCGGTGGTTGAGCACGGGGTTGCCGTCGATCGAGGTTCCAGCCAGAGCGTCGAGCTTCATTTCAAGGTTCAGGGCCACGTCGCCATTGCGCAACGCCTTGGGCGTGACCGTCAGCGTCAAACCCAGGTCCTGGTACTGCACCATGGGAATGTTCGGCACCGTACTTGTTAGCGATGACAGCAGGGAACCCAGACTGCCGGAGGTGCCTGCTCCCGTCAATCCCGGAATGTTCGGGACGCTTCCCGAGAGGCTCGAAAAGGAAGAGGTCTGAATGGGGTATTTTTCGCCGAGCTTGATCTCGCCCTTCTCGCCGTCCTCGAGGCGGAGTTGAAGCTGATCGAGTTCACGCGAGTCGGAGGAGTTCAGGCTGAGGTTGAATGTGGCCGACCCCGGAACCAGCGCGGACTGCGTAATCCCGCCGCCGAACAAGGCGAAGCCGCTGGAGAGCAGGGGACTGGTAACCTGGCCCGAGGCGATCAGAATGCCCAAAATCGCCAGGGGGTCGTTAGGCGAAGCCAGTCCCGATGAAATGATCTGCTGCACAAGGCTCGCATTGGAGTTCAGAATCGACTGCTCCTCGGCATACACATTGAAAGCCGCGATACTCTGCGGCAATTGTGCGCCGATGTTGCGGTCGCTGGTATGCGCCACTTGGATGAGACGCACGTCGAGCAGTACCTGGCTGCGCCCCTCGAGTAGGCTCTCGAGCGTGGCGTTGAAGGCTTCCAGGGTGCGCTGAGGAGCGCGCAGCGTGACGGCGCGTTGGCCGAGCGAAAGCGTTGCCTGCTGCACGAGGAAGATATTCTTCGCCACCGACAGCACGTCGTTCAATTCATCGTCGCTCAACCCGGTCAGGTAGACCGTTTCCTCGTCCTGGCGCAGAAACTGATTCCGGTTGGTCGTGGTGTCGGCAGCTACCAGGGCGCGATGTGCGTCCAGCGGCACGAAGAACGTATCCGTGTCCAGGCTCAGCACGCGGGCGGCCTGCTCAAAGCTCGCGTCGTCCACATCGAACCGGGTGAGGAACGGTTGCACGCTGGTGTCGAGCATGGCCGTGAGTCCATAAGTGCGAAATACCTGAAGGATGATTTGTTTCCGATCGGCATGCAGGTGAAAGCTGTGCATGCCCGGAGTCGTTTCGAGTTGTACGGGTCCAGCCAGTGCGCTGCCGCTTTGCTCGTAAAGAGGATGCGGTTGGCTGCGCGCGTCGTCGGCCAGTTCGTCGAGATGCTGATTAACTTCGATGTTGGTCGGGTCGAGCGCGCGGGCGCGCTCGAGCGCGACGCGCGCAGCGGCCTCGTTGTTCAGCAGCCGATCCTTGGCGGCGTCCTGAATCAGTGCTGTGACCGCATGGTTGCGCGCGACACCGATTGCCAGCCGATAGTTCGTATTCGTGGGATCGAGCGCGGCGGCCTGCTCAAAGTCTTTCATGGCCTCTTCAAACTGGCGATCAAGGAACAACTTGCTTGCATCCAGATAGAGTTTGGCGGCGAGTCGCCGATCGCGTGAGCGCGGTTGCGGATTGTCCGATCGCGGTGACGAAGTTTCCTGGTCTGGGGCCGCAACAGGTGCGGCCGCTGAGACATCGCCCTGCGGCGCGCTTTGCCCTGCGGGCGCTGCCGTGCTTTGGCCTGGAGGCGCGGCCGGCGCCGCGGTTTGCGCCGGAAGCGCGCTGGCCAAAAGCACCAGCGTAAAGGCGATGGCGTGAGAGTGGAAATGCAGGCCACGTGCCTTGAAAGGGCACGGCTTTAGCCGTGCCGTAAACGCATCTTGTCGAGTCGTTCGGCCCTTAGGCCCTGAGGGTTGGAGTTCAACCTGCAGGAACGTCCCCCAGCGGCTAAAGCCGCAATGTTTATGTGCCATGATTCCGGCACGACTGAAGTTGTGCCCTTTCAAGACCGTTGCCAAAAATTTCCTGGTTCGTTCTTGCGATTGCCGAGGCTTCATGATCTTGCCCCTCATGCTCTGCTCTTGAGCGTCGCCAGTAGATCGGCCAACGAAGAGACACAGGCTTCGGGCTTGCACTCGAGGAGCTCGTCAAAGGTGCATCGGCCGGTGGCTACGGCAATCACCGGGAGGAAATTGGAGTGTGCGGCCTCGATGTCGCGCGGCGTGTCGCCGACCACGCATACATTGGCGTCATGGCCTGCCATCTCGCGCGCCTTCCATGCCGCATGAGCGACGAGCTCGCCGCGGATGGGAAAGTGATCGCTGAAGCCGCCGAAGCGGAACCACTCCCGCAAGCCGGCCTTCTCAATTTTGATCCAGCCAATGGCTTCCAGATTGCCCGTGGCCACGCCGAGCAAGGCGCCCTTCTGGGCCAGGTGGCGCAGTACATCTTCCACGCCAGGCATCAGCGCCAGGTCCAGCTCGTGACGCCGCTCGGCAACGCTGTTGCGCATCGCCTCCAGGATGGCATCCACGCGCTCTTCCAGCAGTGGGGCGGGAATTTCTGCCTGACGGCAGGCCTCGCGCAAGATGGCGGTATCGGTGTTACCGTGCAGCAGGATGCCGCTCAGCGTGATTTCAAAGCCGGTGATGCGCTCGACGCTCGAGGCGAAGGAGTCCATGTGCACGCGGTCGCGGCTGCGCAGCAGGGTGCCGTCAATGTCGAAGAGATAGGCGTCCTGCCCATCCCAGGCGAAGTCCGGCTCTATCGCGACGCGGGCTGTGGGATTCTGCGAAGTTGTTAGCATCATGTCGGGCTGCGTCTTCTGCCCCAGGGTCTATTCCGAGCTGTTAGCGATAGCCCTGGCGAAACGCGCTAATTACAGGACGTTCGCTGCGCGGTGGACGCTTGAGGCCGGCGCGCACTTCGGCCAGATCCAGCCCCAGGTCGGCCATGGCGCGGCTCAGCGTGTTCCGGTGCATGCCCAGCTCTTCGGCGGCCTTGCACTGATTGCCCCGGTGCGCGACGAGCACCTCGCGCAGATACTGCCGCTTGAATTCGCGCACGGCTTCCTCATAGCGGACGCCGCTCGAGTGCATTTGCGTCACCAGGCTGTCCAGTTCTCGTCTCACGCTTCCCTCGTGCTTGTATCGCTCAAGTAGTGTAACCGGCTTCATTCCGCTGTGCAGTCGATTTTCTCACGATCCGCCTTTTTTTTCGTGCATCCATCCCGGCGTGTCGTGTTTCAGTGTTTTCAAGCCGTCCAGCACGCGTCCCTTTAGCTCCCCCGGAGTTAAATCCGTACTCACATGCAGAGCCCCGAAAAACTCCTTCGGCAGCGTGGCCTGGGTGAGCCACTCTGTCTGCGGAAAAAACGCCACCGTGACCAGAATGCAGACCGTAACCAGCAATGCCCCCTGTATAAACCCCACAATCGCGCCGCCCAGAGCGTCTATGCAGCCCAGTCCCATGCCCTTGAACATTTTACTCAGCATGATGCCGATCACGTTGGCCAGAAACATCACTACCACCGCGATCAGCAGAAATCCAATGGCGTCGGCAGCAGCATCAACGTGTACGAGCGGTTTGAATGCCGCCGCCACGCGCGCGTAATTCCAACATGCCAGCGCTACTCCCAGGATCAGGCCCGCTAGCGAGCAAACCGTGCGGAACAATCCCTGCGCCATTCCTCCCAATACTGCACCCAGCAGTACCGCGAGAATAATCCAATCTACCCATTCCATAAGCAGCTCCGCGTTCTCTCAGGGCAACGCTAATATCCAAGGCAACGCTTAGAGGCTACGATGCGATTTTCCGGCCGGTCAAACGCATGAAGGCTTCAAGATACTTGGCCCGCGTGCGTTCCACCACTTCGTCGGGCAATCCCGGCGCCGGCGCCTGCTTATTCCAATGGATTTCTTCCAGGTAATCGCGTACGAATTGCTTGTCAAACGATGGCTGTGCCCCACCGGGCTTCCAGGCGTTGCTATCCCAGAAACGCGAGGAGTCCGGCGTTAAAACCTCATCGGCAAGAATAACCCCTTCCGGCGTTTTGCCAAACTCAAATTTTGTGTCGGCCAGGATCAATCCGCAGGCCTGGGCGTGTGCCGCCGCCCGGCTGTAAATCGCGAGCGTCAGTCGCCGTAGTTCCGCGGCCTCCGCCGTGCCGACGATGGCCTCGAATTTGTCATAGGAGATGTTCTCGTCGTGGGCGCCATCCTGGCTCTTGGTTGCCGGCGTAAAAATTGGTTCCGGCAGCCTCGAGCCGTCGAGGAGGCCGGCGGGAAGACGAATGCCGCAGACCGTGCCCTCGGCGCGATACTCCTTCCAGCCCGATCCGGCCAAGTACCCGCGTGCCACGCACTCCACAGGAAACATGGCCGCCCGTTTCACCAGCATGGAACGGCCTTGCAACTGCTCGCGGTAGGGCTCAAGGGAAGCAGGAAACTCTTGGACGTCCGCCGTGATCAGGTGGTTGGGCACTACATTCTTCAACAGATCAAACCAGAAGAGGGAAATCTGCGTCAGGATCTTGCCTTTATCGGGGATTCCCGTGCCCAGTACGTGATCGAAGGCCGAAATCCGGTCGGTGGCCACCAGCAGCAGCGCACCCTCCATCGAATAGAGATCGCGTACCTTACCCCGCCCAAGCAGCGGTGTCGAGCCCAGGTTAGTAGTGAGCAAAGCTGCCATGGCGGTCTTCCTTGGAGTTGTTTGAATCTCCGATTTTCGTGCGGCAAGCAGGCTTTGTCAATCGGCCTCGCAGCATTCCCGAAGCCGAAAGTTTTGTGCTCCGGCAAGACCGCATCGGAGGTCCGATTCAATCGCTCAATTCAACCCTATTCGCAGACTTTGGACTGCACATAAGGTCGTGTGACGGCCGTCACGGACCCGTAGTCCAACATCGGAGACACTTCGATTGTCAACATGGTTCGGGAGGCGAGTACGAAAGCCTTCTTTGAGCCGGGCGACACGAGGCAGCAGTGGAAAGGGGAAGCCGCGGCTAGTCTCGTTTAGTGCAGGGATCACCAGTAGCCGCGTGCTACCGACCTCCAGTGCCGGCTACTGGTCCCCGTCTTTATCTTGTGTTATAAGTTCGTTCTACAAGCGCCTCCGAAGAGACGTGATCCTTCGGGGGCGAATTTTTGTCTGAAATCGCACTGTGATGCGCTTCTCCGCCACCCCAGACTACAAGTTCCGAGATTTTCAAGTTTGAAAAGCAAAATCTAGGGCGCCGAAACGACGGGCAGTCCTGCGGCTTCCCATGCAGCGAGGCCGCCGGCGATTTCTATTTGATTCGTAATCCCAAACTGCTGAAGGATGCTTGCGGCGATCGATGAGCGGTATCCGCCCGCGCAATGGATAGCGATGCGACGGTCGCGCGGCACCTCGTCGATCCGCTCCTGCAAACGATTCAGCGGGATGTTCAAGCTGCCTTCGATGTGCCTGGCTGTCCATTCGTGCGGCGTACGAACATCGAGTAACAGCGATAGTTCGCCGTCCGCCAGATCCTCTGCGGCAATCAGGACGCTGACGCGCTCCGTCGGCCAGACCAGGTCGGGTCTTTCGGCAAGCGCTTCCATGCCGCCTTCGAGGTAACCTCTCACGTGATCGAAGCCGATTCGGCCGAGTCGCAGAGCGGCTTCCTGCTCGCGTCCCGGCTCGGCGATGATCACAATGGGCCTGTCGCGGTCCAGTACCGTGCCCGCCCAAGTGGCGTATTGGCCTCCGAGCCCAATGTTGACGCTGCCTGCAAGATGTCCCTTGGCGTACTGCTCAGGGTCGCGCACGTCGAGTAACTGTGCGCCCCGGTCTCCCATTTCGAGGACCTCACGCAGCGCGACCGGTTTGTGGACTAGATCGAGATTTTCCTGGAGCGTGGCGCGTTCGCGGGTGTTGAGAATGGCGTCGTAGGTGAAGTAAGGCGGGGCGTCCGGTTGATCCGCTGTTACCAGACGCACGAACTCTTCCTTATCGGTTGGCTTCAGCGCGTAGTTCAATCGCCTTTGATCGCCGAGGGTTGAGACGGTGTCGGAGGAAAGCTTCTTGCCGCAGAGGGAACCTGCCCCATGGGCCGGGTAAACGAGAACTTCGTCGGGAAGAGTCAGCAACTTGTCGTGGAGAGAATCGAAGAGGAGGGCGCCTAGATCGGTTGCTGTCCAGCCAAGCGATGCTCGCAGGTCCGGGCGTCCTACATCTCCGATAAACAAAGTATCGCCGGTGAGAACTGCGTATGGACTTGCCTCATTTTTGCCGCGGTCGAAGACCAGTATTGAGATGGATTCAATGGTGTGGCCTGGAGTCTCGAGAACTTGCAGGCGCAGGCCAGGGAAATCGAGCGTATCTCCATCCTTCATGGCGACGAATCCGTATTCCGCCTTTGCGCGCGAGCCAAGGCGGATGGTCGCGCCGCAGGAGTCGCGTAACTCCAAATGTCCGGCCACGAAGTCAGCGTGGAAGTGGCTCAGGAAGACGTGGCGGATCTGAAGACCAAACTGCTGGGCGTCGGCCAGGTACTGCTGGATGTCTCGCTGCGGATCGACGACGATGGCGGTGCCGCTCTCCTCATCGCCGAGCAAATAGGAGGCGTGGGCAAGACATCCGAGGTAGTACTGCTTCAGGATCATCGAAGTTCGAAGAGTTTAGCATTGCGGGGTTTCGGTGGCCAATCCGAAATTTTTCTTCATCCTAATGCAAATCGAGCTCTCAAGCGCCCGGAAACTTTGGCTATTATTGAATGAGGAGGTGAAGCGATGACAGAAATGTTTGAAAAACCGGCTTCGGTCGAAGAGGTTCTTCGCGAGGTTTCCCGGATTAAATCGGCTGTTACCGAGGCTGTGGACGACGGCGTTCGGTCCGCTCTGCGTGCAGCCAAGCAGGGAAGGGCATTCGCCGAAGACAAGATTGACGATGCGAGGCACGCCATCAAGCGGAAACCCCTGCAGGCCGCAGGCATCTTTCTGGCCGCAGGGATCGTGATTGGGAGCGTCATCACCTTGATCTGCCACCCGCGCGACTAGACGGCCGATTTGCGGACTCGCTAGAGCGGTTTCGGAAATACTGTGTCCGGTCAAAGCGACACTCAGGGTCGTCGATTCTTGGGGTCGCGACGACTTGGCTGGCTCGAATACGGATACACCATTTCCGAAACCGCTGTAGCTCGCTGACTTGCTGCTTCTCAGTGCGGCCTTCCCGGCAGCACGAAATGCTCTTCGCAGCGCGGCTCGTAGTTATCGCCGGCCATGATGATGGGGCTTGTGTAGTGGGCCGGCTTGCCGTCGACCAGCCGCTGCGGATAAAGTGCCTTGGCTCCGCAACTGCAATAGGCCACCAACTCGGTCACGTTGCCCGCGTAGGTGCGCACGAGCCAGGAGAGATCGAGCATTTCGCCGAACGGCATGCCGCGAAAGTCGAGTTCGAGGCCGGAGACCATTACGTCGTAGCTGGAGTCGAGCAACCGCTTGGTGAACAGGAACAAGTCCTCGACGAACTGGCCCTCGTCAAGGGCGATGCACTCGATGTGCTTGCCGATGCGCTGCTCGGTGGATGCAATGACCGGCAGTACGGTCCACGGATCGTTGCCAGGAAACTCGACGGCTTCCATCTTGCCGCAGCCGTTGCGATTGCGGCTTTCCACGAGGCCGGCTGCGGCCTTGGTGTCGGCGCTCGGCTTCAGCAGCATCACGTATTGCTTGGCGTATTCGCGGCGCGTCTCGATCCTGCGCAGCAACTCGGCGGTCTTGTTGCTTCGCATCGGCCCGACAATCATTTCCAGTTTGCCTGGCACGGTCGTCTCCGCCTGCAACTTTGGGTGCCCCATCCTTGCGTGGCATTCGCGCAAGGGTGGGAAGCCACTGCCGCAAAAGCACCAGCGCTGTGAAACCACAACCGCTCGCACTGCCGCCGCCGGAGCTAGGAGCTAAAAGCTGGTAGCTAGAAGCTGCTTTTACGCCGTCGCCCGCTTCTGCTCGCGGTGCCCCAGCCGCACACTCACAATCTTCGAAACGCCCGGCTCCTGCATGGTCACGCCGTAAATCATATCGGCAGACTGCATCATGCGCTTGGAGTGGGTCACGATCAGGAACTGCGTGTCATGGCTGAGCGAGCTGAGCAGGTCGGCGAAGCGGCCTACGTTGACTTCGTCCAGTGCTGCATCCACTTCGTCGAGCACGCAGAAGGGGCTGGGCCGGAATTCAAAGATACCCACCAGCAGCGCCAGAGCAGTCAGCGCCTTCTCGCCGCCCGAAAGCAGGAGTACGTTCTGCAGCTTCTTGCCGGGCGGCGACACCACGATATCCAGTCCGCTTTCCGCCTGGTTCTCCTCGTCGGTCACGCGCAGGAAAGCCTGGCCGCCCTGGAACAGCCGCGCAAATACTCTGCCGAAGTTCGCGTTAATCTGGGTAAGCGCTTCGTCGAATTTGGTGCGCGAAATCTGATCGATCTCCTTGATGGTTTCCTGGGTGTTTTCGATCGACTCGATCAGGTCGTTGCGCTGCGTCTCGAGGAATGCGTGCCGCTCGGCTGTCTCTTTGTATTCATCGAGCGCCATCATGTTCACTGGGCCCATCTGTTCGAGCCGCTGCTTCAAGCCGCGGCAGGTTTCCTCGTCGGCGGCCAGCTCCTCGCCGGCCAAGCGCACGATCTCGGTGTCGGCGCGCAGCACCTGCGCCTCCACGTTCACCTCGGCCAGGCAACTTGCCTCGAGATATTCCAAATCGGAGCGCAGCTTGGCCAGCGCGCTGGAAAGCCCGGCGCGATCCTCGCGCAACTGATCCAGCGCGGCGCGCCCGGCTTTGAGTTGCGTTTCCATTTCGGCCAGCTGCAGGCGCAGAGCCTGCGCCTGTTCGCTGAGCGATTGCGCCGCAGCCATCGCTGCCGCGCGCGTCTCGGCCAACTGCTTTTGTTGCTCAACCAGTTCGGTGTTTTCTTTGGTGCGTTGCTCGCGCTCCGCCTCGGCTGCGGTACGTTGTTGCTCGATCGCCTCGACGCGCCGGTGCAGGTCGCCAAACAGCCGGTCGATGCGCTGGAATGCAGCCTCTGCGCCGCGCCGCCGCTCTTCCAGGCCGGCCAGTTCCGCCGTCATCTGCGCCGCTTCCTGTTGCAGGACCTCGCGCTTCTGCCGCAGAGCTTCCAGTTGTGCCTGCCGCGCGTTTAATCCGCTGTCCGCCTGTTGATGCTCTACCTCAAGGCGCGTTGCCTCTTCGCGCTTTTCCGTGATGGCCTGACGTTTGGTGTCGCGTGCGTCCTTATTGCGCGCCGCCTGCGCCTGCCACTCCTGCAAGCGCCGCTCGATGCGCTGGGCCTCGGCTTCCATCTGCTTCAGCGCCGCGCCCAGAGTGGCTGCCTCGCTTTCGCCCAGCCTCCGCTCCTCGCCGCTCGTCTCCTGTTGCGCCGTCAGAGCCTCGATGGCGCGGCTGAGCGTCTCCGCTTCCCTCTCGGCCTGCTCCAGATCAGTTTCCAGCTTTGTCAGCCGGCTTTCGGTTTCGCGCAACTCGCGCTTGAGGGCCAACGGGCCCTCACTGGCCGGCTTGCCGCCTGTTACCGTGGAGCGATGAAAGCACTCGCCGTCCGGCGTGAGGAAATACGCGTGCATGTAGCGCAGCGCCAGCCGCTGCGCGTCCATTGAATTCTCTGTTAGATAGCCGTGCCGCAGCTTGGGCAGCACTGCTTCCAGCGAGCGCCCAAAGCCGTTCAGCACTTTTACGGCATCGCGCAGCGGCGTTATGCCGGGCTCCCCAACCGGATCATCGCTGGTCTCGAAGAGCACGCCCTGGGCATCGGAGTGAATCAGAAATGTCGCTCGGCCGTCACTGGTCTTCAGAATGCGCACGCCTTCTTCCGCCGCGCCCCAACTTTCTACGACCACATAATTCAGCTCTTCGCGCAGGAATTCGTCCACCACGCCTTCGTACTCACCGCTCACTTCAACGAAGTCCGCCAGCGTGCCCACTGGAGCAATCGATGGCCCCAGCGCTCCGGGCTTCAGTAGCCGCCGCACCGAATCGGTGGCGTAGCCGTGATTGCGAATCAAGGACTGCAGCGAGTCGCGCCGGCCTAACACGGCCGCCTGTTCACCGCGCAGCTGGTTGGCTTGTGCGCGGCGCGCGGTTTCTTCGCCGCGCTTGGCCTGCAGCGTCTCGCGCAGCGCGGCAATCTCCTGCTCCAGCCGCTTCACCGTCCCATCTGCCGATGCAAAACGCAGCCGCGACTCGCCAGTCTGCGCGCCCAGGTTTTCCTGCTCAATGCGCGCCTGGCCCATTTCCGCTTCGAGTCGCTCCGCTTCGCGTTCCAGTGCGGCCAGGCTTTCTTCGCCCTGCGCAACGTAGTTGCGCGCGTTCGCTGAAAGCGTGAGCAGGTGCATGGCGTGGCGGCGTTCGGCTTCGAGCTCCCGCTCGGCGGTAAAAACTTCCTCGGCCGCGCTGCGAGCCTCCTGCTGGCGCGCTTCAACCTTGATGTGGAATTCGTGCGCCTCGCCCGCGGCGGTTTCTAAAAAGTTTTTGTGTTGCGCGCGCTCCTCTTCCAGTCCTGCCAACTGCGTTCGCGTCTGCTCCAGCTCCGAGCCCGACGCCGCAATGCGCGCCTCGAGTTCGCTCACGCGTTCCGTATTGCTGCGCTCCCGCGCCGCTGCTCGCTCCAGTTCCACGGCCGCAGTGCTGGCGCGCGTCTGCGCCTCGAGGACCTCGCGGTCCAGCTCATAGCCGCGCTCAGTCAGCGCGTGCTGGCTCGCTTCCCGTCCAGTAATCTCCTCGACCGAGCGGTTCACTCGCTCCGTGAGCGCGGCAATCTCCGCTTCCAGGCGCGCCTGGTCGGCGTCCATCGCCGCCATGCGGCTGGCCAGCACCACGCGCAGTTTTCCACGCAGCTCTTCGCGCACCGCGGCATAGCGTTCAGCCTTGGCCGCCTGGCGCTTCAGGCTGTTCATCTGCCGCGTGACCTCTTCAAAAATGTCGTCCACGCGCGCCAGATTCTGTTTCGAGCTTTCCAGACGCAACTCCGCAAGCCGCTTCCTGGTTTTGAAGCGCGTTATGCCGGCGGCCTCTTCGACGATCGCTCTGCGCTCATACGGCTTCGAGCTAAGCAGTTGTCCGATGCGTTCCTGCCCGATGATGGCGTAGCTCTCCGGCCCCAGGCCCGTACCCATGAAGATGTCCTGAATGTCGCGCAGCCGGCAGAGCTTGCCGTTCAACAGGTATTCGCTTTCGCCGGTGCGGAACAGCCGCCGCGTAATGACCACTTCGCCCTTTTGCGGTTTGCTCTGGAACTTGCGGCGGCGGATCTTCAGCACCACGCCATGCGGCCCTTGACTCGCCGCGTCGCTTTCGCCCGCGCTCTCGCTCCCTGCCGCCGCGGAAACTTCCGCAGCTTCTTCTTCGGTTACCTGTCCAGGTTGCTCGTTGGCAATGATCTCTTCGGCCTCGGCCGCGCGTCCGCGGCGAATCTCCTCTTCATCCCAATCCGCCGGACCGTCGTGGTCGACGACCACTTCCGGCTCAACCGGCACAGGCCCCTCGTAGGCCTCGGGATCGATCATGGTCAGCGTCACTTCCGCCATGCCCAGCGGCTTGCGGTCGCGCGTCCCGGCAAAGATCAGGTCCTGCATGTGCGAGCCGCGCAGCGTCTTCGCGCTCTGCTCGCCCAGCACCCAGGTCACCCCGTCCAGAATGTTCGATTTTCCGCACCCATTCGGACCCACCACCACGGCAATCCCCGTGCCCGAAACGGTCACTTCCGTGCGGTCACAAAAGCTTTTGAAGCCGAGGATGTGAATCTTCTTTAGTTTCAGCATGTTTACTCCGGACCGACGAGCCTTTGCTTGAAGGTTGGATTTGCACCCGCCCGCGACCTCGCGAAAAACCGTGCGAACGCGCAAATTCACCGCTTCATTAGAGACTTTACGGATGTGGAAAGGCAGGGTCAACGTCGATAAGAGGTATCAATGTGGATAAGAAGGGCGAAATTCGCAGCGAACAAAATCTTCGCCGGGTGTTGTGCGATGCGCGCGGGTTCTGCGACCGCGCGACTGCTGAACCTCCAGGCGTACGAGTGATAAAATCTATCAGTGCCGGGTCCTACGCGACGTAATCCCGCCAACCCCGCCAGGTCCGGAAGGAAGCAACGGTAACGGGCTAATGCGTGTGCAGTAGGTCACCCGGTACTTTTTTGTTGCGAGTCAAAAGCTCAGGAAGTGAATGAGCAAAACTTTGAGCTGCGGGCGTGTGTGTGCCGCCTGCAACGTTTTCCCAGGCCCGCGCCCGGATTGTTGCAAGGAGAAATGCATTGAGCCTTACCGTTCGCCCCGTGATGGGCCGCCGCGCCAAGATTTCGGCGCTCGGAACCTACGTTCCTCCCGATCTGATCACCAATCAAGATCTGGAAAAGTTGGTGGAAACCAGCGACCAGTGGATCATGGAGCGCACGGGCATCAAGACGCGTCACAAGCTGGCCGCTGGCCTGGGAGTAAGCGACATCTGCGCGGAAGCCGCCGGGAAGTGTTTGGCTGCGCGCGGCATCGGGCCGGACGAGCTCGAAGTCATCATCGTGGGCACGGTGACGCCGGACATGATGTATCCCAACACGGCCGCGCTGGTGCAGCACAAGATCGGCGCGCACCGCGTGTGGGGATTCGACGTCTCCGCTGGCTGCTCGGGATTTACCTACGCGCTGCAGGCCGGCGTGACCATGGTGGAGAGCGGCATGCACAGCAAGGTACTGGTATGCGGCGCCGACGCCAACACACGCATGACCGACTACACTGACCGCACTACTTGTGTGCTTTTTGGCGATGGCGGCGGCGCGGTGCTCGTTGAGCCGGCCGCGGAGGGCGAAATCGGCTTCATCGACTCCCTCAACGAGATCGACGGAGCCGGCGGCGTGAGCCTCTACATGCCGGGCGGAGGCAGCCTGAACCCATCGACCCACGAAACGGTCGACAAGAAGATGCACTTCATTCACCAGGACGGCCCCGCGGTTTACAAGTTCGCGGTGCGCAAAATGGCCGAGCTCACGGGAGCGTTACTGGAGCGCAACGGCGTGACCGGTGCGGATCTGGGCTGCTTCATTCCCCACCAGGCCAACAAGCGCATCATCACAGCCACGGCCGATCGGCTGGGCATGAGCCCCGATCGCGTGATCGTCAATATTGAAAAGTACGGCAACACCTCCTCCGGAACCATCCCGCTCGCCATGGAGACGGCCGTCGAAGAAGGCAAGCTGAAAAAAGGCGACCTGGTGTTGCTGGCCGCCGTGGGCGCAGGCTTTACCGTGGGCACGGTGCTGCTGCGCTGGGAGATCTGAAAGACAGCTCCCAGCTTTTAGCCTCTAGCTTGTTCCGTGCTTAGGCCGCTTTAGTGCGCGAAAGAAGATTTCCCGGGTCGCGAGCCAGGCGCTGAAAGGTCGAATTTCGAAGCTTCAGTCCCGAAACAGCGTAAGAAAGTTTCCCAACTCTGAATTCGTTCGCAAGAAACTCGCAGCAATTCATTAAAAAGACCAAGCTAGAAGCTGGCGGCTAGAAGCTCGAAGCTATTTCGTCATATACTGTCCACCACCGCGCCGCCCTTCGGCGCGACCGTGACGACGATCAAGCGGAGGCAATCATGCAAGTAGCGTTGACCGCAAGGAAAGGCAAGATCTCCAAAACTCTGCGCGAGCAAGCCGAAGAGGGGATGGAACATATTGGCCGCATTATGGGCCGCACCGCAAGAGCCAGCATCACCTTCAGCGCGCAAAGACATGTTCAGATCGTCGAATTGACTATTCAGTCCCGCTCACAGAAGATTGCCGCCACGGGCAAGGGTGATTCGCCCGAAGCGGCGCTGCGTGAGGCCCTCGCACACGCCGAGCATCAGGCCCATCGGCACCGCGACCGGCGCATCGTGAGCAAGCGCCTGCCCAAAGGGGAAAAAGTGATGACAGCCCCTCCCGTGGCGCGGCCTAAAGCGCGCGTGGAACCCGCGGAAGATGCCGGAGAGGACAGACCGGCCCGAGGCAAAGCGCGGGCATCTATAGCGGTGCACTCGTTCCCGGCGCGGGCCACGGTGGTCGAGCCGCACATCTTAAAAAACGGCGAGGCAATTGCGCTGCGACCGATGACTATTGAAGAGGCTGTGAAGGACGCTGAGTTTCGCGACCGCGACCTGCTGATTTTTCGCACCGCGATCGGAGACACTTTTGTTCTGCATCGCCGCCGCGACGGTCAAATGGAACTGGTTGAGATCCCCTGAAAGCGCGAGAGAATTGCCGCTGCCCGGCTCGTTGAGAGGCCGCACACGCGAATTTCTCGCTCGCGTCGCGGACTCGAATGGTACGGGCCGAAGCCCGCTGGCCAGATGCCAAGTGTTCGCGTTGCAAAGGTTTGTCCGGCCCCTGGTCGAGGCCGGACTTTGGTTGCATTGGTTGACCGCTTTTGGGGATGGCTGCCTTGATTCCTGGCGCATACGATTGATTCAATGGCAACCGCTGTTCCAAAGGCCGGACCCGGGAAGGTACGGAAACCCACGACGGCGCCCACGCCGGAGGTTCCTCGGGAGGCCATAGACGTGAACCTGTACGGAAATACAAATCCCGATGTTCAACATGAAGTTCTCGACGCTCTGCCAGTCCTGGTTTTTCTTGAACGCGCCGGCAAGATTGTCTTTGCGAACACAGAAGCGCGGCAGATGCTGGGCCTGGTTGAGGGCGCGTGGGTCGCCCGTCCCGTCGAAGACGTTCTGTGGGGACTCTTTCCCGGCACAGCCGAGCCTCAAACCCTCCTGACCGGCACGCGGCACGGCAGCCCCTTCCACGCAACCCTCCCGGCCCCTAACGGCCGCCTTGTGCCTGTGGAAGGCACATATAGCGTCTCCAACGCGCAACTGCGCGAAGCCGTCATCGTGGCGCATCCCAGCGAAAAGGAGCGAGCTCCCAAATCGCGGCTGATGGAAGATGTGCTCTCCAGTCTTCCTGAAGCCGTCGCCATCGAACATCAGAATCACGTTCTCTACACCAATCCGGCGTTCACCCGCATGTTTGGCTACACCGCTGAAGAGGCTGGCGGCGGCAGCCTGCGCGAGTTGATTGTGCCGGAAACGCGGCTGAACGAAAATGCCACGTTGCTGCGCGTGGTCGACGATCGGGAAAGCGCCACCGCGGAAACCGTGCGCACCAACAAGGCCGGCGAACTGGTGGATGTGAGTATGCAAATTGCGCCGTTGCTGGTGGACGGCGCCAGGGTGGGCTATGTCTTCACGTTTCGCGACATCGGCGATGTGAAGCAGACTGAGGCCAAATTGCAGCACGACGCCATGCACGACGTGCTCACCGGGTTGCCCAACCGGGCCCTGTTTCTTGACCGCCTGAACCTCACGCTGACGCGCCGTTTGCGCCATCCCGACAATGGCTGTGGCGTGCTCTATATGGATCTCGACAACTTCAAGTCCGTCAACGACGGCCTGGGTCACGCTGCCGGCGATGTTTTGTTGATGGCGATTGCCGGGCGTCTGCGTTCATCGCTGCGCCCCCAGGACTCGGCCGCGCGTCTCGGCGGCGACGAATTTGCCGTCCTCGTTGAAAACATTGTTACTGCCTACGATCTGGAGGTGGTCGCCGGGCGCATCCTGCATGAAATGGAGCGGCCCTTCGACATCTTCGGCCACACCGTTCACGCCGGCGTCAGCATAGGCGCGGCCATGGCGGGTCCCGAGCATACTTCATCCGATCTGCTGCTGCGCGACGCGGACTTTGCCATGTATCGCGCCAAACAGGCGGGCCGCGGGCGTTACGAAATCTTCGATAAGCACCTTGAGGTCTACGTCACGAGCCAGCAGGAGCGTGAGCGCGAGTTGCGGACGGCCCTCGACAAGCGGCAGTTCGCCTTCCTCTATCAGCCCGTCTACCGGCTCACGAACGGCAAGCTGGAAGGATTCGAATCTCTGCTTAGCCTGAGCCGCGCCGATGGAACCATTGAGGATTTCGACGGGCTGCTCGCGGTAGCGGAGGACACCGGCCTTTCAATTTCGCTGGGCCGGGAGACGCTCGAGACCGTGTGCGCGCAATTGCGTTCGTGGAGCGATCAACTCCCGAAGCAGGGTCTTTTTCTGTCTGTCAACCTGACGCGCCGGCAGCTATTCAATGCCGATTTGGTCGCTCAGGTAATGAAAGCGCTCACGGCCAGCGGCGCCGATCCGTCGCGCCTCGTGTTCGAGGTTCCTGAGACCGCTCTCAACGAGACTCCCGATGCCGCGGTTGCCCTGCTGCAGCGCCTTGCCGACTGCCAGGTGCGCGTGGCCCTGGACGACTTCGGCAGCAGCCTTGCGCCGTTGAATCATCTGCTGCAACTTCCTATTTCCATGGTGAAGCTGACGTCCAGGCTCACTGCTACAGCGGTTTCTGGTGGCCGTCAGCAGGCGGTGCTGGAGTCGCTCGTCCGCCTCGCTAACACCTTGAACCTGCCCGTCGTTGCCCAGGGAATCGAGACTCGCGAGCAGGTGGCATCGCTCATCCACATGGGCTGCACGTTGGGTCAGGGGCCGCTAATGTCGCCCGCGCTTGACACGGAGCGGGCGTTCGAACTGGCACAAACCGGTTCGCGAGCCGCTGCCTCCCGGGCCTGAATCCACTTGCATCAGGTACCGGTTGCTGCTTTCCCGGTGTAGCATGATCTGATGACGCCCCGGCAACCCGCGCGCAATCAGGGGAAATTCCGAAATGCAGCTCGCCCGCGGAAGCAAGCCGTCGAACTGCGCGGTCGTAAGCCGGTCAAGGAACTGGTGATCGTTACCGGAATCTCCGGTGCGGGGAAAGCTTCAGCGCTCAAGGCCTTCGAGGACCTGGGGTTCCACTGCGTCGACAATCTTCCTCTCGAGCTTCTGCCTCATTTTGCCGGCCTCGTCAGCGCCTCGCGCGATGTGGAGCGCGCAGCCATCGTAGTGGATGTGCGCGAGGGCTCTACGCTCGACCGTCTGCCCGAAATCCTCAAAGGCATCAAGAAGCTGCTGCAGACGCGCGTGGTTTTTCTCGACGCGCAGGACGCGGTTCTCGTGCGTCGCTTCTCTGAGACGCGCCGCCCGCACCCACTCGGTCGCAGCGAAACGGTGTGGCGCTCCATTGTTGAAGAGCGCCAGTTGCTCGATCCCATCCGCAACGTTGCTGACACGCTTATCGACACCTCGAACTTCAACGTGCACGAGCTGCGCGCTGACATCCTGGCGCGCTTCGGATACGAGGAGAAATCCAAGCGCCTCCTCATCTCCTGCCTTAGCTTCGGCTTCAAGAACGGCGTGCCCCTTGACGCGGACATGGTCTTCGATGTGCGCTTCCTGCCCAACCCTCACTTCGTGCCGGAGTTCCGCAAGAAGACAGGCCTCGATCCCAAGGTCGCCGCATACGTGCGTGGTTTCCCGCAGACCAAGGAGTTTCTGGATCGCGTGACAAACCTGATGCTGTACCTTCTGCCTCACTACGTGAACGAGGGAAAGAGCTATCTGACCGTGGCCTTCGGTTGCACCGGTGGCCAGCATCGCAGCGTCATGATGGCCGAGGAGATGCGCAAGCGGCTCGAAAAAGCCGGCTACCAGGTGAAGTCGCTGCATCGCGACATGGCGCGGTAACAACTCGCCTCACATCTGGAGGAGATGCTTATCGGCAACCAGATTTTATTGCCTACATCTGTCAAGGGAGTCTTGTTCCGGAAGATCAACGGATCAGCAGAAGTACTTTTTCTGCGCAACGATAGAAATGAATGGGAACTGCCGGGCGGGCGGCCCGAAGCCGGTGAGACGCCGGAAGAATGCCTTTCCCGGGAGATTCGCGAAGAGACAGGGCTCGTGGTGGATGTCGATCCGTGCATCCACAACGGCGTGCTCACGATTTTGCCGCCGCACACCCCTAGCGCCACTAATGTTTTGATTTCGGCCTACGGTTGCCATCTGAAGAGCCCCGCCAACACGAACGCCGCTATCGCGCTCAGCAACGAACACAAGGCCGCTGCATGGATTCGCGTTGAGGATCTGGCCGACTTAAGCGAGGTGCCTGAAATCTACAAAGCTTGCGTGCAGAGCGCGAAGTGCGCCATAGATTCCTAGAGCAGCCTCACAATAGCTATAACCATCGCATCCGTGCCCCATCCTTTTCGCGCTTTTGCGAAAAGGGTGGGAAAGCAAAAGGCCCGGGTACATCGACCCTGGAACCGGCTTAACCGCGCGACCTGCTCATTGCGAATGGCCACATTGCGAGGTGGTCAATGAGTGCCTCAGCGAACGGGCAGCTCGTCCAGCCACCGCCCCAGCGCATCAATCATCTGCATATCAATATTCTTTGCGGGATTCACAGACACCAGCATCTTACGGTGTACGATCTTTTCAAACGCCTCCGGTTCATGCGGCAAAACGCCGGCCTTCGCCTGCCCATCCGACGCCAACCACAGCACCGGCACACGCACGTTTTCCGCGGCCGCATCGAGATCGTAGCGATCGCGTACCAGAAAATGCGCGGGGACCATTCGCGCCCGCGCATCATTGAAGATTGCGCTTGTCGGATCCGCGATCGGCGACTCCACAATCACTCCCGCCAGCTCCGGATGCGCGGCGGCCACTTCGAGCGCCAGGTTTGCGCCCAGAGCCGTGCCGTCGAGCACGATGGCGCCAGGAGCGATGTGCCGGGTACCAATCAAATATTCGAGTGCCCACTCGGCATCCTGGCGCCAGTGCGCCTCGCTGAGCCGCACAAACTGGCTCTGCCCATAGCCGCGGTAGTCGAATGCCAGCACGTTCACGCCCGCCCCGTGCAGTTGGGCAAACGCGTCCTCGGTGTCTCCCAAATTGCCGTCCTGCCCATGCAGGTAGAGAACCGTGAGCCGCGCGAATTTTGCGTCCGGAGCGGCTGGGATCCACCAGCCCGTAAGCCGCGGCGTGCCCGCGTCGGTCGCGGCAAACCCCACGGCATCGAAAGGGATGCCCGCAGTCGACGGTGTGCGCTTAACCACAGACTCCGGATGGTAAAGCAGTTGCCAGCTGCCTTGCCAGAAGAGCAAGCAGAACGCACACCACGCGCAAAAAACAGCCGCGCCGACGACGAGAGCGACGGCGCCAAGCAGCCAACGGCCTGAGACCCTGATCCTTCCTGACGCATCGCGCGGGTGGGCTTGCGCATGTCGACTCGCGCCGGCCTTTGCGTCGCCGCGACCCGACCCGCGCGACCCAATCTCCAACCCCTTTTTCTTGCCAGCCATAGTACCGATTCTCAATTCCCGGTCCCGCTTTGCGGAACCAATTCCATGCTAAAGGCACTGGCTCACAAGCCCGTCGAGAGCCCTCGGGTGTATAGTTTTTCTTGGTTTCCGAAATCGTTTACGGAGAAGGCAAAAAATGGGGCAAAACAGTCAGGAAATGACGAAACCAGCCGCAAATGAAGTGCTTTTGGTCACCAGCGGGGATCTGCGCCAGTCGGCCAATCAAGTGTGCTGGCCCGCGCAGCGCGATATGGAAGAAAAGCTCACCGCGGCCTTCGCGCAAAAAGGCTACAAGCTCATCCGCGCTCACGCGTACGACGACAAGGTCAAGCACGGCTTCATTTCTTCGCAGCGGCAGGGCATGGACGTCTTCATGAAGATTCATCCCGAGGCTAAGCTGGTGTTTGCTACCGCTGCCTGGCAGTACAGCCATCATGTCCTGCCGGGGCTGCGCAGCCATAAGGGGCCAATTCTGACTGCGGCCAACTGGTCGGGCCAGTGGCCGGGGCTGGTGGGACTTCTCAATCTGAATGGGTCGCTCATCAAGGCAGGCAAGCCCTTTTCATCCATCTGGAGCAAGGATTTTACTGACGCTTACTTTCGAGATTCGCTCGACGAGTGGCTCAAAACCGGCAAAATCACTCACGATCTGAAGCACGTGCATGCGCTCGACACGAGCAAACTACCTGCCGAAAGCGCGAAGCTTGGTGCCGAGTTGGCCGCGCAATTGCGACATCGCAAGGCCATCATGGGCATCTTCGACGAGGGCTGCATGGGTATGTACAACGCCATCATCGACGACGAGCTGATCAATCCTGCGGGAATCTTCAAGGAGCGGTTGAGCCAGTCAGCGTTGGTGGCAAAAATGCGCACGGTGAGCGACGCCGAGGCGCAGGCCGTTTACCAGTGGCTAGTGGCCAAAGGCGTCAAGTTCGATCTCGGCAAAGATGCGGCCACCGAACTTACGCTCGATCAGGTTCTCGGCCAGTGCAAAATGTACATAGCCGCGGTCCGCATTGCGCACGAATTCGGCTGCGACGCTGTGGGCATTCAGTATCAGCAGGGACTGAAAGATATGGCGCCTGCCTCAGACCTGGCCGAAGGCATGCTCAACAACACCGAGCGTCCGCCGGTTTACGCTGAAGGAAGCAAAGACGAGCTGTACGCTGGCGGTCCGCTGCCGCACTTCAACGAAGTGGACGAGTGCGCCGGAGTCGACGAAATCATTACGAACCGCTGCTGGAAAGCGCTCGGCCTCGATCCCTCAACCACGCTGCATGATGTGCGCTGGGGCGAGCACTACAAGGGCGACGGCATCGATGATTTTGTGTGGCTGCTGCAAATCTCCGGCGCCGCGCCGGCGAATCATTTTGCCGGCGGCTATGCGGGGGCAACCAGCGAGCGCCAGCCGGCCATGTACTTCCCACTCGGTGGTGGCTCGCTCAAAGGTGTCGGCAAACCCGGTGAAATCGTTTGGAGCCGCGTATTCGTCGAAGGCGGCGCGCTGCATTGCGACATAGGCCGGGGCACGGTCGTCAGCCTGCCCGCGGCCGAAACCGAACGCCGCTGGCGCGAGACCACTGTGCAGTGGCCGATCGTGCACACCATCCTGCACGGCGTTAGCCAAAACCAGATGATGGCCCGTCATCGCGCCAACCACGTGAATGTGGCCTACGCGCCGTCCGCACAAGCTGCGAACAAAGCCTTGGCCACCAAAGCTGCGATGCTCGCAGAACTCGGCGTTCACGTGCATCTCTGCGGAGTCGCACAGTAAGCACGAAGCCGGCTGCCTCGACCTAAACGCGTCGTTTGCGCTTAGGCTGGGGCGGCTAGAAGCTAGCAGCTAGAAGCTGATCTTCACGACTGGATCTGTTCCGCCGCCATCTCCTGCGCCGCGGGAATGATGCCCATCTCCTGGTAAATCGGCCGTACCACTACGCGCAATGCCGGCAGTCGCGAGAAGAACCATAGCGCACCCAGCCCAATGGCCAGCCCATTAATAATGACGGTCCACTGCGCGCCGGCCAACACGGGCCCCGACACAATCCACAACGGCGTCGGCGGGATCGCATGCGCCAGCGTTCCAGCCAGCAGGCTGCCGAACGGCGCCATGCCCATAAACGCCATGGTGTAGTAGCTCATCACGCGACCGCGCTTGTCTTCACTGGTCAGGGTTTGGATGATGGTATTGCTCGCCGCCATCCCCTGCATCATGCCCGCGCCGGCCACCAGCACCATCGCCATCGAGAGCCAGAAGGTGCTCGACAACCCGAATCCGATCAGCCCTACCCCGAAGACCGCCGCCGCCACTGGAATCATGCGAATCAGTCCGCGCACATTTCTGCGCGCGGCCAGCGAGAGCGCGGAGATAAGCGCTCCCACGCCCATCGCACCCATAAGAAACCCCAGCGTATGCGGCCCGCCGTGCAGCACCGTGGCCGCAAACACCGGCATCAGCACCACAAAGGGCATGCCCATCAGGCTGACCACAGCAAATAACAAAAGGATCGTCCGGATGGGCAGAAATCCGGAAACGTAGCTCCAGCCTTCCTTCATCTCGTGGAAGGTCGATGTCGCCTTCCTCAGCACCGTGGGAACATGCACTTGCATCATCAGCAGCGACGCAATCACCGCGATGTAGCTGATGCCGTCGATGAGGAAGCACCATGCTTCGCTTGTGACTGCGATCAGCATTCCGGCCAGGGACGGTCCGATCAGCCGGGCCACGTTCACCATGGACGAGTTGATGGCAATGGCGTTGCCCAGGTCGGCGCGATCCTCCACCATCTCCACCATGAACGATTGTCGTCCCGGCATGTCGAAGGCATTGATGATGCCCTGCAGAATGCTCAAGAAAAGAATCCATCGGATGCCGATCAATCCAGAAAACGTGAGCCCGGCCAGAGCGAACGACTGCACCAGAGACAGTGTTTGCGTCCACACCAGCACTTGCCGGCGATCCCATCGGTCGATCCACACGCCTGCGAAGGGCGCAACGAGAAACGTAGGAATCTGCCCCGCAAAGCTCACGGTACCCAGCAAGAGCGCCGAATGCGTGAGCTTGTACACCAGCCACGCTGTGGCGATGCGCGTCATCCACGTACCGATGAGCGAAATGGTCTGCCCGGCGAAAAACAGGCGGAAGTTACGGTGCCGCAACGCACGCCATGCATGCGATATGCCCGTGGTCTCGGTTCGTGATGTGTGGCTACCGGCCAAAAACCCTCCTCGCGCACTGGGCGCGGAGACGATGAAGCGCGAATTCGCGCTGCTGATTTGCTCTACTCTTCTACTCTAAGGAACAATTCGCATCCTGTGAAATGCCGGCAGTGTGCGCTCTGCGAAAATAGAGAGTAAAGGAAAAAGCTTCCGCGGCCGGGCCGCCAACTCTTGACCGATCTCTCCAACGCGGACTTACTGTGCGGGCTCCTCAAGTCCGTATTCGGCTTTGCCGGCTTCCGCGCCAATCAGGAAGAGGTCTGTCGCGCTGCCGGCGCTGGTCGCGACCTGCTACTGGTAATGCCGACCGGGGCGGGCAAGTCGCTGTGCTATCAGTTGCCTGCCATCGCGCGTGGGGGAACCGCGCTGGTGATTTCGCCTTTGATCTCGCTCATGGAGGATCAGGCGGCGAAGCTCACCGCAGTTGGTTTGCGCGTGGGGCGCATCCACTCTGGCCTCGATCGCGGCGCGGCCCGCCAGGTATGCGCCGACTATCTGCGGGGCGAGTTGCAGTTCCTGTTCATCGCACCGGAGCGTTTGCGCGTTCCCGGATTTCCCGAAATGATTGCCAAACAAAGACTCGCGTTGATCGCCATCGATGAGGCGCACTGCATCTCGCAATGGGGCCATGACTTCCGGCCCGATTATCGGATGCTGGGGCAATATCTTCCACAGCTACGCGGCTTGGAAAATCCCCCGCCGGTCATCGCGCTCACGGCAACCGCGACACCTCGCGTGCAAGCCGACATACTCACGCAACTGGGCATGATTGACCCGCTCAAGTTTATCCACGGATTCCGCCGCAGCAATCTAGCGATCGAAGTGGTTGAAGTCTCTGTCCCGGCGCGCGCGGGCATTATCTGCCGATTGTTGGCCGATCCCGCGCGGCGGCCAGCCATAGTCTATGCCACTTCGAGAAAACAATCTGAGAGTCTGGCCGCCGAATTGTCCTCCACTATTCCAGCCGCTGCCTACCATGCGGGTCTCGACGCCGAAACGCGCGACCGCGTGCAGCGTGCATTCCAGGCCGGAGAACTCCAAGCCGTCGTCGCCACGATTGCCTTTGGCATGGGAATCGACAAGGCCGATATCCGAACCGTGATTCACGCCGGTCTGCCCGCCACTCTTGAGGGCTATTACCAGGAAATCGGCCGCGCCGGCCGCGATGGTGCTTTGAGTCGCACTTACCTGATGCACTCCTATGCCGACCAGCGCACGCACGACTTCTTCCTCAATCGCGATTATCCGCCGGTTGAGCAGTTGAACAAAGTTTTCGCGGCACTGCGCACGGAGCCGCTTCCGGTCGAAGAGCAACGCGCTCTCTCGGAACTCGCCGAAGAGGAATTCGACAAAGCACTGGAGAAGCTGGAGATTCACGGCGGCGCGCGCGTCGATTTCGGCGGAGCGGTAACCAAAGGCGCTACCGGATGGCAGAAAAGTTACAAGGTGCAAGCCCAGTACCGCGCCGAACAGTTCGAGAATGTCGTCCGGTTCGCCGATTCAGGCACTTGCCGGATGTCGCAACTGGTGCGGCATTTCGGAGATGTGAAAGACGCCGGCCACTCATGCGGAATCTGCGATGTCTGCGACCCTGCAGGTGCGGTGCTGCGCTGTTTCCGGCACGCCACGCCCGCCGAGCGAATCATTGTCCAGACGATGGTGGACGAACTGCGACAGGCGACGTACATTGCTGCGGGAACGCTGCAGCGGAAACTTGAGTTTAGCCGTGACGAGTTTGACGCCGTACTTGATGCGATGGTCTGTGCCGGACTCATCGAGATCGAGGAGGCCACATTTGAGAAGAACGGTGAGGTTTTGCATTTTCGCAAAGTGATACTGACCGATTCGGGAGGCAACGTGAGTCCAACGACGCCGCTCGAGTTGCTGATCGCCGACGGGGTTGTCGAGGAGTTCGGGAGCAGCGCCGCACCGCCGCGAAGGTCGAAATCCCCCAAGCCCACTGCGCTAAAACCGGCTGCCGTGGCGGCACTTCCGCCGCAACCGACGCCCGCATCCGAGGCTCTCGCCGCGCAGCTCCGCGAGTGGCGCACGGCCGAGGCCAAGCGATTGGGAGTTCCGGCATACATTGTGCTGCACAACCGCGCACTGCTTGCAGTCGCGCTGGCACGGCCGGCGAATCCGGCGCAATTGCTTGCTATTGATGGAATTGGTCCCGCCAAGACCGAGCGGTTCGGCGAAGCGATCCTGAAATTGTGCGCTTCGCCTTCCGGCAGCGTAGAAATTAGCTGACACGCTCGATCGTCACCGACTCCAGCACCACGGGCTTGTGCGGCTTGTCCTGCGCGTTGCGCGCAACTTTGGAGATGCCGGTCACGATATCCTGGCCCTCCACAACTTCACCGAAGATGGTGTGATTGCCGGTGAGCCACGGTGTGGCCGCGACCGTGAGGAAAAACTGACTGCCGTTGGTACCGGGTCCGGCATTGGCCATCGCCAGCTTGCCCGGCTTGTCAAAGCTGTGCTTCGAGCCCTTGGTCTCGTCCTGAAAGCGGTAGCCTGGGCCGCCCATGCCGCTGCCCGCGGGATCACCGCCCTGGATCATGAAATCGGGAATCACGCGATGGAAGATCGTTCCGTCGTAGAGCTTGTCCTTCGATTTGGCGCGCGTGACTGGGTGCGTCCACTCCTTTGCACCTTCAGCGAGTTCGATGAAGTTTTTTACGGTGACGGGTGCTTCGGACTCGAAAAGGCGAACTGTGATCTTGCCTTCCGTGGTGTTCAGGACGGCGTAGGTTCCGGGTGCAAGTGCCATGAATTCTCCTCGATTGAACTAGGTTGGCAAAGCCCGCTAACGGGCCAAGGTAAAGATGATGTTGATTGTGGTGCGGACTTCGACAGGGTCGTCATTTAACAGATACGGACGGTAGCGCCATTGTCTGACGGCATCGAGCGCGGCTTGTCGCAGAAGATCCGGCCCGCTGACGACTCGAAGCTCTTTAACGATGCCGTCCCTGCCAATGACAGCGCTGAGTACAACTGTGCCGGAGACGCCTGCCTTCTTGGCATCAATTGGGTAGACGGGCGTCGTCTTGGAGATGAGCATACCCACCGCGACTCCGGCGGAAATGCTGATCCTTCTGGGCTCGCACCTCCCGGCACTCGCCGGGCGGTGGCGGCGGTATTGGGGGTGGCGGCGGCGGCGGCGGAAGCTGCTGGCGGGGCTTGATCCAAGATCGTCACCTGTTCCAGGTCCACCGGCGACAGCGGCTTGTCGTTCGCATCGCGTGGCACGCGTGCGATGGCCTTCACCACTTCCACGCTGGCGTCGTCGCACTGCCCAAAGATCACGTAATGCTGGTTGCCAGACTCGAAGGGCAGCTCCGTGATAAAAAACTGGCTGCCGTTGGTGTTGGGCCCGCTGTTGGCCATCGCCAGCCGTCCCGGCCGGTCGAAATTGAGGTTGGGATCGAACTCGTCATCGAACTCGTAGCCAGGCCCGCCCATCCCCGTGCCCGTCGGATCGCCGCCCTGAATCATGAACTCCGGAATCACGCGATGAAACGTGGTGCCGTCGTAGTAGCGCTTATGGCGCTGCACCTTGTTGGTCGCGGGATCGGTCCAGTCCTTGGTGCCCTCCGCCAGCGCAATAAAGTTGGCCACGGCGTTCGGCGCCTGCTTCTGGAAGAACTGGCAGGTAATGCGGCCCATCGAGGTGTCCATCACCACGTACGGCCCATTGGGAACGGTCATGGCCTCGGGGGTGGCCTGCGGAGCGTCGGGAATCTTCTGGATCGCCGGGTGGACTGTTGCGCAAAGACAACGTCAGCGCCTGCAACACGCGACCAGGGCAGAGAAGAGAAGTGTGCGCTGAATTTTCATGCCGACTTCGAGGGTAAATCATGCGCCGTGGGGCGTGCCAGTCGGGATTGCGGAGGGAGCAGGGGCCTTCAGGCCCCTGAAAAGTCGCAGGAAATTGAGGCCTTCAGGCCCGATCGAAACTGCCGGCCGCAATGGACTCTGCGCGCTAATTCTCCGTCGGCGTCTTCTCAATGTGGTCGATGACCAGCCGATCCACGGTGGCTTTGCTGTCTTCCAGCTTGAGCCCCATCTGGCTGACGGACTCGAATACGCTTGATCCGCCGCCGGGATCAGACGCCTCTGGAACTGTGTTCGCGCCACCGCTGTTTGACGGGTTTGCCGGCATCGGCATGCCTTGTGTGCGGGCCATGGACATCAGATCCGTGATCGAAATCTGGACATCGACCTGGTAGTAGCCCTTGAGGCCTGTCATATCGACCACCTGCCGGCTGTTGGCCCCGCCCATCTGCATCAATATGGTCGAAAGCAACTGCGCGAATCCGCCCATGGTCACGCCGCTCGATTTCATGTCGAACGTCATGCTTTGCCGGTCGACCTTCTCGATGATCGTGCCCCTGGCGCCCATATTCACGGTGATCGTGAGGTCAGGACTCATCTTCATGCGCATCGGCCCATCTGCGTCGTCCACTTGCCGTTCGCCGGGCGCGAGCGGTGAGTTGGGGTCGAACGCTTGCGGCGCCGTCGCGGATTCCTTCATCTTGGGCCCGCCCTTGCCGACCACCAGCGCCAGCACCTTGTGCTCCTCCTGGGCCTGGTGCGCGACCAGCTTGAACCGCTCCGCGAGCAGCGACTGCAGCATGGCGGGAACGTCGTCCTTGGTCGCGCCTTCGGGAATCGTGGCTACGATATCGAAGCGCTCTTGCGACAGCCAGGGTGGGCCGCTGATCTGGTAGTCCCGCAACCTATAGGCCAAGGCAATCAACTGATCGAGCTGCGTGTAGGTATACGTTGCGCGCGTGGCGTCGATCTCCTGCCCGACTTTCGGCATCTTGCCCGCCTTCATATCGGCGGCGATTTGTGCCGTATCGAGCGGCGCGGCCGGTTTTATCGTCGCGACATCGAACGAGAGTTTGCCCTTTGCGCACCGGCGCTTGTGCGGCGACCGCTGCAACAAAAAGAAGGATGAAAGCGAAAACAATGTGGCTGTGGAATTTCATAGAGGCTCTTTCTCGGGCGTGAATCTGCAGAAATGATACGCCTTGGCGCGTATGAGCAAAAGAGCCTGCGGCCGGTCGTTCCGCTAAACGAGTTTCAGGAAATTTCCGCGATTGAGGCGCGCACCGGGAAACACCATCTCGAGATTTTCTGCGCCCAACGATTGCGTGACTACTTCGCCCAGAACCTGCCGGTAATCGGTGGTCAGCGCGAGGTCGCGGCCCTCGTTGAGCTGTTCGTTTTCGAGGCCCGGCCAGCGGCCGTACACTTTGCCGCCCTTCACGTTTCCGCCCAGCACGAACATCGCGTTTGCGTGGCCATGATCGGTGCCGCCGGTTCCGTTTTCGCGCGCTGTGCGCCCGAACTCCGACATCGTCACCAGTGTGATGTTGCCTGCGTCATCGCCCATGTCGCGCCAAAAGGCTGCAATGCTAGCCGAAAAATCGCTCAAGCGGTTGGCCAACTGGCCGTTCACGCTGCCTTGGTTCTGATGCGTGTCCCATCCGCTGACATCGGTGAACGCGGCTTCGACGCCGAGGTTTGCTTTGAGCAGTTGCGCAATCTGCTTCATGTTGTTGCCAAATTCGCTGCCGGGATAATTCGCCCCCGGCGCCGGCTGGTACTGCGCGGGATTGGCGGCGCGCAGCATCTTCACGGCCTCGAAGGTCTCATCGCCGGCGGCATGAAAGATGCGGTCGCCAGAGCCCGCGTACATGGCTTCGAAGGCACTCGCCGCGGGCCCGGGCTGAGGTCCGCGTGCGCCCACGGTGAACGTGTTCACGTTGCTCATGGCAATTGCAGGAATCTTGCCGGCCAGTGTGCGCGGTACATCGGCGCCCATGGCGAGGGCGCGAAACGCGGTGTGCGCCTCGCAGGTCTGGGCACAGCGATGCCTTAAATCTTCTGCTTGCAGAGCGCGGTTCAGCCAGCCGTCGTCGGTGCCTTTTACGCCCGGCGTGCCCGATTCCATGTAGTCCTGTGCGTCAAAGTGCGAACGGCTCATGTCAGGCGATCCGCAGGCGTGCACAATCGCCAACTGTTTCTGATCGTAAAGCGGTTTGAACGCGGCAAGCGAAGGATGGAGGCCGAAGAATCCATCGAGATCTACCACTTGATTTTGGGGAATCGCAATGCTGGGCCGCATGGCGTAGTAATTCTTCTCCCGGTAGGGAACCACGACGTTGAGCCCGTCGACCGCGCCGCGCTGGAAGATGACTACCAGCCGTTGCCCCGGCGCACCATTGGTCTCGGCCAGAATGCTGCGCACCAGAAAATTCGGCATGGCCGCTGTGCCTGCCACGGCCAGCGCGCCCTTGTGAAGAAAGAATCGACGGTTCATCCGCATTCTGCTGCTCCTCGATTGCGGTTCGCGCCGCCCCTACGGGGCTGCAATCGTTTTCTGCTTGCTACCCAGGACTGCGTTCGCTCGCGCGAACTTGGCCTGGGCTATTTTCGTTGCCTCCCTATGGGAGGCAGTCTATGCGTTTCAGCGCCGCTGGAACTCGGGCGAACCCATCAGCAAACCGGCCAGCAGTTGATCTTCGCGCTCGTACGCATCGGCGGGCGCTGTCTGCCGGCCCCTGGCTCCTGGTCCTTGACGCCTTGCTGCTACCGGCGCAGCCATGGGCGGATATTGCGCGGGCGGGTTTTGCGCACTCTGAGCCTTGAACTGTTCGAGAGCGGCTGTCCGTGTTGCATCGCTTACGCCGCTTGGAATCAGTGCCGGCTCCAGCCGCGCTTCTTCCGATTCCGGCGTCGGAATTGTCTGTTGGGGCGGCGCATCGCTGTCCAATGCGCTCATGTCCATCTCGGGCGCCCATTCCACGGTGATGCCTGGCAGGCGGTTGGCCGCGAGGGACAGCGCGAAGTTCATGCGGTCCACCAGCGCGCCGGTGCTCACCCAATCGCTGGCGTCCCACTTGTATCCCGTCGGAGGCATGCATCCGTACAGAGGCATCCCCATCTGCCGCAGAGCATTCATCAGCGGTAAAAAGTTCTGAACGTTGGCGTTGCTGGCGCGGGCTGCGCTCACCACAAATTCGAGCGGCGTCTTCACCTTGGCGCGGTAATCGTTCGCGGCCCAGAACTCCGGCGAATGATAGAGGGTCTTCAGCACCGTGGGAATGTCGCCGCCGCTTTGCAGGTACGTCTTCGCCATGCGATCCACCAGCGCCTGCGGCGGATCGTCGCTCACGAAGCGGATGGCCAGCTTGCGCGAGAGGAACTGCGCCGTGGCGGGCCGCATGGCCAGCATGTGCAAAAGCTCCTGGCCCTCCATCTCGCCGTTCTCTTTGATCTTCGTGCCCAGCACGGTCTTGTTGCCCGGTTCGTGGCGCATCGGCGCATAGATGAAGTCTCCGCCGTATTGCGGCCGATTGACGGTCCAGCCGGTGAGCACGCGCGCCACCTGGGTTACATCGGCCTGCGTGTAGCCGCCATTCACGCCTAGTGTATGCAGCTCCATCAACTCGCGCGCGTAGTTCTCGTTGAGTCCTGCGTCGGTCTTCTTCTTCGCATCGGGACGCCGCGCGGCAACCATCTTCGCGCGCTCTGCCGCAGGCGAATCCGGACCCATGCTCTCGGCGTTATCGAGATACAGCATCATGGCCGGGCTGTGCGCCACGGCTTCGAGCAAATCTTCAAACTTGCCGAGCGCGCGCGGCCGGATGACGTCGCGTTCGTAGCTCACCAGGTAGTAAGGCATCTGCTCGTTCTTGCGCAGGTACACGTTGAAGTGATTGAGCCAGAAATCGGTCATCACTTCCTGGAGCTGCGCGTTCGCGTAGATGTCGCGCGTGAGCCTCTGGGCAAAAAGCTCCTGCGCCGTAGTCTGCTCGGGATTCTCGAGAGCCCCGACCGACTCTTTCAAGTCCGGGCTCAATCCCGCTATCAGGGCCTGGCGCTGTGGCCCCTTCAGCGACTTCATAAAGCCGTCGAACTCTTCAGGCTGCATGGATTGCAGACGCAGCACGCGCTGCTGCGGCGGCAACGCAAGAATGCGCTTGATTGCCGCGTCGTCGAAAGCAGGCGGGGCCGGAGCCTGATTGGAATCTGTTGCCGCCGCAGGCGTCATGCCATTCATATCCGGAGCCGGCGCCGTCTGGCCCGCTTCCCCCTGATTCATTGCCGGCTGAGCCGACTGCATCTGGCTCATGTCCTGCTGCGTCTGGGCCGTCGCCTGCGCCTTCGGCGTCATGCCGCCGTTGGCATCCATGTCGCCTTCGGCGTTCATGCTTTGGTTCACGGCGCCGTTCGCCAGGCCAGGCGCCTGGTTCGCCGCCACTGTGCGCTTGTCGGCTTGCGCTTCCCTCCGGGCCTGGATGCGGTAGATCTGGTTCTCATAGACTGCGTGCAGCGTGCCGCCCGATGGAACGTCCACATTGCCGTTCGCCGCCTGGCGAATGATGGGGTTGCTCGGCAGCCGGAAGAACAGGTCCTGCAGGCTCCATTGCATGGCGGGGAACTGCTCGAGTCGCGCGTTGAGGTCGGTTTCGTCAATGGATGCAGGACGCAGTTGCTGATCGAACCAGTTATCGAGGCCCATCTTGCGCACGGCTTCGAGGTCGCCCGGTTTTGGACCGAAGGTAAAGCGGTTCAGGGCCTGGAGAATGCGCTCGTCGCCGCGCAACTGGACGGACCCAGAGTTGGGCGAATAGCTCGGTTTGGATTTGGTAGCCGCTGGTGGCCGGGCGGGATCTGCCGCCTGCTGCGCGGCGCCCATGGGAGCTGGCAGGAAAAGACTGAAACAAAGGAGGATGGCCGTCAGGCCTTGCAGAGACTCCATCGCAAATGCTCCTGGCAGGGGAAGTGGCCGGGCATGATCGCACGACATGAGCTGCCTGTTGGGTCAGACGCGATCCTGGGGCGAAAGTTGTGGTCAAGGGGACCGTTGGTAATAGGGGGGTGGGGGGGAGGGGGGAGGGTACGGACCGGTCACATACCTGACAGATTGAACCGGGGACATCCCTGACACCGCAGCGGGAATGGTGCAGTTCGTCGCTTCGGTATCAGTGGGCTTCACGGCGATTTTATGACCTATCATGTTGAATCTGAATGGCTTGAAGCTTAATTGCCTTATACCCTACCGGGGTATGGGTGGCAGATTTTTTTTCTTTTATTTAATTTCTTCGGTCGCGGCGGACTTGGGAGGCCGGCCGAGGCGTTTGGGCTGGTTTTCCCGGGGCTTGCCTTCGAGGCGGACTGCGGCGAGAGCGATCTTGGCGGAACTGAGGTAGTTTTCGGCTTCGAAGTGCTGGATCAGCCCCACTACCTCGGCAAAAGTGACGCATGCGATAAAGTCGCGGACGTTTTCGCCGCTGTCGAGGGGAGGCATGCTGCGGAGATACTTGGCTTTGGCGGCGATTGCGACGTTAACTTCGGCGTCCTCATCGGTGCCGAGTTCGGCGCGTTTCCTTCTGGCGGCACGATTGCAGGCGCGCACGCAGCGAAAGACGGCGGGGTTTTGAGCTGGGCGGTCGGATAATTCCTCGAAGATTTCCTGTTGGGTGAGTCCCGCAAATTCCTCGATTTCGTCGGGTGTGAGTTCAATGGATGCGTCCATCGCAGATCTCCTATGACTTGAGTTTAGCGAAATCTGCGGATCAATCTGCAAAGGGATGATGCGATTAACTTGCTTGGAATGAGTTGGATGTGGGTGGTTGCGGAGGAGGGTGGCTTGACGCGGGGAAAGTCAAGCCCTGATACAAGACCTGTGAGTTGAGGTTCCTGCTCTCCCCGGTCCCCAAAAGCGGGGGACCGGGGGCACCCGCACTACTGATTGGTAGGGAAGTTCAACCGAGAGCGAAGGGAATGATCAGCAGTTCTTTTTGCTGCGGCCATGTAAGAAGGTGTGCCACTGAATGTTAAGGGAATTCAACTCGGATGGTGAGTTTGAAGTTCGCTGAAGAACAACCACAGGTCCTTCGACTCCGTTTGCCGCAAGAAACGCGGCAAACTCCGCTCAGGATGACAACTATATCATAAATAACTATAAATAAAGCAACATAATTTTTATGATATTCTATACAAAGTCCTGCACAGATACGAAGAATCAATGACTTGCACAGAAAATCTGCACGGAAACTGCACAGAACGGAATCAAACAGACAGGAGGCGAATCATGGCATTCGTTACCGAGAAAGAGGAACTGAAGCCGGGCCTGGTTCTCTTCCGGCGCGGCGACGTGGACCATCGGATGTGGTATTGCCGCATGAAGATGCCGAAGGCCGACCGCTATAAGACGGTTTCGCTCAAAACAACCGATAAAGAAGCGGCGCGGGAACGCGCCTTCGATCAGGACGCGGACGTTCGGTTCCGCATCAAGCATGACGTTCCTGTGTTCAACCGCCCCTTCCGCGACGTGGCGCACGAGTATCTGTTGACGCAGGAGGCGCGGGCGAAGCGCGGAGAGATCAGCGCCGCGCGGCCCAAGAAACTCCGCGCCGTCATCGAAGGCACGTTAGACAGGTATGCAGGTTCAACGCAGGTCCATCTTATCGGTGATGAACGCTGGGGCGGCTATCCGGCATGGCGGCGGGAGAACGGCGCGGGACGCCACCGAGCGCAACGGCGTTCGGGAAGTCACAGCCGACGTAGCGCAGTCCTTCGCAGACCACGAAGCCGAACGCCGCACCAAGGTTCAGCAAACCCTGGGCATCAGGGTTTTGAAGCCGATTGAAGTCAAACCTGCAGGATGTTCAGGCGGTTCCCTTCATCAGCGATTCCACCATCCGCTTCGAGATGTCCATCTTCGGGGCGATCATGAACTATGCGGTGAAGAAACGCTATGTTCCCGCAAGCCAGCGTTTCGACGAGCGCCCGAAGCTCAAGACGATGCGGCGTGACGAGTTCACGCTGGAGGAGTACCGCAAACTCCACACTGTAGGCCGCAAGTGGATTGGCGAGGCGGACAAGCCTTCGAGCATCTGGTATCGCACCGTCACCTACAACATGATTCTGATTGCCTGCAATACCGGCATGAGGCCAGCGGAGATGAAGAATCTGCGCTGGCGCGACATCATGCCTGCAAAAGACCGCGAGGGCCGCGAGATCGTTGTCTTGTTCGTGCAGGGCAAGGGCAAATCGCGCAAGCTGGTCGCGCCCAAGAGCGTCGGAGATTATTTAGAACGCATCCGCGCAATCTCCAAAGCCACGGAACCGGACGACAGAGTATTTACCAACATCACGGGCAAGCCCGCAAAAACTCTTTACAGCTCGCCTGATTGCCGATCTTCTGAACGAAGCGAATCTGCGCGAAGGCACGCAGGGCGTTCCGCGCTCGACCTATTGCTTCCGGCATACCTACGCCACGCTCCGATTGCAGGAAGGCGTGGACGTGTATTTCCTTGCCGAGCAGATGGGAACTTCCGTCCACATGATTGAAAGCCACTATGGGCATGTGAACACCATCAAGCACGCCGACCGCGTGTTGCAGGGCATGGCGGGATGGGAGCTGCCGCAACCGGACGATACCAAGGCCAAGGCGTCGAAGGCGGCAGAGACGCACGATAAAGGCAAAAGAGGTCAGCGCCACAGGCCGCGCTGACCGTGAACCTCCCGAAGCCGTCTTTTGCCGGAGCCGCTGGCGGAGGCTGGCGCAGGGAGGTGTCGTCTCAATGTCCGGCCCGGACACTCCTCACTGAGATTGTTCTGATTTGCCGCTGCCCCGCCGGGGCGTTCTTAGCGGCAAATCTCCGCGCACGAGCCGCCGCTGGCGGCTGTTCTTCGTGCAGCTCCATAGTCAGAAGTTTGTTGCATTTTTCTGACATAGAGCTATACTGGAGCAGTCAGAAGTTTGTTGCATTTTTCTGACATGAGGCTACCCATGTCCACTCCGGCATCAAGCATTCCAGCCGCCATCCGGGACCGCATCTCCGCCCCGGCGCAGCCGCGCGTCTGGACCCCGGAGGACTTTGCCGACCTTGGGGCCGCGCACCGCGGTCGATCAGGCCCTCCACCGGCTGGTCGCTTCCCGAAGCCTGCGGCGGATTGCGCGCGGCTTCTACGACATCCCCCAGGACAACCGGCTCACCGGAAAGCCCACCTATCCCAACCCGCGCGACGTGATCGACGCGCTGGCCCGGAAGGGCAAGGTCCGGGTGGTGGTCGATGGCCTCACCGCCGCCAACGACCTCGGACTCACCGACGCCGTCCCGGCGCGCATCGGCGTGCTCACCGATGGACGCCTGCGGCCCATCACCCTCGGCAACCTGACGCTCGACTTCCAGGCCGCCGCGCCCAGCCGCCTTTATTGGGCGGGCCGTCCTGCCATGCGCTTCGTGCAGGCGCTCCATTGGCTGCGCGACATGCTTCCGTCCGACGACGGAAGCCTCCACAAGCGCCTTGTCTCCATCCTCAAAGACCCCGATCATGGGCAGGCCATTCAGGACGATTTGCGCAGCGGCCTGTCGGCGCTGCCGGAGTGGATGCGGATGATCGTGCGCGACCTGCTCCAGCAGGCGAACGCTGGAGCGCCGCCAGCGGCAGAGAAGCCGAAGCCCTTGAGACGCGCGCCGGCACCGGCCCCTATCATCAAGAGTGCGAGGCGTCCGAGAAGCCGATGACCGAGGGCTTTCAAACCGTACTGGCGGCGAGCGACGAGGAGCGCCGCGACCTCTTTGTCGGCGCTGCCGACCGGCTCCGCACCAATGAGCAGAATATCGAAAAAGACTTCTGGGTTTGCTGGACGCTCGATGCGCTCTTCAACGAACTGGAGGCCGGTGGCCCGCGCCTGCTCTTCAAAGGTGGCACCTCGCTCTCCAAAGGTTACGGCTTGATCGAACGCTTCTCCGAAGACATCGACATCACTGTCTTCCGGGAGGACATTGGACAGCCCGCGACCGTCGAGGAGTTGGAAGCTCTGAGCGGCAAGAAGCGCAACGCCCGCCTGGAGGCCATCAAAGCCGCTTGCCAGGAGTACATTCAAGGCCCGATGCTGGAGCAGTTGAGCGCGTTGCTGCGGCAGACGCTCCAGACCGCAAATCTAAAAGCGGATCGGGCGCGCGTGGAAGCCGATCCCGATGACCCCGACCGGTCAGAGCTTGCTTCTCTGGTATCCCACCGCGACCACAGAAGGCAATGCATACATCCGTCGCGCCATCAAGATCGAATCGGGCGCGAAGTCCGCCCTCGACCCTCATGCTCCCGTCGTCGTAAAGCCGTACATCGCGGACGATCTTCCGAACCTTGATCTGGCGGTCGGCAACGTGACGACCGTTGACCCCAGCCGTACCTTTTGGGACAAGGTTGTTATCCTGCATGGCCTACGCCGCTGGTGGGACCGCCGTGGCGAACTGAAGGGAGGCGGGCAGCGCGTCTCGCGCCACTACTACGATGTCTACCGGCTCCTGGCTTCGGAGACTGGGCAGAAGGCAACGGGAGATGCAGAGATGGCCGAGGACTGCGTTCGCCATGCGCGGATGTTCTTCAACCGGCCCGATCTTGACCTGGCCTCCGCCGTTCCCGGCAGCTTCGCCCTGACTCCGCACGACGGAATGCTCGCCGATTTGCGGCGGGACTATGAAGCCATGTCCGGCATGGTCTTCGGCCCGATACCCACTGTGGATGAGGTCGTTGCGGCCATCGCCGAGTTGGAGCAGCGTCTCAACCGGGGACATTGACTTGCCGTAAAGCCTGAACCGACGCCAGTGTTTTGGATTCTTGATGAGATGGGAAGGCAGAGATGATTGCAGCATGGCAAGATGCAATAGGCTGGAACTTTGCTGAATTTGTAGGCCGGATAGAGATAGGACGATCTTGATGCAGGGAAATACCGAAAAGTTCATCGGACGTTGGGAACGATCGTCTGCCTCGGAGCGAGCGAACTACGCTCTTTTCCTCTCAGAACTTTGCGACCATTTGGATCTTCCCCGACCGGAACCTAGCCAGGCAGATGAAAGCGCCAACATCTATGTGATCGACAAGGCAGTAGTGTTTCAAAATCTTGACGGTACGACGACAACAAACTTCATTGATCTCTACAAGCGCCATTGCTTCGTGCTTGAGGCCAAGCAAGGAAGCAACCCGCAAAGCGATACAGCCACAACCTTAGCCTCACTCCGTTCACCTCGCAGAATTAAGCGTGGCACTGCTGTTCGTGGCACTCACGGCTGGGATGAGGCGATGCTTGCAGCTCGCGGACAGGCGGAGCGCTATGCAAAGGCTCTCCCAGCTTCTGAAGGTTGGCCACCATTCCTGATTGTGGTCGATGTAGGCCATTCCATTGAGCTATATGCTGACTTTTCTCTAACGGGCAAGGCTTATCTTCCGTTTCCCGACCCACGCACGTTCCGTATTCTTCTCCATCAGGTTCAACAGCCAGAGATTCGTGAACGCCTCCGCGCGGTATGGCTCGATCCGCGCTCTCTTGACCCTTCCCGTGAAACCGCCAAGGTTACGCGAGAAGTTGCGGGGAAGCTCGCGACGCTCGCCCGCAATCTTGAACTGCAATACCCACCAAAAGCAGTAGCGGAATTTCTCACCCGCTGCATCTTCACTTCGTTCGCAGAGGACGTTCGTCTCCTGCCCGAACGGGGTTGGCTCACACTGCTCAAAAGCCTTCGTGAAGACATCACGAGCTTCGCGCCTATGGCTGAAGCACTGTGGCAGACGATGAACGACGGTGGCTTTTCTCCCATCCTGCGCAGTCACATCCTTAAGTTCAATGGCGGCCTATTTGAATCGACAAAAGCACTGCCTCTTACGCCCGATCAACTGAACCTGTTGATTGAAGCTGCCGACTCTCGCTGGCGCGATGTCGAACCGGCAATCTTTGGAACCCTTTTAGAGCGGGCGCTTAATCCTGCCGAACGCCATGCGCTCGGAGCCCATTACACTCCGCGTGCCTATGTGGAACGTCTTGTCATTCCGACGCTTGTTGAGCCGCTTCGTGAGGATTGGCGCAATGCTCTGGCCGTCATCACTGAACAGGTGAACGCAGGCGATGCGGCTGCTGCTATTGAGACCGCACATGCCTTTCATCGGCAACTTTGCTCTACCCGCGTTCTTGACCCAGCTTGCGGTTCTGGAAACTTCTTGTATGTTGCTCTGGAACACATGAAACGCCTTGAAGGCGAAGTCTTGGAGACTCTTCAATCTCTTGGCGAGACTCAGCAGGCGTTGGAACACACAGGTCTCACCGTTGATCCGCACCAACTTCTCGGCATCGAACTCAACCCGCGGGCCGCTGTCGTCGCCGATCTCGTCCTTTGGATCGGCTATCTGCAATGGCATTTCCGCACTCGTGGTGATGCACAGCCGCCCATACCCGTTATTCGCAACTTTCACAACATCGTTGAATCAGATGCTCTTCTCTCATGGAAGAAGAAGCTAACGGTCAAGGATAGCGATGGCGATGTCGTCACGCAGTGGAATGGCATAACCAAGAAGGAGCATCCGACAACCGGCCAACAAGTTCCAGATGAGACTGCAAGGCGCCCAGTCTACGAATACACCGATGTAAAGCAGGCGAAGTGGCCCGACGCCGACTTTATCGTTGGCAATCCGCCTTTCATTGGAGGGAAGGATATTCGTTCGGAGCTTGGCGATGGCTACATCGCAGCTCTTCACAAGGTGTACGATGAGGTTCCCGAAAGCGCTGACTTCGTTATGTACTGGTGGCAGCGAGCTGCCGAACTTGCCCGCGCCTCAAAGATACGACGCTTTGGCTTCATCACCACAAATAGTCTTCCGCAGGTCTTCAATCGCAAGGTGGTCGCGCAAAATCTGAATGCTACTAAAGACCCTCTCTCGCTGATCTTTGCAATTCCAGACCATCCCTGGCTCAACTCGCTTTCCAATGAAACGCGCTCTGCTGCGAAACATGCCGCTGTTCGCATCGCCATGACCGTGGGCGAGCGAGGAGAACATCAAGGACATCTTTATCGGGTAGTGAGCGAAGGGGATACGAGTTCCGAGGGTACGGCAGTCGAGCTCTGCGAGGAGACAGGGCGCATCTTTCCCGATCTACGAGTAGGTGTAGATGTGTCGGGAGCATTGCCACTCAAGGCGAATGAGGAGTTAAGCTGTCCAGGTGTAAAACTTCATGGAGCAGGTTTTATCGTCACCCATGAGCAGGCAGCTAAACTCGGATTGGGTCGCATTCCAGACCTCGATCAGCACATTCGGCCCTATCTAAATGGTCGCGATTTGACCGGCAACTCGCGCAACCTTATGGTGATTGATCTATTCGGTCTCAGCAGTGAGAGTGTTCGCAAACGCTTTCCCGAGGTCTACCAGTGGGTTTATGACCGTGTGAAACCGGAGCGCGACCAGAACCGTCGCGCCACATACAGTGAGAAATGGTGGATATTCGGCGAGCCGCGTTCCGCGTTTCGACCTGCTCTCAAAGACCTCTCTCGCTACATCTCCACTGTAGAGACTGCAAAACACCGCAACTTTGTATTCCTTGACGCGAGTATTCTTCCAGACAACATGCTCGTCAACATTGCAAGCGAAGACGCATTCCATCTCGGTGTTCTCTCCAGCAGTATTCATATTTGCTGGGCACTTGCTGCCGGTGGCACTCTCGAAGATCGACCACGTTACAACAAGACTCGCTGTTTTGAGCCTTTCCCATTCCCAGAATGCGACGATTCCCAAAAGCAGGTCATACGCGATATTGCGGAGCGTCTTGACGCTCATCGCAAGCGTCAGCAGCAACTCGACAGCAATCTGACACTGACTGATATGTACAACGTCTTAGACAAACTGCGTGCCGGTGCCGATTTGACCGAAGAAGAGCATAGCCTCTATGAGGCTGGTCTTATCGGCACCCGTGGGATTGAACGCGCTTCAATGAGGCCGCGATGAATTCATCGCGGACGGACACGACCATCGCCGGCGGCGTCATCGGCGTGGCGTCGCTTCAATGAGGCCGCGATGAATTCATCGCGGACGGGCAGGATTGTCGGCCTTCACAACCGCCATCTCAAGCGCGCTTCAATGAGGCCGCGATGAATTCATCGCGGACGGAAATTCTTCTGACCCGTTTTCATCGCTGGTTTTGCAGCTTCAATGAGGCCGCGATGAATTCATCGCGGACGGAACGCGTGCGCGCACATTCGGCTGTTCGGCCAGGTTTGATGGCTTCAATGAGGCCGCGATGAATTCATCGCGGACATACAGCCTTGGCCGTAGCGCTGTAGTGCGCCAGATAGCTTCAATGAGGCCGCGATGAATTCATCGCGGACAGGCCATGCCGGCCGCGCAGAAGTGCGGCGTTTCTCGGCTTCAATGAGGCCGCGATGAATTCATCGCGGACGGCGGCCACGGCCCCAATGGCGCTGAGCTAACGGATCTCGCTTCAATGAGGCCGCGATGAATTCATCGCGGACAGGTACCAGATGCGAACAGCGCCTTCGGGTTGCGCGCTTCGCTTCAATGAGGCCGCGATGAATTCATCGCGGACGGGAGTTATCGCGACAACATCGTATTTTTCGCGTTATCTGCTTCAATGAGGCCGCGATGAATTCATCGCGGACGGGGCAACAGTCTCCGTACTCGTTCACGAACTGGCGCACGCTTCAATGAGGCCGCGATGAATTCATCGCGGACAGCGGGGCATCAGTCCGTCTCCTAGCTGCGTATCGCTACGCGGGCTTCAATGAGGCCGCGATGAATTCATCGCGGACAGGGACTCCGCTCCACGACGGGTGTAACAATGTCCACTTCCGCTTCAATGAGGCCGCGATGAATTCATCGCGGACGGGACGTGCCGCAACATTCCGGACACTGTAAGCCCCTGCTTCACGGTGTCGAATGAACGGAAGCCACCACTTCCATCGGGCTTCCGCAGCGCAAAGGCCGCTATTGGATTCGGGGCGGAATCCCAAGATCGTCGGTACGCCGCTGTTTCATAGGCGGTCAGCGGTGGCGGCGGAGTAAATCCGCCGTCACCAATGCGGTTGAGGAACCGTGTATGCCGGTCCTCCAGCGCCTTGAAGTGTGCCCTCTCTGGGTAAGCGCAGAGCGTTGCCCGTGGTTTCCGACCGAGGGGAACCACCTCTCACCGGAGATCGCTTCGGCTTGACTGTCAGAAAGTACCGTTCCATGGCCAATCGCCATATCGACACCCCAGCCAAGCGCAGCGACACTACGTGCCACTTCACACAGCGTCTCCAAGTGCTCTTGCCTCTTTTCGCCAGTTGGCTCGGCTACCGTGGCCGCTGCGTTCTACCGCAGCGACATTGGCGTCGGCCACGCGCTGCTGCTGGCGAAGTTGCCCGCTGACGTGCAGGAGCAAGGTCTGACCGCCTGTTTCAAAGAGGTGTACACCAACAATGCAGACAAGCCCGCGCGGATACTGTTGCCGGTACGGAATCTGCGCTTCTGGATTGAGACGAATGTCCTCTTGCTCCTGAAAGACGCTCCGTTCGACAAGCGCAACGCGGAGCTTGTCGCCGCTGCCGGAAGCTGCGTGGACTGCCCCAGCCGTACCGGGCATAACAAGCTGCTGTTTGCCGACCTCGGCAAGCAGGACGCTTGCACCAATCCAAGCTGCTATCAGGCGAAGGTGAATGCGCACATTGCCGCCACCGTTGCCGCCAAACCCAAGCTCGTGCAGATCAGCACGTTTCATGGGCAGCAGCGCGAAGGCAGTGCGGTACTCCCGCGCAACCAGTACGTCGCCATCCGGGAGGACAAACCCGCCGACAAGGAACAGGCGAAGTGGCCGCAGTTCAAGACCTGCAAATACACCACCGAAGCCATCATTGCGGAGGGCGAAGGGCAGGGTACGCTTCAGAAGGTATCCTTAACCTGTTCTCGGCAGCTTCCAAGGGGCCGTTGACGGATGAATCGCTCCGCAAGATGCTGGCCTACGCCGACTCGGTGAAACAGCAAAAGGCCGATGAGTTCCTTGCCAAACTGAGGGCCGGAAACGGAGCCAAACCGTCCGAGGGTACGCCATGAAACCGATGCGATTTCCCCGCCGGTTTCCATGGCTGATCGTGTTGCTCATTGCGGTCGGCCCGGTGCTGTTTAGCGTTCCGTTGACCATCTGGTATTCGTTCACAATGCCACCCCTGGGGCGGTACTACTATGACGCATACTTCAACAGTACGGCGCTCAAAAATTCCCCGAACGCAACGACAGACGTTCAGTGGATATTCAAGACTGCTCCCGGACGGAACGAAGAACTCGCCGGCCCGACGGATATTGTGTCCGGTTCCTCGGCGGATCAAGAGCGTCTTGCCGTTCCGATGAAGCTCTCTTCTGCTGCTCGGGATGCGGGTTGGAACAGTCTCGAACAGGGACCGAAAGAGCGGGTCAACGCCGCTGAGTTGCAACGGTATCTTCAGGCGTCATTTTATGAGGGAGAGGGTTTCTGGCGCCTTCTACTTCAACCTGTTTTGTGGGGAGTAGCTTTCATCCTCGCTCTGCTTGCCTTGCGGATATGGTTTCAGGGTCAATCAAAACAGGAAGAGCGTCACGGACGCCGCACGAAAGGGCCGGAGCTGCTGTCCGCTCTGCGCTGGAATCGCAAGACGAAGGCCGATGGTATTCGGCTGCATTTGCGTTGGGATAATCCATGGCTTGATCGGTTCCGCAAGTTGCTTCCCGGATGGGCGAGTCCATCGTTCCGCGTCCCGCGAAATCTCGAAGCCAGCCACCTCCTCTTGATGGGCGACACCGGCAGCGGTAAGTCTTCGGCGATCCGGCAGATTCTTCGCCAGATTGCGGATCGAGGAGAGACTGCCATCGTCTACGATCCGGCGCTGGAGTTTACCCCTGAGTTCTACTCGCCAGCGCGGGGCGACTTGATCCTCAATCCTCTCGATACACGCTGTCCCTATTGGGGCCTTGACGACGAGATTACCCGCGATGAAACTGCGATGACCATTGCCGCCGCGTTCCTGCCAGAGAAGGATTACGAAAAGGAGTTCTTTACGGATGGTCCGCGCCGGATATTGGCGCACCTGTTGAAATGGAAGCCGCAGCCCAGGGACATTCTTCGGATGATGGCGAATCCATCGAACATCGAGGCTGCGATAAAGGGAACCCCGCTCGCGCCGCTGCTCGACCCCGCCGCGCCTGCGCAGCGGGCCGGTGTCCTTTCAAGTCTGAACATGGTTGCCGACAGTTTGGAGTTGTTGCCGGAGTGGGAGCATACGAGACCGACGTTTGCCACCGCCGAGTGGTATGTCGAGCGGAAGCGTTGGGTTTTCCTCACCTCGCAGTCATCGTATCGGGAGAAGATTCTGCCGCTGCATTCCGTGTGGCTTGACCTGTTTATCCTGCGCATGATGGGCTACTGCGATGCTCCCAACGTCAAGCCCGTCTGGTTCGTCCTCGACGAACTCGCCAGCCTTAACAAATTGCCTCAGCTTCACTCCGCCGTCACTGAGAATCGCAAGTACGGCAATCCCGTCGTGATGGGCTTTCAGGGCCGCAGCCAATTAGAGAAGCGATACGGCCAGGACGCCGAGGCCATGCTCTCCCAGCCAGCGACCAAGATCTTCTTCAAGACCTCTGAGCCGCGCGCGGCGAAATGGATCTCGGACGCCATCGGAGAGATCGAAGTGGAGCGGCTGAAAGAGTCGCGTTCGATGGGATTGTTACGGAGCAAGAAATCGTTCGCGATGGAGATTGCGACGAAGCCTCTTGTGATGCCTTCCGAGATTGCGGGGCTTGAGCCGTTGTATGGCTACATCAAGCAGGGGAACCGGGTCGTCCCGGCGCATCTTCCTTATCTAAAACCCAAAGCAAAGCAGCTTGGATTCATCGAGCGGACATGCCGGTCTTGCTCCAAGACCTGCGCCGCCAGTTGTTCCCATCAAAGCCTCTACAACTCCTGCCAACAATCCGAGCGCAGTCGCCAAGACGCCCGCGAAGAAACAGGCTGTTTTCGCTCCGTTCTCGAAGCAGAGAGCAGTGAATGAAAGAGGCCCTGACTGGGATGAATCCCAGTGGATCGAATAGGAAAACGACTATATCATCAAGTGCTCTTTGGTTCCGATAAGACAACTTCCTATTCCTATTATTGATCGATCGTAGATTTCTCTTGCGAAGCCAGCTTCCGGATATGCAATCGCTCCTCGGTAGCGAAGCTAGGCCTACATTTATCTTGACAGAGAAGCTAATCAACCTGGTCTCATCCTGAGACGGCCCCGAAAATTCAAGTGTTTACCCTCGTCGAGGTTATTTATGGGTGCAACTGGTACGTTTGGCATCTGCCGTCCAAAAGACGCAGTATCAATTTTCCGTTTAGTCGCCTTGATTGCCGCCGGATTCCTTAGCGGATCGCTTCATGCAAGCGTATCGGACGCACAATCTACTCCCCCTACCTCCGCCGGAGCCGCCGCCGTCGAAACCGCCGCCGAAACCTTTTGCAAAGTCACGGATGCGCGCGCTTCTAACAACCTCAAGAAGAATCGAGAAGGCCGTCGACTGTCTTCGGCGCTACAAGGCAGCACATGCGCAGCTCGATAGTCTCACCGCGCCGCCTATGTCGCCACCCGCCGCAGATTCTGACAAAGTTGCCGCAACCACGAAGACTGCAAAGCCGAGCGTGGTTAACCACGCCAACGACCAGAATAGTCCAGCCGTAGGACAGACGGCCGACTCGTCTGCGTATCTAACACCTTCTGCTTGCGACCGGAATTCTACAGCTCCCGTGAATCCTGATCTTGTGGCTGTTCGCCGTGAATTGCTGGCCCCACGTGAAGCGTCCGATGACTTTGGCTATCGGCTCGGACGCCGCTTCTTCGTCTATCAGGTACGCGTCACCAATCGCAGTCCAGATTTCCAGTATGTTGTGAATGACATCACCGTTGATCTCTATGGCGTTCTCAAGCCGATGGGGCTCGTAACGGACGGCCCCGAAACACGATACCTGGCTTCCTCGCGCGAACTCAACATCCTTCGCGGCGTGCCCGAAAAAGGAATGGACTACGATCCTCGCAACATGACCCTTCATATCTTCCAGGGCATAGGTACCGTCGCTGGCGGCATCAGTGGCCTCACAACCTTCAGCGATGTCATGGGATCCGCCGTAGCCGCGTTCAGCGGGCCCTTTATCTCTTCCTTTATCAATATCGCGCCTGACCACACCGCGTCACAACTCAATCGCCTTAGCGATTCTGCCTTCGCATCCAACACTCTGGTCACAAACTCCAGACAAAAGTCTTCTCCGTATTTATTCCTGAAGACCTTCTCCTAAGCAGACAGGACCAGAAGCGATATTCGAGTAAAACTCGCGAATTACTCGACATCTATCCCTTCGATCAACTAGACGTTTGCGTGGATGGCACGCTCACCACGCCAGTCGCAATCAGCGTCACTCCCACTTTTTCCAACACCACAAATGGCATCGGCGTCGATGAATCTCTCACCCTCACGGCAGCAGTAGGCGCAACCATCTACTACACAACGAACGGGCAAACGCCGACCACTAAGTCTACTCCCTTTGCTACCTCATCTCCTTCAACAGTAGCCCATCGGGTCCACGCAAACCGTTCAGGCCATCGCGGTTGAGCCATCTAAGGCGCAAAGCCCAGTGGTCTCGTACTCATACACCATCCTTCCATCCGCTCCGATCATTAAGCCCAGTGGCACCGCGCTGCCCATCACGCTAGCGGTTTCCGATAATACCGCCGGAGCGACCCTCTTCTACACTGATGACGGCAACGACCCCACACCAAGCGCAAAGGCTGTCCCCGCTGCAGGCATCACGCTTGATACAACGGTGACAGCGAAGACCATCAAAGTCGTCGCGCAATCCAATAACACCTCCAGTAAAGTTACAACGTATATCTACCCGCCTGCCGCCGCAACTACTCCGACCTTCAGTCCAGCCGCCGGCACCTATACCTCTGCGCAAACCGTCACCATTGCCGACACTACAACCGGCGCGGTCATCTACTACACCACTGATGGCACTCCACCTACCGCGACATCCACCAAATACACCGCTCCCATTGCCGTTGCGGCAACAGGAACTATTAACGCGATTGCTATAGCGCCAAACTTCTCTACCAGTGCAATCGGCAGTGCTGCTTACACCATCAACATTAGCCACTAATCAACCTCAGACCGTCTGGCAGCTTGCCCGTTATGAGACAGCAGAACCGCTAAACGACCTTCGGGCCTAGCTGTATCCAGATCAGGATTGAAAACGCTCTTGGGCTGACACAATCGCGCGCTTCTAGCAGAAGGCTGAGGCGATGGACAAGTGACCTTTTCCTCTCTCACGCCTAAAATCTGTATAAGCAGCGTTTTCCGCTGCGATTTTGGGCCTCGCGCA
>CAVOTQ010000031.1:0-134023 GCA_963699385.1 uncultured Acidobacteriota bacterium | reverse complement strand
AGGAGAATATCCAAAGGCGCTCGAGTGAAAGCTCGTTAAGGAACTCGGCAAATTGGCTCCGTAACTTCGGGAGAAGGAGCGCCCGCGTAAGCGGGCCGCAGTGAAGCGCGTACGGCGACTGTTTAACAAAAACACAGGTCTCTGCTAAGTCGAAAACGACGTATAGGGGCTGACGCCTGCCCGGTGCCGGAAGGTTAAAGGGAGAGGTTAGCGCAAGCGAAGCTTTGAACTGAAGCCCCGGTGAACGGCGGCCGTAACTATAACGGTCCTAAGGTAGCGAAATTCCTTGTCGGGTAAGTTCCGACCTGCACGAATGGCGTAACGATCGTACGACTGTCTTAACGAGTTGCTCGGCGAACTTGTAGTACCGGTGAAGATGCCGGTTACCCGCAGCTAGACGGAAAGACCCCGTGCACCTTTACTACACCTTAACTATGGGTTATGGTTGTCGCTGCGCAGGATAGATGGGAGGCTTTGATTCCGGGTTCTCGGATTCGGAGGAGCCAACGGTGAGATACCATCCTGCGATTGCTGTGATCCTAACCTCCTCCCGTAATCCGGGAGAGGGACATAGTTAGGCGGGTAGTTTGACTGGGGCGGTCGCCTCCTAAATTGTAACGGAGGCGCGCGAAGCTACTCTCAGGCTGTTTGGAAATCAGCCGTCGCGTGTAAAAGCATAAGAGTGGTTGACTGTGAGACCTACAAGTCGAGCAGGTACGAAAGTAGGCTTTAGTGATCCGGTGGTTCTGTATGGAAGGGCCATCGCTCAACGGATAAAAGGTACGCCGGGGATAACAGGCTGATCAATGCCAAGAGTTCATATCGACGCATTGGTTTGGCACCTCGATGTCGGCTCATCGCATCCTGGAGCTGTAGAAGGTTCCAAGGGTTAGGCTGTTCGCCTATTAAAGCGGTACGTGAGCTGGGTTCAGAACGTCGCGAGACAGTTCGGTCCCTATCTGCTGTGGGCGTAGGAGATTTGCGGGGGGCTGTCCTTAGTACGAGAGGACCGGGATGGACGAACCTCTTGTGTTCCAGTTGTCCTGCCAAGGGCACGGCTGGGTAGCGAAGTTCGGTTGTGATAACCGCTGAATGCATATAAGCGGGAAGCACGCCCCAAGATGAGATCTCCCTGAAGGGCCCAGAAAGACCATCTGGTTGATAGGCTGGAGGTGGAAGCGTAGTGATGCGCGTAGCTTACCAGTACTAATCGCCCGTTCGGCTTGTCCATAGAATTAACTCCGCGCAGTTATCAACGCGGACGCTCTTCTAACAAGCCTTGTAACTCAATCTATTTCGTTTTGATTTTGTTGGCGCCAGTTTGCAAGCCGCATTCCTGTCAGGCCCGGGCGGAACAATCCGGGACAAGCAGACGTTGCGGCAAGCTGCGGGACAACCATCCCGCCAAGCGCCATCCAAAGATTAAGGCAAACCGCATTTCCCATTTCCTTTGGCAAAAAATGCAAAAGGGGAGATTGCGGCTTGCGGGACAACCATCCCGCGAAGCGCCGCTCAAGCTTGCCGGTGACCATACTGCGAGGGATCACCCGTTCCCATCCCGAACACGGAAGTTAAGCCTCGCTGGGCCGATGGTACTGCACGGGTGACCGTGTGGGAGATTAGGTGATCGCCGGCATTAATTCAGCAAAAAGCCCATCCTGAAAAGGATGGGCTTTTTGTTTCTCCCGATATCTTCGCGTCAACCGCGCGTCTTGCACCACTTCGGCTGTCTTACTTACTGGAGCGCCCTTAATCGAAACGCCCAAAACCTTCAATCAATTCAATGCTTAGCGTCGCCAAATGAGACGGAATCCTGTCATAGCAGCAGAGCAAAACGCAGAATCAGATGCTGGACAACGATAATGAGCTGAAACTGAATAATGATGTCGCCTACTGAGCACGCAAATCCAAAAGGACTTTGCGCTCCCCTCGGTATCGATTTGTGCGCCAATTCTGCCTACTCGTTTCATTCAAAAGCCAAGGTGCCGTTCTGGCGTTATCGTCGGGAGGCCCGCGGCGGTTCGCCACGTCACCTGTCCGATGAGCCGGTTATACGTCCATGTGGACTGGATTTGTAAACACTGGCCCGTCGGGTCGGGCACTGGCGCGGTAGCCGGTGATACTCGCGGCATTCAAACTTCGGCGAGGCCTTCGCATGTCGTGTTTCAAAAGGGGTGTCGAAAATCGAACCGCCGCGGCAGCCTTTTGAAACGGCCAAAACCCTGCAATAGCTGCCATTCTCGTTCGCAAAGCCCTCGCGAATTGTGCCTTCTATGTCACTGAAAACGAAAGGTAATTTTGGACGAAAAGAGCCGTTTCAAAACCTGTGGGTTATGAGACAGAACAATCCAGAGAAGTCGACTGCCACAGTCCGTCTGGGCATGTACAGACACGGGAGGTCACCGCGTTGGAGTTAAGACGGCAGATCACATCCTCATTCTTGCCTGATTCAGGCGTCAAGCTATTCTCCTGGCACGCACAATCCCTTTCCTTTTGGCATGAACTACTCCGGTTTACCCACGGAGTTATCTTGGTATGCCTTTTGCATGATGAAAAAGGCCTGCTTCTTCTTTCCGTCTTCTGAGAGAAGACCCTTGCGGTTATAGCCATCCTGCAGGATCGGGATGTTGCGGGTAGTGGAGCGAAAGTCCAAAAGCACCCATGGCGTGGTTCCACGAAGCTGGGGGATTCTTGCAAACATCACGAGTTGATGCTTATAGACGAAGGCCTGCTGCTCCTCGGTCCAGCGCTGGGTCACAGGGCCGTGGTTTCCGATCTTGGCCTCGGCTCCGAATTCGCTCATGATCACCGGCTTCTGAGGGAGGGTCCAATGGATAGTGTCGGCGTCTTCCGGTTGGCCTCCGTACCAGCCGATGTACTCGTTGAGGCCGACGACATCGAGCGCGTCGGCGAACGGATCGTCCAGAATTCCCTCGTTCCCAGCCCTGCGAGCGGTATTGAGAGCAGACGTGATGAGGCGGGTAGGATCGAGTCGCCGGGCTTCATTGGCGAGGTCGGTGAGGAATTTTGTGCGAACCGGGTTATTGCTGGTCTCGTTGGATATCGACCACATGATGACGGAAGCCTTATTGCGGTCGCGGCGAATCATTTCCTTCAGCATCACGACGTCCTTGGCATAGACCTCGGGCTTATCGAAGGAAATGTGCTGCCAGTTCGGGATCTCTGACCAGACCATGATGCCCTCGCGGTCGGCGGTGCGGTCCATTCTTTCGTCGTGAGGATAGTGGCAGAGGCGGACGAAGTTGGCGTTCAGATCATTGAGGTAGCTGAAGATGGTGGCGACGTCCTGATCGTTGTCGGCGCGACCTCCGCGGATCGGGGCCTCGGCGTGCAGGTTCACGCCCTTGAGGAAGATGGCCTTGCCGTTGAGCAGGATGCGGGTGCCATCCACACGGATGTCGCGGAAGCCGATATCGTCAGTGATTTTGTCCGCGCCCGAAGAGAGACTTACCTTGTAAAGTTTCGGTGTTTCGGGCGACCATAGCGTGAGTTGTCTGGCCTTCACGCTGAAGTTTGCGTTCCCATCGGCATCGGTGTTGACGGTGGTTTTGGCTCCCGCTTCAGGGATATCAATCGTCACGGGTGTTCCGGCGGGCGCGCCGAGCACGTGAACATAACCGGCTAACTCCGTGTTGCCGGGTTGCCAGGCGGGACCATGGGCAAGGTGGACGTCGTAATCGTCAATAAAGATCGCAGGCACAGTTACGAGTGAGACGTCGCGGGTCAGACCACCGTAGTTGAACCAGTCGTATCCGACTGAGGGAATGCCATCCTGCAAGCGCGTGGCGTCGACGGCTATGACGACGAAATTGGAGCCTGGACGAAGAACTGCGGTGACTTCGCAGTCGAACGGAGTGAAGCCCCCTTCGTGATCGCAAACCCGCTTCTGGTTGACCCAGACGTGTGAGCGATAGTTGGCCGCACCGATGTGGAGAAAGGTGCGGGTGCCGGGTTTGGGGTCGGCGTCGAAGTCACGCTCGTAGCAGACGACTCCCTCATACGCGAAGAGTTGGGGAACCTGGGTATTCCAGTCACCGGGAACTTTCAGGGTCGGCGCGGTCGCGAAGTCGTACTCCTCGTTGTGGGGACCGCTGGTGATATTGGGATGAGAGTTCAGGGCATAGCCGCGGTCGTTGATCTCGCCACTTCCCGTATAGAGGGCACGGAACGGCGGATAGTCAACCAAGTAGTGCCAGTCTCCGTCGAGGCTGGTGACGTTTGCCCGGCGGTCGACGCCGACGAGTAGCGTTTGAAATGGTTGCTGGGCAACGGCGGTTAACGGGATTGATGAGAATAACGATGCGGCAAACACCAAGCGGAATACTGGCAGGCGGGCAAAAAACGTGATCATGTGTGGCGGCACTCTTTTCTTGCATTCATGACATCGTTGTCATATGATTGCAATTTTCTGCTCACGAAATAATAGCTCAAGTTCTGGAGAGTTGTCGAATGTCCTGGAATTCCACTCAACGCGCCTGTCTAATGCGAACAGCAAACTCTCTGATTACATGCCTCTGCCTCATTGCCGCAGCTTGCGCCCGTTTGAACGCACAAAAAGTGGATGTGCTTACTCAGCACAACGACAACGCACGGACTGGCACAAACTTGTTAGAAAAATCTTTAACACCCCGGAATGTGAATAAGACTTATTTTGGAATGTTATTCAAACGGGTTCTGGACGATCAGCTGTATACGCAGCCGTTGGTGGTGACTGGCGTCCAAGTTGGCGGAGGGACTCGAGATCTCGTTTATGTGACGACTGTGAATAACAGCGTGTACGCCTTCGATGCAAACGATAGCGAGGCGATCTCGCCGGTATGGCATGTGAACTTCGGAACTCCAGCAGATGTGCACAGCACCGATTTCGGGTGCCTGGACATCAACGGCCAGATGGGGATTATCGGATCGCCAGTCATCGATAAGAACCGCGGAGTCCTCTATGTGGTGGCGCTGACCCGCGCGGGTGCGCTAATCGGGCCCGGCACGGGTTTCATCCAGAGACTTCACGCACTCGATCTGGCGACAGGCGCCGACTTACCGGTGAGTCCGGTCGTGATCAACGCCCCTGGATTCGATGCGCTAATGCAGAATCAGCGGCCGGCTTTGATGCTGGCGAATGGCATGGTTTATGTGGGATACGCATCTCACTGCGATAAGGAACCTTATCACGGCTTTTTGATGGCGTACGACGCACAGACACTGGCGCAAGTTAGCGTATTGAATACGTCGCCCACCGGTTCGGAAGCGAGTATCTGGCAATCCGGGCAAGGTCCCGCGGTGGATGACGAAGGGAACGTTTACGTCGTGACCGGTAATGGGAGTTGGGACGGGGTAAGCAACTTCAGCGAAAGCTTTCTGAAGCTTACTCCCACGCTGAAACTCATAGATTGGTTCACGCCGACAAACCACTTTGCATTGGATAAGGCGGATGCCGATCTGAATTCCTCGGGCGCGACATTGATCCCCGGTACGCATCTGGTCGTGGGCGGCGGCAAAGAAGGTGTCCTCTTCACATTGGATACGCGAAACCTGGGCCACCTGGGCGACGAGCATGCGCTGCAGCACTTTCAAGCGACTGCGTCACACTTGCACAGCCTCGTTTACTGGCAGAGTGCGAGAAACGGCAACCTGCTTTATGTGTGGGGGCAAAGGGACAAAGCGAAGGTCTACAAGTTGCTAAGGAACAAATTCGGAGAGACACCATTCATGATACGGGATGAAGCCAACGAAGGGCATCCTGGTGCGATGTTGTCGCTTTCGGCAAATGGGGACAAAGACGGAATCCTGTGGGCGGCAATCCATGCAACGGGAGACTCATGGCACGAGTCGCGGCCGGGGGTCCTCCATGCCTATGATGCGGATGACATACGCCATGAACTATGGAACTCCCTTGAGATCCCGAATCGCGATGATTGTGGCGAGTATTCCAAGATGGCACCCCCGACCATCGCGAATGGAAGAGTATATCTGGCGAGTTTCGGTTCAGAAAACACCGGGACGGGGCAATTCTGTGTATACGGAAATTTACCGGCGAAGGATGCACAGGAACTACCGGCCCCCTCGTCGGTCAAGGCAGTTGTCGTAGCCAAGCGTTTGACGCTCACGTGGAACCCGGTCCCCGGAGCACGATATTACCGCATTTACCGAAAGAGCACGTTTCAGACGGAGGAGTCGATGGTTGCAATGGGGCTAACGACTGAGACTTATACAGAACCCGCACCCGAAAGGGGCGAGTCGTTGTCTTATTCAATTGTCGCCGTGGCAGCCGATGGCCGTGCCAGCGTTACGTCGCAGCCCGTTTCGATTGCTTCGCCGAAGGTGAAGCCGATGGAGGATTGAGGAATGGCGTCAAGAATGCTCACCCTTGCTTGTTTGCTCACGGTCAGTTACGCGGTCAGCGCTCAGACTCAGAGCAGCGTCAATCGGCCTTTTGCGCCGTCTATCCTCCCGGGGAAGGGACTGGCCGAGCATGATTTCATGTACGCTGGTGAATCACATGACCGCAGGATCCTCATTGTGCGGCAAGGGAAAATCGTTTGGAGTTACGACGATCCTGCAGGTAAAGGCGAAATCAGCGACGCAGTAATGCTGTCCAATGGCAATGTGCTTTTCGCACACCAGTTTGGCGTGACGGAGATTACTCCGGACAAGAAAGTCATCTGGAATTACGATGCTCCCGCCGGGTACGAGGTACACACCGCAATACCGATTGGCAGAGAGCACGTTTTGTATATTCAGAACGGCGATCCGGCAGTGGTCCGGGTAGTCAATATTGTCACCAATGTCGTAGAGAGAGAAATCACTCTACAGACCAGGCATCCGGCTAGCACACATGGGCAGTTCCGTCACGCCAGACTGACGAACAGGGGTACGCTCTTGGTGGCCCATATGGATCTGGATAAGGTGGTTGAGTATGACTACAACGGAAATGAATTATGGTCATTTCCCGGAGTTGGTACATGGGGTGTGACCCCTCTGTCGGATGGAAACGTCCTGATTACAGACAAGCAAGGTGTACGTGAGGTCACGCGGCGAGGAGATTCTGTTTGGAACTTTTCTCCATCCGACGCGCCGGGCTATCTGTTTATGAATTTGCAACAGGCTTGGCGGCTGCCGAACGGCAACACGGTCATCGACAACTGGGTGAACGAATGGAATAAAGCTCCGGAAAATGGCTTTGGCGCAGCCATACAGGCGATTGAAGTAACTCCCTCGAAACAGGTAGTGTGGGCTCTCCAATCATGGACGCCCCCGGTAAACCTGGGACCTGCGACCACAATACAATTCCTGGACTCCCCGTCGGTTCCGGAAGATGTTCATTTTGGGCCGATCCGATAACCGAAATCGTCGAGGATCGAATGATCTACTCGTTCACATGCGCGAAACAAGACGCTGGCGACTGACCGGCACACAGGACTCTGGGCCATGTAATAAGTTCAAATAGCGCACTATTGTGACACGTGTTCTTCGTATTGACAACGCTGTCATTCCTGCGCAATAATTTCCCAACATTGCAGCAATACTTCCCGGTATTGCTGCAAATAATGAAGCGCCCTGAAACGGGAGCTTAACGTGAATGACTACGTGGAACCTCAAAAGCATTCCAGTTCAGTTAAGTCGGAGCGGGTTAATTGAATGGCTATTAATTCCGCAGTATTACCGGAAGGAGATCGCAACGGCGCACAGCGCGTAACCACCCGAGTAGTTGCCTATCTGCGCATGCTCATCGATACAGGGGAGTTGAAGCCCGGAGATAAAATCCCTCCTGAGCGGGAGTTGGCCCGCAGGCTGAACGTAAGTCGCCCTAGCTTGCGGGCGGGAATTGCGTTTCTAGGGATGATAGGCGTGCTAAAGATCTGCCATGGTACCGGTACGTATGTGTTGTTTGGGACACAGAAGCTGCGACGCACTTCTGCACCAGTACGACCTTTCTCCTCGCAGCTTTTTGAAGCATGTTGTGTGATTGAAGGAACTATCGCGGGGCTCGCGGCAGAGAGGTCTTCACACCGCTATGTGGCTGAACTAGCTGAAGAAGTCGCAGAGATGTATGCGGCCCTCAACGATCCCCAAAAATACTCCATTCATGATGTCCGCTTCCACCGGACAATAGCACAGGCCGCTGGCAATCCAATTTTAGATGCACTCCTGGAAACACTTACCGTCAACTTCCATGACGGCCAGCCGCAGCGGGCACAGCCTTCACAGGATCTTAGGCAGTTCACCGAAATGCATCGCGAGATCTTTCGTGCAATACGGTCACGGAATCCAATTCGGGCGAAGATTCTTATGGAACGGCATTTACGAGGAACTCCTCAGTCCTTGGAAGCTTCCAGCTGATGAATCCAGTTCGCGGAATGACAATCAGAGCCGTTTCTTCAGCTGCCTCTGAACCGACGCGATTCGTAATGACGGTGCAATGCCATCACTCCCAACACTGGTTCATGCTTTCTCCTGAGCGGAAGTGCGCACTCTGACAGGCGCTGACTACTCTGTCGTAATCACCAATTCCTTGCCCGCCTCGAGGTCGCTGTGATTTACGAAGTAACCGTTGATTGTTTTGCCGCCATAGCTGATGCTGGTGATCCGCAGGCCCGAATTCTTCTTCAGAATTGTCAGGGTTTTGCCCTCGTTCAACCTGAAAGTAGTTTTCTGAAACAGCGGCACCGATACGATGTACTTCGGGTCCGCCGGCGAGTAAGGGTAGAGACCGATGGCGTTGAACACGTACCACGATGACATCTCTCCAGCATCATCCATTCCCGACAACGCCAGGCCCAGATTCCCCATCCCATAGAAGCGGCTCATGATGGTATTTAGGATCGCCTGGGATTTTTCCTGTTTGCCGACAAAGTAATAGAGATAAGCGAAACCGTGATCCGGCTGGTTTCCCTGGCAGTATTGCCCGATGAACGAGTTGATGTTCTCTGCGATGTAATTGGGATTCCAGGGGATGGTGAACAGCGAGTCGAGATGCTGTTCGAAGTCGTCTCTGCTCTTGTAGAGGCCGATCAGTCCTTCGGTGTCGTGCGGCGCGAAGAAGGACGATTCCCAGGCGTTAGCCTCGCGGTACATGTACTCGTAGTAGGGATACTCGGGATTGAAGTTCTTCACCCAGTCGCCGTTGTCGAGGCGGCCGCGCATCAATTCGGTCGAAGGATCAAACATATTCTTATAGTTCTTCGATCGCTTCATCAGCATGTCGTAGTTCGCCTGATCGCCCAGCTCTTTTGCCAGCAAGGCCACGGCGTAGTCGTCGTAAGAGTATTCCAGCGTTTTGGTGACTCCGGCCTTCCCTTTGGTTTCGACCACGGGATGGGCCACGTCGGGATCGGAGATATATCCCTTCTCCATATACTCGCCGATGAAGGGCCGCGTGCCGCCTTCGATGGTCGCGTTGCGCAGCAGCAGGTTGTAGGCGCCCTTGATGTCATATCCGCGCAAACTGCGCAGATAGGAGCCGGCGATAAAAGCCGAGGCGTGGTCGCCATGGAAGAACGTTGGAATGAAGCCTGTCTTCTCGCCGCGATCGATCAGCGAACGAATCACATCGACAGTCACATCGGGCGAGATCATGCCCAGCAGCACCAGCTTGTTACGGTAGTCGTCCCAGAGAGAGGGCAACGTATAGTACTCAAAGTCCGCCTTGACAACCGCGCCCTTCACGTCGGTATATTCGCCGTTCGCGTCGCTGCGCAGCGCCGGCCACAGGAACGAACGATAGAAGCAGGAGTAGAAAAGCATCTTCTCCCGCTCGGTTCCGCTCGATACCTGAATTTTCGACAGCAGCTTTTCCCAGGTGGCGGAGGCCTCGGCCTTCACCGTCTCGAAACTCTTCGCGCCCAGTTCCTTCTCAAGATTCTCTTTTGCGTTCGCGGTGCTGACGAAGGAGAGCCCGATCCGGATCTCCACCGGCTTGCTGCCGTCGACAAAGTCGACGACCGGCAGGTCGGCTTTGGCGCCCTTCAGCATCTCGACGTTCTTGATCTTGTAGTTGGAGACGGCATAAAAATAGACCTTCTCGCTCGCCGTCTGATAGCCCTTGAATGCGTTGTCGCCGGCCTGCTCAAACTTCCAGTCGCGGATTCGCTCGTTCGAGACGGCGAGGTTGACAATCAACTTTTTCGACGGGGTATTGTCCTTATAGGTGTAGCGGTGAAATCCGGTGCGCAGCGTCGAGGTCAACTCGGCGTTGATGCCGTAGCGCTCCAGGAAGACCTGGTAGTAGCCGGGATGTGACGATTCGTTCTTATGGTTGAAGGTGGAACCGAAATCTGCCGGATTGACATCGCCGCTCACCGGAAGAATTGGAATATTGCAGAGATTCCAATGGCCTTTGTTGGTGTGGGCGAAAGCATAGATCTGAGGGTTCTCATACTCGTATCCGGCGCCACTGCCGAATCGGGTGATGGGGCTGAGCTGCACCATGGCATTGGGCACCGATGCGCCGGGAAAGACCAATCCGGCCCACACGCGCCACGGCGGATTGAATCCGATGTCGGCCGGGTTGGTCAGCGGGGCCGTTCCGAGGAAGGTATTGACGTAGTCCACCGGTCGCTTCCGGGCTTCGAGACGCAAAGGCACAGAGGCCAGAAACAGAATTAGGATCGCATAGCGGTTCTTCATTTGGGTCTCATTTCCGGGGTAACTCGCAGGTTAAGACAACGTTGTCATGTACCGCTTTGCTTCGAATTGCGACCGTAGCGGATTCGAGGCCGTCGGATGAGATGGCAAGCTGAATATCCCCGGCCTCCTTTATTGCCTGGACAAATACCATGCTCAAACCGTTGAACGCGCTTCTTTTGGCGGCTTTCGGAGAGTCAGGCTTGTCAGCTTCACGGCAGCTTGGATCGCCATTGCCAACCCCTATAATCCTTCCTGGCCCGATAAGCCTGAAGGCCATCTTATTCGAGGCTGTCGGGACAATGCGCCCGCTGGAATCGTGCACTTCCACGGCAATGGCTGAGACATCCTCGCCATCTGCCGCAATCTCACTCAGGCTGGGACGCAAAGCCAGTTTGGCCGGCGCACCAGTTGTCTCGCGGCGCGCCGTCAAGACCACCCGCCCATTCTTGAATCCCCGGGCCTCGATTGCTCCCGGTTCATACTTCACCGTCCATGTGAGATGCGAGTTGCGCACAATGGACTTTGAACCGAGACTCTTTCCATTTAGAAAGAGCTCGACGCTATCCAAATTCGAGTAACAGCGGACATCGAGGTCTTGACCCTCTTTCCCAGTCCAGTTCCAGTGGGGAAAGAGATGCAGCACCGGCTCGGATCCCCACCATGCTTTGTAGTAATAGTAGACATCTTTCGGAAAGCCGCAGGTATCCAGAATCCCGGACTGCGAACTGATGGAGACAAGATCGTAAGGTCCGGGTTCGCCGCGATAATCGAATCCTGTCCAGGTGAACCCCCCGGATAGAAAAGCGCGTTGAGCGTAGATTGCCCACCATTCTTCCGCGGCGCTTTGAGGGGACTTCGCGTCATATTGAGCGACATACCCACGCCTCGGATCGTTTTCATAAATGCCGCGCGTACCATGACCGTTCGCTGTCTCCGTGCCGACAGTAGGTTGTTTTGGAAACTGCAGGTGGAATTTATCGATGTCGTTGTATACCGGCGCGCGCGGCCCGGTATGTTTTTCGTCTGGCAGTCCGCCATTCCAGTAATTGAATCCCTGAACGTCGACGACTCCGGACATTCCTTTGCCCCAACTGCCATTCATCGCCCCCGTAACAGGGCGTGTAGGATCCAGTTTGTTGGCGAGCAACTTCATGCTGGAAATAATTCGGGCGCCGGTTGGCGTACCCTGATAGAAGTATTCTTCGTTGGCCAACGACCAGATGATAATGCTGGGGTGGTTGCGGCCACAGCGAACCAATCGTTCCAGCTCGCTGAGCCCCTCCGGAGTCGAAGCCATCATGCGCACTTCGGACATCACCATCATTCCTTGGCGATCACACGCATCCAGAAATTCGGGCGCTACCGGGTTGTGGGCCGTCCGCCACGCATTGGAGCCCATCTGCTTCATCGCCGCTACGCGGTTAGAGTGGATACGGTCGGGGACGGCAATTCCAACGCCGGCGTGGTCCTGATGGTTGCATGTGCCTTTGATCTTGACGGGCTTTCCGTTCAGAAAGAATCCGTGATCGGAGTCGAACCGTATTGAACGGACTCCAAAAGTGACGTCGTCGTGATCCGTTACCTTGCCACCACTCTCAATTTGAGTGACCACGCGATAGAGGTTTGGCTCTTCGATCGACCAGAGTGCCGCCTGCACCAGGATGGTTTGAGTTTCCAGTTTCAAGCTTCCATGGGCGGCAATTTCAAAATGCTTCGAAGAGACTGTTGCTATCAACTTCCCGCCGGCATCCAGAATTCGTGAAATCACTCGTCCGCTGACGTTGTTTCCGCTTTCATTCAGAATTTCAGTCTCGATCGAAACATGTGCATCCTTTTCGTGTATCTCGCTTCGCACATAAGTACCCCACCTGGCAATGTGGAGTGGATCGGTCTTGGTGAGCCAGGTATGGCGATAGATGCCCGCGCCCTCGTAATACCATCCTTCGTTGAGCGTGGCATCTACGCGCAAAGTAACGACATTCTTGCCCCCGTAAACGGCGTAATCCGTTACGTCGAAGCTGAAGGGCGCATAGCCGCTGAGGTTCCTCCCCAGATAGAAGCCGTTGAAGAGGACGATGGCATCGCGAAAGACCCCATCGAAGTCGATCGAAATGCGCCGCCCCTCATCCTTTGTGGGCAGGGTGAAGGTTCGCTCGTACCAACCGATGCTCGTTGCCGGGAACTCCCGCCCCAGTGCCTTCCCACCGTGAGCGGCGTGAACGAAAGCGTCCGGTCCCTCGACCGGGATAAACGGCAACTCGACTGCCCAATCGTGCGGGAGGTCGACAACGCGCCAGGCGCCGTCATCGAAACTGTGCTGCAGGGGTCCGTCCCCTGGGTTGTGCAGCCAATCCTGGCCGGCTTTCGCAAAGGTCCCCTCGCGAGTGGGCGCACCCCAACGAAAGTCTTTCGCTGCGTCATCCGCATTTCCAAGATGAAAGCGCCATCCGAAGTCGAGCAATAGTTTTTCGCGTGGCGAGGCTGTCTCAAAAGGTCCCTCGTTGGAACTCGGTGGTTCAGCAGTGCCTTGAGCAATCGCCTTCCCCTCATCCGCGCTGGGGAGGCAGATAGCACTGTCAGTGGCGATTAGTGCGGCTGAAGCGGCGAGACCGGTTTTCAATAATCCACGACGTGTCAGATTTGTCATTGCATGACCCCAATTCCCGGTACTTTTCTAGTCAGTGAATGATACGAATCATTTTGTGTTCTCATGCCAGATACGAACTGCCGACGATCTATGACAAAAGTCGGTTTTGAAGCGGCCGTGCCGGCTTTGCAAGCAGATCATCCTCAGCCAACGAGCTCGCCGGATTCGCATGAAGCACTTCCATCAACGCACGGAGACTGAGACTCATCCCCTGGCTACAAAGTTTCTTTAGCCGTTGTTTGGATGGTGATGTCCTTTGCGGCACGCGACCATGCGATGCGCAGGTCTGTCACTTCGCGCAATTCAAAGTTTGGCTGCAGTGGCGCGGTGATGGCGAAGAAATCCACGCGGTGAACGTCTTGCAGCCAGAATGCCGGGCGCGGATCGGCATTAGCGGGCATGACCTCGACGTGCGACATCTCGAGGTTCTTCAGATGGCGGATAAAAAAGCCGTGGCTGGGTGTCGGGCCAAAGCTCGACAACTCAGGATAGCCATCTTCCATCTCGGGAACCTCGATCGTGTGCCAGTCGGGCATGGGCCTGGAGCGTGCCCCATGGCCGAAGAATGCCGGCAGGCCGCGATGACCGAAAAAGCAGTTGCTGAGCTTAACGTCTTCGATCAAGTTCGGAGCTACGCCGGAAAAGATTGACGCTGTCGACGCATCCGAATTGGAGCTCACAATGTTTGAGATCACGACGCGGCGAAGCGTTCCCAATCGCGCCGTTTCAATCGGGCCGCGGTTGCGGCGGTTAAGGCGCAGGAACAGCGGGGCATCGAAGACGTCCCTCATGGTGTTGCCCGTGATGGCGATATCCTCGACAAATGCGCCATCCGAGGTTTCAAGAGCGATGCCTTTACAGCCCTCGATGACATTGCCGCTGATGGTGATATTCCTAAAGCCGCCGTTCGATTCCGTGCCGCACTTAATGCGGCCCTGGCGGGGGTGGGCCTCTTCCGTGAACTTCTTCCAAGTGCCGTCGATTACGGTGCCGAGTTCGTAGGTTCCGGTGACATAGTTGTTGGAAATTGTCACGTTATCAGTAGAGCGCACATAGCCCAGCGCATAGCTGGACTTCGGACAGATCGCGTCGTCCCAGGGTGAGTTTACTGTGCAATTGGAAACCCGCACGTTCCGGCAGCAATCGATATCAAAGCCGTCCCGATCCGTGTCGACCAGCAAATTGTCGAGCGTCAGGTTGTCGACGCCGGTGGCCAGCACGGCAAAGTGCCCTCCCTTGAGCACCGAAAAGTCGCGCAGCAGGACGTTATGGCAATTCTTGAGCGCGATGGCTTTGTTGCCGACCCCGGCTTGCTCAGCCTTGAAGCCGGCGTAATTGCCCCGGGTTCCGCCTTGACCAAAGGAGAGCCCCTTGCCGTGAATCAGGCCTGGGCCGAGGATCGAGATGTCGCTGATGTTTTCACCGAAGAACAGCGAGTTATTCCAGTGATTATGACCGTAGTCCTGAAACTGTTCCCAGGGCTGTGCCGGGCCGGCTGGATCATAGACGCCTCCGTTGTAGCCCGTTGTTTCACCGGGCTTCGGGGAGTCCGCTGCGAGAATGATGCAGCCCTGCGAGAGGTAAAGGCTCACCATCGACCGCAGGCGAATGGTGAAGCAGAGATAAACCCCGGCCGGAAAGGATAAAGTTCCCCCGCCCGCGGCGGCGACGGCTTCGATCGCCCTGTTAATTGCAGGCGTGTCCACCGTTTTGCCGTCACCCGTCGCGCCATAGCTGCGCACATTGAAAAGGCCTTCGGCCGGGGCGCTTTGCGAAGATTGGGAGCGCGCCACATGACCCACGGTCGAGACAAGGGCAAGTGGTGAAAGCTTGATGAGATCGCGGCGTTGCATGGCAATTCCTCCTGAGTCATCTCCGCCAAAGCATTCGAGAAGTCTCTTCGAACCTCGTTGGAGATGTGATTTTCCCTTGCATTACTCCGGCAGAGCCACCCAGCGCAATGCTCACATAAAGAACGGATTGCGGTTGAGCCTCCGATTAGGTCCGCCGACGGGGCTGGTGACAACGCTATCATGCGCCACGTAAGACTCTATATCCGAACGAATTGCCCAGTCAAAGCCCACGCAATCCAGAGAAATGACAATCTTCGGCCCTCCCGGGTTTGATCAATCCCCATAGGCTTTCACAGCCTGGACACAGTGGTGCCAAAAATACCTTGACAACCGAACTTTACCGAGCATAGATTCTATGACGTCCAGTATGACAGCGTTGTCATGAATTGAAAATGGCACCGCTGTCATGGAGACGTAGCACTGCACGAGGATGGAAGAGGAAACCAGCTTCGGCAGCTTTTAAGGAGGCTTGAAAAATGCAAATCAACAGACTCAGAATGTATAGGTTTCGGCATATCGGCAGACCAGTCGACACCGAAGCAAGACCCTCTTGTCGCGCGATCTCGCGCTTCTGGAACATAAACCCAGCCAATCTCTGCGCGCTTGTTCTCTGCTTTGCCGTTCTTTTATTCGCTGCAAAGGCAAATGCACAGGCGTCCGGAGCCGGCAGCATTCAAGGAACGGTTACAGATCCTTCAGGGGCAGTCGTTGCGAATGCCGCTGTCTCGCTGACCGAGGCCAGTACGCAGGTCACGCTCAAAACCAAGACCAATTCGGCTGGCCTCTATGTCTTCCCTAACATCAGTGTCGGTACCTATACGCTGAAAGTTGAGGCTCCCAATTTCGAGACCTACGTTTCTTCGAACAACGTTTTGGAAGTCGGCAGCAGTGATGCCATCAATCCAGTCCTGACCGTCGGCGGTCAAAATACTGTGGTGCGAGTCTCCACCGAGGGCATGCATCTGCAGACGGAAGACCCAAAATTCAAGCAGGTCATCGACAACACCGAGCTTACCGAGATGCCGCTTAATGGCCGCACCATGGAGGGTCTGGTTTCGCTGGTTGGCGGGACACAGAATAATAGTGTGGGCGATTCAAACGGCAGCAAGTTCCCCGGCCAATCCGGAGGCATATCCATCAACGGCGCGCAGGGCAATGCGGTCAGCTGGCGGCTGGATGGCGGCGATAACATCGACTTCATGGGCGGCAACAACGGTCCGCTGCCGTTCCCGGATGCAATCGGGCAGTTCAGCGTGGAGACGGCTGCGCTCGGCGCGCAGGACGGCGTCGAAGCCGGCGGCCTGGTGAACATGGTCACCAAATCGGGCACCAACAAATTCCACGGATCGGCCTTCGAGTTCATCCGCAACAATTACATCGACGCCACAAATTTCTTCGCTACCTGCACGCCGGTTGCTCCCGCTACTACCTGTACGGCAAAGGATACCCTGCACCAGAACCAGTACGGCGGCACCTTCGGCGGACCTGTGCGCATACCCAAGCTCTACGACGGCCGAGACAAACTCTTTTTCTTCGCCGCATTTCAGCACAGCTACTCCGATCAAGCGAGCGCTACGAAGACTGCGTATATTCCCACCGCGGCGAACCTTGCAGGCGATTTTTCCACCACGGATCCCGCTCCGGTCGCATCGGGTGGAACTGGCGTTGCTAATTCGTGCGGAGGAGTTGCCCAACTGATCGATCCGCAAACCGGCGCAATAATACCAGGCAATAAGTACCCCGCTGGCAGCGTTCCGACGTGGAATCCAGCCGCGCTGTTGCTGATTAAACAATTTCCCGCCACTACGGATCCCTGCGGATTCGTCGGTTTTGCCATTCCCAACATCAACGCCGACAACGAGTTCGATACCCGGGTCGATTACAAGATCAACGACAAGAACAATATGTATGTCCGGTACTTCCTCGATAGCAATCAGGTCCCAAGCTTTTACTCGCCAACCAATATCTTCCTGACCACCCAATCCGGTAACCCCGAGATCCGGTGGCAATCCATCACACTCGGTGAGAACTATATCATCAGTGCCTCCCTTGTGAATTCGGTGCACATCACAGGGTTGAGGCGTCAGTTGAGCCGCGGTTTCAATCCCGCCACTCCCAACGGCTCCGCGTTCGGCATCAAAGACTTTCAAGCTGTGCCGGCCGGCATCTGGATCAACTATTCAACCTCCGGAAAAAATCATGGAGCTTCCAGCGGTATCGGCGGCGGGAGCAACCTGCTGGCCACGATTAACGACGATACGCCGATCGATGTTTCCGATGACGTGACCTGGATACGCGGCAAGCACCAGTTCGCATTCGGCGCAACCTTCGTCCGGAATGAACTCAATGTCAACAATGGTTACGAATCCAACGGAGGCTCTACCTTTAATGGCCAATGGAGCATAGCAAGCGGGTTTGGCGACGCCAATCTGGATTTGCTTGAGGGCGCCATGAGCGGCTTCACGCAGAGCAAGCCGCAGCAGAACGCGCTCCGTGGCTCAATGCCCACGCTCTACTTCCAGGATACGTACCATGCCTCCCCGAGGCTGACCATGACAGGCGGCGTTCGCTGGCAGCCGCTGTTCTTTCCGCACGATTTCTTCCACCGTGGAACAACGTTCAACATGGCTGCCTTCCTGGCCAACAAGACCAGTTCAGTGTACCCGAACGCGCCTGCGGGAACTTTCTTTTATGGGGATCCTGGGGTCTCGTCTAACTTTACGTCAAATTCACCCCTGACTTTCAATCCCAATGTCGGATTATCATACGACCTTACCGGCAATGGCAAAACGGTGATCCGTGCCGGTGCGGCCTACGCCTATGATCAACCGAATTTCTTTATCCAGCAGCGCGTACAGCAGAATGCGCCCTTCTCCCTGCTGACCCTACCGAATACCGGCGCGCAGCTATGCTTCTCTGATCCCTGGCTTATTGGCGGTACCGGAAATGCCGGCTGTGCCCAGACGGGCGGGACAGATGTCTCCCCGTTCCCGCAGCCTGCCGTTCCCAGCCCCGCCAATGCCTTTTTCTTGCCGCAGAGCCAGTACATCGTGTTGCAAAACAAGTTTCAGATGCCCGATACCTTGCAATGGACTGTCAGCATTCAGAAGGAACTGCCACACGGCTGGTCGGTTCAGATCTTCTATACCGGTAACAGAACACAGCATCAAATCGAAGGCAGTGGATTCAACCAGGCGGTGTACACGCCCGGTAATTGGGGACCGGGTGGAACCGGTTGCGGCCCTGTTGTTACAACAGGCCCTGCGGCAGCAGCCGGGGGAACGCCCGGCCCGGCTGGATCTCCCTGCTCCGTCAATAGCGTCAACAAGACCTGGCTGAACCCGGCCACCAACAAGAACCAGACGCTTACTGTCAACACTCAAGCACGCCTCTCTCTCACCGAGGCCAATCCGGCTCAGGGAAACCAATACAGCGGCGGCAACGGTACGCCTTCGCTTCTCGAGGCGAACAACGGCATCAGCAACTACAACGGCGTCATCGCAACTGTGCAGCACCGCTTCTCGTCAACCTTCAACATCCAGTCCAACTACACCTGGTCCAAGTGCCTGAATGATCAGGATCCTCAGGGAGATATCAGCGGCGAGCAATACTCGAATCCCCTCAATCCGAGGGTGGATTACGGTCCCTGCGGCTCCGATATTCGCCAGAACTGGAACACCAACCTCGTTGCCAAGAGCGGATTCCCACTCCATGGCGTTACAGGCTATCTGGTGAACAACTGGGAGGTTGCGCCGCTGCTCCGCGTCGTTACCAGCACGCCGGTAAACGTCACGCAAGGCCAGGATATATCGTTCACCGGCAACGGCGGCGACCGTCCCAACCTGGTGCCCGGTGTCCCCATATACCAAAAAACAACGATTCTATCTAACGGAAACAAGGACCTGTATGCTGTCCGGTCCTGGTTGAATCCGGCCGCCTTCACCGATAACACCGTATACGGAACCCAGGGCAACGTCAGCAGAAACGCTTACCGCGGTCCCATCTACTTTGAGAATGATGCCAATGTCTCGCGTATATTCCCCATCTACGAGCGATTCAGCCTGCTTCTTCGACTCGAAGCGTACAATTTCCTGAACCATCCGTCTTTCAGCAACCCTAGCGGCGGCGGTCCTACTTTTACAACAGCAGCCAACAGCTTCGGCACTATCACAGGAACCTCTGTTAACGCCAGAGTCTTCCAGGGCGCTATCAAGGTGTCGTTCTAGGTCCGTGACTGCTTGAAGAGTAACTCTCCGTGCCCCATCCTTTCGCCCGATGCTTGGGCTAAAGGGTGGGATAGCACGAACTGAACAAGTACGACATCCTGAACCCGGCGAGCATCTACTGAGTAGTGCTCAGTAGATGCTTGTCGGGTTTCTTCTTGCGCGCGATCTTCGACAGCATGCAGTCCCGCCGGGCTTCGGTCGCAACATGAGCAACATGACAAAGCTAAGCCGCCTGGCACTAGCTTTTCCCCTATTCCTATTCTTGGAGGCCTTCGTGCACAATATGCAACTCATCCGCTGCTATAGCCAGTTGCATCAGCAAGGCAATAGAACCATTGTCGTGACCCATCTAATTACTGATACTCGAAGCTAATGATTCCAGATTGGTGTGTTTCGTTTCTGGATATACAAATAAAATCACGAAGAACTGAATGACCATAGGGGCGGCGAGGCATGCAAATACCTTCCCGCCTAGCCTCGTTTCTATCGCAGGAAAAGAACAGATAATGATGGCGTTGGCCACCCAAAGCACAGTGCTACCGAAACTTTGTCCGCGAGCGCGGACCGGGAGGGGGAATAACTCGCTAAGGTAAACCCAGACAACCGCCCCTTGGGAAAAGCCAAAGCACACGTTGTAACATAATAAAACGACGATTACGGCCTCGGCGGGCCAGCCCATATAGCGAATCGCAGGGAGAATGAAAAGGCACGCGCTCATGCCCACAGCTCCCGCTAGCAGAAGCGGCTTGCGGCCCACTTTGTCGATGATACCTACGGCGATTGTAGTTACCAGTAGACTAAATGCAGCCATCCATATTGCGTCTTTGCGCCCGTTCAAGCGCCCCGATCCGAGTTCCGCAAAAACATCGAGAATATAGTAAAGAAGCACGTTCACCCCTGTAAGCTGATTGAAAATGGCAATGCTGGCAGCCAGAAGGATTGGCCGGGCATTCTGCCGCGAGAAAAGGCTGAACTGCCTTGACGCTTTGAACTCGTCAAGTGACGCGGCAAGCTCGGCCTGATCCGCATCGGGATCGTCCGATCCCAAAGCTTTCAGAGTTGCAATGGCCTCGGCGGTTCGCCCCTTGAGTGCGAGCCAGCGCGGGCTTTGGGAAGCGTGCAAGAGAATTGCCCCGCACAGAAGCGCAAACACGCTGCCGGAGGCAAAAGACCATCGCCATGCCGAGTCGAGCGGGAAACGGCGAGAGAATATATAGCCGAGGCCAAAGGCCAGTACTACACCGATGCTGAGATTTACTTGGAAACTGCCCACCACCCGTCCTCGCCAAAGAGGCGGAGCAACCTCAGCGAGGTATAAGGGTGCGGCCACCGATATGAGACCGATTGCAACACCGCACGCGAAGCGAAAAATTACAAACTGTAATAGGCAGAAAGCGAAGGCTGTCCCGAGCGATGCAAGGCAATAAAGAAGCGCCGAAAGAAGCAGCGTCCTACGCCGATCGATCGAATCCGCTATAAATCCAGCGGAAATCGACCCCAAAATCGTCCCGAAAAGAGCAGACGACATCGCCACGCCGAGCGCAGGAGTTGAAAGCACGAATTGTGCTCTCAACCCCAGCGTGGCAGTGGAGATTGCCCCGATATCATAACCAAACAGAAGGCCACAAAACGAAGCCGCTAGAACGGAGAGTGCTAACCGCCGATTCATTTCACTGATTGTTATGGTACTGGTCAGAGAATACTCCCGTCTCGAATCGCACGAGGATAACTCCCTCTTTGCAGAGTGATCGTATCAACGGCTATCTGGTCGCCTTCAGTGCTGTAAATCGCCCGGATGCTCGAGGATTCCATGTTCATCGAGAATCTGAACTGTAGTGGCAGGACCAAAATGGATCCAATCCCGTATTACCCCACATCACTCTTTTTCCAGACATGCACGATGATGGCTCGGGAAGCACACAGCTCCGTGCCCAGTCTTGGCCGGTCTCAAACGTCGCGTCCGGGAACTGTTATCTCTTGAGGTAAAGACAATGCTGTCTACCGTTGCGAAGCGGAAGATTACAACCTTATGACATCGTTGTCAAAAGTTGTGTATTTCCTGTATGCTTGCTCCGACACAATTATCAATGGCGAACGTTCGCTGATCGTTAGAGTGGTCTTCTGTCGGACTTCCAGTGCGACATCGCCAAGGGGCCAAGTGCCTGTTTTGAGCACATTTGCCTGCGAATAAGCGAAAGAGAGAAGTATGAATCGACGGCAATTCTCAATCGGGACATTGGCGGTTTTGGCAGGCGCGGTCCCGGATGCGAATAGCTCTGCCAGCGCATTCAGCGAGCCCGGTCCTCCGGCCCTCCGGAAAGCAGAAGTGAACGTTCCTCGCGTGGCCCTTGCGACGGGCCGCCCTCCTGAAGGACAGCGGGCTTTCGTCAGTGCAGCCGTGGAAGATGCCATAGTCGACGTCAAACGCAAGATTCGGAATCCGCAACTCGCCGCGCTGTTTGAGAATTGCTATCCGAATACGCTCGACACGACGGTGCGGGTCTCGGTACGAAATGGAAAGCCGGATTCATTTATAATCACCGGCGACATTGCCGCGATGTGGCTGCGGGATTCTACCGCTCAGGTGCTGCCGTACGTGCATCTAGCACCGAAAGACAAGAACCTCCAGTTGCTTTTTAGGGGGCTCATTCACAGACAGGCGGATTGCATACTCCTGGATTCCTATGCCAATGCATTCTACGCAACCGAAATAACGGGCATCTTCTCCACGGACGTAACCGACATGCGCCCCGGCGTACACGAACGCAAATGGGAAGTCGATTCACTGTGTTATCCCATACGCCTTGCGTACAATTACTGGACCGTTACGGGCGACTCTGAACCTCTAGACGAGAGCTGGCATAAGGCTGCGCGGCGCATAGTGGACACCTTCCGCGAACAGCAGCGTCTCAAGAACGATGGCCCTTATCGTTTCCAAAGACTCACGCGGATGTTCTACGATAACTCGCCCAACCGCGGTCTCGGCAATCCCACGCGAAAGATCGGCTTGATACACTCCGCTTTTCGTCCATCAGACGACGCTTGCCTGTTTCCATTTCTCATACCCGCGAACCTGTTCGCTATCGTTTCTCTCCGCCAGCTCCAGCATCTTTCGATTGCCGTATTTCGCGATCAGGATCTGGCCGACGATGCCGCGCGCCTGGCGGACCAGTTGGACGCCGCGATCACAGACTTCGCCGTTGTGAATCACACCGTGCATGGCAGGATTTATGCATTTGAGATTGACGGCTTCGGGAATTCTCTGATGATGGACGACGCCAACGCACCAAGCCTGCTTTCCTTGCCCTATCTCGGCTGCTGCGAATTAGAAGACGCCACTTACCAGCGGACGCGGGCGTTTTCACTCAGCGACGACAATCCTTACTTCACTCGGGGCGTGGCGGAGGGCATTGGCAGTCCACACGTGGGTCCAGGCAAGATCTGGCCACTCTCGATCATCATGCGCGCCTTGACAAGCCGCGATTCAAACGAGATCTCGCATTGCCTGCGAATGCTGCTGGACACAAGCGCTGGAACAGGCTTCATGCACGAGTCCTTCGATGCCGACGACCCGACCAATTACACGCGCGCGTGGTTTGCATGGTGCAATTCTATTTTCGGCGAGCTTGTCGTTCGTGTCGCTGCATCTCATCCGGAGATTTTGAAAATGAGCTAAGGGAGCAACACTTGGCTTCGCAGTATCTCATTATTTTTACAGAATTCGAAGAAGGCAGTCTTGCTAGAGCGGAAGTGCAGATCGAATCATGAGCCCTAAATGTTCACGGGGTTGCACGATCGCGCCGTTTACGAGCCGGATCAATAGGCCTGTTTAGTCCGCGGGACCTGTCGGGAGAATGCGCAGCAAGTACGAGAACTCCGTTGCATCGGACAAGACAATATACTTTTTCAAGGGTCGCGGCCTGCAGCTGTTGAGGCCTGCACTCATCGTTATTGGGGCAACTATGAGCACAGTCGCCTGACCCTCGGGCAAATGCCGCAGCAGGGGGTATCGTCCCATCCGTCTGTCATATCGGCAAATATTGCCTTCGACGAGAGATAATAGATAGACGGTCCGCCTAAAAGAGTAAAGATCAGAAATGAAAACGAAAAGCAGTTCCATAACCCTGGTTGATGTGGCGCGATTGGCTGGCGTATCGCTGAAAACAGCCTCGCGCGTTTTGAACGACTCCCCCGAGCTTCGCCCCGAAACCGACGCTCGCGTGCGCGAAGCCATGGCGCGACTAGGTTATCAGCCGAACGAATTGGCCAGGGGACTAAAGGCGAAGCGTTCGGCCGCGATCGCGATGATCGTTCCGAATCTCGCTGACCCATTTACATCCGCCGCTGTACAGGCTGTTCAGGACGTAGCCCGAGAGCGCGGATTCGCAGTTATTCTCGCCAGCTCTGGGGGGGATTCTACTCTCGAAGAAGCAGAGCTTCAAATTATGCTCAGACGGCAGATCGACGGGGTCGTCCTAATGGCAGCAAGCAGTGGCAAGAGCAGTCTTGAACTACTGCTGGCAAAGCGCGTGCCCATTGTTGTGCTCGACGAGCCCGTCCGAGGCGAAAACGTGGATACCGTCACGGTGACCAACCGCAAGTCGGCCCGCGGAGCCACCGAGCATCTGCTTGCTCACGGCTACAGACGGATTCTTGCCGTCGGCGCTCGTCCCCGTTTGTATACATGCTCCGAGCGCGTCGCAGGTTATCGATCTGCGATAAAAAGTGCGGGAGCAGAACCGGTCGAATTGTTGGTTCAGCATGAGAACGACTTGACTCCAGAGCTTCTTTCGCCATTCATAACTGGTCCGAACCGGGTTGAGGCCATATTTACACTCAACTGGGTCTGCACCATGCGGGTTTTGCGCGCGCTCAACGCAGAAAACAAGAAAATACTGAAGGATTTTCCCCTCATTTCATTCGACGATTTTGAGCTTGCCGATATGATTCCACCAGGCTTAACTGTTGTGCGCCAACCAGCACATGAATTGGGCCGCCAAGCGGCGAAAGCCCTCTTCGAACGAATAGGGGAAGCGCGGAAACAGCCTCCACGGAAAATCGTTCTCGACACGGCGTTCATCGTTCGTGGGTCCTGCGGCTGCAAGCCAAAGGATGAGGGATAACGCCCATTCCGTCTCGGAAGCGATTTGTCTGTGAGAAGGAAGCGAATGAGACCGACGGTTTTCAGCGGCCGCCCCGATTGCTGGCGCCTCACCTCTTAATGCGCGGCCAATGTTCGCCGATCTGTCCGGGCGCGATCCTCGGTTGATGCCAACTGGCCAAAGCACTCAACCATCTATTCACGTCGATCAGTGCTCTCCGTAAATGGACGAACAAACCGGCTTGTCGGACAAGTGATTGCTGCCGATTGGCTCGTATTCCCGTTCTCGATGAGCGCATTATCAGCCAGTCACTCATCGAGCAGCGGAGGAGTACCTAGATGTCGGCATGTCTTACTGATGGTTCTGCAAGGGACTGTGGCAGTCGACTTCTCTGGATTGTTCTGTCTCATAACCCACAGATTTTGAAACGGCTTTTTTCGTCCAAAATTACCTTTCGTTTTCAGCGAGATATAAGGCACGATTCGCGAGGGCTTGGCGATCTGCGAGCGCTTGCTCTGCCGACCCTCGAAGCTCACTTTGGCCGTTACGGCCTGCGCCTCTGCGAGCTTGCACGCGGCATCGATAGCAACCCGGTTACGCCTGACAGACCAACCAAGTCCATTTCAGCGGAAGACACTTTCGAGCGGGACATTCCGCTCTCCCAGACTGAAGATCTGATCAAGCGTCTTGAAGAGAAAGTCTGGTCAGCCTCAAGGCGTGAGGCGTGAGGCGCGGGTCGCCCGAACGGTGGTCTTAAAGCTGAAGACCAAAGAATTCGACATCCTGGGAAACGCCGTTTGCGACTGCGACCATGTAAATGGCATTCGTAGGGAATAATGATGTCCAGTTTGGGATACTGTTGTCCGTCTCCACATTGCACTCCGACAGAGCCGGCATGCCGCGATCAATATACTATGCGGAGAACCGCACCGTCCTGTCACCCAGAGCGACAACTTTCTCCGACGCTGATCGGAGAGAACGCAGGTCGAGGATAAGCTTAAGTCGTTGATTTTTAATGACCAAACTGTTTGCCAATAGTTGGCAGAAATGCTCAGCGATTTGTAAAGTAGCCAGAAAAATTGTTCAGGTCCATTACACAGCTCTCTCGCCCGCGGCTTACTCCACCGTCACGCTCTTCGCCAAATTTCGCGGCTGGTCCACGTCGCAACCGCGGCGCACGGCGATGTAATACGCCAGCAACTGCAGCGGAACAATTTCAATCAACGGCGAAAGCAGCTCCGGCGCCGGTGGAATGTAGATTACATGTTCCACAAGGTCGCCGATCGTGTCATCGCCCTCCGTCGCCACCGCAATCACGCGCCCACTGCGCGCCGTAACTTCCTGGATATTCGAAAGTGTCTTCTCGTAGCGCAGCTTCGACGCCGGATCTGCCGCATCGCGCGTGGCCAGCACCACCACCGGCAGCGTTTCGTCGATGAGCGCGTTGGGCCCGTGCTTCATTTCGCCTGCCGGATAGCCCTCCGCGTGAATGTACGAAATCTCCTTGAGCTTGAGCGCGCCTTCGAGCGCGATGGGAAAATGAATTCCGCGTCCCAGGTAGAGAAAATCCCGCGCCGTGGAGAAATCCTTCGCCAGCGCCTCGCACTGAGCCGACCGGCTGCGCAGAACTTCTTCGATCTTGGCCGGAATGCGGCCGAGCTCCTCGATGTAGGCGACCGAGTGCTCCTTGTCCAGACGCCCGCGAAGCTGCCCGAGCTTCATGGCGAGCAGGAACAGCGCCGTTAACTGCGCAGTGAACGCCTTCGTCGAAGCGACGCCGATCTCCGGACCTGCGTGCGTGTAAATTGCGCCGTGCGCCTCGCGCGCCACCATGGCGCCCACTACATTGCAGATCGCCACGGTCTTCGATCCAAGCGACTTCATCTCGCGTTGCGCGGCCAGCGTGTCTGCAGTTTCGCCGGACTGCGTAATGAGCAACCCGAGAGCATTGCGGTCGGGGATGGGATTGCGGTAGCGATATTCGCTGGCGTAGTCCACGTCCACCGGAAGACGCGCCAGTCGCTCGATCATGTACTTGCCCGTAAGCGCGGAGTGCCAACTGGTGCCGCAGGCCGCGATGTTGATGCTGGAGGCGTCGGCAAGCTCTTCGTCCGGAATCTCCATCTCAGTGAGGAAAATTTTGCCGGAGTCCAGCGACACACGCCCCAGTGTAGTATCGGTAATCGCCCGCGGCTGCTCCCAGATTTCCTTCAGCATGAAGTGCTTGTAGCCGCCCTTTTCCGCCTGGATCGGATCCCACTGCACGCGCGTCAGTTCGCGCTTTACGGGCTGGCCGTCAAAATCCGTCAGCGTCACGCCCTCGCGCGTCAGGATCGCCATGTCGCCGTCGGCAAGAAAATAAATATTCCGCGTGTGATGCAAAATTCCCGGCACGTCGCTGGCGACAAACGCCTCGCCCTCGCCCACGCCGATTACAACCGGCGGGCCCAACCGCGCCGCCACAATCTTGTCCGGCTCCGCTGAGCTCAGTACGCCCAGCGCAAACGCGCCCGTCAGCCGTTTCACTGCCCGCCGCACCGCTTCTTCAAGCGCGATCGGTTTTCCTGCAACCTCGGCATCTTTCTGTACCTGCTCAATCAGGTGGGCAATAATTTCGGTGTCTGTCTCGGTAACAAACTTGTGGCCCTGCGCGGTCAGCTCCCGCTTCAACTCGAGATAGTTCTCGACAATGCCGTTGTGCACCACGACGATGCGTCCCGTGCAGTCACGATGGGGATGCGCATTTTCTTCCGTCGGCCGCCCATGCGTGGCCCAGCGCGTGTGCCCAATGCCGAACGTACCATCCAGCGGATGCTCGCGCAGCACAGCTTCCAGATTTCCGAGCTTGCCCGGCGCGCGGCGGAGTTCCAGTTTCGTGTCCCCAGGCTTGCCCACGGCAATGCCCGCCGAATCGTAGCCACGGTATTCAAGGCGCCTTAGGCCTTCAATGATGACGGGAACGACCTTCTTTGGTCCGACATATCCGACGATTCCGCACATATTTGGATTCTAAGCGACTCGCGTTCAAACCGCTGTGACACAAATGGGGGAAAAGGTAGACCACGATTCGCCATGCTCTGCGAGAAGAGGCCGCGCACAAGGCAGCTCCACGGGACTCGTGCAACCGGTCAATGTGGCTTAGGCGGCGCGGGCTGCTTGGGCAGCTTGGCGAGCGCGCCCTGCAGCATTGCAACGATTCCGGGCATGGTCGGGGGAGCGTCCGCCGCGTTTTCCAGTTCCGTCGCGATTGCGAGCGATTTCTGCAGATCCTCCCTCACCTCGGCCGCATCGCTCGATATCTGGCTTACATAATAGAGATCCCAGACGAGTTCCAATCGAATCCCGGGAGTGCCATGATGCGCATCAACAATGCTCTGGAGCTGCCGGACGCTCTCCCTGATCTCATTCGTCGCCTCCGCCTGGTGATGACTCCAAAAGAGAACAGCGCCGAGCCGGAGGGCCGCGTGCGCCGCGTTCAATTTGGCATCAACGTCCTCGGAAGCAGCATGCACCAGCTGCTCGCGAATCGCCAGGCTCTTCTGATAAGACGCGGTTGCCGCTGCGGTTTGTTGCAAGCTCTCTGGCGCTTTGTGAGCCTGGTCGGCTGCCTTAGCCAGTGCGAATTGCTCGTCGCCGACCTCGTCGAGCGACTGCGCCGCTTTTTGCTGCCACATCGTATTGCCGGAGTCGCGCGATTCAAGATTTTCGTACAACGTGAGCTCATTGTTAAACTCCACAAGAGCATTTGCTGAATCACCCTGGGCCGCCAGCGCCGCACCCAGGTTGTCGAATCCGCCTGCAAGGTCCGCTTGATACTTCGGGTTACGCGTGTCCGCGCCGGCTTGCTGCTCAATTGCCGCGAGTTCGTTGCGGCGGATGGTAAGCTCTTGCGCCGGACAAATGATTCGAACCCCGTCGTAGCCGATATTGATGTTGTGCATACGCGTGCGGCTATCGATCTGGAAGATCAATTTTTTGGGGTATTCGGGTCCCAGTTTCGTGGAGTTCCAGTCCACCTCGAATTCATCATCGTGCCCGGCGATCGGCGAATATTTCCAGGTACAGACTTCATCTCTCGTGTCGAGCTTTTGGCCATTTTCGTAGATATGGCCGCTGGCGCAGGTGCCGTCGCGATTCCAGGTGCTTTCCGTCGATGAGCCTCCCTGGTAAACGTGCCAGACTCCCACCATGTAGTCGGGCGAAGCCTTTGCCGGATCGTCGGCAAGGCGATTTGTTGAGCCGACGCACGCACGCAGTTGTTCCTGCGTGCCGCCTGTGTCCAATTGCTCGTCGGCGGCTGCCGCCCAGACGACGGCGTCCCTTCGCTGCTTCTCTTTCTCAGCGGCCTCACTCGTAGCTTTGCTGGTCGCCACGTCTGCTTTCTGCAAAGCATCAGCCAATTGCAACTGTTTTGACTTGGCTAGTTGTTCCGCGCTGAGCGCGCGAGCACTCTCGTTCTGAGCGATCTTCTGCTGCTCGATGGCGCGCTGGGCCTGTTGATCGGCTTGCTGCCTCGCGGCAACTGCGTCGTTCCTGGATGCCACCGCTTTTATTTCTTCGAGATCGGCTTCTTTCTTCCCCCGATAAGCAACCACCGCCAACACCGAAACTCCCGCAAGAACCACCACCAGAATCGCGGCCCACGCGGCAGCGATTTTCTGGCGCCGTCGCTGCGTGGCCAGCAATAGCTGTGCAGCCTCGAGCGCAGCAGCCTCACGCCGCGCATCGCGGCTGGCCTTGGCCACGATCGCCAGAACATCGTGGATCAGTTCCAGCCGAACCAATCCCCCGCGTTCCTCGCGACGCAGGATGCGCCGATCCACCAAAGTCTGAATCGCCTCTTCGCTGACACCGGGCTCCGTCAGGGCATTCTCAAGAGCGCAACTGTCGCGGTAGCCGGCGGCGGTCAGGAGCCGATCCTCGACGAAATAGCGCACCCTGACGTCCAAACCAGCAAAACCCTGGCTGTAGAACTGCGCAATAATCTGTTGCGTGTTTTCGCCCTGAAGCAGGTCGGCGCTGATCTCGGTTTGCCGGCGGGCAATGCGCTGCTCGTTGAGTTCCCGGCACACCAGCGAAAGCAGCGCGGGTTCCACCGAAATCTCCGCGAGTGATCCGGCGCCCTCCATCGGCGTGCCGCCGACAAACCTCACGATGCGCGCCGCGACGGCTGCGCTCAAGCGGCCGGCGGCCGCCTCCTGGATCGCCTCGGACGCCCGGTCGCCCCGCATCGGCGCCAGGCGCATGCGGTTTTGCATGATTGGGCGAATCAGGGTTTTCAGGCCTTCAAATTCCGCCAGATAATCTTCGCGGAAGGTGAACACGATCTTGACGTTTTGGCGCAGCAGATCGAATTGATCCATGCGCTCCGGATGCTCAGTGAGTTCTCTTTCAAGCGCGGGCGGCAGCCGGTTTTCGATCAGTTCGCCCAACTGTTGCAGCAGCACTCGAGTGCGCGCGGTTTGCTCCGGAGTTTGCCGGCCCAGCGTAAAGATCTCTTCAAACTGATCGAAGGCCAGCACCGGTACGACGGGGCGCCCATGCGGATTGAGGAACCGCGTGCCGGGGCGATGCAGGTATTGCCAGAAGCTGTCATTCGGCTGCGGCGCGGTCGCGCTCACCTCGTGGTCGACGCATTCGCAGATGAGCGCATGCCACACCTGCTCGATAAGCTCGGGCGAGGTCGCATCGAGACTCAGACGCAAATACACCGGCAGGTAACCGGCGCGGCGCAGGTTCGGAAATACGCCGGCATTCAGCAGCGAAGACTTGCCCAATCCGGATTGACCGAACAACACGGTAAGAGGTTCGCGTTCGATCAATCGAAACAATTCATCCGTTTCGGCCTCGCGGCCGTGGAAGTACATGCGCGCGTCTTCGGTGAACGGCAGCAATCCCGGCCAAGGGCGTTCGGCGTCGATTGTCGGAAGTTCGATCATGGCATCCCTTGAAGGCGGGCGCGCATGGCGTTGAAGGCTTTCACGATCGCATCTGCCTGGTGCGCCTGCAGGCTGCCGGCCGGGGCTTGCTCGATGTGCACCGTCTTGAACGACGGCGGAATTTCATTGCTGGTCACCACCGGAGTATCGTCAATCACCAACGGGCAAAGGAAGGCGAGGCTGCTGCCCGTAAAATCCAGGTTGCGCTCGCTGGCCCAAGACCATTCCTTGCGAAAGAATCCAGTGCGATGTTCTGCGGTGCGCGACAGCACGGGCACAAACAGGGCGCATTGCTGTATCGCGAGCCGAATGCGCGCCGTGTAGTCACTGCCCCAATCGAGTTGTTGGCGGTCAAGCCAAACGGGCAGTCCGGCGGCCTGCAGCTCCGCCGCCAGCCGCAGCGCGGCCGGCCGGTCTTCGCTCGCATAGCTGATGAACAAGCTGCCAGGCGGCATCGTCTCCGGCATCGGACTGGGTTCCGGCGTCTTGGCCGCGGCATCGCCGCCCTGCCGTTGCTGCCAGCGCTGCGCGAGTTCGGCCACAAAGTCGAGCGGGTCCAGCGCCAGCACCTGGGTTTCGCGGCTGAAGCTGGTGAGGAATGCAACTAGCGGTGAATCGGATTTAGCGTCTGCGTCAACTAAGTATTCTGAGAAGCCGCGCTCGGCTGAAAGCTTCGTGTTCTTGGCCGTACGCAGAATGAAACGCGCCAGCCAATCAGGAAACCTGCAGCCAAGAAACAACAAGTGATTGCGCCCCAGTTCATCGAAGAGCCGCTCGGGACGTTTTTCGGGAATTTGCAGGGCGGTGACCCACTCGAGTTCGTCCTCTTCCGCAACCACGTACTTGGGCAGCACCGATATGCGGCCGAAAAGCGAATAAACCAGCGGCACATCGCGCGAGCCGTCGGGCAAGTCGCCGGCTTCGCTGGGATTGAATGACAATTCGCGGGTTTCTGCGCGGCCGCTAAAACGCGCCGCATTGATCGCCTGAGCAAGAAGATTATCGGTCGAAAAGCTTACGTAGAGATTCAGGTCGCGTATGCTCGCGAGCTGCAGCAACGGCTCGGGAATTTCAACGGAGAGCTTCCCCGCGATGTCGCCTAACTCGCGATAGACCGACTGCCTTCTGCTGCCGGGCTTGGCGAGATAAGCTCCCACCACCTGGTCGAGCGTCGCAGCCTCACCGGGATTGTCGAGCTTCAATCGCGTCGCTAACTCGCGCGCCAGTAATCGATAGTAGGGTTCGAGCCGTCCCTGATATTCCACGACGACCAGTTCCGGACCGATCACGGGTATGACGCTATGCGCCTCGACATAGGTCAGCAACTCATCCCAGAAACTGTCGTAATCCGGCATCATGCTCCGGTGTCCTATGAACGTCTGGTACGTGTCACGCTGGTATTCGAGTATAAATCGACTGCGGCGCATCTGCATTTTTTGCGTGCGGGGGCCCGGCTAAGGCCATGCCCTTGTTACAAGGCCGCTAGATTGAGTTTTTCCGCAGTTTCTGAAAGCCCATCGTTCTTCAAGGGCCGGCGATGTTGTGCGCTACGTGAGCGAGCCGGAACCATTCGGCCGAATCAGTGGGGAATGGTGCGCACGGTTACGATCTGGATGGAGACGGGCGCTCCGGCGATGGCCTGCGTGCGAATCAGGGCTTCGAAATAGGGTGGGTGTTGCGAGTCGCCGTGATGGGCCAGGGCTCGTTCAAGTTGCGCGCGATCGTCGGGGTTGGCGAGCAGCTCGCCTAACGCCTCGGTGCCCTCCTGGCGCAGGCCTTGGAGAAGGAGGACGTTTCCCTGACCCATGCTGCCGGGCAAGAGGGAGATGGTGGCATAGTCCTGGCCACCGGCGCCGGTTTGAGCCAGACCTTGATAGACGTTCTGTTCGCCGGGCAGCGGCTTCTTGTTGAGGAAGTACATCTTCCCCCCTATGCCGTCTTCCACTTCCTGGAAATTGAGCTGGTTGGCGAACAACGATACCCAGGGATTGGAAGTGGGACTGCCCACAAACACATAGTTTCCCCGCTCCAGATCGCGCCGGTCGAGATCGCGCGCCGAGGTGAGGACAATCTGCGTGTCAAGCGGCCCGGCAAGTTTCTTGAGACTCGAATAAACGGTCAGGTCCGCGAACGAGGTGAGCTGCGAATCCGAAATATAGTTCACCAGCCGCGAGAAATTCTCAGGCAGGTGCGGCGGAATCATGCTTTCGCGAAAACCGGGCCGCAGATACTCGTCGAGGGTGATTTCCTGATTGCCCAGTTGGCGCAGCATCGTGCTGCTGTCTGAGACCACGATTCTTGTCTGCCGATCCTGTTGGATCACGGCGTTCAGGGGCCAGGGCACCGGTGCGGGGGCGGCGGTCCGAGCCGCGCGATACCAGCCAAAAGCACAGACAATCGCCGCCGCCAGAGCAGTCCAGAACAGCACTTCGCGAATCGCAATTTGCCGAGCTTTCTTGCCCGCCGGCGCCGCCGAAGTGGAGGTAGACAGCGGCTTCGCCTCCGGCTCCGAACTTTGAAACTCGAGCAAGTAAGAACCTTTGGGAATATCCAGGCGTTGAACTTCCTGGCGGCCCTCCTGATCGAAATACTCATGCAGACGGAGCCGGAGCTGGCGCATGTGTACCCGAACCGCGCTATCCTCGGCCGGACTGTAGCCGGCGGGCTTGCCAAAAACGGCCTCACCGATCTGGCGCTCGGTCAAAGCGTCTGCATTGCCGCGGATCGTGTGCTCAGCAAGATACGAAAACAGGCTGTGCAGGTTGGTCGATTTTTGGAAGGGGGCCGAGTGAAGAATGCGCTCAACGAGCAGCCATCGCGGATCGGACCGGAGATCCAGGTCGGGTGCATCGACCAGGTGGGGTTGATCTCGCCTAATCTCGGTGGACTGCATAACTAGCATCCATTATATAGGGCTGCGAATTGGAGGCGACAGCCCCCTGAAGGCCCGCGCGCCCCGCGAATCCCCCAATTATTTGACTTTTAACGGTTAGAAATCGGCTCTAAAGGGCGGTTCCGGGTGATTCAAATCACATCCAATGGCACAGTCCGAGGTCTCAACTTGCTCTACAGCTTGACCCAAAATGCGAAAACAATGATTTCACCTTGTTTTTCGGGGGTTAAGCCCTTGGCAGACACCTTAAGTTTGCTGAAACTCGCAGGTGGTCAGACAACCATCTCCTTGTAGGGCGTGAGTATCCATCGAGTTTCGGTGAATCGACGTCCGGCCTGAATCGGAAACGCTTAACTTGCTATGGAGGCAAGGCAAATGACTTACGCAGGAAAATTTCTAGCGGGCGCCAATAGCGCGCCGGGAGCCAAGCGGTTAGTTCTCTGGATGTGGGTGCTGCTGTTTGCGATCGCAGGCCCGGTGGCGTTTCAACAAGTTCACGCACAGACAACCGGCCTCACCGGCACTGTGACCGATTCGACGGGCGCGGCGATTGCAGGCGCAACCGTCGCATTCAGGAACGAGGCGACCGGCACTACGGCGCAATTTGCGACCGCATCGGACGGCGTGTACTCCGCGCAGATAGACACGGGAACATGGGACATCACCGTCGAGGCGAAGGGTTTCCAGAAGTTTCAAGCCACTCACGTGGCGGTTGAAGTCGGCGCTATGCCAACCTTCAACATCAAGTTGACTGTGGGATCGGCCAGCGAGACCGTGCAGGTGACTTCCGAAGGGGCGCTGGAGCTGGACACCACAAACCCCCAGCTTGACTCCATCCTGCCCTCGGTGGAGGTATCAGATCTGCCTCTGATGATCAACGGCTATATGCGCCAGATCACCAGCTTCGCCACGCTTGCCCCGGGCGTCCGCGCCGGTTCTTACGGCACCGTGACCGTGGAAGGCGGCGCTCCCAGTCAGATCAACTCCTCTGGCAACTATTACAATGGCCTGCAAATCGACACGGCCTCAAACGCCAATTCGAATCCGCCGTACGAAATGGTGGACCAGTTCCGCGTCATCCGCAATCTGTTCTCGGCTCGCTACGGCATGGTCCAGGGCGCGGTCGATTATGGCATGCGTGAAGGCACCAACAAGCTGCACGGCGATGGCTTTCTCATCGACCGCAACCAGTTCTTTGACTCGGATGGTTTCTTCCCCGTTTACAACGGTCAGGGCAAGCCAATCCCGCCGGCAAATATCCAATCCGAATATGGCGGCACCATCGGCGGTCCCGTGGTTCTGCCCAAGCTCTACAACGGGCACAACAAGACCTTCTTCCTCTTCAGCCTCGATCTTTACAGTTGGAAGCAGGGTCAGACGGTTTACGGCTCAGTTCCCACGGCGGCAGAAGTTGGCGGCGACTTCACCAACTTCGTCAATTCCAACGGCGTACAGATTCCGATTTACGATCCGACGACCGGCGCGCAGTTCGTGTGCAACGGCAAACTCAACGTGATCTGCCAGAACCGCTTCGATTCGCTGTCGAAGACGCTTCTGCAGTACATACCCATCCCCAACGCGACGGGAACGAATTACGGCCTGCAGAACAACGAGGCCCCGGCGATCCCATCCGTAACCATCCAGAACCGGGCATGGGGCGTCACGATTGATCATCAGATCTCGCAGAACCAGAACATCTCCTTCACCTGGTGGCGCAGCCGTTACTTCCAGCCCCAGATCGAGGAGTCGAGTAGCGCTGCCATTGTTCCGGCCAACAACCCCCTCAGCGGCGTGGAAAATCTGACCGACAATGCCAACGTTTGGCTGGCGAACTACTCCCGGACCATGACGCCCAACCTGGTAATGACGGCGGGGGTCGCGGCGCAGGACAAGTGGCAGAACAATGTGAACTCCAACACCGGCGTCAACTTTGCCGGCATCACGGGCGGCACCACCATGCCTCACATCAGCTTCAACGGCCAGGAGGCGCCCACGGGTTTCGGCAACAGCAACAGCGACATCGTCCTCTACCACGTGAACAACCTCGGCTGGAACCTGTTCAACAACTGGATGTGGAACAAGGGCCGCCACACCTTCAACATTGGCGGCGAGTTTCACCATTACTACGCGAACGACCTCAGCAATTACAGCGGCGGGCAGTTTAGCTTCAGCCAGGCCGAGACTTCCATTCCAAATACGGCCAGTTCCAACTTCTCGCAATATGGCAGCTCGTTTGCCAGCTTCCTCCTGGGCCTGCCCGACTCGGCCGCCCGCACTTCCTCCAACACCACGGCCATCAACACCCAGGCCTACTCCGCGTACCTCCAGGACGACTTCAAGCTCACGCACAAGCTGACAGTGAACCTCGGCCTGCGCTACGACTTGATGCTGCCCTATACCATGGCCCAGAACAACAACGTGTTCCTGGCCGCCGGTACGCCCAATCCATCCGCAGGCAACATACTGGGTGCGGCCACCGCATACGGGACCTGCGCGGGTTGCGCTGGCTATACCCAGATTGCTTATCACAGTCTGTACTTTGGCCCGCGCCTGGGCTTCGCCTACAGCCTCGACAACAAAACCGTGATTCAAGGCGGATATACCATCACTTACCTGGGTTATAGTGGCGCTTACGGACAAGGCGAAGGCGCGTACGGAAGCCCCAACAGCATGGCCGGACTGCTGGGTGGCAGCTACACCCTCAGTTCCACCGGCGGCTATCAGTCCGCCTACGGCCAGTGGACCAACACCACCACGCAAGCGGTTAACCCGATTCCCACCGTGAATCCCACGCCCTTTAGCCCGAGCCTCGGTATTGCCCAAACCATCTACGATCTCGATTACACCCATAACGGCGAAGGCAGCCACCTGCAAATGTGGAGCCTGAGCGTTCAGCGTCAGCTTCCTTGGCATACGATGCTGACTGTCGACTATACCGCGAACCGGGTTACGCACTTGTCGGGCTCTAACATCAACCCAATCGAACAGGCGAATCCGTCGATCCTGTCGTACGGCGGGCTGCTCGCAGATAACATCACCTCGGCGGCTGTGGTGAGCGCAGGGTTCACGCAACCCTACGCAGGGTTTGCCACTCAATTCGGCGGCAGCGCTACCCTCAACCAGGCGCTCAAACCTTACCCGCAATACTCCGCCGTGACACGGGCGTGGGATCAAGGCGGCACCACTTACTTCAGCGCCTTCCAGTTCCAGGCCGACAAGCACCTGTCGAATAACGTCAACTTCCTGGCCAGCATTGAGCTGCCCAGGCTCTACGACAACCTGACCACGGCGGTGAACAAATATAACCCGCAGCAGATGTGGGGCCTGGATACGACCGGCTCGTTTGAAAGCAAGGCCGCCGTCCTCTATGAGCTTCCCATCGGCCAGGGCCAGCGCTGGCTCAATAACGGCGCCGTCGGCAAATACGTGGGCGGCTGGCAGGTCTCCGGGATCCTCACCTACAACAACTCTCAGCCGCTCAATATCACGCAGTCGGGTGAGAGCTTTATGAACGGCACCAACTACCCCAATATCAACCCCAATGTCTCGATGTGGTCCGGTGGTTACAGCAAAATCCCCCAGTACTTTGAGGGCAAAATACCAGCGCCTGTGTTATTCAGCACTAACGCCTGGACCAACACCGGCAGTCAGTACATACTGGGCAATGCCAACCGCAACTACAGCGCGGTGCGCGGCCCCTGGTACCCGTCGGAAAACCTGAGCGCCAAAAAGACGTTCCATTTCACAGAGGGAACCTCGTTGTCTCTGCGCATGGACTACTTCAACGCGTTGAACCGGGTGCAGGCGCCGTTCCCGACCGCGACGCTGGGTTCCTCGAACTTCGGCGAAGTCACGAGCAAGTTCACGGCCGCCAACCGCGAAGGACAAGCTCAAGCCACCTTTAATTTCTAAGCCGAATGCTCAATGGGCGGCGGCGATTTCAAAGCCGCCGCCCCGTTGAGCCCTCGCTCGGTCAGGGTGGGATTCAAACCGACAATGCAGCTTGAACACAGTGATCATGCGGGCGTCACCGAAGAGCCTGCTCATGAAATGCCCCTCGTGCGCCGTTTGAGGACGCCAGGGATTATGCGATGAATCCAGGGGTGACTCAGTTGTCCGATTCGAAAAATTCAGGTGCGCATGCTCGGCGGCAACTTACTCGCAGCAGCGATGTTAGCCGGCTTCGTCGCAACGGCCAACGCGCAAAACGCAGCCGGCCAGCCGGAAGTCATGCCGTCAGGCCAGATCATCACGCCGCTGGCGCCGAAGGGCGCGGTGTTCTCAAAGCTTAATCCGGGGCTTAAGGATTTCCCGGACTACACCGTCGGCCAGGCCGTCAAAGACCGCCATCAGCCCCGACGGAAACACGCTGCTCATTCTCACCAGTGGCTTCAACCGCCTTAACGACGATCAAGGACACCGGGCCGCGGCCGATTCCAACGAGTACGTGTTCGTCTTCGACGTGGCTCATGGCAATCTTCGCCAGACGCAGGTTTTGCAGGTGCCGAATACGTTCTTCGGCCTCGCCTTCGCGCCCGACGGCAATCGGTTTTATGTCTCCGGCGGAGTAGACGACAACGTTCATATTTTTGCCTGCGCCAACGGCGTATGGGCAGAAACTGGCGCGCCGATCGCGCTGGGCCACCAGTCCGGCGCCGGTTTCCACGGGAAGCCGATGGTCGCGAACCTGGCTGTTACGGCCGATGGCAGAATCCTGGTGGCCGCCAATATCGCTGACGATACCATCTCGATCGTTGACCTTGGCAGGGTCGCAAAGGTCGGCGAACTCATGCTGCAGGCGGGAGACATTCAGGCTCCCCGGCCGGGCGAAGACGCTGTTCGTACTGCCGACGAGAATGGCGCGGTCTCGCAAGGCGGAAATTTCGTCCGCAGCGCGGTTGCCCATGGCGAATCGCCCTTCGGCGTCGCGATCAAGGGAAGCACAACTGCCTATGTGTCGAGCGAGCGCGACCGCGAGATCGATGTGATCGACATTGCGCAGCCGGCCGCGCCGAAGGTGCAGGCGCGCATTCCCGTTGCCGGCAATCCCAATAACCTCCTGCTCAATCGCGCCCAGACGCGCCTCTATGTTGCTGCCGATAACAGCGATCGGATCTCCGTGATCGACACGGCGACGAAGCGCGTGATCGAGGAGATTCGCACCACCGCGCCCGCCGGCGTACTGCGCGGACCGGCACATCTCCCGGGCGCAGCGCCGAACAGCCTTGCGCTATCGCCCGATGAAAAAACGCTCTACGTCACCAATGGCGGCATGAACGCCATCGCGGTGATCGCGATTGCCCCAGGCGCGCCGCATCGCGTGGTGGGACTGATCCCGACCGGATGGTATCCGCAATCGATCAGCGTTTCCCGCGACGGCAAGACGCTTGTATGACGTGAACAGCAAGAGCGACCCCGGCCCCAATCCGCGGCGAGGCGGCGTGCCGGTTCCCGCCGCGAGGTTCCTCGCGCACGAAGCGGCCAACCAGTACATCCTGCAACTGGAAAAGGCAGGGCTGCAGGCGATTCCTGTTCCCAACGCGCAGGAACTAGCGTGGCTGACAAAGAAAGTAGCGGCCAACGATTTCCTCGACACCGTGCCGAACCCGCAGGACGAACAGACCATGGCGGCGTTGCGCCGGCACATCAAGCACGTCATCTACATCGTCAAAGAAAATCGGACCTACGATCAGTTGCTTGGCGATCTCGATCGCGGCAACGGCGATCCCAGCCTCGCGGAATTCGGAAAGCTGATCACTCCCAACCAGCACCGGATTGCGCAGCAATTCGTCGATCTCGACAATACCCTTTGCAGCGGCGAGGTGAGCGGCAATGGCTGGCCCTGGAGCACGGCCGCGCGCGAGACGGACTTCAACGTCAAGACGGTGCCACTCGGCTATGCCGGCCGCGGCTCACCGCGTGCCGATACGGCGGCAGATGGGCCCGATGGCGAAAAGCAGCAAGGCTACATTTGGGACTCGGCACTGCGCCACAAACTCACCATGCGCAACTATGGATTCGAGACGCGCATTCCGCCGCGCACTCCGGTGGTCCCCGACCCGTTTGCGAGCCACACGGTGGTCTAGGTTCCCGTGTGGCCGCACCTCGCTGGTGTCACAGACCCGTACTTCCGCGCCTTCGACAACAAGTATCCCGATTTCCGGCGCGAGCGCGAGTGGGAGCGCGAATTCGATCAGTATGTTGTGCAGGGCAACTTGCCGGATCTGGAATTTGTCCGCTTCATGCATGACCACGAGGGCGATTTCTCCAGCGCCATCGACGGCATCAACACACCGGAAAAGCAAACCGCGGACAACGACTACGCGGTTGGAAAGCTGATCGATCGTGTGGCGCATAGTCCCTACGCCTCCTCCACGCTCATCTTCATCATCGAGGACGACGCGCAGAATGGTCCGGATCACGTCGATGCGCATCGCACCGTTGCCTTCGTGGCTGGTCCTTACGTCAAGCAGGGAAGCGTCATCCACGAGCGCTATTCGACCGTCAACATGGTGCGCACCATCGAAGATGTTCTGGGGCTTGGGCATCTGAACCTCAACGACGCCTATCAGCGGCCCATGACCGCGATCTTCGATCTCAAACAGTCTGCCTGGACCTACGACGCCGTTACGCCCGCGCCGATTGCGAGGGAACTCTCCGGAAGTCCGTCGCCGGATCAAAGCGCATCGGCATTCCACGATGCTCAGTCTGCCGCTTATTGGGCGCGCCAAACGCGTGGCTTCGACTGGACTCAGGAAGATCGCATTCCTGCGGTACTTTTCAATCAAATCCTATGGAAAGGCCTGACAGGAGGGCTGCCCTATCCGGCAGCGCGAGATCAGCAGGACTATAGCCGCGACCGCGCTGCTGTTCTCAAGACTCGCAGCGTCCGCTTTCTGTTTCAAGGACAGTGAATCAGATGCTTTCGAGCTTGTTCATGTTTACAACGGTCGAAGCAATGCAGGTCAACGAATTGAGTCAAGGCAAACCTTTGAGCGGTTCATCGAAATGCGACCAACCTGGCAAGAAAAGAGCGTCAGTCTAATGCGGATACGATTCAGCCATTCATTCTTTTCCGTTTTTGTATTGATTCTTACTGTTGCGGCGTCCACTGCGGCCGTGGCGAAAACGGCCCCTCCCGAACCGCTTGTACTCGCGAGCGGCTGGCAATTGCAGGACGCAGCCAAAGTGCCGCAAGCCGGCAACGCGGTCGCGTCCGCGGGGTTCAACACTGGCGGTTGGTACACCGCCACAGTTCCGGGAACCGTCCTGACGACGCTTGTTGACAATCACGTTTATCCCGAGCCGCTCTACGGAGAGAACAACCGTCCCGAAGTGATTCCCGAAAGCCTGGCGCGCACCTCGTATTGGTATAGAACGCTTATCGATGTTCCAAACTCCTATAAAAACCGCCGCATCTGGCTCAACTTCGACGGCATCAACTACTCCGCGGCAGTGTGGGTGAACGGCGTTCAGGTCGGCGCTATCCGCGGAGCTTTTATTCGCGGCATCTTCGATATCACGGCCAATGTGAAGCCGGGCAAGAAGGCCGTGGTGGCAGTCCTGGTGACGCCGCAGCCGCACCCTGGAATCTCGCACGAACATATATTGCGCACCGGGTTGGGTCAGAACGGCGGCGAGAGCGCGATTGACGGTCCAACATTTCTCTGCGCACTGGGATGGGACTGGATTCCCGCCATCCGCGATCGCGACACTGGCATCTGGCAAAAGGTGTTTCTCTCCGCAACCGGACCGGTGGTGCTGAAAGATCCACTCGTGACGACCGATCTTCCTTTGCCGAAGACTGACTCATCCGACGTGACAGTGCAGACGACGGTCGAGAACATCAGCGACCAGCCGCAGCAGGGCGTAGTCGAAGGATCGATCGAAAACATTACTTTCCGGCAGCAGGTTGAAGTCGCTCCGCATAGCAAAAAGCTCGTGAGCTTCGACTCCAGTAATACTCCTGCGTTGCATATGGATCATCCGCGACTGTGGTGGCCGAATGGTTACGGGCCGCAGAATCTTTATCATTTGCACCTCGGCTTCAGGATCGGACGTAATGTTTCCGACGTTCAGGATCTGGATTTCGGCGTGCGCAAGATTTCCTACTCGGTTCCCGGCACCGACACTCTCACCATCTCCGTCAACGGCGTGCCAGTCTTCATTCGCGGCGGCGATTGGGGCCTGGATGAGGCCATGAAACGCATTCCGCGCGATCGGCTCGAGGCGGAAATTCGCCTGCACCAACTGGCGCATCTGAATATGATCCGCAACTGGGTGGGACAGAGCACCAGCGAGGATTTCTACGAGTTGTGCGACAAGTACGGGATCCTGGTGTGGGATGAATTCTTTCAGGCCAACGCCCCCGATGGTCCGGATCCCACCGATTTCGATACGTATATGGCCAATGTTCGGGATAAAGTCTTGCGCTATCGCAACCATCCCTCCATTGCTTTGTGGTGCGCGCGCAACGAATCCTATCCTCCTCCAGAGATCGATGCGGCCCTGCGCAAGCTGCTCGCCGAACTCGAACCCACGCGACGCTATCAACCCAACTCCACCGATGGCGCCGGCGTTCGCTCGCACGGACCTTACAATTGGCGCGCTCCGCGCTTTTTTTATCGCATCACCGACGATTTGTTCAAGACCGAGACCGGCAGCATGTCCATTCCTACTCTCGAATCAATAGAAAACATGATGCCGAAGAAGGATTGGGAAACGATTAACGACGATTGGGCGGAGCACGATTTCGCCCTCGGCGCGCAGCATGGAGAAAAATACCCCGGCATCCTCGCCAGCCGCTACGGCAAAATCGCCAACCTCGCCGACTTCGTTCGCAAGGCGCAGATGGCCAACTACGAGGCTTTTCGCGCCATGTACGAGGGGCGCAACGCACAGCTCTTCCATCCTGCGACCGGCGTCATCACATGGATGAGCAACCCCGCGCAGCCCAGCTTCGTATGGCAGATCTACCACTACGATCTCGAGCCGATGTCTTCATACTTTGCCGTGATGCATGCCTCGGAGTTGCAGCACATCCAATTCAATGAGGCGAATGGCGAACTGCAGGTGATCAACAATCTCCCCGCGCCGATCGCGAATGCGACCGCGCGCATTTCCATCTACAACCTGGATGGCACTGTCGCTTACCAGCACGAAATCCCTGTGACAGCGCCGGCCGAAGCAGCGACCAGCCTCGGTCCCGTTGCGTTTCCGGCTAAGCTTTCGGCGGTTCATTTCCTCAAGCTCGAGCTGCGCGACACAAAGGGGAACCTGCTCTCCAGCAATTTCTACTGGCGCGCACTGCCCGACCACTCCGACGACCTGACCGCGTTGAACCAGCTACCCATGGTCACACTTGAAGCAAAGGCGGAACGCAAAGACGAAGGCGGAAGGCGGCTAATCACCGTCACTCTGCACAATCCCACGGCCAACATCGCCCTGATGGCGCATCTGCAACTGCGACGGCATTCCGGTGAGCGCGTGCTGCCTGTCTATTACGACGACAACTATATTTCGCTGGTGCCGAATGAATCCAGGACCATCACCATCGATGCCGCCCTCAGCGACTTCAATGGCGAGGCCGCGCTGGTAGTGCTCGATGGCTGGAATGTAACCGTGGCTCCAGGGTCGTTTGCCGGCGTTTCTGTCGCGCCCAATCTTGAAGCACAACCAGATCGCTGGCCGGCCACTGGACTGCCGTTTCAGACATCGGATTTGCGTTGACGCGAAGCTGACGCGAATGTGATACCGTGCGCAGTCTTTTTCAAGGAGAGGATCCGTGTGCACGAGATTTAAGTGCCGCTTGGATTGTGAAAATTGGGCACTTTCTTCTTTGCCAAATGAGCCTCCAGCAGCCCTTCGAGGTGTAGTCTTCCCTTTGCCTTAAGATCCAAAAGGCCGGCCGACGTGAACTCGTACTTTTCTCCATTCGGAGCAGTCGCGATATAGACGTCGGCACGACGGCCAGACGGATCAACTGCCACCGGGATTCCCTGCGTCTTCAGTTCCGCAATCGCGTCAGCAACTTCCTTCTCCACAATTCCCTCCGCAGTACACCCCCATTCTAGAGAAGCGACTGGCCATCTTGCCGAATCTCAATCGCTCTGCTCCTTTTGCGATTTATGTTCGCGCCCGGCGGAACGCCCATAGCGGGCCACCAGATTGTCCGCCGGATCGCATTTGTGCGTACTTTGCGCGTGTTCGAATCCCGCATCGCTATCGCCATACGCAATGGTTCGGAAGCAGCGACTGCAGATCAGATCAATACTTCCGTCTCTGTTCCCACGCCGAACGAAGTCTCCAAGCGCCATCACAGGATCCTCCAGGTTGCGGCAAATCCCCCCCTGTATTTCTAGACGCCGTCTGCAGGTAGAACGTTGTGCGGGAATAAGCGGCAAATAAATGATTGGTTTATAGGCGTTCTGTGCAAAATATCACGTATGTTCGCCTTTTATTTGTCTTTGCCGTCTGTGCCTTGCGCCTGCACGAACCCACGGAGCGGCACCACCGCCTCCGTCTCGCGGGACGCAGAATCCCACTCAAGCTGTTCCGGAAGAATCGCTGTAGACATCGAAAGCCGTCAGAATTGAGGGGCCGTGGCCGGCAACGCCGTCGATGGGATGCCTTCACACACTGAGTTATTGATAGCCAGGTTCCCTTGGCCGTCGAGCGTCACAGTCCACACGCTGTCGTAGTCGTCTTCGGGCCAGTCGGGCGCTTGAGGTCCGCCGCCCTGCGGAAAATAGGCTGACATCAGCGCACTCACCATCACCGGAATGGCGCCGTGCTCATACCCCACCAATACGCTCGAATTGGAGAATCCGCCGCCGCCGAAGAAATAGTTGCTCGATGCTGGGCCCGAGCTCCAATCGAAGCCCTCGGCCAGTCGAAACGGCAAGTTATAGGCGATCGCGTAAGGTTCAACGGTCAGCGCAGGCCTGACATACGACCAGGTGGAAACTCCCGCGGAGCTTTGCGAACCCGTGATTGGCGTAGCGGGATCGATCGCATACACCTGCGTGGGATGAATCTTGCCTTGGAGCACGCTGGGAAGAGCCAACGCACGCCATTGCCCTGCGGCCACATAGTTGCCGTCGTCGAATGAGCCTTGCGGATGCGCCTCTGCGTGCCGGACGAGATACAAAGTTTCGTTAGTGTTGATTCCCGCCGGAATCTGCGCTCCGCCAACGCCGCCGTTCACCGCAATGTTGAAGGGAGGCTGCTGCGTGCATCCGCCGGTTGGAACCCGCGGCGCAGGGTAGGTTGAAGACGGGTTCGCATTGCTGTCATACGTCTTCAGGCTGGCGCTTCCCCCGGGCGGAATCGAAAGCACATAAATCGCATTGGCGCCCTGATAACTCGTCGGCAGAGCCAGGTTATAACCTTTGCCTTGATTGATCCGCGCTAACAGGCTGCTGGTGGTCTCCCACGGCGCTGAGAAGACATACGCGCCTGCGACGCTTGCCGCAATAATACTGTTTACCAGGGCTTCGTTGTCGCCGCCCCGGTCAGCGAAATCCAAGCCCTGGCAACTCGCGCAGGAATCCGAAGGGGCAGAAGCATTTTCCGGGTAGCCGCCAATTGTTAACGGGCTGCCGTACCCAGGCATGGTGGTGGACATGGTGACATTCGTGAGAAGGGCGAACTGCTCAACGGTCTCAGCCGCCACTATGTCGGGGAAATTGTTCGCGGTTTGCAAATGGGTCATCGGCGTCAGCACATAGATTCCGTTAACATTGGTCGACCCCGCGAGCGAATGCAGGTACGTGCCCGTAAGCAGCGACCGCTCCAAACCCTGGCTGGTGAGGTTTGCCGTTTCGGGATTCACATCCCCTGAAGATTGGTAAGCCAAATCTTCACTGACCACGAAAATCAAGTAGATCTGTCCGCTCTGCCGTTGCTGCGGCGGCCCCGGCGGTCCCGGCGCCATAAAGTGATAGAGCGCAAGCAATACCACCGCGCCAATCACCACGGCCAGGATCTTATTCTGGTTTTGCATTCCCGCCGCGGGTGGCATCGCCGCTACAGGAATCAGCCCCGCCGGAGGATATTGCGGAGCCGGCCCAGGCGGTGTCGCTGCAGCAGTCGTTGCCGGCGCGACCCCTGCAGCCGCCATCTGGTCGGCTCCGCACTTCGAGCAAAAGCGTTCCCCGCTCGCTAACTGGTTCCCACAGCTGGTGCAGAATGCCGTGCCCATACCTTGTTCCCTCCTCAACGAACATTCAGTTCGTTGTTGCGTCACGTCCCGTAAAACGACGGGCCTGCCGGCGTTCTTAACCGGCCGCCGCGGCTGGGGCAGTGCATGATTCACAACCACTCGACTTGGCGTCGCGGCTCAGGCTTTTTTTAAAACGCCGACAATCCGCGGACGCTCGAGCCCGGCAGAAGAAAGAGCATTGCCGGCCTTGGACTTTTCCTCATAGCCAACTCCGGGGAAAGAAACAGAATGAATGAAGGGGGAGCCTCGTCGAACAGCATAGCACGGGACTGAATAGCAAGTCAGAGGTTCTCGGGCCGGTCACTGGACTGCTGTTTCAGACATCGGATTTACGTGGATGCGATTCTGGTCGAGGCGCCGCGGTCTTGTTGGAGTGAAGGGTCCGCCGCGAGAAGCTTGAACCGCCTTCAACGGCTTCCTTTCGACTGTCTCAAGATCGACCGGTCTTTCATCCGTGAACTAGGCGACGGAAACGGCAGCCTCGACATTGTAAAGGCCATCATGCAACTGGCTCACTCCCTGAGACTCGAGGTCATCGCCGAGGGTGTTGAGACGAAGGAACAGCTAAGCACCTTGCGCGGATTAGACTGTGATCACATTCAGGGTTTCCTCTTCTCGGAGCCAGTTGACGCGGCAGCAGCAGAGTGGCTTTACCGCGCGACACGTCAATCAGGCATCATCTCCTCCGCATCAGGCCTTCCTCTGCCGATAGGCGCAGAAGGTAGGAAGCAACTGCGCGTTGTGAACTCCAGTCATCCGAAGGAAGAGAAGCCAGGGAAAGAAACTAGGCGTCAAGCGCCACTTGGACGATTAGGAAGCTGATCTCAATCAAGGTGTTTTGTCTCTCGCCAAATTACCAATGGCCTGTTTTTTCAAAGCTGTGCAGCTTGCGCAAGTTGGCGTGGGAGGGCATCAACGGGGGCAAACGATTCTTATCGGCGACGCTGCCTGCGCACCGGAGCAGGGGGGTTAAAGGACTTTGGATTCACTTCTTGAAACCGCCAACATCGTGCCAGGTAGCTTTCACTTCCACCCCACAGACGAAGGACCTGTCTGCGGCGGCCTCGGATCGAATAATGTCACCTGGCATCACACATCCTGTTTTGAGCAAAATAGAAAACGCTGTAGTCTCGCTGGCGATGATTTCGATATCTATCCGGCGGTCACGTCGCGCAGTCTCCATTTGGTCGGAACAGCTTGGCCAACTGGTCTGGCGGAACGGGCGGGCCAAAAAAATTCCCCTGCGCTTCGTCACAATCGTGTGCCCACAGAAACTCCAGATCTTCAGCCGTTTCAACTCCTAGAGCGTTAACCCGGAAGTGAAGGCGCCGCCCCATGTCTATGAATGCCTCCACGGCGGCTGTTGCACCGGGAACGGTGGCAATCTTGCGGAGGATCGACCGATCAATCTTGAGAGCATCGACAGATAATTTCTGCATAATGTTCAAGCTGGAGTTGCCGGTGCCGAAATTATCGATCGTCACACACACGCCTTTATCGCGGAGGGCCTTTAGGACAAATGCCGTGCGCTCGGGATGGCACACCAGTACACTCTCACTTACTTCCAACTCTAAAATCGACGGCACCAGGCCAGTCTTGTCGAGCGCCGCGAAGAGCCCATCCAGAAAATCCTCACTCTGAAACTGCACGCCTGAGACGTTAACGGCCATGGTTTTTGCGGGCAAACCCGCGTCCGCCCAGGATCGAGCTTGCGAGCATGCCTCATCAAGGACCCAGGCGCCGAAGGGCATCATCAGGCCGGTTTCCTCTGCGATGGGAATGAACTGCCCCGGAGGAATGATTCCGAGCGTGGGATGGTTCCAGCGCGACAGAGCTTCAGCCCCGGTGATAGCTCCTGTCTTCAGATTCACTTTGGGCTGGTAGTGTAATGTCAATTCGTTTCGGTCGAGGGCGAGCTGCAGATCCTCCCTGGTGAACTGGCCATCAAATGTGCAGCCTTTCAACTCCGAACTGTAAAACTCACAGCTTTGGCAACCATTTTTCTTGGCCCGATACATTGCGGTGTCTGCATTCCTGACGAGCGCCTCCGCATCGAGACCGTCGTCGGGGTAAACGCTCATGCCGATACTTGCGGTGACGTGAACCTGATGGCCGTCGATCAGATGAACCTCGCCCACCGCACTGAGCACTCTTCTCGCTGTAGTAGCGGGATCTTGATGCCGATGTACGTCTTGCAGCAAGATTGCGAACTCGTCGCCTCCGTACCGGCTGACCGTATCAGGGGCGCGCACACAGGCGAGCAGGCGTTTGGCCACAGATTGAAGAAGCTTGTCGCCGGCCTCATGTCCCAGGGAATCGTTGATCTTCTTGAAGCCATCCAAATCAAGAAACAGCAACGCGGCTTGTCCGCGGTGTCTTCGAGCAAGAGAGATTGCCTGGCCAACGCGGTCGCAAAAGAGCAATCGATTGGGTAAACCGGTAAGAGAATCATGTTCGGCCAAATGAGCCATTTGCTCCGACTGCGCTCGCGCCGCACTTACGTCACGAAAAACTATCACAGCTCCAGTGACTTCGCCTGCACGGTCGTGGATGGGGGCAACCGAGTCTTCAATGAATATTTCTTGACCGTCACGCTGGATGAGAACAGAATTCAACGGCAGCTTGCCCGTCAGGTTCTCCGTGGCGGCCTTCTTCATCGGATCCAGGACCCGCTTGCGTGTGGTGGCATCCAAGATCCGTAAGATTTCGGTAAAGTGCTTGCCTGTCGCTTCCTTCGTTGGCCAGCCCATCATGCCGCCTGCGACGGGATTTAGGAAGGTGATGTTTCCTGAAATGTCGGTACAAATCACGGCATCCGCAATGCAATCGAGCGTGGCCTGGGCGCGATCTATTTCATTGGTCCGGATCACTTCATTCGTCATGCGCACGACGGCATTGCCCAGTGCTTTCATAAGTGTGTTCGGCTCGATCTGGCCCTTGATGAGATAGTCTTGAGCGCCCTCTCGCATGGCTTGAATTGCCTTCGGCTCGTCGTCCACGCCGGACAACAGCACAAGGGGGAGCTGGTTCGCCGCCGCGTGTGCACCGCGGATCGCCTCGAATTCCTTTAGATCGGACAAACTCAAGTCCAAGAGGACAATGTCAACCTGATGCGTTCTAAGATATATCTCCGCGTCTGCTAAACAATTGGCGTGGGCCAACTTGAAAGAGTGCGAGCCATTGTTGTCGATCATCGCTCGAATGATGCGAGTTTGTTCGGGGTCATTCTCGATGAGAAGAACGGCCTTGACTGGGTTTTTCCCCATCGGCTTCACCTCGGCATGAGCAACCTAGCGTCACTTGCCTAGAATTCATAAGTGCGCAACACTTCCCAGACGAGATTGATCTAGCATCTCGAAATCTGTATTGAAATACTGTTCCATTTTGCTCACTGTCAAGTGGCGAATTGGCAGCTGTGGATCCAGCAGGAGATGTTATGAACTTATCCCTATGATTCAGTAGCAGTTATCATGATCGCCGAACATAGGTACAACTTATCCGACCGTAATGGGCGTGTTAACTCGCGAGGTTACTCCTCACTTCCATTAAGGGCACGGTCAAGAACTCGTCTGTTGACAGATTGGCCACGTGGCAGACGCCCGTTTAGCAGCAATACCCATGATCCTCGGAAATATTCACTCCAGCCAGATATATAAGTCGCATCTCAATGTGCTCCTGCTTGGATCAATCATCGGAACGCAATGCTCACTTACCCCTCATCTCGCCTATTTAGTGAGCTACCTTGATTCATCAGTATGCGCAATCTCACTTCAAAATTATCGGAGCGATTGTTGGAGGGGCTGAGTAGTTGCAGCGGGAGTCTCGCGGCCAGCTAGCGTGGGAGCCCAATTTGAATCAAGAACGTTGACCATCGACCAGGGGCTGCCCGCCAAATCATAGTGAAACTCTCCCTGCTCGTCGATCACGAGTTTGCTTGCCGGGTATAGGAATCCTGTGCTCTTGGTAATGTCGGTGTCATTTATTTCGAGTTGACCAACCATAAGGTCGAAGGACTGGGAATCCGAGCTCGGATTGACTTCATTGGGCTGAAGAGGGCGGTTGGCGATAAAGGTGATCTGCCGCCCGGTTGGCGTTACAACCATTTGGATGAAGGCAACGGCAAAGTTGAGGTCTCCGGCAATCGAGCATAAACCGGCCGCTTTCGATTTGGAGAGCGCGGCGGCCAATTCCCGATCGTGGCCTCGTTGGAATGCCAGCGAAAAAACTTGAAGATCCGCAGAACCGGTGTAGTTATAAACTATCAGCGTCACGCGGACCACATTCCCGTCTTTCGTATACGTGGCCTGAATCTTCTCTGAGTCCGAACTGCTGGAGAATCCCGAGGTAGCTCCAAACGTTAATAAGGTCGCGAGCAGCAGGTTGGAGGATCCTAACCAGCTGGCCCGTCGAATAATGCTTGTGAGTCGTCTCATTGAGGGATCCTCCACGGCATCCAACTTAGCCAGATGCGCTTCGCGCGCAATAACTTCGCAGGATGCTACTGACCTGTTCTCTTGCAGCTTCTAGGCCTGGACGAGTTCGTTGAAGATGGAACGGAATTGGAGCATTGCGGTACGGAGCTTTTCAGTGCTTTGTTCAGCTCGGTAGGGCAGTACCGCAACGGCGTGCGCCGCACGGTAGTTCTCCATCACGCGAGAGTAAGTGACGGAAACATCCGCGGCGCGCTGATCAAAGTTGTTCTTGGGATAGCCGAGAGACTCAAGGAGCGCAGCGATCAGGTCGTCGGCTTCAGTGACCGCAGCCTCGGGGTGATCGAGGAAGCGCGATTGCACGGTTTGCCACTGGGTCATGAATTGCTCCCGCGCGGCGGCGCCGAGTGCGCGGATATTCAGTGCGTGCACTCGGGATTCACGACCGGCCAGATTTGTCTCGGCCTTGTTCGAAGAGCCATGCTCTCGGACGGCGCGGTCGTACTCCGTTCCGAAGCGTTTGCGAAAGGCCACAGTCCTGGCTTTGCGGCGCTTAAGATAATCGCCAGCGACGATGAACACAGGGACGAATATAGCTAGTGCAATGAAGAGTTGGGCATTCGAGAGTTGGTGAAACATTGTGTTCTCCTACGCAGGACTCCGCGACCGCGAAGGCTGAATGGGGGCGGCTTCACAGTCGGGGAGGGAACCTACCCAGAATCCATCATGGGCGGCCATGTGCGTGAATACTGGCCACAATTGCACACCCGTGGAATGGAGAGGGCTTAAGGAAAACCTGGGAGAATGCCATCCTTTGTTCGAGCGCGAATAACTCCCGGATCAATCGCGGTCGCGATTCCGCCGGGCTGTACCGCTCCCAATTGAATGCCGCTCGGTGGCGCCCCGCTCGCGAGTGTCGAAGGCGTCAATGCGAGTGCGACGATCAATTTGTTTCTCGTCGTCACACCAGGAACTTTGCCGGAGAAGGTCGCGGTCGTACTCGGGCCCGAAGTAGTTGCGGAAAGGCGCCGCTTCTTCGCCGCGATTCTCAAGATACGCTTTGACAGCCTTAAACGCGACGACAGTGAGGACGAAGGCGCCCACAATCGACACGACAATCGCAAGATGGGACATAGCGTTCTCCTTTGCGCAGAATGCCCGCGACAGCTGGAGGAGTATGGTCGGGCAGGCTGAATCCATGCCAACTGTGGAGCAGGCTGGGGTGGGGAGGCTGGTCAAAATTGCTCATTTGTCGGCAATATTGAGACTAATCGCGGCCCCTTTTGTTGGTGATTCTTGTTCCTTTGGCTCGGCGATGCATTATGTCTTCGATAGCTGGTATCCAGGCCACTATTCCGAATTCGTCAGCGTTGTTGAGCGTGTCGCCTAATCGATTTTTCGGTGGGACCCTCGCATTCTCACCGATTCAACTCTGGGGGCACCGGTCAAATGGATGGCCTCCGGAGCCGGATTTGCCCCAGCGACCTTTGGGTTATGAGAGGAAATCCGTCCCCAATCCCCTACGATTCCAACTGACTAACCCCAACAAACACTCAAATCACGGACGATCCAATCGGCTCACGTTGGTCTCTTCTGGCTGCCTTTCACGGACAGAACACGGACAGCTGCTGAAGACAGTGGTTTGTTGCCACTCGGCTTCCCGTCACTCCATCTTAAGCTGCAGTTATCGACGTGACTTGCTGTTCCTCAGCTTTCAATTTGCTGCCCATCTCTGCTGCCTTCCGCGCCAGTACCTTGTGGTGGATAGTAAATAGCGCCAGTTCCAGCCGATCATTCACTCCGGTCTTGTCGAAAATGGCGCCAAGATCGTTTTTGATCACCTGTTCGGTCGTCTTTAGTCGGAGGGCAATTTCGCGGTTCTTGCAGCCCTGCGCGATTAGCGCCACGATGAGTATTTCCTTCGGCTTGAGTCGGTTGAGCACCCGAGTGCCCACCGTGTCATTCTCAAGCACCTTGGCAATAGCCAGTTGCGGCGGCTCCCAAGTACCCCCGAATGCAACTCGGCGCACACACTGCACCAGTTCAATCCCGGTCGCGTTGCGGAACAGAAGTCCCCGAACGCCCTGATGCATAAAAGCCCCGGCACTCTCATTGTTCTCTGCGATGACAATGGCGCTGCTCCCCGTCGACTCCAGTATCATTCGCAGCCGTCCCATGTCCGCATGGAGCGACGACGCAAAGAGAACAATCGCTCCGGGATACGTTGTAATTGCGTGCAACATCGGCCCCGCATCGGCACATTGACTTATGATGCGGCAATCCCCCTCCATGGTAAGTAACTTAGCTGTCCCTGCACGGAACACAGTCTGTGAGTCGGCCAGAATTATCTTGTTCATATTGTGCGCCTCACCCGCCGCTGCTACACGTGGCTCGTGCGCACTCCAGGCAGAGCTCGCGTACCAAATTGGCGCAGGCAACGGGGTTTCGCACTAGGAAACCAAGAAAATCTTCGCGGTCAAGTAACACAACTCCACACTCCCTAACCGGCTACTCGGACAGAACTCCGGTTTTAACCGCAGAAGGTTGGAGAAGTGCACCGCGCAATGCGCGTCGTGCCTTGTGCACCTGGGATTTCGAATTGCTCAGACTGCAACCTTCCATTGAGGCGATTTGGCGATGCGCAAGACCATGGACTTCATGAAGAAGGAAGAATTTCCGATGAACAGGTGCCAGAGTATTCAAAGCATATTCAAGGGCTACGCGGTCCACAACGCCCGTTTGCGCTCGATCACAGGCGCCAAAACCGCGCCCAACATGTTCCTCAGGGATGTCTGTCATCATTTGATCGAGGGAAACAACAGGCAGCACACGCTTGCGCAGGTGCATCAGCACAATATTGACGGTCATCCGGTGCAGCCAAGTGGTGAAAAGGGATTCGCCGCGAAAAGAAATGAGCTTGCGATGCAACTGAAGGAAAGTTTCCTGCGTTAGATCCTCTGCCAGTGAGAAATCGCGCACCATGCGTATGCAAATTGCCAAAACGCGCTTATTGTGCAGCAGGTAAAGTTGCGAGAAGGCATCAGGGTCTCCCGCTTGGGCCCGTACCAAAAGATCGTTTAAACGGGATTTGGTTGGCAATGTGGGATGTTGACACCGCAAAGGTGGAATGGGAGCGGAGTTGAACAACGAAACCGGAAGGGTTGCGGCGACCATATGCCTCCAAAGCGGCTTCAGAGGTTTCTCTTCGTACTGGTTCTAAAATCTTCCCATCCAAAATTTGAGACGTCTGATCTGTTTTGCTCACTTCCTACAAGTTATAAGGACGATTTCTGAAGTGAAGGTGTGCTGGCGCTATGGCCAACTTGTCTTTTGGATATAGGACGCGCTTTCCTCAATCGCCTCCAATGCTCCGGCATCGCAGAAAACTTGGGTGCCGAGGAGCCACGTCAGTACACAAAAGTCCCATCGCAGGGTTCCTGGCGTTAATTTGTAAGCCACCGAAAATGCTAGCCGCTAAAAAGACCGCGCGAATGCTCCGAATGGTGCAGCAGGTAAGCAGGTCCACCGAGCAAGACAGGGTCGTCCGAAACTGAGGGCTCTAGAGCTATGCCGGAATGTCATACACATAGGACGCCGCATCGTCGGTCCTGGTTGAGTAACAGGGACTAGGGTACTGCAACTGTCCCAGTGGAATAGTAGTAATCGTTGTAATTCAGCGTGGCTCGAATCGGATCACTTGCTGTGCCTGAGCCGATCGTTCGTCCGTTTCGGATTAGCTCAAAGAACGGAGGATCTCCTGCAAGAATGGGCGTTTGTACATCTGTACTGCCGCCCTGAAGGGGAAGGATTCTTATTTGACCGCCGATTGTGACACGAAGTTCTGCAGGGGCGGTTAGGTTCGCAGTGATGTAGAGCAGGTCGGCTACGGGGCCAAATTTGTGCGCAACCGGCGGCCAGCCGGCACCGGCGTCGCTCAACTGCGTGCGGTAGAAATAATAGACCGTGTCGTGGGTGATTGCCGGCTCGACGCCTGTCTTGTACCACTGAATAAAGAAAGACATCAGTGCCGTGGCAGAGGCATGGCTATGAAAATAGCCTGGCGTGCCGATGGGAACACCGGTTGAATCGAGAAAGTTGGCGCCGCGATAGTTGTTGGGATCGTCGATAGGGCTGATATAAGTGCCTTCGATGAAATCGTTCCAGGTAATGATCTCGACCCAATCGGAATGAGTGACATTGATCGCATCCATCCATAGCGCGCGCATTCCCGCAGCGCCGCTGTATTCGTAATAGCGATTTGCGTTCGCGCCCCAGAACTGAAGACAGATCGGAGCCAGATATAATTTTCCGGCGGCGTGCAGCACGGCGGCGTAGCCGTGGCTGCTCGGCAATTGGTCGAGTGCGCCGCCTGAGCCGGGCACGCCCGCGATGCCCCAATAGAAAAAGCCGTCTATTGTGGTTCGCCACTCGTCAAAGCTATGTTGAATCGACGTGCGTGATGGCAACTCTCCTCCCCAGAAAAAGGCGGGCACAAGGAAAATTTGCATGGGAGCATTGCTGGGAAGAGCATTGGCCGTTGGGAGAACTGTGAGCTCCGCTTGCATCGAGGGATTCGCCCCGCTGGCGAGATCGGCGCGTATCTGTTGCCAAGCCGCAACACCGAGTTTGTCGCCAGTGAACGTCGTAAGGACAAAAGCGCCGTGATATTTGAAGTAAACTGGCGCGTAGCGCGAATTGCCGGCGAAACGGCGCATCATGTCTTCGACGTCGGCAATGCCGTTGCCGCAGCACATATCGGCTGAAAACATGAGTTTGAATCCCGTGTGGAGGCGAACCGCGGCCTCGAACATCTGCGCTGCGTAACGAATGTAATAGGTCTGGCGGAGCCAGCCGCCGGCGTTGAGTGCAAAGCCATCGATGCCGATCGCTTGCGCTTCCCGGATTTCACGTTCATAGCTCGCGATCTTCAGTTCCTGCGTGGGATCGCTGTCGCCCTGATAGTCCTGGTTGGTAAGCATGTAATGAGCGAAGACCAGACGTTGCGCAGACGCGAACTGTGTGGCGAGAACGATCGTGCACATGCAAGAAATAATCTTCGCAATCGGAATTGCACGGCCGGGAGCGAGTCTCGTTTCGTTTTTTTCCATCAGGATTTGGCCACGGAGAAAGCGTATCACTCCAGCTTGAGCGATGTACCCGTACTCGTATCGAGGATGTTAATTGCGACATAGTTCTTACCACGCTCGATCGGAATGGCTGAGCCTTGGCCATTCTGCTGAATGATGCCGCGGGTCGGCGTCCAGCCATAAATTTCAAGGCGAAGACTTTTCCACCAGGGAATGAAACTGCCTTCATGTTTTGAGACGACGATCTCGATCCCATTGCTCGTGATGGAGCAAGTGAAGTTCATCCTGAGAAAGTCTCCGTGCTCAAATGCAAAGCTCTTGCCATCGTCCGTATAGAGCGTTCCGCGGCAATCATCGCCGGCATAGACGCGCAGCGTGAGCGGTCCCTGCGGTGTTTCTTCTGTGCTCTGAACAAGCGGCTCCATGGGCAGGATGGCACCGGCGCGAACATAAACAGGAAGCGAATCAAGCGAAGGCTGCACATTTGCCGACAGTGCGATCTGTTCTGTCGCTGCTGGTGGTGCATTGGGTTCAGGGTCTGGATCAGTTGCCTGCGGGACTCGCTCACCGGTCCAATAGTCATACCAGTCGGCCGACGGGAACTCGACGGTGTACGCGTCCGGCGCATCAAGATAGGGAGAAGCCGCGATGAGGAGATCGTGGCCAAGTAGGAATTCGGATTCGACGCCTTGATCAAGGTCGATAGGATGCTTGTCACGAGCGGCATCGGGGTAATCGAGAAACAGGGGACGCATCATCGGCATACCAGTGCGCGCGGTTTCCTCGGCAAGCGTGTAAAGGTACGGCATGAGACGGTAGCGTTCTTCGATGAATTTCCTTCGAATATTTTCCTGATCAGCGCCGCCCACCCACGGCTCCTGATCGCCAGATCCTTTCTCAGTATGGTCGCGATCGATGGGCTGAAAGGCAGAGATCTCAATCCATTTGGTGAGCAGATCGGGAGTCGCTGTTCCCGCGAAACCGCCAACATCTGCGCCACTGAATGAGAAGCCGCTGAGGCCGAGGCTCTTGAGCATCGGGCTGGTCATGCGCAGATGATTCCATGTACTGCTGTTATCTCCCGTCCAGGTAGCAGCGTAGCGTTGTCCTCCGGCGTAAGTGGCCCGCGTCAATACAAAGGGGCGCGTATCTGGCTCGATTTTGCGCAGGCCATCGTAAGTCGCGCGGGAGTTTTCCATCCCGTAGACATTGTGCATCTCGGCGTGGGTCGCAGTGCGCAGGCAAAATCCCGGCTCGTCGATGCGATGCAGCACATCGAGAGGGATGGTACCAGTGGGGGAATCGAAAACCGAAGGCTCGTTCATGTCGTTCCAAAAGCCGTCGAAGCCCATCCCGACCATTGGCTTGTAGAGAGTTCCCCACCAGGTTCGGGATTGCGCGCGGGTGAAATCGGGAAAGACGCTCGGTCCCGGCCAGACTGAGCCGACATACACCGAGCCATCGGGGCGATGCAGAAAGTTGTCGCCATTGACGCCGCTATCGTACGGAGCGTATCCCTGACCAGAGGCGTCGGCAATGTGCAGGTCCGTGATGGCCACTACGTGGAACTGCATGCCGTGCAATGTCTCCAGCGCCTTCGGCAAATCGGGAAACGTCTGCATATTGACAGTGAAAGGACGATTCCTGTCTTGATAATCGATGTCAAGATAGAGCGCATCGGCCGGGATGCGATCGGCGCGCAAACGATTTGCAATCTCCATCAGCTGCGACTCGGGTGTGTAGCTGTAGCGCGACTGCTGAAAGCCAAGCATCCAACGCGGCGGAAGCGGTGGTTTTCCCGTGAGCCATGCATAGGTCTCCACCACTTGCCGTGGCGACGGCCCCAGGAATATGTAATAGTCAAGCGGCCCGGCGACGGCGCTAAACGAGTACGAGGACGCCGATTCCTTGCCGAATTCGAAGCTTGTCCGCGTGGTGTTGTCGAGAAAAATGCCGGCGGCAATTCCCGCGCGATACGTCATGAAGAATGGAATGGATTTGTAGAGTGGATCGGTCGATTCCTGGAAGCGGTAGGCGTCGGTATTCCACATGGTATAGGCATGGTTGCGACGATCGAGTGGCCCGGTCTTGTCGCCCAAGCCGAAATAGTGCTCGTCCGCCGGCATCGATTCGATGACTCGGAACGCGGTTCCGTCGAAGCACAGCGGGGCAGCGTCCTCGAGAAGTATCTTTCCGCTCTGGTCGCGAACCATGATGCGTAAATCGCTACGCCTCACCGCGATCCGCAGGGATTTTGTGCGAAAGCCTACAGCGTCCGCGGAGTCTTCTCGCGTAACGTCGACGGAACTCCTGCGCGCCTCCGGGAGCACCGCCCAGGAAGCGTCTTCAGGCAGCGACGGGGTGTCGGACGCGCGAACGCGAAGAACATCGTCACGCAATGCAACGATCTGTTCCATACCGCCTGACGTGGTTTCAATGCGAAGGCCATTCGTTAAAGGAACTACATCGGAAATGGATCCAAGCGTGTAGTGTCCGGACGAAGGCTGCTGCGCCGTGGCAGTATCGGTCGAAAACGGAAGAGTGCAGAGGAGCGCGGCACTCCACGAAAGTAGAACGCGTGCGTGCATTATCAATCCCTGTCCAGAAATAGAGCAATCAACTATACGAAAGGCTTCTGACCCAATCCGCGATGGGATATGCGCGGCAGACGGAACTCCGTCCGCCGCCCATCCCGCCTAGAACGTAAACTTCGCGGAAACTTCCATCAAACGCCGCCCCAACTTCTGCGGTGCCGAGCCGAAGCCGGACAGTGGATTGTAGGTTGCCTGAGGCGGCGTGGCGTTCGCCGCTGTGTCGCTCAGCTGGAGCGTGGTCTGCGATGCATAGCCCGTTCCAAAACTGTTGAGCGGATGATTCAGGAAGTTGAATCCTGCAATGCGGAGCCTCAGGTTTCTGCCTTCTCCCAGGCCGAAACCCTTTTCCAGCGTGAGGTCGGAATTGAAGAACGCAGGGCCATGAGCATACGGCTCGATGTATTGGCCATTGGATCCGAGCGCGGGAAGCGCGAAGCATGACGGATTGAGATACTGATGCGCCCCCAGACCCGATCTCGGGTTGCAAGTGAGTACCGGTTGCAGGTTGACATCAGGCGTCCCGAGAATCGACTGCGATTCGACAGCATAGCCGGTGGCGCCCTGGCCGATGTTGCCCTGCACGTAGAAACCAGGCGAAGCGCTCACGCCAGTCTGCATGTTAGGGCCGCTCTGGAGATTGGTAATTCCCGAGATGAGCCAGTTATTGACGAAACCACCCAGTAGATGAGCATCCGTGAACTTGCCTGTCTGGTACGAGTAGCTCAGATTCAGTACCTGCGTGCGATCGAAGTTCATGGGGCCGTAGTTATTCGCGAGGTGGAAGGGGTCCATGCCGGCAGTCCAATTGAAGTCCGCGGAGGAACCGAGAATACCGAGCGCCTTCGAGAAGGAGTAGTTGGCATTGAAGTTCAGCCGGCCAATGTGTTTGATCCCTTCAATCTGCAAGCCGTTGTAGTTGGCGTACGTGTTGTGCTCCGGTTCCAATATCTGGCTGTAGTTGGGAAAGGGACGCGCTTTCTGCACAGCTTTATCACCAGGGTAGTTGTAAATGTTGTCGAGACTAGCAGCCTGCGCAGGCGTGCAGCCTGTCGGATTACAGGCGTTGTATCCGGCAGCATTGTTGATGGCTGTCGCCGCTGTTGGTGTGAACAGCGTCCCAACCGGGATGGCGTTCACGTTATCGAGAACCACGGCCTGCGTTGTACCGTTGTCCATCAGCGAGTTACTGTTGTTGCCGACGTACGATGCCTGAAGGATCCAGTTGCCGGGCATCTGCCGCGCAATGCTGAAGCTGTAGTTATTAGTAACTGGCTCCTTGTTATCGCTGGGGTCCAGTCCGTAAATAGTTGCCGGCGAGATATAGGTTTCAGTGCTGCCCAACCCGGTATTGCCATAGGTGTTGGGGTTGAGATTGAGGCTGTTCACGCCCTCCAGAGTGTTATCGCCGAATCCTTGCAGGTCGGTAAACCGCACATTTTCCGCTTCAGCAAATTCACTGGTTACATCAACGACCGAGTCGTGGAAGCGATAGATGCCGAATCCGCCGCGGACGACTGTCTTGCCATCTCTTGAATACATCCCAGGCGAAACCAATTCGCGGCTCAAAATACAGCGGAGGTGTGCCCACGCCGGAGTTGGGAATGGTCGAGTTATTCCCATGCCAGGTAACGCCGGGAAGTGGATTTGTCGTCGCATTGTAGGTTGTGGTGTATAGCGCGGGATTCCAAATCGCGGCGCCGATGCCATGCGCATCCTGCCATGCCCCTAGCTTGCCAACGCGGGCACCGAAGGTCAGCACCAGGCTTGAGGTGGCGCGCCAAGTATCCTGACCGTAAAATTCCGTATCCCAGAAATAGAGATTCGTATACGGATTGAAGTTCTGCTGGTGCCAATCCTGGATCTGTCCTTCAAAGAAGTTGGCCAGGGCGTTGCCGCTGTTGAAGTGAGGGTTGCCATATGCAGGCGAACCATCGGGATAGGTGCCGTTGTAATCGGCAAAATAGCTGCCGGCCGCTCCGTAGTAGTAGTCCTGAATGACGCCATTGGTCTGGGGATTGGTCGCGGTCTGGTTGTTGGTGGTGCGCTGGCTAAAGATTCCGACCTTCACCGTATGCTTTCCCCACACTTTGGTCAGGTTATCGCCGACATTCGGTTGCAGTTTTTTCAAGCGCAACGGGTTCTCGGAGTAATCGGGCCAGAGGCCCAGCGGCAAGCCGCCATAAGTCGTGTACGTGCCGAACTGCGGATATTGCGTGTCATGATTTGCAAACGCGCCGTTGTATGGATAACTGATCGCACTCTTCTGCAGCGCAGCGATCTGTCTTGCGTCGAAAGACTCAACGAAAGACGTGAAGGTTGCGTAGAGCTCGTTGGTCATCGTGGGAGTGAAGATAGTAACGTAGTTGGCCGCCGCGCTGTGTACAAAGTCATCATTATCCACGCCGTAGCCGGGCGTATTCACTGCGCCCATAACGCTCGATGCGGCCGGTGAATAATACGGGATCATCGGCTCGCCCTGCTTTTGTTTTTCAAAGCTGTAACGGGCGAAAACCACGTTGCGCGGGCTGATGTTGTAGTCCATGCGGCCCACATATTGACTGACGTTATTATTCGCAAGGTCAAGATTGTCGTAGTTGAAGCCGTCGGTTCCGGTCGCCGCGCGCGTGGGAAGAGGCAGCGTTCCATTCACCAGCGCCATCGCGCCGGGATTAAGAAATGCTGCGATGTTGCCGTTGCTCAGCGATGAGCCGTTATCACCGACGGTTGGCGGTGTGTTGAAGGTGCCGTAGTTGCCGTTTGTCAACATCGGCCCGAGGAAGGCGGAAAGCGCCCCGGTGCTGAAGTCACCTTTGCGCATGGCCGCTGTCGGCACCAGAGCGTGGATGATCGCGCTGCCGGCGCTGCCATAGGCGTAGACGTTGCGTTGCGCGTCATACTCCGCGCCCATGAAAAATGTCACCTTCTTGGTATGCGGCACCGGCCCGCCGAACGTGCCCCCGGGATATATGAAGCGATCGTTGGGTCGCGCGATTCCGTTGTACTTCGCCAGCCAGTCATTGGCGTTCAAACCATAGACGCGTGCAAAGGTGTACACCGATCCGTGATAATTTGCTGTTCCGGCCTTGGTCACGCCTGTGATCACCACAGGCCCATTCGACTGGTCGGCGCCGAAGTTTGATGTCTGCACCTGCACTTCGCTCACAAATGAGTCATCGAGATTCTGAAGGCTCGCGCCAAAGCTTCCGGCATCAGTGAGATTCGCTCCATCGAGCTTGAGCGTAATGCCGGCCACCGGCGCACCATTCGAAGCGTAAGGTGTCGGCGCCCCGATCTGGACCTGCGAAAAGTCCGGTGCCTGGTTGGTCGATCCGAGATTGCGTATCGCGAATCCAGGCAGAGTCCGCTCCAACTCTGTGGCGTCGCGGCCCACAACCGAAAGTTGATCGAGATCGCTCGAGCTGATGGTTGAGCTCAACTGGCCACTGTCCAGCGGCAAACTGCCGACGCTCTGTTCCACAGTGACAGTCTCAACGGCGGGCCCTACAGCCAGCTTGATCTCTGGCATCGATTTGTTGTCACCGGGATCGAGATGAATCCCTGGCTGCTTGTACCCTTTAAACCCGTTCGCCGTTACATTCAGGTTGTAGTCGCCGCTCGGTATCGCGGAGAAGGTGAAGATTCCGTCCCCGTTGCTGGTGGCGTTACGTTGGGCGCCGCTGACCTGATTCGTCAATGTCGCAGTAGCACCGGGCACCACGGCCCCGGTTGTGTCCTGCACTACCCCGTTCAATGCGGCGCTTCCAACCTGCGCCGGCAGCCCACTTGGGATCAGCAATAGAAGTCCCAGCACCAGGGTCGAAAGGCACAATCCCGAAGTTCCTTTTATTTTCATTTGCATCATACAAGTAGCCTCCATCCGGCTCTTCAAGTGGCCTTCCTGCCGAACTGCCGTCCGCCCTATTTCTTATTGCAATGCGCAGGAATGGGTTCTTTAGAACCGCACCCCTTATAGGCCGCAATGAGATGCCGCGTCAGTGCTTTGCGGCAAGTAGCGAGGGTCTTTACCTGTAAAAGATGCTGTAAGCAACTGTAGAAACAATCCCTTAGAGAAAGCTCGTTCGTTGCCATATTTACCTCGGGTTGGAGGTATAATCACCCCATCTTTGCATATGGCAAGCTTTCCCGGAGCTACGACAACGCACGAAACCTTCAGCGAGAAGGGAAAGCACGCCATCGAAGCGCAACTTGAGCGACTCCTCGCCAATCCCCACTTTAGCAATAGTCGCCGATTTCCTTCTTTCCTCCGCTACATCGTCACGGCGACGATCAACGGTCAGGCAGACCTGCTAAAAGAGCGCACGCTCGGCATTGAGATCTTCGGAAAGGATCCCGACTACGATACGGCCGTCGAACCTATCGTGCGGGTTACAGCCGCGGAAATCCGCAAGCGCATTGCGCAGTACTACCAGGACTCTGGTCACGAGGATGAACTGAGAATTTCGCTCCCGCCAGGGTCGTACGTGCCACAGTTTCATCCCCCGGCAACTACATTGCCGCCGTTCGAAGCAGAATCGGGGGATGATGCGGCCCCGATCGTGTCGTTGCCTCCGTCTCAAGCGCAATCCCCGGCGCACGTAAACTCCCGAGGTCTACGGATACTCGTGACGGCCGTGGGCGTGCTGCTGCTGGGTGCCGTGGCCTCATGGGTGGGATGGAGGCAAAGTCAGCGTTCTGCCTTTACGCAGTTCTGGGATCCGATTTTGAGTTCGACCGAACCGGTGCTCGTCTGCGTGGCCGACCAGACACAGTACACAGCCCTCTCGCTGCGAGATGCCGGCAACCCGGAACGGCAGGTGACGCTAAACGACAATCTGACCGCTGTCGTGATCGACGATCTCAGTACCATCATCAAGATCGCCGACGTGCTCCACTCCACTGGAAAACCCTACACGCTCCGCGGAGAGAACGCGACGAGCCTCATGGATCTTCGCAATGGCCCGTCGGTCATCATCGGGGCGTTCGACAACGCCTGGACGCTTAGGATGCTGCGGCCGCTCCGGTTCCACTTCGCCAACAACTCTGAGATGACAATGTTCAGTATTATCGATGGCTCGCAGCCCGGCCAGACGCGGTGGGTTGTGGACCGCAGGCAGCAGATCGCCACGAATAACTATCGGGATTACGCAATCGTTGCGCGCTTCACCGACGACACCACCGGCAAACCCACGCTTGTGGCTGCTGGGATCGGCCGCGGCGGAACCATCGCCGCAGGCGAGTTCCTCACTAACCCCGATCTGTTGAATGCAGTTCGCAACCAGCGCCCATCGACGAAGTTGAAAAACGTCGAAGTGGTCCTGAGCACGCAGATCATCGACGGTGAACCGGGAACACCCAAGATCGAAGCCGTCTACTTCTGGTAAGTTTGTAGCCTGGAGACCCTGACTCGCAACCCTGTCTGGAAAGACTTTGCTTAACCGCTGAGAAAGCAAATTCTGCCGATGCCTTCTGTGCGAATCGCCTCTGAGACGGCTGTCGCACGTCAAACTGGAATCAAGGACGCGGGAACAGAACTGCGATGATCCGTTTAAAAGAAACGATCATCTGCGACTAGTAATGAAATCTCCGCAAGTGTTTACAAATCCAATCCACCTGGACGTAATACCGCCTACCGAGAGAAGTAAATTCCAGCGTTTCCGGGATTCACTGCGCCTGGAGACCGTCGGCACACCGCTTCTTCTGCACTAGCCAGAAGCCAGCTGGCCATTGCTTAAATTAGGAGGATTCCGGATTTCCTAGTGTCCGTCATCTCTTCTAGTTTCAATGATCTCCGTTCATGCGGCGGCAGCAGATATTTTTCATGCGCCTTATGCTATAGAATTTGTGTGCCAAGTGCAGCATCAGGTCATTTGGGTTGGGGCAAAGTTGCTTCGGATCAAGGCTACCGCGGGCCGCTTGAGTAGCACGCATCAAGGAGTTTGTATTTTCGCTCGGGCCTGGGCCTGTGGGGAGGAGCTGGATTGATTAACGCGGATCCTCTGAAAACCGGAGACACTGGTTCACTCACTCCCAATCAATGTGGACAGCAAGTCCAGCGAATCCTCAAATCCGCAACCTTTCGAAACGCCGTCACATTGCAGCAACTACTTCAATTCCTGACAGCGCGGGTCTTCGAGGGAGGCGCCGACGGTCTGAAGGAATACACCATCGGTGTGGAGGCCTTCGGCAGACCGCAGGATTTCGATCCGAAGACCGATACGATCGTCCGGGTTCAGATCCATAGATTAAGACAGAAGTTGGCGGAGTATTACGAAGCAGATGGAAGTCGCGACCCTATATTAGTTGAGATTCCCAAAGGACATTACCTCCCCACTTTTGAACCCATCTCGGATTCAGGCAGAAATATTAACCGTGACTCTACTCCGGAATTGAACACGAGTGTCTCAGCTCTGACACCCCATGTCGTGCCCAATATTGACGGAGTTGGCTCAGGTGCGGGACTGGAAAAGCGCCGTCTTGGCCGGTCTTTCCTCATCCGCATCGCGATTGCTTCAGCGGCGGTGATTTTCGTCTTTGCAACGGGTTTTCTGGTCGGAAACAAGCTGCTGAGAAACGACGCTACGGGAACCTCGTCTTTAGCTGGCTCACAGTTGGCTCATGGCAATTCAGGCGATCCGGTAAGAGAGTTTTGGGCGAGCTTTCTCGGCAACGATTCGGCTCCCGTCATAGCCTTTCCAGATGCAGTTTTCCTTCTTGACGATTCGAACGATCTCTTCCGATTCCGGCGAGGAGCGAGCGATGACCGAGGTGCACTGGTCGATCCACACCTTGCGCAACAGTTCGCTTCAAACCCATCACTTGTCGCCAAGGCCGGCCAACTCTACTACGAGAATGGATACACAGGCGCAGGCGAACTCCAAGCTATTGCAATGTTGTCGAGTCTTTTTGGACAAATGGGAGTGAAAGCAACAGTCAAACCCAGTCGGGATATTACTCCCGACGACCTCCGGCAACACAACGTGATCTTGCTTGGCTCCCCATTTCAGAATGTTGCGGTTGCTCAATTGATTACCCTGGGAGATTTCAACTTCAAAAATCCAGATTCACGACATGAGCAATGGAGAGCGCAGATCACGAACGCCCACCCGCGAGCCAATGAGGCTCCGACATACGGCACCGAACGCGATCCCAGTACCCAGGCGTTGAGGGCGGATTATGGCCTGGTTACCATACAGTCCGGTGTTATTCCTGGACGGTACATCGCGGTGTTGGGCGGTTTAGACACGACGGGAACGGAGGGCGTCACTCTGTTCGCAACATCGCGACCAGGAATCGAGGATCTCACCAAAGCTCTAGCAGGCTCGGGAGTATCTGGAACAAAGGGCGAAATGCCCCTGTTCCAAGCCCTAATACGAGTCCGCCTTGAGAAGGGTTACGACGTGCTCGGTGCAACCCTGGTAGCAGTGCACGGACTACCCTCCCAGAATGGGCGTGGGACAGGCGGCACGACTCCACAAGCGCCAGCTCACTAGGGCCACGCCATACCCGTTTGGTTTGTCCGCGTCGACGCCATTTCGCAAGTGCGGTTTGACGGGTTCTCCGGGCTCCTCATAAAACTGCGCGAGATCCGTATTGTCGGACTGGCATTAGTAGGACCAAGGGCAGGCAATCCGGCGCAGGCCCTTCGAAGGATCGAACCGGAATTTCCTCAAAATTCCCGTGTAACATGCCATGTAACGTTTGCGAAATATCAGCGAATATTGGCTGTAACCCCCGCGTTTCAGGTTCTGGTATCCCTCCCGTAACTAGCCAAATGCCGCAAGATCCCACTACAGTTGGCAGCGTTCTTGAAGGATGCCCTCGGCGAGGTGAACACGTGTTCAGAATCACGGCAGGTGTCTCCGGCAACGATCCTGTCCTTCGTATTGGAATGGACTAACTGGAGCCGGCGTGGAAAATGCCCCTCGCTTACGACGTTTCGAAGGAACTGCACGGAACACACCTTAGCCTGCATAAATCGGGCCGGGGCATTCGCAACCATGAAGTCGATAGGGAAAAATGCCGTAGGAGGCTATATGCAATCTGGGATTTCGATCCACAATCGGACTGCCAAATACAAGTGGTCAGCGACCGTCCAAAGCAAACTTCTGGTACTCACTTTCCTGCTGTTAGTCGTGCCCGTGGCCTTCGCCCAAGGAGTAAGTGGCCATATTATCGGCACCGTTCTTGATACGAGCAGCGCGGTGATACCGAACGCACAGGTGACGATTACGAACCAGGAAACGGGTATTATCACCCACACCAAATCGAACGCCGTCGGCGAATACCGCTCTGACAACCTGCCTCCGGGCACCTATAGCGTCAGGGTCGAGGCGCCGGGTTTCCGTGATACGGTTTCTGCCGGCAATATCGTGACGGTTGACGGCAACAATCGTGTGGACGTCAACCTGCAAGTTGGTAAAGCGGATCAGACTGTGGAGGTGACGGCGGCAAATCCGCTTGTCGACACCACCGGTTCCTCCCTTGGCGATGTGCTGAATGAGCACGACGTGCAGAGCCTCCCTCTCAATGGGCGCATCTTTTCACAGTTGATCGTCACCGTTCCCGGCGCCGTATCGAGTGGCTGGGCGAGCGCTCCGGAAGCGGCCGCGGGCGCGGGCGCGCAAACGGACATTACGGCATCTGTTAACGGCCTCCCATGGGCAGGCACGACCTATACGCTTGACGGTGTCAGCGACATGGAATTGTTGAACGCCTTCGAGACGGTCACGCCACCGCTGGATGCGCTCCAGGAAGTGAAGGCTTCAACTGCGAATGCCGATGCGACTGTAGGTGTTTATGGAGGTGCTCAGGTCAATGCCGTTGTGAAGTCCGGTACGAACAGATTCCATGGGTCGGCTTACGAATTCTTCCGCGATGACATGTTGAATGCAATTCAGTGGCATGCCACCTCTAAAGCGCCAGACCGGGCCAACCAGTTTGGTGGGTCGTTGGGTGGTCCAATTATCCGGAACAAGGCGTTCTTTTTTGGTGACTATCAGAGCCTTCAGTTGAACAATGGCGTCTACTACACCGGATACACGGTGCCGACGGACCTGATGAAGCAGGGATACTTCCTGACCAGCCAGTTCCCGGCGATCCATGACCCCATGACGGGGGCTGCCTTTCCAATCGTGAGTTCGTCGGGCGGTCCGGCCTATCAGATTCCCACGTCCCGGTTCGACCCGGTGGCAGCGGCCATGGTCGGCGCAGCCAATATCTGGCCCGAACCCACTTCTCCCAGCCTTAGCGTCGCCAACTACACCGCGGCCAATTCGCAACCCGACGACACCAATCAGTTCGATGAGAAGGTCGACTATCAAATCAATGACAAGAACCGGATATTCCAGCGGGAGTCGTATCAGCACCGCGATCTGACCGCGCCATCCCCCGGTACTCGCTGGTTCCAAGTCGGCAATGTTAACGCGCAGAACCGCATGCACAACGCCGTCGTCGGCTACGATCACATCTTCTCGCCGCTTGCGACCAACGAGCTTCGTTTTGGTTTCAATCGTTTTTACACGCTGGACTTTGGCAATGATTACCAGACCAATGAAAACACCACGCTGGGAATCCCAAATGGGAACGTCGATCAATTCCCAAATGCGACTGGAATTGTGGTCATCTCTGCCGGCAACATTGCTCAGACGGGCGCGCAGAGCTGGACAGATTCGCACCGCATCACAAATGTCTACCAGCTTACCGATAACTATACAAAGGTTCTTGGCAAGCACACTTTTGTCTTCGGCGAAGACTACCGCCGGCTGCAGGCGTCGCTGACCAATGCGAACCAGAGCGGAAACGGCCAATTCAATTTCACAACCGATTACACCGGAAGTTGCGCGGGCAACTCCAGTTGTTCCGGGGCCACCGGCGGCAATGAATTCGCCAGCTTCTTGCTGGGACTTCCGTCTTCGATTAGCCGCGGCTTCGTGAACACCGATCCCGCGACTCGTGCCAACCTTTGGGGCATCTACGGGCAGGACACCTTTCTTGTCTGGAGAAAGCTGACGCTGAATCTGGCCTTGCGCTGGGACGTTGTGACCCAGCCCGTGGACAAGTTCAACCGCCAGTCGAATTTCGATACGAATACAGGCCTGCTCGATATCGCTACTGGAAATAATCGCGCTCCCAATGTCGACAACACTTACGGCAACGTCGACCCGCGAGTCGGATTCTCGTACTCTCCGAATAATGGCAAGACCGCAATCCGCGCCGCCTTCGGAATCACCACGTTTACGGCAAATGGCGGTGGCATTGGCGGCAGCCTGGAGCGCAACTTCCCATTCTTTGAGCAGTACTCCGTAACCCAATCGACGGCTTACACTCCCTGGGCAACCATGGGTGCCGCCTCGGCTGTTAACCCGGCCTACGCAAGCTTCTATCATGGTCTGCCTACGTTCGTGCCGCTCACTACGTCGGCGCCAGTTACTCCGCAACCCAACTCGAGCGTATCCTTGATGTCGCTGCACTTCCGTCCGGACAACGCGAATGCATGGAACTTTGGCGTTGAGCAACAACTCACGGCAACCGCCGCCTTGAGCGTGACCTATGTTGGCACCAAGGGTCTGCACATCTTCCGGGAGCGGAACATCAACATTCCGCAGCCGGGGCCCGGTGCACAGGCGCCACGGCGACCGTTCTACGCGCTGGCGCCGAACGTCTCGACCCTCAACTATTACGGCTCCGATGGCAAGTCCAACTATGACGCGCTGCAGGTCGAATTCACCAAGCGGATGTCGCATGGCCTGGCAGGCCGTCTTGCGTACACCTGGTCGAAGGAACTCGACAATACGAATGTGTTCGACCCGCTTCCCGGTCAGGACCGCATGAACTATGGCGAAGGCAATGAGCAGGCGCCGAACGTGCCACAAAACTTTGTGGCCAGCCTTACCTACCAGCTTCCTTTCGGGCACGGTGCGATGTGGCTCGCCAACAGTCCACAAACGGTGCAGGCGATTGTCGGTGGATGGCAGGTGAGCACGATTACTATTCTGCAATCAGGTCAACCAATGACCATCCATCTCACCTCAGACAATCTGAATAACGGCATGAACAACCGCGCCAACGCTGTTTGTCCCGGCGTGGAAACGATCGGGAGTGTTTCGCAGTGGTTTAACACAAGTTGTTTTGCCACGCCGGCGCTGTATCAGATCGGCAACTCCGGTTTGGATAAGGCAGTCAGCCCGGGTTACGTCGACTCCGATATCTCATTGTCGAAGACTGAGAAGTTTCATGATGAAATGAGTCTTCGCTTGCAGGTTGATGCATTCAACGCGTTCAACCATCCCTACCTCGGGCATCCGAACACCACTTGCTGCAGTAGCAGTAACGCGTTGTTTGGAGTGATTACCAGTGCGAATGGTCCACCGCGCAATATTCAATTGGGAGCTCACTTTAACTTCTGATATTTCGCCATGGAAGGCCGCCGGCGCCGGTCATTGATTGATCGCCGCCGGCGTCATATCTATAAAAAACGCCACAGCGGTGCGTGGTCGCAGACCGTTTAACTGCAGCGAACATTGAAAGGAAGCGGGAATTGGTTGACCGTAGAGGATTTCTCAGGGCGCTGGCGGCGGCTGCCATAGCGGGTCAAACAAGAAGGCTGGTTGCGGACACTGTCTCGTCAAAAGGTGTCGGACATAATCTCGTGCCCGATAGGCCGTCCGGGGCGCCGAACTACTGGTGCACCTGGGCCGCGCAGAATTATATGTATGGTCATAATCTGGCAAATCTCGATCCTGAAGCGCTTGAAGGGGAGTCCGGAAGCAAGCTCGCACATGAGGCTATGACCGAGAAGGTCCTCTTCGGCGAAGACGGATGGGTCAACAGTTTCTTTCCTGGGATTCGCAAGGATCTGTATCTTCTTCTCGATGATGGGTGGCAAGCGGGAGGCACGGCGACCTTCGAATTGGATACTGTGAAGTTTCCGGATTTTACGGGAACATTTGAAGACCGGCTTAGAAAGCTCAATCATGCAATTGAGGGGGCTGGATGGCGGAGTACAGCTCTATGGTGCCGGAATACACCAGGAGGCGACGCTGATCAGCGTTTGGAGAATCGCAGCGAATCTGCTGCGATCAAGTATTGGAAGGTTGATATGGGTGACCCTACCTTCAACTTAGTGCGGCTCCGCGACGAGACACATATCCCCCTTACATTGGAACATGTACATGGGGAGTTGCCCGTGAATGGGGATTGGAGAAAGAGTGGCCGATTCGGTATCCAGTCTCGGGGTTCCAAGCGAATGGAAATCCTAAGACATACTGATGTCTACAGGACCTACGACGTGACTTCGATTCTTTCATTGCCGACTACTCTAGACAGAGTCGCTGAAATGCTGAGGGGAGCAGCGGGGGATTCCGAAGTGCATGGTCTCTTAAACGTGGAGGACGAAGTCTACGTGGCTGCGGCTCTCGGTTGCACGATGGGAGTCATGCGGCACCCACTTTCTGGATTAAGGCCTGGAGGAGACGTAGATTTGTTTTTTAATGGGCCGAGACAGGTCAAGAGACGGATGGACGAGGTTGTGCGAGCAGTCCGTTGGCAGCGAATCGCTTCCCCGTTCTCTCCGGGAATGAGTTCAGTAAAGGTCAGTGAAGATGTTCTCACCGACACCTGGGTTTTTGAACGAGGTCAAACCTGGCAGAGCGATCTCAATGGTGCTACGGTGCGGCAGGGAGCGCCGGCGTGTGTCACTCGCAATATCGGTTTGCCCCTGGTGAAGGCTAAGGGCGAGAAACCCTTCGTATTCGCAACGAGGTTTCCCAATGGCGCCGTCGCGATCGCAGCGCAGGAACGGACTCAGGTCGGGAACGCATGGTACATGCCGGCCTTTGACGTGACTCTAACTGTCTCTGACGCGCCTGGGCCATTTGGCGTGTTTGGCCATTTCGATAGACTCACGTTCATCTTTGACGCGTCTCTGCATGGTCGGCGCATTTTGGCGCAAGACCTGGCGGGCGATGACGCTCAGGATATCTCAAATGAAGTGCAGGTTCGCGAAAAGAGCTTACAAATTCCAGGTGAGGTCATCCGCCGAGTAGGCCTTCAAAACAGCACGGAAGGCGATCTGTCCGCGCCCGGTTTGGTGATTGCTGTGGTTTAGAATGCCGGTCATTGGATCGCCAATTTGCGATTACGGCCGCCGGATGCACCTGCGCGATCATAGTTTGGAACTCCCCTTGATTGGGGCTGGAATCTGGCATGAATATGATCTCCACCGAGACCGCTCTCGATCAACCCGGGGTCCAGCTATTCTCAGCGATGGGTAAGCGTCTTGGAGCTTGTCATCAGGCAACTATCGTCTTCTGTGCCGCTTACTTTGCAATGTTCGTCCTATCGGTTCACGCATTTGCCCAAACAAACGTTCATACGCCAAGGTCAAGTCTCGAACTGCGATCTTCAGATCGCAGGCTGGTCATTGCATTTGACTGGGCCAAGCAGCAGGCGCTCGCCTATGTACACGATGGCGATCCGGTCGGTCCGTGGTACGAAGCGGCACTCCCTGGGAGGCAGGCTTTCTGCATGCGCGATGTGTCGCATCAGGCCGCCGGGGCTCAGGCGTTGGGGCTTGCTCGCTACACCCACAACATGCTTCGTCGCTTCGCCGAGAACATCTCTTCCTCGAGGGACTGGTGCAGCTATTGGGAAATAGATCGTCTGAATCGCCCTGCACCGATTGACTATGTGAACGATCGCGTGTTTTGGTATAACCTCCCCGCAAACTTCGATGTGCTCGATGCTTGTTACAGGATGTACCTGTGGTCTGGAGACAAGTCGTATATCGACGATCCGATATTCCTCAGCTTCTATCGCCGTACGGTGTCGGACTACGTGTCGCGCTGGAATCTGGATCTTGCGCATGTGATGACGCGCGAAACCGCGTTACAGGACACTTCCTACTTTCGAGGCGATCCCAGTTACGCTGAAAGCCGGCGCGACATCGCGCTCGGTGCCGATCTTCTGGCAGCGCAATACGCTGGATATCGATCCTATGCGGCCATCGCGGCAATTCGTGGAGATGCGGCCACCGCGAAGGAGTACCATGACGTCGCGGCGGATGTGAAGTTCCTGATCAATACAAAATGGTGGAACCCATCTACGAATGACTTCCATGGTTTTCTTGACAACAAACATCAGTTTGCCGGTCATGCCGGTGCCGACCTTCTCTATTGGGACGCAGTTGATGACGGGCTTAAAGCACGAAGCGCTCTCGATACTCTTCTGAAAACCAAAAGAGACGAGCCGGCGAGTGCAGTGGAGCCTGAGTCGCACTATGCGGAGATTCTCTACCGGTATGGGGACCCCGACGCGGCCTACGCGGAGATTATGGACCTCACGCATACTGGTAGAGAGCGGCGAGAATATCCAGAAGTTTCTTTTTCCACAATCGGAGCCATTGTAAACGGACTGATGGGAATCAACGTCGAGCCGTCCGTTCCAATCGATGGTTCTACGCAAAGCGAGAAGTTTGAGGCGGTCATCAGGACGTTGCCTCAATTGACAGCCAGTACCAAGTGGGCTGAGCTACGCAATCTTCCAATTGGAAGTGGAACAGTCACTGTGCGACATTATGGGGAGCAAAGCACGATTCTTGTCAATCAAGGAGACACAGAGCTAAATTGGGAACCGACTTTTCCCGGTGCCTTTGCAGCGCTCATCGTAAATGGGAAGACCATCAGTGCCCATATCGAGCCGCATTACTTTGGTCGTACCATAACCTGGGTCAGAGTACGAGTGGCGGCGGGGAAATCTGCGCGCGTTGAGGTGCCGAAATGAGATTCGCCGGTTGAGCGAAAACATCTCCCGCAGCTCGTGAGACTTTGCGATTATTGGATTCCGAGTGAGGCCTGAACGCAGCCGAAGAAAGATGAAAGCGAGAGCAAAGAACGCAACGACAATGCAAGTGTCCCCGTCACGGTGGTGTATATAGAGACGCCAGCTTTACCAGAAATAAGCTGCCGCTACTGTGGGTGTGGCGGGTACGCGGTCGATGATTTGAATCTTGAGCACAACTTCGACGTTTTTCTGCGCCCAATTCCTGGGCGCTCCTGGAATCCGAGAAAACTGGTCGGGCTCGGTAATGAACTTGCTAGCTGCTGTAGTACCTTCTCCAGTTATTCCAGCAACTAAGACGACCAGTTTGCCGGTGTCCTGATCGAGAAAACGGGCCACGAGAGCATAGTCGCAGAAGTTGTTCGTAGCCTGAAGTAGGCGGCTCAGGCGATCCTGCATCTGACGCAGGAGCGAAACCCTCCGTTGCGACTATTGCTCGGCAGCGATGCGTACGCCGCGGTGGAGAAGAATGATCTCGCGCGATTAGAGGAAGCACGAATATGGAAGGAACTTAGTGTCTCCACCGATCTTGAGACGGCGTGACGTAGCGGCGGATCGATGGCAATTGCAGGAGGTGCTTATGAACCTGATGCTGAATGGCATCGAAGCGACGCGGGATACAGGCGTTGTGCTCACGGTGAAATCGCAATTCGGTGAGGACGGCCAGATCTAAACCGTCGAATCACACGGCGGCCGGATTTGGGCCAGCGGCAGCGGCGGGCGCGGCGCGACGTTCCACTTCACCTTGCCAGCGGCTCCCGCGGAAGCAAGCCGGTCGATAGTCTGTGCGCTGAAGTCGTCTCTCACAGAGTCTTTCTCGAAGATCGAATGGCTAGTCCCATTTTACTTTCGACCGGAGGAGCACGACCTTGTCTAGATTGTGAGGTTGTTAGGCGATATGAATAGACCAGCGAAATGAGCCGCACGAGATTCGAAACCGCGGCGACCTCACGCAGAAACTGCCGGGCATATCGCGCTGAAAAAGAGGCATAATTGCTGCAAAGCCAGGCCGTCTCCGTACCTCCCGCCGCCGACGCGCAGCTCCTGCGCGCGCTGCCCGAAATATTGCCTCTTCCACATCTAGAACGCGGCGCAGCTGACGCCCAGCTTGCGGCAAATATCGGCCGTCTTCTCTCCCGACTCCTACTGCTTGATTGTGGAAATGATCTCCTGTTCGGAGTGCTGTTTTTTCGGCATGTTGATTCCTCCTCGTGGTTCGCCCGGAGGGCCTCAACCGCCAATGTATCTGTGGTTCAAACTGATACGAGTTGATAGAACACGCGCGTTCGATTCCATTCGACCGCTGATACAGTGCGCTTCCTCAGTCCCGTCTTCCTTGCTCGAGCAGAACCTCCTGCGCTGACTGAAATCCGATGGCGGGCAGCCACCAATAAAGAACTTGCCGGCAAAGATGTTCCCGCGCACTTCTCTTCTCGCCGCATAAACTCAAGGATTAGGGCATCCCGATCCGCTGGCGTCGATCTGGTCAAGCAGGTTGAGTGCTGGCGCTGTCTATGGTGCGGAACCACCGATGATCCGAGCCGCAACGACGTGGGCGCTGATTCCGGTGCCGCCCTTGCTGGACGTCATCAGCAATGCCTCGAACGGGGGCATTCGGCTTTCGCTGCCGAGATGAAGAGCCCTGAGCAGCTCGGGAATGGAGTCTGCCCGCAAACAGAAATCCGCTGCTGCTTCGGTTCCTTCCATTGAAGTTCCAGCAATCAGCAGCATTTGGCCGGTGTTGGTCAAATTTGGAATATAAGCAATGCGAGCATAACTGAGGTGGTGAACAAGGTCGGCTTCAAAAAAAGCCTGTTCGCCCGGCCGGGGATGGACATTAAGAATGTGCCGGGGGTAATGAAAGATGTCGTCGTTAAACTGAAAGTTAAAACGGCTCTCTCCAAACATTTCCGTCCAGGGGTCTGACGAATAATCGCCGAGCAAAACGAAGTTGCCGGAAAGAAAATCGCGGGGGCGCATGTTTTGAGCGCTGCGTATCTCCACAACCGGGCTCGATCCGAGGCGGCCAAGAGACTCCTTGATGCGCGTGGATACGCCGGCGTCGCCGATGTTGACGATCTGGCGCTTGGTAAGAGCATTCCAGGTGAGTATCGCCTCGCGGTTGTTCCTAAAAGGCGCCGGCAGATTCCGGTAGGTTTGGTTGGAATATTCCTCGAGCGAGAAGCGGCGTCCGAGCATGTCTTGCATCAAGACGAGCGCCTCGTCCGACATGACTACGTAGACCGGGTCGTTGGCACTGTGGAAGACAAGAGTAATCAGGTTGGATGGAGCGACTGGAGGTACCGGCAGGGCCTTAACCCGTGATACGTGCCACCAGACCACCAAAGCGGAGACTGCTAAAACCGCCGATGCTAAAAACCAGATAATTGGTCTCGAAATCTTCGCGGCAGCGGAACCCGGCTCGGACTGAATTGGCTCCGATCGCGGACGAAACAAAGGAACGTACTTGCCTTTGGGGATCTCGATGATCCAAGACTCGCTGCTGCCTTCAGCCTCGTAGAACTCGTGAAGCTTCACCCGCAATTGGTGAGCTGAAACCCGCACAATATTATCTTCTGCAGGACTATAGACCTCACTGCGTTTATAAACCCTGTGCCCGATTTTCTGTTCAGTGATCTCCTCCTGATGCCCATCCAATTCGTGGCGGGCTATATAGAGCAGAAATTCGCGAAGAAGCGTCGCCTTGGCGAAACCGGGGCTGTTTGCGACCTTCTTGACGGCAGCCCATCTAGGATCTTCTGCTTCTGGAGGCGATATCCAAACTGGAACGCTGCTCGCCGCTGTTGAAGCCATTTCAACCTCCGAAGACCCTTGCGCTGCTACCCCGCGGAATTGACTCTAACGCGGCAACTTTGCAGCTTCATGAAAGAATGATAGGTCATCTCTCTATGCAAGTCTCTGGCCTGGATTTCCGGGGGCGGGAGCAGACTCTCAGCTTCTTCTCGTAATCGAGCCGGTAACTCTTCATTGCCCCTGGATCAGCGTCTATTCGTGATTTTCGCTCCAAACTTACCTGTAAGCTACAGGTAAGTCACTTGACCAGCCGGACTATACCAGCCCAAAATCCCCAGTGTCAATCGAGCAAGGCCCGCTTCAAGAGCAAGCCCCTATCCAATTGATGACACGAATCTTAAGTGATATGGCAGGTGTCGCTTTCTCAGGCAGATTCCTGCGCGGCGGGGTTTGAAGAAATGCAACTTCCCCTTCCGTCGTCGAAATCGCAACCTTACAGCCCATTCTCTTTGGAGGTAGTACAAAATGATAGGCAATAAACCCAGGGCAGTACATCCACAGCGCTCTCGATCAGACTGGTCGGCTTATAACCTCCTGGTTCGGTCTTTCGTCAAAGCGCTTAAGTCGCAGACATTGCTCTTCGGCGGAGGAAGGGGTGCCCTGACAGTTTTGCTTGCCGCGATCTTCTTCGGAGCGGTCGCGGCGCCTTTCCTCTCTTCACAGGTCTTGCCCACAGCCACCCTGGATGGAGCGGTCACAGATCCATCCGGCGCGGTGATCCCTGGAGCCGCGGTCCAGGCCGTCAATGTTGCTACTTCGGTTACCAAGCAGACTACCTCGGATGCTCAAGGCAGGTTTCAGTTCAGCTTTTTGCTGCCCGGCACCTACCAGTTGAATGTCACAGCCAAGGGCTTCAACGTCTACCACCAGACCGGCATCACGCTGGACGTGAACGCGCCCGCCACGGTGAACGTGCGCCTGGGATTGGCCTCTACGTCGACGGAGATTACCGTAAGCGCCAACGCGGAAATGATCGACACGCAATCCAGCACTCTGCATCAGATTGTCGGCCGTCAGTATCTCGAGAACCTGCCATTAGACGGCAGGAATGCTGCGACACTTGTCACCATGGCTCCCGGAGTCGTCACCAGCCCGGGCGAATATAACGACTCTTACGCCAACAGCGGAAATGAAGTGGCCTACTCTGTCAACGGTAACTACGGCGACCAGGTGAGTTATAACTTGGATGGCGCGCCTCACGAAGACCTTATCTCGAACCTCAATGCGACCTTTCCCAATCCGGACGCCTTGGCGGAGTTCAGCGTTCAAACGAATAACTTCGACGCCCGTTTTGGCGGTGTTGGTGGCGCGATTGTTAATATTGTCACCAAGTCGGGTACAAATCAGATTCACGGCGACTTATTTGAGTATGTCCGCAACGGCGACCTCAATGCCATCAACTACTTTGCTACTACCCAGGATAAGCTGAAGCGCAACCAGTTCGGGGGCGTTATCGGCGGACCTATCTTGAAAGACAAGCTCTTCTATTTCGCCAGTTTCCAGGGAACCACCATCAACAACATCAGTGAGGGAAATCTCGCCGTTGTTCCCACGGCGGCGGAGCGGCAGGGCATTTTTCCGAGCCCCACTATCAATAATCCCGCGACCGGCCAGCCGTTCCTGAATAACCAGATTCCGCAGTCGGCCTGGAATACTCTAAGCATGAACATGCTCGCCGATATCCCGACTACCACGGATCCAAGCGGCGACCTGCGGTATTCGTTGCCCACCGTCACGCGCAATTACGAGGGGTTGGGAAAACTCGATTACACGCTCGGCCGCCATCAGTTAATGGCCAGCGCGTTCTTTGTGAATTACTCGGCGCTGGGATGGAATGGCGGTAACACGCTGCTCAACTACGGCCTTGGACAGGAGCAAACCACCAGCGAGGGAAAGGCCGCGGATACGTTTGCTATCAACTCGCATCTCGTCAATTCGTTTGTGGTGGATATGCTTGTCTTGAATTCCAACCAGAACACAAGCGCGCCATTTTCCATCTTCGACTTCGGCAACCCTGGGATTGCGGAGCCCGCTGCGAGATTCCGGGAAACAGGGATCAGCGTTACCGGGTTCTCTGGGTGGGGAACGGGCCGCTCGTCGCCTCCGGGCAAATGGTATCAAGAGGCGATCGACAGCTCTGAGCTGCTGAACTACGATCGCGGCAAGAGCTCCCTGTCCGTCGGCGCCGAATACGATCCATACCTCCGCTTCGACTCCGCAACGGGATACGAGGAAGAGCCTATCTACTCGTTCAATGGATATGCAACCACTTACAAAGGCTACACAAACGCCTTTGCCGACTTCCTGCTGGGCGATGTCAAGACGTTTACACAAACGGCAGGCAAAGCAAAATACACGCGCGGCCATCAGTTCGAGGCGTTTGCGCAGGAAGGCTGGCAGGTATCCAGGAAACTCCACCTTGATCTGGGACTGCGATGGGAGCCGTTCTTTCCCTACACTGATCCAGACCAGGGACAGATTGGCGGATATGTTGCCGGTGCCCAGTCGACACGCTTTCCGCTTGCACCCCAGGGAATGCTCTTTGCTGGGGACGCGGGCTTTCCGAATGGCGGCATGTGGAATAACCTGGGCAACGTGTCGCCGCGCGTGGGCGCTGCGTACTCGCTGCGCTCAGGTCCGCACACTACAGTGTTGCGCGGCGGCCTGGGCGTGTTTTACATTCAGCCTTTTATGGTGCTTTGGAATAATTTTGTTCAAAATGCGCCATTCAGCCCCAGCGCCTCGCTCACGGGCGTGAACTTCTCTAATCCCTATGGAAGCGCCGGTCAGCAGGATCCGTTCCCGCCCTTCGCCCCGGTGAATCCCACCAAGGCCACGACGTTTGTTACTCCTATCACCTACCAGTTCTTTAACCAGCACTGGCATCTGGGCCACATGCAGGCCGTCAATTTCACCATCGAGCAGCAGCTTGCCGGGAACCTGCTGGCGCGAGCGTCCTATGTGGGGGACAGAGGAGTCAATCTGCTGGATAACAATGAGTTAGATCCGGCGGTATACGGCCCCGGCGCAACCGAGAGTAACACCAACCAAAGAAGGCCGCTCTATCCCAATTTCGCCTCGATGATCGAAATGAACAACGCGGGCTGGTCCCACTACAATGCGTTGCAAGTTACAGTCGAAAAGAGAACAAGCAAGGGGTTCTCTTTTGTAGCTAACTATACTCACTCGAAAGCGACGGATGATCAATCGATCGACGAGCAATTTACCCTGACCAACCCAGACCCATTCAATCCGACCTTCAACAACGGGCGCGCCAATGAAGACGTGCCGAATGCCTTTTATTTAAGTGGTGTGGGCGAAGTGCCAACGCTGCGCTCTGCGCCGCGCGTGGTTCGCGCCGTTGCAGGAGGCTGGGGGCTGAGCGGAATTGTAACTCTGGCGAACGGCGAGCCATTCACCATCGTCTCGGGCCAGGATAACTCCTTCAGCGACGTCAATCTCGACCGGGCGGATCTGGCGCCTGGCGTTAGTCCTTATCTGTCGTCAGGACGTTCCCACGCACAGGAGATTGCGGAATATTTCAATACCGCCGCATTCACTACAAATGCTGTGGGAACTTTCGGGGACTCGCCCCGCAACCCGATCCGGAATCCGAATTACTTCGACGTCGACGCGGGCCTGGAACGGATGTTCCCGGTCGGCGAGCGGTTCAAGTTCAAATTCCGTGTCGAAGAATTCGATGCTACCAACCATCCGAATTTCAGCCAGCCTGGAAACAGCGTGAGCGCGCCCACCACGTTCGGCAAAATTACAGGTGCGGGGCAGCCAAGGACCCTGCAGTTAGTCGGCCGAATTGAGTTCTAGAAAATCAACTAAGGCGAAGATGCGGCTACAACAAAGACAGCGGTGTTTGAGGAAGCGTGGATTGTGTCCATGAATGCCGCTGTCTGTCGCATTTCCGCCCATCATACGAACGGGGCATTGGAATCGCGAGAAGACATGTCAAATTGGATTAAGAACGTCCGAGCGCCTTTTGCTCTTGCTTTTCTTACGCTATTGTTCGCACCGATCGCGTGGTCCCAGGCTCAACCATGGTTTTTCGCAGTACTTGCCGATCCGCAGATGGGCATGTTCGCGCACGATGAGAACTTCGCGCAGGAAACCGCCAACTTCGAATTTGTGGTTGCCAACCTCAATCGCCTCCATCCCCGCTTTGTTGTCATCTGCGGAGACTTGGTGAATCGCACCGGCGATGCCGCGCAGACGGATGAGTATAAGCGCATTCTCAAGGAACTTGATCCCTCTATCGCCGTCTATAACGTGGCAGGCAATCACGACGTAGGGAACATTCCCACCCCGGCCTCTTTGGCTACATATCGCGCCGCATTCGGACCCGATTACTACACATTCAATGCGCCGGGCATCCTCGGTGTCGTGCTCGACTCGAATATGATCCGGTCGCCCCAAGGCGCCCCGCAGGCAGCGGAACTACAGAAGGAATGGCTCAATAAGACGCTGGCCGCTGCCAAGAGGGATCTCGATCGCAAGGTTGTTGTGTTCCAGCATATCCCTTACTTCATCCACAGCGCGGACGAAGCGGAGGAATACTTTAATATTCCCCAGCCTGCTCGACAGCAGTATCTCAAACTACTCGAGGATGCGGGCGTCCGATATGTATTTACCGGCCATTATCACCGGACTGCAGTCGGCACGGATGGACCTCTGACCGAGATCGTTACAGGTGCGGTTGGCAAGCCTCTGGGACAATCCGTATCCGGCTTCAGCCTCGTACGAGTAGATGGGGCTAAGTTTGAGTCCACGTGGTATTGCCTGGGAAAAATCCCGAATACGATCGACCCGCAGAAACCGCTGCCCGAAACTTGCCCACAATAGTAAGGAACCTAATGAATGGCGATGCGAGTGTTCAGACCAGCTGTACGTCCAAGGCGCGCAGCTTTGATTGATCGCGCATCTCTGCATCCGATCTCGCGATTGAAGGGATTATCCATGCACTCGCATTTCTCCACGCATTTCAAGAGGCGGTGCTCGAAGCACTGCGATTTGGCTCTCCTTGCTGTATTGGTGCTTTCCGCAGTCTTCGTCGCTCCGGCGATGTCGGCACAGAGTATTCCCGAAGAAGCCTACGGCCCCTACAGCGCAATATTTCTCCCCGACGGCCTCGGGCTTATTAAGCCGCTCGCTCCGCCTGCGCCGCTCGATCCGCGCTACCAGGGGCCACAGCCGCCCGATCCACTGACGGCGGGCGCTGCGCAATGGACGCTTGCCTTCTGGTTCCACTCCTCTGAGCCGAACCTTTCTGGCGTCACGTTGCTGGCAGGTATTGGTGACGCCGCTGGTGACGACGCGCGCTTCATCGGCATCGAAAACAATCATCTCGGTCTGTGGCTGGGCAAGGCGCAGGGCACTGCCCATCTGCTCACGGCCGCCATGCCGCTCGGCGAAGGCGACTGGCATTTTGCCGCTGCGGTGAGCGATGGTGCGCGTGTAACGCTTTATTCCGGCGGCGCGGTATTGGCCGAGTGGCCTCTGGCGCAAGGAACGATTGCGGCGCAGATTCAAATTGCGCCCACGCAGCAACCGTCGCAGACGCTGTGCGCGATGTGTGCAAAGCAACCTGCGGGGTCCGTACTCACCACAACACACTTCGGCGGCGCAATCGCCGAGCTCAATATTTACCGCGAGCCGCTCAGCCCCGTGCAAATCAAGACGATGTACGATGCCCGGCCAAACTTTGACCTTCCCACATACGAGGAAGCTTCGCCGCACTGGGGCGTCCAGACGCGCGGACAGGCGGGTATGAGCGAACCACAAGATCCCTCCACCTTGCCGCGCAGCAAAGCTCCCTTCCAAAAGCCCGTCGCAAAAACCTTGCAACCATCGGAGCTTCACAACGAGATGGCGGGCGCCAATCCCTGGTCTCTCCATGGCGGCTGGCGGCTGACTCCCGCACCGCAGGTGAAAGCCACAGGCAAGGAGATTTCGAAGCCCGGGTTCAACGACCAGGACTGGCTTGCCGCTACCGTGCCTGGCACTGTGCTGACTACGATGGTCGATCGCGGCATCTATCCCGATCCCGATTACGGCCTGAACAATATGGCCATTCCCGAAAGCCTTGCGCACCAGGATTACTGGTACCGCGTGGAGTTCAAAGTGCCCGCGGCTGCGCGCGGCCGCCGTCTCACCCTCACCTTCCTTGGCGTGAATTACGCCGCCGAAGTCTGGATCAACGGCAATAAGCTGGGCGGCTTCAAAGGCGCTTTTCTGCGTGGCACCTTCGACGTCACCGGCTTGGCGAGAGATACCGGCGAGAATGCTCTCGCCGTGCGCGTCTCGCCTCCGCCGCACGCAGGCATTGCGGAGGAAGAATCGCTCACCGCAGGACCCGGCGAAGACGGCGGCGTGGAAGTGCTCGATGGTCCTACCTTCGCTGCGAGCGAGGGTTGGGACTGGATCCCGAGCATTCGCGATCGCAACACCGGCATCTGGCAGGACGTTATCCTCACTGCCTCAGGTCCAGCACAAATCGGAGATCTGAATGTCGTGACTACTCTCCCCAAGCCAGACCGCAGCGAAGCCGATATTGAGATTGAGGTCCCGCTCACGAACTTGACTAACGCGCCTGTCGAAGGCGAGCTGACCGTCACGTTCGACGACGTGAAGGTCACGAAGCACGTTCATCTTACCCCCGGCGAAACCGACGTTCGCCTGGAGCCGGCGGATTTCCCGCAACTGAGAGTGCAGCATCCCCGCCTGTGGTGGCCCAATGGCTACGGCGAGCCCACGCTGCACACATTGCGCACCACTTTGACCGTAGATCAAAAGGTAAGCTCCGCCCAGGAAATCGAGTTTGGTATGCGCGAAGTCAGCTACGAACTGTCGCTGCTGGACGACGCGGCTCACTTGCGCCGCGTGGAGGTATTGCCTGGCCGCACCTATGACGAGAAATTGCCGCTCATCGACGACAGCCACGAGGGTATCCGCGCTATTGGCGACGAAACGCCCAACCTGCTGCTGCCCGGCAAGATGCAGCCACAGGCTCGGCCGCTGCGCACATGGGCGCAGACCCTTGAGCCCGGCGCATTGGTATCGTCCTCCGTGCGTCCCGTCGAAGGCGGCTGGCCAGGCACCGACTTGGTGATCAAGGTCAACGGGGTGCGCATCGCCGCGCGCGGCGGCAACTGGGGCATGGACGACATGATGAAGCGCGTCAGTGTGGCCCACCTGGAGCCGTTCTTTCGTCTCCACCGCGACGCCCACGTAAACATCATTCGCAATTGGATGGGCCAGAGCACTGAGGAAAATTTCTACGCTCTCGCCGATAAATACGGCCTGCTGGTGTGGAACGATTTCTGGGATTCCACTGAGAACTACAACCTTGAAGCGCAGGATCCGGCATTATTCCTGAAGAACGCGCGCGATACCATTCTGCGCTTCCGTCATCACCCATCCATCGTGGTATGGTGCGGACGCAATGAGGGTGTACCCCAGGCGGTTCTCAACCAGGGCCTGGCCGAGTTGTTGCGCACCCTTGACCACACCCGCTACTACACCCCCAGCTCGAACCAGGTGAACCTGCGCGGTTCCGGCCCGTACCTGTGGCAACCGGCGGAAAACTACTTCCACATCAACCGCGGCTTCAGTGTGGAGTTGGGCATGCCCAGCGTGCCCACCCTCGAGAGCCTCAAATCCTTCATCCCCGCGCCCGACCGCTGGCCCATCAGCGACACCTGGGCCTACCACGACTGGCACCAGAGCCAGGGTGGCCGCGTCTCGTTCTACATGGACGCCATGGAGACCGAGTTTGGCGCGCCCACCAGCTTCGAAGACTTCGTGCGCAAGGCGCAGATGCTTGACTATGCCGGACACCGCGCCATCTTCGAAGGGATGGCGGCGCACCTATGGCAGCCCAACTCCGGCCGCATGATCTGGATGACCCAACCCGCGTGGCCCAGCACCGAATGGAACTTCCTCAGCTGGGACTACGATACGCAATCCAGTTTCTACGGCACCGAGAAAGCCTTGGAGCCGGTTCACGCGCAGCTCAATCTCGATGATGAATCCGTCGATCTGATCAATCTAGGCGACTCACGCCCGTTCAGCGTGCGTGTGCGGGTCTTGAGCCTCGAAGGTGCGGCGATCAGCGACCATACTTACAACGTCGATGCCGCAGGCGACGATCGCACCGCGGTCGCCAAGCTCGAGCTCGATCCGCTCGCCGCCGGCCACACGGTCCTCGTGGTGCTCAATGTGGCGGACGCCTCTGCTGCACCCGTAAGCAATAACTTCTACTGGTGGGCCGCAAAAGATGTAACGCTGCGGGAGCTGGATACTCTGCCCCCCGCCACCGTTCAGGCCTCGGCGAGCGTGGGTGCATCAAATGGCGAACGAAAGGCCACGGTAACTCTCATCAACTCCGGCACGGCGCCGGCGGTCCTGGTGAAGCTGACGCTGGAAAACGCAGCTACGGGCAGCCGCATACTGCCCGCTTACTACAGTGATAATTACATCTCGCTCTTACCAGGCGAGCAACGCATCGTTACCGTAGAATTTTCTCCCGGTACCGAGACGCCCATCGTAGGTCTGCGCGGCTGGAACCTCGCGGCACAAGTCATCGCGGCGCGCTGAAGCGTTGGCTGATCTGATCGAATTCCGAGCGCATCCCCCGTATGTCAGCCAACGCGGCACAAGAAAAGCCGCCCCTGGTGCTGATCTGCGCGACGATCGTGTTCTACACAGTGAGGCTGCAGCATGCGCGCAACGAAGCGCCACGCGAGGCTGCAGCCAGAACGTGCGCCATTCAGCAAATTCACCGAGAGCCTCTTCGACGGTGGAGACAAATCGGCTGGCCCCGGCTCGGCGGCGAGAATCCCGCTGTGGCACAGGAACTCAACAACCTGGGCGCCATTGGGATCAATCGCGGCAATTACCCGGCTTCTGAAGCGTACTATTGTCGCGCGCTGGCTCTTATCCAAACCCGGTATGGACCGATCGCCCAGAGACCGCGGCCTCATTGTGAGTAGGCTGGCGTCGCGTCAGTTCTTCTTTGTGGTTGGGAAGCCCCATCGTCACACGGACGCCGAGCTCACTGAGGAAAAGCTGGCCACATAATCGGCGCATGGATAGTCCTGACAATTTCCCGGGCTTTACTGCGACCGGCTGGACTGCGATCAGTTCAATCATCAGCGCTATATCAGTATCCGTCTTGGTTATCTTCAATTGGAAATATCTTCTCCTCACGCGACAACTTACGACCGCGACAACGGCACAGGCCGCGATCGCTGATCTCCCAATCACGCACGAGCTTCTGCGCCGCCTCCCAATTCCGGAGATCAAGCGATTGCCGCACGAAGGCGCCGTGCGATTCCCCCTCGACCGTGAGCGGACAATTGCAATGGCGATGCCTGCGCCCCTTCGCAGAGAACTTGCAACTCTTGAAATGCCTTCGAAAAATCGTGAGCATGTCGCAGCATGTCATGAGTGCCACACGCAATACACACGCACGTTTCGCGCTCACTGCAAGCCGCTGATTCTATGTAAGTAAGAATGGTGCCGGGAGGGGGGGTCGAACCCCCATGACCACAAGGGCCGGCAGATTTTGAGTCTGCTGCGTCTGCCAGTTCCGCCATCCCGGCATGGGAGGGGTTCCGCTTCCTAAGTATCGCATAGGCTTTGCCTTATCTGCCACGGGCTGCCTCGGCCAATGGGAGTCCGAGGCCTGCCCTGATGGACCCGGTTCCAATCGCTTCGCATGCTCGATCGCAGACGGACTTTCCACATCCGCATCTCGCTTCGTGTCCGCGACTCCCATGCGACAATGGAGTCATCAACGATGACCAGCTCCTCCTCTGCCGTCGTTCCCGAGCCAACCACCGTAACCCCGCAGTTGCTGGCCCAGCACGGCATCACTGCGGAGGAGTACGACCGCGTTCTTGCCGCGCTCGGCCGCACACCTTCGCTCACCGAACTGGGAATTTTCAGCGTGATGTGGAGCGAACACTGTTCCTATAAGTCGAGTCGCGTGCACCTGAAGCGCCTGCCGACAAAAAGCGAGCGCGTGGTGCAGGGGCCGGGCGAAAATGCCGGAATTATCGACGTGGGCGACGGATGGGCCTGCGCCTTCAAGATCGAAAGCCACAACCACCCCAGCTACATCGAGCCCTTCCAGGGCGCAGCTACCGGCGTGGGCGGCATTCTACGCGACATCTTCACCATGGGCGCGCGGCCGCTGGCCGTAATGGACTCGCTGCGCTTTGGGCCGATCACAAACTGTGGGTGCCCCACCTTCGGCGCGGAATCGAGCAACGATTCCGCGGCTAAGATGGGAAGCGATGATCATGCGCAACTGATCCACAGGAACCATGCGATCGTCGAAGGCGTGGTGAGCGGCATTGCCGGCTATAGCAACTGTTTTGGCGTGCCCAACCTCGGCGGCGAAACCAAATTCGAGCCGTGTTACAGCGGCAATCCGCTGGTCAACGCTTTCGCGCTCGGCCTCGTGCGCAAAGACGAAATCTTCTACGCCAAGGCCAGCGGCACGGGCAATCCCGTGATCTATGTCGGAGCCAAGACGGGCCGCGACGGCATCCACGGCGCGACGATGGCCAGCGAAGAATTCAAGGAAGGCTCAGAACAGAAGCGGCCCAACGTGCAGGTCGGCGACCCGTTTATGGAGAAGCTGCTGCTCGAAGCGTGTCTCGAAGCCATGCAGACCGGCGCCATCGTAGGCATTCAGGATATGGGCGCTGCCGGCCTCACCTGTTCCACGTGCGAGATGGGCGCGCGCGGCGGCGTGGGCCTCGATGTCGAACTCGATCTAGTTCCGCAGCGCGAAACCGGCATGAGCGCGTACGAGATCATGCTTTCTGAAAGCCAGGAGCGCATGCTGTTGGTCGCGGAAAAGGGCCGCGAAGATGAGGTGCTGCGCGTCTTCGCGAAGTGGGGTCTCGATGCCGTGATTGTGGGCACGGTGCGAGCCCGCGCCGCGCTTGCGCATCCGCCATCACGGCGTGCTCGTCGCAGACATTCCCAATCAATCGCTCACCGACGATGCCCCGCTCTATCATCGCCCCGTCGGCACGTGGAAGGCGCCCGTTCCGCTCGACCCTCCGGCCGAAGTGCTGGCTGAGCTCGATAAAGACCGCGACTATCTCGCGGATCTCAAAAAACTTCTCGCCTCCGCAAACATTTGCTCCAAGCGCTGGGTCCACGAGCAATACGACTCAATGGTGCAGACCAACACCGTGCAGGGACCCGGAGGCGAAGCCGGCGTGATGCGCATCAAGGGCACAGGAACTCCGGGCCACGAGCACGGTCTCGCCATGGCGCTCGATGGCAATGGGCGCTGGGCATATCTCGATCCCAAGCTAGGCGCCATGCACGCCGTGGCCGAAGCCGCGCGCAAAGTTGCGTGCACCGGTGCAACGCCCGTCGCTGCCACCAACTGCCTCAACTTCGGCAATCCGGAGAAGCCCGAAATTATGGCCCAGCTTTCCGCCGCCATCGACGGCATTGCCGAAGCCTGCACCGCGCTGGGCACGCCGATTACTGGCGGCAACGTGTCGCTCTACAACGAAACACGCGGCGAAGGCATCTATCCCACGCCGGTGCTCGGCATCGTAGGCATTCTGGAAGACGTGACGAAGGCGGTCCCCGCGAGCTTTCAGCGCGAAAAAGACGCCATCGTGCTGCTCTGGCCGATTCCGCGCGGTCCGGAGCCGGATCCGAAGCTCAAAGTTCCGCTTAATCCTCCACCTATCAGCCAATACCCGCTCCCGGCTCTCGAGCGCGACCCGGGTCCTCGCGAACAATCGGACGCGTCCGAAGCCGAAGCCGGGAAGAATCTCGCCGCATTCGGCTCCTCCGAATTCGCCAAGGCCGTTCTCGGCAGCCTCTGGGGCACTCCTCCCGCGCTCGATCTCGATGCCGAGGCCGACCTGCACAATTTGCTGGCCGTGCTCGCGTGGCGCAAACTCATCCGCTCTGCGCGCGACGTCTCCGACGGCGGCATTGCCGTTGCGTTGGCGCAGGCCGCATTCACCAAAGGCATCGGCGCCACCGTCGAGCAGGATCCGTCGCTTCTCGCGCACCCGCTCTTCGGTCTTTTCGCCGAGCCCGCCTCCACCATCCTCGTGACCACGGAACCCGGTAATCTCGCCGAAATCGACGCCATGGCCAATCAGTACAACTTCCTCTCCGCGCGCATTGGAACTACAGGCGGCAACCGTCTTGAAATCCTCGTCGACGGCGAGACCTTCATCTCCGCGCCCCTCGCCGAGCTACGCACCCTCTGGGCGTCCGCCCTTGAAGCCAATCTCCACGACGAGGTTCCAGCATGAGCCGGTTGCTGTTTCAAGGCGTCGCCGGCGTCGCCGACATTTCCGAATCGCTGCGCGTCAAGTCACTGACCACGGACCACTGTTCACTGTCCACTGTCTCCGAAGGAGACACCCTCCACGAAGAATGCGGCGTCGTCGCCATCTACGGCCATCCCCACGCGGCGCGCGAAGCCTACCTCAGCCTTTACGCGCTGCAGCATCGCGGCCAGGAATCAGCCGGCATTGCCACTGCCGACGGCCATCGCCTCGCCAACATCAAAGGCATGGGCCTGGTTTCGGAGATCTTCACAGACGATGTGCTGGCCAAGCTTCCCGGCCACATGGCCATCGGTCACACGCGTTATTCCACCACCGGCGATTCCGCGCTGCTCAACGCGCAGCCCATTCGCGTCGACTCCACCAAGGGCCTCATCGCCATCGCGCACAATGGCAACCTGGTGAACCTGGGCAACGTGCGCGCGCGCCTCGAACGCGACGGCGCATACTTCCAAACCACCTCGGACTCCGAAATCATCGTGCAGCTCATCGCGCACTCCAGCGCAAGTTCGCTCGTCGACGCCATCGCCGACTCGCTTTCGCAGGTTGAAGGCGCGTTTTCGATTGTGATGATGACGCGCGACCGCATCTTTGCCGCGCGCGATCCGCGCGGCTTCCGCCCGCTCTCCATGGGCCGCATCAAAAATCCCGGCGGACCCGACACCGTCGTCTTCGCGTCCGAATCCTGCGCCTTCGATCTGCTCCGCGCCGAATTCATCCGCGACATTCTTCCCGGCGAACTGGTCATGGTCTCTGAAGACGGCGTCACCAGCCGCCAGTACGCGAGCGGTGTTCCGCAATCGAGTTGTGTTTTCGAGCATGTCTATTTTGCGCGCCCCGACTCGCGCATCTTCGGCCGCTGGGTGCAGGAGTCGCGCGACCAGATGGGCCGCCAGCTCGCGCGCGAGTCCGGCGTGGCTGCCGATGTCGTCGTGCCCGTGCCCGACTCCGGCGTTACCGCCGCGCTCGGCTACGCTGAAGAGGCCGGCATCCCTTTCCGCTTCGGCCTCATCCGCAACCACTACGTCGGCCGTACATTTATCGAACCTGAACAGCGCGTCCGCGACTTCGGCGTCCGCCTCAAGCTCAACCCCGTGCACAATCTGCTTGAGGGCAAGCGCGTCATCCTCATTGACGACTCCATCATCCGCGGGACAACGAGCCGCAAAATTGTCCGCATGGTGCGCGGCGCCGGCGCTACGGAAGTGCATCTGCGCATCAGTTGCCCGCCCACCATTTCGCCGTGTTTCTATGGGGTCGACACGCCCAGCAAGAAAGAGCTCATCGCGGCCAATCAACTCCGTCGAAGAGATTCGCCACTACATCGAGGCGGACTCGCTGGCGTATCTGTCGCTCGATGGGTTGTTGCAGTCAGTCCAGGACGAGAAAAAAGTGGGCTACTGCACTGCCTGCTACACCGGCAACTATCCCACGCAATGGGTCGACGTGGAAGACATCCTGCCGGCTGCGGTGGCGCCTTAGCGACATCTCTCAACAGCTTGCTGTTCGGCGCCGCTGCCTCACACAGCTTCTTGCGCAAGTTTTGCCCCGGTTGCAACAGGCCGCCGCGCCAGGTTTCGCGTCAACACATACATCGTTCCCGCCGCAAGCAGGCAAGGCACCACCAGCCCTCTCAATCCCGCGTCATAACTTCCCGTGTGGTCCTTCATCACGCCCATCCAGTAAGGTCCCACAAATCCGGCGAACATGGTGATCGTATTCATGGCCGCAATGCCTGCCGCTGCTGCTCGTCCGGCAAGAAACTGCATGGGGACCGCATTGGCTGGTCCCAGCATCGACGTGAACGCGATGAAGCTCGCAGCCAGCGCTGTCACTACCAGCCACGGCTCCTTTGCATAACTCGCCGTCAAAAAGCCCGCGGCCATTACTACGCACGGAACAATGCAATGCAGGGCCCGCTCGCCTCTGCGGTCGGAATGCGCGCTGTTCAGCAGCATCCCCGCGGCGCCCGCTAATCCAAAGCACGCTACCAGGTACCCGATATTACTCACACTCCAGCCGGTCGTTGCCTGCAAAATCGCCGGTGCGGAAAAACCGTACGCGTAGCTGGTGGTGAGCGCGAAAAAGAAGTACGCGCCGATCATCCATACCTTCGGCTCGAGCAGTGCCTGCGCGACTCCGGCGCTGTGCCCCAAGTGCGCCTTTTCTCCGTCGGCCTTGAGCTGGCCTTCGAGCCACGCCTTTTCCTTCGCAGTCAACCATGTCGCCTTCGCCGGAACGTCGGGCAGCATCGTAAGAATCACGAGACTGAAAACCGCAGTCGGCAAACCCTCCACCAGGAACAGCCACTGCCATCCCGCGAGCCCCAGCTTGCCGCCCAGCCCCAGCAGCCACCCCGCCAGCGAGCCCATCACCACCGAACTCAGCGGCAGGGCAATATAGAACCGGCTCACCGCACGCGCCCGCATGCGCGCCGGAAACCACAGCGTCAGGTAATAAATCACTCCGGGATAGAACCCGGCCTCCGCCATACCCAGCAGGAATCGCAGCACGTTGAATTCGAGCGGCGTGCGCACGAACATTGTTGCCGCCGCGAGCAATCCCCAGGTGAACATGATGCGCGCCAGCCAGCGCTTCGCTCCAAAGCGCAGCAGCATGAGGTTTGACGGCACCTCGCACAGTGCATATCCGATAAAGAAAAGTCCCGCGCCAAATCCGTAGACCGATGCGCTGAAGTGCAGATCGCGGTTCATCTGCAAGGAGGCAAAACTGATATTGATGCGGTCTATGTAGGCCAAGCCGTAGCCAACGGCGAGCAGCGGCAGAAGGTGCACTGCAGCTTTGCGCTGCGCACTCCGCCCGATTGCCCCGTCCTGCGCACGCGCCGGCGCATCGCTCGATAAATACACACCACGCGCATCGCCGGTGTCGAGCATGGACGACCTCCTGAGCAGCACCGTGGGGAATCAGCTAGCTTGAGACTAACAAAGCGCGGCCCGGCGTCCTATAATTTCTGATCGTTGATCCAGAATCTCTGCCCTCACATCGCCTTTGTCGCTGTCATTTCCGTGCCCCAGGTTCCATCGTCGGTCCCGAAGGTGAATGCGATCTGACCGGCCGAGATTTTGCCCTTGTAGTTCAACTTGTACGTCTGTCCCTGGTAATCGGTGTTCAACCAGAAGCTCACCGTGTCGCCGTCCAGCTTGCCTTCGTGAATCTCCGCGGGAGTCGTCGGCAGTCCTTCCACCGTTCCCGTCACTACGCCGGCCGAACTCGTCAAATGGATCGTCAGCGGCATGTTCGTGCCCTGAAAATCGAAGCTTCCTTTCCATGTTCCATTAATATCCGGCCCGGCAGGCGCGGGCGCCGTCTCCGCGCTCTTTGCCGCCGTCATCTGCGCGGCCCAGGTTCCATCGTCGGTCCCGAGGTTGAATGCAATCTGATCCCCGGTCGCAGAAATCGCTCCCTTGAACACCAACTTGTACGTCTGTCCCTGGTAATCGGTGTTCACCCAGAACGTCACCGCGCCGCCATCCACTTTGCCGTCGTGCAGTTCGGCGGGTGTGGTCGGCAAACCCTCCACAGTTCCCGTCACCGCTCCGTTCGCAACCGCGAAGTGGAATATCAACGGTATGCTCGTACCCTGAAAATCAAAGGCCCCCTTCCAGGTTCCACTCGCATCCGCCGCGTTCGCCGCCGGCAGCATCGCCAGGAAAGCAACCAGCCCGGCAATGCGCAAAAAATTCCTCATGCAAACCCTCCAAACCCCAACGAGTCTACCACCCTGGTGTCAAGTTTTGCTGTTGCCTCGCGCACGGGCTGATCGAGAGCATTCGCGAGGCCCTCGCGCCGTAGGCGCAATGTTCGTTAGCCCCGCGCTTTAGCGTGGGGAACTAGGTGATATTAGCGAGAAGAGTCCCGTAGGGACGGTGCTCGCCGTCAGCGCAGCGCCAGCGAAGGGTCGGCGCTCAGTTCCGGCGGAGCGAAATCCTCTCGCGCCGTAGGCGCAATGTTTGTTAGCCCCGCGCTTTAGCGTGGGGAACTAGGTGATGTTAGCGAGAAGAGTCCCGTAGGGACGGTGCTCGCCGTCAGCGCAGCGCCAGCGAAGGATCGGCGCTCAGTTCCGGCGGAGCGAAATCCTCTCGCGCCGTAGGCGCAATGTTCGTTAGCCCCGCGCTTCAGCGTGGGGAACGAGGCAACATTTGGAGAAACAGTCCCGTAGGGACGGTGCTCGCCGTCAGCGCAGCGCCAGCGAAGGGTCGGCGCTCAGTTCCGGCGGAGCGAAATCCTGGGCCAGCAGCCGCGGCCACGCAGCGGCCGCGATCATTGCCGCATTGTCGGTGGAGAGCGCAAGAGTAGGAAACGAAATCCGCACGCCGCGCGCCGCAGCTTCTCGCGTGAAGCGCTCGCGCAGCTCGCGATTGGCAGCCACGCCGCCGGTGACCAGGACGCGCCGGACCCCAAGCGACTGCGCAGCGGCAAAAGTCTTCTTCATCAGGTCGCCGATTACCGCGTGCTGAAAACTGGCGATCAGGTCCAATGTCGGCTGCGGGCAGAGAGCGAGAGCTTCTTCGCGCGTCTGCGGCGGGCGAAAATTCTCGAGCACACGGCTCACCCGCGTCCTCGCCTCGGCGCGCAATCCGTGCAGCTCCACGTAGCGCAGCACAGCCGTCTTGATTCCCGAAAACGAAAACAGGAAGTGCGGATCGAGGCGCGCGATCGGCGCGGTCTTCGCAGCCTTGGTACGCGCAGGCTTGCCGCCGAGGTGCGCCTTGGTCTTGATCTGCGCGAACGCGAACGGCACGGCGCCGGGATTGCCGAATTTGGCCAGCGCATCAATCCACGGACCACCTGGGTAGCCGAGCCCAAGCAATTTCGCGACCTTGTCAAAGGCCTCGCCCGCCGCGTCGTCCACGGTGCGGCCCACCAGCGTGTAATTCCACGTCCCTTGCGCCGGGCGCGCCAGAAAAAGGTGCGTGTGCCCGCCGGAGACGACCAGCGCCAATGCCGCTTCGTCGCGCATCTCCTGGTTGTCATCCTGAGCGAGTCCGCCGGCGGCGGACGAGTCGAAGGACCTGCGGCTGCTTTTTTGCGTAGCGGATCCCCCAACATCTTTCGCGGTTGGGGAAAATGCTCCCCCCGTCGTTGAATTCGCCCGGCCCTCCTCGCGCTCGTTCAGCAGCACCGCATGAATGTGACCCTCAAGATGATTCACGGCAATCAGGGGAAGTTGATTCGCAAAAGCGAGTGCCTTGGCGTAAGTGATGCCCACCAGCAGCGCTCCGGCAAGGCCCGGGCCGGAAGTCACAGCGATGGCATCGAGATCGGAGAGCGTAAGGTGAGCCTCGGCAAGCGCGGCCCGGACCACAGGAACAATGGCGCGGAGATGCTCTCGACTGGCCAACTCCGGCACCACGCCGCCGTAGCGCGCGTGCGTGGCGATCTGCGAAGCAACCACTGAAGAAACAGTGCGCGCACCCCGCTCCACGATCGCCGCAGCGGTTTCGTCGCAAGAGCTTTCAATGCCGAGAATCAGGCCGGAACCGCGCATATTCTCAGTGTATTGTGTAGCGCCGGCCTCCCGGCCGGCTGTAGCGCGGGTCTCCCGGCCCGCGCTCGTCTCAAACTCATTACGAAATCACAAGATCAGAGCGCCACTTCGCCTGCGCCACAAAACTGGTTCACAATAGAAACACAGACGATGGCCGAGACACTCAAATTCGAATCGGCTCTGCGCATCCTGGAAACTCTTCGCGCCCACAAATTCGAAGCCTATCTTGCCGGCGGTTGTGTGCGCGATCTGCTGCTAGGGCACGAGCCGGCCGACTACGATGTGGCGACCAACGCGACGCCCGACGTCGTGCTCAACTTGTTTCCGCGGACCTTCGCCGTGGGCGCACACTTCGGAGTGGTTCTGGTTGCGCCTGATGCCGAAGATGCCGCGTTCACGACCGAAGTCGCGACCTTTCGTTCCGACCTGGCCTATTCCGATGGCCGCCATCCCGACGCGGTGCGTTACACCACGAGCGCCCAGGAGGACGTGCAGCGCCGCGATTTCACGATCAATGGACTGCTCCTTGACCCGCTGCACGAAGGCAGGCCTTTGGACGAGAGTGTGCGCAATCCGAAGATTCTTCGCGACGCGGCGCTGGATTATGTCGGCGGCCTCGCCGACCTCGATGCCGGCGTAGTGCGCGCCATCGGGCGTCCGGAACTGCGCTTTGAAGAAGACCATCTGCGCATGTTGCGCGGCGTGCGCTTCGCGGCGCGGTTCGAATTCGAGCTGGAGCCTGAAACGCAACGCGCCATTCGCTCGCTCGCTCCGCGCATTCACGCCGTGAGCCGCGAGCGCGTGCGCGACGAACTCACAAAGATGCTCACCGAAGGCCATGCGCGCCGTGCCTTCGAGTTGCTCGACGAAACCGAACTGCTCGCCGAAGTGCTCCCGCAGATCGCGAGCATGAAGGGCGTGGAGCAGCCGCCGCAATTCCACCCCGAGGGCGACGTATGGATACACACCCTGATGCTGCTCGAGCAATTGCCACCGGGATGCTCGGTGACGCTCGCATGGGGCGCACTGCTGCACGATGTAGGCAAGCCGCCGACATTCCGCCGCGCTCCCGACCGCATTCGATTCGACGGCCACGTCGAAATCGGCGTCGCCATGGCTGCGGAAATCTGCCGGGGCTTCCGTTTTTCCAACGAAGAGACGCGGCAAATACTGGCGCTCGTCGAGAACCACATGCGATTCATGGATGCGCAGCGCATGAAGACTTCCACGCTCAAGCGCTTTTTCCGCCTGGATCGCTTCGACGAGCACCTCGCGCTGCACCGCATGGATTGCCTCGCCGCGAGCGGCAACCTGGACCACTGGGAGTTTGTGCGCGAACGATTGTCCTCGATGCCCGAAGAAGCGGTGCGGCCGCAGCCGCTGATCACGGGCAGGGAACTGATTGCCGCGGGATACCCGCCGGGCGCGAGATTCCGCGAAATGCTGCGCGTGGCTGAGGATGCGCAGTTGGAGGGCACCATCGCAACCGCGGAGGAAGCGCTGCAACTGGTGCGCGAGCGATTTCCTTCCTGACCGAATCCGGTATCCTTCTCGTTCGGGTCCTTTAACTGCGATTGAGGGTGGATGATGAAATCATTTGGCTGGATGTTCCTGGCAGTCGGCCTGGGCTGCGCTCCGATGTTTCGCGCCGCGGGGCAGACGACTCATGCTGCGGAGCCGATCCGCGTGGCCATTATTGACGGGCAAAGCGCTGGCGCCTACCACAACTGGCGGCTGACAACGCCGGTGCTCAAAAAGGAACTCGAAGAGACTGGGCTCTTCGAGGTTTCTGTGATCACCGCGCCGCAGTCTGACGGCGACTTCAGCAACTTCAAGCCGGAGTTCAGCCGCTATCGCGTCATCGTGATGAACTACGACGGCCCGACATGGCCCGCGGAACTGCGTTCGCAATTTGAGCAGTACGTTGCCGGCGGCGGAGGCCTGGTCGATTGTGCACGCCGCCGACAATGCCTTTCCTGATTGGCCCGCTTATAACGAAATGATCGGCATCGGCGGCTGGCGCAACCGCAACGAGCAGGCTGGACCGTATTGGTATTTCCAGGAGGGCAAACTAGTTTCGGATCTTTCACCGGGACCAGCCGGCCACCACGGAGCGCGGCTGCCGTTCCAGGTGACGGCGCGAGATCCGGAGCACCCGATTTTGAAAGGCTTGCCGACAATATGGATGCATGCCAACGACGAGCTCTACGGCATGTTGCGCGGGCCCGGCAAGAACATGACTGTGCTCGCCACCGCGCACTCCGACCCCAACAACAAAGGCACCGGCCACGACGAACCCATGTTGATGGTTCTGCGCTACGGCAAGGGGAGAATCTTTCACACCACGCTCGGCCACGATGTGTTTGCGCTCAGCTGTGTCGGTTTTATCACCACGTTCCAGCGCGGCACGGAGTGGGCCGCCACTGGACGCGTCACGCAAAAGCCGCCTGCAACTTTTCCCACAGCAAACACGGTGAGTTATCGCGTCGACATCGCCCAGATGGATCCGGCGTTTCTGAATGGTGCGTCGCCGGTAGTGAAATGAGGCAAGGAACTCTCAACCGGCCGTTTACGGCAACTCACTTCGCTGTCCGATAAATCTCCGACCCCGCCAGCAGATATGCGCCCACGCCGTATACGTAGCTCGAAGTTTCGCCATAAGCTCCCGGCGCCGCGCCCACCGGCTGAATGCTACCCAGCCGCCCATCGGCGTAAACATGCGTCAGCATGCCCGCCCACGCTTTTTCGACAGCCGGCCAGTATGTCGCGCGATCGAGAATTCCCTCGTTCACGCCGTACGCGAGCGCGTAAGTCACAAACGCGCTGCCCGAAACTTCCGGCAGAGGATACGCATCGGCATCGAGCAAACCCGGCCGCCACAAACCATCTTTCCCCTGGATCGAAATCATCTCCGCCGCCATATCTTTCAGCAGAGCCGCATACTTCGGCCGCAGCGGAGAATCCGCGGGCAGTTTTTGGAGCACGCGCACAAGACCCCCCATCACCCAGCCGTTGCCGCGCGCCCAGAACAGCGGCTCGCCGTTCTTCTCGTGCTTGTCGAGGAACGTCGCGTCGCGGAAATAGAGATGCTTCGTCGCGGTCGTAGAGCAGAGCGGCCGTGGCATCCCACGAGCGATCCATGAATTCGAGATACTTCTTGTCGCCGGTCGCGGCAGCCATATCCGCAAACACGGGCGGCGCCATAAAGAGCGCATCGCACCACCACCACAGAGGCATATTGGGGAAGCGCGCATTGTCCCAGTGCACCGGCAGCGCGCTGGCGTATTGGGACTCGGGCGTGGCCACTTGCGCGTCGAGGCGCGCGCGCATGGCGTCCCTCATCTTCGGGTCCTTGTGCAGAAAGTATTGCTCCATATACATCTGGCCCACGGCCTGGTCGTCTGGCATGCATTGCGCGCGGACCCGGCTGCCATTGGAGCTGTTCGGCAATCCCGTGCATCGCCTGCCGGTACTTGTCGCCGGCCACCTTTGTGGGTACCGCCATGAAGCCGTCGTAAAGCGCAGCCCAAGTCCAATCCACTTGCGCGTCGGCGGGCATGCGACTTAATTGCCAGTCGGCCACGAGCTTCATGGCTTTGGCTAAGTCGCGCTTGTCGAGCTTGGGCGAAAGATTTTGCGCCAACGGCCCCGGGGTGGTTAGCGTGTCGCCGGGAGCCGCAACCGGAGCTTTCTTCCCTTGCGCGTTCGCCGCGGCAAAACAACTGAGCAGAGCAAATAGCGCGGCAAGAGCCAGGGCAATATGGCAATGGGCGCGAGGCTGACGCGCGTGGTTAGTGCAGCCTTGCATAGAAGTCTCCCGAAAGACTGAAACTAGAGTCCCGAAAGATTGTAGGACGTGGGACCCGCGCCGGTCATTCCCAGAATGCACAAGCCCCTAGAACCGCATCCGCACCCCAATCTGGATCTGCCGCTCGCGGTAGAAATTCGTCGCATTCACATTGAGCGACTGGCCGAAGGCAGCGATCGGTGTCCCTGTGCCGGAGATGGTCGTAGTTCCGCAACTCGCGTATCCCGTGGTGTTGATGGTGAGGTAGCACAGTGTCGGCAAGGTGCCCGATGTGCCGCCCGACTCGATCGAATAGCCCGTGGTTTCGAGCTCCGTTACGTTCTGGTGATTGAAGAGATTGAAGCTCTCTACCAGCAATTCCAATTGCCGTGTGTCGCCCAGGTCGAATTTCTTTCCTAGTCGCATGTCGGCCTTCCATGCGTTGGGGTAGCGGAACGTGTTGCGGCCCACACCGTACACGCGGTTGTCGCCGCCGGAGCCGTTCATGCCCGGGCCCAGGCCCACAATAGTTGCGCCCGTTGTGGTGAATTCTTCAGGCAGCGATCCGGATGTGCGCATGGTGTAGGGCAGACCGCTGCGGAATTGTCCGATCCCCGAGACCATCCAGCCGTTGCCGAAGCGGCCGGCGAGGCCGCGTAGCTTCCACGGCTCTTCCAAAATGACCATGGCGGCCGCCGAGTGGCGCACGTCGAGATTGCTGGTGCCGTACTCCGCGTTGAAATTCGCGGGATCGAGCACATCGCTGCCAGCCACCAGCGTGGTGTTGTTAGGATTCCAGTCCATGGCGTGCGCGTAAGTGTAGTGGGCGTTCAGGCTCAAACCGCGCCGGCCTTCGCGCGAGAATCGCATCATCAGCGCTTCATAAGTCGAGTTCGCGCGGCTCATGATTTCGGAGATTTGCTGATAATCCGGGTTCAGCCGTCCCGCGGTGCCGGTGGATGAGGTGGGCGAAGGCCACGTCGCGTAAAACGGCACGGTGATTTGCGTGGACTTGATGGGTCCGGTGCCGGTCGGGTCTTTCACGCTGTAAGTAATGGTGCCTGGATTCACTGCGGAATCGAAATTCGTGTCGATAGAGACAGGCAGCCGGCGTCCCAGGCTGAGCATCGCGCTTGCCGTCAACTTTATGCCGCCGGGTAACGGCTGTTCGATTGCGGCCACAGCCTGGTGCACTTCAGGATTGCGGAAGTTGGGCGCGAACTCCACCGCTCCCGGCTTCACCACGCTCGCCGGCTGGCCTGCAAACACGTAGGGGAACGGCGGCGAGCCGCCGGAACAGAATTGGCAGTCGTCCTGTGGGCCGCATGAAGAAGCTCAGGTCGCCCTTGAGCGAGCCGGTTTGCGTGAGCGCGGTCTCGAAAGTGGCGTTTTCCGTGCGCCCGTAATACATCCCGTAGCCCAGCCGCAGCACCGGCCAGCGTTTCCCGCCGCCAAGGGCGACACTCACGCGCGGACCCCAGTTGTTGCCGAGAGAGGGCAGTTTCTCGGTGAGCGGAAGCGCGGAGTTCGCGAGCGCGGCGATCGGCGGCGGCAGTTGCTCAAACTCCCAGCGCAAGCCCGCCGGAGAAGACCGCAAATTTCGCCGCCTGCCACTGCGCGGTCGCGTAGCCGGCCCAGTCGTTCGTGCTCAGGTGCCAGTTGGTGGGGCCCATCAGTCTGCGAGTAGTAGGAGTAGCAAGGCTGGCTGCCGAATTTTGTATTCGACGTCCCGCAGTTGTGCGGATTCCGCGGGTCGAGCGCATCGGCGAAGCCGAACCTCTCAAAAGCCAGCGCATCGGAGATGAAGCTCGCAACAGTGGAGTAGGAATAGGTTCCCGTCTGATTGCGCAGCAGGCTGGTCGCGTCATTGTTGTGATCCAGTTCGAATCCCGCCTTGACGAGCAACTTGTTGTGCACCCAGTCCAGCATTTCCTGGGCGTGGTAGAGCTTTTCGTCGGGATAACTGCCCTGCCCGAAACGCGAGGGATTGCCGATAGTGAATCCGTAGCGCGAGTCCACGACGATCTGCGGCAACTGGCCCCAGAAATTCGCCATTGAGCAATGTCTGTTCGAATGCCGAAGGCGTTTCCGGCCGCGCGCTCAGAATCGTCGCGCCCCGCCGAGCCCTGCGTTACGGCCAGCAGATTTGGCGTCAGATACGCCTCCCACCGCGCCAGCAGCCATTGCTGGCTGGCCTCGCTCGAGCCGAAGCTGTGGTTGCCATAGTCTTCTGAGACGCGCGTCAGTCCGCCGCCCGGCGCGTTCCAGTCGGCGCCAATCCCTTCGAGCGTGAAGTGGTGGCGCTCGGCCGCCTGCCAGTCGATGCGCGCGAATCCCACCCACTGCGCGGCCGTGCGCGCCGCGGGACCGAGCAACCCCGCCAACTGCTCCAGGCCCGCCGCCTGCGGCGACTGCCAGTCGTCCGCCGCACTCACGCCCAGGTAATCGTTGTAGGCCTGGTTCGTGCTCTCGCCAAGTTGCGCGCTCAGCAGCGTCACGGCTGCGCTGGTGGGTTCGGGCAGATTGAAAAACTCGCTGGGATTCTTCACCATGGCCACGCCCGGATCGTTGCGCCGGTAGCTGTCGATAGCGCCAAACCAGAAGAGTTTGTCGCGGCGAATGCGGCTGCCCATGCCCAGCCCCCACACCGCTTCGTGATCCGGCGGCGTATACGGCGCAGCGGCGAAAGTTCGGCGCTGCCGCGGTGCCAGTGTTTTGCACCCATTGCGTGAATGGATTCCGCGCCCCCCACGTATTCTGTCGATCGAAGTAGAATCCCTGGCCGTGCAGTGCGTCGCCGCCGCGCTCTGTCTCGATGCTGGTGCGCCCTCCCGCCGAGCGCATGCCCTCCGCTTCCACGTTGCCTGAGACCGCCGTCACCTCACGGATCGCGGATTCGCTCACGCCCAACCCGCGCCCTCCCGTCCCAAATCCGCTCATCGCGCTTGGCCGGCCTGCTCCCTGGCCCGCCGGATCCTGGGACGCCGATCCCGAGCCGGAGCCCGCGGTCGCGCCAAACTTGAGCGTCGTGCTCGCTCCGTCGATCGCGATCTCCGCCGATTCCTCCGAGCCGCGGTACGACGCCTGCGTCCCTTCAGCGCTGGAGCTTGCTGCCGGCGTGTCCTGCAGAAACTCCTGCCAGCGCCGTCCGCCCGCGGGCAGCGATTCGAGTTGCGTAGCGGTCACCGTAGTGGCCACGATCGGCTCGGCCGGCTCGGCTTTTTGCGCGGCGGCTGCAACCGGCGTAGACGCCATTCGCCCCAGCAGCAGAGCCGCCTGCACGCCACTGGCAACCGCCGCGTTCAAGGGCAGGAGCGCTGGGGATGCAGCGAAGCCGTGCGCGAGCGGAAGCACGCGCGGCACCGCGATCGCAAGCGCCGGTTCCGCGGCAATGGACTGCGTTTCCAGCGCAGCTCTCAGTTGCGGCGAAGTCAGAGTGGCCGGCGGAGTCGATCCTTCGGAACGAATCGTCGCCCGCTGCGGCGTTACGGGCTGCGGTGCCGCAAGCTCGCCCAGTGGCCGAACTCCCTCTGCCTCACGCGGTGCGAGCGTCAACCTCCGCATTGGCTCGGTCCCAACCAGCGCAATCATTTCCGGGTTCGCCGTACTGAGCGCCGCACGAGAAAACGTGGCAAGTGGCAACGCAGAAGGCGCTGCCGCCGCGCGCGAAACAGGCGCGCTCTGCGTCCACCCCGGCGCCGCAACCTCCGAGCGCGCTGCAGCAGGCACAAATGCTGCTGTACTTGGCGTCGCCAGCGTCCTCGCCGTCGGTTTCGCCGCCCCCGGCGCCGCGTACGCCATCAAGGGCATCGTCGCTGCCGTGTGCGGCGGCACGGCAATCTCACCCGGCGTCGCAGCCGCTTCAACCAATCCCTTGGGGTGGAATTCCGGCGCGACAGGCTCAAGGTTCAAGGCGGCTTGCACCCGCGCCTCCATGCCCCCGGTCACCAGAATCCCCTCAAGCCGTCCGTGGCCCAACTGCGGCTCGTCGGCCTCGAGCGTGTACTCGCCCGCCTCCAACAACGCAAACCGGAAGCCGCCGTTTTTGCCTGTAACCGCGCGCACCTCGGCTCCCGTGGCCCGGTTGTGCAATATAACCGACACCCGGGCCAGCGGAGCCGAATGCAAATCGGTGAGCCGCCCGGCAAGCGAGCCCGACGGCGGCGCTTGTATCTGAATGCCTTGCAAGGGAGCGGGGTTCGCCAACACGGTTTGCGCGCACACACCCCCGCCAGCGCCGAGCCAAAGCGCGCCAGCCACAATCCACGTTCTCCAGTTCCGCATTGCCTCGGCCATTGACCACTCTGCCGCGGCAGATCTTGGGAGAAAGCAGGGAGAAAGCAGCAATCGCTTCACCGGCCCGCTCTCGCGGCGGGTCCGGCACGGGACGCGCGAATTCACAGCTTTTCGCCGCCCCCGGGTGGGTCTCAAAAGAGGTAGGCAGCGATTCTATGTCTTGCAATCGCAGCTGCGAAGTAGCGTGCATCACAACTCTTTCGATCTGGCAACGAAAAATCGCATTCAAGCTCCATCCTTTTCCCCATTTTGCGCAAAAGGGTGGAAACTTGTGCCATAAATGAACCGCCGAATCAATATTTCCCCCCATCCGCGCCAGTCCGCCGCCCCGCCCCGCCGGCCCCCAACCCCTTCCGTCCGATACACTGAAGACCGGCGCCTAAGATTCGCTTCCGCTCCTGGTCCACGGCCCGCGCGGCCGACGAGTCCTCGCTCATGTTCTCTCGTTCCCTCGGTCCCTTGTTCCCTCGGTCCCTGCTTTCCCATGTTTATTGATGAAGCCAAAATTCGCGTAAAAGCCGGCGACGGCGGCAACGGCTGCATGGCCTTCCGCCGCGAGAAGTTCGTGCCCCGCGGCGGGCCCTCAGGCGGCGACGGTGGCCGTGGCGGCGACGTCGTCATGGTGTCCAGCCAGCGCCACAACACGCTCATCCACTTCCGCTATAACCCCGAGCACAAAGCACAGCGCGGCGAACACGGCTTGGGCTCCAACTGCACCGGCCTCGACGGCCGCGACATCACGCTGCAAGTCCCCGTCGGCACTTCGCTCTTCGACGCCGAAACCGGCGAGCTCGTCCACGACTTTCGTGAGCCCGACGAGCAAATCACCATCGCCAAGGGCGGTCGTGGCGGCCGCGGCAATCAGCACTTCGCTACCAGCACCCATCAGGCTCCGCGCGAGCACGAGCTGGGGCGCGCCGGCGAGGAGCGCAGTTATCGTCTCGAATTGAAACTGCTCGCCGATGTCGGCCTCGTCGGCTATCCCAACGCCGGCAAGTCCACACTCATCTCCCGCATCTCTGCCGCGCGTCCCAAAATCGCCGACTATCCCTTCACCACCCTCGAGCCCAATCTCGGCGTAGTCACGGTCGGCGAGGAGCCCGACCAGCAATCCTTCGTCATCGCCGACATGCCCGGACTCATTGAAGGCGCGCATCTCGGCGCCGGCCTTGGCGTCCAGTTCCTGCGCCACATTGAGCGCACCCGCGTCCTCGCCCATCTGGTCGACGTGTCAGACGCGTCCGGAAGGCCCGATCCCGTCGAGGACTTTAAGGTGATCGCGAACGAACTCTCGAGCTTCACTGTTGGCGACCAGCATCCACTCGCCGAGAAGCCCACAATCGTCGTCGCGACCAAAATCGACTCCGTGAATCCCGCCAAGCTCAAGAAACTCGCCGCCTACGCCAAGCGCAGTAAACTCGAGTTCCACGCTGTCTCCGCCGTCACCGGCGAAGGCATCGACGAGCTCAAATGGGCTCTGGCGCGCCGCGTTCAGCCCGACAAGAACTAGCTTTCAGCCATCAGTTCGCTGGTGGCTAAAACGAATTAAGAAAGAGGTCATTCATGAGTACAACAGGATTTCCGGCTCCAGGGCCGGGTGCAGGCATCACTTCCCAGATCGCAATGGTTCGCGCCACGCCGGTGGTAGTACACAATAGCCGATTCCTCATTGGAGTGATGATGGTCTGCAGCATCCTCTTCGCTTTTTTTGCGGTCTGCTTTGCCCTTATGGTGTTCTCAGTTCTTTCTTCGGGCGGCGGCCTCAGCGGCGGGAATCTGTATAACGCCTTCTGGTGGGGAGCCGGCGCATTGGCTTTCGGATATGCATGCCCGCGGTTTTGGATGCTGACCCGCGCCATGGCCGGTTACAAGGCCACGATGGATATGAGGGGCGTGATGTTCAACCTGGGCACAAAGAAGCAGCCCTCGGATTTGTTCCTTGAGTGGGATCAGATCGCAGCCATCAGGCATAAACGCGTGGGCAACGCGCAACAATATTGGGTGATAGGAAGAGACGGAAGCGAAGCCAGATTCTCGTCGTACACGTTTTACCGCCCCAAGAAAGTTGCGCGCCTGGTTGGGGAGCGCACCGGACTGCCGATTCAAGAGGCCTGATTTTCGAAGCCTGATCGCAAGCGCATTCCCGCCCCGCACAAAATGCAAATTGCCCTGCTGATTTTTTGTTTTCTTACCATCGGCGGCGCCTTCAGCGCCTGGCGGCGCAGTCCGCTTTATTCCCTCAAGACCACATTCAAGCTGGTCGGCTCCTTTTTCCTGATCGTAGCGATTGTTGCGGGCACGACGTATGCCATCGTGAATTCCGCCTTGAGCCGGTCGCCGCTTGTCGAAGCGATCGCGGCCATTGTGGCGTCGTTGGCGCTGGCGTGCGGGTCCAGCATTTTTATCGTCCGCATCACCGACAAGCACGTCGCCCAACTGCCTCCATCGGCCAGGCTGGTCAGCTTCAATCGACACAAGATCTACCGGTGGATTTGGCGTCTCGTCGTTTTCTTGCTCATCAACTCCGCCGCATGCCTCGTGCTGCCATCAGACTGGAAATGGCTGCCTTCGGGGCTGGGCGGGTTCGTACTTTTGTTTTGCGGCCCCATGCTTTCCATCGCCTTCATGATGGCGCGCCGCAACGACCGCGGCATGTCGGCGGTCATCGCCAATCCGTGGGCGCATTGGCAATACACGCCGGAAAAATGGGCGCAATGGGCTGACAATCAGCGCCAGTGGGAAGAAGCGCAGGAAGGCCCCTGGAGTTGGAAGGGCGCATCGCTTTTCGTTTTATTCTGCGTCGGGCTGTTTGCGCTAGGCGCTCTGATTTCCGGCGGTAGCCTCGAGGAAAATGTGATCATCGTGAGCGGGTTGACAGGTTTTATCCTCTTGCTCGCCTTGCTGGCGTACTACTTCAAACGCACCAACTTTGACCGCCGTTATCGCCGGCTGCTCGCGGCGCAGCCAGAAACATGGTTTGGCGACGAAGGCTTGTTTTCGAACGGAAAATACACGCCCTGGATCCTCTCCGGAAGGTACTTGCTGAAGGCGACCGCCGCGGTCGATCCGCCTCCGCACCTGACGTTGATTTTCGAATCGTTCAACGGATCTTCGTCAACGCAAGTCACCCAGCGGGTTCTCATTCCCGATGGCCACATCGCCGACCTGCCAATGCTCGAGCAAAAGCTCAAGTCTCATTGCCCCACCGCCTCCGTTCATCTGAGCACAGATCACTGACCACTGTTCACTGATCACTGTTCCGTCATCCCGATCAACTGATAAGACTTCATGTGCTCCATCAGTTGTCCAAGATCGATCGGCTTCATCAGGTACGCGTCGCAAAGCTCTTTGAAACATAGAATCACTTCCTTAACCTGATTCACCGTCGTCGTCATGATGATTCTTGCGCCGCATGTAGATCGGACCCCGCGAGCTTCTTCCAGCGCGCGCACCTGCCGGACCGCCTCGCGCCCATCCATTTCGGGCATCATAATGTCCATGCAAATCAAGTCGTATCTCTCGCCGCAATCCAACGCCCAGCGAAACGCATCCACTGCTTCACTACCGTTGACGGCGATGTGACATTCACCATAGCGGGAGAGAAATGTTTGCAGCAGAAGCCGGGAAGCGAAGTCGTCTTCCACCAGAAGTATGTGCAGAGCCCTGCCGCTCGAATGATCCTTGCGGGCTACTGTGTTGCCACCGGCCTTCGTCTCTCTCGGAGCTTTGCCGCCGGTTGCGGGCGATGTCTTGTTTTCTTCGTAAAGCGAGTGCAGCTCGGCCACAAGCTCGGAAATATCCGCCTGGTTGCTTCTTTCCGGGTCCTGCAACAACTCGTTCAAACGATCGGTAGCGCGGAGTACAACACGGATGCAGCCCGGCGTTGGAACCATCTCCCGCGAGCGCACCAGCGCCAGCACGTTCTCTGCCTCGTGCGCAAGTTCTCCAATCTTTGCCAGATCGAAGAAGCCTGATGCCCCCTTGATCGTGTGCACAGCCCGAAAGACGCGATTGACCCGCTCTTCATCGATCTCCACGCCTTCCTCCTCGATAGCAAGAAGGTCCGCTTCCACCGTCTCCAATTGCTCGCGAGACTCGGCTACATAATCCGCCAGCAGATTGTCGCTAAGTTTGAGTTCAAACATCGCTCGTCTCCTCAATCCCTGTATTACCCACTGCCTTTGAAAGCCACCCATCCTGCTCCACGCGCTCCACAGCTTTCTTAAAGCGCTCGAACTCCTCGATGGCGCGAACCAGAAGGTCGGGGCAGCGCTCCAATCGGGCTGCGGAGGCATCCGTCTCGATGGCCAGTGCCACGTCGCGCAGCATCTCCGCCCCCACGGTCGCCGCCGCGCCCTTCAGAGTGTGCGCCTGCATCCGCATACCGGCTGCGTCTGCTTCGTCAAGCCGCGCGCATAGCTGCTTCAGTTGCAAAGGAGCGTCCTTCACGAACCCCTTGGAGCACAGTGCGAGCCAGCTCACGGTCGTCCATCAGCCGGTGCAGCAAAGAGTCGAAATTGAAAATCTCTGCCGCTTGCTCTCGAGAGACCTCATGAAGCCTCGCAGCCGGTTGGCATGCGCCGGCTTTGCTGCTCCACTCAGAGAGCACGGCGGCCAGGCGGGCCAATTCCACGGGCTTGGAAAGATAGTCGTCCATCCCCTCGCTGAGGCATCGCTCCCGGCTCGGACTCATGGCGCTCGCAGTCAGCGCAACGATAGGGATGTGCGGATGATTCGACTGGCGGATGCGACGGGTCGCTTCAAAACCGTCCATGAGCGGCATCTGGCAGTCCATCAGCACCAGGTCGAAATGCTCGCGCTCCACCGCATCTACGGCCTCCGCGCCGTTGGCCGCAACCCCGGCCGTGTATCCCAGCTTTTTCAGTTGCGCAAGAATCACCACCCGGTTGATGGGGTTATCCTCCGCGATCAGAATTCTCTCTCCGTGCCCGCGTTGCATTCGACTGTCCGCCTCATGCGCAGCCGGGCGCTCGGCATTCTGCATCTCGGATGTTGCGGGCGCCGGCGCGGACAGGCGCTGATCATTTGCAACCACGTCAAGAGTGACATTGAACCGGAAAGTTGATCCCCGGCCCTCCCAGCTACTTACCCCGATGCTCCCCCCCATCATCTCCACAAGCTGCTTCGAGATGGCTAGCCCCAGCCCCGAACCGCCGTACTTGCGGGTCGTGGAAGCGTCAGCCTGGACAAATGGTGAAAACAGCGCTGGAATCTGGTCCGCGGGTATCCCGATTCCGGTGTCCGTCACGGTGAAGCGAATCGAAGCCGCATGGTCGCTCTGGCTGTCGAGTCTCGCTTCCACAGCGATCTCTCCCCGATCGGTAAATTTGACGGCATTGGCAATAAGGTTTGTCAGCACCTGCCGCAGCCGGTGGGCGTCGCCGCGCAGAAACTTCGGAATCTTCGGCGAAATCCGCGAGACAATCTGAAGTCCCTTGGCGCCCGCCTGAACGCGCAGAAGCTGGACTACTTCGTCGACCGAGCGATCGAGGCTGAATTCCAGATTTTCGAGTTTTGTCCCTCCCGCCTCGATTTTGGAAAGATCCAGTATGTCGTTGATCAGCGACAGCAAGGTCCGTCCGCTGTTCTGGGCCACTTCAACGTAGCGCCGCTGCTCCGCGGTGAGCTCCGTTTCCAGCAGTAATTGATTCATGCCGATCACGCCATTCATCGGCGTGCGGATTTCATGGCTCATGTTGGCGAGGAACCGGCTCTTGGCCAGGTTGGCGGCGTCCGCTCCCTCCCGGGCTTCGATCAGTTCCGATTCGTACCGCTTGCGCTCCGTAATCTCTTCCGCAATTCCGGCAATCCGAATTAATTCGCCGCTTTGGTCGCGCACCGGAAACGCCCGGTCCCGGATCCATTTCTCCTGCCCGTCCGGCGTCACGATTCTGTATTCCGAGTTAATGATCTCGCCCCTCAACTGCCTCGTGAATGTCGCGTGAGCCAGTCCCCGGTCGTCGGGATGGATAGCTTCCATCCAATCCATCGGGCTTGCGTACAGGCTTGCGCAACTCCGCCCCCATATCTCTTGGTAGGCGGGGCCGACGTAGAGGATCTCGGTGCCCGCTGCGTTCATCATCCAGAAAACTTCGTGGATATTCTCCGCCAGCTGGCGAAACTTCTCTTCGCTATTCCTGAGGGCCAGCCCAGCTTTCTTGCACTCGGTGATGTCCGCGCTCGTGCCGGCAAGTCCTAAAAACGCGCCGTCAGGAGAGAATCGCGGTACTGCCTTCGACTCCATCCAGAGCCACTGGCCATCCGCACTGCGGCTGCGTCGTTCGGTGTGGAACGGTGTGTGCTCCTTCAGCGCGCGATCGAACTTCTCGAAAAACTCCGGCGCATCGTCCGGGTGAACGATGGACCTCCATCGGTTATCCAATCCCTGGTCGGAGGTAATGCCGGAGGATTCCAGGTAGGCTCTGTTGGCGAAGCAATTCGTGCCTTGCGCATCCGTTACCCAGATTCCAATCGGACAACTGTCCGCCAAGGTGCGGAAGCGCTCTTCGCTCTCGCGCAGCCTTTGCTCGGATTCCCAGTGCTTGGTCATGTCGCGGAGAACAGCGGACATGGCCACCATTTCGCCCGCGGCATTCCTAATCGGAGACCCCGTAACGGAAACGGGCATTCTCGTTCCGTCTTTGCGAAGGCACACGCTTTCGTACTGAGAGACAATGTTGCCTTCTGTCTGCTGGCCCATAAAGTACGTCAGATCGTCCAGCCGCTCCGGTGCCACCAGCATGGACACGTGCATGCCGATCGCCTCTTCTGGGGAATAGCCAAACACCGCTTCGGCGCCGCCATTCCAGGTGCGGATGACGCCCTCCGGAGTGGTCGCCATGATGGCGTCCTCGGAACTCTCCACGATGGCCGCGAGAAACGCTTGCGCATCCTGGGCTGCCCGCTGCTCGGTCACGTCATGCTTGATGGCGATGTAGCCCGTGGTTATCCCGCCCGCGCCGCAAACGGGAGCGATCTGCATCTCCTCGGTGTAGAACGTGCCATCCTTGCGCCGGTTCACCACTTCACCCTGCCAGACTTTGCCCGACAGGATGGTGTCCCAAAGCCCTTCATAGAACGCGGCTGACTGGCGTCCGGACTTGAGCAGCCGCGGATTCTGGCCCACAGCCTCGTCGCGGCCGTATCCCGTCATCGCGCTAAACGCAGGATTCACATACTGAATCGTCCCGCTTGTGTCCGTTATGACGATGCCATCCGCGGCCTGTTCAACAGCCGCCACCAGACCTGCATGCTCGATTGCGCCGTCCACTCGGTCCACACCTTGCCCAGCGAGAGTTACCCGCATCCTTCCTTATCGGCAGGGCTTGGGATTTGCTGAGAGCCTCGCCACGGGGAGCGTGTCCATCAGCGCCGAATAACAGCGTCGCCCAGCCGCGTCCCAAGCCAGCCGCGGCCATCCGCAACCCGCTGAAAAAACCCTGCTAAAGTCTCTCCAGCGAATTGCAGAGAGGCTCCCCCTCACGCCGCGCAATGTGAGAAACAGGGAATAGGAAGTAGGGAGTAGTTCCCCACCCCGGCCACAAAAACAAGAACGTGGCGAGTATGTGGCGCTTGGTTTACGCCGCGCGGACGGCGAGGCGGGCAGAGCGGGCGCGCGGCCTCGGCCGGATCACAATCTCGACATCGTGGCCAAGGGAAGTTAAGAAACGCATGAGGCGCTCGACGGAAAACCCTTCCAGTTTGTAATGCAACAGGGCAGAGACCTTGGGCTGATTAATGCCGAGAAGGGCGGCCACTTCGATTTGGGTCAGTTTGCGCCGCGCGACGATGCGGCAGATGGCGGCTCCGAGGCGGGCTTTGGTATCGAGTTCGACGGCGTCGGGAAGGCCCATATCGGCGAAAACGTTGCCGCTGCTGGGGATGATCCTCTCTCGAGTTTTGTCAGCCATATCTCTCCTCGTAGTCCTGCTGCGCCGTTCTCAAGCGCGCCCTGACCAAAGCAACGTCGGATTGCCGAGTTTCAACGCCGCGCGGCGATTTCTTTTGAAATGCGTGAAGAACATAGACAGCGCGCTCGAATCGAACCGTGTAAATCGCTCTGTAGGTGTCGCCATCATAGTCCTTGACGATTTCCATCACTCCCGGCCCTTCGCCGCGCCACGGTTTGGCAGAGAGGTGTTTACCCCCAAATTGCGCAGCACTGAGGGCAAAGCCGATGCTACGCTGCACGGCGGAAGGGAATTGCGCGGTTTCCTTGAGCGCGGAGCCCATCCAGTGGAGTGGCTTTTCACCTGGTAGGTTCAGCCGTGTCATCATTATCCCACTTTTGGGATGTATCGTCGAGAGATAAGGCAGTCGAGGATCAGAGATCTGGGATCAGCCTCAGCACTTCGGATGCGGATTCTTGAAGTCGAGCTCGATCGGCGTCCAGTCCGACAGGCGCTTGGCATTGATCTGATCGTCGGTCGGGTTCATGGGAATGGACGAGCGGGTGAGGGCAACCGAAAGTTTGATCTTCCCCTTCATGCAATAGGCGCCGAGCATCTTGGCCAGATCGGTGCTGGCCTTGTCCACATAATCGGTTGGCAACTGACCCTCTGCGCCCGAGATGTCCACCGCTCCCAGTGCCATCTGGTTCGTCACTGGACCCTGGCCACCCTGACCCTTCGCGGTCGAAGAATCGAATTCGACCACAAGGTCGGCTCGAGTCTCCAGGGCTTCAGGATTTGCCGAGTACTTGATAGGCGGAATCGTAAGTCCCGCGGGGTTGGGCTTGGCTGGCGGCGCGCCAAAGGAAAGATGGTAGGCAGCGCCCTGCCACTTGGGCGGATTCGGAATCTGGGGGCCCTGGTTTCCGCATCCCGCCAGGAATGCCAGCGCCGCAATCAATAAAATGCCTTTTTTCACGTCTTCCTCCTCGTGCCTATGAGACGACGCGCCAGAATACCACTCCGCTATACGAGTGGACAGTGATCAGGGCCAGACGGTGCCCACTTTTTACTCGGTACCAGCAATTTTTGCGTACGACAGGGGGAAATTTTTACGCGAACTGCGCCGGCGCGGCCGGGAACTCCGTTGCCTTCAATCCCTTTAGGTTTGGCCCGCCGGATGCTGGAGGGTTGGCGCTTGGGCCATGCGAAAGAACGAGTCCAGACCAATCCACCCCCAGGAGGTACTCGTTATGTGTTCGTTTAAGCGCGATCTAATCAGCTTAACCGCCATTTGTGCGTTGGTATTGGCATTTGCGCTGGCGTGGGGAGGCAGTTCTGGGACCGTCGGCTCCGCAACTGCGCAGTCCCAGCCCCAGCCGCAACAGCAGCCCGGTCAGGCGCAGCCGCAGCCGCAACAGCAGCCTGATCAGGCACAACCCCAGCCGCAACAGCAGCCCGGTCAAGGCCAGACTACTGCTGCTTCAACCTTTACCGGAACGGTCGTCAAGAACGGCGATCAGTTCATGCTCCGCGATTCATCCGGCCAGGTCTTCGGGCTGGACGACTCGTCGAAAGCCAAGCCGTTCGAAGGCAAGACGGTGAAAGTGACTGGCGAGCTCGACGAGCAGGCGAAGGTAATTCACGTAGAGAACATCGAACCCGCGGAGGCGTGATCGGGTACGAAATCGCTCCCACTGCGCGCAGAGATCGGTCGCTCGACGTTCGCCAGAATTTTTCCCCAAAGCTACGAACCTGTAGCGCCGGCCTCCCGGCCGGCTGTGGCGCGGGCTTCCCAGCCCGCGCTCCAAACCCAAGTCCAGTTCTTTAATCCTCGCCTTGGCGGGGTTTTCGAGGATATACCTGATGGCGCGGTCGAGCTCGTCATCATTGCGGATCATGCGGTCGTAATACTCGCGCTGCCAGAACCGACCCTTACGTCCGAGTGCCAGGTTGGCGGCTTTTGCTGAAAAGTTCTTCCAGCCTTTGACAACCCCGGCAAGCTCGCGACCTGGAAAGAGTCTCGCCACAACATGAACATGATTGGGCATGACGCACCATGCGAGAAGCCTGTAGTGCGTTGCCCTCCCTGAACCGCAAAGCTGCGGCCATGGCGCCGGCGATGCGCATGTCGAGGAACGGGCACGAGCCAGCGCCAAGGTCGAAGTACTCTTCGATGCGCGTGTGGCTATAAGCGGCGAGCAATGCCTTCTGCTCGGGAAGCAAATTCGCATTGTTTCTGCTTGGCGGATGAGAGGATTTGGTGGCGTTCCGCGATTTTCGCAAGCGCGGCGCGGGGAAGCGAATCAGCAAGATGAAAGGTGATGAAGTAAAGGCCTTCTTCTTTTTCCCAATGAGGAAGGCGACCGCGATTCCGAATGTGGACTTCACCGAAACGTGGTTGCACGGCGCCGTGGAGCTGTGCGGAAGAATATTCGTGCGCCATGGCGGGATTTTACTCCGGGTGTCGAACAGAAGATGCCGATGTAGCGCCACCTCCGATGTAGCGCCACCTCCGATGTAGCGCCGGCCTCCGATGTAGCGCCGGCCTCCCGGCCGGCTGTAACGCGGACGTCCCCGTCCGCGTTGCAATCGCTATTCCTCCTCTTCCTCAATCGGCTTCTTCGCGTTAGCCAGAATCTTTTCGGCAACGGGTTGCGGCACGATGTCGTAGTGGCCCACTTCCATGCGGTAGCTGCCTTTGCCCTGCGTCATGGAAGTGAGCAGAGTCCCGTAGGTCAGCATTTCGGCCATCGGCACTTCCGCGTTGATCACCGTAGTGCGGCCTTTGCTCTCCATGCCCTGCACGCGCCCGCGTCGGCCGTTCAGATCGCCCATAAGAGTTCCGGCAAACTCGTCCGGAGCCTCAATGGCGACCTTCATGACCGGCTCGAGCAGACAAGGTTTGCAGAGCTCCATAGCCTTGCGAAATGCAAGTCGTCCGGCCTTCTTGAAGCTCAGTTCGTTCGAATCGACGTCGTGGTACGAGCCGTCGTAGACGATGACTTTGAAATCGACCACCGGGTAGCCAGCCAGATAGCCGCGTGTGGCAGTTTCGACGATCCCCTTCTCAATGGCGGGAATAAAGTTGCGTGGAATGGCTCCGCCGAAGACTTCATTCTCGAACACAAAGCCGCCGCCCCGAGGCATGGGCTCCATGCGAATCTTGCAATCGCCAAACTGGCCGTGGCCGCCGGATTGTTTTTTGTGCCGCCCTTGCGCCTCGGCCTTGCCGCGAATCGTCTCGAGATAGGGAACCTTCGGCGCTTTGAGTGTGACCTCTGCGTGGTAACGCTTTTTGAGCCGGTTCACAATGGCCTCGATGTGCGGCTGGCCCGCGCCGGCGATCAGAAATTCATTGGTCTGCGGATCGCGGAAGAAGCGCATCAGCAGATCCTCTTCCATAAGTTTGTGGATCGCGGGCGCGAGTTTGTCCTCGTCCGCGCGTGATTTTGGCTCGATGGCATACGTCATTGCGGGCACAGGCGGCGTGGGCAGCGCGACCTGGAAGTCCGCGCCCTTTGCCCCCAGCGTGTCACCGGTGAGCGTGTCGCGCAGCTTGCCCACGGCGCCGATGTCGCCAGCGTGAAGCTCGGCCACTTCGACAGGTTTGCGTCCCTGCATGACGCCCAGGTGCGCGAGCTTCTCCTGACTGCGGCGGCCGTAGTTCTCAAGCGTCGCGTCGTTCTTGATCACCCCGCTGATAACTTTGAAAAAGGTGATTCTTCCCGCAAACGGATCGGACATGGTTTTGAAGACAATGGCCGTCGCGGGTCCGGCGTCGTCCACCTTGCGAGTAGGCGGCTCCGCATCGGGCGAGGACGGTGTACCAACGATCGGCGTGCGCTCAGTAGGCGCAGGCGTGTAGACCTTCAGAAAATCAAGAAGATGATCGAGGGCCATGTTGGCCAGGCCGCTCGAAAAGAGCACGGGGAAGATGCGATCTTCGCGGATAGCTTCGTGGAGCGCTGCGATCAAGTGATCTTCGGGGATGGTGCCCTTCTCGAAATATTCTTCCATCAGCTCGTCTTTGCCTTCGGCAACCAGCTCAACGAGAGCTTCGTGGCGCGCCTTGGCGTCGGCCGCGAGCGGTGCAGGAATCTCCGCGGAAGCTTTGCCGCGACCATCGCCGCCGACGGTATAGGTGTACGCCTCCATGGTGACGAGATCGACCACGCCGTGAAACCCCTGGGCGTCAACGATGGGCAACTGGACAGGAACACAGTTGCGGCCCCAGCGCTCGGTGATGTCGTCGAGCAGCGCACTCAAGCCGCCTCCGCCGCCGGCCTTGGGATGGTCCATCTGATTCACGAGAACGATGCGCGGCACGTTGGCTTCTTCAGCAAATCTCCACACCCGCTCGGTAATCGGCTCGATGCCGGACTGCGCGTTCACAACAACGATCGCGGACTCGACAGGAAACAGCGCGGCGCGCGCTTCGTGCGTAAACATGTGGAAGCCGGGCGTATCGACGAAGTTGATTTTCGTGCCCTGCCACTCGGCAAAGGCGACGGCGTTTTGCATCGTAATGCCGCGCGCCACTTCCTCTTCGTCGTACGCGGTTGGGGCCGTGCCGTCTTCCACGCGGCCCTGGGTCGGAGTCATCTTCGCGGCATGCAGCAGAGCGGCAATAAGAGTGGTCTTGCCGCTGTGCGCATGCCCCACTACAGCTACGTTGCGGATCTCACTTCCCTGGTACGTTTTCATAGTGTGTTGCTCCTTGATACAGAGGTGAAAATCGTTTCGTGAAATTGCGCGACTTCAGTCATGTCGTGAATGGGCATGACCGGAGAATCCACACGTTGTCTGGGCCGCGTGCAGATAAGACCAGCCGTGGCGAAAGCTGTTTCGTGAAAGGGCACGACCGGGGTACCCAAGCAGTGCGTGGGTCGCGTGCCGATACGACCACCAATATCGACGAGGACTTTAGCCTCTGAGAGGACACGCCAACCTTGAAACGGCTCGAAACTCGATTCGCTCGGCGCTTTGTAATAGGGCACGACTTCAGTCGTGCCGAGCGCGCCGTAGGCGCCGCGGTTGTTAGCCCCGCGCTTCAGCGTGGGGTACGGATGCGAGATGCCTGCAAAGCCCCGTGGGAGCGACGCAGTTTCGTGAAAGGGCACGACCGGGGTACCCACGCAGTGCGTGGGTCGCGTGCCGATACGACCATCAATATCGACGAGGACTTTAGCCTCTGAGAGGACACGCCAACCTTGAAACGGCTCGAAACTCGATTCGCTCGGCGCTTTGTAATAGGGCACGACTTCAGTCGTGCCGAGCGCGCCGTAGGCGCCGCGGTTGTTAGCCCCGCGCTTCAGCGTGGGGTACGGATGCGAGATGCCTGCAAAGCCCCGTAGGGGCGACGCCGGTTTCTTGAAAGGGCACGACTTCAGTCGTGCCGACAAGACCAGCAACATCGACGAGGGCTTTTCAGGCTGCGGAAAAACTCTTCTGGGGCCGCAAGAAGTGTCAGGGCACGACTTTAGTCGTGCCGCAAGTGCTGCAAAATTCACGAGGGCTTTAGCCCCGGAGGGATGCACGCGAAGGGGCACGACTTCAGTCGTGCCGATAGGGCCGGCATTATCGACGTCGGGCTTTAGCCCCCGAGGGATCGCTTTCGCGGCGCTCCCGAAAAATCGAGCGCGGAAATGTTGAAACAGGGATTGCAGGGCAACGCCCGGGAGGGCGCTTAAGGGGCCGAATTGCCGGGAACAGGCTCCCGGTCTGCCGTCTTCCTCATCCATGCGGAGGTCTCAGGCGGCGCGGGGCGAATAAGAGAGAGGGATTTTCGCCGGGCGCTTCGTCAAAAACCGGATGCTATCACACGCAGAGCATGAACGTCCTGTGACACGAAGCACGAAAGACAGGGAACAAGGGAACAAGAAAGCGAGGGAGCGAGACAGCAAGTCGGCTCGAGTGCCTTACCCCAGCCGCAAAAAACGGAAACGCCGGGATGTTGCCCCCGGCGCGAAAGGTTTTCTGGTCCCCTTGTTCCCTCGTTCCCTTGTTCCCTGCCTTATTCCCACCGCCGCATGATCAGCGTGGCGTTGATGCCGCCAAATCCAAACGAATTCGACAGCCCGATGTCGAACTTATGCGCGATGGCCGTGTTGGCCACGTAATCAAGCCGGCACTCAGGATCGGGGTTCTCGAGATTGATGGTCGGCGGAAGCTGCTGGTTAACCAGCGCCAGCACTGTAATGCCGGCCTCAAGTCCGCCCGCACCGCCCAGCAAATGGCCCGTCATCGATTTAGTCCCGCTGATCTTGAGCCTGTGGCTCAGCGCGTGCTCGCCGAAGACCTTTTCAATTGCCAGCGACTCGTTGCCATCGCCGGCCGGGGTGGATGTAGCGTGAGCGTTCACGTAGCCCACCTCCTCCGGCTGAATCCCCGCGTCTTTGAGCGCCGCCCGCATGCTGCGCTGCGCCCCCGCGCCTTCCGGAGCGATGCCGGTCATGTGATAGGCATCGGCACTCATGCCGTAACCGATCACCTCGGCAAGAATCTTGGCTCCGCGCGCCTTCGCGAATTCCAACTCCTCAAGAATGAGAATGCCCGCGCCCTCGCCGATCACGAAACCGTCGCGATCCTTGTCGAAAGGACGGCTGGCGCGGGTAGGCTCATTGTTGCGCGTGGAAAGCGCGCGCATGGCGGCAAAACCGCCCACAGCCATGGACGTGACCGCGGCTTCGCTGCCGCCGGCAATCATTACGTCGGCGTCGCCATGCAGAATCATGCGCACCGAGTCGCCGATGGAATTGGCGCTCGTGGCGCACGCCGTGGCCGTCGCGGAAATGGGACCGCGCGCACCATAGCGAATGCTGATGTTGCCGGCCGCCATGTTCACGATAGCTGCAGGAATAAAGAAGGGCGACATCTTGCGCGGACCGCCCTGCAGCAGGTTGTTATGCTCGCGCTCGATGATTTCGAATCCGCCGATGCCGGAGCCGATGAAGACGCCCACACGGTCGGCGATGTCTTCCGTGATCTGAAGGCCCGACTGCGCCATCGCCTCCGCGACCGCCGCGAAGGCAAAGTGCGTAAAGCGCCCCATCTTCCGCGCTTCCTTCTTGTCCACGAATTGCAGGGCGTCGAAGTTTTTGACCTCGGCAGCAAAGGTGACGGGGAAGCCGGTGGCATCAAAGCCCTGGATGGGCCCCACGCCGCTGGCCCCGGCCAGGATTTGCCGCCACACCTCAGGTGCGGTATTGCCCACACCGCAAAGCAATCCCACTCCGGTGACGACGACTCTGCGTTCCGATACCTGGGACGCTGCCTGACTCAATGGCTACTTGCCGCCTTTCGCGTTCTTCTCGATGTAGTCGATGGCGTCCTTCACCGTCTTGATCTTCTCGGCGTCCTCGTCGGGAATCTCCATGTCAAACGCCTCTTCGAACTGCATCACAAGTTCGACCACGTCCAGCGAGTCCGCGCCCAGGTCTTCCTGAAAGCTGGCGCCGGGGGTGACTTCGGCTTCATCCACCTGTAACTGCTCGACAATGATCTGCTTCACTTTTTCTTCAACGGCCATGCGTGCTTCTCCTCGTGTGATTAGGAATTCAGGAAAACGTTTCAGGGACTGTAACCAGCGCCCCGCGTGCCTACGATACCGGCCCACGGCAGGACATGACAACCTTTGCGCAAAGAAAACTGCGCTCGGCCCCGAAGTTTCAAGTCTACCGGGCAAGCCGGAGGGTGTAAAGCCGAGGAAAATCAAGGATTAGGGAACAGGATGTAGCGCCGGCCTCCCGGCCGGCTGTAGCGCGGGCGTCCCCGCCCGCGCCGATCAGAGCAGGCCGCAACCCCGATGGACGCCGCGAAAATAGCCTGGGACAATTCCGCAGCGGCGGACGCAGTCCCGGGTAGGGCGCAAGAAACAGCCACAGCTCCGTAGTGGCGGCGCGAACCTGCCATCCCGCCCGATCCCGCCGTTCATGCAATGGCGTTAAAGACCACGCCGAAAGCCAGAAATTGCACAGCCTCAGAGCGTATATTTGGCGAAGAGGACGCGGGACAGAATGACGCAGATTCTTATTGCTGGATTGATCGCGGCGGTTGCGGGAATCCTCATGGGTTATTGGCTGCGCAGCACGTCGGCCAAGGCGCAATGCGCCACATTTGAAGCGCTGGCCGCCGAGCGCGAAAAAAGAGCCGGCGAATTAACCGCGGAAATCGGCGCTCTCCGCACCAGTATCGCCGCCAAGGCCGACGAGGCCAGCCGATCGGCAGCCACCGTCGCCGAGCTGAATGCGAAGCTCGAAAACGAGCAGAAGAATATGGCCGAGAAAGTCGCGCTGCTTGAGACCGCGAAAAAAGCGCTGTCGGATCAGTTTCAAACCCTGGCCGGTGAAATTCTCGACCAAAAATCGAAGACCTTCTCCGAAGGCAGCCAGAAAGAAATTGGAAACCTTCTCGGTCCGCTGAAAACGCAGATCGAAGATTTCAGAAAGAAAGTAGAAGAAGCGCAGACCGACTCAAAAACAGGTGTGGCCAAACTCGAAGGCCTGATCGGGAACCTGGGCAGCGTGAACCAGCAGCTTGCCGAAGAAGCCAAGAGCCTGAGCAGCGCGCTGCGCGGCTCAGCCAAGGCGCAGGGCGACTGGGGCGAGTTCATTCTGCGCGATCTGCTGGAGAAGGCCGGGCTGCGCGAGGGCGAGCAGTACAGTTTTCAGCAGAGTTTTACCGGCCTCGAGAGCGAGGACGGCGGCAAGACGCGATCGGCGCGCACCGACGTGATTATTCTTGCTGCCCGGCGGGCGCAATCTGATCATCGATTCCAAAGTTTCTCTCACCGCGTACACCGATTATGCGAATGCGGCGGCCGATGCCGAGCGCGGCGCCGCGCTCAAGCTGCATCTGGCGAGCGTGCGCGGCCACGTGACGGGATTGTCGAGGGCCGGATACCAGAAGCTGCCCGGCCTCGAATCGCCGGATTTCGTGGTGATGTTTGTGCCCGTCGAGCCGGCCTTCCTGCTGGCGCTGCAAAACGACGCCGAGCTCTGGGCCGACGCCTACCAGCAGGGAATTCTGCTCGTCGGGCCGACCACGTTGCTCTACATCATCCGCATCGTGAATGTGCTGTGGCAGCAGGAAGTGCAGGCGCGCAGCGTGCGCGACGTGATGAATCGCGGCGCGGAGCTTTACGACAAATTCGTGAACTTTGTGAGCGATCTGGAGGCGGTAGGCAAGAGCCTGCGCGCGGCAGACCAGAGTTACAACACGCGCGATGAAGAAGCTGAGCGAGGGCCGCGGCAATCTTCTCCGCCAGGTGGAGATGCTGAAGCAGCTCGGCATCCGCACCAGCAAATCGCTGCCGCGGAATCTGCTGGATGCGTCGGCGGGCGAGGAATCGGAGCTGGCGCTTGACGGCGGATGGGAACGAGAGCGACGATTCTGCGTCTTGAGTCGGAAGAAGAGTCTTCGGAGAATTGTCTGCGAGGTGATTTCCGTCTTTGGCGACCACCTCGGCTAAGGCTGCAATCAGGGTCAGTTTTTCGAGAATGCCGCGATCAACCACACCAGCAGCCCGACGAGAAAAACCGGAAATATCAACAAGCAGAGGAAGAATAATGGGCCATGCACATTAGTGCCCCCAATAGTGGTTGCTAATCCGCAAATTACAACTGATATGAGTGAAGTGAGCGCGCCAATCTTTGCTCGCCCCCGTCTCCGCAATTGTTTTGCCCAACCGGCTAGGCAGATCGCGCTAAGCAGCATCCCCACAATCGACGCCGACAGAACAGCGCCGAAGTGATCATCAATAACTTCGATGCCGCCCCTGAACGAATAGTCCGTGTACATCGAGCCGAGCCCGACGAGAAGCAACGCACCGCCGGTGAGAAATGCTGTTCTCCAGAACGCAATCTTGCGTGAGTTCGGCATAGGCGGATTTTACGATGAAAGGCTCAAGAAATAGGTGCTCTGGGCGAATCACCGGTGAGTCGGAAACTACTTTTTGATGATCGGTGCGCAGCAATGCAATGCGCGCATCAATTATTGCAGGCGCCGAACGCGCGGCAAGCGTGCGAAGTTTTTGTCAAAAGTGATCAATCTCGCTGGCGCCAGATGCAAAGGAAATTTCTGAAATCAAGTGATCGGCGAAGCCTACCGCGCCTTTGCGGGAGGCTTTTAAGGCCTTCCAGGCCAGGGCCGGTGACTCAACGACTACCCCTCGCGTCTGGAGAAGGCTTTCGATGGTGTTCAGGATTCTTTCTCTTTCCCATTTGCCGCGAAGCACCCATGACAGTTCCGCAAGAACAAGGAGAGGAACGAAGACTCCGCCCGCTGATCCGGCCTGCGCAAGAGCAGAGCGTGCTTTTGCCGCCTGCTTCGTGTCATCGTTGAGATAAGCTCGAGCCCATACGTTGGTGTCGGCCGCGAGCATCACCATTTTCTCCGCGCCTTGGCCGCATCCATTTCTTCGAACGTCATGATGCTTTTGGATCGACCGCCCTGATCGGCCATTCTCCAAAGGTCTTCGAAGTCATAAAGGACCGGCTCGACATGAACGGCGCCGCTCACAGGGATGCTGAACCGGATGCGGCTGCCTCTTTGGACGCCAAGGCGCTTGCGCAGTTCCCTGGGCAGCGTCACCTGTCCTTTGGAGGTAACTGTCGCTTCAACCGTGGCGGCGGGTTTGAAAGAGTTCGAGGCCATAAATCAACCTCCTTACATTTTACGCCAAATCGCCTTACATGCCAATGAGCCCCGCTCGGTTCGCTATGCTCAGCCTTGGCGCGAAAAAGCCTTCTTAGCGATCGCTTGGATCTCCGGTTCCGTCAGCGCGGAGAGACCCACCGTCTCAGTCGCGATAATTCGCTGGAATGTCTCAGGATGATGGCTTTTCAAGTACGCGCTGAGGACTTCGGCCGCGCTGCTCGTCCCCGTCGCATGGCCGATGAGCACGATCTCTCCGGCATGGGCCAGTTCCTGGGCGATCTCCTCGTACCAGGAGTGTTCCTCGGGAACCCGCTCGCCTTTGTAGTGAGCTTCCTTGCGGTGGATCAAGTGGTGCTGGAAATTAAAGGGATCGTAGGGCTTTACGGCCGCTCCATCCTCAGGCAGGTTGGCCCCCTGGCCGCGGTAAATGTGTGCGGCATGGTGGTCGATGACCACGACCATGTGGCCGGATTGGTTGGCTTGGGCGGCCGTGTCAGGAGCCCCAGCTTGAACCCCGGCCTCATGCAGAAAATGACGCAGGCGGGAAATCTCTTCCACATCGAGATCGTGGCTGCTCGGCCGCTTGAAGAGTTCTCTCTTTGCGCCCACGACGAAGAAAAACTCATCGTGCCCGTGCGGCTGCACTTCGCCGATTTGCGCAATCAAATCAACTACTGCGCTCCAGGTTAGATTGCGCGGCAGTTTGCCGTGGATCAGGCTCTCAAGCAGTTCTTCATGGTCGCGACGAATTTGGACATTCATGTTAGGACTATTTCACCTCCGGAAGGGGAAAGACTGTTCCGCCTTGCTCATGGCGCGCCGGTGCTCGGCGCTGGATGCTATGACAAGAAGATGCGTCACCTGGTGAGAGAGGCGCAATTGTCCTTTGGTATCGGTCCGTCAATGTCGGCGCTCGTCTCTGACCGATTGAAAAAGAACATCCCCGTGCCCCATCCATTCGCCGTTTTCTGGCGAATGGGTGGGAACCCACCAAAGCCCAAAATACGAATTCATCCGGTCAGAGAATTTGCGCGACTCGCGGGCACCGGGCTCACTTGCCAATCCATCTTTATTGCGGTGGCCGGCTGGGCTTCGCCGGCGTGTCCGGCCCGCCTGGCGCCGCCGCCTTCACGCGCTTCAGCGTGAGCTCCATGCCGGGGAAGTCTCCCGAATCGGACTTCGTTGTCATCTTGATCTCGTCGTCGCCGGTGACCTCGCAACTGTGGTGAATGGTCATGCCGTTGAACGAGACATCGAAGGAGAAAGTGGCGCCATCGATTTTGCCGTTGCTGATGGCGATAGGATCGCCCTGCGGACCCTGCACCGTTCCGGTCAGCGTAGCGCCGTCCTGCTTGAAGGTGAAGGTAAGCGGAAAGCTTTGGCCGTCAGGCGTCTTCATCTCCGTCGACCAGTTGCCCGTAACGTCGGCAGCGCGCAAGGAGGCCGTGCCCAGCGTCAGGACCAATGCAGCGCAAATCGAGAGCAGTATTTTCATCGCGATCCTCGAGGCCGCTTTGGCGGCGGAACTAATGATACAGGGGCAGCTTTCAGGTGTCAGAGTGAGTGTGAGTGCGCCGGCCAAACACACTCACACTCGCACTCACACCATTCCTTGCACTACCGCGAACGCCTCCCGCAGCCTGCGCCAGGTCGTTTCCAGATCTTCCGGCAGCACGCGAGTTTCCCCCACGGTAGTCATGAAGTTGGTATCGCCCACCCAGCGCGGCATGGCATGCAGATGCAGGTGCCCGGCCACGCCCGCACCCGCGGCTTGGCCAACATTCAATCCAAAGTTGAAGCCATGTGGCTTGTAAGCGCGATCGAGAGCACGCTCCGTACGCTGCGCCAGATCCATGAGCTCGTGCGCGGTCGAGGGCGGCAGCGCGGCCAGCCGGTCGAGATGCGCGTAGGGCATCGACCATGACGTGGCCCGAGGTGTAAGGAAAAGCATTGAGGCAGACAAAGCAGTGCTCGCCGCGAAGAACCAGCCCGCCCGCGGCTTCGGCCTCGTCCCGGGGCATGCCGTTGGCAATGGCGTGGTCGATGGAGGCGATGAGGTTGCAGAAGACGCAGCCCAGGTCGCCGGGCCACGCATCGAGCGCCTCAGGAACGCCCGCGCGCACCGCGCCATCCGCCGCAGTGACGTAAGCAAAGCGCCAGGGAGTCCAGAGATGATCCATTGCACAGCTCGCTGTCGGTACCAGTATAGAGAGGGCCGGCGGCGAGCGAGCGCGCAAGAAGGCAGGGAACAAGGGACCAAGGGAAGAAGGGAGCCGAAGAGCACGGATTGAGGGACAAGGGGCATGAACTAGAAAAGAGTTCGCAAGCTAACGGTTCAATTGCGCTTTCGGTTGCAAGCCGCCCTGCCGTTCCCTCGTTCCCTTGTTCCCTTGTTCCCTTGTTCCCTCGTTCCCTGCTCTTCGTTCCCTCGTTCCCTGCTTTCTTGTTCCCTAGTTCCCTCGTTCCCTTGTTCCCTGCTCTTCGTTCCCTCGTTCCCTGCTTTCTTGTTCCCTAGTTCCCTCGTTCCCTTGTTCCCTGCTCTTCGTTCCCTCGTTCCCTGCTTTCTTGTTCCCTAGTTCCCTCGTTCCCTTGTTCCCTGCTCTTCGTTCCCTCGTTCCCTCGTTCCCTTGTTCCCTGTTTTTCGCCCTCGATTGACGCTGGTTTGCGGAGGTTGGTACACTCAGGGTGTAGCTTCCTGCGCGGATTCCAGCAGTGAGTTGCGGCCGCCCTCCCAGCAAGCCGTTGCCCGCCGGCGTTTCCCAGGGAAATCACCTGAGTGTCGATTCCCAGAGCAAAAGTACGGGGACGACTTTTCCTGCGGAAGACGTATCGACGCGCTGCGTGGCGCGAGGGCAACTAAAGAACGGCCCGAGGGCGACCGGAACGCGGAATTCGACGGGAGCCACCCAGCAGTTGGTTGACGCCAACGCCGGAGCACGCAGTCCCGGAGCTGTCAGTAATGGCAAACGTCCTCAATCCCGAAACCGAGAGCATAACCCTGAACACCACAATGGAAACACCAACCCTCGAACCTGCGACGGAGCTTGATCAGCTGGCAAGTATTGATCAGCCGTTGCCCGAATCCACGTCCAACCCCGAGTCTTCCGCAACTGTCGAAGTAACCCCTCTGGACGCCGATGCCCCAACCCAGCCTGTCGTTGAAGCGGAGCTCGAAGAAGCTCCCGCGACGCCGCCTGCCGCTACGCCCGCCGAAACACCTGTATTGACTGCTGCCGCCATGACCCACCCTGAAATTGAAGCAGAGTTGTCGGCAGTTCAAGCGGAATCGCCCGCACCTCAGGCGGAGCTCGAACCAGCCCCTGCGGCGCCTCCTGCCGAAGCACCCGCAGTCGAGCCCACTGCCCATGCGTCGGGAGCAGCCTCACCCGAGCCAGGCGAGGATTTCGCCGCCGCTGATTTTTCCAGCGCCCTGGCCGCCTTTGAGCGCGAACAGGCCGCCGAAGCGGCTGCCATCGAGGCCTACGGCGACAAGGTCGTCACCGGCAAAGTGGTGGAAGTAAGAGAGAAGTTTCTGGTGATTGATGTAGGCCTGAAGTCCGAAGGGCTTGTGCCCCTGGAGCAGGTGCTCGATCACGCCGGCGCGGTGAAGTTCCAACCGGGCGAAGAAATCGAAGTGGTGATCGAGCGCGAGGAGCCCGAAGGCGGCTACCTGGTGAGCTATGAGCGCGCGCAGCGTCTGCGCGTGTGGGACACCATCGAGAAGGCCGCCAACGACAAAACGCCGATCAAGGGCACTGTGGTGAGCCGCGTCAAGGGCGGGCTTACCGTCGACATCGGCATCAAGGCATTTTTGCCGGGCTCCCAACTGGAGATCCGGCCCGTGCGCAACCTCGACGCCTATCTCGGCCAGCCGATCGATGTCCGCGTGATCAAGCTCAACAAGAAGCGCGGCAACGTCGTGGTCAGCCGCAAGGAGATCCTGGAGGAAGAGCAGAACAGCAAGCGCTCGGCCACCATGGAGCACCTTGAAGAAGGCGGCATCCTCACCGGCACGGTGAAGAACCTCACCGACTACGGCGCGTTTGTTGATCTCGGCGGCATCGACGGCCTGCTGCATATCACCGATATGAGCTGGGGCCGGCTGACGCATCCCCGCGACCTGGTAAACGTAGGCGACGAAATTCAGGTGAAAGTCCTCAAATTCGACAAAGAAAAGCAGCGGGTTTCACTCGGATTTAAACAACTGACGCCCGATCCGTGGCTTGACGCTTCCGAACGTTACCCGGTCGGCGCCAAGGTGCACGGCCGCGTGCTTTCGGTCACCGATTACGGCGCGTTCGTTGAGCTGGAACAGGGCATCGAAGGACTGGTTCACCTTTCCGAAATGACCTGGTCGAAGCGTCTCAAGCACCCCTCGAAGCTGGTGAAGCCGGGCGACGAAGTCGACACCGTAGTGCTGAGCGTGAATCCGGCCGACCGCCGCATTTCGCTGGGCATGAAGCAACTGCTCGAGAACCCGTGGGAGAACCTGACCGACAAGTATCCTCAGGGAACCATCGTCGAGGGCCGCGTGCGCAACCTCACCGATTTCGGCGCGTTCGTTGAGATTGAGGACGGCATTGACGGGCTGGTTCACGTCTCGAACCTGAGCTGGACCAAGCGCGTAAAGCATCCCTCGGAAGTCGTGAAGAAGGGCGAGAAGGTGAAGGCCGTCGTTCTCGGCGTCGAGCCGCAGAACCGCCGGCTCTCACTGGGCATCAAGCAGATGCAGCCCGATGTTTGGGAGAGCTTCTTCGCTTCGCACCGCGTCGGCGACGTTGTCCACGGCAAGATTCTGCGCACCGCGCAATTCGGCGCATTCGTCGAAATTGCGGAAGGCGTGGAGGGCCTCTGCCACGTCTCCGAGGGCGGTGAAGGCGGCGACCACTCCAAACTCGAACAGGGCCTGGAGCACGACTTCAAGATCATCAAGATCAACGTGGAAGAAAAGAAGGTCGGCCTGAGCCTGCGCACCGTGAGCGGCGAAGAAGCCAGCCGGTCCACCGTCGAGCGCTACAAGGAGACAGCCCACAAGGCACCCGTCTCCAGCTCAACCACCACGCTGGGCGATCTGGTGAACTGGCGCAAGAACGAGCGGTAACGACAGTTGTCAGCGATCAGTAAAACGGCCACCCGAAAGGGTGGCCGTTTTGCATTTGGAGTGAACGGATCGCGCGAGACGAAAGGTTTCGGCTGGATCAATTTCCGGTTGGAATAATGCCGGCGTTTTCCACCATCAGAATCGTAGTCCGCTTCGGCGCGCGCGTGCGGTGGACGACGGTTTTGGGAACTACAAATCCCTGCCCTGGCAAGAGCGAAACGGTGCGGTCTTCGAGCCCATCCCGAATATCGATCAGCAACTCGCCATCCACAACGTAGAAGAACTCATCATCGTCGTCGTGCTTGTGCCAGTGGTATTCGCCCTCGATGGCGGCCATGCGCACCACGGAATCATTGACCTTGCACAGGGTCTGATTGAACCACTTGAACTCGTTGGCGCCGGGAACCGCATGGACATCGATGACCTCGAGCGGGCCGTGCAGGATGTTGAGGCGAGTTTCGTAAGGGAAGGGCGCGGTTTCAGCCATGGCGCGGACCTCTGTGGAGAGAGGATAGCAGGAAGAAATAGACCCATGTTCAGGGAACCCGATGGTCATTTTGTTTTCGCCGCGAAAGCTGTGTACGATGAAGGCATGACCATCGAGGAAGTCAAGCAAAAAGCAGGACCGATTCTCGAACAGCACGGGGTGACCTTTGCCGCTGTTTTCGGGAGCTTGGCACGCGGTGAGGATCGTCCGCAGAGCGATGTAGACATCCTCGTGCGCCTTGGCCGTCCCACTGGCATGGTCGGCTATATGCGGCTTGTGCAGAGCCTGGAATCGGCCCTTGAGAAACGGGTCGACGTGGTGACCGAGCAGAGTCTGAACGAGCGTGTGCGTCCATTTGTCATGCCGGACCTAACCACCATCTATGAAAAGTGATCGCGTCTATTGCGAACAGATCGTGGATGCAGTGGCAAAGGTCCGCCAGTTTGTTTATGGCTTCGATAAGGAAGCATTCCTCAAGGACCAGAAGACGCAGAGCGCAGTGATTATGCAGCTTGCCCTGATTGGGGAACTGGCGAAACGAGTCTCCGCCAACACTAAAGCTGCCGTGAATGTTCCATGGAAAGAAATCGCCGGATTCCGTGATCGGGCAATCCACGATTACTACCAGATCGATCTCAACATTGCCTGGGACACAATCACACTCGACCTCGATCCGCTCGCCGACGCGCTGCGAAAATACCTGGTAGACACTGAAGGTTAAGTCGGAGATCGGGGCGAGTGTGAGTGGTAAGCGATTTGTGCAATGTTAGCTCGCACTCACTCCGTCCCCTTGTCGCTGGTCGAGATTTCCTCGCTCCCTCGCTCCCTCGGTCCCTAAGCTTGCGGCTGCTCCGCCTGCATCTCTTTGAGCACAACCACAATGCCCAGCGCGATAAGCACGCTGATGAGCGCGAAGAGAAACACGCTGGAGTAGCCGAAGTAGACGATGAGGTAGCCCGCGATGGGACCAACGAGGAAGAACGACACATCTGCAAAGGCGGTGTAGACGCCGAGCGCGGTGCCGCGATTGAACTCAGGAACGCGCTTGACCGCCTCCACGCCCAGGGCAGGGAATACCAGCGAAAGACCCGATCCGCCAATGGCCGCGCCAGCCATGGCCATCCACGGCGCAGTGGCCTGCCACAGCAGAACCATCCCGACCGCTTCAGTCAAAAGCGAAACGATGGCCACGGGATAGCCGCCGGCACGGCTGATCGTCCTGACAAAAAAGACGCGCACGAAAACGAAACCGACGCCGAACGCGGTCAGGCAAAGAGCCGCGCCGTTCCAGTGGCGCTGATGGAAGAACAGCGTAACGAAGGTGGCCAGAACACTGTAGCTCACGCCGCCCAGCGCCAGCCCCATGCCATGCGGAGCCACGCGGCCCAACACGTGCGCGAAAGGAAGATGTTCGCCGGGTTCAACGGGAACAGGATCCTTCTGCCAGGCAAGAACAAAACTCACCGCGCCAATGAGGATGGTGAGGATGCCGATGGAAGCCAGGCCCCAATACTGATCAAGCACCACGCCTAGCGGCGCAGCCAGCGCCATGCCGCCGTAGGTGCTGATGCCGTTCATGCCGATGACCTTCGCGGTGTGCTCCTGGCCCGCGGCCGTGATGCCCCACAGCGTAGCTCCCGTCGACCCCAGGCTCTCTCCCACGCCCAGCACCAGCCGGCTGGCGATCAGCACCGTAAAGCTGAGCCAGTGCACGTTGGCGAGGGCTGCCGCGCCCACCAGCAGCGCGCCACTCGCCGTGCAGCAAGCCATTCCCCAAAGCACGGAGACCTTGGCGCCCATGTGATCGGAGATGCGGCCCGCCCACGGACGGCTCGCGAGAGTGGCGATGTATTGGATGCTGATGGCCAGCCCGGCCAGTACCGCGCTGTAGCCCATGCGCAGATGCACGAACGGCGGCAGCACCGCGAGCGGCAACCCGATGGAGACGTAGCAGATGAACGTGAAGTATACGTATCCAGCGATGTGCCGCGCCTGGCTCTTGAGTGCATCCGGAGCCGGAACCGTGATGGGGGCTGGAGCGGAAGTAGTCATCGCGTGGCTTGAATCTACGGACAAAACCGTATGTTTCCAGAAGCATACGAACCGAGCCAGTAGGTGCCCCCCCCCCCACATGGCTAAATGTTGACCGGAAATCCATGAATTGCCGAGAGAAAAATTTGACCGCAGCATCTGGACTGAGATTTGGAATTTGAAACTGGCGCACTTTGGAGATGTGGATGTTTCCCGCTGTGCTCGAAGGGTAGGGCTTCATCTGATGTTGAAATGTTTGTTGGTTAATCGGTAGTTCAATGGCTGAGTGGAGCCCCGCGCGGGCGGAAGTTTTCCAGTCAATCTTGCTGCCTGTTTGTATCTGGTGGTAAATGCTGAGACCCAGTTGGGAACCTCTTCCCACCGGTTCTGCTGTGTAGAAGGGATCGAAAGCGCCATTCAGATCGGTACAACCGGTACTCGTGTCTAGGACTATCATGGCCCGACCTCCGCGCTGGAAAAAGCAATACGTAATCGGCTCTCCAAAAAAAAAAAAAAAAAAAATTGCATCTGTATGAAGAACTTGCTAAAACTATGACGGCTGCTGTGACATATTTGTTGGCCTGCTGGTTGTTGAAGCTGGCGAATTTAAAAGCATTAATGGGATTTTAGCTTTAGCGAATTACAGTATATACTTGGTTGTGTATCGTTATTTTGCTGTATAATCGGTTCGATTCTCCGATGGTTCAGGATTCTCTGCATTGTTGAGATTTTATCACATAAAATAATAACATTAATATTATTATTATTATGTCCGCAAGATCAGAACAATGAGATGCACTAAAGGTGAGTGCACTCAAGGTGTCATGATAGCAATTACTGAGGTGGGCTAAAACCAAATGAATAAAATATCTCGTTAGAGTCGTACACAAAAGTGCTAAAATTGATACATTTGTATAAAGAGTTAAAAAGAAGAAAAACACAGACAAACAGACAATTAATGTATTCACAATATGAAAGAGGGTATCCCACTATGGGTTAGTCATCATCTTGGACCATGCACCCTCGAATGGCCACCGCGTTGAATCTCTGGTTGACCACAGACAGGCGCTGATACAAGAAAAGCGTCTCCCTACGGTCACCCGAGACCCCTGTAAGCCTAGAACCCAGCTCAGCCATGAGGTTATGAGCCTCAGGATTGAGTGGGCCCATGGATTCGAGAGCGAATGGCACAAAGTGATGACTTCTGGATATATCAAGATATTTCTCTGTCTTATGACGGGCCGCCTGGATTGCCGCTGCACCGGCAGAGACACCAGTCATGTGCAGATATGAACGAGCTAAGGTGTCCGGGGCAGTCACATCCCAGGCCAAGCACTTACCTGACCTCCACGGCAACAAAGTACAGCCATCAGGCCGTTTACCATCTGCACGTAGGAGGCCAGTTGGCTCCTTCACGGCTGGGACGCCAGCTTTGACGAAAGCCCTATGCACAAAGTCGTTCATAGCTGCATGCCTGGCGACTCTTCCTTTGTTGCGGCGGCATGACAAGCCATGTGTGCCTCTTGCGTCCACAGGATCGCCGCAATGGCAGTGATGTGGAGCACACAGGCTTGTTCCGAGACGGAGGCCCACCGCCAGACGGATGGCCTCGTCGTCAAGCCGCAGGCCAATCGAAGTGATGGGTAGGGCATGCAGCCAGTCCCCCGAGTGAGGTGCCTGACATGCCAACCATCTGGCAGATTGGTGTGAATCGGCGGAGAACAATGTGGAAAGGCTTGCAATGGTTTCCCCCAACCATGCGGCGTGCCAGCCGGACTGTCTTGCGTCAAGGGGTGCGACAGGAGCTACACGGGGACCAAAGGTCATCCAAAAAGCTAGCGCCTCTGCTACCAAGGCATCTTCCCGGGCATTGGAAGAGGAAAGCAATGAGGATTGGAGGGAAGATGTGGCCGTAGCTGATGCCAAAAAGGCAGATGGTGCTAAAGCGGCCACCCCAACCAACCCCAACCCGCCTCTGCCGACAGGAACTGTAGCCTGCAACCACGCAGAGTCTGTCAACTCACAGTTGGCTAAGGCACAGAGAGCTCGTCTCTGACAGCTGTCAAACTCATCAAGAGCATGGTTCCCAAAACAAGGGGATGTTCGAAGAAGGAAAGTGAGCTTCGGGGCGCTGATTGCATTGCGCAAGATGACCAAAGCATCATGTGCCTGCAGCTTAGACAATCTCACGCAGGCCCTCTCAAGGTCTTGGACTTTCTTAGAAAGTATGGAGTCCATCCGAGGCCCAGAGAATAGTGGGGCACCCAAAAGCTCACAATCCTCCAAGGCCGTAACTGAAAACCCTGGGAGGCAAGATGACGCTAACGAGGATGAAAAGTCTGGACTCACTGAAACGCACTCACACTTGGAAGGGTTAAGGATGAGGCCAACCTTGGAGGCGGTCTCACAGAAGCGGTTAAATTCCACCACCACTTGGACATGTGGGCCTCCCATGGAGACGTCGTCCAAGTACCCCAGGCTCAAAGGGAGAGACACTGCAGCAAGGGCAGGTTGCAAAGCAAGGGCAAAGAGCACAGGGCCCAATGGGTCGCCCTGCTGACACCCCTCACTTGACAGAATCTCTTCCCCACCGAACCTGAGAACTGAACTCTCGCCATAAGAGAGGTGGCAGAAGTTATAAATAAGAGGGGCCCTCTCCAAGACAGCCTCCAAGATGGAATCCCTTCGCACAGTGTTAAACGCGTTCCTAAAGTCCAACTTCAGAAAGACGTCGTCCTCACCCATGCTCTGGATGAATCTGCATATTATTATTATTATTATTATGTCCGCATAATCTGATCAACAAGAAGCACTATGAAATAAGTGCTCTCGAAGCGTCATGATAGCGAGTTACTGTGGTGGGCTAAAATGGATAAAATATTGATGTATTGATGCACAATAATGCTAAAATTATACATACACAATGTTTAAAAGCAGAGTAATAGAAGAATAATAGAAATAATAGAATATACATATAAAGGAAGGGTGGCGACCCCATGGACCTAGCGCTGGTCCTCACCCAGCACCATGCACCCCCGAATGGCTACAGCATTAAATCTCTGGTTGATCACAGACAGACGCTGATATAAAAACGACGTCTCTCTGCGGTCACCAGACACCTCTGCGAGCCTAGACCCCAACTCAGCAATGAGGCTATGAGCCTCAGCATTGAGTGGGCCCATTGATTCGAGGGCAAATGGTACAAAGTGATGACTCCGCGCTATGTCCTCGTACTTTTCCACCTTCCTGTGGGCCGCCTGGGCCGCCGCTGCACCGGCAGAGACACCAGTCATGGGCAGGTATGACCGAGCCAGAGAGTCGGGGGCTGTCACGTCCCATGCCAAACACTTGCCAGATCTCCACGGCAGCAAAGTGCAGCCATCAGGCCGTTTTCCATCTGCTCTAAGGAGACCTACAGGCTCTTTTACGGCTGGGACACCAGCCTTGGTGAAAGCCCTGTGGACAAGGTCATTCATTGCAGCATGCCTGGCGACTCTGCCTTTGTTGCGACGACAGGACAAGCCATGTGTGCCCCTCGCATCAACAAGCTCACCACATGGGCACTGATGCGGGGTGCACAGGTTAGTACCGAGCCGGAGACCCACAGCAAGGTGTACTGCCTCGTCGTCTAACCGCAGTCCGATCGAAGTGATCGGGAGGGCATGTAACCAATCGCCTGAGTGGGGTGCTTGACAAGCCAGCCACCTTGCAGAGTGGCGTGTGTCGGAGGCCAATTGCCCGGAAAGGCTTTCAACGGCTTCTCCTATCCACACAGCGTGCCAGATGGATTGTTTTGTATTGGATGGGGCAACAGGAGCAACTCGAGGGCCAAGCGAAAGCCAGTGGGCCAACACCTTGGCGACTGACATGTCTTCGCCAGTATTGGCAGAGGCGAGCAAAAGGGACTGGAGAGGCGATGTGGCTGCAGCTGAAGCCAAGAAGGCAGACGGTGCTAAAGCAGCCACACTAACCATCCCCAATCCTCCCCTACCAACTGGAAGAGTGGCCTGCAGCCATGCAGAGTCAGACAACCCGCAGTTTGCAATGGCACAGAGGGCCCGTCTCTGACAGCAGTCAAAATCAGCCAGAGCAGGGTTCCCGAAGCATGGGGACGTGCGAAGTAGGAATGTGAGCTTCGGGGCGCTGACTGCATTGCGCAAGATGACTAAGGCATCATGCGCTTGCAATCTAGCGAGTCTGTCACAAGCTCTCTCAAGGTCATGGACTTTCTTAGAAAGTATGAGGTCCATCCGTGAACCTGGGAAGAGTGGGGCACCCAAAAGCTCACAATCCCCCAATGCAGTCACCGCAAACCCCGGGAGAGAAGATGCCACCACCGAGGCTGAAAAATCTAAGCTTCCAGAAATGCATTCACACTTGGAAGGGTTGAGGACAAGGCCAACACTGGAGGCGGAATCGCGAAATCGACGAAACTCAGCTATCACATCATCAAGTCGGCCTCCCATAGAGACATCGTCCAGATATCCAAGACGCAGAGGCAGAGTCACTGACGCGAGGGCAGGCTGCAGTGCGAGTGCAAAGAGCACGGGGCCCAATGGATCGCCCTGCTGACAGCCCTCAGAAGACATTATCTCCGCACCTCCGAATCTCAGGACTGAACTCTGACTATATGTAAGGCGACAGAAGTTGTAGATAAGAGGAGCTCTTTGCAACACGGCCTCCAGAATGGTGTCTCTTCGCACAGTATTGAAGGCATTTCTGAAATCCAACTTCAGCAGGACATCCTCCTTGCCCATACTCTGTATGAATCTGCGTGCCGTGTGGACAGCAGCCTCCACACCACCCTTGACCCCCACTCCGAGCTGGGACGGACTGAAATAGGAGCTCAGGTGAGCAGTGGCCCACCGACTGGCACATTTAGCCACCAGCCTCCTCCACACCGAACCGACTGCAATAGGGCGAATGCCGCCGTCCTTCTTTGTAAGTGCTGTGAGGGCACCACCAAAGAGAATGGGGTGCACCTCTAGGGGGCAATCGCCCTTGAGGAGGACATTAACAAAGGCTGTAATGCCAGTCAAAAGGCCACTGTCCACGGTCCTGTCGGAGAGGAGGTCCTTGAGGTGCTGAGGCTTAAGACCATCCATACCACCCCCAGACCCACTCGGGAAAGACATAATCGCCGATCGCACATCATCCTCATCGACGACAAGGTGATCACTCAGAGGCGGAGCTACTGGCCGCCTGTCAGAGGGTGCATCCGGGTGCTTGTCACGCAAAGCTGCCCTTGTCGAATCGGAGGCAGGGGCAGGCTGATCATCTGAAGTGATGATGCGCACTGCGGCCTTCAAGTTCCCCTGCTCTATCTTGGAGGAGACAAGGGAGGCCAGTCTTGACTCAGGGTCCCCTCTCAAACCGCTCCGCCCCTCCAAATAAAGCCCCGAAGGGGGGGTCCAGCTAGAGAAACCGGTAAACTCGGATGCCCTAGTTTTCACCAATTTGGTGATATTGTGACCTTTCCCTCCTCTCCGGGGCTTCACCAGGACAGCCGGAGCGAATGCAAGGAGGTTGACCCACCCGGATGGCTGAGAAGCATCCCTGGATATCTGACCAAGGATGTCCGTGACCTTGGAACTGCAGGCGGCGCGGGCCCCACTGGGAATGTGATCTATTGTCGCGATGGGGAACGCGACCAGGCGACGACGAGTCTCGGCGACCAGGTCAAAGGGCTGCGAGGTCGTCAGACTCCGCATAGCCACAGGGTCGGTTCCTCTCATACCACTAAATGCCGACCCTCCTAGCCCCACTGGCCCGCTTGGCCCACTCAATACTGATGCAACCCCCGCCAAACCAAAACCTGGTGGCACGCTACGGGGAGGGGCAATTCCATGTGGAGGTTGTGCAGAGCCGGGGCATTCCTGCCCCTTGGCCTTCCCCCCGTGTCGGCGGACAGCACCACTCTGGGTTAGCTTGACGACAACCCCACAGATAGTACATGAGCCCTGAACCGACACACTGCCAGGAGCTGCGGCCATCAACGACACATGAAGGGGTCACCACCGAAAATAATAATCAAATAATAATAATAAATAATAATAAATAACAAATAATTATAGTAGAAATAATAATAGTGCTCTAGGGTCTGATTCCCTCTGGGACCCTTACCTTTAAGGAATCAGACAGAGAGCATAAGAAAGTGGTGTTGAGAAAAGAAAAAAAAAAAAAAAAAAATTTGATTTAAATTGAAAAAAAATTAAATTAAAAAATAAATATAAAAAAATAAAATAGATAAAGGGGGGGATGATAATGATGATGAAAATACTCTAGGGTCTGATCCCTCTTGGACCCTCCCTTCAAGGGATCAGACAGAGAGCATAAGGTTATGGTGGTGGAAAAAAAATTTAAAAATTGATTTTTTAAAATTTTATTAAAAGAATAAAATAAATTTGTTATAATAATAATAATAATAATAATAATAATAATAATAATAACAATACTATAATATTACTACAGAGAATATGATTAATAAATAAAAGCGGACTGTAAAAGATAAAATGATATACAATACTATGATGACATAAAATAAATTTATGAATGCACACTTAAGAATAGAATAGAATCGATGTAGAGTCAAGACATTAC
>CAVOTQ010000030.1:0-210842 GCA_963699385.1 uncultured Acidobacteriota bacterium | reverse complement strand
GGTGGGCCTGGGTAGAGTCGAACTACCGACCTCACCCTTATCAGGGGTGCGCTCTAACCAACTGAGCTACAGGCCCGTGTTCGAGCGGTCACTATCCGGAAGCCCGGCGGCTCTTGCAAACCTTATTCAGTCTTAAAAGGGTTTCGAGGACAAGGTTGAACGTGCTCGGCAGCTACGCCGCCGATGACCATCGTGCAATGGTCGATCAAGCAAAGAAGGCTTGATTCAGAATTCCTGCTCCTGCCGTCAGGAACGGCTCTTGCAGGTTAGATGACATTCGCATTCGCTCGCGACCGATTCACATCGGGCCCGAGTCCGCTATCGCGGAAGAATGCAAAGTGCCACCATATTCTCTTTTAGAAAGGAGGTGATCCAGCCGCAGGTTCTCCTACGGCTACCTTGTTACGACTTCACCCCAATCATGAATTACACCTTGGGCGGCTGCCCCCTTGCGGTTGGCTCACCGACTTCTAGTGCAACCCACTTTCGTGATGTGACGGGCGGTGTGTACAAGGCCCGGGAACGTATTCACCGCGGCGTTCTGATCCGCGATTACTAGCGATTCCAGCTTCATAGAGTCGAGTTGCAGACTCTAATCCGAACTGAGGCCGGCTTTTTCCGATTAGCTCCCCCTCGCGGGTTTGCGACGGTTTGTACCGGCCATTGTAGCACGTGTGTAGCCCTGGACATAAAGGCCATGAGGACTTGACGTCATCCCCACCTTCCTCCCCGTTATCCGAGGCGGTTTCGTCAGAGTGCTCAACTAAATGGTAGCAACTGAAGATAAGGGTTGCGCTCGTTGCGGGACTTAACCCAACATCTCACGACACGAGCTGACGACAGCCATGCAGCACCTATATTGCGGCCCCTTGCGGGGAAGGGATATTTCTACCCCGGTCCACAACATTTCGAGCCCAGGTAAGGTTCTTCGCGTTGCGTCGAATTGAACCACATGCTCCACCGCTTGTGCGGGCCCCCGTCAATTCCTTTGAGTTTCAGCCTTGCGACCGTACTCCCCAGGCGGATTGCTTAACGCGTTAGCTACGGCACGGCGGGATTGGGTACCCGTCACACCAAGCAATCATGGTTTAGGGCTAGGACTACCAGGGTATCTAATCCTGTTTGCTCCCCTAGCTTTCGTGCATCAGCGTCAGTTATGGTCCAGTGAGCCGCTTTCGCCACAGGTGTTCCTCCCGATATCTACGCATTTCACCGCTACACCGGGAATTCCACTCACCTCTCCCATACTCGAGCCCTGCAGTTTCTCATGCAGTCTATGAGTTGAGCCCATAGATTTCACATAAGACTTACAAAACCGCCTACGCACCCTTTACGCCCAATAATTCCGAACAACGCTCGCCCCCCTCGTATTACCGCGGCTGCTGGCACGAAGTTAGCCGGGGCTTCTTCTTCCGGTACCGTCATAATCGTCCCGATCGAAAGGAGTTTACGTCCCGAAGGACTTCATCCTCCACGCGGCGTTGCTGCGTCAGGGTTTCCCCCATTGCGCAAAATTCCCCACTGCTGCCTCCCGTAGGAGTCTGGACCGTGTTTCAGTTCCAGTGTGTCCGTGCGCCCTCTCAGGCCGGATACCGATCATCGTCTTGGTGGGCCGTTACCCCGCCAACTAACTAATCGGCCGCGACCCCCTCCCAGAGCGAATTGCTCCTTTGACCCGTGGGTATTATGCGGTATTAGCTAAGGTTTCCCTCAGTTATCCCCCACTCCAGGGTAGGTTAGTCACGTGTTACTCACCCGTGCGCCACTTTACTCATGGTATTGCTACCACTTTCTCGTTCGACTTGCATGTGTTAGGCACGCCGCCAGCGTTGATTCTGAGCCAGGATCAAACTCTCGTTTGAAGCCTGATGTCGTCCCATCCCGACGGAGGTCGGTTTGGGTCGACCGTGCCCGCGTAACTTTCTCGCGAAAGGAACGGGGCACCTTACCTTGTGAGATGACCAAGCCAAACTTGATCGCATCTCACGACTGGCACGTTCAACCAATTTGTCAAAGATCCTTGAGGGTGATTCGCCTAAGCGAGACCCCTTGGGATCGAGGTCCGGACTTTTGATCCGGCTGTCCTCGAACTTGATGCGCAACGCTGATTGTGTCTGCTTGTACTGCAGGCTACGGCGTTTTGGCGCGAACCTTCTGAAGTTATCAAAGTATCGGTTGCAGGTCAAGCTAAAACTCGCCCCGAACCAACTTAAATAACCCGTTCGCACTGCGCAAAATATCAAATATCGACCAGCACAAAATGCTCGAGCCACTAGGGCTCACGGGAGATCAACCCCCGGGTCTTGCAATGGCTTGTTCTCTCTAGGGATTCCCTACAGGGGCTTCAGGAGGCGTCTTCAATCAACCTCAATCAAACCCTACGAACTGGCTTCCCACTTCCCTCAGTTGGGGCAGGCCACACGGCCACCGGGAGGCTCCACTGCTCACTACTGCTCAATTAGAGTAGCACAGGCCACTCCGGGATGCAAATGGTTAGGCTCTATCAGAGCTTGCCCTTTGCAACTCAGCAAGAATAGCAATTTCAAGGGGTTAGAAGCAAGGTGAGAAGCCTGTGGAAAGCGGCTCCTTTCTGTGGGAAAGTGCTACCTCGCACTCTTCTTCGGGCCTTCCCTCGTTACTTCCCCGCTCCTCAATGCCGAGGGATCAGGCCCAAGTCTGTGATTCCATTCACGAAATACTGCATCGCCAGAGCCACCAGCAGCAGGCCCATGATGCGCACCAGGATGCGGATGCCGGTTTCGCCCATGACCTGGCGCACCCGGCTAGCCGCGGCGAGCACAAAGTACGCCACCACGGCCGTGATGGTGATCGAGCCGAGGATCGCTGCCATCTCCCAGTGCCACAGCGAAGGCACCTGGCCCACCAGCACCATGACCGACGAAATGGCTCCAGGGCCGGCGAGCATGGGAATACCGAGGGGCACGATGCCGGCGTCTTCTTTCAACGCGGCTTCTTCGGTGTCGCCGTGAGTCTCTTGTGTGGGCGAACGGCGGGCTTCGAGCATGTCCAAACCGATGAGAAGCAGGATCAGGCCGCCGGCGATTTCAAATGCCGGCAGCGTAATGCCGAACATGCGGAAGATGAGCTGGCCGGCGATGGCAAAACTGGTGAGCACGATGAAGCAGGTGAGCGCACCCTTGCGCGCCATGCGCTTGCGGCGCGCTGCATCGGCGCTTTCTGTAATGGCGAGGAACGACGGAATGGCGGCGAAGGGATCGACGAGGAAAAAGATGGAGCTGAGCGCCAGCAGCGAGAAGCGCACGATCGGCGCCTGGCTGAGCTCGTTCAGAGCATCCGCGGCTGGGTTGGAGAAGAGCACGCTTCAGGCTAGAACATTCCGCTCGGAGTTGCCAGCGGGCGATGATGTTGCGCTGCGACGAAGACGGAACGCGCGAGTCGAGTGGAGCGACGGTGCATTCGGACGACTGCGATCCTGCACTAAAATCATCTCTTGCTCACCGAATCCCAACGCGACCGCATGGACATCGTTCTCGTCTCGCCGCGCAATCCCCTCAATATAGGAGCGGCGGCGCGGGCTATGGCGAACTTCGGCTTTGCGCATCTCGCCGTGGTCGCGCCATATGAGGAACACTGGCGCGAGGCGAAGTCCGCGGTTGGAGCCTTGGAGCTGCTGCAAAACGCAACACGCGTGGAGAGCTTGGCAGACGCTGTAGCCGAATGCACGCTGGTGATTGGCACTGGGACGATCGAGCATCGCAAACCGGAGCAGCCGGTGATTCCGCTTCCGGAGTTGACGCCGATTGTCTCAGCCGAAATCGCTCGCGGCGGGCGCGTGGCGCTGGTGTTCGGGCCGGAGAAGCGCGGACTCACTCGCGAAGATTTCGCTCTCTGCCACGTGCTCGTCGAGGTTCCCACCGATTCTCTCCAGCCGTCGATGAATCTTGGCCAGGCGGTTGCCGTGTGCTTGTATGAGCTGGCGCGGCGCATTCCGCCAGATAGATCTGTAGACCCTGTCGCCGCGCGCGATCTCGCTTGCGCAGGCGATCTCGAGTTGCTGGCAGAGGTTATTGCAGAGACCATGCGGGCTGCGGATTACTCGCCTGCGGCTATGCAGAAGGCGAATCGCCACGATCTCGACCTGCTGCTGCGCCGGCTCAAGCTCGAGCAACGTGACGCGCGGCGGATTCTGGGCCTCTTCCGGCGGATTTTGTGGCGGCTCAAGCGCCAAATCGGCCTCAAGGATTGAAACGGGAAACCCCCGCGCGGGTCATTACCAAAGGTTTATTTCTCACGCGGCCACCGCCTGAATCCCTGCTAAAGTTGCGTTCGAAGGTTCCGATGTCTATGGCAATGGCTCGCTCCCGTGTCTTGTCTTTTGCTGCGCCTGTGGCTCCGCTCACGGAGTCGCGGCCCAGTGCGTTCCGGAGCAGTGCGTGGTTCGCCTGCGGCGCATCGGCGCTGTTGCTTTCACTGGCTGCGGTAAACGTACACGCGCAGCAGACGGCGGTCGCACTGACGGCTGACAATCAACCTCCCGTGCAGGCGCAGCCTTCGGTTGCAACACCGCAACTCGTCCAGGCTCCCGCATCGCCGTCCGCTGAAAGCCAGCCTGCGCCCGCCTCCTCGCCCAACATTGCAGGCCAGAATCCTGAATCGGAAAGCATCACGGAAGACGAGCTAAGAAAGCAGTTCGAGGGCAAGGATCTCTTTCTGCGCGGCGGTTACCTCGACAACACACTCACCTTCAACGAGCGCGGTGCGCTCATTGGTCACTCGCCGCAGGGATCGTATACGCTCGCCGGAATCCGCATCGAAAAAGTTCGGCTGCTCAAGCACAAGGTCGAGCTCACGGGCGCGCGTTACGCGTTGCACTTTCTGGGCGCGCTGCCGTCTGAGGATCCCACTACAGCTGTGGATCGGGTGAACATCACGCCTAAGAAAAAAGAGGTGCGAATCACGATCGATCGCGAGCTTGTGATCAAGCCGAAGCAGGAAAAAGGCAAAGGGAAAAACGCAAAGCCTGTTCTCGCAGCGACGGCTCCAGGTGCTCTGCCCGCGCTCAATTCTGTGACTGGCCCTGCACCAAATATCGAACCGGCCGATGCCGCCGATGCGCAGGCGGAGATGGCCAAAGCGCCCGAGGCTGAACGGCCTGCCGATGCCAAGAGCGTGACGACTACGCTGTCGCCAGCGCACGCGAACAAGGTTCTCGATGAAGCGCTCGGCAACGTGTTTGCGCAGGGATTTGACCAGCGCATGATGGCGTCGATGCCAGGCTGCTGGAAGCTCTACTACGATGCTGTCGCGGCCAAGGGCGATTACCAGCCTGCGGATTCGAGCGTGCTGCGGCAAAACATGGTCGACAAAAAGGCTCGGCTCAAGTCGAACTTCGAGCCTGGGTCAAACCAGTTTGCGCAGGACTACGGCGTGGCCGGAATGTCGGAGTATCACGTGGTGGTCGGCGCCGACGGCAAGCCGGGCGAAATCGCGGTGGCGCGGCCCATCGGCTTCGGGCTCGACGAGAGCGCTGTCGAATCCATCCGCAAGGCCACCTTCGAGCCGGCAATCAAGGACGGCAAACCGGTTCCAGTGCTGCTCAATCTGGTGGTCGAATTCCGGATCTACTCCAAACGGACGGAAGTGGCATCGAATCCCGCGCTCGAACAAGCGTCCGCGACGCCGGTGTTGCCGGGACCGTACAGCGTGCAGCACTAGAGCGCGCGTTTGCGCGTTCCCTTTCAGCTACCAACCTTCCCCTCAAAACCAACGGCCCTTCCGGAATACGCGATGCGTTGCACCTGCTTACGCCAGTCTGTGTGTGGCTCGGGATTGCTACGTGTAAGTGACTGATTTTATTGTGGCTTGCCGGCTCCTCAGTTTCTGTGGGGGCCGGGGGCTTATTTCTAACGCGTTCATTCTTAATGGGTTGAGCGCTCCACAGTCTCACGGGCCGTTTTCTGGTTTTGCTCCTCCGATTATCTCGGAAGAGAAATAGGGGGGTGGGGGGGAGGGGGGAGGGTATAAGGGGTACGGACCGGTCACATACCTGACATTTTGAGCCGAAAAACCCCTTGATTGCAACGCGAATGGTGCAATTCGGCCATCGGAGTTGAGTGGATTTCATCGTGATTCCTGGGATATCGCATTGAAAATAAAACACTTGAGCAACAATTTCCTGATACCCTACCGGGGTATGGGTGGTAAAAATTCTCTTTATTTTTTCGATGACGCACTGACCACCTTATGTTGCGGTGGGTGCCCACGTAGAAGACGACTGACCACAACATCCAGGGGCTGGATGACAACTTAATTAACATGGTTAATTTTCTAGTCAACGGAGGTCTGGACGGCGGCGAATCTTGTGCTGAGACCTGAGTTCCGGGTGAGGTGGATGCGTTCAGCATGAAATGATTGTGCGCCGGGATGGCGTAATGATCTGCAAGTTCCGAGAGGTTTGTTTTCGGTCTTATACGTCATTCGGCGGGTCGGGGGCGCGGTGTTCTGTCGCCCGCTGAAGCGGGCTTTGGGAGAAGGGGCATCCGCAAACCCCAGTCTTACGACTGGGGCTACCATCTGACGCCCGCTTAAGCGGGCTTGCTGCCAATTGAGGTCTGGAGTCTCCCCGGTCCCCAAAAGCGAGGGACCGGGGGCACCCTCATTTGTGGTTTAGGAACCTGAGCGGACCGGGGCCGCCCGACAGAGCCCAAAAAGTCTTGCCGTTGTTTATTTGTATTGACAACTGTTGTATCTGCAACTATAGTGACTCCATGAGTAAATCGGCTCCGAGCGATCTGGAAGAACACCTGGGTTACTGGCTGCGCTGCCTTTCCAACTTCGTTTCGCACAGCTTTGCGGAAAGGCTGGCGCGACGGGATATATCCGTGCCCCAGTGGGTAGTTCTGCGAACGCTCTATGACTGCGGCGGCGTGACGTTGAACGAGGCGGCGGCACGAGTGGGCGTGGATAAGAGCACGCTCTCGCGGATGGTGGAACGGCTGGTGCAAAGAGGGCTGGTGAACCGCACGGAAGGCGACAACCGGCGCTCAGTCGGGCTAACCCTAACACCCGCGGGCAAGAAGCTGGTCCCGCAGCTGGCGCAAATGGCGGATGAGAACGACGCGGCATTCTTTAACACGCTGGCTCCGAAACAACGCACGGAATTGCTGGCGACGATCAAGCAATTGCTCACGGCGAATGGCTGGGATGCATCCTTGCGCGGCCGTGACCGGATGGAATAACCGCACGAGAAGTAACTGGAAATGCAATCCAGGGATAGGAGAAACAGGGAGAGGCGAAATATGAATACGACCATTATTACGGATGCGGCACGCAAGACGCTTGCCGGCAAGATCTCGTTCCCGGAGTTCGTTGGCCAATTGCTGACGGCTGGCGTGGAGTATTACCAGGTGGATTACGTCGGCCAGAAGAAGACCTTTTACAGTGCCGATGGCGACATGGTGGTAACGCCGATCAACTATGAAGAATTACCGCCGGTCGCAGCGGAGTTCGATACTGGCGCGCTTCGGACCAACATTCTCGACAGCCAACGGAACAATCAGCCGTATCGCGACTTCACCCGCCGCGCGATGGAGGCAGGGGTGCAATGCTACTTCACCTTTCTGCGCGGCAAGCGTGTGACATATTTTGGCCGTGAAGGCGATCAGCACACCGAGTGGTTCCCCGGCGCCGCGCCTGCCAAGTTATAGGGGAGGCGATGTGGGGCGGGACGGAGATGGGATGCAGTCAGCATGGAATGATTGATCGCCGGGAGGGCGAAATGATCTGAAAGTTTTGAGAGGTTTGTTTTCGGTCTTATTGACGCGATGTTCTGTCGCCCGCTGAAGCGGGCTTTGGGCGATTAGGGATTCGCGAGTCCCCAGTCTTACGACTGGGGCTACCGTCTGACGCCCGCTGAAGCGGGCTTGCTGCCAATTTAGCTCCGGAGTTTCCCCGGTTGCCGAGGGCGACGGACCGGGGGCCCTCATCTGTGGTTTGACGATCTGAACGGACCGGGGGGCACCCTCTCCGCTGCGTCTATAATCGACGTTTCTCGCTGGGGTGGATGATGGGTGACGGGAATGCTCCAGAGCAGTGAACGATCGAATCTCGCAGAATCGTTGCGCGAGTTTCATACGGAGACGGGGCGGTCGCTGCTCGAGCTGGTGGACGAGTCGCCGGTTTTGCTCGTTTTTCTTCGGCACTTTGCATGCGCATTTTGCGCACAGACGCTGGACCGCGTGGCTAAGGTGCGGGCGCAGATTGAGGCCAAGGGTGTGCGGCCAGTGTTTGTGCACCTGGGCTCTCCGGAAAGGGCAAAACCTTACTTCGACTACTACAAACTTTCGGACGTGGAGAGAGTCAGCAATCCGGAGGCGACGCTCTACCAGGTTCCCGCGTTTGGCTTGTCGCGCACCAATCCTTATTTGCATTCGCTGCATCCGGCGGTTCTGATGGGCTGGCTGAAGGGCGCGCTTTTCAAGTACGGGATCGGCCGGATCAAGGAGGACGCGGAACAGATGCCGGGCGTGTTCTTTCTGAAGGAGCGGAAGGTTGTGCGCGCCTTTCGCCATCGCACGATTGCCGATGAGCCGGATTACCTGAAGCTGGTGGGTGCGGGGTAAGCGGATGGCGTTGCGCGCAGGACCGGTGTTTTTCAGGGCCCTATCCTGCGATGGGAAGTTAGAAACGGAAAGTTATACGCTCGAAGTTAGAGGCCGGAAGTTAGGGGCGGGAAGTTAGAAAAGGGGAGTTAGGGATGAGAGTTAGGGACGGTAGTTATGAATTGGGGTTAGGGACAGGAGTTTGCCTTGCTGTATGCTGCCTCTAGACCCGTAACAGCGTGCGTTCGGTTCTGGCTTTTTATGTTTCCAGCAGTGCCACTTTGCTTTTCCCCCAACCGCGCATGAGTTCAAAAGGCGGGGCGGGCGCCGAGGAGGCCAGACGATGACGACAAGCGAGTTCCCCGAGCCAGGCCAGACCCAACCAGGCCAGATACAACCAGGCGAGACTGGAGCGGTTGCGGGAGTGGCTGCAGGCATATCCGCAGAGATGGCCGCGCACCGCGCCAGGCCTTTGGTAATGCACAACAGCAGGCTCGTCTGCTGGATGATGATGGGCTGCGGCATTGTGGCCGTGCCTATGGGGATATGCATGGTGCTGGAGGGCGGCTCGTTGCTGTTTCCCCTGAACGCGATCACTTTCAGGGCCGCGTTGGCCGCGGCGCAGTGGATCGTCGGCGGGTTCTTGTTCAGCATGATGCTTCCGTGGGCATGGCAGTGGGCCGCCAGGATACTCCGCGCCAATGTGAAGCTGGATGCGCGTGGCGTGGAGGTCACTCTGGGAACGAAGAAGAAGCCGATTGACATGTTCGTGGCGTGGGATCAGTTGGCCTCGGTGCAGCAGAAGCGCTTGGGCAAGATATGGCAGTACACCATTACTGCTAAGGACGGGAGCTGGGTGAGCTACTCGACGAACTCATTCTTTCGCTCGAAGCGCGTGGCGCGGGAGATTGCGGAGCGAGCGGGGCTGACGATCGAGAAGAGCTGAGCGGCGAGAGATTTGGTGACGGGCGCGGGGGATGCGCGATTGCGTGCGCGCCCGGGATTCGGAGCGGGATTGTGGGCGCGGGGTTGGCGTTTTACGGTGTCTTACGGGCGTAAGACACGGGTTTGACGGCGTAAGACATGTAAGACGCGGCCGTTACCGGCCGCGTCTTACGTGTCTTACAGAACTCTGACCTCGGTGTGGGTTCGTCTCGCCCATTACTCCGGGGGCGGGGGCTGCCAGAGCTCGACGCGGTTGCCTTCGGGATCCCAGATCCACGCGAATTTGCCGTAGGGGGCGTCGTCGCGCTTGGGATCGATGCGCACGGTGGCTTCGGCCAACTGGGCGAGGAGAGCGTCGAGATCGTCGACGCGGAAGTTGACCATGGCCGGTTGCGCGCCTTCGCCAAAATATTTGGTGTCCATCGGGAAGTGGGCGAAGACGGTCATGCCTGTCGATTCGGGGCCGTCGAAGCCGAGCGATCCGCCGCCCTGGTCCGGGATGCTGAAGTGCGTGGCATACCACTGGGCGAGCGCTTTGGGGTCGCGCGCTTTGAGGAATATGCCGCCGATGCCGACTGCTTTTGCCATAAGACAGCTCCGGGGTTTCAGGTGTCAGTTCTTAAGTTCTCAGTTATCAGTTCACAGCCTAGAGCTATCAGCAATTCGGCTCTGAGGGCAAGCATTATTTGAGAGCGGGCGGCGGGGACTAATGCTCTTCGCGGAGCAAATCTTGGAGTTTGGGCTTGTGCTTGGCCTGGCGGCCGGTACGGGGCGCGGCCGGCAAGACGCGGGAGGGCTTGGGCTGGCCGACGCGCTCGCGGGCGTTGGCCTTGACGGCTTTTGCTGCGGAAAAACTGGATGGCTTGCGTTTCGCCATGGCAAGAACGAGTATGGAGTAGATTCGGCAACGGCGGAAGTGCCTGAGTCGAGTCCTGGTTTGAGTCCTGACTCGACTCTTGACTCGAGTGACAGGCCGCGGCGGCGGCGGGTTGGCGAAGCGGGGCCGCGGCGGCAGGTCTTCGTCGCTGGGGTGAAGAAGCGGAGGTTTATACAGGAATGGATGAGCGGGAATTTTTCAACGAGACGACCGAGCAGCGCACGCACAATTTGAATTGCCCCAAGTGCGGGCAGGCGGCCGAGTATAAAGTGACGTGGATCGTGCGGCGGAAGCGGCAGCAGGTTCCGCGCGGCGCAGACGAGCGCGACCGCGCGCGTTTCGCGAAGGCGCAATCGTATATGGTGCGGCGCGACGACAAGCTGACGTGCGCCAACGTGCGGTGCCGCAAGCCATTCGAGATTACGACGCTGCAGTCGCTGGCGTTTTTGATGGACTGAAGCTGGCTGTATCAACGCATGAAGCCGGTTGAAAGATGCCCCTCAGGGGCTAAAGCCCGGTTGTTTACGCGCCCTTGATGACACGACTAAATAGCTTGCTGAAAAAGTCCGAAAGCCATGCGAAGATCGCGAAGTGCATCCCGCAGGGGCTAAAGCCCACATTAATTTTGCAGCACTTGCGGCACGACTAAAGTCGTGCCCTGACACTTCTCGCTGTCCTTGAAGAGTTTTTCAGCAAGCTGTGGAGTCGTGCCCTTTCAAAAGGAGATTTTCACCTTGAGATGCTGCACCCGATCCTGCTGCGCATTCGGGTGGCTCCGCAGCGCGGCGTTTCGGCGGTGGCGCGGGGTGGGCGGTTTGTGGTTGAATTGTAGACAGGAAGGCCGGGCCCGGAGGTCCCCTGCGAGGCAAGTCCGGTCGCTTCCTGTAAGGAGAAAACTCCATGGCAAATTCCCTTCTTCCCCTGGAAGAGCGCAATCTGAATCCCGACCAGGTGGAGGCGCTGGATAAGCGGCGCGCTCTGGGACACACATTTCTGGTGATCGCGGGCCAATTTGCGGCGATCGCGACCGTCCTGCTGCTGTGGGTGGGACAGGATCTGACTTATTCTCCCGGCTGGATGCATCCCATGGCGTTTTATTTCCTGATTGCGTTGACGCTGATCTCGGTTTTCGGCGTGACCGGCCTAGTGCTGCGCCAGGGCACGCCGCGGATCGATTGATTCGAGAGTGCGGGCCTTGACGAAGGCCAGCGCGATCTGGCTTGCGACTGAATAAAATAGCCCGGTCCGAAAACAAATTCGCGGGTCAATTTGAAAAGGCGTCTCCCAGGGGCTAAAGCCCTCTCTCGTTTTGTTCCGGCTTCGGCACGACTGAAGTCGTGCGCTGACACTTCGTGTTCTACGACGCATTTTTCAGCGAGCAGCGACGTTGTGCCCTTTCAAGCCATCGAGCTTTTCCGCAAGCTGTGAAGTTGGGCTCTGACATGACGGCTTCAAACTGACCCACTGCGCAGAAAACTCATTCATGCCTCCATTGATAAACTAGAGGGAGATGATTCTCCCGTTCGTCCGCGAGATGTTCGCGGAGCTGGAGCAGGCCCCGGGATTTGAGCGCGTTCGCAGGCACCTGAGCCTGGGTGCGGGCCGGCGGCGTGTGTCCGGATTGACCTCGACAGCGCGAGCCCTCTACCTGCCGCTGATGGCGCAGGCCGCCAAGCGGCCGGTGATCGTGGTGGTGGCCGACAACAAGGCTGCCGAGGCGCTGGAACCGCTGCTCAAGGCGGGCTGCGAGCTGACGGGCGCTGTGGATCCGGCGAGGGTGGTGCGCTTTCCCGCACACGATGTACTGCCTTTTGAAAATCTTTCGCCGCACCCGGACGTGCAGGAGCAGCGCGCGGCGGCGTTGTGGAAGCTGGCGACCGGGGCCGTGGATATATTGATCGCGCCGGTGGAAGCGGCGGCACTGAAGCTCTTCGACCTCGAGTACTATGCGGGGCTGGCGGTGACGCTCAAGCGCGGCGAAGAGATTGACATTGAGACGCTGACTGCGCACCTGGCGAGCGTGGGCTACACGCAAATGGATATCGTCGAGATGCCGGGGCAGTTCACGCGGCGCGGCGGAATTCTGGATGTGTATTCGCCGGAGGCCGACCGGCCGGTGCGCATCGAGTTTTTTGGCGACGAGATTGAGACGATCCGCAAATTCGATCCCGAGACGCAGCGCTCGCAATCGGGACTGGATGAGACGCAACTGCTGCCGCTGACGGAGACGCCGGTGACGGAGCGGCTGCTGGCGGCGGTGAATGCACGGCTGAGCCGGCAGCGCGTCGAAACTGAAGACGAAGAGATGGCGATGGAGGCTGCGGCGGCCGGCGGCGTGAGCGTGTTTCCGGGATGGGAATTTTTTACTCCGGTGGCGGGCGCGGAGCGATCGCTGCTGAAGCTGGTGCCGCGCAGCGTGCTGATTGTGGATGAGCCGGCGATGGTGAACAACCAGATCGATCGCTGGTGGAACAAGGTGGAGCAGCGGCATGAGCGGTCGGGGATCGGATCGCTGATGCGGCCGGAGGACATTTATTTGCGGCCGGAGGTGTTGCGGGCTTCGCTCGAAGCGCACATGGGCCTCGATCTGGATCAACTGGGCGCGGTGGATGTGCTGGAAGAGGACGCGACGCTGGGCGAAATCGAGCTGCCGACGCGGCCCACGCTGCGGTTTCACGGATCGATTCCGGCGCTGACCGAGCAACTGAAGAATCTGATGAAGACGGAGACGCGCATCGTGCTGGCCGCGCCGCACCAGGGCGACGTGGAACGGCTGGCGACGGTGCTGCGCGAGTACGAGGTTCCCTACCGGCTGGGCAGCCGCGCGCAACGGCCGGGCGAAACCATGCTCGACGAGGCGAGCTACCTGGCGGGCGATTTGCGCGTGCCGGTGATTGTGCGCTCGCCGCTGGCGGCAGGCGTGAGCGTTCGCGGAATGCGAACCTGATTGTTTTCGGGGCGAATGATCTGTCCGACGAGGCGGATGTGGCGGCGCGGCCGGAGCCGAAGCGATCGAAGACGGCGGCGTTTGTTTCGGACTTTCGCGACCTGGCGGTCGGCGATTATGTGGTGCACGTGGAGCACGGCATCGCGCAGTACCAGGGGCTGAAGGAGATTGTGCAGGACGGGCTTTCGGTGGAGTTCATGATTCTGGAGTTCGCCGAGAGGCGCAAGCTGTATGTTCCGCTGACGCGGCTGGATCTGATTCAGAAGTACCGCTCGACCGACACGGGGCCTGCGCCGGTGCTGAACAGGCTGGGCTCGCAGCAGTGGAGCAAAGACCAAGGCGCGCGTGCGCAAGGCCATGCAGGACATGGCCGGCGAGCTGCTGAAGCTTTACGCCGAGCGGAAGACCGCGGAGGGCACGGCGTTCTCGAAGGACAACGAATTCCAGCGCGAGTTTGAAGACGCGTTCGATTACAACGAGACCGACGACCAGATGGCGGCGATTCGCGCCGATCAAGTACGACATGGAATCGACGACGCCGATGGACCGGCTGCTGTGCGGCGATGTGGGCTACGGCAAAACGGAAGTGGCGATGCGCGCGGCGTTCAAGGCGGTGCAGGACGGCAAGCAGGTGGCGGTGCTGACGCCGACGACGATTCTGAGCTTCCAGCATTTCGAGACCTTCAAGCAGCGGTTCGCGCAGTTCCCCATTCACGTGGAGATGATCTCGCGCTTTCGCACGGCGAAGGAGCAGAAGGACATTGTGGAGCGCGTGGCGACCGGGCAAGGTGGACATTCTGATCGGCACGCACCGGCTGCTTTCGAAGGACATCAAGTTTCAGGATCTTGGGCTTGCTGGTTGTGGACGAAGAGCAGCGCTTCGGCGTGCGGCACAAGGAGCGGCTGAAGCAGATGCGCAAGGAGATCGATGTGCTGGCCATGAGCGCGACGCCGATTCCGCGCACGCTGCACATGTCGCTGGTGGGGCTGCGCGATATGAGCGTGATTGAAACGCCGCCGAAGGACCGCATGGCGATTCAAACGGTGGTGGCGAAGTTCGACGAGAAGATCATGCGCTCGGCGGTTGAGGTGGAGCTGGAGCGCGGCGGGCAGGTGTTCTTCGTGCACAATCGCGTGGAGTCGATCTACGAAATTGCCTTGCGCAGATCCAGGAGCTGGTGCCGGCGGCGCGCGTGGCCGTGGCGCACGGGCAGATGCCCGAGAGCGAACTCGAAAAGGTGATGCTGGCGTTTATGCGCCACGAATACGACGTGCTGGTGGCGACGACGATCATCGAAAATGGGCTCGACATTCCGCTGGCGAACACGATCTTGATCAACCGCGCGGAGCGGCATGGGCTGAGCGAGCTTTACCAGTTGCGGGGGCGCGTGGGGCGGTCGAATCGGCGCGCTTACGCGTATCTTCTGATCCCGCCGGAGAACGAATTGACGGAGATTGCGCGGCGGCGGCTGGCGGCGCTGAAGGAGTTTTCGGACCTGGGCGCGGGATTCAAGATTGCGGCGCTCGACCTGGAGCTGCGTGGCGCGGGGAACATGCTGGGCGGCGAGCAGAGCGGGCACATCGAGGCGGTGGGATTCGAGATGTACACGACGATGCTGGAGGCTGCGGTGAAAGAGCTCAAGGGCGAGGGCTCGGAAGAGCGGCCGGCCACGCAGCTTAATTTGGGCATTGCCTTGCGCATCGACGAGAGCTACGTGGCAGAGGAAAACCAGCGCCTGCGGATTTACAAGAAAGTGGCGGGCGCGACCAGCGAAGCTGCGATCAGCGAGATTCGCGCCGAGATGGAAGACCGCTACGGCTCGCTGCCCGACCCCACCGTGTTTCTGCTGGAAGCGGCGCAGCTGCGGCTGGAGTGCGAGCGCATGGGCGTGGCGCAGATCGATCGCAAGCGCGGCGAGTTGCAGATTCGTTTCACCGAGAATGCCTCGGTTGATCCCACGCATTTGATGAAGCTGGTGGCGCGCAACGCGAAACGCGGCGCGCAGTTTACGCCGCAGGGGTTGCTCAAACTGCCGTTGAAGGCGGCGCGGTCCGACGAGGTTCTGCTGGAGATTCGCGAATTGCTGGCGGGGCTGGCGCCGGCGCCGGTGGGGGCGTGAGAACGCCGGGGTGGGCGGACCTTGCGGAGTTCACGCGGATCGCAGAACAAACGATCGATTCCTGGGAGTGAAAATGTCCTTGCGCCGTCCCTACGGGACTCCGGAGCAAATTTCTTCGATTCGCTGACCCCACGCTGAAGCGCGGGGCTAACAATCGCTGCGCCTACGGCGCGTTCGGCCGGACACTCCCTATGGTTGTCGATAACGCCGCCAGCGGCCATGCGCGGGCGTGGACGCCCGCACGACAGCCGGTCCGCCACCCCAGCGAGCAAAGACCCCTCGCCGGGGACCCCGGTCGGGAGACCGGCGGTACGTTTTTCTACTGAGCTTTCCATTTGATGTTGCAGCCGATGGAGGGCTTCTGTTCGGCGGGAATGGGTTTGCCGGCGAGCACGAGGTCGATGGCAGCGCGCAGGTCTTTGCCGGTGACGGGGATGCCGTTGCCGGGGCGGCTGGCGTCGAACTGGCCGCGATAGACGAGCCGGAAGTTCGCGTCGAAGAGAAAAGTATCGGGCGTGCAGGCGGCTTTGTAGGCGTGCGCTACGGCTTGCGACTCGTCATAGAGATAGGGAAAGTCGAAGCCGTTGGTTTCGGCCTGCTGCTTGAGGCCGGCGGGGCTGTCGGCGGGATGTGTGTTGGCGTTGTTGGAACTGATGGCGACGATGCCGAGCGGTTTTCCAGCGTAATCGGCGCCGAGCTGGCCCAAAGATTTTTCGATGTGCTTGACGTAGGGGCAGTGGGCGCAGATGAAGATGACGAGCAGCGCCTTTTGTCCGCGGAAGTCGTCGCGGTGAATGATCTTGCCGGTGACGGCGTCGGTGAGCGCGAAGTCGGGAGCGATGGTTCCGAGGTCGAGCATGGTGGATTCGGTGAGGGCCATGGTTTTTCTCCTAAGGGGGGTTAGCGGAGCTAGCGGGGTTAGCGGTGTTAGTGCGACCGATCTATGTTCCTGATCATAGGAATTCGTACCGATTGAGCTCGTGTTATCCCACCCTTTCGCCCAAAAACCTGGCGAAAGGATGGGGCACGGGAAGGTTCGCTTTCTACTAAAACAATCCTGTCTGGCGGCCGGGGGTTGCTATGCCGAAGTGCTCGTAGGCGAGGCGCGTGGCGACGCGGCCGCGCGGCGTGCGGTCGAGAAATCCGATCTGGATGAGGAATGGTTCGTAGACCTCTTCGAGCGCGTCTTCCTCCTCGGCGAGCGTTGCGGCCAGCGTGCCCAGGCCGACCGGGCCGCCGTCGTATTTCTGGATGATGGTGAGCAGCAGGCGGCGGTCGATCTCGTCGAAGCCGTGGGCGTCGACTTCAAGCATGGTGAGGGCGGCGTTGGCCGTGGGGCGGTCGATGACGCCGGTGCCGCGCACCTGGGCGTAGTCGCGCACGCGGCGCAGCAGGCGGTTGGCGATGCGCGGCGTGCCGCGGGAGCGCAGGGCGATCTCTGCCGCGCCGTCCTGGTCGATGGGAATCTGCATCACCTCGGCGGAGCGCGTGACGATGAAGCGCAGTTCGTCTTCGGTGTAGAACTCCAGGCGCAGCAGAATGCCGAAGCGCGAGCGCAGGGGCGAGGAGAGCAGGCCGGGGCGCGTGGTGGCGCCGATGAAGGTGAAGGGCCGAATCTCCATCACGTGGGTGCGCGCGGCCGGGCCCTGGCCGATGATGATGTCGAGCTTGTAGTCCTCGAGCGCGGTGTAGAGCTTTTCTTCGAGCACCGGCTGCATGCGGTGAATTTCGTCGAGGAAGAGCACCTGGCGCTCGCGCAGGTTGGTGAGGATGGCGGTCAGGTCGCCCTGAATCTGCAGGGCGGGGCCGGAGGTTTGCTGGAAGCCGACGTCGAGCTCGTTGGCGATGATGGTGGCGAGGGTGGTTTTGCCCAGGCCGGGAGGGCCGAAGAGCAGGACGTGGTCGAGGGCCTCGCCGCGGGATTTGGCGGCTTCGAGAGCGATGGCGAGCTGTTCTTTGGCTTTGGACTGGCCGATGAACTCGCGCAGCCAGCGGGGGCGCAGTTTGAGCTCAAAGCCCTGCTCTTCGTCGGCGCGCGCGGCGCTGACCAGCCGTTCCGGAGTGTTGTCGCGGGCGATGGCCATGCTGAGCAGAAGTGTAGTCGGTTCCGGTGGCCGCAGCAAAGCGAACGCGTGCAAAACCTTGCGGACGCAGGATTTGAAAGGGATTTATAAGGATTTCGCGTCGCTCATGAATTCTTCACTCAGATTCAGATCATCTTCATGCTTTCCTGATTCGCATTCCCCCAGCATGTAAAGAATTCACGCTGGAGTCACACCAGCACACAACCCGCACCACGAAAACATTGCTGTGAAAACGTAGAGCGCAAGAGCGCCTTACGCGTGCAAGTTTCTCTGAGGTATGCCCACAACTGAACCCTCAACACACTGCGAAACAGCAGGCAGGAGACGTGTATCCAAAAACGTTCGAAGCAGCAAGTGTGTCTTTGAAACGCAAAAAAATCCCATTGCGAAAGTGAGAGGCTACATGACGAAAACATATTGCAAGCTCATACCCGCGACAGCAGCGGCCTGTCTTGCGCTACTGTCTCTTTCCGGGGCCGCGCAGCAGAGTCAACCAGGCGGCGCGCCTGCGCTTACTGCGCGCATAGACCCCCCAGCCGGCGCACAGCCGGCGTCGGGTCCTTCTGCAACTTCAGCCGCGACTTCAACGGATACCAACCGGGCAACGCCCGCCGCAAACGGCGCTCAGCCGGCGGATGCCTCCGAGATCAGCAACGCGGAGCTCAAGAAAGACATGCAGGAGATGCGCGCCGAGATTACGGAACTGAAAGGCGAACTGAAGTCGCGCAACGATGCGGATGCAGTTTCGTCTGAAGCGATCAAGGCGTACGAGCAGGATGTGGCCGCGTTAAAAACCGCCGTCCATCCCGTGGCGTCCAGCCCGTCAATGCAAGCCGCCGCAGCGCCCGCAGCGCCGGCCCCGCCTGAGATTACCGCGGAGACGACAACCAAGTCGGCACCGTTCCCCGGAGACTGGACGTGGCTGAACTCAGGCGGTCATAACTCGGATTCGCCGATGTCGACCAAGTACTTCACACCGGAGATTCGCTTCGACACCAATTACATTCTCGATTACAACCACCCTTCGGACGATTCGATGGGCGGGTCGACCGAGATGTTCCGTTCCGATGAATTCCAGATTGAGCAGGCCTCGGTGGGCGGCGACTTCCGCATACAGAACGTGCGTGGCCGCATCTTGACGATGTTTGGTGAGTTCGCGACGACCACCATACGCAACGATGCAAGTTATAGTCGTGGTCAATGGCAGCTCAATAATGCCTACCGGTACGTTTCCGAGGCGTGGGGCGGCTATCACTGGGATGTGGGCCATGGGCTCAACGCGGACGCCGGTATCTTCGTCTCTTACATCGGCCTGTTCAGTTATTACAACTTCGATAACTGGACTTATCAGCCTTCGTATGTATCGTCTAACACGCCTTGGTTCTTCAACGGGGCTCCGAGTCCAGTACTGGCCGACGGAGAAGCTGAAGATTGAGCCGTGGTTCATCAACGGATGGCAGACTTATGGGCGCTATAACAGCAAGCCCGGACTGGGCGGCCAGATTCTGTATCGTCCCAAGCCGTACCTCGACTTCGTGTGGAATAACTACGGCGTTGGCCAGGACGACGCCGGGTTCCCGGGGCGCACGCGCATCCACGCCGACTACTCGGCGCAGATCAAGTTCTATGACAAACCCAAGAACATGCTGGACAAGATAGCTTTCACCGTTACTGGCGACCTTGGTTGCGAAATGGGCGGCGGGCCTTCATCGTTCGCGGAGACGGGCGGGACGCTGGCGAAGGGCGGCGCCTCTCCGGAAAAGGGCAACGGTGTTTCAACTTACAACGGCGGCGTGAACTGCCACAACTTCAAGAACGGCGAGCCTAAACAGGAATTCGAAGGCTGGATGGACTACCTGCGCTTCTGGTTCAACAAGGATGTTTTCGCGGTGACGCTCGGCGGCGGCCAGATGAGCAACCCCGGCCGCTACCTGACGCTGCTGCCGCCGATCAACGGCGCCACGGCGTCGACGGGTTCCCCGTACTTCACGGAGAATGCCGGCGACCAGGCGCAGATGCGTGACGGAACCATCACATTGGATTACATGCCGAGGCAGTTCATCACCTTCCGGCTTGAGGAAAGTTATCGCTACTCCAATGTGCCGTACTGGACTGGTCGCGGGGGCATCACGCCCTATGCGCCAGGCAACGGAGACGTTCACCAGAACGTGGGCAATCCGTCTGACTACATCTGCTCGGGAAGCAGTCCGGCTGGGCTGAACGACTCGGGTGTGGGCTACGTGACCTCCTCGGGCGGCCCGGGATTGCAGCAGGCGATTTCGAACTGCGGCGGTACTGTAACTTTCGTGGGGTCGCCTAGCAACAATATTCTTTCTCCCGCGAGCTTGAGTAACATCTGGTGGCCGGACCTGCGCACGAACCAGACGTCCACCATTCTGGCGGTTATGGTTCGTTTCTAATCACCATGCAAGATAACCATCACGAAAGTGTGAAAACGATGGCCGTCCATCCCGGAGCGAAGGTTCCGGGATGGACGGCCAATTTGCCACATGCTGCCACATTCGTGCACTGGGAACGTGGGTGCACATTAGCGTTGAGGTTCCTGATGATCAAGCGCATTTCGGTTCTCGTGTTTTTGGCACTTGCAGTGATTGGGCTTGCTCCGCCTGGCGCGCACGCGAAGGAGCAGAGTTTTACCAGGACAATCAGTGTGCCGGACCGGCTGGATCTGACGATCGTGTCGGGCGCCGGAAACATTCAGATCATCCGCGGCCCGGCAGGCTGGTTGCGCATTACCGGCCACGTGAAGGCGAATGACTGGCGTCCGACCGACGACCGGCTTCGCGACATTGCGGCCGACCCTCCGATACAGCAGGATCGAAGCATCATCCGCATCGGCAGCACGGTGGAGTTGGCGCACGTCATCATCGATTACGAGATCGAAGCTCCGGCGGACAGCATCATTCAGGCCAGCTCCGGCATCGGCGATATCTTCGACGAGGGAGTTGGGTTGAGGGTGCGGTTGAACACCGGCTCGGGAAACGTTCACGCCATTGGGCTCGGGGGGAGTATCGATGTCAGATCCAAAGAAGGCGACATCGAAGTGGAGCAGAGCGGACAAGGCGAGGTAAATGCGGTAACAGGGTCAGGCAACCTGGAGCTGCGGAATTTGCATGGCGCGCTACGCGCGGCGACGGACGCCGGAAGCATTAAGATTTCTGGCGTACCTGCGGGCGACTGGGCGGTACAGACGGGAAAGGGAGACGTTGAGCTCACGCTCGGGAACGCAGCGTGTACGATCGACGCCCGGGCCGACGCCGGCCTTGTGCGCAGCGAACTGCGGGTTGAGAGCACGAACGGTTCCGATCCGCGTCATCTTGCGGGCAGGATCAACGGCGGTGGGCACAACGTGTCTGTTCAGGCCGGCGAAGGGGAAATCCGCATCCTTTGACGCCGCGTGCTGCGCGGCCTGATGGAGCTCGTCGCGCGATGGGAATCTGGCGCCTCATTCGAACGACCCCAATGACTCAGACTGCTGACAAGGCATGAAACTATCCCGCAGGGGCTAAAGCCATCCTGAGATTGCTGGACTTGCGGCGCGGATAAATCCGTGCCCTTTCAAGGCTGCGGGTTTTTCATCAACCTCATAAACTTCGATCGACGGGCTGCGTGCCGAGGGGCTTCAACTCCCTGCATGCGGCCGGTTTTTTGTGCCTGAAAACAGGTCGCCTATTACGTCCGTCACGTCTGGTTGAAGCAGCGTCAAAGGACTTATTGACTGTCTTGGTGCGAAAACCGAAAGTAACACCTTTGTGCAATAAGGAGTTGCGTTTACGTGACATATATTGGATGGCGTAGAGGCTGGCGAGAGTCTGCCATGACGCCGTTGGATTGAATTCAAAACCGGCTGAAGATTCCGGAGATCAAACATGCATGATCGCATTTCACGTTGGGCACTCCTCCTGATTGCTCTTGTCCTGCCCATTGCCGGCTGCACGAATTCTGAGGTGGACTCCCTCGCGGTTACTCCCACATCACAGTCACTTTCAGCGGGTCAAACGCTTCAGCTCACGGCTACCGGAACGACGGGCCACGGAAGCAATCATCCTTCGACAACGTCGAATGTCACCGACACGGCGATATGGACTTCAAGCACTCCCGCGGTGGCAAGCGTCAATTCCACGGGCCTGGTGACGGCGCTTACCGCCGGGAGCACGACGATCACGGCGAGCATAAACGGCTATACGGGAACCATCACCGCGAGTTCGGCTGTGACGGTGACGGCATCGACAGGCACGGGCGGCGCCAGCGGCTCGGTGGCCTCGCTGTCAATCATCCCCGGTCAGCAGTCAGTGGCGATACCCGGCGAAACCACTCAATTCCTCGCGATTGGAACCACATCCACGGGCGCAACGGTGAATCTGACCAACCAGGTCGCCTGGTCTACGAGCAGCACACAGATTGCCACTGTCGGCGCCAGTACGGGCCTGGCAACGGCGCTGACCGCGGGCCAAGTGACGGTTGTTGCTCTCTATAGCAGCGGGGGAAGCACCCTCACAGGCACGGCGTCCTTCACGGTGAGTCAGGGATCGACAGAGCAGTACACGTCGGTAACGATCGTTCCAAACGCCGAGTCAGTTTCAGCCTCTGGACAAACGGCGCAGTTGATTGCACTGGGCACGCTGGGAAGCACCGGCCTTGAGCAGGATGTAACCAATTCGGCGCAGACAACCTGGACGTCGAGTATTCCAACGTTCGCGACGGTCACTTCAGGACTGACGACGGGCAATGGAGTGGTGACCGGCGTGGCCGCGGGATCAACTACGGTTACGGTTAAGCTGAAGAATCCCGACAACTCTATCGTTACCGCTACGGCGGGGGTCAGCGCGACAACGACGCCTGCGCCCGAGCCCATTCTTTCGCTCACCATCATTCCCAGTTCGATCTCGGTGAACGACTTCCAGTTGACTGGACAGTATCTTGCGGTAGCGACTTACTCGACTGCTCCCTATGTTCGGGATGTGACGAACTCTCCCAGTACGACCTGGATCTCTTCCGAGCCGGAGATATTCCCCGTCGACACCAATGCGGGGGGAAATCCCGGGGCCAGCGCGGGGCTGGTTACTGCTTACGGAAGCGGGATCAACAACGTAATCATTGCGGAAACAACAAGTACCGACGGCACAATCCAGACCGCGACGGCAACGTTCAGTTGCCCCGAGGTTCTTCCTGTTGTTGGCTCGCAAACGCCGGGCTCATGCTACCCGGGTGAGGCTCCGGTTGCCACGCTTCTCGAGACTCTGACGGTCTATAACGAAGGCCTGAACACCACCAACTGGCTGGTGACGGCGCCCTCCGCCACGAGTACGCCGAACGTGATCCATTGCGGTCCAGGCTGGGGCGGGAACGGGAACTCGGGCGGCTCGGTCTGCACGGCAACCTATCCGGCCGGCACCTCCGTTGTCCTCACCGCGCCCGCTCAATCGGGAGTCGCCTTCGGTGGATGGTCTTATAACTGCACGCCGAGCAATGCAAGCGGCACGCCTCTGCCGGGTCCGGTGTATTGGACTGCGGCCGGACCCAACTATTGTGTGGTCAGCCTCTCCAGCAACGACACGGTCGGCGCCATCTTCAACTAAGTTTGCTTCACTTGACTAAAAGCCGCCCTGCAGGGCGGCTTTCTTTTTGCGCGGGCGGAAAAGCCATATCGCGAGGCGGCGATCCCGTTTAGGCGTGCAGATTGACGACTCCCGCCACCAGCTTGTAATGAAAGTTTTCGAACGGTTCGCTGAGGCTGACGGTAAGCAGGGTCCTGGGCAGTTTATTCCTGAAAAAAAAGGCGTGGGGATAGATACCAGCGGGTAAGAGATTGAGCTGATCGAGCCAGGGCGGATCAGTCACAGAAAGGTCGTAGCGGACGCGGCTCTCGCGACTAACGCGAAAGACGGCGCGGTTCTTTCGTCTATCTTTGCTCTCGCGAATCCACCACCACAGATCTGTCGGCTCAATTAGCTCAAGCGACCTTTCTCTCGCGACTTCGATGACCCTCGCTGCCGAGACGTTGTCGGTGTATCCCTGCAAGACAGACGGTCTCTTGCTGATATGTTCTGAAAGACACTGTAAGCCGCGCTGTTCATTCATGTGATGGATGAGACGCCAGGGTCTGCCGGCCACATACACGTCCTCGGGATGGCAGTTCGTGCCGCAATTCTCACCGAGTTCGGCCTCGAATACATCCAAGATTGTAGCCTGTTTCCCATCTGCATAGCAGGTTTCCGCTATGGTGAGACAACCTGCGACCTTTCTGCCGACAAGCCGGACCCATCGCTTGGTCACGAGATCGATCCCGGCAACACATCGGTGGTCGTGTTTATATGAGTTCGCAAGACAGAGAATCCGGTCAACGCTCATAGAGCTGACGTACCTCCGGAACTCAGATCTAGAGATGATGAATGACTACATCGTTCCAGTGTTGCTGCAAATATTCGAGCGCCAGTCTGCGGTGGCAATGCTCGGCGGTCGCTTCGCTGCACAGTAAGACGGTCCTTCTTTTGAAGCTTTCCTCAGAGATGGCCGACTCGACCCGTCGCGACTGAATCAACGCAAGATAGGCCCCCGTATAGGTTTCCCAGCTCCCCTTTTGTTTTTTAAGTGCGTCGAGCATCTCTTGTGTAGGCGCGAGAAGAGGTTCACGCTCATACGCAGCGCCACAGAGCTCCTCAAGAAAGTATTTGAGATCGGATTGTTTTGCGAAGCCCGCAAGTTGCGACGTGTTATTCAACCGCACATCGAGCAGGCGCTCGATGCCGGCAGCTTTCAGTGCGCCAAAGAACTCGCCGGCACTTTTTTTCGTGAAACCGATGCTGTAGATCTCCATTGGTCCTCGTCCAACTCGGCAAACAGGGCAGGTTGCCCACTCTCCAGAGGCTTGCCGGACTCGGCGGTCACCTGCGCGTCCGTTTGCAGGCGGCCATCGGCGCGGATGTGAAGCAGTTCGTGGCCGTGCTCGGCCAGGACGCGCCCCACCAGCAGACGGCGATGACAATGCGCAGGATCTTCCTCGCCGCACACGAGAGCCACCCGAAAAGAGGCGATCCCGCGCTCCAACCGCTCTATGCCCATCTGAAATGCCGGGTCGGACTTCATGCGGCCGTAAAGCACATGCCCGTTTTTGTCGTAATACGCCGGATCGGCGGGGCGGCCACCGAGTTCACCGCCGAGAAAAATGTACTTGATCCCGCTCTCGATAAGTTTTCTCTGCATGACTTCACGGTCGAATTGAGGGGCGAAGCGGGAATATGGCGCGGACCGCGAATCCACGATCACATCGACTTGATGGCCCCCCAGAAGCCCGGCAAACTCTTCCCAGGTGTGCGCTGAATGGCCGATCGTGTAGACGGTGCTCATGGAAGACTTAAGTCAAGCATAGCACTGGTTTCAGTTGCAAACGACATTGCGGACGTCAGGAGGATGCCCGCGTCTCCCGGCACCTCCGTTTAGACTGTTAACGTCTGCTCGATACGAATGACGCAACGGTTTCAAGCCCTTCGACGATTTCAATTCAATCTGCCGCAACGGATCGCGGCGGGAATGCTGGCCGTCTTTCTCGTGCAGGGATTCTGGCTCATCAGCCGCCAGACATTGACAGACATCGATTACCAGTACGCGCGCTGCGGACGCGAAACCTGGGAAAAGCCTTCGCCCCTGGCGGGCTACTACACCTCCTGCGGCAACATTCACGACGGCATTCTGGCGTACCGGCTGGCCGGGCTTCCGCTCACGCTGAATCTTCTGGCCGAGCGCGGGCTCGACCGGCTGCGCAAGCCGGAGAATCGCGTGGTGCAGGAGAGGCGGCGAGCTGAGCACGTGGGAGCTGCGCCATCAAATGACGCACATCCTGCTGCTGCTGCGGCTGCCATTTCTCTTTGCCGGCTTCCTGCTGGGCGGATGCATCTGGTGGGTCACGCGACGGCTCTACGGCAATCTGGGCGGCTATACGGCGCTGGCGCTCTATTGCTTTTCGCCCGCGGTGCTGCGGGCTTGCGTCACGCCAAATCCCGAGGTGCTGGCTGCGCTGGGCCTCTTCGGCGGCGTGTATACCTGCATTGGCGTTGCCCATGCCATGCAGGGCCCGCGGCGCAAGTGGCGCCCGTCGGATCGTTCTGCTTACAGTGATTTTTGGCGTTGCGGCGGCTGCGCATATCGTGGCGCTGCCGCTGGCCGCGCTGCTCGGCCTGGCGGCCATGCTTTGGGTGGCCGAGGGGCATAGGAGCCAGATTTTGCCCGTGGTGCTGGTTGCTGCGGTGGGTGCGCTGGTGGTGGTCTTTGCCTGCTACGGATTCTCGCCCGACGCCGTACAGCTATGTCTTCCGCTCGGGGGCAGGATTCCTGTGGGTCTCGCTGGATCCGGCCCGGCGTTTCTTTGGCTCGCTCGCCAATAGCGGCATCACGATTGCCGCGTGCGCCGCAGCGGTGTTGTACCTTGGCGCGCGCAAATCGCGCTACTTCGGCAACACAACTCCGTTGCTCTGCGCCATGGTTTTGATGGTGCTCGTGATGACGAGCTCTCCGGGAAGCCCGTGGCTCTGGGCGCAGCCGTTTCTAATCACGTTTGTGGGCGGCGTGTTTGCGGATGCGTACGATGGGCCGCGAGGCCGCTGGGCGCTGGGCGCGGCGGGAGCGATTGTCGGCGCTGCAGGCGGTGCTGTGCGTGTTGAGTTTGGCGGGGGTGATCTAGCCTTTCGTCCTCCCCATGCAGAGTAATCGCATCAAGAGTGTCCGAGCGTTTCGCGCGTGCTTTTGCACCGCCCCTACGGGGCTCGTGGTCTTTTTTCACTCCTCGCCCCCACGCTGAAGCGCGGGGCTAACAACCATTGCGCCTCCGGCGCGCACCACTTTGTAACCTGATGCGCGCCAAACTTCGCTCAGGATGACAGGGCGCTTTTGATGCGAGCTTCAGACGCAGGGGGCTAGCGACGGGATTTGCGAATGGGCTTTTCCGGTGCAAAAAAAGGGCCGAACAGACGCGGAACGGCAAGCGTAAGACGGGCCGGCATGGAATCTTCATAAAGCAAACCAAAATAAGGGGTTATTTCCATCTCCGAACCTTGCTAAAAGGGCCCTCGAGCCTCTAAAATAGAAGGTAAGAGCTGCGGACCCGGCCCCGCTTTTTCCGGACTTTTTGCCGCCTTCCTGCGAGCCCTCAAAAAAACTATGGCAGACGATCAGAATCCTCAGCTTCCTCTCGACGGAGCGAACCCTCCCGGCGGCACGAATCTCATTCCCATCAACATCGAAGAGGAGATGCGCCGCTCCTATCTCGACTACTCGATGTCGGTGATCATCGGGCGCGCGCTGCCTGACGCTCGCGATGGATTGAAGCCCGTGCATCGGCGCATCCTTACGGCGATGGACCGTGAGGGAATGCAGCACAACAAGAAATACTCAAAATGCGCCGGCGTGGTGGGCGAGTGTTTGAAGAAATACCATCCGCACGGAGATTCGTCGGTGTACGACGCGTTGGTGCGCATGGCGCAGCCGTGGTCGTTGCGCTACCCGCTGGTCGATGGCCAAGGCAACTTCGGTTCGGTTGATGGCGATCCGCCGGCGGCTTACCGGTATACCGAGTGCCGCATGGAGCGCATTGCTGAAGAGATGATGGCCGACATCGAAATGGAAACCGTGGATATGGTTCCCAACTTCGACGAGACCACGGACGAGCCGTCGGTACTGCCGACGCGCATTCCGACGCTGATCGTGAACGGATCCAATGGCATTGCAGTCGGCATGGCGACCAACATTCCGCCGCACAATTTGACCGAGGTGCTGAACGCAACAATCGCGCTGGTGAAGAATCCCAAGGGCGGGCTGCTTGAGGTGCTGAAGCACGTGCATGGGCCCGATTTCCCGACTGCCGGCATTCTTTACGGCCGCGCGGGAATCGTGGACGCGTACCGTACTGGCCGCGGCCGCTTCCTGATGAGGGCGCGGGTGGCCATTGAGAACGTGACCAAGGATCGGCAGGCGCTGATCGTCACCGAGCTGCCTTACCAGGTGAACAAGTCCACGCTCTTCAAGCGCATCTCCGAGCTGGTGGAGAACAAGATCATCTCCGAGATCGACACCAACACTGAATGGACGCGCGACGAAAGCGACCGCGCCGGCATGAGGATGGTGATCGGGCTGAAGCGCGGCGCGCAGCCGGAGATTGTGCTGAACCAGCTCTACAAGCACACGCAACTGCAAGAGAGTTTTTCCATGATCTTCCTGGCCGTGACCAACGGCCAGCCGAAGGAACTGGGCCTGGCCGATGCTATCCAGCTTTTCATCGACCACCGCATCGACGTGGTGCAGCGGCGCACGGTTTTCCTGTTGCGCAAGGCGCGCGAACGCGAGCACATTCTGGAAGGCCTGAAGATTGCGCTCGACAATCTCGACACGGTGATCAAAATTATCCGCGCATCGAACTCCCGCGTGGACGCTCGCGAGAATTTGTACGCATGGGGCAAGGGCAAGGACATCGTTATCCGGCTGGACCGCGAGCCCGGAACCCACGAGGAAAAGGGCCTGACCCTGCGGCAGGTCGATGCCATTCTGGAATTGCAACTCTACCGGCTCACGCAGCTTTCGGTGGACGAGATCCTGAAAGAGTTGGGTGAGATCCGCGCAAAGATCGCGGATTACGAGGAGATCCTGGGCAGCGAAAAGAAGCTGCGCGCGGTGATTGTGGCGGAGCTTGAGGAGATCCTGCAGAAGTACGGCGACAAGCGCCGCACCGAGATTGTGGACGAAAGCGCGGAGCTTCAGCTCGAAGACCTGATCGCCGATGAGCAGGTTGCGGTGACGATAAGCCACCAGGGCTACATGAAGCGCACGCCGATTTCGATCTACCGCCAGCAACGCCGCGGCGGCACGGGACGCATGGGGATGAAGACGCGCGAGGAGGATTTTGTCGCGCAGCTTATCGTCGACTCCACGCACTCGTATTTGCTGTGCTTCACCAACACCGGCCGCGTTTTTTGGCTCAAGATCTACGAGATTCCCGACGTGAGCGCCGCGGGTAAGGGCAAGTCGATGCAGAGCCTGCTCGACCTGCAGACCGGCGAAAAAGTCTGCGCGATTCTGCCGGTGCACAATCTCGAGGAGGAGGGCAAGTTCATTTTCTTCGCGACGCAGAAGGGCACCGTGAAGAAGACGCCGCTTAAGGATTTCTCGAACGTGATGTCGAGGGGCATCATCGCCATCGGTATCGACAAAGACGACGAATTGGTTGCGGCGCGCATTACCGATGGCTCGCAGATTATTTTCCTGGCTACACACCTGGGAATGGCGATTCGATTTGAGGAGAGCGACGTGCGCTCCATGGGCCGACCGGCCTACGGGGTACGCGGCATCGCGCTGGTCAAGAACGACTACGTGGTGGGAGTTGCGGTGACACCCAAGGAGCACGCACCGGGCGCTTATCGCATTCTTTCGGTCACGGAACATGGATTTGGCAAACGCACCGATGTCGAAGAATATCGTCTGCAGACGCGCGGCGGTAAAGGCGTCAAGAACCTTTCCGTCACGGAGCGCGTGGGCCGCGTGAATACCATCCAGCTGGTTGACGATACGTCGGAGCTGATGGTGATCAGCCAGTTCGGCAAGATCATCCGCATCGACACCAAGACGGTGCGGTCAGCGGGGCGCGCCACGCAGGGCGTACGGCTGCTGAGCCTGGAACCGGATGACAAGGTCGCGGCGGCGGTGATTATTCCGCCGGAAGAACTGAATGGAAACGGGAATCATGAAGGGGAGCAGGGGACGCTGCTGCAGTAGGGCTGTAGGTGAACAATGCGCGCAAACAGAACAATCCGCAAAGTGTCGGACCTTAAAGCGCAGCGAATGGAAACCTATCGCTATTGGCAAAGCCGCTCCGCAGAAGAACGAATGGATGCGATCGAAGAGGTCGTAAGGAATGTGTACTTCGCCAAAGGGATCGATCTGGATCGCAGACCCTCAAGCAAGACGCTCGTCCGCGTCGTGCGCCCAGATTGGAAGGCAGCCTGAAATCTGAACGTAAGAGGAGCGGCGCTGCATCATGTTCAAAGATCAGAAGGACATCGTAGCCGCCTTCAATGCCCACGGCGTAAAGTATCTTGTCATCGGCGCTCACGCCGTAGGCATTTACGCCGAACCTCGTGGAACAAAGGATCTCGATCTATTCATCAAGGCCGATGAGGCCAACAGCAAGGCGGTTTTTGCAGCTCTCGCGGAGTACGGCGCTCCCCTTCGCAAAATGACTCCCGCCGACTTCAATGACAAGCCGACTTCCGTTTTTCAGCTTGGCATGGAACCGAATCGCATAGATATTTTGCAGGGAATCGCTGGAGTCACTTTCGATAACGCCTGGAAATCCCGGGAAGAAAGGCTCCTCGACAAAGACACGCCTGCGCATGTTATCTCACGCGAACATTTAATTCAAAATAAGCTCGCCGTGGGACGGTACCAAGACCTCGCCGACGTCGAGAAGCTTCGCGAAGCCGCTACCTTGAAAAGAACACGGCGCAAGGTCGTGCGCAAACCTAGCCGCAAATCGTAGCCTCAGGCAACCTGAGTGCTGGCTTTTTTTCGCGACCAGAAAATATAGACGGGAACTCCCAGTAGGACCAGGATCAGGCCGGGCCAGGTGTATTGCGGCTTGTAGCGCAGGAGTGCGGCGCAGATGCCTGTCGCCATCACGATGTAGATTGCAGGCAGGAGTGGGTAGCCGAATGCTTTGTAGGGGCGCGGAGCGTTGGGTTGTTTCACGCGCAGGACGAAGAGGCCGAGAATGGTGAGGATATAGAAAACCAGAACAGCGAAGATGATGTAATCGAGCAACTGGCCGTAGGAGCCGGAGACGCAGAGAATCGTGGTCCAGATGGCCTGCAGTACGAGTGCGGCTGCGGGAGTTTTGTAGCGCGAGTGCAGTTTGCCCACGAAGCGGAAGAAGAGGCCGTCCTGCGCCATAGCGTAGTAGGCGCGGGCGCCGCCCAGTGTGATGCCGTTGGCGCAGCCGAAGGTTGAGATCAGGATGGCCGCGGCCATCAGATAACCGCCGAGGTGGGGAAAGATCTGCTGCAGCACCGCGGCGCCGATGCGGTCCTCGGCAGCATATTGCACGCCGCGGGCAAAGATCGTTCCGCCGTGCGGATCGCCATGTAACGGAAGCACCAGAATGTACGCCGTGCTGGCCAGAAAATAGACCACCAGCACAAAACCAACGCCGAATGCGAGCGAGAGCGGCACGTTGCGCCGCGGGTTCTTGATCTCGCCGGCGGTGAACGTGACGTTATTCCACGCGTCGGCGGAGAAGAGCGAGCCGGTCTGCACCACGGCCAGGATTACGATGGTGCCGACCATGACGATGGGCCCTTGCGCGCCAACTTGTACGGGATGCAGCGACGACCAGCTGGCGTTGCGCCAGAACTGGCTCCAATGCTCGCCGAAGTTGGCGGCAATGGCCGCGCCGTTGCGGCCAATGGTGAATCCCAGCAGCACGAGGGCCGCGAGCGAAACGGCCTTGGCCACAGTGAAAACATTCTGCACCAGGGCGCCGAAGCGTACGCCGCAGATGTTCACGGCCGCCACGAACCACACGACGATGATGCCGGCGAGATTCGCGGTACTGACGCCAATGTCCATGTTGCCCAGGACCATGGGGCCGACGGGAATGGCCGGCACGTGCGCGATGTGCCATAGCCAATGGGTGCTCGAAACCGATGGGAAGAATACGCCGAGGAATTTGCCGAAGGCTACGCAGACAGCGGCAATGGTTCCGGTCTCAATGACGAGAAAAAGCGTCCAGCCGTAGAGAAATCCCCAAAGGGGTCCGAGCGATTCGCGGAGGTAGACGTATTGGCCGCCAGCCTTGGGCATCATGGCGGCCAGCTCGCCGTAGCTGAGGGCGCAGATCATGGTCATGACCGCGGTGATGACCCACGCGCCCAGGTAGAGCGCGGGAGAATCGGTGAGGCGCGCGATGTCGCAGTCGACAATGAAGATGCCGCTGCCGATCATGGAGCCGACGACGAGGGTGGTGGCGCTGAACAGGCCCAGGCTCTGCACCATCTGCGGGCCGGGACTGAAGTTGGATTGGGCGGAGGCCTGCTGAGAGCGGTCCTGCACGCCGTATCCCTTTTCTGGCCGCTGGTCGATTTCTGTCATCCTATGTCGGTCATCCCGGGTCGGTCATCCTGTCCCGATTTTATGGTGCCCAGAGGGGGACTTGAACCCCCACGACCGGTAAAGGTCTGCGGATTTTAAGTCCGCTGCGTCTGCCAATTTCGCCATCCGGGCACGCCTCTATATTATGGGACCAATCTGGCCTCCTGCTCCGGGATCTGGATGCCCGCGTTTCCACAACTTGCCCTGAAACGCCAATCCCTCGTATCATCCGGCAAGAGCCAAAACATTAGCGGCAAGAGCCAAGCATTGCGCAGAACGATCATGAGTGAACAAGAAAGCAAGAGCGACCTGCGCGTGAAGGGGCGGCTCATGTCCGCCTCGGAGATTGAGCGAACCCTGGTGCGCCTGGCCCACGAAATCGTGGAAAAGAGCGACGGCAGCGAGGACCTGGCCCTGGTGGGGATCAAGCGCCGTGGCGTGCCCCTGGCGCAACGCCTGGGCAAGCTGATTTCTACGATCGAGAAGCGTCCCGTGGATACCGGAGTGCTCGACATCCAGTTTTACCGCGACGACCTCTCCACGGCGGGTGTGCGCCCGGTGGTGACGCCGGGAGCCATCGGCATCGACGTCGAAGGCCGCGACGTGGTGATCTGCGACGACGTGCTTTACACGGGGCGCACTATTCGCGCCGCGCTCGATGCGCTCTTCGACCATGGCCGCCCGCGCCGCGTGCAACTGGCGGTGCTCATCGACCGCGGCCATCGCGAACTGCCCATCGAGGCCACTTACGTGGGCAAACACGTGCCCACGAGCAGCCGCGAAATCATTGAGGTCAAGTTCCAGGAAGTCGACCAGACGGAGCAGGTACTGCTGGTCGAGCGCACTAACTGAGCTTCACGCTTTCAGTCCCCAGCCTTCAGCTGAAAGCCGGTAAACGGGATCCGAAACTGAAGGCTGAAAAAGCTGCGGGAAAAGGGAAAACTGAAGGTGGATTTCCCGAGCAGCCTACCGCAGGGGCTAAAGCCCAGGTGTATTATGCTGCGCCTACGGCACGACTGAAGTCGTGCCCTGACACTTCTCGCGGTCCTTGAAGAGTTTTTCCGCAGCATTTGAAAGCCGCTCATTCCATGAAAACGGCCTTACCTACGACTCGCCGCCAGCGCAGCACTCCGCCTGCGCCCGCTTCTCCATTTCCTTACCATCCGGGATCGCTGCTTTCGGTTCTCGATCTGACCGTGGACGGCGTGAGCCGTCTTCTCATCCGCGCCACGGAACTCGAAAACGAGGATCCCCTTGTGCCGCGACCACATCCTGGCCAAGCGGCGCATCGCGCTGCTCTTTTACGAGTCGTCGACGCGCACGCGCACCAGTTTTGAGCTGGCCTGCAAGGCGCTCGGCGCCGATACCACGCTGGTTTCGAGCCTGAGTTCGAGCATCGAGAAGGGCGAATCGCTGAAAGACACGGGACTGACGCTGCGCGCGCTGGGCGCGGAAGCCATCATCCTGCGCCATAATTCGTCGGGCGCGGCGTGGCTGCTGGAAGAGTCGACGCGCCTGCCGGTGATCAATGCCGGCGACGGCATGCACGAGCATCCCACGCAGGCGCTGCTCGATCTGCGCACGATCCTGACGCACCTGCGGCCGGGAGTCGCCGGAGTTGCGCCCGACACGCTCGCCGGCGTCACGGTGATGATCGTCGGCGACATTCTGCACAGCCGTGTGGCGCGCTCGAACATGCTGCTGCTGCCGCGCCTGGGCGCGCGCGTGCTGCTCTGCGGACCGAAAGAACTGCTGCCGGAGCAGGCGGCGCGGTCTGGGCCGGGCATCGAGATCGAGCGCGACTTCGACGCGGCGCTGCGCGCAGTCGCAGGCGGTGATGATGCTGCGCATCCAGGCCGAGCGGCTGGCCGGGCTGCAACTCGATCTCGACGAGTACAAGGCCAGACTACCAGCTCACCGGGCAGCGGCTGGCGGCGCACGCGCCAGCGGCGATGGTGCTGCATCCGGGGCCGATCATCCGCGGCATGGAGATTACGGCCGGCGTGGCCGATGGCGTGCAGTCGGCGATTCTGGAGCAGGTGACGAACGGAGTGGCGATTCGCATGGCGGTGATGGAGCGGGCGCTGAGCCAGCAGAGCAAGGAGGCCGCGCATGACGGCGCTCGCGATTTGCGGACGGCCGGCTCGTCGATCCGGCGGCGGGCGTGGATGCCGCCGAAGGACATTCTGCTCAAGGACGGACGCGTGGCCGAGATTGCCGGGCCCGGGCAAGCTGAAGAGGCAAGAATGGCGCGGAGGTGCTGGACGCGACGGGCCTGATGGTTGCGCCGGGACTGATCGATATTCACGTGCATCTGCGCGAGCCGGGACAGGGCTACAAGGAGACCATCGCGACGGGAACGGCGGCGGCGGCGGCGGGCGGATTCACGAGCGTGGCCGCGATGCCGAACACCACGCCGGTGAACGACTCGGCCGGAGATCACGCGCTGGATGCAGGCGCCGGAGCGCGGCGCGCGGTGCGCGTGTTTCCCATTGCCGCGGCCACGCGCGGGTCGAAAGGCGAAGCGCTCAACGACTACGCCGCGCTCAAGTCCGCCGGAGCGGTGGCCGTGACCGACGACGGACAGCCGATTCTGAAAGACGGCATGATGCGCGAGGCGCTGGCGGCGGCGGCGCGCGTGGGGCTCACCGTGATCCAGCACGCCGAAGACACGCGCATGACGCAGGGCGCGAGCATGAATCTCGGCCCGGTGTCGTTCAAGCTGGGGCTGCGCGGCATGCCGCCGGAAGCGGAGTCGAGCATGGTGGAGCGCGACATTCGCCTGGTGGCCGAGCTGCGCGACGTCGCATCCGCATCTGCATGTGGCGCACACGTCCACGGCTGCGGCGCTGGCGGCGGTGCGGCAGGCGCGGCGCAACGGGCTGCGCGTTACCTGCGAGGTGGCGCCGCATCACTTCCTGCTGACCGAGGAGCATGTCGGCCTTTACAACACGCACGCCAAGATGAATCCGCCGCTGCGCTCGGCGGCCGATCGCGATGCCATGATCGAGGCGATTCTCGACGGCGTGGTGGATGCGATTGCGACCGATCACGCGCCGCACGCCATGCATGAAAAGGAAGTTGAATTTGAGCTGGCGCCGAACGGGATCACCGGCCTGGAAACGGCGCTGGGCCTGTGCCTGCGCTGGCTGCACAGCGAGTGGAAGATGCCGCTGGGCCGCGTGCTGAGCCTGCTGAGCGCGCAGCCGGCGGCGCTGCTGGGATTGAAAGGCCGCGGCACGCTGACCGTGGGCAGCTTTGCCGATGTGGTGGTCTTCGATCCCAAGGCCGAGTGGACCTACCGCGCGACGGAGTCGAAATCGAAGGCGAAGAACACGCCGTTCGACGGCTGGGCGATGCTGGGCAAGGTGCGCTGGACGGTGAGCGAAGGGCGCGTGGTGTTCGCTGCACAGTGATTCGTGATTCGTGGTTTTTGGGCGGTGCAGGGTTCTTAGGCGCCTGCCGAGGTGTTTTGCACCGTCCCTACGGGACTCCGGAATCCATTTTCCTTTGCCGCTTTCCCCACGCTAAAGCGCGGGGCTAACAAACTCTGCGCCTATGGCGCGGACAATCGAGGCCTCTCCCATTGACGCAACCGAGAGCAGATTCTGTTCCCCATCGCCCGGTTCCCGATTCCTTGCGCAAACGCGTTAGTGTAGTGAGTCTGAAGTTCGTTGAAGAACAAATGCAGGTCCTTCGACTCCGTTTGCCGCACAAAACGCGGCAAACTTCGCTCAGGATGACCGATCATTAGGGCGCGAACTTTAGATTTAGGACACTAGCCTTTGCGGCGGTAAAGGACCTGGAATTCGTAGCCGGGATTGGGTGGGAAAAGCGAGGCGACGTGGCGCAGGCGCTCGGCGAGGGCGGGCGCGGCCAGCAGGGGATACTCGCGCTCGCGCAGGTCGTGGTAGTCGAAATCGACCGCTAGCGAAAGCATGTAGACGGCGAGCGCATCGGAGAAGGACGACTCAAAGAAACTCATGCGGGCTCGCTCGTCAATGCTCGTACTTGGGGCACTCGCGCCGAGAGTTGTCGCGCCGGGGTGCGGCTCCTGGGCGCGGCGGCGGGCTTCCCATGCATCCTGGCTGGTTTCGCCGCGCACCTGCGCTTCGGCCTGCGACCAGACGAGAGTGGAGAAGCTGTCGGGAACTCCGGCGGCCTCGACAAAATTGTGCGCCACGTTGATGAAGAATTCGAAGGCGAGGCCGAAGCGATCTTCAACGAGGCGCGTGGAGATGAAGACGGCCTCCATGGAGCCGAAGGCGGCGTTGCGATGGCAGACGGCGCGGTCTCCGAGCTCAACCGTGTAGGCGGGGGCGACGAGGTTTTCGCCGGTGTCCGCAATGGCGAGGGGAACGAAGTAGTAGGCGCGCTGGCGCAGCGCGGGGGCGAGAGCAGCAGGTACGGCGCCGACGAGACGCTCAAGGTCCGCGTCGGAGATGCGGGTCTCGCCGAAGGCGGCGTAGCGGACGCCGTTGGGCGCATCCTGAACCGTCGCCTGCGTGGCGACTTTCTCGGCATGCCACAACTCGATTTGGGCACCGCTGGCCATAAGTTTGTATTCTAGTTGATGGGGGTCGGGCATCATGGCGAAGGCGATATCAAATTCAGGGGACGACGGACGGGGGGGCAGGATTTTCGGGTTCCGGCTGGAGGGTTTCAGTCTTTTCCAAAGCCTTCTGCTGGCGTTTGCGTCGGCGTTTCTTACGTTCTTCGCCACCACTTGCGTGTCCATCTTCGCGCTGCTGGCATGGAATGTGGTGGGCGGGCACTCGGTGAGCTACGTCGACACTTATCTGTATGTGGGATTTCCCGCAGGCGTGCTGGTGCTGGTGGTGGCGCTGCCGCTGTTTCTGGTTTTGTGGGTGAGGGCCAAGACGCGGAAGTAGCGGGCCTTCGCAGGTCGAGGCGCGACCTGCTCCGTTCAGGATGACAATTTATTCCCGGTCGCTTGAGAATCGCTCAGGATATGCGCTATTGGAGTCCCGCGGGCTTGGGGTTTTTGGGATCGAATTTTGCGACCTGAACTTTGCGCGCGAGTCCGATCTTTTCGAGCAGCCAGATGCCCCAGAAGTTGGGATCGATTTCGTACCAACGGAGGCCGTGGCGCGCGGAAACCGGATGCGCGTGATGGTTGTTGTGCCAGCCTTCGCCGCCGGTGAGAAGAGCGACCCACCAGTTGTTGCGCGAGTCGTCGCGGGTTTCAAAGCGGCGGCTGCCCCACATGTGGGTTGCGGAATTGACCAGCCACGTGGCGTGCAGGCCGAGCGTGACGCGCAGCAGAGCTCCCCAAAGGAACATGGCGATACCGTTCACAAAACCGCCCCAGTACCATCCGAGACTGAAGAGCAAAACGGCGCTGAGGGTAATGGGCACCCAGTGGTACTTGCTCAACCAAACATGAAAGCGGTCGCGGCTGAGGTCAGGCGAGTAGCGTGAGAGCGCCTTGATCTGCAAGTGCAAGGGCTGGCCGAAAAGTATCCATCCTGCATGTGCCCACCAGCCGCCTTCGCGCGGGGTGTGCGGATCGCCTTCCTTATCGCTGAGCTGGTGATGCACGCGATGCGTGGAGACCCAGAAGATTGGCCCGCCCTCAAGCGACATCGTGGCGAACACGGTCATGACATATTCGATCCACTTGGGCACTTGATAACCGCGATGCGTAAGCAGGCGGTGATAGCACATGCCGATGCCCACGTTGATGGCCAGCACGTAAAGGACTGCCATCACTACGAGGCGCTGCCAAGTGAAGAGGAAGAGCGCGGCGATTGCACCTACGTGAAAGAGCACCATCACGAGGAGCATCGGCCAGCTCATGCCATCGCTAACAGCCTTGGCGCGGCCCATGCGCACGTGCTTCCAATTGGGGACTGCTTTGGATTCGGTGGGGACGACTGCTTCAGAGACTGCGGGAGCGAGCGGGCTCGGAGTAACAATGACGCTTTCTGGCGATGGGGTAGCTGTGACTGTAGCCATGCGATAGAGAATCCTCGAGAAAGTGTCAATGTGCCCACTTATATCTAAACCCCATTGTATAGGAGATGTGAGCCGAATCACACGCGGGGAATCACTCTTTTGGGGGAATTAATTATGAGCAATATTGACCACTTTGGGGCAGTTAGCTGTGAGCATTGCAGTTATCTGTCTGCATTATTGACCGGTCCGGACGCCGATCGAGTCAACGTTGCTCACGAAGATCTGGGTGGCGTCTCCGCGCAGCACGCGGTAGAGGGCAAACTGGCGCTGGGTCGAGCCACGCAATTCGAAGAGAAGATCGCCGCGGTTGTCGGCCAGGGCATCGACCGCGTCGACCAGGCGCATGCGTGGCGCGTCGTCGAGATCAGCGGCGTCGGTGACATTCTTAATGAGAACCGCGACGCTCCCATAGAGATCTGGCTGCGCAACCAGGGTTACAAACTTCTGCTGCGCGCCGGCGCCGCTGGTATGCGCAGAGAGCACCATGGTAGCGCCAGAACCATAGGCGAGTTCGAAGACGCGGAACTGCTCATCAAGAAGGGGCGCGGGCTGCGGCGGCGTGGCTGGTTTGGGTTTGTGGGCCGCGGTGGGGCCGGTCGATTTGTGCGCGGGTTTGGCGGGAGCGGGCGGCGGATTGAGACCCAGCGCTGTTCGGGCAAGATCCTCCATTGCGGCCTTCATTTTGGATTCGTCATCGGGATTGGCCCAGACGTAATCCCACACGTGCACGGGCCGGTCGGTCATGTCGGAGACAGCGACCTCCTGATGCATGTCGGGCGGCAGGCCGAGGAGGCTGGGCGTGACAGGCCCGTCAATGCCTGCGGACTTGCCGCGAAACAGGCGCGGGCGATTGGGATCGACGTAAGCGTCTGCACTATTTTCGCTGCTCTCGTCCGGGCTCTTCTTCACAACGAGCGTTGGGCGAACGGAGTCGCCTGAACCCGTAGTGCTGGAAGTTGTGCTATCGGGGGTGCGGTGCAGCGTGGGGCGGTCGGGATCCGACGTTGAGGTGGAAGCCGATCCGGAGTTTGAGGTGTCGCCGGTGCTGGAGCTGGAAGCATCGCCGCCCTTGTGGAGGGTGGGGCCGGCGGAATTCGACGCTTGTTTGGAACCACCTGAGTTGGAGGGTGGCGTTGAATTCGTGCTGGAGCCGCTACCGGAATTCGTGTTCGTGCTGTTACTGGAGCTGCTGGCGGAGGCATCGCCGCCCTTGTGCAGAGTGGGGCGGTCGGGATCGGGCGGCGGCGCGTTGGGGTCAGGGCCCGAATCGCTCCCCGAAGCATTTGATGAGCCGCCGCTCCCCGAGTCCGCGTCACCTGGATGATGCTTGCGGTGCAGGATGGGCGTGTCGCTTTGGGAGTCATCCTCTGCGTCGATTTTGGCTAGCTGCCTGGGCGCGGATTTCGCCACGGGCAGCGGCAGGTGCTTGCCGTAACCGACCCAGGAGCCCTGTTCGCGCGCGGCGGTTTCAATGTCGAAGAGGCCTAAAGGTTTTCCGTCCTGCAACAACTGGTATTCGACGTCGCTGGTAAGGGCGAGCGGAAACGGGCGGGCCAGATAGATATCCGCGTCCTGCAGGTCGTGGCCGTCATAGATGCAGATGGGCACGAGGCGGCTGGTTTTGGGCTTAGCCTCGTCGCCGGTCCATTCAAAAACCGCGACAGCGCGCATGGTGGGCGCGTGATCGTCGGGCTTTGCGATCTGGCCGGGATATTGCGCGGCAGCGGGGAGCACAGCGGTCAGCAACGCTGCTGCCGTCATCCACAAGCGACTTGAACTTCGAAATGACAACGCCCGCACCCCTCAACATTGATCAAATCTGGAATAATCGGATTTGGAATCATCAAGCCTGGAACGATCAGACTTGAATTCATCAAACCTGGCGGCCATTGATTTTTCGAATGGCCCGCAACCTCTATAGCGAGGATATTCCCCATGGAACTCAATAAGAAAGTCGCCAACTTCACGCTCAAGACCGACGAGGACAAAACCGTAAGCCTTTCGGATTATGCCGGCAAACCGGTGATCCTCTTCTTCTACCCTAAGGCCGACACCCCGGGCTGCACCATTGAGGCCTGCGGCTTTCGCGACACCTTTAAAAAGCTGCAGGCGGCGGGCGCGGTGGTTCTGGGCATCAGCCGCGACACGCCGAAGGAACAGGCCAAGTTCCGCGCCAAGTACGACCTCCCTTACACACTCCTTGCTGATGTAGACGAGAAAGTATGCAAACAGTTTGATGTGTTGAAAGAAAAGAACATGTACGGCAAGAAAGTGATGGGGATTGTGCGGACGACGTTTGTGATCGGGCCGGATCAGACGCTGCTGCATGTGTTTCCGCAGGTGAAGCCCGAGGGGCATGCGGAGGAGGTGCTGGCGCTGATCAAGGGATTGAAGCGGAGTTAGCGGGACTAGCGGGGCTAGCGGAGTTGGCGGAGTTAGGGAGCCAGCGGCGTGGGGGCGGATGGAAAAGAACGAATTGGCGGGCAAGCTGTTACCCCGCGTCTTCTTTGAGGCGCCGCCGGAGCGCGTGGCGCGGCGGCTGCTGGGCAAGGTGCTGGCGCGGCGCACGCGGTCCGGATGGGTTGCGGGGCGGATCGTCGAAGTCGAGGCCTATCTGGGGCCGCACCGGCAAACGGCCGATCCTGCCTCGCACTCGCATCGTGGGCCTACGCCAAGGAACCAGGTGCTGTTTGGACCGGCGGGTCACGCATATGTTTACTTCATTTATGGGATGCACTCCTGCATGAATGTTTCGTGCGAGCGCGTGGGGCATGGGGGAGGCGTATTGATACGTGCCCTGGAGCCAGTGATTGGGATCGAGCAGATGGCACGGAACCGGGGCTTGAGCGTTTTCCCATCCTTTTCGCAAACAACACGAAAAGGATGGGGCACGGATGCGGAGTGCGGAAAGCTGAAAGAACTGACCAGCGGTCCCGGCCGGCTGTGCGAGGCGCTGGGAATTACGCGGAGCGCGGACAATGGGCGGGATCTGCTCGATCCGGAATCGCCACTGCAAATGCGCGACGACGGAACGCGCGCGGGGCGCGTGGTGGTCACGGTTCGCATCGGCATTCGGCACGCCGCGGAGCTGCCTCTGCGTTTTGCTGTTGCCGGGAACGGCTGCGTTTCCGGGCCGAAGTCGTTGGGCCGCGGTGGCATCTTTCCGCGAGCTCAATCCGTCATTAAGTTGAAATCAAATCATCTCCCCGAGTCTGTTCAAAAACTCTGAAAGGATTCCCTGCACGTGAAGATTACTTCCCTGCTTCTTCCTGCTGCCGCGGTAGCACTGCTCGCCGCGGCGGTTCTTGCCGCAACCACGGGCGCACAGGCGCCGCAAGGCGCGCCGCAAAACTCGTCACAAGGTCCGCCACCGGCCGACCAGGCGGCTCCGGGAGGTCCCCAAGGCCCTCCGGCGCAGGGTTCGCAACAGGGTTCGCAACCGGGTTCGCAACAGGGTTCGCAACAGGGGGGCGGGCGGCCGATGCGTAACTTCCCGCCGCCAACCAACTTGCAGGTGCTGCCCAAGGACCTGACTGGGCGCCAGGTGCGCGACATCATGGAGACGTGGCAGGGATCGCTGGGCGTGAAGTGCGAATTCTGCCACACGGCGGATCCGAAAAACGTGGGCCCCAATGGGCGTCCGCGCATGGACTACGCCAATGACTCCAAGACGGACAAGCAGATTGCGCGGATCATGTACACCATGACGCAGCAGATCAACAAGGAAACCATCAGCAAAGCGATGGATTTGGACCCGGACGGAATGGGCAAGCCCGTGACCTGCGGGACATGCCACCGCGGGCACGAGATGCCGGAAGAGTTTGTGATTCCGCGCGAGGAGCACCGGGGTGGTCCGGGCGGCGGCGAGGGGACGCCAGCACCTCCGGCAGGCGCGACACCCAAGCCGAACTAATGCTGGCGCCAAAATGATTCTGGCTGCGTGCGGGGCCCGAGACTGCGCTGACTCGGTATGCGGCTGTTTGGGGGGATCGCGCTGGCCGGGGCGATTCCCGCCCATCGCTCCCTAATGACCATGCGGGGCTCACGCTGATATACTGTAGATTCGGCAAGGCGAGGACGCGGGATTCCGGGTGTGCGCCGTAGCCGCTCGGGCGGCGTCGAAAGTCCTTGAAAAATCTGGAGTTCAACCATGGCACAAGTTTGCGATATCTGCGGCAAGGGTCCGCGCTTTGGCAATAACATTTCACACGCGCACAACGTGACGCGCCGGCGCTGGAACGTAAACCTGCAGTCGGTGAAAGCGCTGGTCAACGGCGCGCCCAAACGGATGCGCGTGTGCGCAACCTGCATCAAGAGCGGAAAGGTCGCCAAGGCGTAGGCGCTGCGCGCTTCCGGCCTTTGCTCCGGTATTCAAAAAACCCCGTCCCGAAAGGACGGGGTTTTGTTGTGTTTCAAGCCGACCCCGGGTTCGGCACCCAGCCGTTTTGCTCTATTTCCCTTCCTTAGCGAAGTTAAGCGATGCGGAGTTGATGCAATAGCGCAGGCCGGTGGGACGTGGGCCGTCGGGGAAGACGTGGCCGAGATGACCGCCGCAGCGGGCGCATGTGACCTCGACGCGGCGCATGCCGAAGCTCTTGTCCTCATGCTCCACCACAGATTTTGAATCGGCAGGGATCATGAAGCTGGGCCAGCCGCACCCGGAGTCGAACTTGGCGCCGCTCAAGAAGAGCAATGCGCCGCAACCGGCGCAGTGATAGTTGCCGGTCTCGTGGTTTTCAGTGAGCGCGCCGGTGAAGGGGCGCTCGGTTCCCTTTTCGCGCAGCACGTGATACTGCTCCGGCGTGAACTGGGCGCGCCACTCGGCATCGCTGCGGACGACTTTTTCCTGAGAATCGCTCAAGGCGGACCTCCGTAAAAGCTCGTGAACCATGGGTCGTGAGTGCGGGTGTGAGTGTGGACGGTTACGAACTACGGTCCACGAACTACGATTCAGACCTCGGCAACGACTTCGATTTCGACCATGATGTCGCGTGGCAGCCGCGCTGCTTCAACCGTAGTGCGCGCGGGCAGAGTGTCGGAGTCGCTCTCAAAAAAAGACGCGTACACCGCATTCATGGCGGCGAAATCGTTCATGTCCTTGAGAAAGACGGTGGCTTTGACAACCTGGCTCAGGCTGCTGCCGCCGGCTTCGAGCACGGCTTTGAGGTTTTGGATGGTTCGCGTCGTCTGTTCCTTGATGCCGCCGGGAACAACCTGCCCGGTGACAGGATCGAGCCCACCCTGGCCAGCGGTGAAGATAAGGTTGCCGACGCGTACGCCCTGCGCATAAGGGCCGATGGCCGCCGGCGCACCATCCGTCGTGATAATCGATCGTGCCATGGGAGGATTTTACGGCGGCAGGCGCGGGTAGCCCAAGGCATTTTTTTACCGGCCCGGCCGGTGGAGAAAAGACCTGCGGCCATGAATGTTTCCGAGAGATGCTGCCGGCTCAGGGTCTGCTTTTCTCTCTCGCGCAAATGGCATTATGAAATCCGCGGGCGCGAAGGGGCAATTCCCCTTGAGGAGAATTGCCCTGAACGTAACGGGCAGGAACGCCCCAGCCGGAGCGGCGGTTTAGTGGAATGCCGCCAGGATTGCGCCGCCCAGACCCATAGCCAGAAGCCAGTAGCCGGCGTTGATGGCGAAGAGATTTGCAGGCCGGTTCTCAAAAACGTGCTGCACAAAGAGCGGCGGCGCCATAAAACCGAACCAGCAGATGATGCCGACTGCGGCTCCGTCCATGGCGGAAAACGACACCCTCCAACCCAAAATATGCGCCAGCACGAACGAGAGGATGAAGCAGCCGATAAAGGAAATCACCACTCCGACGAGTTGGTTCTTCGGCTTGTGGTCTTCGGCGAAGCCGGCGAGCTTCCTCCAGGATTTCTTGAAAACCACGCCATACCAAAGGGCTCCAAGAAAACACTGCGCTGCGGCCGAAACGACAACCATGGTCAGCAAATGAGTGGTAATTTGCTGCATCAGTAGCATCGCGAAAAGGTTTGACACGAGCATTCAAGCACTCTCCATTAAGGGGATTGAAGTCCGGCTCCGTCACACTGCATTCCCAGGTACAGAAATCACCGCTGGCAGTCGGGAGCCATCGAGATCACTTTGCGCGAGTGACGAACGCTATGTCAAGGTAAAACAAGGGGTATGGCGCGGAAGTGTTACTCATAGGTAATCCGCAACCAAGCCATCATCGTCGCATCGTGGCGGGCCGATCAGCGACGTTTGAGGGCTTCGAGTTCGTCGAGAGTACGCGGCCAATCGGAGCCGAGCAGTCGCGAGAGGCTGCGGTCGGCGAGGAGTTTGCCGCCGGTCTGGCAGGCGGGACAGTAGTTGGTTTCGTTGTCGGCGTAGCGAATGCGTTGAACGGGCGAGCCGCAACGCGGGCAGGGCTGGCCGAAGCGGCCGTGAACCGCCATTTCCGGCCGGAATGCAGTCACGCCTTCGGGAAACTTTCGCCCGGCTTCGGCGACGAGGCGGTCCATCCATGAAGAAAGCGTGAAGAGCGTGGCCGTGAAAAGGCGCTCCCACTCTTCCGGCTTGAGCTTGTGCGTGAGCGCGATGGGTGAAAGCTGGGCGGCGTGCAGAATTTCGTCGGAGTAGGCGTTGCCCACGCCGCTGATGATCCGCGGATCGGTGAGGGCGCGCTTGAGGGTGCGGTTCTCTGCCGTGAGAGCCGCACGAAATGCGTCCAGATCGGAACCGAAGAACTTCGATGCCGCCGGGATCGAGGTCGTGGAGGGCCTGCTCGCCGCGGAGAACGTGCAGTGAGGCGCGGCGTTTGGAGCCGGCTTCGGTGAGGACGAGAGTTCCGTCGGAAAAATCAAGAGCGAGGAGCGCCTGACGGCCGGAGAGCTTGGCTTGCGGCGGACGCCAATGGAGACGGCCGGCAATCATGAGATGGATCACGAGCCAGAGCGGGTCGTCAGGACCTTCGCCCGATTCGCCTTCGACGCCGATGGCGATGCGCTTGCCGATGCGGCGCAGCTCGCGGACGGTGCGGCCCTCGACGGCGGTGATGGGAGGGTCGGCGGTGCGCAGAACAAAAACGCTGTGCAGGCGAACGCGCTCGAGAGTACGACCGAGGATGCGCGGCTCCAGCGCGGCGATGTACGCGGTGATGTCGGGCAGTTCCGGCATTGCTTCCAGATTGCGACTCGAACGCGCAGGTACGCAACGAAAATTTTCTGCCGCTCAGCGCAGGATCGCATTATCGATAAGCCGCGTGGAACCCAACCAGGCGGCGACGGCGAAGAGTGTGCCGGGAGCGGCCGTTTCGACTGGCTCGAGCGTGGCTGCATCAACGAGGGCGATGTAGTCGATGCGCAAGTCGGGTACTGTGGCAAACACGCCGTGCGCGGAGGCGATGAGCATGGACTCGCGGCGCTCGCCTTCGGCTACGAGCGACTCGACGTGGCGGATTGCGCGGTTAAGGGTAAGGGCCTGGACGCGTTGCGCCGGTGTGAGGTAAGCATTGCGCGAGCTGAGCGCGAGGCCGTCGGCGTCGCGCACGATGGGGCAGACGACGATTTCGGTGGCGAGGCGCAGGTCGGCGGTCATGCGGCGCAGGATGGCAACCTGCGCCGCGTCTTTTTGACCAAAGTAGGCACGGTCGGGCTCGGCGGCGATGAGCAGCTTGGCGACAACGGTGGCGACGCCGCGAAAGTGGCCGGGGCGGGTTTGGCCGTCGAGACGCTCGCTCAATACGGGGACTTCAACAAATGTTGAATTGGGGCCGTTGGGATAAAGCTCTTCGACTGCGGGCGCGAAAAGAACGTCGGCGCCTTCCGCGGCAGCCAGTGCGCAGTCGGCCTCGAGCGCGCGGGGGTAGCGCGCGTAGTCCTCGTTGGGGCCGAACTGCGTGGGGTTGACGAAAAGGCTGACGGCGACATGCGTCGACGCGGCGCGCGCGGCGCGGATGAGCGAGGCGTGGCCCGCGTGCAACGCGCCCATGGTGGGCACGAGGCCGAGGGTGTTGTCGCCGGCCGCGCGTAGCGCGCGGGACCAGCGGCGCAGTTCGCCGACGGTGCGCAGAATCTGCATCAGGCCTGATTCAACTCTTCGTTCATTTCTTCACGCGCGTCGGGGTTGACTACTGCGTCGGAATTATCGCGCGCGTATGCAGCATCGGGATCAATCGCAAGCAACCGGCGCGCGGATTCTGGCAGATGATAGCTTTCCGCGTCGGAGGGAAAGGCGTGATGCTCCACGTCCTCGCGATAGTGCTCGACGGCGGAGCGGATGAGAGCGGCAGCATCGCTGTAGCGGCGGACAAATTTGGCTGCCGGCGTGAAGGTGAGATTCACCAGATCGTGAAAGACAAGAATTTGCCCGTCGCAATCGGGGCCGGCGCCAATACCGATAGTTGGAATGGGGAGGGCTGCGGTAATGGCGCCGGCTGCTTCGCGGGGAATGCCTTCAAGAACGATGGCGCCTGCGCCGGCTGCGGCGAGCGCGAAGGCGTCGGCCTGGAGTTGCAGGACCGAATCGATACTGCGGGCTTGCACGCGATAGCCGCCCATGCGATGCACGCTTTGCGGCGTAAGGCCGAGATGGCCGACCACCGGAACCTCGGCTGCAACAAGTGCCCGCACTAACTCAACACGCGGGCCTTCGATCTTGACGGCTTCTGCGCCTGCCTCCTTGAGGAAACGAACGGCGTTGGCGACGCCCTCGCCGATCGTACCGTGATAGCTGCCGAAAGGCATGTCTGCGACCACCAGGGCTCGGTGCGTGCCGCGGCGCACGGCACGCGTGTGGTGCAGCATCTCGTCGACGGTAACGGCCAGCGTGTTTTCGTGGCCGAGCACGACCATTGCGAGCGAGTCCCCGACGAGGATGAGGTCGATGCCAGCTTCGTCGACGAGACGCGCGGTCGGGTAGTCGTAGGCGGTAAGCGCGGAGATGGGCTTGCGCTGGCGCTTCATCTCGCCCAGTGCGGGCATGGTGACTTTGGGAAGGGTATGGCCGCCCTGCGCGAGAGGCGCGCCGGCAGAAAACTCGGTGAGACTCATGTCTGGCTCCAGTGCCGCTCCGCAAACTCAGGATGCGACCCGAACACTTCAAGTATAGGATGCGCGGGGCGTGGAAAGGGAAGCAAGGTAATAGGTCAGTTTGTAAGACTTCCCTCAGGGGCTGAAGCCCGGGTTCATTTTGCCGATCTTTTGGCACGGCTGAAGCCGTGCCCCTTCAAAGCAGCGCAAATCAGGAAACTCGCCTGCGCGGGGCAGTGGCTGGGGTGGTCCGCGCGGGGTCGCCCGGCGCATGAATACTCCTACAATGCTATAAGGAATGAGGAATCAGGCGCGCGATGTGGCCTGGCCGGAGCCCCGGCAACTTTCTGAGCGCGGCGGAGGAGAGCATGGCCTACGATCTGGCGATCGTGCTGCCCACATTTAATGAAAGCGCTAATGTGGGTCCCATGGTCGATCGCCTGGAGAAGGCGCTTGCGGGCATTCACTACGAAGTGATCTTTGTGGATGACGACTCGCCCGACGGCACCGCGGACGTGGTGCGGAGACTGGCGCGCGACCATGACAATCTGCGTGTGCTGCATCGCATCGGACGGCGCGGACTGGCTTCCGCGTGCATCGAGGGGATCCTGGCCGCGTCGGCGCCCTTTGTGGCCGTGATGGACGCAGACCTGCAGCACGACGAGAGCATTCTGCCAGAGATGCTGCGGCGCATGCGCGAGGAAAATCTCGATCTGGTGGTGGGCTCGCGGAACATTTCCGGCGGCAGCATGGGCGAATTCTCCAGCTGGCGGGTGAAGCTGAGCCAGCTGGGCAAGCGGTTGAGCCTGATGGGCGCTGAGCACGAACTCAGCGACCCGATGAGCGGATTCTTTATGGTGCGTGTGACGACATTTGAGCGGTTCGCGCACCGGCTTTCGGGCATCGGTTTCAAAATCCTTCTTGATATCGTGCTTTCGGCGGGGCCGGGGCTGCGCGTCGGAGAGGTGCCGTATCGCTTCCGCCTGCGCGAGCACGGCGAAAGCAAACTCGATGTGATGGTGGGGCTCGAATATTTCGAACTGTTGATTGATAAGCACCTGGGCAACGTGGTGAATGTGCGTTTTGTGCTCTTTGCGATGGTGGGCGCGGTGGGCGTGGGCGTGCATCTGCTGATCCTGAGCGTTCTACTGCACGCGGGCGGGCTCAAGTTCGCGACCGGCCAGGCTGTCACCACGTTTATCGTGATGATTTTGAATTTCGTTTTGAACAACTCCGTCACCTACCGCGACCGGCGTCTGCGCGGATGGCGGTTCTGGAGGGGCCTCGTCAGCTTTTGCCTGGCGTGCGGGCTGGGCGTGGTGGCGAACGTTTCGATTGCTAATGAGGCGTTTCATCGCGGTGTGCCGTGGTGGCTGGCCGCGCTCATCGGTTTGTTATTTACTTCGGTGTGGAATTACGCGGTGACCTCGATGACCACGTGGCGGCAGGAGCGGCGCTCCAGCGAACAGCGCGCGCGGCGGCGGATCGCGGCGGCTGCGGTGCAGGCGACGCCAAACGGCGACGGCGACGCGCCAGTTAAAACTGCCTGAAGCCTCCGCGGTTTGCCCGCATCCGCTTCGCGGCAGCATACTTACAGCAGAATGATCTCTCCATTGGCGACCGGGATTTACGCGGGGCTGGGCGCTGCGGCTGGCGTGGGTCTGGCGGTGGGCGCGTACGCGTATGCCTCACTGTGGCCGGGTTCCCGCATCTTCGGGGCGGCGATCACCGCGCCGGCGCGGCCGGGCGAGCTGGCGCTCACCTTCGACGACGGCCCGAATGACCTGTGGACGCCGCGGCTGCTCGACATTCTTGCGAAGCAGGAAGCGCGGGCCACGTTCTTTCTGCTGGGTAGCCGCGCAGCCGCGCAGCCGGAGTTGGTGCGGCGCATCGCGACGGCGGGACACGCCATCGGAAATCATTCCTGGTCGCATCCCAACCTGGCGCGTACGCGCGCCGGCCGCGTGCGCGAGGAACTCAGGCAGACCAGCGAAACGTTGCAACAAATTACCGGTGCGCCGGTGAGGTTTTTCCGGCCGCCTTTCGGGGCGCGGCGGCCTGTGGTTTTCCGCATTGCGCGGGAACTCGGCTTGGAGCCTGTGCTGTGGAACGCGATGACTTCCGACTGGAGCGAACTCTCAGCAGATCGGATCGCGGAACAACTGATGAAGAAGATCGAAGGGCTCGAGCGGCGTGGGAGTGCGGCGAATATTGTGCTTCACGACGGCGGACACCAGGATGCGGCAGCGAACCGCGAGCCGAGCGTAACCGCTGCGGGACTGATTCTGGAGCGCTATGCGAGGAGCCACCGGTTTGTGACTGTCAATGCGTGGATCTGAGAGTGGGTCATGCGGTTGGCGGTTTGTCGAGGGCTGCGATAGCTGTCTCCAGTTCTTTCCGCAGCACGGGAATGTCACGTTCGATTACCTTCCAGACAACATCCAGATCGATTACGAAATATCCGTGGGAAAGCTGATTGCGCATCGCGTAAATCGCGGCAAAGGGGATGCCAGGAAACTGTGCTGTTGCTTCGGGAACCGAAATGAGGAGGTTTCTAGAAGCTTCACCAAGAATCTCGACATTTCGGACCACGCCGTCCTGCAGGAGCCGGTCCGAGAGGAAATCGCTTGCTCTCTTGCCCCGTGTGTAGGTCTCGATCTGGCCAACTGCATCGAGCATGTGGCCCAAATAATCGCGCGCTCTGAGCGGATGGCGCGTCATACCGGCACAGCTTCGGCCAGTACCTTATCCCGGAAGGATGCGGGAAGGAACCTTGGCGTGCGCACGTCAACTTTGATTCCTACTGCAGCTTCAATTTCAAGTTGTAGCTTGGCAAGGTCAAGGAGGCTGGTCTCGGGTGAGGGATCTACGAGGAGGTCCAGATCGCTGCCATCGGCGTCGTCGCCGCGCACGACAGAGCCGAAAAGGCGCGGGTTCGCCATGCCGGAATCCAATACCATCCGCCGGATCGCATCGCGGTGCTGGGGTAGAACCTCAGAGGGCCTCATGGAATCGATTTTATCGCAGAATTGGCCCCGCCCACGAAGGCTGCTTGTATCAGGGTTGAGCGGAAGCAAACGCGGCGCGGGCTGCGGTTAGAGTCGCTTCGATGTCGGAATCGGTGTGCGCAGTGGAGAGGAACGCGGCTTCGAACTGCGAGGGTGGCAGCCAGATTCCCTGCTCGAGCATGGCGCGATGAAATCGGCCGAATGCAGCGGTATCGGATTTTGCAGCCAGTTCATAGTTGGTGACGGGCTCGCCCGTGAAGAACCATGTCCACATGGCGCCGACGCGGTTCGTGGTGAGCGGAATCCGGGCATGCGCGGCTTCCTGGGCAACACCCTCGGCGACGGCGCGGGATTTTGTTTCGAGTTGGGCGTAGACTTCTGCGGCGTGTTCCTGCAGATAGCTGATCGTTGCAATACCGGCGGCCATGGCAAGAGGATTGCCACTGAGGGTTCCGGCTTGATAGACGGGCCCGAGAGGCGCCAGAAGATCCATGAAGCGTTGCTTGCCGCCGAAGACGCCAACGGGAAGTCCTCCGCCCACAATTTTGCCGAGCGTGATCAGGTCAGGATCGAGCGCGTAGAGTTCGCAGGCGCCGCCGAGGGCGACGCGGAAGCCGGTCATCACCTCGTCGACGATCAGGATTGCGCCGTGATGCGCGGTGAGCTTGCGCAGGCCGGCAAGATAACCTTCGGCCGGCGGAATGCAGCCGGCGTTGCCAACGATGGGCTCCACAATGATGGCGGCGATTGCGTCTGGGTGCGCGGCAAATGCGGCTTCGACGGCTGGTAGATCGTTGTACGGCAGCGCGAGCGTCAGGTGCGCGATTTCTTCAGGGACGCCGGCCGAGCCGGGGATGCCAAATGTGGCCACGCCGGAGCCGGCTTTGACGAGGAGTCCGTCGGAGTGGCCGTGATAGCAGCCCTCGAACTTGATGATGATTTTGCGGCCGGTTGCGGCGCGCGCCAGGCGAATGGCCGACATTGTGGCTTCGGTGCCGGAGCTGACGAAGCGCATTTTTTCGATGGCGGGATACGCAGGCCACGATGCGCTCGGCGAGATCGGCCTCGGCGGCGGTGGAGGCGCCGAAGCTGGCCGATTTGCGCGCCGCGCGCTCGATCGCTTCCACCACGGGCGGAAAGGCGTGGCCGAGAATCATGGGGCCCCAGGAGCCGAAGTAGTCGATGTAACGATTGCCGTCGGCGTCGTAAAGATATGCGCCCTCGGCGTGGTCGATGAAGGGCGGCGCGCCGCCGACGGCACGAAAGGCGCGCACTGGCGAGTTGACGCCACCGGGAAAGTAGCGCTCGGCGCGCTGCTGGAGGCCTAGAGAGCGGGTGTGGTTCATTGTGGGTTCAGTATAGAAGGCGGTGCGATGGCTTGTTGTGGCACTACCGGAATTGCGGCCCGGCTCACATTTCCCGGCAGACCGTGGAGTTACTGTTGATGCGAGGCTGTGCGCTTTGTGGGAAATGCCCCCTGCAAATGCTGCTAGAATTCCTCTTTCCGGCTCATCCGCGCCGCGCAGCTTCCAGGAAAAGAAGACCTCGACCGTGCCTCAGGAAACCTCAAGCAAATCCGTGACTTACGCCGATGCCGGGGTGGACATCCGCGGCGCGGGCCAGGCCAGGGAGCGCATCAAGTACCTGGCGCAGAAGACTTTTAACCGCAATGTACTAAGCGGGATCGGCAGCTTTGGCGCGCTTTTCCGGCTGGACTTGCAGCGCTGGAAAAACCCGATCCTGGTGAGCTCGGCCGATGGAGTGGGCACCAAGTTGAAGGTGGCTTTCGAGCTGGGACTGCACCAGACAGTGGGCGTGGACCTGGTAAACCACTGCGTGAACGACATCGCCGTGCAGGGGGCGATCCCGTTGTTCTTTCTGGATTACCTGGCCACGGGCACGCTCGACCCTGACGTGATTGAGAGCGTGGTGAGCGGATTGGCCGACGGCTGCAAGTCGAACGGCTGCGTGCTGATCGGCGGGGAGACCGCGCAGATGCCGGGCTTTTATGCCGACGGGGAATACGACCTGGCGGGATTTATTGTGGGCGCCGTGGATCGCGACAAGATGATTACGGGCGCGGGGATCAAGCCGGGCGACGTGCTGATCGGGCTACCTTCCACCGGGCTACACACGAACGGCTACTCGCTGGCGCGCAAACTGTTGTTCCAGGTGGGCGGCTACAAGGCCACACAGTACGTGACGGCGATCAAGGAAAAAGCCGGTGCGGCGCTGATGAAGACGCATCGCAGCTATCTGCACGTGATCCAGAAGCTGGTGACGGCGGGGCTCACCACCGGCATGGCGCACATCACTGGCGGCGGCATTACGGAGAACGTGCCGCGCATTCTGCCCAAGGGCGTGACGGCGCAGGTGGAGATCGGCTCATGGCCGGTGCAGCCCATCTTCGAGCATCTGCGCGAATTGGGGAACGTGCCGCAGGATGAAATGATGCGCACCTTCAACATGGGCATTGGGCTTATTGCGGTGATTCCCGCGGCGAAGTTCACGAGGGCCAAGAATCTGCTGGACCGGGCGGAAGAGAAGTTTTATGTGGTGGGCCGCGTGGTGAAGGGTGAGCGGCGGGTGCAGTACACGTGACTGCGGGGTTAGCGGAGTTAGTCGCTGGCTTAGATATTTCGTAATGATCTTCGGAGGCGCGCGGGTCGGGAGACCCGCGCTACAGCCGGTCAGGAGACCGGCGGTACACAAGCCAGGAGACCGGCGCTCTTGAAATCTTCTCTGCCCAATAAACCAGTTCGCCTCGGCATTTTGCTTTCCGGGCGCGGATCGAATTTTCTGGCTATCGCTGAGTCTGTCCGCTCCGGAAAAATTCCCGGAGTTGAAATTGCTGTTGTCATTTCGAATGTGGCCGGGGCTCCGGGCATCGCCGCTGCGGCTGAAATGGGTTTGCCGAACGCAGTGCTAAGTTCAAAAGGCCGGAAGCGCGCGGAACACGACGCCGATGTGGCGGCATTGCTCGAGGCGCGCGGCGTGGATTTGGTGTGTCTGGCCGGTTATATGCGGCTGCTCTCGCCGGAGTTCGTGGCCGCGTTTCCGCATCGCATTCTCAACATTCATCCCTCGCTGCTGCCGGGCTTCCCGGGCCTTGATGCACAGCAGCAGGCGTTCGATTACGGCGTGAAGGTGACGGGCTGCACGGTGCATTTTGTCGACGACGAGCTGGATCACGGCGCGATCATTTTGCAGCGGGCTGTTCCTGTGCTTGACGACGACGATGCGCACTCGCTTACTGCGCGTATTCTTGCGGAGGAGCATATCGCCTACTCTGAGGCGATTGCCCGCGTGGCGAGCGGGGAGTACGAGATCCGCGGGCGGCGGTACGTAAGAGCAGGGAACAGGGGAACGAGGGAACAAGGGAACAAGTAAGGCCGGACCGGTTTCTCACTCCGACACTCGCTTCACTCAATTTACCGCTTCACTTCTTCACTCGATTTACCGCTTCACTTTTTCACTCATTCACTGCGTGTCAAGCGCCCGAGGTCTCGCCACTCTGCGTAAAGCGATGATTTTTCAGGTTGCTTTTGCGTTGCGGCGGTTTGCAGGTAATTAGCTGCGAATCACCTACTCTTAAAGACAACAAGACAAACAGCGGAAATCAAGCGTCGGGCGATGGAGAAGCCCTCCCCCCTGCGATTCCTGAATTCGCCTGCATTTTGCCTCTGCGCAATTTTGTCTCTATACGCGGGGCGAATTGGCAGAACGGAATCGAATCGCAGCTACGAGTGGCATCGCGGCGCACGCTCGCGCGGGAAGCGAAAACTGCTTCGCGCGGGCGCGGGAGCGCTGTTGTCTCGATGGGGCGGTTCTCCGACGGATGACCTGACCGGAACCACGGCAACATCCGGATTTTGAGAGCCACCCCTGACCATGCGCAGGGACGGCGGCGGATGTAGCGCCGCCTGCGCAGGAAAAGTTTCCTGAAAGCTACAAAACCGGCAAGCAAACATCTCGGGTTCCCACCCTTTTCGCAAAGAACGCGAAAAGGATGGGGCACGGCGGCTGTGTGATAAGGCACGCCGGCGGTGTTTTGTTGCCGGATGAATCGCAGTTACCCATGAATCGTGCTGGCCGCAGCAAACCAACGCGGCGCGAAGGAGTTTGACCGATGAATTTTTTGACGAATATCTGGAATCAACCGAAGACGTCGGCAGCGGGGCTGCTGATTGCGGTGGCGAGCATTGCCGGAGTGTTGTCGCAGCAGGGCGTGACACTGGGCAAAGCGGGAACAGGAACGGTGGTCACGCTGCTAAGCGCGCTGGCCACGGCGCTGCTGGGATTGCTGGCAAAGGATCCGGCGGCAGCGAGTGAGCGAGTCAGCGAGTCGGCGAGTCAGCGTGCCGGCGCTGCGAACACTAGCGCAAAACTGGGGGCGTGGATGCTTATCGCGCTAACGCTCAGCGCTACTCTGCCCACTACGGGATGCACGTCAAGCGCGAGCGAACTGAAGTCTGACGCAACGGCGCTGGCCTCGGCACTGAACAATCTTGCTGTCGTAATCCAGCCCTCCGACGCGACGGCCGCCAACAACCTGAAGACGGCAGCGGCGGCGCTTACGGCGGCGGCGCAGAACGGAGCCGTGGGGCCGGTTTGGGAACAGGCTCTTAATGCAGCGACGTCTGGAGCTGAAGTAGTGCTTTCGGCAATTCCTGTTACGGCTCCCTATGCAGCGCTGTTGGCCATTGCAGTAGCGGCAGCGGAAGCGATCATCGCAAATACGGTGAGTGGCGGAACGCTGGTAAAAGCGGATGCGACAGGCAACAATGCCAATTTGCTCTGGTATAAGCAGACCGGGCGCGGGCTTATCAGGCACCGGTTTGGTCGCGGCCCCGCGGGGGATTTTAAAGCATCGTGGAATGCTGAAGCGGCGGCCAGTGGGTTTGCCGGAGCGGCAGTCAAGTGATCTACGAAAACATTACCGCGCAGCAACTCGCGGCCATTGAGGCGCGAGCGCAACAGGAGCTCGGCGTCACCATCAGCGGCAATGAGGGAACGGCCACAAAGAACGGGATCACGATCAGTTGGGTATACGACCCTTCCGGCCAAACCTTGACCGTGGGCGATACGCGCAAACCGTGGTACGTTCCGGAGAGCAAGATTGCTGAAGAGTTAACCGAACTGGTGACTGCGACCGAGACTGCACGGGAGACTCAGTGATTGGTTGCGGGTGGGTGCTATTGCGCTGATAGAACGATTCGGGCCGCTCGCCGCGGCGAGCGGCCCGAGATCCCTCAGGGGCTAAAGCCCACATTAATTTTGCAGCACTTGCGGCACGACTGAAGTCGTGCCCTGACACTTCTTGCAGCCCTTGAAGAGTTTTCAGCAAGCTGTAAAGTCGTGCCCCGACACTGCGTGCACAACGCCGCGTCTCTTAGCAGGTTGCAAATCGTGCCTGTTCCAGGCGTGAATTCCGCAACCAGCTTAAGTACTCGAGTCTCTTGCTTCACCCAGGGTCAACTTGACGGTCATGCGGCGCTGGCCGCGGACGACTGTCACGCTCACGGTGTCGCCGGCCTGATGCTTTTCCATGATGGCGTTGATGTCCTGCGGGTCGGTGACCTCCTGGCCGTCAATGGAGACGATGAGGTCGCCGCCAAGCATGATGGGCGTGTTGCCGACATAGGCCTGCTCGTTGCCGCCGTGCAAGCCGGCGCTCTCCGCCGCTCCGCCGGGGAGAACGCGCTGGATGAGCACACCGGAGTCAGCCGCGAGACCCATCTGCGAAGCCAGATCGGGGCCGATGGCAAACGAGACAATGCCCAGCGAGGGCCGCTTGACGCGTCCGTACTTCAGCAGGTCGGCGAGCACGGCTTTGGCGGTGTTGATGGGGATGGCGAAGCCGATGCCGGAACTTTGGTCGGCGCCGTTCGAAGCAATCATGGTGTTGATGCCGATGACGTCGCCGCTCGAATTGAGCAGCGGGCCGCCGGAGTTGCCGGGATTGATGGCCGCGTCGGTCTGAATGGCGTCTTCAATGGGCGCGCCGTCGGCGCTGCGGATGGGCCGGATGGCGCTGATGATGCCGCGCGTCATGGTGCCGGCGAGGCCGAAGGGATTGCCGATGGCGTAGACCTTCTGGCCCACGTTGAGCTCGGACGAATCAGCAAGCGTGACTGGCTGCAGGTTGGGCGCATCGATTTGCAAGAGGGCCAGGTCGTGCGTGCGGTCGGTGCCGATGACGCGCGCCGCAAACTTGCGCTTGTCGCTCAGCTGCACTTCAACGCCGCGGTTGGCGCCCGCGACCACGTGAAAATTCGTAAGGATGTGACCGGCCTTGTCGAGGATGAAGCCCGAGCCCTGGCCTTGTTGTGGAACCGTTCCATAGAAGAAGTCGAAGACCAGCGCCGTGGAGGTGATGTTGACCACCGACGGCAGCACTCTTTTATAGACCGCGATGTTGTTCTCTTCTTCGGCGTCGTACTTGGGCGCGGCGTGGGCCTCAGTGAGCTCAAGCGGCGCGGTCGACCCTGTGGGGAACAGCGGATTGCGCCCCATGGAGTGCATGGGCTCGAGATACGAGGTGACCAACCAGAATGCGCCCAGCAAAATCACCAGGATAAGAAGAATGCGGCTTAATCTCATGGCTCAATTCCCCGAAAAAAGATCCAGATACCATTGCATGGAGCAACCCTTTGGACCAAGGCTCGTCCGATTCAAGCCCCAGCGTCTATTGTTCTAATTGTAGTGACAGTTATTGGCTGGATTTGTTGCTCTCGGCTTTGAGGCGCGGCCAAAGGGCCGTTACCTGGGCGCGCAGCGCAGCAATATCGCCCGAATTATCAAGCACATAATCGGCCTCCGCGGCTTTTTCGGCATCTGGAACCTGATGCGCCAGTCGATTGCGCGCATCGGCCTCAAGCGCGTGAAGGGTTACCCCTTTGCCGCTGCCTGACGCTTGAATCCGCGCGGCGTAACGGCGGATCTTGAGCTCATCGGGCGCTGTGACGACGATGATGCGATCGATGCGCTTTCGCCAGTCGGCTAAGATACTATTCTTTTCACCGCGAGCCCGGGCGTCGCGCACCACCTCGAAAATGAGTGCCGACTCGATGACGGCAACGGCGGATGGGTCGCGCGCGAAGACTTCATTCATCCATCGCGCCTGGGCCTCGATTACGGGCGGGTGAACGATGGCGTTCAGTTGCTGCAGGCGGCCGTGACGAAAGACGAGATCGGCGAGGCGCCCGCGGTTCAAGCGGCCGTCGGGGCCGACGACGTCAGGACCGAAGGCGCGCACTATCTCGGCGAAGACAGGCTCGCCGGGCTCCATGAGCGTGCGGCCAAGCGCGTCGGCTTCGACGACTTGAGCGCCGAGTTCGCGCAGCATGGTGGCCACGGTTGATTTGCCGCTGCCCAAGCCGCCGGTGAGTCCGATTCTTAGCAGGTTGAACCCCCCAGCTTCGCGCTATGCCCATGCGCCTCGCAGTCGAATGCCAGTATAGGTTATCTATCCATTTCTGCCGTAGAATGGGTGAAGATGAGGTGGCCCGTGACCGGCTTGAATCCACGCATCACGGTCGAGGCTGGAAAGATGGGGGGCAAACCCTGAATTCGCGGCCTGCGCTTCACAGTCTACGATCTCGCATCCTATTTAGCGTCCGGAATGACCGAGGATGAGATTCTGAAGGAGTTTCCCTACCTGGAAAAGGAAGACTTCCAGGCGGTGTACGAATTTTTCGCCAGCATTCCGGAAAGGCTGGCGGTTCTTGAAGCTTCCCGTTGACGAGAACCTTCCGCCTCGGCTCGTCCATGCCGTTGCCGACCTATTTCCCGATTCGGCTCACGTCAATCCCGCAGGATTAGGCAGCACGCCCGACACACTCATTTGGGAGTATGCAAAAGAGCACGAATTTGCATTCCTGACCAAAGACAAAGATTTCGCCAATCTTAGCCTTGCCCTCGGGGCTCCTCCCAAAGTGATCTTGCTGCAGACGGGAAATTGCTCGACGGACACACTTCTTGAAATTCTTCGCAGCAACGCCATCCGATTTGCTGACCTTGAGAACGACGCTCGGCGCAGCCTGCTGGTTTTGCGATAGCAATGCTGCCTCTTAAGAATCTCCGGGTATATCCGAATAGACTGCTTCTACGGTGTCCGCCGCAGTTTGGCCGCGCGCACGGTGTTCGACATCAGCATGGCAATCGTGAGCAAACCTACGCCGCCGGGCACAGGCGTGTAAGCGCCGGCAATCTCGAAGGCTTTGGGATCGATGTCGCCGACGACGACTGATCCGCGCTTCGCGAAAGCGGCCTCGCGCCTGGCGTCGCCTTTGAAGAAGCGGTCGAACTCTTCGCGTGTGGTCAGGCGATTAATGCCAACGTCGACGAGCGTTGCGCCGGGCCGCACCATCTCCGGCGTGATGAAGCCGGGACGGCCGATGGCGGCGACGAGAATGTCAGCTTGTCTGGTTATCGCCGGCAGGTCGCGCGTCTTCGAGTGGCAAATGGTTACGGTGGCATTTTCATGGAGCAACAGAATCGCTACCGGCTTGCCCACAATGTCGCTGCGGCCCACGACTACGGCGTGCTGGCCGGCGATGGGAATGTTGCTGCGCTTCAGAATTTCAATCACGCCGGCGGGCGTGCAGGGCGCAAGCGCGGGACGGCCGGCAAGCAGTCGTCCTGCATTCACGGGATGAAAACCGTCCACGTCTTTGGCGGGATCGATTGCATCGAGCAGGGCTTTCGCGTCGACCTGAGGCGGTAGAGGCAGCTGGATGAGAATGCCATCGATGTCGTCGCGCGCGTTGAGCGCGGCCACAAGATCGAGCATGGCCTCCGTGGTGACATCGGCGGGCGGCGTGATCAAGTCGCTGTAGATCCCCAGCTCGGCGCAGGCCTGCACCTTGCTGCGGACGTAAATCTCCGAGGCGGCCACGTGGCCCACCAGCACCGCAGCCAATCCCGGGCGGACGCCGCGCGCGGCCAGCTCGCGAACTTCCGCGGCCACTTCCTGCTTGATAGCGGCGGCAAATGCCGCGCCGTCGAGAATTCTTGCCATTCAGCCTCCAGATTTATCGTATCGCTTCGAACCGGGCTTATAAATCCGAGGCATCCGTTCGTCGGGGCTATCGCACCAATGGCATGCGAGCGCTTGCAGCGCCCCCACGGGGCTCACTCTCTTTTACGGCTTCCACCCCCACGCTCAAGCGCGGGGCTAGCAAACGCTGCGCCTCCGGCGCGCTCGAAACCTGGCTGAGAAATTCCGATGAGAACGGCCGTCCTGTTCATGCAGATGTGATGTGGCGGATGGGGAGAACGATGCGCGCGCGAAAGATTCTTCTTTACCTGCGGCGCAGTCCGCGGGATATGCTGGTGCCATGCTTCCCCGCATGCCGCGCATCGCTGCGCTGGCGGCTTTTCTATCGATTGCATGCCTCGCCGCACCGGCTCGTACGGTCAGGGCGGATCAGGCGTCTTCGCGTGCTGACGCTCCACTCGTCTTGACGGGCCTGGGCCGCGCGACTTTGCCGATTGATGGCCCCTGGCAGTTTCAACCCGGCGACGATTTGCGCTGGGCGTCGCCGCAGTTCGACGACTCGGGCTGGGCGAGTATCGAGGTGGGCAAGACGTGGGAGGAGCAGGGCTACCGGAATCTTACCGGCTTCGCATGGTACCGGCGGCATATCGTGCTCGCTCCCGGAACGCTGGGCGCGTCGGCGTTTGCTCTCTATCTGCACAGCACCTTCAATCCTGCCTGCGACAGTGCCTGCGATGTGTACTGGAACGGCGTGCTGGTCGGCGGTATCGGCAAAGTGCCGCCGGACCCGGTGTGGAGCTTTTCAAGCTCAGAACCGTCCGCTGTGGTGCAGCTCGGCGCAGCACAATCGGGCGTGCTCGCCATCCGCGTGTGGAAAGCGCCTATTGTCTTCCTCAGTTTCCCGAATGAAGGAGGCCTGACGACAATTCCCCAGGCCGGCACGAGCGAAGCGGTTGCGGCACTCCAGGCCGCCGACGAATATCGATGGCTTACGGGAGACCAGTTCACCATCACGGTGGCGCGCGTATCGGCCATCGGCGGTCTGCTGGCTCTGCTCTTCTGGCTGCGCAATCGCCAGCGCACCGTGCTCATCTGGCTTGCGCTGGTCATGTTTGACCTGCTTGAGATGTTCTACATCGGCTTCATGCCCTTTCGCGTTTTCTACGGCCTGGTTGGCGTCCTGATCGGCATCAACGACATGGCGCTCTGGCTGCTGCTCATCGCGTTCCTGGGCCTGAGCAACCGCACGCGGCTGGTGCGATGGACCTGGATTTTTATCGCCGCCGAAATAGCGCTCGACTCTGTCGACAGCATTATCGAGCTGTTCAATTTGTACCCGCACTTCCCGCACGCGTGTCTGATCGCGGACACAGCTTCCACCATTCCCGCCGTGGCGCTGGAGTTCTGGGGCATCGTTCTTGTGGCTGCCGCATTTCGTGAGCGGCTGGATGCGGCACGGTGGACGCTTGCTATCTTCGCACTGCTCACCGACCTCTTACAGGGGGTCGCCGATATCGTGACCCTCGGTCTTCGCTGGACGCACTGGACGACCCCAGGCTGGATCCACACGCCCCTTGTGACTTTGGGCGGCAGCGGACTCGACATCCGCACCATCATTAGTACGTGCATGCTCCTCTCCATCATTTATGTTGCGTGGCGCTACTCCGTGGAGCAGACCGAGCGGCAGGTCGAGATGGAACAGGAGTTCAGGAATGCGCGCGAGCTGCAGCAATTTCTGATTCCTGCGGCGCTGCCGGAGACGCCGGGCTTCGCCATCACCAGCGCCTATCGGCCGGCGCGCGAGGTGGGCGGGGACTTCTTCCAGATTCTGCCGCTCGACGTTGCGGGCCGGGCCGGCTCGGCGCTCATCGTGCTCGGCGATGTGAGCGGTAAAGGATTGAAGGCCGCAATGGCTGTTTCGCTCATAGTGGGCACGTTGCGCGCGCTCGCCGAAGATCATTCCGCCCCGGCGGATTTGCTGGCGCAGTTGAATCGACGCCTCACCGGCCGGCTGCAGGGCGGTTTTGCCACGTGCGCGGCGTTGCGCATTGGCTCCGACGGCAACTGCACGCTGGCCAGCGCCGGCCATCCTGCGCCTTTGCTGAATGGGCGCGAGCTCGCCGTGCCCGGTGCGCTTCCACTCGGCATTACCGCCGAAGCCGAGTATACGGAAATCGAGTTTGCGCTTGCGCCTGGCGATCATCTGGCTCTCTACACCGATGGATTGCTCGAGGCCCGCGGTCCATCGGGCGAGTTGTATGGGTTTGAACGCGTCGGAATGCTCTTTGTCGCGCGACCCGACGCTGCGCAGGCCGCCGAAGCCGCTGTCCGCTTCGGCCAGGACGACGACATCACCGTGCTCACCGTAAAGCGGATGGGGGTGGTTGACCGAGCGCCGCTTTTCGCTGTCACTGCCTCTCTCTGAACAGCAATTCCGCCAGACTTGTTCATTCCAAAGAGCCTGAGAGCACACGTTGGCAGTTGCACGTGTGCCTTATCACATCAACTTGTGAGCGGCCTCACATACAGTCCCGTCTCTGATGCCTAAATTCGGAGCTGTCGGGAGTGCGCCAGATCACATCGCTGATCACAAAGCCTCCTTCCCGGCGCTGGCTGGACGGAGACAGCGTTTGATGAGCGGTCTGAAGGATGCAGGACATCTTTTTCGGTTTGCAGGGCTCTTTGTTGTCGCGTTCCTGGTGTTTCTGGTGGTGCGCGCTTACGTGGTCCCCAAGACCTTCGGGCAGTATGGGCATTATCGCGGAGCGGCGATGGGCGAGATTGCCCAGCATCCGGTGAAGTTTGCCGGGCACCAGACGTGCGAAAGCTGCCACTCGGATATTGCCGATACCAAAACCAAGGGCGCGCATGCGCATGTGAATTGTGAAGCTTGCCACGGGGCGCTCTTTCAGAATCTGCCAGCATCGGCACAGCCCAAGGGGACCCTCTACCAGCGTTTCGTGGCCCTGATCGTTCCCCCGCCTCCCCCAACTCCGCCTTTCGTTCTCCATGCCGACGATCCAGCGACCGTGGTGCCGGAGAAGCCGGACACTTTGGTGCTGTGCGCGCGCTGCCACACGGCCAGCGCGGCCAAGCCGAAAGGCTTTCCGCAAGTTGATCCGACACAACACATGGGCGGAGTTCCATGTGAGACCTGCCACAACCCTCATAGCCCGGCGATCGGATCGAATACAAGCGCGAGCCCAGCGGCGGGAGGTGCGAAATGAACATCAGCCGGCGTCATCTGCTTATTCTTTTGCCGGCCGCGGCCGTGGCCTGGAAATATGTTAAGGCCGGCGAGCCCGAGGCCTCGCCCAACTACCAGATGAGCGATCACTGGTGGGGCATGCTCATCAATATTCCCAAGTGCATTGGCTGCGGCAATTGCGTGCGCGCGTGCCAGACGGAAAACGACGTCCCCGATGGCAATTTCCGCACCTGGGTAGAGCGCTATCACGTCACGGACACGGAAATGACCAACCCTGAGGTGATTTCGCCCGACGGTGGCAAGGAAGGTTTTCCGGTAGCCCAGGAGGACGCGGGCAAGTACTTCTTCGTTCCCAAGATGTGCAACCACTGCGCCGACTCGCCCTGCACACAGGTGTGCCCGGTGGGCGCAACGTTCATCAGCCCGGACGGCGTGGTGCTGGTGGATCAGAAATATTGCCTGGGCTGCGGGTATTGCGTGCAGGCCTGCCCGTATGGATGCCGTTACCTGCATCCCACGAAGCACGTGGCCGATAAATGCACGCTGTGCTATCACCGCATCACCAAGGGGCTGACCACCGCATGTTGCGAGGCTTGCCCCACGGGAGCGCGGCAATTGGCCGATTTGAAAAATCCCAACGATCCCATTCACGAATTCCTGAAGACGCATCCTGTGCAGGTGTTGAAGCCGCAGATGGCTACCGGCGCCAAGGCGTACTACTTCGGGCTGGATGGGTCGGTGCGGTAGATCAGCGAACAGGGACCGAGGGAACAAGGGAACAAGAAAGCCGAAAGCTGATGCGGGCGGAACGATCACGACGAGGCAGGAGCTAGTAGCTAGGAGCTGTATTTATGAACGGCGTTGTGGGCTTCATGTATCCGAACGAATATGCTCTGCAGTGGAGCATATTGATCGTTTTGTACCCGTTCATCACGGGGTTGGTAGCGGGCGCATTCATCCTAGCGTCGCTGGAGCGCGTGTTTCGCGTGGAGGCGGTGAAGCCGACCTACCGGTTGGCGCTGCTCACGGCGCTGGCCTTTCTGCTCGACGCGCCGCTGCCGCTGCAACTTCACCTGGGTCACCCCGAGCGCTCGCCGGAGATGTACTTCACTCCCCACGCCACGTCGGCCATGGCCATGTTCGGCTATGTTTACCTCTGGTATTTGATGGCGGTGCTGGTGTTCGAGATCTGGCTCGACTACCGCCGCGACATCGTGATTCTCTCGCAGCAATCGAAGGGCCTGCTGCGCGTGATCTACAAGATCATGACGCTGGGCTCGAGCAACATCAGCGAACGCTCGCTACGCATCGACGACAAGGTGGGCTGGATCGTCACCCTGATCGGCATTCCGTCGGCATTTCTTTTGCACGGCTACGTGGGCTTCATCTTCGGGTCGATCAAGGCTAATCCCTGGTGGTCTTCGCCGCTGATGCCCGTGGTGTTCATCTTCTCGGCGATGGTGTCGGGCGTGGCCGCGGTCATGCTGATCTACATGGCGACCACAAAGCTGCGCAAGCTGACCATCGACATGCACTGCGTGGACACCATCGCGATGTACATGTTCTATATCTTCATCATCGATTTCAGCCTGGAGATGCTGGACCTGATTCACCGGATCTACGAGGCCGATGAGTCGTTCCGCAGTCTGGATTTCATGGTTCATACCAAGCTCTTCTTCTCGCAGATCGTGCTCCAGATCATCCTGGGAACGCTCGTACCCCTGACACTGCTTTTCATCACGCAGGTCTGGAAGAACAGCCTTAGTGCAATCGTTCGCAAACGGATTTACGTGCTTTGCGGATCGCTGATCATGATCAGCGTCTTTGCCATGCGGTGGAACGTGGTGATCGGCGGACAGTTGTTCTCGAAAAGCTTTCTTGGCTACACCACCTACAAGATGGAAATGGTTTCGCGCGAAGGTCTGCTGGTAGCCGTCGGATTGACCATTCTGCCTCTGCTCTTCCTGTGGGTGCTGGTCAAGTTGCTGCCTCCGTGGCCGGAGAAAAGCCTACACGAGGTTGCGGCAGGCGACTGACACCGCCCCGCGCGACTCAGGACCGGGGAGGAACGATGAACGATCTCCCGGAGGACGGTAATAAGATCACGCTCCGCGTGCGCCTGCTGGAACAGCGCCTCGAAGAGATGGAGCGTCGTATCGATGTTCTTGAGCGTCCGCTCACCGAACACTGGCCGCAACCTGCCACGGAGGTAGAATCGGCGGCGCTTGCCGCGGCGTCTATCGCGGCAGAACCTCCCGCCCAGCCGGGGAATCTCTTTACGGTGTTCGGCAAAGCTCTGCTGGGCATTGCCGGCGCGTACGTGTTGCGCGCCATCGAGGAAACCAGCACCCTGCCGAGATTGACCGCAGCCGCAATTGGCATCGTGTACGCATTCCTTTGGCTGGTCTGGGCGGCGCGTGTAAAGTCCGGACCGCAGCTCACCAGTGCCATCTACGCCGGCACCTCTGCCCTCATCCTGGCTCCCATGCTTTGGGAGCTGACACTGCGCTTTAACGTTCTGCCCGCAGTGGGCGCCGCGGTCGTGATCTGCGCTTTTGCGCTCGTCGCCATCGCTCTCACGCTCTTCGCTCCGGCCGCCTTCGCGCCGCGCGACCTCAAGCCGGTTCTGCGCGTGGTCGCAATCGCCTCAGCCGCCTTCGCGCTCGCCCTCGCCATCGCTTCGCACGTGTTTCTGCCCTTCGTGGCCGTGCTTCTGATTCTCGCGGCGGTCTGCGAATTCGTTCCCGGCTGCGAGCGTGTGCCCGAAGCCGGAGCGATCATCGCGCTGGCTGCCGACGCGGCCATCTGGACCATGATCTTCATGTACTACGGCGGACTCAATGCGCGCGACGGCTACCCGGCTCTGAGCCGCGTTGAACTGCTCGCTCCCGGCATCGCGATCTTTGCTCTGTTTGCAGCCAGCGTGGGGCTGAATACGTTTCTTCGCCGCCGGCAGATCGCAATCTTTGCCATCATTCAGGCAGTCATCTCGTTTTTGCTCGCCGCAGTGAGCGTCGCAGACTTCGGGCAGCCTCGCGGAACGCAGATCCTTGGCGCGATTTGCCTGCTGCTCTCAGCGGTTTGTTACGCCGCGGTCTTTACGCTGTTTGCGCGCGCGCCCAGTCTGCGCAACCGCAATGTCTTTGCCGCATGGTCGGCGGCGTTGATTCTCTTTGGAAGCCTTCTCTGCCTGCCGCCACTGCTTGTGGTTCTGCTGCTGGGCGCGGCTGCGGTGGCGGCAATAGGTCTGAGCAGGCAGGAGCGCTGGAAGGCCTTCGAGTTTTACGGCATGGCGTTTCTGCTGGCGGCCGCCGCAGCTTCAGAACTTCCGGGCTTTCTGGTGACCGCGCTAGTTGGAACCCGTGCGGGCACGCCGGCCGTAGACGTGTGGTTCATGGCGCTCTGCGCTGTGCTGTGCTACGTACTTGTGAAACCGCGCGGAGCGAAGGGATGGATTCCGCGGACGCTGCATATCGGATTTGCCGCGCTGGCCACTGGCTCCGTCCTGGCGCTGCTGGTCGACGGGCTGGTTGCCCTGACCACGTTCGTCCTGGTTCCCGGCCCGCATCATCTGGCTTTGATCCGCACGGTGGCCCTGTGCTTGGCGTCGCTTGCGCTGGTCTCGGGCGGCGTGCGCTGGCGCCGCGATGAGCTCACGCGCCTGGGCTACGCGGCCATCGCGCTGGTCGCAGTCAAGCTGGTCACCGAGGATCTGCGCCACGGCCACCTGGCCTACATTGCCGCTTCCATTTTTCTGGTTGCGTTCACGCTGATTGCCGCGCCGCGCGTGGCGCGTGCGCGACAAAAGGCGTAACGGCGTCTATGCTGCCATCATCCCCGGTCCCCGAGTGCGAGGGACCGGGGGCACCCGCGCTTAATGATCGACGTCCTAGTATTAGAAATTGGGGTGGTAGTTCTGCGGTTCGTAGATTGGATGTGGGGCCATGGGGTGCGGCTTGCGCGTGCGAGGAGCCTCCTCAATCAGCTTCATCTTGCTGATGTGCACGTCGTAGCCGGTGCCGGGCAGCAGCGACTCCAGCACGAAGGTCTCGGCGTTCCCGCTTTTCAGCTCGCGATAGCGATAGATGCCGACATCGCCTTCGGTGTTTTCTGTTCCGCCGGAAGGCATATCGAGAAAGTGCTGGGCGTCGGCCACGCTGGGGGCGGCATGATCTTCGCCCTCGGTCAGGCTCTCGGCCGCGTAGGAGCGAACCAGCTTGGTCCAATAGCGCGCCAGCAGATCGGTGGAAGCAAAGAGGTCGGCCCAGACGATTTCGCCGCGCACGGCCACCACTACGCCGACCGCGTGCTCGTCGCGCAGCTTGGCCAGCACCTCTTCGCGCGCCTTCATTACAGGAGCGGCGGCCTCATCCACCTTCTGGCTGATGGCGGGATTCTCCATCATTTTGGCGTAGCTTGTGGTGGGGAGCGGCATCGGCGACTCAGCCTCGTACGTGGGCCCACCGACACCGGATGACGCGGGCGGAGCGGCAGCCGCCTCCATCTTCGACATCGTGCCATGCACGGAGTCCCATACCTGCTGCTGGTCCTGGTCGACCATGGCGCGCTCGCGCACCGCAGGCTGGACCATGAAGCTGCGTGCGGCCGACTTGTCTGAAGCGCTGAAGACAGGCGAGCTTTCCGTCCAGCGCCCAGGCTCAATGCAGAAGACCGAGAGATCGATGGGGTCGCCGCCGGCTTGAACGATGCGGTCCTTGGCGACAATGCGGTCCTGCTTGCCGCCCGTGACGACCTCGCCCGCCAGCAGCAGCAGCGGCCGCTTGGAGTGATTTACCAGGACCAGCGTGTTTACCTCGTCGCTGCGATAGGAGTTCGGCGCGTCGCCGCGGCTCCTCCGCCGGACGAGGCCACGTGCGCGTCCGGCTTCGGTCACTTCCACATCGCCGCTCTTCAGGCCTTCGTCGAGGGTGATGAACGGGGTTTCCATCGTGGATTTTCCATCTTCCCGCACCACGGGGAACAAAAGCAGGTTGCCGCTCTCAATCGGAGCCAGCACGCGGTAAGGGCCGCTTGCGCTTTCTTCCGGCCCGCCGGCGGCGTTTACCTGGCCCGCGTGCATCCATGCCACCAGCGCAACGAGCAGCGTGCCAACAAGTCCCCACCGGCCCAGGTTTTTTGTCGCTCTCGTCTTTTTCGTTGCTCTCGTCTTTTTCATCGCTCACCTCGGGCGGCCTGATTCCCAGAGCCGGCCTTCAAACGTCGAACGGACAGCGGACAGCTTCTTGCATTCTTTTTCTGGGGACGCATTTTGGCGTATCGTGAGGGCGTGGGAATGGCGCCAACCGAATCCGCAGCCAACGCGGCAGAGAACGAGATCCCGAAGGGGACCGGCGCGCCCGATTGCGCCCCTAATGGAAATCTCGATCACAAGCTCGACCGCGATCTCGCGGCCGAGCTTTGGAAGAGCTGCGATGCGGCTCGATGGGGCCTGTCTCGCGACGAGTTTGAGCAAATCCTCGTCGGTGCGGGAACGGCGCAGAATTTTGGGTTGGCCGCAGCCTCCAACGCAACTCCAGCGACACCCAAGCAGCAGGCGGCCTTCTTCCGCAGCCTGTGCGTGGCGGATTTCGCGCTCGCGCGCGCGTGTGCCCGCGGGAACGAGAGCGCGTGGGAGCATTTCGTCACCGTCTACCGGCAGCCGCTCACTCGCGCGGCTATCGCCATCACCGGCAGCGAGACGCTGGGCCGCGATCTGGCCGATCAACTCTACGCCGAGCTCTACGGATTGAACGTGCGCGAGGGCGCGCGGCGTTGCCCGCTGCTCTCCTACCGCGGCCGCGGCTCGCTGATGGGTTGGCTGCGCACTACCCTGGCGCAGCGCCACGTGGATCACTATCGACGGACGCGCCGCGAGGAGCCCCTTGAAGAATTGGACGCGCCGGCGCCTGACCCTGTGCCACAAACGACGGCGCGCGAGCTTTCGCTGCTGGAGCGGGCGATTGAAGAGGCGGTAAGTAGTCGCGATGCCGAGGAGCGCTATCTTCTTGCGGCGTATTATCTTGACGAACGGACTTTGCTCGAGATGGGTCGCGTGCTTGGCGTGCACGAAGCGACGGTGAGCCGCAGACTGCACCGCGCGGAGAAGGAAATTCGCAAGCAGATTTTGAAGCAGTTGCAGCGTGGCGGTATGAGCCGGCGCGCCGCGGAAGAGGCGATGGGCGCAGATGCACGCGACTTAGAGGTGAACCTGAAAAAACTGCTGCAAAATTCGCAATCGGAAGCGTTCCAGGAACAGGCGGCGTCATGACTGCGACAAGCCAACACGGATTTCATCCCGATGCGGAGAGCCTGAGCGCATTTTCCGAGCAGGCGCTTGCGAGACGGGAGCGCGTCGAGGTGCTTGCGCATCTTGCCGTCTGCGGACGTTGCCGCGAGGTGGTGGCGCTGGCGCGTGAGGCCGCGGACGCCGACGAAGCGAACGCAGCCGCGCCGACCTCGCAAAACCATTGCACCAAATGCGTGGTGGAAACAGTGGCGGCTGGTCTGGGTTCCGACTGCGGTTGTGGCGGCTTTTGCAGTGGCGTCGATCTCTATTTATATCGAGCAAGCGGATCGGCACGGACCGCACATCAAGATTGCAGAGCAAAATCCGACCCCCAGTGCGACGCCGCCTTCGACGCCTACGCCAACGGAGCAGGCGAAGGTCGAGCCTCCTGCTGCTAACGCTCCCGCGACACCGTCTGCGCACACTTCGAAGCGCGCGCACTCTGCCGTAACCGCAGCCGACGACTGCGCCAGCGCCGCCTCGAGTTGCTGCGCAAGTGCCGTCGGAGTCCAGAACCCCAGAGGCGGAAGTCCCTGCACCCGGAGTTACGGATCGGGAAGAATCCAGGCGCGAGGCACCTCGGATGTCTCGCCAGGAAGCAATGAAAGCGCCTCCCGAGCCGACAGCAGGGGCCACTCAACCAGGTGACGCGCAGCAGGCCTCGGACGCGTCGGAGGCAAAGCAGAAGCAAGCCGAGGAGCAGAGCCAGGAAGAAACAGAAACGTCGCGAACGCGCAGCTTTAAGGCCAAGGCCGCCCCCTCTGCGACGCGCGGCGCCACACCCGCGGGCGCCACGGAGACGGTCACGGTCACTGCTGCTCCGCCGCTTGAGACGCAGCCACCCGCGCCCAAGGAGCCCGCTCCAATGATGGGGCTCAAACGCGTGTGGGGCATTTCTGCTCTGGCGAATACAATTCAGCTTCCCGGCGGACGGGAATCCGTTTCCATCGCGTCCGGAGATCATCTCCTGCTGGCCATCGACAAGGCGGGCGCATTGTTTTTGAGCGAGGACCGGGGCGTTACGTGGGAGCGCATCAGCAGGCAGTGGACGGGACGCGCGATCGCCGTGCGGCGGCAATCTCGAGACCAGGACGCCCAGCAGGCCGCACCGGCAGCTCAAAACGGGACGACGGGTGGTTCCTCTCCCGATGCGGGCGCTGCGTCGCCGCCCTCCTTATCATTTGAACTTTTAAATGACAAGAACGAGACGTGGGTGAGTACCGATGGCCGAACCTGGACGCCAGAATAAGTTACTGCTCCGGGCAACCCGATTCATCCGCGATTGCTGCCTCTAGAAATTCCTTCCTGCTGCCGAAGAACAATTCGGAATGCGCGTGAACGGTGCGCCGGGCGATCGTACGCTCAGAAAACTGGAGCGGCCTTCGCGATTGCGCAACGTGAGTGAGCCCAGGAGAGGTGCTGCGATGGAAATGGACGAGGGGCATGTGCAAGCGGCCGCAATGCCATGGGCGCACCTACGGCTTCCGCCTTTCCCACGAGTCGCCGTCAAGGTTTTGCAACTGGCCAGGGATGAGAATGTGCAACTCCATCAGCTGTGCGATCTCATCGCGTCCGATCCGGCATTTGCCAGCGAAGTGCTCAGCGTCGCCAATTCCCTGCTCTACGCGCCGCGTTATCCCTCGACAAGCATCCTGCAGGCCGTGGCCGTTCTGGGCGCCAACACTCTGCAGGGTATGTGCGTCACGGTTGGCGTGCGCGCCTATCTCGGCAAAACCATGAGCTACCCCGCGATGCGCAGTCTCTGGCGGCACAATCTAGCTTGCGCCATTGTTGCACAGCGACTGGCAACGGTAGGTTTTATCGACAAAGACACGGCCTTTACGGCCGGCATTCTGCACGACGTGGGCCGCATGGGCCTGGCAGTGATCCAACCGGCAGCCTATGCCGCGCTGCTCGAAAAGCATCAGGGAGCGTCTGGGACATTGCTCGACGCCGAGCGGGTGCTGTTCGGCTGGGATCACTGCGAGACAGGGCGGCAATTGGTCGGCGACTGGAAGCTTCCGGAGGAATTCGAATCGCTGGTGGCCCAGCACCATGAGGCGCGGCGCACAGACGGAGCGTGGGATGTGACGGAACTGGTGAAGGTGAGCTGCGCCATGGCCTCAACCATCGGCTTCGCCGCGTTTGCGGGTTGCGAAACCACGCCGTTCAGCGACCTGCTGGAGGCGCTGCCCGCGCGCGAACGCAGGCTCTTCCACGGCGATGCGGAGACGCTGAAAAAGGAAGTGGCCGAGAGCATTCACGCCATCGAGTCAGTGTAAGCCGCACGCATCCAACAGCCCTACGTGCGCATCATTTCGCCCTGCAACTGCTCCAGCGTTTGGCCCTTGGTCTCTGGGAAGAACAACGCGACCACGATGAACTGAACCACCGTCAGCCGCCGCGAAGAATACGAACGGCGTGGCCGTGCTCATTTTGCTTACCACGACGGGAAACATCTGCGCGATGAGGGCGTTCATGAACCAGTGGCTGGCGCTGCCAACTCCCTGGCCCTTGGCGCGCACCGCGGTGGGAAAAATCTCGCCGATGTAGACCCAGATGACCGCTCCCTGCGAAACGCTGAAGAAGGCGATGAAGGTGACGAGCAGCCAGAGCAGCGCGCCGGGATGCGCATGCGCGCTGAACACCCAGGCGACACCGGCAAGACAGGCGGAGCAGCCGGCCGCGCCGACGAGCAGAAGCGTCTTGCGGCCCAGCTTGTCGATCAGCGACATGCCGACGATGGTGAACAAAAGGTTGGTTGCGCCGATCGCGATGGCCTGCTGGTCGCTCGAGATCTGGCTGAATCCGGCGGCCGCAAAAATGTTGTTGAGGTAATAGAGAATCGCGTTGATACCGGCGAGCTGGTTGAAGGCGCCGATGGAGATGGCGAGAAACAGCGGATAGCGATACTTCCACTGAAAGACCCGTTCGTGGGCCGGACGCGTGTTCCTGCGTGATCGCGGTCTGGATGTTGGCCAGCTCCGCCTCGGGATCGGGATCGCCCATCATCTTCAGAACTGTGAGCGCTTCGTCCATCCGGTTGCGCGAAGCCGACCAGCGCGGGCTGCGCGGAATGCCGAAGAGCAGGAAGAGGAAGAGCAAAGCGGGCGCCGCAGCGATGCCCACCTGCCAGCGCCACTCGGCCGCGCCCAGGTGCAGTGTGCGGATGAAGTAATTGGAGGTGTAGGCCAGCAGGATGCCGAACACCACGTTGAACTGAAAAGCAGCTACGAGTCGTCCGCGCCACTTTGCGGGAGCAAGTTCGGCGATGTATACCGGGCCCAGCACGGACGAGGCACCGATGCCAAGACCGCCGATGAAGCGGAAGACCAGGAACGACGGCCAGTTCCACGCGAGGCCGCATCCCAGGGCCGAGGCGACGTAGAGCAGCGCCGTCAGGCGCAGGGTTTCGCGGCTGCCGAGCCGCTGGCCCACCTGGCCTGCGCCCAACGCGCCGATCACGGTGCCCACCAGTCCGATGGCTACCGTGAATCCTTTATTCTGCGGGCTCAATCCGTAGAGGTGAACCAGCGCATCGATTGCGCCCGCGATGACAACTGTGTCGAAGCCGAAGAGCAGGCCACCCAAGGCCCCGGTGAGCGTGGCTTTCATCAATTTGGCATTGGGTCGCATCGCGAGTTGTCCTTAAAGTTCCAAACCATAGTACAGACTGGCGCTGTACACGGCAAAGCACCCTCCGCAGCGGCGTTCGCATCTGGCAAGGTAAAGTCGGGGACCGGTTGCTCGCGGTGGGCCGGTCAGGGTCTGCTTTGCGTTTCCTCAGGTGGCGTCGCCGGCAGCACCGCCAGAACCCGGCAGCGATGCTTGTCGGCAGCGCTCCAGGCCAGCGGCAATTCGCTCTCCATGCACGCGCAATCGCCCGTCTCGAGCACCTCGTGCATGACGCCCGCGTCCAGGCGCAGGCGTCCCTCGAGCACATAAATCACGGCGCCGGTTTCCTCAAATGCATTCATGGCCACGGTCGAGCCACCGGGCGGAAACTCGATCACCTGCGCGATCAGCCGGAACCCTTCGCCATCGGCGTTCAATGGTGTTATCTTCACCTGCTCAGTGCCACGCCCGTTTCCCTGCAGGTGCGCTTTGCGCGTGATGGAGAGCTTGTGACGCGAGGGCTCGCTGAAAAAGTAATCCATGCCCACGCCGTAGACGCGGGCAATCGTGGCCAGCGTGGGCAACGTGGGAATCATCCGGTCGGTTTCGAGCTTGGAGAGCATCGCCGTGGAAAGCCCGGTTTCAGCCGCGAGCCGGGAGAGAGTGAGGCGTTTGCTGTTGCGCAGTGAGCGCAGCTTGAGACCTATGCAATACGGCTCCAGTGACCATTGGGCGTAGGAAACAGCCTTGGACATCGCCAGCTCCGGTAAATGATGCGGAATCTTTGAACCAGTTTACGGCAATCCGCGCGCGCGCGTCGTGTGAGTCCGCGAGTCATTTTGGCGCTACTGGTTGCAGCCAGGCGCCGTTGCCCGCCGAGTCCCACACGTCGAAGCGCACCCACTTCTTGCCCGTCGCGTCGAAGGGAATGCGGAAAGTCTTTGTGCCGAAAGGCTCGGTATCGGTGAGCCGGATGATCTTGCGATCGACCTTCGTGCCGTCGCTCCACACCAGCTCCGCGAATTCCAGCGGGAAGGTGTATTCGATGCTGGCGGTGTAGACGCTCTTCGCGCCCGAGCCTTCGATGCCCCAGTTGTGGAAGAGAATCTCGCCTGTGGTGCCGAAGAAGTTGCCGCTGCGAATGCCTTCGACGATCGGGGCCCAGCTCTCGTTGTACGCCGGCACCTTGTCGAGCTTGAGGTAGTTGATGGCCAGCAGCGGATAGGTTTCGTCGCTCGGGCACCTTCATGTAGGTGTCGCCCTCGGCGAGCATGAACTTCGGCTTGGGCGCCCAGTTGCTCATGTCGTCGTTCACGCCGAAGCAGCGCACTTCGCACAGGCGCTGCCTGCGATTGATCGACGGGCAGCGACTCCCACGACCCGCCGATGAAGCGGTCGCTCAGGAAGATAGTCCTTGTCCTTATACTCGTCGGGATACATGGCGGAGCTCTTGGTGCGCGGATGCGCCACCCAGATGATGCCCTGCTCGCGATTGATGAAATTCTCCACGTCGTCGGCCGAGCCCAGATGGTAGACGTGGCCGTAGGTCGGGATCGTTCTCTTCAAACGTCTGGCCCGCCGGCCGCGGCGCGGCGTGCGAGAAGTACACCGGCTTGGGCAGTCATCAGGTACCAGTGGCCGCCAAGGTACGCGTTCACCTCTTCGGCCGGAATGACGAGGAAGTTCTTGTCGCTCAGCTTGCGCGCGCCTTCAAAGTAGAGCTTCTGCTCGGCAAAGCGCTTGGGGCCGGGATCGGCGAGGTCGGAGTCGTCGTGGAAGTCGCCGAGGTAGACGATGTTGATGCCGAGGCCGCGGAAGACCGGAACCCACGTGGGCATGAAGTCGGAAGTCCCACGGTCGCGCATCATCTCGTTGAAATCGAGATGGAAGTGGCCGGTCACGGTTTTGAATCCGGGCACGGGCTTGTAGGCATCGTCGTGCGTGTAGGCCATCACCTGCTGCTGCGTCGGTCGTGCGCCCGTCCGCGCTCAGGTAGTAGTACACCGGCCATGCGCTGCATGGTTCCCGGCGGCGCGTTGTAGAGCGCGTAGTTGTATATCTGCGATCGCGCCACGTGCACGCGGCGGTTCCACACCTCGTCGGTCACGCCCCACGGCGCGTAGCCCTCGCCGTGCTCCGGCTGCATCACGCCCAGCGAAAACGATTGGTCGCTGTCTTTGCGGTAGTAGACGTAGCCGAGGTTGACCTCGTTCTCGCGCGCGAAGAAGAATTTGTGCGGCGGCGGAAAGATGGCGAGCGAACCCGCGCCGGCATCGAGAATCTCCAGCCGGTTGCGCGCTTGCAAGATCACCGGCTGCTCGTTTACGTCGCCGCCGAACTCATACTGCTGCCAGACCTGCGCGGTGTCGCGCCACTCCAGCTTGGTGTCGTTGCCGATGGCGAAGCCCTTCAGGCCGGCCTTGTAGATGTAGGCCACATCTTTGGCATCGGTCTTGGCCACTGCCTCCTGGCGCAGCAGGTTCGAGCCCTTGTACGCGGTGAACTCCAGGTCGCCGGAAAAAATGCCCAGCGTCAGGCCGTTGAAGACCACGCTTACGCGGTCGCCATCGCTCTCTACGCGGCAGGCGCTCGAGTTGTAACTCACCGTGGCGCGCTGCACCTCGTCGGGTGCGCGGCCCGGGCCCACCAGATGCGAGTCGTGGCCGGGAACCGCCAGCGGCGCATCCCAGAAGACGTTCCACTTGTACTCTTCCTCGGCCTCGGGCGTGTCGTTTTTGAGGTGCTTCAGAATGTCGAGCTCGGTGGTGGAGATGCGTCGGCGGCCGGTGGTCACCTCGAAATCCGGCGCGAGGTCTTTGCCCAGTACGATCCACGCACCCCCGGCTTTTTTGGCAGCCAGCTCCTCAACGACCGGCTGGCCGTCGCGCAGTGCAAATCGCGCACGATTCTGCTGGCCGTGCTCGCCTTGCCACACGATCTCAACGCCGCTGCGGCTCGCGGTCACGCTCACGCCGGCGATCGGCTTCCAATCTTTCATGTCGCAGTTCTGCGCCTGCGCAACGACCGCGCTCGCGCTCAACACCATCATCCACGCCATCCGACTAATTTTCATCGGCATCTCCTCGGATTCCTGAAAGAACAGCCTTCAGGGGGCCATTGATCCCTACAAAAGAGATTTCCTTGCGCCGTCCCTACGGGACTCCGGGGTTCATCTGGGCGGTCCGCGTTCCCCACGCTGAAGCGCGGGGCTAACAAACGTTGCGCCTCCGGCGCGCTTATCAGGGCATTACTTATGCAGCCATTAACAAAGCCCCGCTTTATTTTCGAGCCTTTGCGGCAGTCAGGGCTACAGCCCTGATCTACCGGTCGTGCCTGACACTTCGCGCATTCCTGACGCTGACTTGCTGAACGTTTGCGGCACGAGTGAACTCATTTCCTGTCACGAGGCGATAGATGAAGCACTTCGTTCGCGGAACTTCACGCGCTGCCATCATATTTTCACAAAGATCTTTCTGCGATAGAGCAGCCACACCGGCAGGAAGCAAACTGCCGTGTAGACCACGACGTAGACAAACGATCTCCATCCCGGGTCCGGAATGTTCATGAAAACGTGCTTGAACACATAGCGAAGCGGGTTCGACTGCTCCCCGGCGTCGGTGAAATGAATCTGCACGAGGAGCACGTACAGCTCTTCGCTGATTACGTAGGCCACAATGGCATTCGAGCCGAAGACGAGCCACGGCCATGCCAGCGCCTTGCTCCATCCTTTCTGGCCCCATCCGCGCTGTTCGATCGCCCAATAGAGTAGCGCGAGTAAGAGCAGTGAACACCCCGCCGCCACCAGCACGTAGGAACTGGTCCACATTTTTTTGTTGAGCGGGAACCAGATGGACCAGACACATCCCATGGCAAGCAGCGCGGCCGCGCCACCAATCAGACCCAGCGTTTTGATCTTCGTGGGCAGCCACATTTCCAGCCATAGGCCCGTCAGCAGGCCTAGCAGCGCCGTCCCGATCGCGGGAATGTCGCTGAGCAACCCCTCAGGATCCCGCGTGTTGTGGGGATTGCCTGGGTTCTCATCGGTGGAATCTTCGTATAGATGGCCGGGCATGAGTTGACGGTCAAGCCAGGCGACAATGTTCTGGTCCTTGTCGAGGAAAGTTACGTCGCGGCCGGGCACGCCCGCTCCCGGCACCGGAACCCAGCGCACGAGCACCCAGTACCCAACCAGCAGGCAGACCAATAGCACTACCTTCGTCCATACGCGCCGATCCCATAAATATAGGAGCGTTACAACGAGATAGCAGACGGCGATGCGTTGCAAGACGCCGTAAATGCGCCAGTGCTGGAGGTGGAAGTGGGGGAAGCCATTGATGAATACTCCCAGGAAAAAGATGATGGCCGCGCGTCGCACCGCGTGCAACGCAAGTTTAGTGCGCGAGTCGCCACGCCGCAGACGCGCCTCAGTCGAAAAGACGATCGACACGCCCACCACGAAAAGAAACGTGGGAAAAACCAGGTCGGTGGCGGTCAGTCCGTTCCACGCGGCATGGTGCATCTGCGCCCACGCGCCGGCGCCGGAGTTATTCACCATGATCATGAAGGCGATGGTGAGCCCGCGCAGCACGTCGAGCGAGAGCAGGCGTTTCTGCGGCGCCAGAGCTGCCCCAGCTTTGCTGAACGAGGGAGCCTGAATGCCGAGAGGCGTTTCCCTGGAAAAAACGCCGCCTTTCAACGAACTATGCAAAGCGCGAGAATTCCGGAACCGCGCCAGGGCAGATGGCAGTTTGATCATTGGGCTCTCCGTCCGTACCGAATGCGGCGACGCTCAATACCCTATCCGCACGAGCCTGTCTTCGCCAAGTGAAAAGCTGTTGCCGCGCCGGTCGAGGTCCATCAAGCGCATTGCATTCACCGGCAGGCCTTTATTGCCAGACACAAAAAGGCCCGGACCGTTCCAGTCCGGGCCTTTCTTGCTGAGCGGCGCTCAGCGGACGCGCTACCTCAATATTTCAAGGGTAAGCGTCGTCGTTTTCGTCACGCCTCCGCCCGTCCCGGTGATCGTAATAGGATAGGTGCCGGTGGGAGCCGTTCGCGAAACCGTCAGATTGAAGTGCGCAGAGCCCGAACCCGGCGCCGCAATCGAGGCCGGACTAAAGCTATACGTCACCCCCGACGGCACGCCCGTGGCTGACAGCGAAATCGCTGCGTTGAACGAACCGGAGGTAGCGGTCGTCACTGTCGCGTAGCCGCTCTGGCCCTCAAGGAGGTATCCCGAGCTTGGCGAAACGGAGACGGTGAAACTCCCCGCTACCGGAGCCGTCACCGTCAGGTTCACCGTCGTGGTTTCAGTCGTCGCTCCCGAGGTTCCCGTGATGGTGATCGGGTACGTGCCTGTCGCCGCCGTCGCGCTCACGGTGAATGTTAGCGTCGAACTTCCGCCGCCAGTCGCTAACGAACTGGGATTGAAGCTCGCAGTCACGCCCGAAGGCAGTGCGGAGTACGACAGTGTCACGGCCGCATTGAATCCGCCCACCACCGTGCTCGTGATCGTCGACGATCCTGTGCCGCCCTCGACCACGGAGACTGCGCCCGGCGAAGCCGACAGGCTAAATCCGGGTTGAACTACCGTTCCCGCCAGGGTGTTCAGCAGAGTGGTCCCGTTCGGGCTGCCCCAGCCTGTGGCCAGGTCATAACCCGTGGTAGCGGAGTAGCCGTTGCTGCCGCTGGTGACGTCATGGAAATTCGCGTCATAGCTCGATCCGGTGCCGATCGTGTACAAGGCCGGGTTAATAAAGCCGAGCGACCCGTTGCCGTTGGCCGTCCTCTGTTGATTCACCAGAGCCAGGTAGCCGGCCCACAGGGGCGCGGCGAAGCTGGTGCCGCCGTATTCATTGGCCGTGCAGGTGGTCTGGTCGGCGCACACGTAATAGGTGAAGTTGGCGTTGGCTGAAACGTCGGGACCGTTGCGGTAGCTCTGCGAACAACTGGCGCAGCTTGCCGCCGCCGTCACTTGCCACGAGGGTATCGCATATTTATGCGGCGAGATGCCGCCGCCGCTGTCAGACCACGCGGTTTCTGAAGTCCATGCGCCAGCCGCTGCGGAGGTCGACAGATCCGTGCCGCCCACTGAAGTGACATAGACATCGTCCGCAGGATAAGTCTCTGAAGCCGTCCCCGACGTCGTCCATTTGCTGCTGTCGCCTGCGGCCTGGAACAGGTTCTGGCCCTGCGCCGCAAACTCCTTGAAGTAAGGATCATCGGTGCTCGGGTCGGCCGGGTTCCATGTCCACGAAGAGCTCAGGTTCAACGCGAGCGGGCTGTGCGTCGCCATGGAGTTGAAGATGGCGGAGTCGGTCGAACCTACGTACACGATCAGGCCAGATAGTCCCGGCGCTACGCCCAGCGCCTGCGTCATGTCCAGCGTCTGCTCGGTGTCGTCGCACTTGCCGCCTGCCGTCGAGTCCACGCAACTCGTGCTGGTACCGTCGGTGGAAAGCAGTGTGATGATGCTGCCGGGATAGGTCTGGTGCGCGTTCGTGTAATAGGTCTGCAGGTCGGCGAGGTCGGTGCCGTAATACTCCAGCAGGCCAACGTATTGGCCGCTGCCGGTCAGCGATCCACCGTAGTAGGCGGCGCGCATGTCGCTGCCCAGAAACGAGGCCGAGGGACCCGAGCCCGTGGTGGCGCCCGACTTCGATGTGGTCCCCTGCGGATTGTGCGTCAGCCCCGCGGGATGGGGAATCGAGAAGTTGTCAAGGCCCGCCACGTGCCACAACGCAATCGAAAGGCTCGTGGTCGGTTCTTTGTCGGGCGCGTAGAAGGTGCGGCTCTCAGTGGGATGCTGATACACGCCGAGATTCACATGAAAGGCGCTCTGAACACTCGCCACGCTGCCCGTCACCTGCAGGTTCACCCGGTTCGGCGACGTGTTGACCACAGTGAGTCCGTTCGCCTTGGCGAAGGCGATCACGGAGTCGTAGTCCTGTTGGGTCGGGCCGAATTCCGCGGTGAATTGATCCACCGTGAGGAACTGGTGATACGACGGACTGCTAGGATTGTAGAGATCCACGAGCAGCTGATTGAGTTCGTCCTGGTTGCGAAGCGGCAACGCGATCACGAGATTTAACGTCTGCGACGAAGAAAGGTTGCCGATGAAGTGCGCGGTCCCATCTTGCGTCGCCTGGCGCACATGATGCGTCACTACGGTTTGAGCCTCGCAGATGCCTGCGGTCAGCAAAAGGCTCGCAGCGATCGCGAGCCCGAATGTCCTCAATGGACGCATGCGGTCTTCTCCTTCATTGCGTTGCAGTCATGGTGAAAAGCTGTCCGCTTTAGCGAATCGGCTGCGGCGGGGAATTGAAGCTTGGCCCTTGATACATGAACATGTGGGGGACGAATAAGTTGCGTTCTGACGAGCGACTCCTCCGGGTATTCATGCATTTTCAGCCGTTCGGAAGGCCGTTGTCTACACAATTCGACAGCCCGGACACAGCCTTTCGCATTACTTTGGTGGCGTGTGTGTCTGCCTTTGATACATGCCGAATCCGCGCGCTCCCTGGTGGGATATATGGTTAATCGATTCAAACCGATACGGAACATGGAAGATAGTCCACTGCAACCGCTTTCGGCGGATCGTGCCGGTCCCTGGTCCCTCATTCCCTGCCTTCTTGTTCCCTTAGTCCCTTGGTCCCTGCCTTTGATACACTCCCCTTTCGGGCATTTCTCTTTTATTTTGCTTGCCATGATCCGGAGGCTATCGTGCCTGAGACGCAGCCGCCTGCCTTTCGACCTTTTGTACCACCGGAAGAATCCCCGCCAGAGTTCACGCTCCGCGCGCTTCTTCTTGGCTCGTTCTTCGGCCTGATTTTCGGCGCTGTCACCGTCTACGTGGGCCTGCGCGCCGGTCTCACTGTCGCAGCTTCCATTCCGATTGCGGTGCTTTCGATCAGCATTCTGCGCGCCTTCGGCCGCTCCTCCATCCTCGAAAATAACATCGTTCAGACTACGGGCAACGCCGGGCAGTCCATCGCTTCCGGAGTTATCTTCACGTTGCCTGCGCTGGTCTTCCTCGGTTTCGATCTCGAGTACTCCCGCATTTTTGTGCTGTCTCTCATCGGCGGCTGGATTGGCGTGCTGTTCATGATTCCGCTGCGCCGCCAGCTCATTGTGCAGGAGCACGCGAGTCTGCCCTATCCCGAAGGCACGGCCTGCGCGGATGTTCTGATTGCCGGGGAAAAAGGCGGTTCGCTCGCCAGCCGCGTCTTTCTCGGTCTGGGGCTGGGCGGGATTTATACCTTCTTCCAGAACGGCAACCTCTTTGCGGCGTGGCCGGAACAGCCGGCCTATCAACCGGACTTCGGGCCGCAACATGTGCTCAAGGGCGCGTCGATCAACGCCGACGCAACGAGTGAATATCTAGGCGTGGGCTACATCATCGGGCCGCGCGTTGCCGGCGTCATCTTCGCTGGCGGCGTGCTCTCGTGGCTGGTGATCATGCCGCTTATTTATTTTTTCGGCAAAGAGATTGCCCACCCCATCTATCCCGGCCTCGTGCCCATCGCGCAAATGACACCCGGCGATCTTTGGGCAACCTACATTAAACCGATGGGCGCGGGCGCGGTGGCAGCGGCGGGCGTCATTACCCTTATCAAGACTTTGCCCACGATCGCGAACGCGCTGACTGCGGGATTCAAAACCATGCGCGGCGGCGCGGCGGCCGCGCGGGCCAAACCTCTGCGCACGGAAGACGATCTCTCGATGCGCGTGGTGATTGTGGGGTCGGTGCTGTGCGCAGCTTTGATGTTCGTGTTCCTCGAATTCAAGCCGGTGCCTGGAGCCTTTGTAGGCTGGGCCGCGAATCTCGCCGCCTCGCTGCTGGTTGTGGTTTTTGGATTTCTCTTCGTCACCGTCAGTTCGCGCATCGTCGGCCTGGTCGGCTCGTCGGCGAGCCCGGTATCGGGCATGACGATTGCGACACTCATGGCTACCGCGGCCATCTTTCTTTTTCAGGGTTGGACCGCTCCGGCCTTCGGCGCGCTCGCCATCACCATCGGCGGCGTGGTATGCATTGCCGCCTCCAACTCAGGCGACACCTCGCAGGATTTGAAGACAGGCTACATCGTCGGGTCAACACCGCGCCTGCAGCAAATCGCGCTGATGATCGGCGTGGTGGTGTCGACCATCGTCATCGGGTTCACGCTGAATCTGATGAACACCGGCTTGCAGGAGTTCGACGCCGCATCGCAGCCGTGGAATATCAACGCTTCGCATCCGGGCGTCGCTGTCCAGAGCGACAATGCGCACCTGCCCAGCCAGATTCGCGTCATCAACGCCGACAAATCCGTGACCGTACATCAGAAGTCCGAATACGTTGTGCTCAACGCCATCGGATCGACGGAACTGCAAGACGGAAAGTATCTTTACTCGCCCGCGACGGGCCGCATTGAGGTGCATTGGATTCAAGGCATCGGCAGCGCAGCCGCTCCGGCGCCGCAGGCGCGCCTGATGGCCACTGTCATCAACGGCATTCTGACGCGCAAATTGCCCTGGGGGCTGGTGCTGATCGGAGTCTTCCTCGTTATCGCCGTCGAGCTGCTCGGCATCCGCTCGCTGCCCTTTGCCGTAGGCGCGTATCTGCCGATCGGAACCACGCTGCCAATCTTTGCAGGCGGCGTGGTGCGCTTGCTCGTCGATCTGGCCGCGAAGCGCTGCGGCGGCGAGGCCGCTGAGACCGAGAGCGAAATCTCGCCGGGTTCGCTCTACGCCTCGGGCCTGATCGCTGCCGGCGGCATCGTGGGCCTCTTCGGCGTGGCTCTCAAAGCCTACGAAGCCACCGTGGGCAAGGGCGACATGCTCAACTTTCCGCATACTTTCCTGGACCACAATGCGTGTCGGTGGTCGCCTTCGGGCTGCTGGCGTATTCGCTGTATTACTTCGCGCGGAAGCCGCTGAAGAAATGAGCGGATCGCGAAACAGGCCACTCTTGCCACCTCCGCTACAATAGTGTGAAGCTCCTGCCAGCCGGGAACCCGAGTCCCTGGTTCGCCAGGAGCATTCACACATTATGCTGGCTGAAAATCTTTCTGAAGCTCTTACTTTCGACGATGTGCTGCTGGTGCCCGCCTACAGCGAGGTGGTGCCCGCGCATGTGAGCACGCAAACCCAACTGACGCGCGGGATTACGCTGAATACGCCGCTGCTCTCCTCGGCCATGGACACGGTCACGGAGTCGCGCATGGCCATCGCCATGGCGCAGCAGGGCGGCATCGGCATCGTGCATCGCAATCTGTCCATTGCCGACCAGGCCGGCGAAATCGACAAGGTAAAGCGCTCGGAGAGCGGCATGATCGTCGATCCCGTCACCATCGGCCCGGAGAAAACCATCGCCGACGCGCTCGAAATCATGCGCCGCTACCGCATCTCCGGCGTGCCCGTCACGCAGGGCAAGCGGCTGGTGGGCATCCTCACCAATCGCGATCTGCGCTTTGAAACGCGCACCGATATTCCCGTGGGCGACGTGATGACCAAGGAAAATCTGATCACCGTGCCCGTGGGCACCACGCTCGAAGAGGCCGAGCTGATCCTGCACAAGCACCGCGTGGAAAAACTGCTGGTGGTGAACGATCAGTACGAATTGAAGGGCCTGATCACGGTCAAGGACATCCAGAAGAAGTTGAAATATCCCAACGCCAGCAAGGACGATCAGGGCCGGCTGCGCGTGGGCGGAGCCATCGGGGCGACGGGCGATTTTATGGAGCGCGCGGCGGAGCTGGTGCGCAACCGCGTGGACGTGCTGGCCATCGATTCGGCGCATGGCCACTCCTCGCGCGTGCTCGAGGCGGTGCGCGAAGTGAAGAAGCGCTTCGGCGATGTGGCTCTGCTGGCCGGCAACGTGGCCACCTACGAGGGCGCGATGGCGCTGATCGACGCCGGCGCGGACGCGATCAAAGTCGGCATCGGTCCCGGATCCATCTGCACCACGCGCATGGTGACCGGCGCGGGCATGCCGCAGATTACCGCCATTGCCGAGGCGTACCGCGCCGCGCGCCAACACGGCATTCCGGTGATCGCCGATGGCGGCATCAAGTACTCCGGCGAAATTACCAAGGCCATTGCCGCGGGCGCGAGCTCGGTGATGATCGGCTCGCTGTTTGCGGGCGTGGACGAGAGCCCCGGCGAAACCATCCTCTACCAGGGGCGCAGCTTCAAGACCTATCGCGGCATGGGATCGCTGACCGCCATGAGCCAGGGCTCGGGCGAGCGCTACTTCCAGGGCTCATCCGATCTGGGAGGGCCCAACAGCGAGGCCGGGGACGTGGTGCAGCGCGAGCGCGCCAATGAGAACCGCCTGGCCAAGTTTGTTCCCGAAGGCATTGAGGGGCGCGTTCCCTATCGTGGGCCGCTTGAAGCCATGGTCTTCCAGCTGGTTGGCGGTCTCCGTTCGGGCATGGGCTACCTGGGGTGCGGCAGCGATCGCGGAGTTGCAGGAGAAAGCGAAATTTGTGCGCATCTCCGGCGCCGGGTTGCGCGAGAGTCACGTGCACGATGTGATCATCACGCGCGAAGCGCCCAACTACCATGTCGAGTAAGCGACGCGGGTTTTGGTTCTGGATCAGCGCATGGTGGCCGGTGGCCGTGGGCATCGCTGTCATCACCGTCGAGTCGACCCCGGCTTTCGGCTCGGACCGCACCTCGCATCCCCTGCGCTGGCTTGTGCAGCTTTCTTCGGCCAGTTGAGCGACGCAACCTGGGATCTTGTCCATCATTTGATTCGCAAGTCGGGCCACTTCCTGGGCTACGGAGCGCTGGGATTGGTGTGGCTGCGCGCCTGGCGCATGACTTTGCCGGAAGCGCACTTCCTCTCCCAGGCAGGACTGGCGCTGCTCGGAACGGCGCTGGTAGCCAGCTGGGATGAGTGGCACCAGACCTTCCTGCCCAATCGCACCGGCTCTCCATATGACGTGCTGCTGGACTGTTGCGGCGCAGCTGCCATGATGGGAATGGCGTGGCTCTATCTGCGGCGGATTCGGGCACGCGTCAAGCAGCTTGCTAGGATTCTGTGCTCGCCTGCATTCCTGCTGTGCTCGGGCCGCAATGCGAATGTCACAGCACAAAGAGCCGAAGCATCCACCAAATCAGAAAAAGAGCGACGATTGCGCCGATGATGTGACCGATCCATTGGCCGGGAGTTTTCGGGATTTCCGAAATTGAACACCTAGCCATGCTAGAGCATTCTTCCCATTTGTGCAGGGTGCGACGTGGACCGGGAGGTCCACGCCACAGCCGGCCGGGAGGCCGGCGCTACCTGTTCTTGCAGCGACCCGCCCATATTCAAATCCAATCGGCATTGAAACCTCACGCATCTTGCGCGCCCCAGAAAAACAAACGCGGGCAAATCCCAGATAGGGAGTTGCCCGCGTGATGTTGTGTGGGAATCGTTGAAGCTGACGGAGCTGCCGCTGCTTACGCGGCCTCTTCGCCGCCCTTGGGTTCTTCTTCTGCTTCCTTCTTCTGCTCTTCGAGTTGCTTTTCGAGCTCGGCGCGCTTCTTGGCCTTCAGGTCGGCGCGCTTCTGGCGCTTCACTTCAAGCTGTTTTTCCGCGCCCAGCAATTCGATGAACGCCTTTTCGGCGCCGTCGCCCTGCTGGAAGCCGGTGCGCACGATGCGCAGATAGCCGCCGTTGCGGTCGCCGTAGCGCGGAGCCACGACTTCAAAGAGCCGCTTGACGGCATCGTCGGTGCTGAGGAAGGCGTGCGCCTGGCGGCGCGAGTGCAGATCGCCCTTCTTGCCCAGGGTGATCATCTTTTCCACGTGCGGACGAACCGCTTTGGCCTTCGCCACGGTGGTCTCTACGCGGTCTTCTTTGATGACGGACGTGACCAGGTTGCGCAAGAGCGCGCGACGATGGCTGGTGTTGCGTCCGAGCTTGAATCCTGCATTGCGATGGCGCATGTTTAGCTCCTAGCTTCTAGCTTCTAGCTCCTAGCTTGCTTGCCGTGGAATCGACAATGCGGTGCTGACACCGGAAAGCTAGAATCGAGTGGCTCTTTGAAATCTTGACTTACTAACGGCATCTAACTCCTAACTTCCAGTTTCTAACTTCGTTGCGGTGTGGCTAAAATTCTGTTCCCGCGCGAAAAAGCTAGAGGCTAGAAGCTAGGAGCTAGAAGCTGTGCTTAGAAATTCTCCGTCTCGGTAGGCAACTGCAAATCCACCGAGTCCAGCGGCTCTTCTTCTTCGTCGTAACGGCCAAAGCCGGCGGCCAGAGCCGTCTGTGGCGGAATGCTGGTGGGCCCGGGCACGGCGTTGCCCTGCTCGTCGATCTTCATGCCCAGCGACAGACCCATCTGCGCCAGGATTTCCTTGATCTCGTTCAGGCTCTTGCGGCCGAAGTTCTTGGTCTTGAGCATCTCGGCTTCGGTCTTCTGCACGAGCTCGCCAATGGTCTGAATGTTGGCGTTCTTCAGGCAGTTATAGCTGCGAACCGAAAGCTCCAGCTCCTCGACACTGCGATTGAGGTTGTCGTTGCGCAGCAGCATGCGGCCTTCTTCGCCGCGCGCTTCCGCTTCGATTTCTTCCTCGAAGTTGATGAAGATGTTCATGTGGTCCTTGAGGAGCTTGGCGGCCAGGCCGATGGCGTCGGCGGGGAGCACGGCTCCGTTGGTCCACACTTCGAGAGTCAGTTTGTCATAATCGGTGATCTGGCCGAGGCGGGCAGCATCAACTACATAATTGACGCGACGCACCGGCGAGTGCACGGAATCCACCGGAATGAATCCGAGCCCGAGGTCGGCATCGAAGTTCTTGTCGGCCGAGACGTAGCCGCGGCCGCGCTTGAGGCGCATTTCCATGTCAAGCTTGCCGCCTTCAGAGAGCGTGGCGATGTAAATGTTCTTGTCGAGAATCTCGACGTCGCCGTCGGCCTCGATCATGCCGCTGGTGACGACGCCCGGCTGGTCGGAGCGCAGGTAGAGCGCCTTGGGGCCTTCGCCGGCTAGCTTGAAGGGAATCTGCTTAAGGTTGAGAATGATGTCGGTCGCATCTTCAACCACGCCCGTGATGGACTGGAACTCGTGCAGCACGCCCTCGATACGGACGGCAGTGACGGCGGCGCCTTCAATGGAACTGAGCAGCGTGCGGCGCAGGGCGTTGCCAATGGTGGTGCCAAAGCCCCGCTCAAAAGGCTGGGCGCTGAACTTTCCGAAAGTGTCGGTAAGCGTCTCGGCATCGACCGCAAGGCGCTTCGGTTTCTGGAATCCTCTCCACAACATAATCGTCTCTTTTCCCGCGCGGCATGTACGTCGCGATGCATTTTGCGGCGGCCGCGCAAGTTCTCCTTGGTTGAAGTGCAGCTTCTAGCCTCTAGCTCCTAGCTTCTAGCTCGTTGTGCGGGAATTGAGTTCGTCAACTCGGCACGAAAAGCTAGCGGCTAATAGCTAGAAGCTAGTAGCTGTTATTTCGAGTACAATTCGACGATCAACTGCTCGTTGATCGGCAGGTTGACGTCCGCGCGCTTGGGCAACTGCAGCACGCGCCCGGACATGTTTTCAAAGTTCGCTTCCAGCCATGCGGGAACGGGGTTCTGCGCCGCGTACTGCGTTCCCTGTTCGATGATGACGTGCTTCTTGGCGCTGTCGCGGACGGCGATCTCGTCGCCCACGTTCACCTGGTACGAAGGGAATGTTTACCTTGCGGCCGTTCACGGTCACGTGCCCGTGACGCACCACCTGCCGCGCCTGACGGCGCGAGATGGCGAATCCCAGCCGGAAGGCCACGTTGTCGAGGCGGCGTTCGAGCTGCTGGATCAGCAGTTCGCCGGTTACGCCTTGTGCGCGGCTGGCCTTTTCGTAATACGCGCGGAATTGGCCCTCGAGCGTAAAGTACATACGCTTGGCCTTCTGCTTTTCATGCAGTTGCAGGCCGTAGCCCACGATCTTGGCTTTGCGGTCTTTGCCGTGCTGTCCCGGCGGGAAATTGCGCTTCTCAAGCGGACAGCGGTCCGAGGTGCACTTGGTGCCCTTCAAAAATAACTTGGTGCCTTCGCGGCGGCAAAGGCGGCAAACTGGTCCGGTATAACGTGCCATTTCTTCTCCTGACTTCGGATGACGGCCGGTTTACGTACGACGGTGCGTACTTCGTCCCGGCCCGTGTTAGATTTTAGTACAGGTGTCAGAGTCGCGAATAGCAACCGACACTCACACTTCACCCTCGCACTGCTCTTATACTCTGCGCCGCTTCGGCGGACGGCAGCCGTTGTGCGGCACCGGCGTCACGTCGCGGATGGTCTTGACTTCGATGCCCGCGGCAGCCAGCGCGCGGATGGCCGACTCGCGGCCCGAACCCGGACCGGCGACCCGCACATCCACGGTGCGCACGCCGTGATCGCGCGCCATGCCGGCAGCGTTTGAAGCCGCCTGCTGCGCCGCGAAGGGCGTGCCCTTGCGCGAACCGCGGAAGCCCAGAGAGCCCGAGCTCTTCCAGCTCAGCGTGTTGCCCATCTGGTCGGTGATGGTGACGATGGTGTTGTTGAACGAGGCTTGAATGTGCGCAACGCCGAACGGCACATTCTTGCGCTCGCGCTTCTTGAATTTTTTCGTCTTGCCCTTTTTGCCGGCTTCGGGCTTCTGTTCTGGTTTCGCCATTAGGTCTTCGCCGTCGCTTTCTTCTTGCCGGCAATCGTGCCCTTGCGCGGGCCCTTGCGAGTGCGGGCATTGGTGTGAGTACGCTGGCCGCGCACGGGCAGTGACTTCCTGTGGCGCAGGCCGCGATAGCTCTGAATGTCGATGAGGCGCTTGATGTGCATCGAGACGTCCTTGCGCAGGTCGCCCTCGACGTCACCCTCGTCCTCAATTACCTGGCGGATGCGGTTGACCTCGTCCTCGCCCAAATCCTGGATCTTCTTGAAGGCGTCAACATTCGCCTTTTCCAGAATCTTGCGCGCGCGAGGCTGGCCGATGCCGAAGATGTAAGTAAGCGCGATCCTTGCCTGCTTGTTGCGGGGCAGATCGACGCCAGCAATACGTGCCATTCTGATTCCTCTGCTGCTTCGGGTTGTGTGCCTCCGGCCTCAACCGGTTCGCACGGGGTTTTGGGAGCGCCTTCCGAGGTTCATCGCAAGCCTTGACTCCGGCTAACTAGCCTCTTGGTGAGTTACCAGTCATCAGTTTTCAGCTCTCAGTTTCCTGCGGTACCTGTGCGGCTGCGCTCTTCACTGATAACTGACCACTGATCACGAACAACTACCGTGGAAGTTCCCGTTCATGCCAGGCCTTGCTTATCCCTGACGCTGCTTGTGTTTCGCGTTCTCGCAGATGACCCGCACTACACCCTTGCGCGTAATCACCTTGCACTTGACGCAAATCTTTTTTACTGATGCCCGGACCTTCATTGCTTTTGTTACCCTTCTCTGCGCTCGACGAACCGGCGCGAAATCTTTTCTTCAGCTTCTAGCTCCTAGCTTCTAGCTCGGGGTGCGAGAACGATGCTGTGTGCTCGGCACGAAAAAAGCTAGAAGCTAGAGGCTATTTGTACCGGTACACGATTCGGCCGCGATTCAGGTCGTATGGACTCAGTTCAACTGCCACGCGGTCGCCGGGCAAAATCCGGATGAAGTTCTTGCGCATCCTTCCCGAGACATGGGCCAAAACCTCGTGGTTGTTCTCGAGCTTGACCTTGAACATGGCGTTGGGCAACGTCTCCAGGACGGTTGCCATGACCTCAATCGCATCTTCCTTCGACAATCAGTGTCCACTTCTGGCGCTCACGCGCCTTTGCCTTTTGGCGCTCGCGCGCCATTGCGTTTTGGACCAGAGCATTGCTACTCGGTCAGGATTCTCACTCCGGTTGCAGTCACCGCAACCGTGTGCTCAAAATGAGCGCTCATGCTCCCATCGGCCGCCACAGCCGTCCAGCCGTCGTCCAGCACTCTCACATCGGGCTTGCCGGCGTTCACCATGGGCTCGATCGCGATTACCATGCCCGTCTTCAGCTTCATGCCCTGACCCGCTTCGCCAAAGTTCGGCACCTGCGGATCTTCGTGCATATGGACGCCGATGCCGTGGCCCACAAAATCGCGCACCACGGAAAATCCTTGTCCCTCGACTACTTTCTGCACCGCTGATCCCACGTCGCCCAAGGTCGCCCCGGGACGAACCGCCGCAATGCCTGCCTTGAGCGACTCTTCGGTCGTCTTCAGCAGCCGCGCGGCTTTCTCATCGATGGCGCCCACCGGCACCGTGATCGCCGCGTCGCCGTAGTAGCCATCCACCACGACGCCGAAGTCCACCGAAACGATGTCCCCTTCCTTCAGGACCCGCTTGGGCGACGGAATGCCGTGCACCACCTCGCTGTTGACTGAGGTGCAGAGCACGCAGGGATACCCGTGATATCCCTTGAAGGCTGCCTTCACGCCCAGTTCTTTCAACCGCGCTTCGGCGGCTTTCTCGAGATCGAAGGTGGTGGCGCCCGGCTTCACCTTGCTGCGCACGAGTTCCAGCACCTCGCGGACAACCTGCCCCGCGCGGCGCATCTTTTCGATCTCCTTGGACGACTTAAGTACGACAGCCACGCGATAGTTCTCAGTTCCCAGTTCACAGTTGCCAGTCTCATTCAGCAGCAAATCACTGCGAACCAAGAACTGCCAACAATGAACCGCTTCACACGCACGAACCCGCCCCGATGGCTACGCCGCATGGCGCAACCGCTCGACGGCGGCAACGATTCCGGCAGCGATCGTATTGATCGGCCGGTCTCCATCCACTTCCGCAAATCGTCCCAGAGCCCGGTAGTGCTCGACAACAGGCGCGGTGAGGGCCTCGTAAGCGCGCATGCGCTCCTTGAAGACCTCTTCCGTGTCATCGGCTCGCTGGATCAGCGCTGCACCTTCTACATCGCAGAATCCATCCCGTTGGGGAGGATGCATGTAGACGTTGTAGATGGTCTGGCAGACAGGACAATTCCGGCGCCCCGTAATGCGGCGCAATAATTGATTATAGTTCACTTGGATGCTGACGGCAACCAGCGGCAGGGACTCCAGTTGCAGCGCCAGACGGCCGTCCAGCCAGTTGGCCTGGCCCAGGGTCCGGGGGAACCCATCCAGAATGTAGCCCTGGGCCGTATCCGGCTCCAGCAGGCGCAAGGCCACCATCTCGTTCACCAGGGAATCCGGCACCAGCTCGCCCCGGCCCATGATCTGCTTGGCCACCATGCCCAGCTTCGTGCCCTGGGCCACATTGGCCCGCAGCAGGTCGCCGGTCGAGATCTGCGGGATTCCCCAGATCTTGACCAGCTCCTTGGCCTGGGTCCCCTTGCCCACGCCGGGAGCTCCCAGCAAAAGAATCGGGCCGGGAACGGTTTTCGTTTCCGTTGCCCGGCCGCTTTCCATCGAACCTCAGATGAAACAGATGAAGACATTACCAGGTTTTCCTTCCGCGTATGCGACCGGAGCGAGGGGAAAAGCCATCATAGTGACGCATGATCAGCTGCGATTCGATCTGGTTGACCGTATCCATGGCCACACCCACCACAATGAGCAGTGAAGTGCCGCCAAAGTAGAAGTTCACATTCATTCCGTGAATCATCCAGTTGGGAAGATTCTCGAAAAACCTCCCGATAAGCCAAATCTTGTCGAAGCGGATGCCCGAAATGAGGAAGGTGGGCATCATCTGGACCAGAATCAGATAGAGTGCGCCGACCAGCGTGATGCGCGTCAGAATGTCGTTGATAAAGTCGCTGGTGCGCTTGCCGGGCCGGATGCCGGGAATGAACGATCCCGACTTGCGGAAGTTGTCGGCAATGTCGTCGGGGCGCATCACGATCGACACGTAGAAATACGCGAAAAAGATGATAGCCAGAATGTTCAGCAGCTCGTACCACGGATAGCCCGGCGTGAGCGCCAGCAGGATGGGCTGCAGGAAACGGTTGTTCTGCACCCAATCCACCTGGCCGAAGAGCAACGGCGCCGAAAGAATGGAGCTGGCGAAGATGATCGGCATGACGCCGCCGGAGTTCACCTTCAAAGGCAGGTGGCTCGACTGGCCGCCCATCATGCGCCGGCCCACAATGCGCCGCGCGCTCTGGATGGGAATGCGCCGCTCGCTGCGCTCCACAAAGACGATGAAAGCCACCACCGCGGCCATGCCAGCAACGAGTAGCAGCACGACCACGAACGACATCGGTCCCCAGGCTTCGGTCTGCACCTTCTGCACCAGGTCGACTACGCCGCGGGGCAGGCCGGCGACAATGCCGGTAAAGATCAGCAGGCTCATGCCGTTGCCGATGCCGCGATCGGTAATCTGTTCGCCGAGCCACATGATGAACGCGGTGCCTGCCGTGAGCGTGACTACGGTGAGCAGGATGAAGCTCGGACCCGGATGCAGCACCAGTCCCTGCTTGGTGAGAATGGCCGCAATGCCGATCGACTGCAACGCGCCCAGAACCACGGTCATGTAGCGCGTCCACTGCGTGATCTTGCGCCGGCCCAGTTCGCCTTCCTTCTGGATGCGCGCCAGCGGCTCGTACACCACGGTCAAAAGCTGGAAGATGATCGACGCGGTGATGTAGGGCATGATGCCCAGCGCGAAGATCGTCATGCGGCGCAGTGTGCCGCCGCTGAACAGGTCCATCAGGCCGAACATGGAGCCGGTCTGCTGGTTGAACATGATTTCGAGCTGGTTCGAGTTCACGCCGGGCGTGGGGATCCACGCGCCCAGACGGTAGACGGCCAGAATGCCCAGGGTGAAAAGCACCCGCTTGCGCAGGTCGGGAATCCGGAAGATATTGAGAAATTTCTCAAGCATATCGGGTTATCCGCTTCAGGCGCCTCGCGACGCCGGCCTTTTCGTCTTTTGATCCCATCTTACCCGGAGTTCCCTGTGCTCTTAGACTACCGAACTCAAGGGAACCGCGGACGTGCTTTGCATCACACCAGAGAATGTAAATCCTGGGTCCGTTGCCGAGACCCAGGAATCTTCAGCTCTACCGTCGCACTATGCTGCCGCCGGAGCCGTTTCGCCGCCCAGAACCACGGCCTTGCCGCCGGCCTTCTCGATCTTTTCCGCCGCCGACTTGGAAAACTTGTGCGCGTGGATGGTGATCGCGTTGGTGAGCTCGCCCGAACCCAGAATCTTGATCAGCGCCTTCTTTTTCGAGGCCAGCCCCAGCTTGCGGTAGTCGTCGAGGCCGATCTCAGCCACGCCCAGCTCCGCAATGCGGTCCAGGTTCACGACCGTGTATTCGGTGCGGAAGATGTTGGTAAATCCGCGCTTGGGCAGGCGGCGGTGCAGCGGCATCTGGCCGCCTTCAAAGCCGCGCATCAGGCTGGAGCCGGTTCGCGATCCCTGGCCCTTGTGGCCGCGGGTCGAGGTCTTGCCCATGCCGGATCCCATGCCCCGGCCCACACGCTTGCGCCCGGTGTTGGCCTTCCTGGGCGCGCGCAAATTCGATAAGTTCTTTGTCATATTCTCCTCGCTATAACGCCGGGTGGTCTTGTTGATCCATCCGACTCGCGTTTCGTCAGTTCGTAGTTCTTAGTTCGTAGTTCACAGTTCAAACCGCCTGCTACACTGTGAACTGACTGAACTAGTTTTCCAAAATCCTCACCAGATGCGGTATCGCCTTCACCATGCCGCGAATGGACTGATTATCCACGCGCTCCACGATCTGGTTGAGCCGGGTAAAGCCGAGCCCCTTGACCACCAGCTTGTGCTTGGTGGGCGTGGCGATCTTGGAACGGTAGTACTGAATGCGAATCTTCTTGGTTGCAGCCATCACAGATTCCTCCACTTGCTTGCCGCGCGCGGTGGCCACTTCAGCCCTGTCGCGCAACTGGGCCAGCGCGTCGAATGTTGCCTTGATCACGTTGTGCGGGTTCGGCGAGCCGAGGCTCTTGGTGAGCACGTTCTGCACGCCGACCGAAGTCATGACCGCGCGCACCGCTCCCCCGGCAATTACGCCGGTGCCTTCCGGCGCCGGCTTGAGCAGCACCTGGCCGGAGCCGAAGCGGCCCAAGACCTGGTGCGGAATCGTGGTGTCAGTCAGATTGACTCTTACCAGATTCTTTTTGGCGCTCTCAATTCCCTTGCGAATCGCCATGGGAACTTCCTTAGCCTTGCCCGATCCGTAGCCCACCACGCCCGAAGCTGCGTCGCCCACCACAACCAGCGCGGCAAACGACATGTTCTTGCCGCCCTTGACCACCTTGGTGACGCGATTGATAGACACCACCTGATCCTTCAGGTTGTACTGGTTGGCATCGAGTTTCTTCATCAACATTGTCATTGCTCTCTCGTCTGTCGGTTAACAGTTGTCAGTTATCAGTTTTCAGAACTCAGGCAAACCCGGCACGAACAAACTGACCACTGAGAACTGACAACTGCCTTTAGAATTCCAATCCCGCTTCGCGCGCCGCATCGGCGAGCGCCTTGACGCGGCCGTGATACAGATAGCCGCCGCGATCGAAAACCACTTTCTTGACGCCCTTGGCCACGGCCTGCTCTGCGATCGTCTTGCCGATCTCCTTGGCTGCGGCCACGTTGCCGCCGGTCTTCGACTTCGCCTGCAGCGTTGAGGCCGAGACCAGCGTCTCGCCCTTCTGGTCGTCGATCACCTGCGCGTAAATGTGGTTGAGCGAGCGGTACACGTTCAGCCGCGGCCGCTCGGTCGTCCCCGAAAGCTTTTCGCGGATGCGCGAGTGGATGCGCTTGCGAATCTCGTTTCTCTTGGTCTGCGTAATCATGTCTTCTCTCACCTATCGGCGGAACCGCCTTGCGGATCCGTTCGGATTCAAATGCAGCTACTAGCTTCTAGCTGCTAGCCTCTAGCTCCGTCTCGCCACTGCCTCAGTCTTCATCCCAGAACGAAAAAGCTAGGAGCTAGAAGCTGCTTTACTTCGCGCCGGTCTTGCCGGCCTTCTTCTTGAGGCGCTCGTCGGAGTAGCGCACGCCCTTGTTCTTGTACGGATCCGGCTTGCGCAACGAGCGCATGTCGGCCGCGACCTGGCCCACCTTCTGCCGGTCAACGCCGGAGACGGTCACGTGCGTCTGCTTGGGATCGATGGCCACTTCAATGCCCGACGGCAGCGGAACCTCGATGGGATGCGAGTAGCCCAGCGTAAACACCACCGTGCCCTTGCCCTTCAACTCGGCGCGGTAGCCGATGCCCACGATGTCGAGCTCCCGGGTCCAACCCTTGGTCACGCCCTGCACAGCGTTGTTCACCAGAGCGCGAGTCAACCCGTGGAGGGCGGCCTTATCCTCGCTCGCGCGCTCGATCTCCAGGTTCCCGTTATCGGTCTTCAGCGTGATGCCGTCGGCGATCAGCGCTGTAACCTTGCCCTTGGGGCCTTCCACCAGTACAGTGTTGCCCTGCACTGTGTACTTCACGCCCGCCGGCAGCGGGATCGGTTTCTTTCCAATGCGCGACATTCTTCAGATTCCTTCTTGGCTTGCGAGTCCCGGTCGCCGCGGCGACCGTTCCACTGCAGCTTTTGAAACCGTGGTTCGTGGCTCGTGATCCGTGATTCGAACTCTCACGCCGCCAACCCACGAAACACGATTCACGATCGTTACCACACTTCGCACAGCAACTCGCCGCCTACACCTTCGCGGCGCGCCTGACGGCCCGTCATTACGCCCTTGGGCGTGGTCAAAATTGCGATGCCCAGGCCGCCCTGCACGCGCTTGATCTCGTCGCGGCCAACGTACACACGGCAGCCGGGGCGCGAGATGCGCGCCAGGTCGCGAATGGCCGCTTCGGTGCCGCCGTACTTTAAATACACGCGCAGCACCAGCTTGCCTTCCTCTTCCTGGACCTTGTAATTCGAGATGTAGCCCTCTTCCTTGAGGATGCGGGCAATCTCGGCCTTCAGCTTGGAAGCCGGCACATCGAGCTTCTGATGACGCGCCCGGATCGCATTCCGGATACGCGCCAGAAAATCTGCTACTGGATCGGTCAGACTCATTCCTTCTCCTTCATCCCCCGTTCGCCCGCTCCGCCGTGGCGGACCGGGAACCTGCGGGAATGCTTACTACAGTGATCAGTGTCCAGTGGTCAGTCAATCTTGCTGTGATTTGACTCAGCGGTCTCGACCTGCACAAACAAACTGACCACTGATCACTGTCCACTGACAACTGTCTTGCTACCAGCTCGACTTGTTGACGCCGGGAATCTCACCCTTGAGGGCCAGCGACCGGAAACACAAACGGCAGACGCCAAACTTGCGCAGGAAACCCCGCGGCCGCCCACATAGCTGGCAGCGATTGTGTTTGCGGCTCGAAAACTTCGGCTTCCGCGCGTCCTTCACTCTTTTTGCAGTAGTTGCCATAAAACCTCTTTACTTCAGCCAGTAGCCAGTAGCTTGTAGCCTTTAGCTTTCCAGCTCGTCTCGTTGCTCAGCTCATTCACTGAGCCGAGGTCAAATCATTCAGTCGTCACCATCGCACAAGCCGGAACAAAGCTATTGGCTACCGGCTACGAGCTACCGGCCGTTCTTACGCTCCCTGGCGGAAGGGCATGCCGAAATGCTTGAGCAGAGCACGCGCCTGGTTGTCGTCCTTCGCCGTGGTCACAATCGTGATGTTCATGCCTTTCAGCTTCTCCACCTTCGCGTAGTCGATCTCCGGAAAGATCAACTGGTCACGCAGGCCGAGCGTGTAGTTGCCGCGTCCATCGAAACTCTTGGTCGACACGCCGCGGAAATCGCGCACGCGGGGCAGCGCGATTGAGACCAAGCGATCGAGAAACTCGTAAGCCCGGTCGGAACGCAGCGTCACCATGGCTCCGATGGCATTGCCTTCGCGGACTTTGAAGGCCGCAATCGACTTCTTCGACTTCGTGGTCACCGGCTTCTGGCCGGCGATGTGCGCGAGGTCGGCTACCAGTGGATCCAGCAGCTTCGAGTTCTGCGTGGCTTCGCCCAGGCCCATGTTGATCACGATCTTTTTGAGCTGTGGCACCGCCATGTGGTTCTCAAGCCCGAGCTCCTTCTGGAGCGCCTGCTTGATCTCCTTGTGGTACTTCTCTTTCAACCTTGCCGCCATGTTGCTTCACCCTTCAGTTCATAGTTCATAGTTCATAGTTCTTAGTTCGTAGTTCTCAGTCCTCGGCAACTCTATTCACGACATCGCCGCTGCAACTGCGAACTATGAACTGCGAACTTATTTTTTCGTGGGCAGCTCCTGCCCGCACTTCTTGCAAATCCGCAGACGCGTGTCGCCCTCAACTCTGTGGCCCACGCGCGCGTCGCCGCAGCTGGGGCAAACCAACACGACGTTCGATACGCTGATCGGCGACTCCTGTTCGGCGATGCCGCCTTTGGTTCGCTGGCCGCTCTTGCTTGAGACCGTCTTCTTGACCACGCGCACGTGCTCCACCAGCACCGCGTTCTTGTCGGGGAAGACGCGCAGCACGCGGCCCGTCTTGCCCCGGTCAGTGCCGGTAAGCACCTTGACCGTATCGTTGCGATGAATCATCAAACTCGGCATTTCGACTCCAGTTCTCAGCTATCAGTTCTCAGTTATCAGTTTGTGCCGTGCTGCATATCGGCGTGGCCTTTTCCTACTGACAACTGACCACTGATAACTGACAACTCTTTACACCACTTCGGGCGCCAAGGAAACAATCTTCAAAAACTTCTTCTCGCGCAGTTCGCGGGCCACGGGTCCGAAGACGCGCGTGCCCACCGGCTCGTGATCGTCCGTGATCACCACCGCCGCATTCTCGTCAAAGCGAATGTAGGTGCCGTCGCGACGCCGGTGCTCCTTGCGCGTGCGCACGATTACTGCCTTCACCACTTTGCCCTTCTTCACTGTGCCGTCGGGGGAAGCTTCCTTCACCGCCGCCGTCACAATGTCGCCCAAACCGGCCTTCGCGCCCAGTCCGCCGCCCAGCGGCAGAATCACTTGCAGCTTGCGCGCGCCGGAGTTGTCGGCTACCGCGAGCATGGTTCTCATTTGCACAGCCATGGTTTCTTTCTCCTCTCGGCAGCTCTACTTTTCGGCGGGAACGGCTTCGCCCGGAAGCACGGCGTCCTCGATTTGGCCAAGCGCCGACCGCCGCACAATCTCTTCAAGCGACCACCGCTTCAACTTGCTCAGCGGGCGCGTTTCGCGGATGCGCACCACGTCGCCCATGCGCGCTGAGCTCTGCTCGTCGTGGGCATAAAACTTCTTGGTCGTGCGCATGATCTTCTTGTACTTGGCATGGGCCTTGCGCATCTCCACCGCAACCACAATGGTCTTCTGCATCTTGGTGGAAACCACTTGCCCAACCTTCTCATTGCGTCGCGACGCTGGCGCCGCCGGTTTCTCAGTCGCCGTCATTTGCGCGTCTCCTTCGTTTTCGCTGTTTTGGTCTTTGCCACCGCAGCGGTTTTTGGTGCAGCCTTTTTGGCCGCCTTCGGCGCCTTGGCCTTGGCCTTAGCAGCCACGACGGGCTTTTCCGCTTTCACCACCTTGGCTTCGGCGGCCGGCTTTGCTTCCGGGCTTTCGCCATGAATGCCCAGTTCGCGCTCCCGTGCCACGGTCTTGATCTGCGCAATCTCCTTGCGCAACTGGCGCAGCTTCTTCACGCCGTCATTCTGCCCCAGTGAAACCTGGAAGCGGAGCCGGAAGAGCTGCTCCGCGGAGATTTTCTCCTGGTGCTTGAGCTCGTCGTCGCCCAAATTGCGAATCTTTGTGAATTCCATTTCTTTTCCTAAGCTCCTGGCCTCCAGCTGCTCGCTAGAAGCTGCTTTCCTACTCTGCTGCCTTCACCGCGGTCTTCTCGGCACCGGGCCGCATGACAAACTTGGTCCTTAGCGGCAGCTTGTGCGACGCCAGGCGCATGGCCTCGGCCGCAAGCTCCGGGGTCACGCCTTCCATCTCGAACAGGATCTTGCCCGGCTTGACTACGGCCACCCAGTGATCGAGCGCGCCCTTGCCCGAGCCCATGCGGACTTCGGCCGGCTTCTTGGTGATCGGCTTGTCCGGGAACAGGCGCAGCCAGATCTTGCCGCCGCGCTTGATGAAACGCGTCATGGCAATACGGCTGGCCTCGATCTGCCGGTCGGTGATGTAACCGCACTCCATCACCTTCAAACCGTACTCACCGAACGACAGCGTGGAACCGCGCCACGCTTTGCCGCGGCGCTTGCCCTTCTGCTGCTTCCGGAACTTCACTTTCTTCGGCATCAACATAACGAAACCCTCGAAAACCAGGGATCAGAGTTCAGAGATCAGAGATCAGTTTTCGATCCCGCCCCGAAAGTCTTTCCCGGGCAACTTGCAACCCAACTTTCAAAACAGCCGATTCAAGCTCAGGGGTCGAGTTTGCTGATCTCTGACCCCTGATCTCTGATCTCTGTTTTTAAAACGCCGTCTTCCCAACCGGCGGAGCCTGGCGGCGCTTCTGCTCGTAAATGTCGCCGCGATAGATCCACACCTTCACGCCGATTACGCCGTAAGTCGTGTGCGCTTCAGTAAAGCCGTAGTCGATATCGGCGCGCAGCGTGTGCAGCGGCAAACGCCCCTGCAGATACCATTCCGAGCGCGCGATTTCGTTGCCGTTCAGCCGGCCCGAAACGCGCACCTTGATGCCCTTGCAGCCGAAACGCAATGCCGAATCGACACTCTTGCGCATGGCGCGACGGAAACTGACGCGCTTTTCAAGCTGCAAGGCGATGTTTTCGCTCACCAGTTGCGCATCGAGTTCCGGTTTATTGACCTCGATGATGTCGATGAACACGTCGCGATTGGTGCGCTTGCCGAGCTCGGTCTTCAGCTTCTCGATCTCGGCGCCTTTGCGGCCGATCACGATACCGGGACGCGCGGTGCGGATCAGGAAGCGCAGCTTGTTGCCGGGGCGCTCGATCTCGACTGAACTCACGCCTGCAGCCTTCAGCTTCTCGCGCAACTCCGCCTTCAGCTTCACGTCCTCGACCAGGAGCTTGTCGTACTCGCGCTCTGAAAACCAGCGTGACCGCCACGGCTTGTTGATTCCCAGCCGGAATCCGTAAGGATGGACTTTCTGCCCCATACTTTTCCTCTCAAAAAACTCCAGGCCTACTTGCCGGCCTTCTTCTTGGTTGCCGCAGCCTTGGCTGCTGGCTTGGTTTCCCCGGTCTCCGTCGCCTTTTTCTTTTGGGCCCTGGGAGCAGCTTCCTTCGTTTTGCCTGCCGCAGGAGCAGTTTTCTTCGCCTTGGCAGCCTTCGCGGGCTCCGGCGCAGATGCCGGCTCCTCTACCCTGGTCACCAATCCCGACTTCGCCTGGCGCTCGGCCACGGAAAGAATAATGTGCGTGAGCCTGCGCTGGTAGCGGTACGCCCGTCCCATCGGAGCGGGACGGATACGCTTCATGCGCGGCCCGTCGTTGGCGATCGCATTCTTGACGTAGAGATTGTCTACGTCGAGATCGATGCCTTCCTCGCCAGCCACGTACTTGGCGTTGTCGATCGCCGAGGTCAGCAGCTTGTGCACCACCGGAGCGATGCGCTTCTTGGTGAAGGCAGCCGTATCCAGCGCCTCCTGCACTCCGCGCCCTTTGATCAGTTCCAGCACCAGCCGCGCCTTCTGCGGCGACACGCGCTGGAATCTCGCCTCAGCCCGGTATTCCCTTGTTTGAACCGCCATACTCATGCCTTCCTCGAAAACCAGCTACTCGCTTCTAGCTTCGTTCGTGCTGGAAGTAGCCTCTGTGCTCGCCCTGCAAAACCAATTTCTTCTTGCCTCCGGCGCCAATTCCACCTCGGTCGAAGCTCGAGGCTAGAAGCTGGCGGCTGGAAGCTGTTCTTCTACGCCGGCTTGGCCGCGCTCTCCGTAGTGCGCCTTGGAGCCGCCGGTGTGGCCCTTGAAGGTGCGCGTCGGCGCAAACTCGCCCAGCTTGTGTCCCACCATGTTCTCGGTCACGTACACGGGAACAAACTTCTTGCCGTTGTGCACCGCGATGGTGTGGCCCACGAACTCGGGAAAGATCGTCGAGCGCCGCGTCCAGGTCTTCACTACTTTCTTGTCGTTGGCCTTGTTCAGCGCCTCCATCTTCACCATCAGGTGCGCATCCACAAACGGCCCCTTTTTTGTCGAACGTCCCATAAAAACTTAGCTCCTAGCTTCTAGCCTCTAGCTCCTAGCTTCTTCTTGCTCCAGCTATCGGCCGGCTATTGCCTGAAATCTTTGTCTCGCACCGCATCTAGCTAGCAGCTAGAAGCTAGTAGCTAGAAGCTGCTCTTCTACTTCGCCCGGCGGCTGACAATCATCGCGTCGGTCCGCTTGTTGTTGCGCGTCTTGTAGCCGCGCGTCGGCTGGCCCCACGGCGTTACCGGATGACGTCCGCCCGAGGTCTTGCCTTCGCCGCCGCCGTGCGGATGGTCGACCGGATTCATCGCTGACGCCGCGGTTCGTCGGCCGGATACCCATCCAGCGATTGCGGCCCGCCTTGCCGATCGAAATGTTCTCGTGATCGGTGTTGCCTACCTGCCCGATGGTCGCCATGCACTCGACCAGCACCCTGCGCGTTTCGCCGGAAGGCAGCTTGAGCAGGGCGTAGTCGCCCTCTTTCGCCACCAGCTGCGCCTGCGCGCCGGCCGAACGCGCCATCTGCGCGCCCTTGCCTGGACGCAGCTCAATGGCATGCACCGTGGTGCCCGCGGGAATGTTCTTGAGCGGCAGCGCGTTGCCTACCAGAATGTCGGCCTCGGGACCGGAGCTGACCGTGGCGCCCACCTTCAGCCCGACTGGCTGCAGGATGTAGCGCTTCTCGCCGTCGGCGTAGTTCACCAGGGCGATGCGCGCCGAGCGGTTGGGATCGTATTCGATCGTCGCCACCTTGCCCGGCACGCCATACTTCTCGCGCTTGAAGTCGATCGCGCGCAGCTTCTGCTTGTGCCCGCCGCCCTGATGGCGGATGGTCAGGTCGCCCGAGTTGCGGCGTCCGCCGGTGCGCTTGCGCGTCGTCAGCAGCGGCTTGTGCGGCGTCGATGTCGTCAGATCGTCGGTCGTCAGCGAGGTCTGAAACCGCAGCGTTGGTGTGACCGGTCTGTATGTCTTGATTGCCATCGTCTTTTTCCTTAACGAGTTCGCAGTTCTTAGTTCACTAGCTCGTCTCTCAGTTCCATTTCGCTTTCGAGCTCGCTCTTGCCTGCGAACAGTGAAGCTACGAACTGCTAAAGCTCGTCTTTTACAAGTTGCTCACGTACTCCGGCAGCTTCTCGCCGGCCTTCAGCTTCACGTACGCCTTCTTCCAATCCGGCTTGTAGCCGGAAAACTTGCCGCGGCGCCGTTCCTTGCCCAGCACGTTGGCCGTGCGCACCGCGGCGACCTTCACCTTGAAGAGCGCTTCCACGGCCTGCTTTACTTCGGTCTTGGAGGCATTGGGCGCGACTTCAAACACCAGCGTGCCCTCAGTTTCCTTCACGCCCAGTCCCTTTTCGGTGATGATCGGGCGGCGAATTACGGTATAAAGTGTCGGCATTACGCAGCCTCCTTGTCGCACCAGCATGGGCGGCCTTGCGCTTCGACGCGGACTTCTCGAGCACCTCAGTCAACTGTCTCGATGGCGGCCTTCGAGAAGATCGCCATGTCATAGCGCAGCAGATCGTAGGGATGCACTTCGTTATTCAGCACCAGCTCCACGCCCTGCAGGTTACGCGCCCCGCGCAGCAATCCCTGGCTGAGCGTTTTGCCGTTTTCCACCAGCAGCGCGGTGCGCGAAACGCCTAGCTTGTTCAGCGCTTCAAAATAGAGCTTGGTCTTGCCTTCCTTGATCTCGAGCGAATCGACCACGGTCAGCTTGCCGTCGGCGAGCTTCGCGGCCAGCGCCGCGCGCAATGCGCCCAACAGCTTCTTGCGCGGGAAGGGATACTCGTAGCTGCGCGGCACAGGTCCGTGGACCGTGTAGCCATGACGCCACAGAGGCGAGCGCACCGAACCGATACGCGCCCGGCCCGTGCCCTTCTGCTTCCACAACTTCTTGCCTGAACCGGCAACTTCGGTGCGGCTCTTGGTCTTGTGCGTGCCCTGACGCAGCGAAGCGCGATAGTGCTTAACCGCCTCCCACAACAGAGCCTCGTTCACCTGCTCCGGCGCAAACACCGCGTCGGCCAGCTCCACCGAGCCCACCTTCTTGCCGCTTAAATCCACTACATCCACTTTTGCCATCTTTTTCTTCTTTCGCCGGATTGCCTTGCCTTTCCGGCTCAAATTTCATGCGCCGCAAGACGCGTCTGCCCTGACTCCCCAGTACTACTTCTTCTTCGCCGCCTTCTTTGCGGCCTTCAGCGGATCGAGAGTGCCCGACCCGGCAAAGCCACGGCGCTCGCGCGGCGGAGTCTTGGCCTTCGAGATCAGCACATAGCCTTCACGGTGACCCGGCACGGCTCCCTCGACCATCAGCAAATTCTCTTCGAGATCGATGCCGCGAATGCGCAGGTTGCGCACCGTCACCTGGTCGGTTCCCATGTGGCCCGGCATGCGCTGCCCGGGAAAGACCCGCGACGGAAAGCTGGACGCGCCGATCGAGCCCTGCACCTGGAACATGTGCCCGTGCGACTTGGGGCCGCCAGCGAAACCGTGCCGGCGCACCACGCCCGCAAAGCCGCGGCCCTTCGAGGTGCCGATCACGTCGACAAACTTGGCATCGGAGAAAATGTCCACCAGCACGCGGTCGCCGGCCTTGCTCTCTTCTGCGCCGTCGGTCGCGGCCTCAATGTCCACTTCCTTGATCAGCTTCACTGGCGGGGCCTCGGTCTTCTTCAGATGCCCCGCTTGCGGCTTGGTCATCCGCGAAGCCTTCACAAACTCCACCAGCCCAATCTGCGCGGCGTCGTAGCCATCTTTCGCCGCCGTCTTCAACTGCGTAATCACGCAGGGGCCGGCCTGCAACACCGTAATCGGGTGCACGTCGCCCTTTTCATCGAAGACCTGCGTCATGCCGATCTTTTTTCCCAGAATCCCTGTGACTGCCATCTTTCCCTCACCTCATCATGCGAGCTTGCATGCTTCTCGCACTGCCGGAATTGCTATTAAGCTTCTAGCCGCTAGCTTCTAGCTCCTAGCTTTTTCTGTGCCAGGGTTTCGCTATCAGTTCATGCAACGAAAAACTCTGTCTTGCCTCAGTTGCTTGTTCCGCCTCGGTAAAGCTAGAGGCTAGGAGCTAGAAGCTCGAAAAGTAACTTCGCTACTTTTCGAACGCCTTGATCTCGACATCCACGCCGGCGGGCAAGTCGAGCTTCATCAGCGCGTCGACTGTCTGTTGCGTGGGCTCCAGAATGTCGATCAGCCGCTTGTGGGTGCGAATCTCAAACTCCTCACGCGACTTCTTGTCCACGTGCGGAGAGCGCAGCACACAATACTTGTTCTTGATCGTCGGCAATGGAATCGGTCCCGCCACCGTTGCCCCGGTGCGCTTGGCCGTGTCCACAATTTCGCCAGTCGAGGTATCCAGAACGCGATAGTCGTACGCCTTCAACCGGATGCGAATTCTCTGTCCTACCATTTGCTTCCCTTCAATTCCCCGTTCGTAGTTCTTAGCTCGTAGTTCTCAGTCACCGCGCCTGGTTCCGAAACAGAAACTGTGAACTACGAACCGTGAACTGCGAAATCACTTAATAATTTCCGAGATCGCGCCCGCGCCCACGGTGCGTCCGCCTTCGCGAATTGCGAAGCGCAGACCCTTTTCCATGGCCACTGGTGTGATCAGTTCAATTGTCAACTCCACGTTGTCGCCCGGCATCACCATCTCGACGCCCGCCGGCAACTCCGCCACTCCCGTCACGTCCGTCGTGCGGAAGTAAAACTGCGGGCGGTAGCCCTTGAAGAACGGCGTGTGACGGCCGCCTTCTTCCTTGCTCAATACGTACACCGTGCCCTTGAACGTGGTGTGCGGCGTAATCGAACCGGGCTTGGCCAGCACCATGCCGCGCTCCACGTCTTCCTTCGCCGTGCCGCGCAGCAGAATACCTGCGTTGTCGCCGGCCATGCCTTCGTCGAGCTGCTTCTTGAACATCTCGACGCCGGTGCAGACCGTGGTGCGCGTCTCGCGGAAGCCTACGATCTCCACGTTCTCGCCCACCTTCACCTTGCCGCGCTCGATGCGGCCCGTGACTACCGTTCCGCGGCCCGAGATCGAGAAAATATCTTCAATCGGCATCAGGAAGGGCAGATCCATGGCGCGATCCGGACGCGGCACATAACTGTCCACTGCCGCCATCAGCTCGTCGATCTGCTTCTCCCACTTGGGCTCGCCGTTCAAGGCGCCCAGGGCCGAGCCGCGGATGACCGGCGCGTCTTCCGGGAACTGGTACTTGCCCAGCAGCTCGCGCACTTCGAGCTCCACCAGCTCGATCAGTTCCTCATCCTCGACCGCGTCGCACTTGTTCAGGAAAACCAGCACCGAGGGCACGCCTACCTGGCGAGCCAGCAGCACGTGCTCCTTGGTCTGCGGCATGGGGCCGTCGGTCGCGGCAACGACCAGAATCGCTCCGTCCATCTGCGCCGCGCCCGTGATCATGTTCTTGATGTAGTCGGCGTGACCGGGGCAGTCGACGTGCGCGTAGTGACGGTTCGCGGTCTCGTACTCGACGTGCGCCGTCGCGATCGTGATGCCGCGCTCCCGCTCTTCCGGCGCGTTGTCAATCGAGTCGAACGAGCGGAACTGATTCTTCGGGTTGTGCTTCTGCAAAACCTTCGTGATCGCCGCCGTCAGGGTCGTCTTGCCGTGATCGATGTGGCCAATCGTTCCCACGTTGACGTGCGGCTTGGTGCGATCAAATTTTTCCTTCGCCATAAAAGTCCTAAATCCCTTTCATCGCTGGTACTGCCTGTTTCATCTCGGGGCGCCGGCGGTCCGGCTCCAGCCCCAAAACCAGTTCCAGTTCAGTTGTCAGTGCCAGCTCCTTTGCCGCTATTGCTCCACGATTCACTGTACGCAACTGCCTTCTACTTGCCCTGCGCGCGGCCGATGATCTCGTCGGCAATCACGCGCGGCGCCTCTTCGTAGCGCGAAAACTGCATTGAATACGACGCCCGGCCCTGCGTGGACGAACGAATCTCGTTCACGTAGCCAAACATTTCCTTGAGCGGCACCATGGCCTTGATGACCTGCGAGCCGGCGGCATGCTCCACGTGCTCGACGCGCCCGCGGCGCGAATTGATGTCGCCGATAATGACGCCCATGAACTCATCGGGGACCGTCACTTCGACGGCCATCACCGGCTCCAGCAGCACCGGCTTGGCCTTGTGCGCGGCTTCTTTGAACGCGAGCGAGCCGGCAATCTTAAAGGCATTTTCGTTGGAGTCCACTTCGTGATAGCTGCCGTCAATCAACGCCACCTTCACATCGACCATCGGGAAGCCAGCCAGAATGCCGCCTTCCATTGCGCCGCGCACGCCCATGTCGATTGGCTTGATGTACTCCTTGGGCACCACGCCGCCCTTGATCTCGTTGATGAACTCGTAGCCTTTGCCCGGCTCGTTGGGCTCGATGCGCAACCAGCAATGGCCGTAATTTCCCGAGCCGCCGGTCTGCCGGATGTACTTGCCCTCAGCCTCGGCAGTTTTGCGGATGGTCTCGCGGAAGGCCACCTTGGGCTCGCCCACGTTGGCTTCCACCTTGTACTCGCGCTTCATGCGGTCGACAAGAATCTCAAGGTGCAACTCGCCCATGCCGCTGATAATCGTCTGCCCCGAATCTTCGTCGGTATGCACCTTGAAGGTCGGGTCTTCCTCGGCCAGCTTGGAGAGGGCAACGCCCATCTTTTCCTGGTCGGCCTTGGTCTTGGGCTCGATGGCAACCGAGATCACCGGCTCGGGGAAGGTGATGGCGCCGAGAGCAATGGGATGATGCGGCGCGCAGAGCGTGTCGCCGGTCTTCACATCTTTCAAGCTCACGCAGGCGCAGATGTCGCCGGCCAGAATCTCCGTAATGTCCTCGCGCTTGTTGGCGTGCATCTTCACCAGGCGCCCCACGCGCTCGGTCCTGCCGGTGCGCGGGTTCAGGATGGTGTCGCCGGTCTTGAGCGTGCCCGAGTAAACGCGGATAAACGCGAGCTTGCCGTACTGGTCGTTGATCAGCTTGAACGCCAGCGCCGAGAACGGCTCGTTGTCATCGCACTTGCGATGTTCAATTTTGGAATGATCGTGGGGATCGATGCCGTCAACGGGGGGCTTGTCGAGCGGGCTGGGCAGGTAGTCAACGACGGCGTCGAGCAGAGTCTGAATGCCCTTGTTCTTGAATGCCGATCCGCAGATGACCGGGAAAATCTTCAGATCGATGGTGGCCTGGCGAATGCCCGCCTTCAACTCTTCGACCGTCGGCGTCTCGCCCTCGAGGAACTTCTCCAGAAGCACATCGTCGGTCTCGGCGATGACTTCGATCAGCTGCATGCGGAAGGCCTCAGCCTTCTTCACCAGGTTGGCGGGAATCTCTTCGATGGAAAACTCGGCGCCCAGCGTTTCGTCGTGCCAGAGGATCGCCTTCATCTCGATCAGGTCGATCGACGCCCTTGAAGTTCGCCTCGGCGCCCACGGGAATCTGCAGCGCCACGGGCCGCGCTCCCAGCCGCTTGCGGATGGTTTCGAGAACGTGCTCGAAGTCCGCGCCGTTCTTGTCCATCTTGTTGACGAAGCAGATGCGGGGAACCTTGTACTTGTCGCCCTGCCGCCACACGGTCTCGGTCTGCGGCTGCACGCCGGAAACGGAGTCAAACAAGCGCCACCGCGCTGTCGAGCACGCGCAGGCTTCGCTCCACCTCGGCGGTAAAGTCCACGTGGCCGGGGGTATCAATAATATTGATGAGGACGTCGCGCCAGGTGCAGGTGGTCGCGGCCGAAGTGATCGTGATGCCGCGCTCCTGCTCCTGCTCCATGTAATCCATGGTCGCCGTGCCTTCATGCACCTCTCCCAGCCGGTGCGTGATGCCGGTATAAAACAGGATGCGCTCTGTCGCTGTCGTCTTTCCGGCGTCGATGTGCGCCATGATCCCGATGTTCCGGCAGCGATTTAGAGGTACGGTGCGAGGCACGATTTCAATTCCTTGCGGGATGTCTTTCCCCGCGGTTAAAACCTAGCTGCTAGCTTCTAGCTGCTAGCCTCTAGCTTGTTTCCTACGGAACCGCCCAATGCGGTCCAGAATCAGTTGTTGTTCAACTGCCAAAAGCTAGTAGCTAGAAGCTAGGAGCTAGGAGCTAGAGGCTGAATTTCTACCACCGGTAGTGCGCAAAGGCCTTGTTGGCCTCGGCCATGCGGTGCACGTCTTCCTTCTTCTTCATCGCCGCGCCGCGTCCGTTGGCCGCATCAAGCAGTTCGTTCGAGAGCTTGTCGGTCATGCCCTTCTCGCCGCGGCTGCGCCCGTAGGTGATCAGCCAGCGAATGGCGAGCGAGGTGCGGCGATCGGGACCTACCTCGATCGGCACCTGGTAGTTGGCGCCGCCCACGCGCCGCGTCTTCACTTCGAGCAGCGGCTTGCAGTTTTCGACAGCCTTCTTGAAGAGCTTGAGCGCGTCGTCGCCGCCGCCCTTCTCCTCAAGGTTCTTCATCGCCTGGTAGAAGATGTTTTGCGCGGTCGACTTCTTGCCGCCCCACATCATCGAGTTCACAAACTTGGTCACCAGCGTCGATCCATACACTGGATCCGCCGCCACTTCCCGCTTCGCAATGTGCCCTTTTCTTGGCATAAATCCTCAAATATTGCTACTAGCTTCTAGCCTCCAGCTTCCAGCTCTTCTTTGCTCGCTTCCGCGCTGCGCGTTGGTCGCATCGAGGCTAGGAGCTAGAAGCTAGCAGCTAGAAGCTGCCTTATTTCTTTCGCGCCGCCCTTGGCGCGCTTGGTGCCGTACTTCGACCGGCCCTGATTGCGCCCGGCCACGCCCACTGAATCCAGCGTTCCGCGGATCACGTGATAGCGCACGCCCGGCAAATCCTTTACGCGGCCCCCGCGGATGAGCACGATCGAGTGCTCCTGCAGGTTGTGGCCGATGCCGGGAATGTAGGTAGTGACCTCGATCCCGTTGGTCAGCCGCACGCGAGCTACCTTGCGCAGGGCCGAGTTCGGCTTCTTCGGCGTTTGCGTGTACACGCGCGTGCACACGCCGCGCCGCTGCGGCGAGGCCTGCAATGCGGGCGACGCCGTCTTGTAACGCGGGGCCGTACGTCCCTTGCGAACCAGTTGATTAAATGTAGGCAAAACGCAACTCCTTGCTTCAAAAAACCCGTAACTTCCGAACTCACAGCCGCGCGCAAACGCCCTTCGGGCTGTTCTGGTCTCAGAGCAGTGCAGCGCACCGCTCAAAGCGCACAAAAGCCCTATGGATGCTGCCTCGCGACTGTCTTCGTTTCGATCTCAGACGAGAACCGGGACGGTTCGCCGGTCGCCTTCCTTCAAAATTCAAGGAAAGGCCAGCGCCGTATCCCGCTTCCGGCCCGCATAGCCCCTCCAAGGTGGGGAACGCGCGGGCGCCATCGATGCGAGTGTTTCCTGCCCTCCGCAAGAAGAGAGCGATTCCGGAAACCTGTCTGGCCGGTTGACTTCACCTGGCCCGGGAACCCTGCCCGATCCATCCTGCCTGATTGGGCACTTCCCTACGCAACCAACGTAGAAACACACGCCTAGCCGCGTTCTTGCGAACCTTTAAACAATAACAAGAAAATGAGGGGCCGTCAATAAGTTGGCCCGCGCGGACTGCATTCCGGCTAGCCCCGGGCGCGAAATGCCCAATCCCGGGCCAATTTAGCCAGGGGCGATTTCTTGTGAACGGCGAAGAAGTCTCCGCCGCAATCATCCACCGAGTATCCGTGCCGGCGCAGATGCTGGAGCAGTTCGGCCTTGTCGCTGTCGGATAAGTTCTTATGCTCGAGCAGGATGGCGGCCGGCGGTGCGCTGGCGAGATCAACGGTCTTCAGCACTTCATAGTCGTACCCTTCGGCGTCTATATGAAGCAGGTGCACATCTCGAATGCCGTTTTTCTTCAGAACCTCCGGGAGCGGGCGGACTTCGACCGAGCATTCAAGAATGAATGGAGTCAGCACGCCATCCAGATGTTTTACGATGTGATCCCTGTTGAACGACCCGAGCTGGTCATACCAGAATGGCAGGTCTGGAATGCTATCGATCGCTTTCCCGTCCACGTAATAAAAGGTGGCTTTTCCGGGATTTGCTCCGATGGCGACCTGTTCGAGGATATATCTCTGACTGTCGCTAAAATTCTTGCGAAGTCTTTCGAAGAGAAACGGCACCGGCTCGATAAGCAGCCCTTTCCATTTTTCGTGGGCGAGCAGGACATCGGAAACCGGGTCTCCGGAGATCCCGTCGTTGGCGCCGACTTTTACGAATACCGGCTCGGCCACGAATTCCGGCATGCGTGCGCAATAGAGCTGAAGGCGTTCGTCTTCCCCTCCGCGACGCCGGATGCGCCTCACGATGGGGCGGAGGCCATAATACAGAAACGAAATGGACTTAACAGCGTTCTTTGCTTTATCGAGAAGCATTAACAATTCCTATTTGGCGCTCTTGCTCCCGATCCCGGCTCTTCCTTCACAATCTCGCCGTCGCGCATATACAAAATCCGCCCTGCAATGGCCGCAGCCTCAGGATTGTGCGTGATCATCAGCGTGGTCTGGCCCAACTCGCGGTTGGAGCGCAGCAGCATTTCGAGCACCGCGTCGGAGGTCTTGGTGTCGAGATTGCCGGTAGGCTCGTCAGCCAGCACAATGGCCGGGCGCGTGATGAGCGCGCGCGCGATGGCCACGCGCTGCTGCTCGCCGCCGCTCAGCTCCGATGGCCGGTGATCGAGGCGCCCCTTGATCGCCAGCATGTCGCTAAGGTGTTCCAGATATTGTCGATCCATCGGCACCCCATTTAGACCCGAGGCGCGCCCGCTGATGGTGTAGGCAATTTCAATGTTGCCGAGGCCCGTAAGCGTGGGCAGCAAATTGAAGCGCTGAAAGACGAAGCCGATGCGGTGTTTGCGCAACCGGGTGCGTTCGCCGTCGTTCAAACTGGCAAAATCCACGCCGTCGATGACGACGCGCCCCTCGGTGGCCCGCGCGAGGCCGCCTAACAGATAGAAAAGAGTGGACTTGCCCGATCCTGAAGGCCCGACGATGGCGACAAACTCACCGGGCTCGACGGCTAGCGAGACTCCGCGCACCGCAGCCACCTGGATGCGCCCCGCGGCGTACACCTTGGTCAGATTTTCGGCAACAATAATAGGGTTGGATTGTTCGGTTGGCACGTCTGCCATTGTAAAGGCTTAAGGCGGGGAACACGGGACCGAGCCACCCCAACGAGCAAAATCGCTCGCTGGGGACCCCGGCAGAGACCAAGAGACCGGTGAACAGTAGAATGACAGCCATGCGGTTGCCGCTGATTACGGTCTTCCTCGTGAATCTGGGCGCCTTCGCACTGGCGCAGACGCCAACTACACAGCCGTCCTTCGAAGTGGCTTCGGTCCGGACCAGCCAGCACCAGGTCGGCCCCGACTATGACAACCAGATCACTCGTTCCTCCACCAGCTTCACGGGCAGAAACGTCACCTTACGACGCCTTGTTGCGGAGGCTTGGCAGTGCTCGCGCGACCAGGTCCTGGGTCCGGCGTGGCTCGATCACAACGAATACGAAGTTGAGGCGCGCCTGCCCGACGGCGCGGACCCCGAACAGGTTCCACTCATGCTTCGCAGTCTTCTCAGCGACCGCTTTCACCTAAAGGCGCACCGCGAAACTCGTCCTACGCGAGTCTACGAACTCACCGTTGCAACCGGTGGCCCGCGCATCCATCCCATCCGGCCGGGAGATGCGGCGACCGCGGGCCCGGGACTTCATTTTCACGGAGACATGCGCCAATTTGCCGGACTTCTGGCTGTTCAGATCTCAATGCCCGCGCCGACCAGCGCCAGCGTGCCGGTGATTGCCAGCGAGTCGCCGACTCCAGTCCTGGACAAGACCGGGCTCGAAGGTATCTACGATTTCAACGTCGATCTCCGGCCCGAAATCGGCGCCGATGGGTTTACGTTTTGGAAGCGAGTGCTCGACGATCAATTGGGCCTGAAGATCGACAGCAGCAAGGCCGATCTTGAATTTGTCGTCGTCGACGACGCTGTCAAGATCCCCACCGAAAACTGACGTGGCGATGCCGGCGACTGGTTGGCCCACTGGAAACTGCACCACTGCCGTCCTCTGAAATACGCAGCCCGGATAGCCTAAAATAGGGCAGCAACCGATTTCTAACGCAGGATTCCCCTTAATGACCGCTGAACTGAAATCCTCTCTCGTCACTTCGCTCGAAGCTGCAGCTGCCAAGGCTGGCCTCACGCTTGTCTCGGTCACGCAAGGCGCTGACTTTCACGGTCATCCCACCGCCGTCTTCGAACTCGGCCTACCCGGAAATGAAGTTGCCGGCCGCACCTTGAAGCTTGAGTTGAGTGAAGCTTTCGATTTTGACAAGCCGAATCTGCTGCCTGAGATGACCGCGCACCTGGCGGGCGAAGCCAAGCGCCTGCGCAATCCGCGCCCCGAGTGCTACGTGACCTTGGGCGGATTGCCTCTGGCCTTTGAAAAATTCGCGTGGCCCTTTCACCAATCGACCTCCGGCGCCGACACCCACATCGTTCACGGCGAACTGCAACTGGCCGACGGCGGAACGCACGGCCTGCACGCGAAAATCTCCGCGTCCGTCACGCTGACGTTCGCTGAGATCGTGCCAGCGATGGAGCAGCCCTACGCGGAGACCTTCATCTACAACGCGGTGCGCAAAACGGTCGACATGGGCCAACTGGAGTTCGTGAAGTCCGGCAATCGCCAGCCTGTCCCGGTGACCACGCGCTACTACAGTCGCTGGCAAAAGAAGTTCCTTTTCACCGAGACCGGCGATGAGGAGCGCCTGCGCTACCTGCTGAGCAAGGTCTACTGGCTCTCCGGAGTTCTCGGCGATTCCAAGCCCGTCTGGATTGCCGACCCTAGGGACGCGCAATACCTGAATACTTCAGAAACGGATTTACTGCGCATGGCCAGTCACGAGGCCGGCGAGGGGCTGATGGTTGTCGAGGGCGAGTTTGCCGCGGCGACTCCCGCGCTCATGGCCCGCGCCGCCGAATACCAGGCTATGCTCGAAGCTTCACTCGACTTCACCAAGCCCAAGTTCAACGAGTCCATGCGCTCCGGCCACGCCAATATGTAGGTGTGGAAGTCGAGATCAGGACGGCTAGACTTTCGATCCGGCGAGGGTACGGCCGCCAGACGCCGATGCAGTTTCTGCATCCGTGGCCGCCTCGCGGATTTTCCAGCCCCTGATGAGCAGCCAAAGCATGAAGACCAGTTCGCCGAAGAATGTGTAGAAGACATATCCAAGATGCGCGTCGGGGTAAAGATACGGATGCAGGCCGTCGATCACCCAGCCCGCACCGTTGATCGCCAGCAGTAGACCAATGATCCTGGGAATGTAGGTCGACCGGAAAATGAGCCAACCAAGCATAACGAGATGAATGCCGAAAATGATCAGCGCCATCGACCAGTCGTAGCGAAACGAATTCAGCAGAAGCTTCACCTGGGCTTGTAGCGGCCCAGCGCCAAACGATGAGAGGTAATCCGGCGTAGTCACAAGGCGGTAAACCGCAACCAGGTTCATGAGCGCGAAGAGCGCGCCAACCGTATATACGAGCCGCATCCAAGCAGTGAGCAGGGATAGCGATCGATTGACCGGCACAAGCAGGATAAAGAGAGCCCAGGCAATCACCACATCCAGAATGAACGTGAAGAAATAACAGAGAATGGCTGCAGCAAAGAGCCTTTCGTGAGTCGCAATATTCTGGATCGTCTGTTGGATATTACCGGGAATCACAAGTCTCGGCAAAATCGAAAACTCAGCGTAGACGGTAGGCATGAACAAGTAGCCGAATCCGGCAATCAAAGCGGCCTGGCGGAGACTCACACCCTCGCCGCTCTTCATGTGTTTATTTGAACTCATCTGACTCCCTGTCTTTTCTCGGTTCCGTGCTTCTTACAAGGCTCCGCCGCACCCCGCGCAAAACCGAGCGCCCACAACATTCGCGAACTGGCATCGCGGACAATTGGCCGTCGGACTCGATTGCGGCACGACTACCGGCGGCGGCACGTTCACCATCGCGTTCGCCGGATGGTCCCACACCGGAACCGGAATCCCCAGCGATGCCGCAATAGCCGCCGCGTGCATGGCGTTGTATTCGCGCACCCGCCCTGGCATGAAGAAGCACTCGAAGAAACCAATCAACCCCGGAATACCGGTCCAGAAGAAGCAGGCGTAGAGAATGCCCAACCCCGTGCGCCGCAGATAAAACTGATGCAGCCCAAAGCTGCCCAGGAACAGCGCCAGCAGAACGCCCACCACCTCGTCGCGGCGCACGACTTCGTATTGCTGATAGAAGATGGCTTGCGGATTGGGGTGTGCGTAAGTGCTCATGACGGTTTCTCCTTGCCTCGTTCAGGCCCTGCTTACATTACGCAGCCGCGCGCTGCCCAGTTCCCGCCTGTACCGCCGGTCTCCAGACCGGCTGTCGTGCGGGCGTCCCAGCCCGCGCCTATCAGCATCGGCAACCGCAGCCATTGTCCCACAACCCCTCGCGCCGTAACATCGAAATTGCCATGAACTCAACCTCCGCGTTCGCTCAACCCAACGCCGGCCAACCCAATACGGAATTGGGCGGCACGTTCTCGATCGGTCTCGACCTGCCTGTGCGCCGGCTCGGCTACGGAACCATGCGCCTGGTGGGCGACGGCGCGTGGGGCGAGCCCGTTGACGCAGAAGAATGCCGCCGCGTGCTGCGCCGCGCTGTCGAGCTTGGCGTCACGCTCATCGACACCGCCGACGCCTACGGCCCTGAAATCGCCGAGCGGCTCATTGGAGAAGCGCTAGCACCGTACGCGCCGGGCGTCGTCATCGCAACGAAGGGCGGCATCACGCGCCAGGGCCCCGCAAAAACCGAGTACGTGGGCCGCGCTGGATATCTCATCCAGTGTGTCGAGATGAGTCTGCGCCGGTTGAAGCTCGAGCGCATCGATTTATATCAACTGCACAGAATCGATCCGCGCACCCCGCTCGAAGAATCTCTCGGCGCGCTCCGCCGCATGCAGGAGCAGGGAAAGATTCGCCACATTGGCTTGAGCGAAGTCACCCCCGCCGAGATTGAGGACGCGGAAAAGATCGTCCCTATCGTCACTGTCCAGAATCGATACAGTCTGGCTGACCGGCGTCATGAGGAAACGCTCACATATTGCGAGCGGCGTGGTATTGGTTTTTTGCCCTGGTATCCCTACGCGGGTGGAAAAATGCTGAAGGCAGAGCATCCCGCCGCGCAGGCCCTCGGCCGCATCGCCGCCCGCCACGGAGCCACGATTCCGCAGCTCTCTTTGGCTTGGCTCCTGCAGCGTTCACCAGTCATGTTGCCCATTCCGGGAACGTCGAAGGTCGCGCATCTCGAAGAAAATGTCGCCGCTGCGCAACTCCACCTCACCGAGGAAGACTGGGCTGAAGTGGAATCCGCGGCGAGGAGCGCCTCTTAGTTTTTGGCCCGTCGGTATCTGCTTTCTTGGTCCCTTGTTCCCTCGTTCCCTTGGTCCTGCCTTTACATCGCTCCAGCCCGCATCACTGTGCCATCCGGCATCACCATGATTGCGTCCGTCTTCTTGCCCGTCTGCTGCTTCGCTTTCAGCATGGCGAACATCGTCTTCATGTTGCATGCCTGTTTGCGTGCCGCCGCCATGACGGTGCTTGAAACCGTGCCGCTGTAGCAATTCATCGATGCGTACTTGGTGGTGACGCCGATGGGCAGCACGTAGTGATACGCGCCGCTGGGGAACTCCGGCGTGGCGCTGGTGATGCCGTTGCATGCGTCCAGTTGCGAGACGGTGATCACGTTGCCGTTGATGTCGCGGCCACCGTAGATGGGGAATCCGTCGAGCGCAATGCCGATGATGTGCGAGGGACCGGTGCTCGTGTCCACCTGCGAAGTGACGCAGCTGGGGTTGCCATGCGCATGCCAGGTGGTGCCGTTGCTGTGCGAGCCGCACTGGTCAATAAAGTACGCCGTCTGCTGCACGCTGTTGCTGTCGGTAAATGTATAGGAGCCGTTATCGGCCACGGCGGGCGTTGCCCCATTCATCTCGAAGGGATTGAACATGGCCGTGCCCGAGATCAGGTAGCCGATCGCGCCCAGGTTGGTTGCAGTGGTGGTGCTCGCCTTGGTGGGGCAATCGTTCAGAGTCACAGTCGCGCCCTCGAGCGACGGCTTGATCATGCTTGCGTAGGAGATCAGGGTCAGCGGCGTATTCGTCGCCGCGGTGTGGGCCAATACAGTTTCGCTCCCGCTGGCTGGCGCAAGGTAGTACGCATTGGGCGTGTAATCAGGAAGGCCGGTGGTGGTGATCGTGATTTCGCAACTTGAAGGAAAGCTGACCGTCACCGTCGAGCCCCACGCGACGGATTTGTAGGCCACTGCGTACGGGTTGGTCGTGGTTGAGCCAGTGTTCGTGGTCGTTGAAGAAGAGACCGCGCTGCCGCCGCATCCGATTGCGACGGTCGGTACCACGAGAAGGGCGGCAGCGAGGCCGCACAGCCAATACTGGCCGCTTCGACTGGGAACGTGCATGCGCTTGACCCCCGGGGAAGATCGGTGCTCAAAACATTGCTTTCTTTGACGATACCGGACCGGGGAAGCACTACAAGCCTGCCGGAATTATTTTGCCGCCGCCTCGCCGGTTTATCCTTGCCTCGATGCCGAAGACGCTCTCGGTCGCGCTCATTACCCGCAACGAAGCGGGCAACCTGCCGCGCACGCTGGCGAGTGTGCGCTGGGCCAACGAGATCGTCGTCGTCGATTCAGTCTCGACCGATGCGACCCTCGCGATTGCCCGCGAAGCTGGCGCGCGCGTCTTTGAGGAGTCGTGGAAAGGCTTCGCGGCGCAGAAGAATTCCGCGATCGGCCACGCCACCGGCGACTGGATCCTCTCGCTCGATGCCGATGAAGAGGTTAGCGCGGAGCTGGCGCAGGAGATCCAGGCCCTCCTTGCTGGCGAACCGGTTTTCAGCGCTTATCGCATCCCGCGGCTGAATCATTTTCTGGGGCGCCCGCTGCGCCACGGCGGCTACTGGCCCGACCCAAAGCTGCGCCTCTTTCGCCGCGGTGCTGCCCAGTTTGCCGACCGACAGGTCCACGAGACGATGCAGATGATTGGGGATGCCGCCGGGCCGGTGGGCCGGCTCCGAGGCCACCTCATCCACCACTGCTACCCCACGCTTTCTGACTACGTAGAGCACATGAACCGCTATAGCTCGATCGCCGCCGAGGCGCTCGTCGATTCAGGCCGCGCCGGTCGCTCCTGGATCTGGGTCGCTTGGAATGGAATTCTCAATCCCGCCGCAACTTTCCTCTATAACTATGTTTTCCGGCTCGGCTTTCTCGATGGCCGCGCGGGATTCCTGCAGCACGTCAATCACTCGTTCTACATCAACTGGAAGTTTGCGAAGGCGTGGCAAATGGCGCGGGAGAAACAATCCACCGGTCGTTGACTCGTTCATTCTGTCCCGTGAATTTTTAACGCCCCCGTATGTGCGCCACGAAAGAAATCATGCGCAGGAGGAGGATCACCACTACGAACGCCACGCCCAGAATCAACAGCAGATTGCCGCTGCGCATCTTCGTCTTTTCCGACCCCGCCTTGCGCTTCATGGTTTTAGGCCGTCCCAATCATATCGCCGATTACGATCGGCTACTCAAGCACTGATTAGCTCCCGCGCCCGCTCGCTGTCTATTGCTTAAGCCCTGTTCCCTGCTATCTCGCCGCCCCAACCATCCGTTATTCTTGCTATGCGAGGTAAGACCATGCCCATTGCCCTACTGGCCGGCGCAAGAAACAAGAAGATCCTGGCTGCCCTTGAGGGCAACTGGCAGGCCGAGGTGGAGGCCTACCACACCTATCTGGCCCTCGCCGAACGCGACACCGATCCCGTCCGCGCCCAGGTTCTGCGCCATCTGGCCAGTGCGGAGTGGGAGCACGCCGACCTGTGGCATGGGCGCATTCTCGAGCTGGGCGGGCCAGAGCCTGTATACAGGGGCAGCCCCGGCGGCGAGGCAGACTCGCTGGCCAACCGCGCCGGTGGCATCCGCATGGCGCTACGCCGACTTGAAATCGAAGAGAGCCGCCACATCGCCAGCTATGGTGAGCAGCTCAGAGCTCTCGGCGACGAGGGCTCCAACGCCATCCTCGAGCACGTGGTTCAGGACGAGAAAGACCACTATCGCGAGTTGGGTTCGCTCATCCGCGGACACTACACCTCTCCGGCTGGCGCGCCCAAGATCGACGCCAAAGCCGTTCTCGAAGAGATGCTGGCCAAGCGCAATCAGGGGCGCAAGCAAGCGGGCGCGTGGATCGGCGACGCCATCTACGGCGTCAATGACGGCCTCGGCGCCATCTTCGGCATCGTGTCGGGCGTGTCGGGAGCTACAGCCGGCGACCCCAAATACGTGCTTCTCGCCGGCCTCTCGGGCATGATTGCCTCTGCGCTCTCCATGGGCTCAGGCGCGTATCTTGCGGCAAAGAGCGAGCGCGAAATCTACCATGCTGAAATTGCCCGCGAACGCGAAGCCATCCAGATGAATGGGCCCGAGGCCCGCGAGTTGCTCCAGCTCTACTACCAGGTGAAGGGACTGCCCGAGGAAGACGCCATTCACATGGTTAACCACATCGCCAGCGACCCTGAGCAGTTGCTGCGCGCGCTGGCCGCTGAGCGTCTCGGGTCGAGCGAAGAAGCGCTCGCCAATCCCATCGTCTCGGCAACGTCGGGCGCGTTGTCGACAGCCGTCGGCGCCATCATTCCTGTCATTCCGTTCTTCTGGATGAGCGGCCTGCGGGCCGTGATCGCAGCGGCTATCGTTTCGCTCGTGGCGCACTTCGCGGTCGGCGCCGCCAAGTCGCTCATTACCGTGCGCTCCTGGTGGTCGTCCGGCATGGAAATGACGGCTGTGGGCGCAGTGGAGGGCGCGGTCACGTATGGCATCGGCATTTTGCTGGGCAAGGGCGGGGTGTAAATTTAACATTTTAAATATTTAACGTAACTCTTAATACAAGCTCGCTACTTGACACATATTATGTGCGCACATATAGTGTGTCTATGAACATCACTCTCTCCATCGACGAGCAGATTGTTCGGCGGGCTCGCAAGAAGCTCCAAGCCGTGGGCAAGAGCGTGAATGAAGAAATTCGGCAGCACTTGCGCCACATAGCCAGCGGCGACGACGAAGACACCAATGGCTGGATCGAAGAGTTAACCAGTCTCTCCGGGATGGGAGATTCACACGGGTGGCGCTTCAATCGAGACGAGATCTATGAGAGGCGCTAGTCCCTTGAGGACCTTCTTCGATACGAACGTCCTTATATATACAGACGACCTGTCGAATTTCCTGAAGCAGAAACGAGCCCTGGAAGTTCTTAACCAACACAAGCTCTCAAAATCGGGAGTTCTATCCCTACAAGTACTTCAGGAATACTTTGTCACGGTCACTCGAAAGTACGGCGTCGATCCTGGCGTCGCGCGCCGAAAAATAGAACTCTTTGCCGCACTTGATGTGGTTGAGCCCGCTTTAGGTGATGTTTTGGCCGCGATTGATCTACACCGGCTGCGCCACCTTTCGTACTGGGATGCGTTGATCGTGCACACGGCAAAGGAGGCGGGCTGTCTGGTCATATTCTCTGAAGACATGCAGAACGGTCAGGTCATCGACGGCGTCAGAATCGTGAATCCGTTTTTGTAACCGCCGCGGTTTACTGTCATTTCAATCGCGATATTTAGAATGACCGCAGAATGAATCCTCGTCGCCGCACTGCTGTCGCCGCTGCACTCGCCGAAACCCGCAAGCGCCTAGGACTCGACGAGTCCACCGCGCATTGACGATGTGCCCAGAAACGGCTTTCGCGCTAAAATAAGAGTTGCAGTGACCCTCCACCAGCCCATCCCGGCCCTGCTCTAGCGGCGCCCGCCGCCAACGCCGATCCTGCGCCAATTCACTTAATTCACTTACTTCACTTCACTCGTCCAAGACCTCAAAGCCCGGAGGGCGCCATGATCATCGATCGCCTGGAACAAATGGAGCAGCGCTACAACGAGATGCAGGCGCAGTTTGCGCTGCCCGAGGTCCTCAACGACCACGAGCGCTATCAGAAAGTAGCCAAGGCGCTGCGCGAGATTGAAACGCCCGTTGAAAAGTATCGCGAGCTCAAGCAGGCTCAGCAGGGTCTGGCCGAGGCGCGCGCGATGCTCACCGAAAGCGACGCCGATCTGCGCCTGATGGCGCAGGAAGAAATTGCCGCGCTCGAGCCGCGCGCCGCGGCCCTCGAAGAAGAGCTCAAAGTGCTGTTGCTGCCCAAGGACCCCAATGACGAGAAGAACATCATTCTCGAAATCCGCGCCGGCACCGGCGGCGACGAGGCCTCGCTCTTTGCTGCCGAAATTTTCCGCATGTACACGCGCTTTGCCGAGCAGAAGCGCTGGAAGGTCGAAGTGCTCTCGCTTTCCGAATCCGGCATCGGCGGCTACAAAGAAGTCATCGCCATCATTGAAGGCGATCGCGTGTACTCGCAGCTCAAGTGGGAGTCGGGCGTACACCGCGTGCAGCGCGTGCCTGAAACGGAGCAGCAGGGCCGCGTGCACACCTCCGCCATCACCGTCGCCGTGCTGCCCGAAGCGGAAGAGGTCGACATCAAAATCGAAGCCAAGGACATCCGCATCGACACTTTCTGTTCCTCGGGACCCGGCGGCCAGTCGGTGAACACAACTTACTCGGCCGTGCGCATCACCCACCTGCCGACCAACACCGTGGTCAGTTGCCAGGACGAAAAGTCGCAGATCAAGAATCGCGAAAAAGGCATGCGCGTGCTGCGTTCGCGCTTGTATGAAGTGGAGATGGCTAAGCAGAATGCCGAGCTCGCCCAGGCCCGCAAACAGCAGGTCGGCTCCGGCGACCGAAGCGAGAAGATCCGCACTTACAACTTCCCGCAGAACCGCGTGACGGATCACCGCATCGGCCTCACCCTGCACCAGCTCGACCTTGTGATGCAGGGCCGCCTGCAGCCCATCGTCGACGCGCTCATCGCGCACTATCAGGCCGAGCAGTTGAAGGGCGAGACGCAGGCCGCGTAAATTACACGAACAGAATCCGCATCGGCGCTTCCGCCGCCACGCTGCTCTTTACCTCATCGGCCAGCTCGCCGGTCACGGGATTTCGCGCGAACACGCTGATCAGGTTCGAATCCTGATTGGCCACCAGCATCCAGCGCTCTGTGGGATCGAGCGTGAAATTCCGCGGCGTCTTTCCTCCGCAATTCGAACGCTTCATCGGCGTGAGCTTGCCGGTTGCGAAATCGGCCTTGAACGCGTAGAGGAAGTTATCGCCACGATTGGCAAAATAAACAAACCGGCCGTCGCGCGTGATCACGGTGTCGCATCCGGTCGAAGCCACCGAGGAGGGCTTGTAATCGGCCGGCAGCAACTCGATGCGATCGACGAACGTCAGACCCCCGTCGTCCTTATGCCAATCGAGCACTTCCACCGTCGAAACCAGCTCGTCCATGCAGTACGCCGTCTTGCCGTTGGGATGGAAATGCAGCGTGCGCTCGCCGGAGCCAGGTGCACCGCGATAGATTCCCGCATGCGTCATCTCGGCCGTGGCCGGGTTGGGCTTGTAGATATGGATGGAATCGTCACCGAGATCGTTGATGTAGGCAAACCGGTTGTCGGGCGAGAAGGACGCAAAATGCGCGTGCGCCGTGGTCTGGCGCGCAGGGTTGGGACCGTGCTCGGTGTAGTGCTCGGTCCATACCGCCTCGCTCAGCTTGCCGTCTTCAATACGGAAGCTGGCCGCGCTCGCGCCCGTGTAGTCGGCGGCAACAAGCATTCGCCCCGTCGCGTCCACGGCCACGTGGCAGGTTCCAGTGCCAGCCGAATTGCGCGCCGAGAGCGGTTGCAACGTCCCGTCCTTCGCCAAGCGAAAGCTCGCCACTTCGCCGGTCGGCTTGCCGTTGAACGTGGTCAGCTCTGAGGCGGAATAAACAAAGTCGTGGCCATGCGAAAACGCAAGCCAGGCCACATTCTCGACCTTAGCGGCCACGCCTGCTGCCGTTAGCTCCGCAGTTTCCAGATTCCAGGAATACGCCAGAATCCCATTGGGCGTATGCGAGCCGATCAAAACCGGTACGGAGTGCGGCGGCATCGCCGCTCCGGCTGCGCGCAGAATACGGGGCGCGGCAAAAGCTGCAAGTGTGGCGGAAACTGAGCTAAGGAATTCACGGCGAGTTGGGTTTCTCATGGCAGAAACTATTGTCGCCGACTGCGCCCGTCGCGCGCCAGATGGGAAAAAATGCGGGTGCCTCGGGCTTCGATCGACTTGGCGAATCAAGCCCTGGAAGGACAGGCGCCCGCGCTCGCGAAACAGCAAAATCAGAGTCGCGTCCTTGCGCTAGTTCAGCTTGAAGTCGACGTTGATCGTGGTCTCCACCTCCACCGGGTCGCCGTTTAGCAGATAAGGCCGGTAACGCCACTGCTTCACGGCGTCGACCGCGGCCTGCTGCAAAATCGGCGGTCCGCTGACTGCGCGCAGATTCTCAATGGTTCCTTCGCGCGAGATCGTGGCTTGCAGTTGGACCGTGCCTTGAGCCCGTACGGCTCTCCCTATCGCGGGATAAGTGGGAATGACTTTGCGAATCAGCATGCCTTCCATCACACCGGAAGAGACCGCCCTCGGCTTCCCTTGCACCACGTGGTGCATATCCGGCTGCGTGTGAAGGCAGTTGAACGGATCGCATCCGGTGCCCGAAGCGGCTAAGGGACCCGGACCGCCGAGGCTCATTAGATCCCCCGGCGTCGGAGGGTCCATCGTGGTAGGAATCCACGTGCGCTGCGGAATCCTTGAGGGCGCCACAACTCCTCCATCTCTGAATTCAGGAGGCGCTGTCGTTTGCAGTTCTTGCCGAACCACCGGCTTGGTCTCTTCGACAGGTGCGGGCGCTTCCAGCAGGTTGACGTGCATCATCTGCGGCAGCACCGAAGGGTAAATGAAGGAGATCGCAATCAGGATCGCGATGATCGAACCGTTCAAGCCGAACGTCGCAAACATCCAGTTGCGGCTGCGCGTGTGGATGGTACCCATCGATTCAAATGTTGCGTCTTCAAACATGGCCGCCTCCCTGAAACCTCGAATTCAGTCGAGCCGTTTGGGAGGAGCGGAAAGCGCGCCTCAGAGCGCAAGCGGGCGATTTGCGCGCAGACGGTCTGGCCGCCCGCAAGCGCTTAACGCGTGGGGCGGGGATTCACGGACTTCCGATCATCCCGTTCGGTACCACTGTGCTTATGTAGACACCGTGCGCTTGAAATCTGTTCCCGGTTGCCCAAAAACATTCGCGCGGTGCTGTACACTCCAGAAGTTCGCACCGCTTCCGGAGCCGGCATGAAACTGTTTCGCTTGCTGTTTTTGACTGCGCTTGCAGCTTCTGCCGCTCAGACGTCCGGCCCGGCTGCGCTTGATTCCCAGGCGACGCTGCATTACATCCACGCCGCGTGGGACTCGCTCACACGCTCTGCGACCGATTGCGCGGCACTTACCGACACAAAGGTTGACGCCAAAGTTGCCGCGGTCCCGATTCTTTATCTGCCCGCGGGTTTTGCCACGCCGGCCGAGGTTTCATCCGCCGCCGAGCGCTGTCATGTCCGCGTGGTCGCGCTGCCACGGCACATTCTCAAGCTGGGCGACGTGCACCCTGAGGAACTCGCTGCGCCGGGCCTGCTCTATCTGCCGCATCCCTACGCTGTTCCCGGTGGCCGCTTCAACGAAATGTACGGCTGGGACAGTTTTTTCATTCTTCTTGGATTGGAGTCCGACCATCGCGAAGCGCTTGCAAAAGGAATCGTCGACAACTTTCTTTTCGAAGTTGAGCAATACGGCGCTGTTCTCAACGCCAACCGGACCTACTACCTCACGCGCTCGCAGCCGCCATTTCTCACTGCAATGATCCGCCTCGTGTTCGAAGACCCGGCCAGTTTTCCTGCGACGCCTGCCGGCCGCGTGCTTGCGATGGACTGGCTCGATCACGCATACGCCGTCGCGGAAAAGGACTATTCCACGTGGACGCGGCCGGAACACCTGGCCGGGCATACCGGTCTCGCTCGCTACTTCGATTACGGCTTAGGCCCCGTGCCGGAGATGGCTGACGCCAACACTTACTATCGCGATGTGATCCGCGCGCTTGTGGAGCATCCCAGCCCTGAGGGCGCGACTTTTCTCGTCAAGGGGTCCGAGCATCCCGATGCGGCGGAAGCAGCGCGCCTGAAGCAGACCAGTTGCGATGTGCGGGCAAGCCTGTTGTGCGCGCGGGCCTGGTACGAAGATTCGCATGGGGACTCGCATGGGGGCTACCGGCTCAGCCGCGACTTTTTTGTGGGCGACCGCGCCATGCGGGAATCGGGCTTCGACTCGAGCGACCGCTTCGGGCCTTTCTCCGGCGCCACGCATCACTACGCGCCGGTGTGCCTCAACAGCTTGCTTTATCGTTACGAGCGCGACATGGCGCACCTCGCTCATCTGCTCGGCAAGCCGCAGGAGGCGCACAAGTGGGATCGTCGAGCCACCGTTCGCGCCGCCGCCATCCAGCGTTATTTGTGGCAGCCTAAAGAAGGCGTCTTTGCCGATTACGATTTCACGCGCAGCAAATCCTCCACGTACGCCTATCTCACGTCGCTTTATCCGCTGTGGGCAGGCGTGGCGACGCGCGCGCAGGCCAACGCCATCGAGCAAAAGCTGAATGTGTTCGAGCGCGCCGGCGGCCTCTCGATGAGCACCAACAATAGCGGCCTGCAATGGGATGAGCCCTGCGGCTGGGCGCCCACCAACTGGATCGCCGTGGTCGGGCTCGAAGCGATGGGCTTCCACGCCGACGCGGTGCGCATCGCGCGCCACTTCGACGCTACGGTCGATGCCGGCTTCGCCGCTGATGGCACGATCCGCGAAAAATACAACGTGGTGGTGGGCAATGCCGAGGTAACGATCAAGGGCGGTTACACGCAGAATGTGATTGGCTTCGGCTGGACGAATGCCGTCTATCTCAAGTTCAGGGAGATTGCCGAGCGGCAGGCGCCGTTGCCCGCGGAACACTAAATATCCGCTCCTTCTCCAGCTGAGCTTCCACCTGCCGGTTGAAACGGATCAGCGCAATCCACATGCCGTCGTCCCGGCGTTCCCAAACCAGGCTTCCGCCCAATTGCTGCGCGATTAACTCCGGCGGCAGATCGTGGTGCAAACCGAAGTAGCGCTCGTCGAGCGCCTCGCCGCTGAGGCTCGGAAACAGCGGCGGGGGATCGTACTTGGTGGAAAACACCAGCGCCGCCGAATATTTCTCCGGCTCTGCGGCTGCGCGTGCAATCTCGCCGGCGGTAAAGTCGTCGATGGCAAACACGTCCCACGGTTTTTTCACGTAGCCCAGTTCGGGACGCGTGAGTTCGTCGCTCATGGGCCACGCCGTCAGCACTGTCGCGTCGGGATAAAGTTTCCTGAGCTGCGCAATGCCGGCCTGGTGCATGCGAATCACATGCGCGTAGGCCAAGTTGTCTTCCGGCGCAAACCCGTAGGGCGGGTTCACGAAGAGCCCGGCAACAAATGCCGCGGCCGCTAGCAGCGTTAGCCCGTACCAGTACGGTGCGCGACGGTACAACGTGCACACGGCCAGCAACAGCACCAGCGGATACATGGGCAGCAAATAACGCGTGAGGAGAGCGCCGCCCAGTACGCTGAAAAGCGCGGCGTTTGCCAGCAAGAGAAAGAAAATGCGCAGCAGCACCAATGAATCGAGCGACGCTCGCTCGTAACCCTCCGCTTCGGTGCGCGGGCTCAACAGGAGCGCTGCAAAAGCCATCAGCACAGGGACAAAGAGATTCATGTGCGCCGTCAGGTGCAGGATGCGATGCCCGAATGCCGCCAGAATCCGCAGTGGTGTCAGCGTGGCCTCTGCGTTGTAGCGGAAAAATTCCGGATTGCCGAAGAGATACCCTGTCTTTGCGTAGTAGTACGCGTACCACGCGCACAGGGGCACAACGCAACTCGAAAGCCACGCAGCCTCGCGCCACAGCCGGAAACGCACAGGGCCTCCGCTCCTGAATCCCACGGCCAGGTTCACCGCGGCGAGGGTCAGCGGAATCACGATCGCCGTTTCCTTGGAAAGCGCGGCGGCAGAAAACCACAACGCGGCGGCCCACGGCGTGCGGCTGCGATTGGGCAGCGCGTAAACCAATCCCCACAGCGAACAGGCCGCGGCAAAGATGTCGGCATGGGCCAGCGAGCTTTGCGCAAACCAAATGGGATAGAGGCCCGTGAGAAGCACGGTCCAGAACGCCACGGAGGCCACACCCACCAGGCGCATCGCCAGCCGCCACACGGCCAGCAGCCCCAAGGTCGCCACCAGCAACACGGCCTCGCGCGTTACTTCTGGATAGAACCCTGCGGCCTTCCAGCACAGTGCCAGATAGATGCTCGGCAGCGGCGGATGCGCGTTGCTTAGTGTGCTGGTGGGGATGAGCGAGCCGGTGCGGAAGAAGTCCCAGGCCGCGGGAATGTAGTAGCCCGCCTCATCCCAGTAGTAGGGCAGGCGCAGCAGCGTAAAGTGGCTCAGGTAGAGCGCCACAAAGATGACCGGGAAGACCATCCACAGCGGCAGCGGCGCATCCAGCCGCGGAGTCAACATTCTTCCGATGCGCAACAATTTGCTCCCTCAAAAACCAGCTTCTAGCCTCTAGCTGCTAGCCCGTTCTTCGAAAGCGGCGCTCTCAACGTCATCACGCTGGTCTTCCTCATTGAGCCGAGCCAGCGCGGAATTCTTCGCACTGGCTAGCAGCTAGAGGCTAGAAGCTAGTTCACTGGTCCGCGCGGAAAATTCTGGTTCTGGGGCTCCAGGTTGAGCGTGCCGAAGGCCTGTTCGTATTGCGCAATATTCTGGCCAAGAACATTCAACAAAGCTTTGGCCTGTTGCGGGCTCAGAAAAATGGCCTGGTGGTTGCGGATGGTCACTTGCTCGGGGCTTTCGCTGGAGGCAAGGCCGAAAACGAGCTGGAAATCCCACACGCTCACACGCACCTGCACGCTGTTCGCGTAGGATTCGCGGTAATCGGCAGTCTGGGTTAAATTCACTTGGGGTTGTTGCGGAGTTGGACTCATGATGCTTTCAGATTACGCCATGAGACAGCTACTAGCTTCCAGCTGCCAGCTGCTAGCTTTTCCGAGCAAAACCGAAACTTGGCGCTCTCGCGTGCGACGTAAACGCTGGGCAGATTCGGATGGTCTGCGAAAAGTCGCGGCTGACTTTAGGATAAGGGGAGAACGTTACGCAATCCTTCGCTGCCGGCAAGGAGATTTGCATGAAGAGTCACACAGAATACCTGGTCTTTGAAACCCGCAAGCGTCGCGAGATGGTACACATCACCGACGAGGTGGAACAGTATTGTTCGCCGCAGCGGCGTGAAAGATGGCCTCTGCTTTGTCTCGCCCATGCACATTACGGCCGCCGTTTACGTGAACGATCATGAGAGCGGGCTCATTGAGGACATCGGCAAATGGCTCGAGGAACTGGCCCCTGCGCGTCCCGACTACAAGCACCACCAGACCGGCGAGGACAACGGCGACGCGCATCTCAAGTCGCTGCTGCTGCACCACGAGACCACTCTGCCTGTCACCAACGGCCACCTCGACCTTGGTACCTGGCAGCGTGTTTTCTATGCCGAGTTCGACGGCCAGCGCCGCAAGCGGGTGATCGTCAAAGTTCTCGGCGTCGAATAGGAAGCAGCCGGCACTGCTGACTCGCTGACTTGCTGGCTCGCTTATTCGTCGGTCACTTTCCGCCACGGTCCGGTGGAAGCTGCGGCGCCGGAGCCGGCAAAGTTGATCTTCGATCCGCGGCAGCACCACAAGATCGACGCGCCGGTTCTCCGCGCGGCCTTCCGCTGTGTCGTTGCCGGCCACAGGATGAAATTCGGCGAACCCCGCGGCGGACAGCCGGTCGGGAGGAATCGCATTCATCTCCAGGAACAGCCGGGCAATGTGCGTGGCGCGCGCCGCCGAGAGTTCCCAGTTGGAATCGAATTCCGCGGTATGGATGGGCACGTTGTCGGTGTGGCCCTCGATGCGCAGATCGTAAGGCGTAGCGCCCAGCCGGTCGGCGATCTGGCGCAGCGTCGGCAGGGCCTCCGCCTTGGGAGTCGCTGAACCAGAGTCAAAAAATCCTGCCTCGCGCAGGCTGATGACCAACCCATCGCGGCCCATCTGTAAAGAAACCGCGTGCGTAGCAATCTGTTTGGCCAGCGTCTGGGATAGGTCGTATTGGATGCGGTTGAGATCGTACTTCACCTGCAACGGCGTGAGCGATTCCTCGCTCATCGCGGCGTGCGCCGGCTGCGCCGCATCCTGCGCACTTGCCGCCTGATTGGAATTCGAGAAAACTCCCATGGATTTGAAGGCGGAGTCGATAGCCTGCACGATCTGTACCTGCTTCTTCTGATCGCTCCGCGCGAAGGCGTAGAGCACCACGAAAAATCCAAACAGCAGGGTGACGAAATCGGCGTACGACACCAGCCAGCGATCGTGGCTGACGCGGCTGCGGGGCACGCGCGCCCTCATGCTGCGCGCTCCTTTTGCTCATGGTTCGAGCTGTCGAGGAAGCCTGCCAGCTTGATTTCGAGCATGCGCGGGTTGATTCCCTCCAGGATCGAAATCACGCCTTCGAGCATCATCTCGCGCCGGCGGTAGCCGTCGTGAATGCGCAGCCGCATTTTGCCGGCGAAGGGCAGAAAGAAGAGGTTCGCAATGCCTACGCCGTAGATCGTGGCGACAAAGGCGACCGCGATGCCGCGGCCCACCTCGTTGATGTTGTCCAGATGCTGCATCACCTGGATCAGGCCGAGCACCGCGCCCAGGATACCGATGGTCGGCGAGAACCCACCGGCCGACTCGAACACCGCGGGCAGGCGCTCCTCTTGCTCGGTCAGCGACTCCAGGGTAACGTGCATGATTTTGCGCAGATCCACCGGCTCGGTGCCGTCCACGGCCAGCATGAGGGTCTGCTTAAGAAAGGGATCCTGAATGGTTCGCAAATCGGCATCGAGCGAAACTACGCCGTGCCGGCGCGCCTTGTTGGCGAACGCCACCAGTTCGCGAACTACATGCGTCTCCTGTTTGCGCGGCGCGGCAAACAGTTGCCCCAGGCTGCGGAAGGCCGCTACCACGGTGGTGAGTGGAAACTGCAGCATTACTGCGCCCAACGTTCCGCCAAATACGATGAGTGCCGCCGTGGGCTGCAGAATCTGGCCCAGGTTTCCCCCTTCCATCAATAATCCGGCAACAATTCCAGCGATGGCCAGAAACGCTCCGCCGATGCTTGCCTTATCCATAAAGGTGATCCCTCGAGGAATACCGCGACGTTGCGGCTGCTATTGCGGAAAATCGCCGGACTGCTTCATTTGGATCGGGGCTGCGGACTGCCCGTCCAGATCCAGGCTCACCAGTGCTGCCGCACGCTCCAGATCGCTGAAGTGATGCAGCCGCTTAGCGACCACGGCCAGCAACCGCGCCCGGTAAGCGAGCACTTTCTCCACTACCTCGCCAATCTCCTCGCGCACAATCAGCTTCTCGCCGTTGATCAGCGTCAGCATCGTATCCGGCGACGCTTCCGCGGTTTTGATCAGGTCGCTGTTTACCACCATCGGGCGGCCGTTGAGTCGCGTCAGCTCGATCATTTCCCATCTCCTTCTCTGGCGTTATCGGCATCCCTCGCGAAAGGTTAAAAAAATAAAACCTAAAGTGCGGAAATGTCCTTGGCGGGACAGTATTCGCGCTCCCATAAAGTCCCTTAAGGGGTTGCCGAAGAAGGGGCCAGATGCGTCGGTTCCGAGCCGGCAGAAGCTACCCACGGTTGGTAGACGATGGGAGCGCTGTTGGAAGACAGGGCCGCAAATCACCGCATCCAACAAGGAGAATCCCATGTCCCTGGGCGTCTTAAACAACCTCTCCGCGGTGTATGCGGAGAACAACCTAACAATACCAACAACAGCCTGAACACCGTGTTGCAGCAGTTGTCTTCGGGTTCGAAGATCAACTCTGGCGCGGATGATGCCGCCGGTCTTTCATTGGTTGACGGCCTCCAGGCCAACCAACAGGCTCTGGCCCAGTCGCAAACCAATGCCACAGAGGGCGTAGGTCTTCTGCAAGTGGCCGATGGTGCGCTTTCGCAAGTCACCAGCCTGCTCAACCGCGCCGTAACGCTGGCCACCGAGGCCTCCAACGGCACGCTGAACGCATCGCAGGATACGGCAGCCAACGGGGAATACCAGTCGATTCTTTCCGAAATTAACAACATTGGAACCACGACCACCTACAACCAGGACGCCGTATTCAATTCCAAGACCGCCATCTATACGGGCGACTCGTCGTCTACGGGCGCTTCAGTCGACAGCCTGAATATCCGTTCACTCTCCTCGGCAAACGTCGGCGACTCGAGTGGCGTGATGTCCTATGCCAACGGCTCGTCCAATGTGTTTATCGACCTGTCGAGCGCGGGCCATAACGCTTCGCTGACCGACAGCCTTGGCGCGTCCACAGCCACCACAACCATCAACGTCGGATACATGACCTCCGGAGCCAACGGCGCCGCAGTCGCCGCAACGGCTGCGATCAACGTGGGTGCGGGCACCAGCTATGGCAACACGGCGCAGGGCCTCATCAGCGCCATCAACAACTCCGGCCTGGGCCTGAATGCGACGTTCGCCACCGCCGCTCAAGCAGGTTCAGCGGCCGTAGCCAATGCACTGGCTTCGGTGGCCGGCGGCGGCAGCGCTGCAGATACCGGCATCCAGGTCTCCGCAGCGGGCATCGGCGCCAGCGGCGCAGACTCCAATGGCGCGGGCGTAGTCGGCTCCATCGCGAAACTCAGCAACGGCGAGGTTCTCGGCGGCTCGCTCTCTATCGTCGGTTCAGACGGCACGACCCACAACATCACGCTGGGCACGACCAACTCCACCGATACCCTCGCCAACCTCGCGTCTACCATCAATGCGGCGGGCTACGGCGTCACCGCAGCGGTCAATTCCACATCGGGCGCACTGCAGTTCACCACGGCCGATTCCAATGTCTCGGTGAATGCTACCAACCTTGCGGAAAACACAGTCGCCACCACTCTGACTCCGGACACTGTGCTGGGATCTGCGATTGGGTCCATCGCGGTCGTCAACACGACCGACACGCTGGGCGGGGCGCTGACCCTTACCGAAGGCGTGGATGCACTGGGCACCACATCCACGCTCACACTGGGCACGACAACAGGCGGTGTGGAGTCTCCACCGATACCATCGGTCACCTGGAGGCCACCATCAATGCCAACACGGCGACCACGGGCATCACTGCTTCGCTCAATGCCAGCGCCATCGGCACCCTTGGCCAGGCCGGTTATCAAGCGGCCAATACCGTGTTGACGATGTACGCGGCGGACGGAACCACCGCCAACAACAACACGGCTAAGACGTTAGACGTCGCCACACCGGCGGCTGCTGTCAAGACAGCTCTCACTGACGATGCCGCCGCAGTAAATGGCACCGCTGGCTGGACGGCCGCAGGTAACGGAAACCTCGGCGTTCTAACGGTTGCCGCAGCAGGCGACCTGGTTGGCGGCTCCGCCGGCAACAAGCTCGCACTCAAGGGTGGCGACGGATCCACTGACGACATCACTCTCACCACCGGCGAGACGCTCCAAACCATCGCAGGAGATATCAACGGAAAGGGTTATGGCGTCCAGGCCGTGCTGAACTCGACAAATACGTCTTTGACGTTCTATGAGACGGGAGAGCCCGCCGCCACGCCAGTCATCGACGGTTCAAACCTGCCCGACGTTACGCCGGCCGTGACTGGAACCACCAGCCTGGTCAAGAGCGGCTCCGGTACAGACAGCCTGGGCTACCTGACCGTTGGCGCGGCAACCGACACACTCACAGGGTCATTCAATATTACGGATGACAATTCCTCAACCCTGGCCGCAGTGGCCTTCTCCAACCAGACGCTGCAGGAACTGGCCGCAACCATCAACGGCACGGCTGCCTACGGCATTACCGCAACCCTCACCAATAGCAACCAGACACTGACCTTTACGGCGACGTCTACGGACACCGGCACGAACCCGATTATCACCAACAACGGAGCGATCGCGGTTACAAGCCCAGCCGTATCAACGACCATGACGATGTCGAACGTGCCCACGCCCGGCGTGGCGCCCTCGACCGAACTCGGCACGGTGGCATTGAGCGGAACGCTCACCGGCAGTATCGCCTTTGGCACCCTCGCCTCCAACTCGATCACCATCGGGGCCACGGATAACACCGGCGCCACGCTGGCCTCCACCATCAACGCCGGCAACTACGGCGTCACGGCCTCCTACGCCAATGGCACCATGACGTTCACTTCCGCGAACTCCGCCATGACCGTGGGTCTCACGAACCTCAAGGCAGGAGGGGTGGCTGTGGGCGCACTGCAAGGAACCCCTGTTACCTCCTCTGGCTACTACAGCATGGGAATCTCGTCCACCAACGGCATCACCGACACCAGCACCAGTGGCGGCACGTCGAATGTGGGCGTCACCACAGACTCGAACGGCACCACGGGAATCGCCACCATCAGTTACGCGGATGGCGCCGGAGCCAATCTGAGCGCAACCGATCTGTCCAGCCAGACAGATGCGGAAGGAGCGCTCTGACCAGCCTCAACGCGGCCATTTCCGATGTGGCGGCGCAGGACGGCTACATCGGCGCGCAGATCAACACGCTGAACTCGGTCAGCACCGTGCTCAGCACCCAACAGGAAAACGTGCAGTCGGCGCAGAACGCGGTGCAGGCCACCGACTATGCGCAGGCCACGTCGAACATGTCCAAGTACGAGATTCTGAGCCAGACCGGCATCGCCGCCCTGGCGCAGGCCAACTCGCAACAGCAGGACGTGCTCAAGCTGTTGCAATAACCGGGGTCCCCGGCGACCGATTTTGAGTCGCTGATGGAATAACCATAACCTCCGGCGGCGTGTAATGCATCGGGCAAGCGCCGCCGGAACGATGTGAACCGGCGTTCGCTCAAGGGCGTTTCGCCAGACAATGAGGGGCGTCCTGTGGGCGCTCCCTTTTGTTTGAATGAGCGGCGCTTCCTGGCGATGAATTTTCTCCAATCTTCCATTTACGTGATTGGTTTGATAGCTGCTTGAGAAGCACGGGAGGGTTCCATGGGTACAGTCGGACTGGACTTCGGGTCGCCGACGAGCGGCGCGGGCTTCAACGTGAGCTCGACGGTCTCTGAAATCATCAGCAACCTCCAGAACGTCGAGACGCCCTGGAAGAATCAGCTGACCTCGCTCGAAAGCCAGGACACGGTGATCTCGAGCCTGGGAAGCCTGCTCTCCAATGTCTCCACCGACATGAGCGCGTTGACGGACGCGAACGGCGTTCTGGCCGAGAAGGAAGGTTCGAGTTCCGATACCAGCGTGCTCCAGCTCACCGCGGCCAGTTCGTCAGCCGCAGCCGGCACGCACACCGTCACCGTCAACAGCCTGGCGCAGACGTCGAGCGGCTATCTGGCCGAAGTGGCCAGCAGCTCCGATACGCTGTCGGGCAAGGTTACGCTCCAGGTGGGCAGCGGTACGCCGCAAACCATTATTCTCAGTTCCTCGAACGATACCCTCGCGGGCCTGGCCTCGGCGATCAACGCATCGAACGTGGGAATCACGGCCAATGTGCTGACGGACGCGACCGGCTCACGGCTGAGCCTGGTGTCGGGCACCTCGGGCGCAGCCGGCGACATTATCGTATCCAGCAATTCGCTTGCCGCCGCGGCCAGCAACACGCTCAGCGCGGCGGTGACGGCGGGCGGCGGAACGGGTTCGAGCGCCACGGCCTCGACCGCGTTGCTCGCGGCCGTCTCGAGTTCCGGCGAGACACTGAACAGCAGCGGCTCGCTCCAGGTGACGGTGGGCAACGGCAGCCAGCAATCGATCTCCATGAGCGCCGTGGCATCGGCGACGGGCGGCACCACTCTCTCCGATCTCCAGCAATACATCTCCAACAACTCTTCCACTTTGGGATTCAGCGCCTCGCTCGTCAACAACAGCGACGGCACGGTGAGCCTGCAACTCACCTCCGGCGCTACGGGAAGCACCGGAACGCTTGCAGTCAGCTCCAGCCTGGTGGACCCCGCCACCGCGCTGAGCTATACCAACACCGTCGCCGGCACCAACGCCAATTTGACTGTGGACGGCGTGGATCTGACCAGCGCCTCGAACACGATCACCAACCTCATCCCCGGCGTTACCTTTCAGTTGCTTGGCACCAGCGCGGTGGGTTCCGAAGTGCAGGTGGTCATCGGGAACGACAACACGGGCGTCGAAAGCGCGGTGAACCAGTTCGTCTCCGACTACAACTCTCTGATCAGCGCCGTGAACGCGCAGGAAGGCGATACCAGTTCCGGCACGGCCGAGCCGCTCTTCGGTTCGCCCACGCTCTCTCTGCTGCAACAGGAACTGCTTAACAATATCAACACGGAAAACCCCAACGGCTATATTGACCAGATCTCGTCCTCTTCGAGCACGATCCTTTCCGGATCGCTCGCCATTCAAGTGGGCAGCAATACGGCGGAGAATGTTGTGATCGGCGCCGCGCCCGCCACGCCTGCTGCCAACACCGTCTACACGGGCAGCGGCATTAACTCGATCGGCGGCCTGGCCGCGGCGATCAATTCCGCCAATATTGGTGTGACCGCCAATGTGGTGACCAGCGGAGGCGGATCGACGTTGACTTTTACCTCCCAAACTGCAGGTTCGAGCGGCGCGTTGACCGTGACTTCCGCGCTAAGCTCGGTTGCGCCTACGCCGGTCACTTTCACCGACACCGGATACACCAGTACCACCGGGGACTACGGGACCCTTGGTTCGGTGGCCGACGCCAACGACACGCTCTCCGGCACGTTCTCCATCCAGGTGGGCAGCGGCAAGGCGCAGACGATTACACTCACTTCATCGGACAATACACTCTCCGGATTGATGGGCGCCATCAATGGCCTTAGCGGCGTTTCAGCCACTCTCAACAAGGCCGGAACCGGACTGATCGTGACCTCGGGAACGGACGGCGCCAACGGCGCGCTGACCGTGACTTCGAACCTCGCCGACACCACCAGCCCCACCACCACGGCGCTCAACTACAATTCCTCCTCGGACATCAACAACCTGACCACGCTCGGCATCAGCGTGAATAACGACGGCTCGCTCACCTTCGACGCCACGTCGCTTGATTCCGTTCTGAACACCGATTATTCCAGCGTGGCGAGCTTCTTCCAGAACGCCAACAGTTGGGGGCTGAACTTCTCCAACATGCTTACCAATGCGGGATCCAGCTCCTCTTCCGGGATTCTGGGGCTGGCCGCAAGCGCCGACAGCACCACCGAATCCACGCTCAATGCAGAGATCACCAAAGAGAACAGTTATATCTCGGCGCAGCAATCGAGCCTGACTACGGAGCTCAACACGGCCAACCAAGTGCTTGAGGAGCTTCCGACGGAGTTGCAGGGCATCAACGAGTTGTATTCAGCAATCACGGGTTACAACCAGGGCTCGGGCGGCGCTTAACACAGCTTCTTCCCACGGCTGTGCGCAGGATCGCCACCGGCGGAGAAGGCACTCGGGGGCGAATTCCGGATAGCTTCGAACTGGTACGGCACAAGACAGCAGCAGTGAAAGGAGTCACTCACAGATGGCAAGTTACCGGGAACACGCACTGGACGGCGCAGGGGCTGTCGATCTTGTGGTAGCGCTGTATGACGGCATCATCCGTTTTCTCTATGTCGCTATCACGGCCGTAGAGCAGCGCGATGCGGAAGCCCGGCGCGCCGCGGTCAAACGCGCCCTCGACATTATCATCCATCTTCAGGCGCGGCTGCGCATGGATGTCGGCGGAAGCCCTGCACAGGCGCTGAGTGAGTTTTACGCGGCTATCTTCGCGCAGATTCTGCAGGCTTCGCAGTCGGCCTCTACACCCAAGTTCCAGCATGCAGTCGACTGTGTTCGCAATGTGCGCGATGCCTGGCGCGAAGTGGCCCGCGATCCCAGCGTGGACTTCGATTCGGCGCCTGTGCTCATGATGAGTTCGCGCGGAGCTTCCCAGGATCGCGCCGAACCGGCCGATTTCGTTTCCGGCTCTAACTGGACCGCGTAGGCTCCGTTGTCTCGCGGTCCAGCCGGCTTGCTGACCTGCTTCCAGGCTGACTTGCTAACCTGCCACCGTCAGTTCTTCTTCGAGCTGCTGTTTCTGGTAGAGGCTCGCGTAGTAGCCGTCGAGAGCCAGCAGCTCCTCATGGCCTCCCAGCTCCACAATCCTTCCCTTGTCGAGCACGGCGATACGGTCGGCGCTGCGCACTGTTGAGACGCGATGCGAGATGAGGATTGTGGTCGTGTTCGCGGTGTAGTTGCGCAGTCCGCCCAGAATGCGCTCTTCGGTGTAGGTATCCACGCTGGCCAGCGCGTCATCAAGAATGAGAATCGCCGGCCGCCGCAGCAATGCGCGCGCAATCGCGGCACGCTGCTTTTGCCCACCCGAGAGCGTGACGCCGCGCTCACCGACCATGGTTTCAAAGCCTTGCGGAAACTCCTCGAACTCGAGGCGAATATGCGCCGCTTCCGCCGCCTCCAGCAGGTCCTCGGCGTCGGCGTGCGGCGCGCCGAAGGCCAGGTTCTCGCGAATCGTCTCGCTGAAAAGGAAAGTCTCCTGCGGCACCATGCCGATGTTGCGCCGCAAGACCGCCAGCGGATACTCGCGCACAGGCCGGCCGTCGATGAGCAATGCGCCTTCGGGCGCTTCGTAGAGCCGCGGAATCAGGTTGGCAAGCGTGGATTTGCCGCATCCGGTTGGCCCCACGATCGCCAGGCTCGATCCCGCGGGAATGTGCAGCGAGATGTCGCGTAACACTGGGGTTGCGTCAGGGCCTTCGCCATAACTGAAGTTGAGATGCCGGAATTCGATTTCGCCCCTCAGCACCGTCTCTGCTCCAAAACCCGAGACCGCCGAGCGCGAGCTGTCGGAGATGGCTGGCTCAGACTTGAGAATTTCGTCGATGCGCTTTACCGACGCCGTGCCGCGCTGGAAGATATTAATCACCCATCCCACGGCGATGATCGGCCAGATCAGCATGATCATGTAGGTGCTGAAAGCCACGAACTGGCCCACGTTGATGCGGTGGGCCAGAACCAGGTGTCCGCCGGCCAGCAACGTGATGACCATGGAGATGCCGAGAATGAATTCGAGCGTCGGCCACAGCATGCCCATCAACTGGACAAGCCGCAAAGCGCGGCCGATGTACTGCCGATTGAGCCGTTCGAAGAGTCCGATCTGCGACTCTTCGCGCGCAAAGGCCCGAATCAGCCGGACGCCGGAATAGTTCTCCTGCGCTTGCGCGGAGATGTCGGAGAAGCTGGCCTGAATGCGCTCGAAGCGCTCGTGAATTCTGCGCCCGAGGTACTGCACGAGAATGCTGGCCAGCGGCATTGGCGCGAGAGCCACCAGCGTCAGCCAGGGACTGATGCGCAGCATGAAGAACAGAGCGAAGATGCTGAGGAAGATGGTGTTGGCGCTATACATCAGCGCCGGCCCCAGCAGCATGCGCACCGCGTTCAGGTCGTTGGTCATGCGCGCCATGATGTCGCCGGTGCGGTAACGCTCGTAGAAGCCAGTGTCCTGCTTCTCCAGCTTCTTGAACAGGTCGTTGCGCAGGTCGAATTCGATCTCGCGCGAGATCCCGATCAGAACCCATCGCTGGGCGTAAAGAAACACTCCCTTCACCAGGCTGATGGCAACGAGAATCAGCGCAAACACCAGGATCAGTTCTCGCGTAGTTCCTTTCTCGATCCTGTTGATCGCCATCCCTAGAACGCGCGGGAACTGCACGGCGACAATGTTCGTGCACACACAGGCCAAAGTTCCCTGCACGTATCCCCAGCGGTAGCGGCGCATGTAGGAGTAAAGCGGGGTGAGGTCGCCGAACATAGTTCTATTGTACGATTCGCTGGATTGGAGCTAAAACCGAGGTTTCAGGTGTCAGGTTTCAGTGATCGGAATTCAGTGCGAGCGTGAGTGTGAGCGTGGTTGAATCCGCCCAGCGCACTCACACTCACACTCGTCCCCGCTTTTCTACGTCGGCGTCTTCAGCAGCAAATACCCGCCCACAAGCCCGAACAGCACGTCGGCTGACCACGCCGCCATTGAGGCCGGCAGGTAATTCGCATAGCCCAGGGCGCCGAACAGGTTGTCGATCACCATGTACGCAAGCGCCACGGCAATAGCTACGGCCACTCCGGCGATCGAACCGCGGCGGCCCATGGAAAGCGCAAAGGGAATGGCAAGCAGAGCCATGACGACCGCGATGATCGGATAAGACAGCTTGTGCCACAGCGCTACGCTCAATCGCTTGGTGTCGAATCCGCTTTGCTGCAAGCCGCGGATGTAGTGGTCAAGCTGCCCGAAGTTCATCTCATCCGACGGCACGGCTTCTATCTTGAAATAGTCTGGTCCCTCTCTGACCTCAGGGAAAGAGGTCTTCAAGAAAGTGCGGTAATCCTTCACGTTCGCACCCTGGACGTCGCGCACCCAGCCGCTCTCGAAGGCCCATGCGCCCGTTTCGGCGTTCCACACGACGCGCTTCGAAAAAATACGCCGCGTCAGTTGGAAGGTCGCCGGATCGAACTCGAACACGGAGAGGTTGGCAAACTCATTGCGGTCGCGATCGAAGAACTCGTAATAGTAAATTCGCCCAGGCTCGCCGGGCTGCGGCTTTTGGCCGAACATCCATTTCTCTTCGGGATGGAGATAAGTTTGCGTGGGGCGGCCCTTGATTACGTTGAGAAGAGCCTCTTGCCTGCGGTTAGCCTGCGGCAAGTAATACTGGTCAAACAGAAACAGCGCCACCGCCAGCGCCACGGTGATGGCGACAATGGGAACAATCAACCGATACAGGCTGATTCCCGTGGCCTTGATGGCAATGATTTCGCTGTTGCGGTTCATCACTCCGAAGGTCACCAGCGCTGCAATCAGCACCGCCAGCGGCGTGATGAGGTAGAGCATGCTCGGCGTCAGGTTCAGGAGATATTCGCCCACGATGGAAAGCGCAATGTGGTTGCGCAGAATGTTGCCCACCAGTTCGAAGAAGGTGAAGACGAGCATGAGCAGCACGAATCCGCCCAGCACCAGAGCGAACATGGCGGTGAATTCGCGCAGAATGTACTCATCGAGAATGCGCGGAAAAACGCTGCGCGGCCTGGCTCTGCGCGCACGCGGCTGGAGCCTGCCGAGAAACCCAGTGAGTTGGAACCCATTGCTCTTATCCGGAACTTTGAATTTGGGAAGACGCGACGCCCACTTCGTTATTGCGCTCAGAATGCGCCCTTCGGTCGCCATCTGCCAAAGCAGAAAAAATCCGGCGGCGGCGAACAGGATGTTGGCGGCCCAGACGGCGATGAAAGCCGGCAATCGACTTTGATGCCCCAGTGTGGTGCCCGTCAACGAGAGAATGTAATACAAGAACACCAGCAGAATGGTGAAAACGATTCCCGCGCTCTTGCCGCCGCGCCGCGAATTCACTCCCAGCGGCACGCCCAGCAGCATCAGCACCACGCAGGCCACCGGAAGCGCGAACCGGTTATGCATCTCGATTTGATACTGCTTGGCTCCGGGCTTTCCACTCAGCTCGTGGATGCGCTCGAACAATGCGCCCAGCGGCATCGCGTAGAGCTCCTGGTTCAGGCGCCCCAGACGCACGTCACTCTGGGGCCCGAGCGCCAGCGGCATATCCGCGGTCGTGAACGTTGAGATATTCGATTGCCCCGGCTCGTCGGCCACGGTCTCGTCGCGCAACCCGTCGCGCAGACGCATGATCAGTTCCTGCTGGTTGTCGTTCACCACGGTCGCCGACGCGGCCGTCGTGATCACCGGATTCACGGGATCGCTCACATCGGCCATGAACACTTTTTGCCAGTTGGCCGCGCCCGCGCCTGCGCGCACATCCTGCACGTAGAGAACGAAGTTCTTGAAATCCTCGTAAAACACGCGCGGTTCGATCTCGTACGAGGCCTGCGAAGTCTCGAGCGCCCGCTGCATTTCGATAATTGCCTGATTGGCCCGCGGCGCGAGATAAAGCGAGTTTCCCAGTCCCAGCAGCGTGCCCGTCACCGCAATGATCGATGCCACGCGCACGAAGTAGCCGATACCGAGCCCCGAGGCGCGCATGGCAATGATTTCGCTGTCGGCCGCGAGGCGGCTAAACCCCAGCAGCACGCCCCACAGAACCGCCATGGGGATCGTCACCTTGAACAGGTTGGGAAGTGTGAAGACGAATATCTCCGCCACGTCCGTCCAGGTGGAACTGCTGCGCACCACCACCTCAAGAATGTGTGGCAGTTGCGGCATAAATAGAATGAACGTGAAAAGCGCGCAGCCGATGAGCGTGAGGGAGAGAATTTCGCCGAGAATGTAGCGGGTGAGGATGCGCACAGCGGAACCTGCGTTTAGTTTAGCGTGCCGAACTCCCGGCAAACGGCGCTGGCTGCCATCCCCGCAGGCGTAAGCTGTTGCCCAGCACGCAAACCGAACTCAGCGCCATGGCCGCGGCGGCCAGCCACGGCGTCAACAGAATATGAAACGCGGGGTACAGCGCTCCCGCGGCCAGCGGAATCCCGAGCAGGTTATAGCCCACGGCCCAGACAAGGTTCTGACGCATCACGCGCACTGTTTGCCGCGCCAGCTCAAGAGCCGCGGGAATCGCCATCGGTTGCGCCCGCAGCAGCAGTACATCGCCCGCCTCCTGCGCCAGATCCGCGCCGCTGCCCATGGCGATGCCCGCATCCGCCTGTGCCAGCGCCGCCGCGTCGTTGATTCCGTCGCCCACCATGGCCACGCGCAGGCCGGACTTTTGCAGCTCGCGAATTCGCGCCAGCTTGCCTGCCGGATCGAGGCCCGCTTCGACTTCGGCGATTCCCGCCTGCGCAGCAATCGGCGCCGCCGCGGCAGCCGAGTCACCGGTCAGCATCAACACACGCAACCCCGCGTCGCGCAAGGCAGCCACGGCTGGAGCAGCATCCGGCCGCAATGCATCGCGCGCGTCGAAATAAGCGGCAGGCACGCCGTCCACCGCCATCCACAACCGCGTCACGCCCGGCTCCGGCGCAGTAACGTCACTAGGAAGCGCGATGCCAGAATCGCCGAACATCGCATCATTCCCCAGGACGCAACCGTGCCCTTCCACGCGCGCTGTCAATCCTCGCCCAGGCAAAACCTGCGCATCCTCCGCCGGTTGCCATTCAAGGCCCCGCGCACGCGCAGCGTCGATCACGGCGTGCGCCAGCGGATGGTTCGACCGCTCCTCCGCCGCCGCAGCCATGCGCAGCAGTTCGCGTTCCGTCTTTCTCGCTCCCTCGCTCCCTTGCTCCCTTGCTCCCCGCTCTTCTGTTCCTGTTCCCTGTTCCCTATTCCCTGAATTTTCTCGAGCACCGGCCTTCCCACGGTCAGCGTCCCCGTCTTGTCGAGAACAATCGCGTCCACATGCGCCAGCCGCTCCAACGCTTCGCCGCCTTTGAAGAGCACGCCCAGTTGCGCGCCTCGGCCCACGGCCACGGTCAACGCCGCAGGCACCGCCAGCCCCATGGCGCAGGGGCACGCAATCACCAGCACGGCCACGGTATTGGCCAGTGCCAGCGGCAGCGAATGCGCCGCCAGCAGCCACGCCACAAACGTCACCGCCGCCAGCCCCAGCACGACCGGCACAAAGATCGCGCTGGCCGCGTCGGCCAGCCGCTCCATGGGCGCGCGCGAGCTCTGCGCCTGGTCCACCATGCGCGCAATCTGCGCCAGCATCGTCTCTTCGCCCAGCGACTCCGCGCGGCACACCACCGCGCCGTCGTAGTTCAGCGATCCGGCCAGCACGCGCCCGCCGGCTCGCGCTCCAGCGGCGTGGCTTCGCCGGTCAGCATCGACTCGTCCACCGTGGTGCGCCCCTCCAGAATCGTCGCGTCTACAGGAAAGCGCTCGCCGGGCAGCACCAGGACGCTGTCGCCTGGCCGCACCTCGTCGAGCGGCACCACCGTTTGCACGCCGTCCACCATGCGTCGCGCCGTGGCGGGCCGCAACCGCGAAAGCGAGTCCAGCGCTGCCAGCGCGCGGCGCTTGGCGCGCGCCTCCAGTGCCTTGCCCAGCAGCAGAAAGCCCACAATCAGCAGCACCGCATCGAAGTACACCGGCCCGCCCGGCGCCGGCCAAATCGTGGCATACGCAGAATAGGCAAACGCCACGCCCGTCCCCAGGCTCACCAGCGTATTCATGTTGGTTGTGCCGTGGCGCAGAGCGCTCCACGCGCTCGCGTAAATTCCGCGACCGGCCCACGCCACAACAACCGCTGTAAGCACGAGCAGGAACCAGCGCAGCGCCGGGGCTGGCATCGCGTAGAGCCATGGAAGCGCGCGCATCAGGAAAGAATCGCGCGCGCCCATCTCCGTTTCCAGCGGCATGGCCAGCAGCATGGCCGCTGCGCCCGCCGCCAGTGTCACCCACGCCTTCGTTGTCGCGCCCGCGGTCGAATCCTCAGCGCGCGCGCCGGTGCCGTCCTGCGCGCGGCAGCACCGCATCGTATCCTGCTCCGCGAATCGCCTCGACCAGTTGCTGGGGTGCTGCCAGCGCCGGATCGAAGACCACGCTGGCGCGATGCGCCATCAGATCCACGCGCGCCGATTCCACGCCCGCCGTTGCGCGCAGAGCCTCTTCCACGTGGTGCTGGCACGAGGCGCACGTCATGCCCAGAACGGGCAGTGTCAGCGATTCTCGAGTGTGCGAGGCCAGTGTCGGCTCCAGATCTACGCGTTATGATTCCAGATGCGCGGCGTAGCCGGCCTTGGCGAGCGCGGCAATGGCAAGATCCACCGGCGCGGGTTCCTCGGCTGCAGTCAGCCGGGCCGCTCCGACGCGCACCTCGTTCACCGCCACGCCCGGTACAGCAGCCAGCGCCTGGCTCACACGGCGCACGCAGGAGCCGCAATGCATGCCATCGATTCTCAACGTGAATTCTGCCATCTTTCGTTCCTCTGTGCCTGTATTTGATGATAGCTGGAGGCGAACGATTCAACCCGGACCGTAGAAGCTGGCTTGAAACTGTTTTGAAAGGGTACGACTTTAGTCGTGCCGAAAATGCAACAGAATTACTTCGGAGCTTTAGCCCCTGAGGGATTTTGAATGACGAAGGTACAGCGCGAGTTTCCTCAATCTCCGCTGGTCGGCGTGGGCGCGGTCGTGGTCCACGAGGGCCGCGTGCTCCTCGTGCGCCGCGGCAGTGAGCCCCTCAAAGGCCATTGGACGCTGCCCGGCGGCGTGCTTGAGGTTGGCGAAACCCTGGTTGAAGGCGTGGTGCGCGAGGTGCGCGAAGAAACCGGCCTCGTCGTCGAACCGCTCGAGCTGGTCGAGCTTCTCGATCGCATTCATCGCGAAGATGGGCGCGAAGGCGGCCGCGTTCGCTACCACTACGTCATTGCCGACTACCTTTGCCGCGTTAGCGGCGGCGAATTGTGCGCGGCCTCCGACGCCGACGCGGTCCGCTGGGTGGAGCGCGCGGAATGGAATCAGCCACGGCGCCCTCGTTCTCGATCCCATCACCGTGCGCGTCATTGAAAAAGGTTGGCAAAGAGCGCAAGCTCTGCTATCAGAAAGAAGACAAGCCGATGCCTAAGATAAACAATCATCCGTTGCATTGGATCAAGTGGACTCTCGTGTCCCTGCTCGCGCTGGCGCTGCTCGCGGGCGTCGGGTTCTACTTCCGTCCCGTCAGCTACCTCAACGCGTGGACGTACCTGCAGGAAGACCTCACGGGCATTGAGAGCCGTTCCGTGCAAGTCGGAGGCCATCGCGTGCACTACCTTGCCGAGGGTCCGGCCAGCGGTCCAGTCGTCGTTCTCGTGCACGGGCTCGGCGCCAACGCGGAGTACTGGCGGAATCTCGCGCCGTATCTCGCCCAATCCGGCTTTCGCGTCTACATTCCCGATCTCCTCGGCTACGGCCGCAGCGAGCAGCCCGCGGATTTTTCCTATTCGGTGCGCGACGAAGCCACCGTGGTCGTGGGCTTTATGGACGCGCTGGGCCTCAAGCAAGTCGAGCTCGGCGGCTGGTCCATGGGCGGATGGATTGCGGAGCTCGTCGCCGCCGAGCATCCTGAGCGCGTGAGCCGCCTTATGCTCTTCGACGCCGCCGGTCTCAACGTCCAGCCGACGTTTGACACCGCGCTCTTCACGCCTTCCACGATCGCCCAACTCGACGAGCTGGATGCCCTGCTCTCGCCGCAGCCTCAGCCCATTCCCGCTTTCGTCGCTCGAGACCTCCTGCGCAACTTCCGCCTCAATGGCTGGGTCGTGCAGCGCGCTCTCGCCACGATGCTCACCGGGCAGGACGCGATCGACAGCCTTCTGCCGCAATTCAAAATGCCCGTGCTCCTCGTGTGGGGATCGCTCGACCAAATCACGCCCCCCAGCGACGGAGAGTGATGCACCGCCTGATCCCACAATCCCAGCTCGACGTCATTCCCGGCTGCGGCCACATGGCGCCCATTGAGTGCTCCGCCGCACTCGGCCCCAAACTCGTCGCCTTTGCCCAGCAGTGAGGTTCACTCATTTCACTCTCGTCACTTTCTTCACTGTCTTCACGCTCCCTCGCTCCCTGCCTTCTTGACGCGCCGTCGCCCCCTCTGCGAGACTCCGCCCATGGGATACAGCGGAAAGATTGAATACGCCGGAGAGCGCAAAATCCGGGAACGCAACACCAACGTCTATCGCCTTTGCTCACTGGCCTATCTGGATTTGGGTCTTCTTTCTGGCTCCCGGACCGCTCACTTTCAGCCTCTTTAGCGGCGGCTTTCACTGGGCCAATTGGGCGTGGCTGGCTGCGGTGCTCATCGGAACCGGCATCGCCGGCTACAACGCGCAGCTTCCCGGCTCGGAGCATCGTCCCTACATCCTGCGCTTCGACGAAGACAAGCCCAATCCGCTTTATCGCCGCGTCTGCTACACCTTTGCCTGGAATGCCATTCTGAACTTACGCGCTGCTTAACATGGCCGGACTTGTCTACGCCGCCGTTACCGGGGTTTGGCGGATGAAGCAGATTTACCTCTACGCCTACTCGCCGCTCTGCGCGTTCATTCTGCTGCTCGGCATGCTGGGCAAATTGCCGCGCGTTGGAACTTCCACCAAGGGCGAAGGCAGGGAGCGCCGCTATTTTTATGGCTCCGTCTGGGCCGTCACCGCGGCGCAGACTGTCCTGCTGGTTCTCTGGAAGACGCTGCCGGAAAACTCCACCGGCAGCCTTATCAAGCTCGTGGTCTTCGTGGCCGTGCTGGCGATCTTCGGCATTGCGGCGGCGCGCGGGATTCTGCCCCGCACCCGGCCGATCGTGCCCGGCGAGTTGATGGTTTCCGACTGAGCTGCACAGTTTCACAGCCCGCTTTTCGCTGTGACCCAGGACACGGGATGGGCTAAATGCCTAAGAGGGCAAGGCTTAGTGGAGTGTGCTGAGTGGTTTGACGTCCTGGGCTCGACTCGGGAGGTGCGGCGACGACAGCCTCTTAAGAATTTCGCGTGAGTGATCCAAATCACATTTGACCGTCGCCCGTGAGCGGTATAAGAAGGTTGCTATGTGCCTTGCGATTCCTGGAAAAGTGGAAGAGATTACCACCGACGGCCTGCATCCGCATGGGGCGGGTGAACTTTGGCGGCGTGGTCAAGAGGGTCTGCCTGGACTACGTGCCCGAGGTCGAGGTGGGCGACTACACCATTGTCCACGTGGGCTTTGCGCTCTCCAAGATCGACGAAGAGACGGCCGAGCAGACCCTGGCCGACTTCCGCGCCATGGGCGTGCTGGACGAGGAACTGGCGAGCGAAGAAGAAGCCTTTGCGCGCGCGGCGCAGCGGCCGCAGTCGAATTGTCCGGACGGAAGTTGCTCCGGAAATGCGGATGCGCGGACGATGCAACGGAGCGATGTCGGTAGTCGATAGCCCATATCGCGTAGCTCCGCTGCAAAACCATGAAGTACCTCACCGAGTTTCGCAACGGCGAGATCGCGCAGCGCATGGCGCGGGAGATCGCGCCAGGTCACCACGCGCCCGTGGAAGATCATGGAGGTCTGCGGCGGGCAGACGCACTCCATCATCAAGAACGGAATCGACCAGATGCTGCCGCGCCGGGATCGAGATGATTCACGGGCCCGGCTGCCCGGTCTGCGTCACGCCGCTCGAACTGATCGACAAGGCGCTGGCGATTGCCGCGCAGCCGGGCGTGATCTTCTGCTCCTTTGGCGACATGCTGCGCGTGCCCGGCACCGACGGCGACCTGTTTCAGGTGAAGGGCGCGGCGGCGATGTGCGCGTGGTGTATTCGCCGCTGGATGCGGTTGAACTGGCGCGTCAAGAATCCCGACAAGCAGGTGGTCTTCTTCGGCGTGGGCTTTGAGACCACCGCGCCGGCCAACGCGATGAGCGTGCATCTGGCCAAGCGGCGCGGGTTGAAGAATTTTTCGCTGCTGGTTTCGCATGTTCTGGTGCCGCCGGCGATTGCGGCGATTCTTGAATCGCCGGGAAACCAGGTGCAGGCGTTTCTGGCCGCGGGCCATGTGTGCAGCGTGATGGGCTACTGGGAGTATCCGCCGCTGGCGGAGAAGTATCAGGTGCCGCTGGTGGTCACGGGCTTTGAGCCGCTCGATCTGCTGGATGGCATTCGCCGCGCGGTGATTCAGCTTGAAGCCGGGCGGCACGAAGTGGAGAACGCCTACGAGCGCGTCGTCACGTTCGAGGGCAATCGCGCGGCGCAGAAGCTGCTGGCCGAGGTCTTTGAGGTGACCGACCGGGCCTGGCGCGGCATCGGCGTGATTCCCAAGAGCGGCTGGCGGCTGAGCGCGGACTATCGCGAGTTCGACGCCGAGGAGCGCTTCCAGATTACCGGCATTCATACCGAGGAGTCGCCGCTGTGCCGCGCGGGCGATGTGCTGCGCGGGGCCATCAAGCCGGCCGAGTGCGCGGCGTTCGGCAAGGAGTGCACGCCGCGGCATCCGCTGGGCGCGACCATGGTTTCGAGCGAAGGCGCCTGCGCGGCGTACTACAACTACGGGCGGTTTTTGTCGGCGGAAGAGCTGGCGAGCGCGGGTTCAGCGCTTACGGGAGCGGCGCATGGCTGACGACGTGAAAGCTGGCACGCCGGATTTCTCGCAAACTGGATCTGCCCGCTGCCGCTGGCCGACTATCCGACCATCGTGATGGGCCACGGCGGCGGCGGCAAGCTGGGCAACGAGCTGGTGGAGCATCTGTTTCTGCCCGCGTTTCGCAATCCGGCGCTGGAAAATCTGGGCGACGCGGCGGTGCTCGAACTGCGCGGCGGCGCGGCTGGCGCATGAGCACCGATTCGTTTGTCGTGCAGCCGCTGTTTTTTCCCGGCGGATCGATCGGCGAGCTGGCGGTGAACGGGACGGTGAACGATCTGGCCGTTTCCGGCGCGGAGCCGAAGTTTCTGAGCGCGAGCTTCATTCTGGAAGAGGGATTTCCGCTGGCGCAGCTGGCGGCGATTGTGGAGGCCATGGCCAAGGCCGCGGCGACGGCGGGCGTGCAGATCGTTACCGGCGACACCAAGGTTGTGGAGCGCGGCCACGGCGACGGCTGCTACATCAACACGGCGGGCGTGGGCGTGCTGCGCGCGGGGATCCACGGTGGGTCCGCATCGCGCGCAGCCGGGCGACGCGATGCTTGTGTCGGGAACCATCGGCGACCACGGCATGGCGATCATGAGCGTGCGCGAGGGCCTGGAGTTCGAGAGCCAGATCCGCTCCGATTGCGCGGCGCTGAACGGGATGATCGCCGAGGTGCTGGATGCGGCCGGCGCGGCGGTTCACGCCATGCGCGACCCCACGCGCGGCGGACTGGCTTCCACGCTGAATGAGATTGCGCAGGCCTCCGACGTGGGCATCGCGATCGACGAGGCGAGCGTGCCGGTGCGGGCCGAAGTGCAGTCGGCCTGCGAGCTGCTGGGCCTCGACCCGGTGTACGTGGCCAACGAGGGCAAGGCGGTGTTCTTTGTCGCGCCGGAGGCGGCGGAGCGCGTGCTGGCAGTGCTGCGCGCGCATCCGCTGGGCCGCGACGCCGCGCGCATCGGCCAGGTGACCGCGGAGCACAAGCGCATGCTGGTGGCGCGCACGGCGATGGGCGCGAATCGCGTGATTCCCACCATGATCGGCGAGCAGTTGCCGCGCATCTGCTAAGAACAGGGAACGAGGGACCGAGGGAACCAGAAAACCTCTGAGTTTTTGGCGGATGCCTGCGCCTTCTTGTTCTCTTGATCCCTGCTTTCTTGCCCCTTCGGTCCCTCGTTCCCTTAGTTTTTTCTAAGTACATTTGTAAGCCAAGCCCGCTTGGGTTTAGGCCTTTCAAACTCAGCCACCGGCTCTCTCGGCCGATGAATGAGAAAAGGCAAAGACCGCGGCCGCGACCAACCCGTCGCGCTACGGCCTTTGCCCCTCTGAAAGGCCGGAATGTCCGCTCGAATAAGAGTTCTCTCATCTCTTGCCGCTTTGCTCCTGCTTGCCGGGTGCGGCGGCGCGCGATTGCTTGATTCTGGGCGCACCGCGATTTCCTCGAGCGGCTTCAACACCCCTGCCTTCACCACCCCTGTCGACGAAACGCGCCTCGTCACCCTCACGGGCAACGCGCCGTTGCGGGCGCGCGCGGGTTTCGACGAAGGTGCGATCGACGAAGGTGTAATAGGGGCGAACATGCGGCTCGATCGCATGCTGCTTCTCCTCCAGTCTTCTGCTGCGCAGCAGGCTTCACTCGATGCCTTAGTTGAAGCGCAGCAGGATCCCGGCTCGCCGCAGTATCAGCAGTGGCTCACGCCGGCTGAGTTTGGAGCGCAGTTCGGCGTCGACGATTCCGGCCTGGCGATGGTATCGGCGTGGCTGGCGGCCCACGGATTCACGGTCGAAGAGGTTTCGGCTGGACGTCGCCTGGTCGTTTTCTCCGGCACGGCGGCCCAGGTTTCCAGCGCCTTTCACACCGAGTTGCATCGGTTTCGCGTTGACGGAATCGAGCACATCGCCAACTCAAGTGACCCGCAGATTCCGGTGTCGCTTGCTGGTGTCGTCGGTGGCGTGGTGACGCTTAGCGACTTTCGCCGCACCTCGCAAATCGCTTCGCAGAAATTGTTCGCGGCGAAAACGGAATACTCCGGGGGGCCGGAATATTCTGCCGGCGGCACGCACAATATTTTTCCAGCGGATTTCGCTACCATCTACGACCTCAACCCGCTCTATAGCGCAGGCACTACGGGCTTTGGCGCCGCCATTGCCGTTGCCGGACGCAGCAACGTCAACCTCAGCGATGTAGAGACCTTCCGTTCCATCGCGGGTCTCGCTGCGAACGCGCCGTCGGTGATTGTCGATGGAACCAATCCCGGTCTCGTCAGCGGCGATGAGAGCGAATCTACGCTCGACGTGGAGTGGAGCGGCGCGGTGGCGCGCGCTGTCACGGTGAACCTGGTGGTTGCGGCTTCCACGGCAACGACGGACGGCATCGATCTCGCGTCCGCGTACATCGTCAACTACGCCACCTCGCCCGTGGTGAGCGTGAGCTACGGCAGTTGCGAGCAGGAGATGGGCGCCGCAGAGCTGGCCTTCTACAACAGCTTGTGGGAGCAGGCTGCAAGCCAGGGAATGAGCGTCTTTGTGGCCTCGGGCGACGCGGGCGCGGCTGGATGTCAGCAAGGCAATTCCAGTTCGGGAACGTATGCCGCGGTGAACGGGCTGTGCAGTTCGCCCTATGCCACGTGTGTTGGCGGAACGGAATTCAATGAAGGCGCGAATGCGGCGCAGTATTGGTCCGCGACGAATTCTGCAACCTATGGCTCTGCGCTTGGCTACATTCCCGAGGCGGTGTGGAATGAGAGCGCGCTGGACGGCGGCACGGGACTCTGGGCGTCGGGCGGCGGCGCGAGCGTGGTGTACGCGCAGCCCGCGTGGCAGCAGAGGATGAGCGGGGCGGGCGCGGCAAGTACCATGCGCGCCGTGCCCGATGTCTCGCTTTCGGCCGCGAATCACGACGGCTATTTCATGGTCGAGAACGGCGCGTTCTGGGTGGTTTCCGGCACGTCGGTCTCGGCGCAGGCATTTGCGGGCATCATGGCGCTGGTCACGGCGAGGGAAAACGGCAAAGGCCAAGGCAGCGCGAATCCTCGACTTTACGCGCTGACGAGTGCGGTGCCAAATCCATTTCATCCCACGCTGTCGGGCAACAACACCGTTCCCGGCGTTGAGGGATTCAGCGCGGATGGCGCGACGTACAACCTCGCCACGGGCCTGGGATCGGTGGATGGCGCACGGCTCGTCAACGAATGGAACGCGAGTTCGACGTCCGGATCTGCAACGCTCGCTTTGACGTCGCTGGTGCAATCGGCAACGATCGCCGCAGGCGGCTCCGTGACGATTCAGTTCACTGCAGTCACTGGAGGGTCGTTCGCCGGGTCCGTCAGTTTTTCTGTGAGCGGCTTGCCGGGCGGAGTTACGGCAACGTGGTCCGCGAATCCGCTCATGCCGGCATTGAGCGCCAACTCAAGCAGCGCGCTGCTGAAGCTCACGGCCGCTCAGGAAACAGTCCCGGGCTCATCCAGCGTTGTGGTTTCGGCGACGGGCGATGGCCTGACCGCGGAGAAAACCATCATGGTCACGGTAGGCGCGCATGCGAACAATTGTGCACGCTTCAGTCTGCTGCCTACGAGTTGCAGACAGCTGCCGCGCACGCCGACGCTTTAGAGCTGGTTGCATGGATGCTTGAAGCCGATTGAAAAACATCCCTCAGGGGCTAAAGCCCGGCGGTTTATGCGAATTTCATGGCACGGCTAAAGCCGTGCCCCTTCAAGACTGGATCCAGCTCCAGAAAAAGCGGCGTTGGCGGGGCTGGGGAGTAAGCGAAGTTTGGGCCGGCGCAGAAGCAGTTACTCGAACAGCGCGAAGGCTTCCTTGATCTGGTCGGGGAGCGTGGCGTGCGGTTCCGCCAGCGAGGAGCTGATCTCCAGCACCGTCGCGGGAGGCGTTCCCAGCGCTTTCAGAGCCTCTGCCGTAGCCGGCCAGTCGATCGTCCCACCGCCGGGCCACAGGTGCTCGTCTTTCATGCCGTGGTTGTCGTGCACATGTACCGTGGCAATACGGCTGCCGAGAGTTGCGATCGCATTCACGGTTCCCACCGTAATGTGCGCATGGCCCAAGTCCAGGCAAACACCCACATTGGTGAGGTGCCCCATCTGGAGGATGGTCACAAGATGCTCCGGGGTCGTGGCCTCGCTCAGCAGATTTTCCACGAGCAGACGAACGCCGAGCGGCCGCGCGAAGGCTCCCAGGTGCTCCAGCGCGGTGAGCGCATATTCAATGGTGCGCGGCGACCACTCATCATCGCGTTCACCAAGGTGCACTACAAGATTGCGCAGCGGGATGTGCTCCGCCGCTTCGAGCGCACGCTTGATCTCGTCCATGGCGTCGATGCGCCGCGCCTTATCGGGGTGCAGCACATTCACCGTGGGCGCGCCGGCACGGCCCATCTCGCGGTCGGGGTAAAGCGGGGCATGCATCGAAAAGGGCTGGAGCGAATTCGAGCGGAACCACTCGGCGAGCTCGGTTACGTGCTCGCGGCTGGTGTAGTCGAAGTGCTGGCGCGCGGCAAAGATCTCCACCGCCTGCGCGCCGGAGCGCTCCGCGAGCTCAAGCAGGCCGGGGTGCAGACGGTGATTCAGAAACAGATGAGTCGACAGAACGCGCAGCATCTTTGTGTGGCCTCTCGCGCTGGATCTTCATGGACCCCAAACCGAACGCTTCCTCTATTCTCGCATTTTGACAAGGGTTTCCCGCTGGGTTGCTCTGCGACTCATCGGGAGGCAGGCAATCAGCGTGACGGAGAGGGTGCGCCGCTTGCCTCGCGACCCCGGATGCGTTTTGCGTTCCTCGCGGCGATCGCCCCGCCCACCGTCTATCATCGAAGCTGTCGCGATGCGCTAGAGCGCGAATCCGTTTGTGGGAGTCTGAACGCGTGAACGCGGTGTTTTGGATTGAAGGAAATCCCGCTGTGCCGCTGGCCATTGTGCTTTGCCCACGCGGCGGCCGCATGCTTCACGACGAATTGGGTGAGATTGCGGGCAGCGGCGTCCAGACATTGGTCTCGCTGCTCGAGCCCGACGAAGCCGATTGGCTTGGCCTCGCTGAGGAAGGCGCGCTCGCGGGGCAGCTGGGCATGCGCTTTCTTTCTTATCCCATTCAGGACGTTCAAGTGCCGATGAACCCGCTGACGTTTAGAACATTTGTGTCGGGTCTGGCCGATCGCCTTCGCGCCGGAGAGCGCATTGGCATGCACTGCCGGGGAAGCATTGGCAGGGCGCCGCTCACCGCGGCGTGCACGTTGATCCAGCTCGGCTGGGACGCGAGGGACGCTTTGGCAGCCATCCAGGCAGCGCGGGGCTACGACATTCCCGACACCACGGAACAGTTGCGATGGATTCTGCACTACAAAACGCAGCCGTGAGCGAGAGCCAAGCGGAGCTAGCGGAGTTAGCGGGGCTAGCGGAGTTAGATTGGCCGCCCAGCGCAGTGGGATTTCAGGCGCGGAGGGCCGGAGAAACCCGAGGTGGACGCACTTGGGGCCTGAGCCCAACGCGATTGTCGACCTGAGCTTTCCGCACAGCTGGCGGGCCGAAATCCTGGCCGCGCGGCCGATGATTCTGCCGCGGCGTCACTTTGTTTATCCGCGCGCGGCCGAGGAGGTGGAGCGCGGGGCACTTGAAGTGATGATTCGCCCTGATGCGCCGGATGCGCAGGCCTTCCTCGCCACTTGTGCCCTGGGATTTCGCGATCCGGCGGCTCCGGCAGGGCTTTGGTCCACTCCAAAACCAGAAGAAATCTGCGCCGTCGCGGGAGGCTACGCCTACCTCATCGATACCAGCGCGCCCGCACGTTTCACAATGATTCCCTACCGGCCCGTGCTGGAAGTGCGCGCGGCGGTTGCGGAAAGTCTGCTCCTGTTCGTCGGCCATCATTCGATTCTGGCGTGGGGGCCGAATGGGCAGGCGTGGGAGTCGGCGAAGCTCTCCGATGAAGGCGTAACCCTTCTTGGCATTGACGGCGGCGTGCTACGCGGAAAAGGCTGGGACATGATGAGCGACCGAGAGAAGCCGTTCGCACTCGATCTGCTGACCGGTTTGCTGCTTCTCGCGCGCGCGGGCTAACGCTCAACCGGCAGCCGCGATTCGTTGCACAGCTCCGCTGTTCTCCTTCAGGACCCCTGCTCGCCCAGCGCCAGGCGCAACTCGTCGGACTCGCTCCAGGCCATGCGCAACCCGCCGGATACGAGGCCCAGGCCCATCAACTGCACCATGGCGATGGTCCAGCGGACGACGCGCGGAGCTGCGCCGCCGGGCCATAGCTGGCTCAAGGGACGCACCACGCCGTTCGCGTCGGGATGGTAGACGCGTTCATCCCAGGTCCGCGAACCTTGCGGAAACGCGGGATAGTGGCGCACAGCATCGATGGTCGACTGCAGAATGCGGTGCTTCCACGGCTCGGCGTACTGCGGCATAAAGAGCACGTGGCTCCTTTTCTTGCGCCGCACCTCGTGCACGAATTCGGTAAAGGACGTTGCGTTGGTCAGATTGATATTGGCGTTCGGCTCCACTCCGTGGCGGTCGCCACCGGCGATCAGCAGCATGTTCCACTTCTCGGCCAGACGCCGCACCGCGCGGTTCTCGTCCCAGTTGCGCAAGCCGTTCAGCTCGAGCGCGTGAAAATACGCGCCGTTTTTCTGCAGAAATTCGTTCACGAGGAACTGGTGTTTTTCTTTGCCGATCAGGTAGAGGTCCCACATGGGATGGTTGAAAACCACGAGCACATTCGGCTCCCGGTTCAGGGCGGCCAGAATTTCGGTCAGGCGCGCATCGCTGGGGTTGACGGTGAATTCCGCGAGCGTCGCCATCCATTCGGCCGCGCGCGCGCTGGGCAGGTTGTGCACGCCGAGATGGAACGACTGCATGCCGCCGTAAGGGGCGCTCCACTCCACCGATACCGGAATTTGACGTGCGCTGGGCACCGTGCGCAGAAGCATGGGCGCCTTGATGTTGTCGTGATCCGTGATGGAAACCATCGCTCCCAGGCCTAGATTCTCGATTTGCCTGGTTTCGAGATCGAAGGCCAGCTTGGGGGTCATGGGCGGCGTCCAGTAGCTCGCCGCGTAATTGATGCGTACCCCATGAATCTGCTCGGCCCGCCGTTCCAGGCGCGACAGCAGCGGCCGCATCACGGGGAACTGGTTGCCGAAGTTGGCCAGGAAGTCCAGCGTCTCAGACGATTGATTGGTATGGCTGTGCAGCGACACGCCGGTCCGAAAGTCCATTGCGGCGCCGGTGTCACGCCACAGGTACGAGATAGTCGAATTCGGCATTTCAGCTCCTTGTCGAGCGGCTATCTATGCTCGGATTTCCACATTTAGTATCCGGCCCGGCTCATCAACATCCGGTTAAGAGCGCGCGAATTGCCCTTCAATTGGATGCCACCGTGGAATCAAATAAGTTACCAAGATACCGGGAAAATAGGGGCGAAATCCCGGAAGCTCCCGCACTTGCCGCGAGGGCCGCGTGCGCGCGGAAAGAATCGCATCATCTCAAATGTTGAGACTCGCAGCACGCGCCGTTCCAAAGAAGCACCGCGTGCGATCCCACCCTTCCGCGTTGAGTCCGTGAGAAGGATAGAGCACGCTCAAACGCGGACGGGGACGTCCGCGTTACAGCCGGCCGGGTGGCCGGCTCTACATCGGCCTCCCTCGTCCGGTCCGAAGTCTATTTACTTTCTGGTTTTGGCCAACTCGGGTCCGAGGAAATCGTCGAGGTTCCAGCCCGACATCAAATCTTCGTCTGGCGCCGTCTTATCGCTTTTTGATGGTCCGTTCGGCACGGCTGCGGTCTCGGTTGCCAGATAGTTCTCGGTTAATCCTTTGCGCAAGAGATCGAAGGCCTGTTCGGGCGTCTCAGCATATTGGAAGAGATCGAGATCCTTGGGCGAGATCGCGCCCGTGTCTACCAGCACTTCGAGGTTGAACACTTTCTTCCAGTAATCCGATCCATAAATAAGGACGGTGATTTTCTTGGTCACCTTCTGGGTCTGGGCCAGGGTGAGAATCTCGAACATCTCATCGAGGGTGCCGAACCCGCCCGGAAAGACCACCAGCGCTTTCGCCAGATAGGCAAACCACAGCTTGCGCATGAAAAAGTAATGGAACTCGAAGTTAAGTGAGGGCGTGATGTAGGGATTCGGCCTCTGCTCGAAGGGCAGCAGTATGTTCATGCCGATGGTTTTTCCGCCGGCCTCCCAGGCGCCGCGATTGGCCGCTTCCATGATGCCGGGACCGCCGCCGGAAGTGACCACGAAACGATGCTTGCGCGAAGGGATGGTTTTGGCCCATTGCGTGAGCAACTGCGCCAGGCGGCGCGCGTCTTCGTAGTAGCGAGCCATCTCGACCGCGGCCACCGCGCGCTTCAGTTGCAAGTTTGATGCGTTGCCGGTTGCGATTTCGACTGGTTTGGCGGGCTGCTCCTCGCTGGGAGCCGGCTGTACCGACCCGGTGTTTTCGAGAAGCTCGAGAGCATGGCCGGCTTCTTCGCGTCCTGTAAAACGCGCGGAGCCGAAGAAAACGACCGTGTCCTGAATCTGCTCGCGGCGGAAGCGCGCCAGCGGCTCCAGATATTCCGAAATGATCCGTATGGGCCGCCCGTCGGCGCTGTTGAGGAATGCGGTGTTCTCATACGCAAGTGGAGCAGCATCGAGCGGCGGGGGGCCTCCGTTGCCGGGAATCACTGCACCGGAAGACGCTGCGGAAGACGGGGCTTGAGAAGCCGCAGCTGACTTATTCGGGCTTTTGCCTTCTTGTTTCATCGTTCTCTCGGTCCCTTGTTCCCTGTTTTTCATCGCTCAACCATCCCGGTGCCGAATGGCATCTTGAAACGCTATCCATAGATTCAGCAGGCCCAGCCCCGAGACGAGGCCGCGCACTGCGCCGGCGTTCGCGATGCTTCCGAGCCAGGGAAACTCGAGAAAGAGCGGATTATTGTCCCATGCAGCGTGCCACCACGGCGCGTAGCAGATTGCCAGACCGATATACATGCGCAGCATGACGCGCAGAAATAATTCCAGGCGCTCCAGCCAGCGGGGAACATGATGAGGCGGGTGCGTTGCGGCGTTGGACTCGGGCGCCGAGGCCGCAGCAGATTCCGAGGCCGGCCCAGACAGCGGAGCCGTGAATATAGACGATGACGATTCCGGCTGCTGTTGGGGCATTCGTTTGTTTCTGTCCGCTGTCGCCGATGTCCTTGCGCCGCAAAGCCTTGCCAGCCTTTGCGCGCTTTACGCCGAGGCCGCATAGCTAAGCCCGGCGCACAGACACCGTATTGCCACGTTAACACAGCGAGGACGGAAAAACAGGCCGGCTACGGCATGCGGCAGGGCTTACGGATGACCTGCGAGGCGGTTTACGGGACGGGTTACGGAACCAGTGGCAACCCCGCGAGCGCCATGGAGATTTCCTCCGCGGGATACTCGAAGTTTTCGAGTTTGCCCGCGTGGTAATCGATGTAGGCCTGCATGTCGAAGTGACCGTGGCCGCTGAGGTTGAAAAGAATCACGCGCGGCTTGCCTTCTGCCTTGGCTTCAAGAGCCTGGCGAATGGCTTCGGCTACGGCGTGATTGGCTTCGGGAGCGGGAATGATTCCCTCGGAGCGCGCAAATTGCACGCCCGCGGCGAACGCGTCTAGCTGATGCACAGTGGTCGCTTCGGCCAATCCGAGATTGACGACATGCGAGACCAGCGGCGCCATGCCGTGGTAGCGCAACCCGCCCGCGTGAATTCCCGGAGGAATGAAGGTGCTGCCAAGCGTATGCATCTTGACTAACGGAGTGAGATGGCCGGTGTCGCCGAAGTCGTAGGCGAAGTGTCCCTTGGTGAGACTTGGGCAGGCGGCAGGCTCAACGGCCACGATACGCGCGTGACATTTGCCTTGGAGCTTGCGGCCGAGAAACGGCATCACGAGTCCGGCGAAGTTCGATCCGCCGCCGGTGCAGCCGATGATGACGTCGGGATCGTCGCCGGCGAGAGCCATTTGTTCGATGGCCTCCTGGCCGATAACCGTCTGGTGCAGCAGCACGTGATTCAACACGCTGCCCAGCGCGTACTTGGTGCCAGGATCCTTCGCCGCGACTTCAACGGCCTCAGAAATGGCAATGCCGAGCGAACCCGGAGAGTTGGGGTGCTCGGCGAGAATGGCGCGGCCTGAATCAGTGGTGTTGCTGGGGCTGGCGATTACCGAGGCTCCAAAGGCCTCAATCAAAGCGCGGCGATAGGGCTTCTGGTCGTAGCTGACGCGCACCATGAAGACTTTGCAATCGAGGCCGAGAAATGCGCAGGCCATGGACAATGCGGAGCCCCACTGGCCTGCGCCGGTTTCGGTCGAAAGATGCTTCACGCCTTCTTGCTTGTTGTACCAGGCTTGCGCGACGGCGGTATTCAGCTTGTGCGAGCCGGCGGGGCTAACGCCTTCGTTCTTGTAGTAGATATGCGCGGGGGTATCGAGCGCTTTTTCTAACCGCCGTGCGCGCATCAACGGCGATGGCCGCCACTGCGCGTAAATCTGCCGCACCTCTCCGGGAATCTCGATCTCACGCTCGGTGCTGACCTCCTGCATGATCAGCGCCATGGGAAAGAGAGGCGCAAGATCGTCAGGACCGAGCGGCCGTAGCGTGCCGGGATGGAGCGGCGGCGCCATGGGCACGGGAAGATCGGGAAGGATGTTGTACCAGGTTTGCGGAATCTGGCTTTGCGGCAGGTTGTACTGGATGGTTTCCATGCGCAACATTCTACAGAAAGTTCTGGGGACGTAATTGTGCGCTCCGCTACGCTCGACAGCCGTGAGGAAGGATTCGCCTCCGCCTCACGGCTCGTCGATGTAGATGTGCACTTCGATCTGGCCGCCTTCCGCTAGCCGCGCACGAAACATGCCGGGCGTGTTGAAGCTCCAGGCCATCTGTCCGTCGGGCGCAACCGCGATTACGCCACCGTCGCCATGGATTGGCGCGAGCTTCTTCTGAATCACGTCATCGGCGGCTTGCTGCAATGTGTAGCCTTTGTACTGCACCAGCGCGCAAACCTCGCGCGCCACAGTGAAGCGGATGAAGTACTCGCCGACTCCCGTTCCTGAAACAGCGCAGGACTGATTCGAAGCGTAGGTGCCCGCGCCGATGATCGGCGAATCGCCTACGCGGCCCGGCATCTTGCCCTGCAAACCGCCGGTCGAAGTGCCGGCGGCGACATTGCCTGCGCGATCGAGCGCTACTACGCCCACGGTTCCGTAGCGGCGCATGTTGGCCGCCTCCTGCCATTGGGCGACTGGCTTGACGGCACCTTCGGGAGGGGCGCCTGAAGGCCGCGGCGGAATGGGGCGGCCCTCCTTTTGTAATTGCTTGATGAGCGACTGCCAGCGGCTCTCGGTAAAAAAGTAGCTGGGTTCCACTTGTTCCATTCCCACTTGTTTGGAATACGCATCGGCGCCCGGGCCCACCAGCAGAACGTAGGGCGTCTTCTCCATCACCGCACGGGCGAGGGTGATGGGATAGCGCGTATGGGTGACGTCGGCGACCGCGCCCGCATGCATCGTAGCGCCGTCCATGATGGCGGCATCGAGCTCTGTTTTTCCGTCGGCATCGAAGACGGCCCCGCGCGAAGCGTTGAATAGCGGATCGTCTTCAAGAACACGGATCGCAGCCTCGACGGCATCGAGCGAAGAGCCTCCGCGATCGAGCACGGCGGATCCTGCCTCTACGACTTTGGTGAGCGCAGCGCGATACGCCTTGTCGCCGTCGGGCCCCAGCTTGGCGCGTTCGATGTCGCCTGCGCCGCCGTGAATCACGATCGCCCAGCGGCCCGAAGGCTTTGATTGCGCGCCCGCGCTTGTCACCGCTGCCCACGCAATGGCTGCGCTGGTAAGAATTGCCGTTGCCTTTCGCACACGCGTGACCTCCTTGTTCTTTTTCATGGTAGCGCTCAGACCGCATGAGTTCATCTTGATTCTCGGACGAGTGCGGGCCGGGAGACTCGCACTAAAGCCGGTCAGGAGACCAGCGGTACCTTTTTGCGACGGTACCTGATTGCGAGCGAGCCTTTGAACAAGAGGGTGCTTCATCCGACGCCGCCGATTCTTTATTTCAGTGGAATGCGATCTCGGGTAGCATGGCTGTACATGGCTTCCCAACTGCGTTTTTTCTTTTCGCTTGCTTTAGCGGTGTCTCTGGCGGCAGCTGCCGGCGCGCAAGTACCGCCGATCGCGGTGAAGGTCGTTGTGGTGTCGATGTTCGAAGCGGGTGAGGACACCGGCGACAAGCCTGGCGAGCTGCAGTACTGGGTGGAGCGCGATCATTTGAACCGCGTGTTTCCGCTGGCGGATGGGTTCCACCCGGTGCGCATGAACGACTCCGGCGAGATGGCGGTGCTGACGGGGCCGGGAACGGCGCACGCGGCGGCGACCATCATGGCGGTGGGGCTGGACCCGCGCTTCGACTTCAGCCGTGCGTATTGGATCGTGGCTGGCATTGCGGGCGGATGCCCGGAGCGCGTGTCGCTGGGCTCGGCTGTGTGGGCGCGATGGGTGGTGGACGGCGACCTGGGCTATGAAGTCGATGCGCGCGAGATTCCCAAAGATTGGACAACGGGCATGGTGCCGCTGCGCAAGACGAAGCCCTTCGAGGAACCGGCAATGCCCGAAGCAGGCCAGGTGTACGAGTTGAATGGCGGCCTGGTGGAGTGGGCCTACCAACTTACGCGCAATGTGAAACTGGACGACACGGAAGAATTGCGCGAGAGACGCAGCCACTATGACGGGGCGACGGCGGGACGGGCGCCGTTTGTCACGATGGGCGACGAGCTTTCGTCTTCGACCTTTTGGCACGGCAGGCTGATGGATGCGTGGGCCGCGCAGTGGGTGTCTTACTTTACCGGCGGCAAAGGCGTGTTTGCCACCACCGCGATGGAGGACACGGGAACGCTGCAGTCGCTAACCTTTCTGGCCAACGCGGGACGCGTGGACCTGAAGCGCGTGCTCGTGCTGCGCACGGTGAGCAACTACGACCGCCAGCCGCGCGAACTGAGCGCGACAGAAAGCCTGGGCGATCAGCATGGGCGCGCATACGCGGCCTATCTGCCGTCGCTCGAGGCTGCTTATCGCGTGGGGCACACCGTGGTGAGCGGGCTGCTTGTGCATTGGGCGCAATATGAGGGCGCAACTCCGGACGCCGGACAATGATATTGCTCTTGGCAGTGACGTTGCTCTTGGCAGTGACGTTGCTCTTGGCAGCAACATCGCGCTTGGCAGCGGCGACTCCGGCAGTGGACAATGTCTTGGTTCCACAATTCCAAGCTGAGACCACGCGGCAACCCGAGTGGGCCGGGCCGGCGCAAATGTAAGGAAGGTTCGATGCACTCGATTTGGTTCGGCGAGTTTATGGGCACGCTCGTCCTGGTGCTGCTGGGCGACGGCGTGAACGCCGGGGTTACGCTGCGCAAGTCGTATGCGGCGGATTCCGGCTGGATGGTGATCACAACCGGATGGGCGCTGGCCGTGCTTTGCGGCGTGGTGGTGGCGCAGGCGTTCGGCAGTCCCGGGGCGCACCTGAATCCGGCAATCTCGCTGGCCGCGGCGGTAATGAGCGGAAACTATATTTCTCTGCTCACTTACTGGCCGGCACAGTTGCTGGGCGCCATGAGCGGCGCGGTGCTTGTAACTCTGCACTACGGCCCGCATTGGAAACTGACGGACAATCCAGCGGCCAAGCTGGGCATCTTTTGCACCAACGCTGCGGTGCGCAGCCCTGTGGCAAATCTCTTCAGCGAAATGTTAGGGACGGCGGTGCTGGTGGTCGTGGCTAATGCGATCTTCTCGCACGGTGTGGCCATGAGCGGACCGGCTGCGGGACTTGGACCGTGGCTCGTGGGCAGCCTGGTGTGGGGCATCGGACTCTCGCTCGGCGGAACCACGGGCTATGCGATTAACCCTGCGCGCGACCTGGGGCCGCGCATCGTGCATGCGCTGCTGCCGATTCCGGGCAAGGGCGGATCGAACTGGAGCTATGCGCCGATTCCGATCGTCGGCGACCTTGTGGGAGGAGCGCTCGCGGGATTGCTGGTCCACTTCGCGCATTTTTGAGCTGCGCCTATCCGACCCTAAGCGCGCATGCGCGGTTGAGGATGGGGTAGGGCGCGCAGAAGTGAATGCGCGAAGAGTTTCATCCGGCTTTTCCACAGAAAGCAGCACGGGCGCCCGGAAATTTTGCTTCGCTTGACTTCGATTGACTATTCCAGGCAGGACGCGATGACGGCCAGGGCTGCGATGGCGGCCGTTTCGGCGCGCACGATGCGCGGTCCCAGCGACGCTGCGCGCCAGCCGTTGGCATCGAAGAGCGCTTCTTCGTCGGGCGCCCATCCGCCTTCGGGACCGATGGCGAATTCCATCTGAGGCATCTCGTTCCTGGCCGCGGCCATTGCTTCTGCGATCGCGTGACGCAGCGTCATAGTGCGTTCCTGCTCGGCAAGCACGATGCGCGTGGCCGCTGAAGCTGCGCGCACGCGCTGTGCGAGCGGGACCGGATCGTCAATCAGGGGCACATCGGAGCGCCGCGCCTGCTGTGAGGCCTCGTGCGCGATGCGGCGCCAGCGTTCGGCGCGCTTCTCGGCGGCCTGGGCCAGGTGCTTCTCTGTTCTTCGCGCGATGACGGGCGCAATGGCGGCGACGCCGAGCTCCGTGGCTTTTTCAATCGCCCATTCCATGCGATCGAATTTGTAAATGGCTAACACCAAAGTAACGGGAAGCGCGGGATCGGCCACAAGCTCGGCGGTCAGATTGAACCGGACTTCGCTCTTTTCTCCGGCCAGGGTGACTGCGGCCACCTGGGCATGAAAGACGCGGCCACCGGCAACCACGTCGGCCTCCATGCCTGGTTGCGCGCGCAGCACGCGGGCCAGATGTTCGGCCTGCGCACCGTCGATCATTGCGGTGGCTTCATCCCAATGTTCGGCGATCCAGCGGCGGCGGGTCATGGGTGTTCTCTCAAGTTCCTTCATCAAAAGTGTACGGCGTCGCTGCTCACGGGCAACAGTTTTACCCGCATAAACACTAAGGGGAACGCTTTTGAGCGTTCCCCTTAAGTGTTGCCTTTTGGGTTGTTCGATCCGCTACTTTTTCTTCGCGGTCTTTTTTACGGCCTTCTTGGCCGCCTTCTTCGCAGGTGCCTTCTTGGCTGCTTTCTTAGTTGCCATTTGCCTATTCTCCCTTTTCGATGGGTTGCATCGATTCTGCAATTAGAAATTGCAGTTGAAGAATGTATAGATTCATCAATCATCGATGTCAAGAAAAAAACGACATACGAGTGAAAAAAAGATCAACAGGGTGGGGCGGAAAAATTTCGCTCGAAGAGGAAATCGGAGACGAAATTCGGCGCGCGAGGGGAAACTTTTTGCGCGATCGTGTCGCGCTCGCTCGATGCGCGCATCAGTTCTTGCAACTTACATCGGCGCTCTCCTTCACAAAATTGAGCGAGAGATTCGCCGCACTGCGCTCAGCACTCGATCACATTTAACGCAAGGCCTGCGAGGCTGGTCTCCTTGTAGCGCGACTGCATATCGAGGCCGGTTAGATACATGGTGCGAATCACCTGGTCGAGCGAGACCTTGTGCGCCGCCGGCTCATTCATCGCCAGGCGCGCGGCCTGCACGGCTTTGGCAGCGCCCATGGCATTGCGCTCGATGCAGGGAATCTGCACCAGGCCGCCGATGGGATCGCAAGTCATGCCGAGATTGTGCTCCATGGCGATTTCAGCGGCGTGCTCGATTTGTCCGTCGTTGCCTCCCAAGGCCGACGTCAATCCGCCGGCGGCCATGGAGCAGGCCACGCCCACTTCGCCCTGGCACCCAACCTCAGCGCCGCTGATGGACGCGTTCTCCTTGTAGAGAACGCCGATGGCCGCCGAAGCGAGGAAGAAACGAAGCATGCCTTCGCGGCTGGCTCCGTCGACGAAGCGCTGATAGTAGAGCCCCACTGCGGGAATTACGCCGGCAGCGCCGTTGGTGGGCGCGGTCACTACGCGGACGCCGGCGGCGTTCTCCTCATTCACCGCCATGGCGAACACCGTCACCCAGTCGAGCGGCGCCAGTGGATCTCCGCTTCTGCCCGCTCGTCTCACGCAGGCGCAGGCGCTCGGCCAGGCGTCGCGCGCGACGGCGCACCTGCAATCCTCCGGGTAGAATTCCTTCGGCATTCATGCCGCGCTCCGCACACTCCTGCATGGTTTGCCAGATTTGCTCGATGCCGGCCTGGACGCGTTGTTCGAGAGTGTCCTGGCTCGCGCTAGAGCTCGCGTTGGGGTTCGTGCCGGCGTCGAGTGCCCGCAGGCGTTCGCATTCGTTGGCGAGCATCACGCGGTCGATGGAGAGCGCGTGCGTGCGAGCGATCTCAAGCAGCTCTGCGGCGCTGTGAAATGGAAACGGCGGTATCACCTGCGGCTCGCGCGGTGGCTGATCGGCTTCTCCATCCTCGGCAATGAATCCGCCGCCGATGGAGAAGAAGGTGCGCTGGGCGATGATTGCGTCGTCTGCGTCGAAGGCCGTGAACCGCATCCCGTTGGGGTGTTTCGTGCTGGCGCCGGGAGGAAACATCTGGTCGCGATGGAAGAGGAGGTCACGGGTTTCGTCGAAGTCAATCGAGCGCTTTCCAGCAACATCGATGCGCCGGGAAGCGCGAATTGCTGCGACCACGGATTCAATGGCGGCGGGATCGATCCTGGCTGGCTCGTTTCCTTGAAGGCCGAGGAGAATGGCGCGATCGGTGGCATGACCCATGCCGGTGAGTGCCAGAGAACCGTAGAGATCGGTTTGAATGCGCGCCGCGCGATCGAGCAGGCCGTCGCGATCCAGGTCCTGCGCAAAGCGGCAAGCCGCGCGCATCGGCCCCATGGTATGCGAACTGGAGGGACCCACGCCGATCTTGTAGAGATCGAAGAGGCTGGTCACAGATCAGATTGTAGTCAGAAACCAAGACCGGGGACAGCGACCGGGATTATGAGCTACTCGATAAATTCGCGGACAAAGGCATTTGTTGAGTGAACCAGGTCGTGGAGAGAGCCGTCGAAGATCAGATGTCCGGCGTCGAGCATGAGGAAGGTGGTGTTGTGGTTGATCTGGCCCTCGGGAAGCGGGACCATGCGTCCCTGTTCGCTTGAATAACGGTGGGTGCAGAGCGTGAAGGCGTCCTGAAGCCGGTGCGTCACCAGCAGTGAAGGAGTTGCGCGCACGTCCCGCTGCTTCACGATGAGTTCGATGATGGTTTCGCAGGTAACAGGGTCCAGGCCGCCCGTGGGCGAGTCGTAAAGAATCAACTGCGGCTGGTTAATCAAGGCACGGGCGATGGCGACGCGCCGCCTCATGCCGCCGGAAAGGCTCGAAGGAAAGAGATTGAAAGTCTCCTCGAGGCCAACGAATCGCAGCGCATCGTGCACGCGCGCGTCAATTTCCTCATCGTGCACACCTTCCTGGATCAACTGGTAGGCGACATTGTCGCGGACTGTCAACGAGTCGAAGAGCGCGCCCTCCTGGAAGACCATGCCGGCGCGGGCCCGCAATGGAAAGAGCTTCTCTTCTGGTTTGTGAGAGATATCCTCGCCGAATAATTCCACGCTGCCCTCGAGCGGGCGCAACAGTCCGAGAATGAGTTTGAGCAGGACGCTTTTGCCCACTCCGGCAGGCCCTAGAAGAATGCGCGTCTCCGCAGGGGCCACCGAGAAGCTGACGTTTTCAAACACTGGCGGTCCATCGAAGCCCACGGCCACGTTGCGCAACGCGACAACCGGGCCGCCCTCGGGCGCCGGGGGTGGTGGTTCGGTAATGGGAACGGTGGCTTGGCTCATGAAGGCAACAACGAAAGAAGGAGGTGAGTGATGAGGAAATCGACAAAGATGATGAGCACGGAAGAGTTGACCACGGCCGAGATCGTAGAGCGGCCCACGCCTTCCGTGCCACCCGAGGTTCTCATCCCGTAGAAACAGCCGATGGAAGCGATGATGTAGCCAAAGACGAGCGGTTTGAGGAGTCCCTGGACGATGTCGGGATAGGCGAGGTGCTCGTAGGCGTTGTTAAAGTACTGGGTGCCGTTCTGGTGATTCAAAAAGACGGTGACCGCGGCGCCGCCCACGATGCCAAAGGCGTCAGACACGATGGTGAGGAAAAGAAGCATGGTGATGGTGGCAAAGATGCGCGGCGTTACCAGTTTGCGTATGGGATCGACACCCAGGGCGCGCATGGCGTCGATCTGCTCGGTGACGACCATGGAGCCGAGTTCGCTGGCCATCGAGGAGGCGTTGCGCCCCGAGACCATGATGCCGGTGAGCACCGCCCCCAATTCGCGAATCATCGTGAGACTGACGAACTGACCGGTAACGGCCGTGGCCCCGAATTCCGAAAGTGTGGCTGAAGACTGGAGCGCGAGCACGCCTCCGGTAAAAAATCCCGAGAGGATAACGATGGGCAGCGAACCGAATCCGATGATGTCCGACTGAATGAGGAAATCCGTCCAGTAAACGGGCGGACGGAAGAGATTCATCAGGGCTCGCGCAGCAAACAGCGAATAGTCCTGGACGGTCTGCACGACTTGTTTGGCGGTGCGTTCGATTGGGTAGTTCGCCATAAATTGCGGGCCTTCAGATCGAGAGGATTGCGGCGCTGTCCAGCACAGGATAGCGCATGGCGGGACGGCTATAAGAAACGGCGGCGCCGATTTCGTCTCTCAACGGTCGGCGTGCGGTGAATCTCCCGCCGGAACGCGGGGTAATCGGAGTCATTGCCGGGACCGTGAGGCAGCCGGTACCATGCGGAGGGACCGGTAACCGCGCAGTGCAGGGGACCCGCTCGTACATACGGCCGGCTGGAGAGATCAGGATGCAAGAGGACAAAGGTTCGAGCAGGGGTCAGCAGGGGTCGAGCAGGCGGAACTTCATTAAGATGGCGGGCGGAGCTGCCGCGCTGGTTTCTACGTTGGACAGCGTGGGTGCTGCTGCGGAGGCTGCTCCACCGCAAACCGGCCGCGCTGAGCATTCAGGCCGCGCTGAGCAAGCCGGGAGCGGACCGCATTCGGCCGCTGCCGGTACTGCGCTCGTGGAATTGGCAAATCCTTTGCAGGGCACGGACTCGACTTCCCTTTTCTCGCGCGGTAATACGCTGCCCATTGTCGCAGTTCCGTTTGCCATGGCGCATTGGGCGCTGCAATCGAGCGATAAGAATAGCTGGTTTTTTCAACCTCGCGACGAGCGTTTGCAGGGCATTCGCTGCACCCACCAGCTGAGTCCCTGGCTGGGGGACTACGGGTGTGCCACGTTCCTGCCGTACAAAGCCGGCTCATCGGGCGATCCATCGCCGGAGGCCGCGGCGCGCGCTTCAAGCTATCGCGCGGCAGAGCTCGATATTGCGCCGCACGCGTTGAAGGTGCGGCTCACGCGCTACCGCTGTGCGCTGGAGCTTGCGCCAACCGAGCGCGGCGCCGTCATACGCTTCACGTTTGAGGAGTCGGGTCCGGCGGGCGTCTTCATCGATCTTGCCGGCGAGAATGCCGAGGCGTCTTGCGATGCAGCAAACGGAATCGTCAATGCGTCGACGACGTTCAACCACGGCGGCGTTCCCAAGGGATTTGCCACTCGTTATGCAGTGCGCTGCGACGCCACGATTACTGGCTTCGAGGTGAAGGCCATCAACGGGCGGCGTGTGGCCGTGATTCGCTTCATGGCAGAGGGTGGGAAGCCGATCACACTGCGCGTGGGCACGTCATTCATCTCCGCCGATCAGGCCGCGTTGAATCTCAATCGCGAAATCGGCGATAAGCCCTTCGAGCAGGTGAAGTCGGAAGCCGCCGCGACCTGGGAGGCGACGCTGGGCCGTGTGCGCATTCACGGGGCATCGGAACGCCAGCGCAAGATTTTTTATTCGTGTCTCTACCGCTGCCTGCTCTTTCCCCGTATCTGGCACGAGCGCGATGCCGGCGGCAACATCGTTCACATGAGCCCTTACAGCAGCAAAGTGGAACCGGGCTTCATGTACGCCGACCACGGCTACTGGGATGTTTATCGCGCGTGGTACCCGATGATGGCGCTGATTTATCCCGAGAGATTGACCGAGATTCTTGCAGGCCTGGGTGAACGCGTACAAGGAGGGCGGTTGGTTTCCGCAATTTCCCTGCCCCGGCTATCGCAACTGCATGACGGGCAGCCCCACCGATTTTGTTTTTGGCGACGCGGTGGCAAAGGGCATCACGGGATTCGACGTGCAGGCGGCCTTCGACGGATTGAAGAAACACGCTACGCAACCGGTCGCGCCAAAACTGGGATACGGCCGTCCAGCCGTCGCGGAATATCTGAAGCTCGGCTATATTCCCATCGGTGCCGTCGCCGGCGCGGCGGCCGAGACGCTCGACTCGGCTTACGGAGATTTCTGCATCGCGCAGGTGGCCCGCGCTGCGGGCAAACCGGATGAAGCCGCTGCGTTTGAGCAGCGCTCGCGCAACTGGCGCAATATCTTCGACCCCGCCACGCGCTTCCTGCGGGGCAAGATGGCCGACGGATCGTGGCAGTCGCCCTTCGATCCGCACACGTGGGGTGGCGCCTACGTGGAGGGCGGCGCCTGGCAGTACCGCTTTGCTGTGCCCTGGGATCCGGAGGGGCTGATGGAAGCCATGGGTGGCAGGACGGCTTTCGTCGCCGCGCTGGAAGACATGCTGACGCAAGCGCCGGTCTTTCATGTGGGAACGTATGGCGACGAGATTCACGAGATGTCGGAGATGGCTGCAGTTGACTTCGGGCAATATGCGCACTCCAATCAACCTGTGCATCAGGTGCTTTATATGTTTGCCATGGCCGGACGGCGCGATCGCACGCAGTACTGGGCGCACCGTGTGCTGAACGAACTGTACACGCCCGACAACTTTCCCGGCGACGAAGATACTGGCTCGATGAGTGCGTGGTACATCCTCAGCTCGTTGGGTATTTATTCGCTGTGCCCCGGCAAGCCGGATTGGGTGCTGGGGGCGCCGCTCTTTGAAGAATCCGAGATCCGCTTTCCAGACGGGCACGCGATTCGCATTGAGACGCAGAGTAGCAAGCCGGGCGCGTTCCTGAATCACGTGACGCTCAATGGCGCGGAGGTAAGCGAAGCCGTGGTGCCGCATTCCGCGTTCCTCAAAGATGCACGGCTGGTGTTTTCTGCGGTGTAGCTGATTCGACCATGTGATCGACTTATCGCTCGTTGAGACGCGCGGGCTTGGACGCCCGCGTTGCAGCCGGTCAGGAGACCGGCGCTACACTTAAAGGCGCGCCGCCGGACCCTGACCGCATTTACAATGAAATCTATATGATCCGTTTCTCCACCGCAGGGGAATCCCACGGCGAGGCTTTGATTGCTCTGGTTTCCGGTCTTCCCGCCGGCGTCCCCGTCGATCTTGAATTTGTGAACCGCGAGTTGTGGCGCCGGCAGCAGGGCTTCGGCCGCGGCGGTCGCATGAAGATCGAAACCGATCAGGCGCATGTGCTTTCCGGCGTGCGCCACGGAAGGACCATTGGCTCGCCCGTTGCCATTGAACTCATCAATCGCGACTGGAAGAACTGGCAGGAGAAACTGCCGGTAGAAACCGGCGATCCCGCGAAGCATCGCGCGGTGACTTCGCCGCGGCCCGGCCACGCCGACCTTGCCGGAGCGCTCAAATACAACTTCCCCGATGCGCGCTACGTGCTGGAGCGCGCATCGGCGCGTGAGTCCGCTGCCCGCGTAGCCGCCGGAGCTTTCGCCAAGCTCATGCTCCGCCAACTCGGCATCGAGGTCGCGAGCCACGTCGATCCGCGTGGGCCGCGTCGAGCTTGACCGCGACGCGACGTGGGAAGAGATTGCCGCGCTTGCCGGCAAAGAGGAAGTGGTGCTGTCGTGCGTCGACGCCGCCACCGAAGCGCGCATGAAAGAGGAAGTGGAAGCGGCAACGCGCGCCGACGACACCGTGAACGGCATCTTTGAAGTGGTTGCGCACGGCGTTCCCGCCGGCCTCGGCTCCTACGCCAATTGGGACGAGCGGCTCGACGGCCAGCTTGCCTGGGCGGTGATGAGCTTGCAGGCCGTGAAGGCTGTCGAGATCGGGCGCGGCGTGGAAGCCGCGGCGTCGTTTCGGCTCGCGAGTTCACGATCCCATTCACTACGCCGCCGAGAATCCTCCCGACAGGCCCACGCGCTTTACGCGCCCGCACAACAATGCCGGCGGCATCGAGGGCGGCGTCTCGAACGGCGAAGACATTGTGGTGCGCGGCTATCTGAAGCCGATCTCGACCCTGCGCCAGCCGCTCGAGTCGGTGCGCTTCGATACCCGCGAGCCTACCAGCGCAAGTTACGAGCGCAGCGATATTTGCGTGGTGCCTGCGGCGGGCGTGGCCGCTGAAGCCATGGTGGCCTTGGTGCTGGCCAACCTGGCCCACGAAAAATTTGGCGGCGACTCGCTGGCGGAATTGAAACGAAATTTTGATGGATACATCGAACAGATACGGAAGTTCTGACACGGAGATTTTGACAGTCCGATGATTCTGAAGATTGTGAAATATCCCGAGCCGGTGCTGGAGCAGCCCGGCGAACCGGTGACCGAGTTCGACGCCGATCTGCGCAAGCTGGTGGCCGATATGTTTGAGACCACGTACGCCTCGCAGGGCATCGGCCTGGCTGCGCCGCAGGTGGGCGTGTCGAAGCGCGTCACGGTGATCGACCTGAGCATGGGCAAGGACCCGCGAACAGAAACTCGTGCTCATCAATCCTGAGATCATTGTGCAGCGAGGGCAAGCAATACGAAGAGGAAGGCTGCCTGAGCTTTCCTGAGATTCGCGAGAAAGTGGTGCGCGCCGCGAAGGTGCGCATTCGCGCGCAGGACGAACACGGCAAGTGGTTCGAGATGGACGGCGAAGAGCTGCTGGCGCGCGCCTTTCAGCATGAGATCGACCACCTCGACGGCGTGCTGTTCATCTTCCGCATGAGCGCGCTCAAGCGCAGCCTCAATCTGCGCAAGATTCGCAAGATGCAGAGCGAAGGCACGTGGTAAGCCAGCCATGACGAATGCGGCGCGCTCGCTCAAGCTGGTTTTCTGCGGGACGCCGCAGTTCGCCGTTCCCACGCTGGAGGCGCTTGTCGCCGCGGGACACGAAATCGCTCTCGTGGTTTCGCAGCCGGACCGTCCCGTGGGCCGCGATCAGCAAATTGCCCGCACCGCCGGTAAAGCAGGCCGCGCTGGCCGCCGGCCTTGCCGTCACGCAGCCGGAAAAGATCCGCAACAACGCAGAGTTTCGCGCGCAGCTTGAAGCCATCGCGCCCGACGCGATTGTCGTGGTGGCCTACGGGCGCATCATTCCGCCGTGGATGCTTGCGCTGCCGCGGCTCGGCTGCATCAATCTGCACGCGTCGCTGCTGCCGAAGTACCGCGGCGCCGCGCCCATCCAGTGGGCCGTCGCCATGGGCGACGCCTTCACCGGCAACACCACCATGCTGCTTGAAGAAGGCCTCGACACCGGCCCGATTCTGCTGCAGCAGACCCTCGAGATCGGGCCCGATCAAACCGCGGCCGACCTGTTTCCGGTGCTGGCCAGCGCGGGCGCGCCGCTGGTGGTCGAGACGCTGGCCGGACTCGCCGATGGAACGATTCAGCCGCAGCCGCAGAATCACGAAGGCGCCACCTTTGCGCCGCTGCTCAACCGCGAAGACGGCCGCATGGATTTTGCCGCGCGCTCGGCGACGGAGCTCTACAACCGCTGGCGCGGATTTCAGCCCTGGCCCGGCGCCTTCACTACTCTCGATGGCAAAAAGCTGATCGTGCATCGCATGGCGGTTGTGCACGAGAGCTACGCTGAGCAACTGGGCGTCGCTGCGCCGGGCTCGGATGCGCATCGAGAACCATCGGCTCTTCGTCGGCCTGCGCCGGCGACACTTGGCTCGAGTTGCTCGAAGTGCAGCTCGAAGGCAAGAAGCGCCTGACGCCGCCGAGTTCCTGCGCGGAAACCCGCTCGCGGCGGATGCGCGGCTGGGTTGAGCGCCATGCCTGCCATCTCTCCCGCGCGCAAAGCCGCTTTCCATATTCTCCTCGCCGTCGAGCGCGGCCAGGCCCACTCTGACGATCTGCTGCGCAGCAGAAGCAGTCAACGCGCTCGCACCCGCGGACCGCAATCTGGCCACGGCGCTGGTGCTGGGCGTGCTTCGCTGGCAGATTCGTCTGGACCAGCAGATTCGCCCGCTGCTCAAGCGTCCCAACGCGCAAGCTCGATCCTGAAGTCCTGATCGCTCTCCGCCTGGGCGCTTTCCATTGCGCTTTCTCGATCGCATTCCCGCGCACGCCGCCATCGATGAGAGCGTGGAGCTGACCAAACAGTCGGGCCATCGCTTTGCCGCCGGAATGGTGAATGCGGTTCTTCGCAACGCCACTGCGTGCGCAGCAGACTCTTGGAGGAGAGTATTGGTGAGTCAGCGGTTCAGGCGCATCCCGCGTGGATGGTCGAGCGCTGGACTTCAGTTTATGGCGCGGAAGCAGCGCAAGCGATCTGCCGCCACGGCCAGAGCCAGCCGCGAATGGCCGTGCGCGTGGAGAGTCCCGCCACTGCAGACGAATTGAGTGACACGGGAATCGAGCTCGCAGCCGGCGAGCTGCTCACCGCGGCGCGCACCGTAGTTTCAGGCGATGTGACGGCCACGGCGGCCTTTCGCGAAGGCCGCGTGCGCATTGCAGGACGAAGGGTCGCAGTTGATCGGTGAATTGGCCGCCGGTATAACGGCGGGTCTCGTCCAAAACCAGAGAAAAGATTCTCGATGCGTGCGCCGCGCCCGGCGGCAAAACGCTCATCCTCGCCGAACGCAACCCGCACGCGCTGATCGTCGCTTGCGAATCGAGTCCGCGGCGGCTTGCGGATTTGAGCAAACGTCTCGCCGCGTATGCCGATCGCGTGGAATGCCGGCTTGCCGATGCGGCGGGACTTGAAGAAGAAGGAGCATTCGATCTCGCGCTGGTGGACGTGCCTTGCAGCGGGACCGGCACGCTGGGCCGCAATCCGGAAATCCGTCATCGTCTGCAATTGGAAGATTTGCCGCGGCTTGCGGAGCGCCAACGCGACATCTTACGCGGGGCTTTGCGCGCCGTTCGTCCCGGCGGGCGCGTGGTCTACTCAACGTGTTCGCTGGAGCCGGAGGAAAATGAGCAGGTCGTGGCCGCGGTCCTCTCTGAAAATCCGAATGTGCGGCAGATTTCGCTCGCGCCCGCCATCGAGGCGCTGGAACGGAATGGCATTCTCCGTCCAAAGGGCGCAGAACGGATGCAGCAGTGTCTCACGCCTGAAGGCGCGCTGCGCTTGTTGCCCGGCACATTGCCGACGGATGGCTTTTTTGTGGCGCTGCTTGAACGGTTGGCTTGATTCTGCGCTCTTATGCGCTCTCCGGTCCCAGGCGCAAGGCTGCAAAATCTCGCGCCAGCAACGCGCACAGCGCTTCCACAACCAGATTGTGATCTTCGCGCTGCGGCAGGCCGGAAACGGTCACGCTGCCCACGATGCCCGCGTTCTCGACGATCAGCGGAAAGGAACCGCCGTCGGCCGCGTAATCCGCGACCGGCAGTCCGTAGCGTTCGAGCAGCGTCGTCGCTTTCACTTTGAGCGTCATTCCCACGGCGTAGGAGCTGCGATGGAAGCGCGCCACCACGTTGCTCTTCCGCCGCACCCACTCGGCATTGTCGGCAGTGGTGCCGTCGAGAGCTGAATAAAATAACGGCTGCCCGAAACGCCGCACGTCGATCACCAGACTGAGGCCCCGCTCCGCCGCCATGGTGCGAATGCGCGTTCCCAAGTCCCACGCGACTTGCGCATCCAGTCGCGGCAGGTGCAGCTCGCGCTCCTGGCTTGCGATTTTCTCCAAGTCCTCGCTCAGTGCCATACTGTTTTCTCCTATTTGCTTCTACTTGACCACAGTGAAATGAACAATCGTGCTTTGGTCGACGCGCGAGCCGGCGGCGGGCGACTGCGACAGCACGGATCCGGGCTTAGCCGGCGGACGAAGCGGCGCGTCTCCGTTGCCCATCGCGGCCACCGGCACGTCCACAAACTGGGGCGGCGCGGTGTGAATGCCGACCTTCGCCAAAGCCGCGTTGGCGCTTGCGATCGGCCACCCGGCGAAGTCCGGCATCACGTAGCCATCGGGAGTTTCGTCGTCCGGCGCGGCCACCAGCAGGTTCACGCTGGGTTGCTCAATGCCCTGGGCGTGCGCGGGTGGATCCTGCGCCAGCACCGTTCCCTCGGCGGCGGCTTTGTACGGAAGATGCGCAATCTCGCCCACCTCCAGACCCGCGCGGCGCAGCTCCAGCGACGCTACGCGCTCATCCACGCCCACCGTGTCGGGAACGTCGACCTTCTGCGGTCCCAGGCTCTCCGCCACGCGCACGTGCCACTCGCGGCGCACCACGGTGCCCGCAGCGGGCGACTGCGTCAGGATGTGACCCGGCAGCCACATCGCCCGAGTAGTAGCGGTTGTCCACGTCCAGATTCAGCCCCATGCCGGCGGTTTCGCTCAGCGCATCGGCGACGGTCATGCCTTTGAGCGCGGGCACCTGCACCTCAGCGCCGTGAATGGCGAAGTGCATGGTCGACAATGGCGGCCATCAGCGCCACGGCCACGAGCAGCAGCAGCAGCGAGGCTACTTGGAAGAAATTCGCGATGGCGCGGGTATTCATGAGGTCGGATCGAGAGCGCAAATCGGGCCGGAAGCCCTAACGGGTATTATCCGTCACCGGCTCGGGGTGGATGGTGACGCGGTACACCTCGGGGCACTCCAGCTTGAAGCGGTCTTCAAGCTCCGTGATGGCTTCGTGGACGCGGTGCATGGGCAGATCGTCGGGCAAGGTGCAATGGCATGTGACGGAAATGTGCTCGCGCGTGCGGCCCACGGCGATGGCATGCACGTCCACGATGTCGGGAATTCCGGCGGCCGCGGCTGCGCAGCGCCAATTCAATCCTGCGGTCCTCCACGCCGACATCGTCCGGCTGCTCGATCGTCGCCGGCTCGCTCTCGATATGGGTCAACACAGAGTCGATCTCGGGAACTTCGCGCAGAATCTCCGCTTCCATCGCGGTGACAAAGCTGTGCGCTTCACTGAGCTTCTTGTTTTCGTCGATTTCGACGTGCAGCTCGACCTGCATGCGCCCATGGCGCGACTGGACGCTGAGGTCGTGCACCGAGACGTTATTGCGCGCGGCTACGGCGCGTACGCGATCGAAGATGCTTTCGGTGCGGGTTTCGCGGGGGATGGTGTGGATGACCACGTCGGCCGCGGGCAGCACGCGTTGCACTGCGGCCGTCGCGGCATTCACCAGTTCGCCGGTGTGCTCAAAGGTGAATCGCCGCGGCAGAGCCAGCGTGAGATCGACAAAGTAGCCGGCGCCAGCGCGCCGCACTCGCGCGCGCTCCACGGCCAGCACGCCATCCACGCGCTCCACCTCGCGCACCAGCTGGCGGCGAGTTTCCGCGGGGATTTCGTCGAGCAGCGCGTCCACGGCTTCGTGACCCAGGCGGAAGGCCATGCGCAGAATCAGGAGCGAAACCAGGATGGCCGCGCAGGGGTCGGCGTATTGCAAAGCGGCGATACCGAAGCGTTCTCCCAGCCACGTGGCGCCCAATCCGGCCAGCACCGCGAGCGTGGCCCAGATGTCCGAGGCAAAGTGGAAGGCATCCGTCGCGAGCGCCGGCGACCCGGTGCGCAGAGCCACCGCGCGCAACTGCCGCGAGCGCCAGAAATCCACGGCGATTGAAGTGAGCAGCACCAGCACCGGCCAGAGGGAGTGGTGGAGATTCACGGTGTGGTAGATCATGCGGGAGACCGCTTCCCACACGATCCACGCGCAGGAGACGGCCATCAGGCCAGCCTCGGCAAACGCCGACAGGTTTTCGATTTTGCCGTGGCCGTAGGTGTGGTCTTCGTCGGCCGGCTTGTCGCTCACGTTCACTGAGAAGAAGGTGAGCGCCGAGCCCGCCAGATCGAGCCCTGAGTGCGCCGCGTCAGAGAGCACGCCCAGAGAGCCGGAGAGCAGGCCGGCGCCGAGTTTGAGCAGCGTCATCACGGCCGCGGCCGCCATGGAGAGCCATGCCACGCGCCGCTTTTCGGCAGCTCAGTAAGGCGAGGCTCGGCGCGGGAGGCTCGGCGACCCGCGAACTGGAGACGGCGGAGGTCATACTGTGTCTAGGGTACTCGGTGGCCGCGTGGCCGTGTACAACCCCGCAATGCCAAACGTGTAGGGCTGCCAGGCGCAGTCCGCATAACCCGCCCGCCGCAGCATCTCCAGCATCTCGCCGGGAGCTGGAAATGCGCCGACTGAATTTGGAAGGTAGTTGTAGGGGCCATCTTCGCCGCAAATCAACCTTCCGATGGCGGGCAGGACGCGCCGGAAGTAGAGCGCATAGGCCTTGCCCATCAGTCCGCCCGGCTCGCTGAACTCCAAAATCCCCAATTGGCCGCCGGGTTTGAGAGTGCGATGGAACTCGCTGAGGCCGGCTGCGTAGTTGGCGAGATTGCGGAAGCCAAAGGCGGTGACAATCAGATCGAGCGACTCGGCACGCAGCGGGAGATGGAGCGCATCGGCCTCGATGGCGATTGCGTAAGGCTTTGCGGCCGATGGCTTGCCGTTGCTGGACGTCTCGTGGTTCGACCCTCCAAACTTTTGCGCTCCGCGGCGCAGCATGGCGCGGGCAAAGTCGCCGGCGAGAACGGGCCGCGCTCCCCTTGGACGCAACTTTAGTAAAGCCAAGGTCAGATCGCCGGTACCGCAGCAAATATCCAGAATCTGCGCGTCGGGCCGGGCCAGAACATCGCGAAACCGGCGCGCCGCCCTGCGCCACCAGAGGCGGTCGATATTGGCCGAGAGCACGTGATTCAGCAGATCATAGCGCGGTGCAATCGAGTCGAACATCTGCCGCACCGCGCGCGCCGCGCCTGCTTCGTCTTCCGTGCCAATCGGTCTGGCTCCCGTTGCCGGCATGATTTCGTGGTTTCCTCTGAGTTCTTGCAACGCCGCATTCGCGACAGCTGCGGGTACTCTCTATTCATGCTATCGTCTCGATCGACCTGGCCGAGCGCGCGGCCAACCCCTCCTCATCTTTCAAGCTTGCGCCCAACAGGTATAGGCTTAAATAGCCGATGGCCGCTGCTTCCCTATCTGTGGCTTCCTCTATGACCCCGCACCCGCCGCTGACCGACAGCCATGGGCGCGTGATCCACGACCTGCGTGTCTCCATCACCGACCGCTGCAACTACAAGTGCGTGTACTGCCGCACGGGCGAAGTCGGAGCACAGTATCCGGAATTGGCCAGCGAAGAGTATCTGCGCCTGATTCGGCTTTTTGTCAGCCTGGGGATTACCAAGGTGCGATTGACTGGTGGCGAGCCGCTCTTGCGGCGCGGGGTTGTTGAGCTGGTTGAGGAACTGGCCCGCTTGCGTACGCCGGCAGGTGATCCGCTCGACCTTGCTCTGACCACTAACGGCCATCTGCTGGAATCGCTCGCCGTCCCGCTCAAAGCGGCGGGGCTCAACCGGGTCACAGTGAGCATGGACGCCGTGGATGCTGCGACCTTCGAGCAGATCACGCGTGTCCCGGGCAGCTTTCCGGTGGTTCTCAAGGGTATTCGCGCAGCGCGCGCGGCGGGGCTTACGCCGCTCAAGATCAATTGCGTGCTTCTGCGCGGCTTCAACGACGATCAGATCGAAGGCTTCGCGCGCTTCGCCCGCGAAGAAGACGTTGTGGTGCGTTTTATCGAGTTCATGCCTCTCGAAGAGGGCCGGTTGTGGACGCCGGAGATCGTTGTGACGCTGAGAGAAATTGTCGAGCGCATCGGCCGCGCGATGCCTCTGGTGGAGTTGCCTCCGCGCGAGGCCAGCGAAACGGCACGGCGCTATACCTTCGCGGACGGCGTGGGCGAGATCGGCATCATCGCTCCGGTCAGCCAGGCATTTTGCGGGGCGTGCAGCCGGGTGCGGCTTACTTCCGACGGCAAGATTCGCACCTGCCTGTTTTCGCAGGTGGAACACGATCTTTACGGGCGATTGCGGGCCGGGGCCGGCGACGAGGAACTTCGCGCCTACATTGTGCGTACTATTCATGGAAAAGAAGCGCGGCATCATATCGGCGAGCCGGAATTCCTGAAGCCATCGCGTTCCATGGTGCACATTGGCGGCTAAAGCGGCGGTTTCGCAGAGTATTTCAACGCACACACAAGTAACCTGAAGCAAACGAATCGCACCTTGCGCACATTCACCTGCGTGTGAAAATGATGGCAGGACATTCCCCCGGGGCCAAAACATGCAAAACGAGACGGAAGGACGTATCCCGCTCGCTGATCTGCTTGTATTTCATCAACTGGCGCGATCGCTCACCTCAAGCTTCGATTTGGACACAATTCTGCACACCATCCTGGAACACATGGAGCGATTGGTGGAGGCGGAGTTGTGGACCCTGCTCATGCTCGACGAATCCAGCCAGGAACTCTATTACGCTATTGCCGGCGGCGATGACCAGGAAGCTTTAAAGGGCCTGCGCGTGAAAATGGGCGAGGGGCTGGCCGGATGGGTGCTGCAGCACGGCGAGACCGTCATTGTTCCTGAGGCGGAAGAGGATCCCCGTTTACAACAACCCGACTCTGCCGGCTCGCGCATCGTGCGCGCCGCGATTGCCATGCCGTTGCGCGGACGGAAGGGCACGCAGGGCGTCATTGAGATCCTTAATCCTCGCGCCGAGATGTCGGACTACACGATTGCCTTCCTGCACATCCTGGCCGATCACGCGGCCATCGCGATCGAAAATGCGCGCGACATGTCCTGCATTCAGCAATTGACTATCACCGACGACACCACCGGCCTGCACAACGTGCGCCATCTGTACCACGTGCTGGACCGCGAATTGCGACGTTCAAAAAAATCGCGGATGCCCTTAAGCCTGGCGTTTCTTGACCTGGACCGATTCAAGCTGGTGAACGACGCGCATGGGCACCTCGTGGGCAGCGAATTGCTGGCGCTGACAGGACAGAAGCTCCAGGAGCTGAGCCGCAAACAGGATCTGTGCTTTCGCTACGGCGGCGACGAGTTCGTGATCCTGATGCCGGAGACCGATGCGGAGACCGCGCTGGAGCTGACGAAAATCATGCATCGCACCCTGATAGAAACGCAGTTCCGCATGAAGAACGGGCTGAAGCTGAATGTGAGCGCCAGCGTAGGCCTGGCCTCTTCGCCCAGCGACGGCATCCAGGTGCATGCCATTATCGGCACGGCTGACGCGCGCATGTATGCGGTGAAGAGTCATGGGCGCGGACATGTGCGCGGGGGTTAGGCGCGAGGCAAATCTTGCGATGCCTCGGTTACTTTCTGGTGTCTCCGCCAATCTGTATGACGACGTACCTTGCGGGACCGTCCCCGACATTCTTCATGGTATGCAGGGTGCCGAGAGCGACATAAATGATGCTGCCCGCCCCGGCGCGTTCGGCCTTGCCATCATGCTCGAACTCGAGAGTGCCTTCCTCGACGACGATCACTTCCGAGTGCTGGATGCGGTGCGCGGGGTTGGGAACGGTACCGGCGGGCTGTATGGTCTCATGCAGGGCCACGGTTTCGCCGGTGGCCAGCGTCCCGTTGAAGACGCTGCGTCCCATGGAGCCGTTGGGCGCGGTTTTCGCGGTCATCTCGTCGATGGAGAAGACCCGCGCGGTGGCGAGCGGGTTCGCGGGGGTGGTTTGCGCGCAGGCTACAGCGCAGCCTAAGCCGGGAATCGCCAGGGCAAGCAGGATGCCTTTCATTCACTATCCTCCGTTTCCGTCGGAAGTGGGGAGAACGTGCTTCCCCGGAGCGCGCGCCGGGCGGCTGCCGCTCTAGATGTCGAGGTTCTTTACGTCCAGCGCGTTGTCTTCGATGAATTTGCGGCGGGCTTCCACATCTTCGCCCATGAGGGTGGTGAAGATGGCCTCGGTTTCCGCAATGTCTTCTAGCTTCACTGAAAGCAAGGTGCGGTGCTCGGGGTCCATCGTGGTTTCCCAAAGCTGTGTGGCCGTCATTTCGCCCAGGCCTTTGTAGCGCTGCACCTGGTAGTCCTTTTTGCCTTGCTCCACTATGTAGGCGAAGAGCTCGCGGGCGGTCTGCTTTTCTACCGGGTCACGCAATGCGCGTGCGGTGCGAGTGGGAGTCTTGGTTTCAGCTTTGGCGTCAACCCTGGCTTCTGGGCCTTCCGCTTCTTCTTCGTCGGCGGCCGCGGCAGACTTGACCGCATACTCCACAAGGAAGGGCGGCTCGAGAAACTCCTTGATGAGCGAGTACTTCGCCATCATCTGGCGGAACTCGGGGCTGGAAGCCAGTGTCCAGTCGATGCAACGCGTGGCGCCCTGGGCATCGGTATAGCAGACGGACCAGGTATGGTGTTCCTCGTCCTCCACGGGCTTGTTCACTTTGAACTGAAATTCATCGGCGAGTTCGACAAGCTTCGAGTGCAGAGCGGTAATCTTGTCCGGAACTCCTTTGCCGTCCTTTGAAGAAAAATCGGCGCGCTGCGTGAGCTCGGCGCGGGCCAGCATCTCGGTCAGTCTTTCGTTGCGGATGCGCTTGTCCACCTTCTCCACAAAACCGAGGTACTCATTGAGCGTGGCCATGAAGCGGGTAAGCTCGGCGCCTTCAATGCGGCTCGCGGTTTCTCCGTGGCGCACCACCATGCCTTCCGAAGCACGCTTCACCATCACCTTCACAAATTCGCGGTCGTCCTTGATGTACTGCTCGAAGCGCCCTTTCTTGATCTTGTAAAGCGGCGGCTGCGCGATATAGACGTGATCGCGCTTGATGAGCTCGGTCATGTGGCGGAAGAAGAACGTGAGCAGCAACGTGCGAATGTGGGAGCCATCCACGTCGGCGTCGGTCATGAGGATGATTTTTCCGTAGCGGACCTTGGCCGGATCGAAATCGTCTTTGCCGATGCCGCAGCCGAGCGCCGTGATCATGGCGCGGATTTCCTCGTGCCCGAGCATCTTGTCGTAGCGCGCCTTCTCCACGTTCAGAATCTTGCCCTTGAGCGGCAGGATGGCCTGGAATTTGCGATCGCGTCCCTGCTTGGCTGTGCCGCCGGCCGATTCGCCCTCGACAAGGTAGAGTTCGCAACGCTCGGGATTGCGCTCGCTGCAATCCGCCAATTTACCGGGCAGGCCGCCGCCATCGAGCGCGCCTTTGCGCCGCGTGAGGTCGCGCGCCTTGCGGGCCGCCTCGCGCGCGCGGGCAGCTTCAATTGCCTTGTTGATGATGCGGCGCGCCACAGGAGGATTCTGCTCGAGAAACATGCCCAGGCGCTCGTTCACGAAGGCCTGCACGGTGCCGGCGATGTCGGAGTTGAGCTTGCCCTTGGTCTGGCCTTCGAACTGCGGCTGCGATAGCTTCACGCTGACCACGGCCACCAGGCCCTCGCGCACGTCGTCGCCGCTCAGGCTTTCTTTTAGATCTTTGAAGAGGCCCATCTGTTGGCCGATGAAGTTGATGGTGCGCGTGAGCGCCGCGCGAAATCCGGAAAGATGCGTGCCGCCATCCACGGTGTTGATGTTGTTGGCGAAGCTGAATACCGTCTCGGAATAGCTGTCGTTGTACTGCAGCGCGATGTCGATCTCAACGCCGTCGCGCGACGCCTCCATGACGATGGGCTTGTCGTGCAGCAGGCTCTTGCCGCGATTGAGATGCTTGACGAACTCAGCAATGCCGCCGGCGTAGCGGAATTCGGCGCGGCGCGCTTCCCCGGTTTTCGGGTCGGCGGTGCGCTCGTCGGTCAGCGTAATCTCCAGGCCCTTGTTGAGGAAGGCCATCTCGCGCAGGCGCTGCGCGAGCGTGTCGTAGTTGAACTCGGCGGTAACGAAGATGGACTTGTCGGGCAGGAAGTGTACTTTGGTGCCGCGGCGCTTGCTGGTGCCGGTCTTCAACAATTTCGAAGTGGGAATGCCCTTCGAATAGCTCTGCTCGTAGGTGTGGCTCTGCTCGCCCGGCTTTTCGGGACGCCAGATCTCCACCTCGAACTCCTCGCTCAATGCATTCACGCAGCTCACGCCTACGCCGTGCAGGCCGCCGGAAACCTTGTACGTTGAAGCGTCGAATTTGCCGCCTGCGTGCAGCTTGGTGAGCACCACTTGTGCGGCGGGCAACCGTTCGCCGCCTGGCAGATCCATCATGTCCACGGGAATGCCGCGGCCATCGTCCACAACGGTGATGGAGTTGTCCACATGAATGACGACGTCGATCTTTTTTGCGTAGCCCGCCAGCGCCTCATCCACGGAGTTGTCGACAACTTCGTAGACCAGGTGATGCAGCCCCATTTCGCCAGTCGAGCCGATGTACATGGCCGGGCGCAAACGTACCGCTTCAAGGCCTTCGAGCACCTTAATGTTCTCGCCAGTGTAGCTATCGTTGTCGCCGTGCTGCATGGAACTGCTGCTCAGAACTTCAGTCGCCATAGAATTCCGATCGCAAGGTTTGCCAAATCGAGGGTCACCGGAGAAGTTTTCCGGACGTTGGAGAGCGACTACAGCGATTCCAGAGTTGCGGAACGCAGGAGCCGGGTTGCCGAGTGTCGTTCTCCGAACCGGGCCCCCACAGGCAGGTTTTCGTCTGTGAGGTGGAAGTAAACGCCACCATTCGCTGCGGGGCAGGTCAACTCAGGAACCGCTCTAACCACTTGAAAAGCCGAGGTGATCAAGCCCGTTTGCCTAGGCTTATTTTACCATGCGGCACCTCTAGAAAAAGGGGCGGGACAAAGACGTGCACGTGGTTACCAAGGACATCGGGACCATTTCTAGATATGACGTTAGTACCCATCTCTCGTTATACTTATCTAAACTTATGAAAAAACTAGACTTATACTGAGAACTACGATACTATTTCTTCTCAGAAAGAGACAATTCTTTTTCTAAATCGAACCCGAGAGGTTACTAAAGATGAAAAGTGCTATTCGCATGTTCGCCCTGATCGTCGCTATCGCTGGCCTGGCCGCAGCCTCCTATACTCCCGCCACCTCATCGACAAACTCCCGGCGCCCAATTGTGACCGCGAACGGTCCCGGGCCCCTCGATCTTCCGGCTCCGCTGCCTTGCTCGTCGGACGGAACCTGCCTGGTGCAGACGGCATCGAATCGCTGATATTTCTCTGGGCGCGTTGCTGCACTGGCTACCTAGCACGAAAGTGCCAGCAACGCATTACCCTTTTGTGTTTGGGTCTTAAGGCTGATTGGCGCTATCCTGAGTGCGAGCATCGGAACTGCACCATAGCCTAATGCAACTGAACTTCGCAATGTCGGCGATGAATGCGGGCGAGTTTCTCCTGTGGGCCGCGCTCGCTTACTTTTTCTGGAGCAAAGGGCTGCATCGCCGCTTCCCGGCGATGGGCTATTACCTGATCCTGCGCGCGATCTCTACGCCAATCCTGTTCTTCGTCCTCCGCGAGGCATTACTGACCGAGGACCATGTCCTCAGTACCACTCTGCATAAAGTCTATTATTTCGGTTTCTTTGCGACCTACCTCGCGACCGCCGCCCTGCTGTTCTTCATCTGCATTGAGGTCTTTCGCTCCGCGCTGGCGGCGTTCCCCGGCATCACAAAGCTCGCCATCGTGATCTTTCGCTGGGCAGCTGTGGTTTCGGTGATTGTGAGCCTGTCGTCGATCTCTTACACGAACAGGGGCCTACGCATCATCCCAGACATTTCCTACGGCCTCATGCATTCGGTCAGCGTTCTGGAGCTGTGCCTGCTGGCTTTCCTCTGTTTGAGCATGAATGCGCTGCGCCTCACGGTACGCGATCTTTCCTTCGGCATTGCCCTTGGTTTTGGCGTGTTGTCCTCGGGCGACTTCATTGTCGCTTCATGGATCTCCCACGTCGTTTCGTACAACGCGCCGGTCGAATTCATCTACGAGGCGTTGATTCTGGCCACTCTGGCCATTTGGATGACTTACTGCGTTCTGCCGGAACCCGTGCGCAAGCCGATCCTGATGCCGGCGAACTCGACGATCTATCGCTGGAACGAAATCGCATCCGCACTGGGCCACACTGGAACCAGGGTCGCCGTGCAGCAACCTGCCAACAGCTTCTTCCTTTCCGATGTGGAGCATGTGGTTGAAAGGGTGCTGGCGCGGAACATGAAGGGCCGCGAGTCCGAGACGTAAGAACAGGGAATAGGGAATAACAGGGAGTAGGGAATAGAAAGACTAAAGGCCTCGGCGATTGCCGAGGCCTTTAGTCTTAGAGAAAAAGTTATCGTTGGTCTTGATTGGCGGCTTGTTACTCCGTCGCTGGCTCGATCGAGGCGAAGCGTCCGCGGCGTCCGCGGTCTGTGAACACCACCCGGCCTGTTACTTTGGCGAAAAGCGTATCGTCGGAGCCAATGCCCACATTGGGGCCCGGCTTGATGCGCGTGCCGCGCTGCCGCGAGATGATGGATCCGCCAGTTACCAACTCACCGGCAAAGGCCTTTACGCCCAGCCGCTGCGCGTTTGAATCCCGTCCATTTGTGGAGCTGCCTCCACCTTTTTTGTGTGCCATTGCCGAATTCCCTTCTGAAAAGCAGCTTCTAGCTGCTAGCTTCCAGCCCCTGGCTTCTTCCGTGCAAGACCGAAGCTCTTAGAGCAAATGAATTTCAAATGCCGCTTACTTAGCGGCGTAGGTCACGCCGTCGGCCTCAATGGCCTGGATGCGCACCTCGGTAAAGTTCTGCCGGTGTCCCTGCAGCTTCTTGTACTGCTTCTTGCGCTTGAAGTGGAAGACCAGGATCTTGTCGCCGCGACCCTCGCCCACAACCTCCGCCGTCACCTTGGCCGTCGCCGGCTTGGCCAGGGTTCCCGGCTCGCCGGAAACCGCCAGCACGTCGCTGAACTCAACGGTCGGACCGCCGGTCACGCTTTCGATCTTCAACACATCTCCCGGAGCCACGCGATATTGCTTGCCCCCGGTGCGAATGACTGCGTACATAACAAAACCTCTCTCGCTCAGGCCTCGCGGCCCGGCGCGTAACCCAAATCCGTGTGCTCGATGGGGGCGGATACAGACGGTAACTGCATCGGGAGGCGGCCGCACAAGCCGGGGCGGAGAGCCCTCAAAACATCCCGCGCACCCGCAACGGGGGTGCATCGCCAAACCATTTGATTTTATCGTCAAACCGGGAGTGGGGTCAATGTACAGCGGGGAGCGCCGCGCGGCAGCGAAATCCGGGTCGCTATACTGCCCTCATGCAGCCTGTCAGTGTCGTGGTAACGGAACTCAACGAGATTCGAAGACATTGGCAGAGTGGTGTCGAGCCTGCTCGGGCAGGTTCCTCCGGCGGCGGAAGTCATCGTCGTCGACGGCGGCTCGACCGACGGCACCTGGGAGTGGCTTGAAGCCGCGGCAGCGAAAGATGCGCGCCTGGTGGCGATCCGCGACGAAACCTGCAGCCTGAAATTCTCGGCTGGGCCGGTTTCGCGCGGGCGCAATGTGGCGTATCAAAGCTGCCAAATCGCAACATCATTGCCTGCGCCGACGCCGGCTGCACCTATGCGCCCGATTGGCTTCAGAATCTAACTGCCCCGCTGCTTGCCGGCGAGGCGGAGTACGCGCTGGGCGGGTCGTGTCTTGACGCCAGCGGGTGTACGGTGTGGGACGTGGCCTCGGCGCCGTTCTTCAGCATTCGCCTCTCGCCCACGGAGCCCACCAAGTCGTGCACCGCGCGATCGATGGCGTTTACCAAGGAGCTATGGGAGCGCATCGGCAGATTTCCCGAGCAGGTGCTGGTCGGCGAAGATACGTTGTTTGATCTCGAGGCGCGGCGGCTGACAGACCCCGCCTTCATTGCGAACGCCAAAGCGCATTACCGGCCGGGAAACACCTTCCGTTCAGCCAGCCACCAGATGGCCCGCTACGCCATCAGCGACGGCCAGGCGGGCGTGCGCGGCAGCCGACTCTTGCGCAACGCCGCGCGTTGCCTGCTGGAGGTGCTGGCGCTCGCGAGTCTGCGCTGGACCGTTGTTCCTCTGCTGGTGGTTCTCGTGCTGGAATCGTGGTTTGCTTTTCACCGCGATGGACGACAGCTAGTCCGTTTTGGCGTCAAGGCCGTGCTGGCCCGATTTGCCTTTTCCGTCGCCGTGCCCTGGGTGGTGGCCGTGAACCAGTTGCGCGGACGCTTTACGAAAGAGCCGCTCACCAACCGGCAAAATACGGGGAACAGGGATCAGGGAACAGGGATCAGAGAGCCCTAGGCGCTGTTTGTCGGCTTCTGTTACGCGCGCGCCGGGACCACGTAGAACAGGATCGCGCAGTAGTGGGCGATGCTTCCGGCGAGCACGAAGACGTGCCACGTAGCGTGAAAGTAGCGGATCCGGTCGAGCGCGAAAAACACAACGCCCAACGTGTACGCAAGGCCGCCGGCAGCCAGCCAGTACGCTGCGTGCCAGCCGATGGCATGGATGAGCGATCGCCCCACAAAAATCACCAGCCAGCCCTGAATCAGGTAAATGGCCGTGGAGGCAACAGCGAGGAAACCTCCCGTGAAGTGATCCATGGCGACGCTTTTGGCCACCACGCCGGCCACAGCCAGCGCCCACACGATGCCAAAGAGAGTCCATCCCATGGGGCCGCGCAGAGAAATGAGCGTGAACGGCGTGTACGTGCCAGCGATGAGCAAGTAAATGGAAGAGTGATCGAGTATACGAAAGACAGAACGGGCACGGGTGCGCACCAGCGAGTGATAGAGCGTGGAGCAGAGATAGACCAGCACCAGCGAGCCCGAAAAAACCACGCAACTGACAATGAGCCGCGACGAGCCGCGCGTGGAAGCAACGATAAGATAGACGGCTCCCGCAATGGCGAGCGCGGCGCCGATCCCATGCGTGATGGCGTTGGCTAGAATGTCGCCCAGATTCGTGTGGGTATGCACACGACGATCATAATCCGGCATTCGGAAGGCCATTCGGCGCGCGCCGTCTTTCTGTTCCGAATCAGAACGCGCGGAAACGATGGGAATTTCCGTCCTGGCTTGCCTGTGTGCATCGCGCATCGTGCTTGAGGTCCGATCTACGCGGAACTAATGTTCAATGCATGACCGGCATTTTCGACAATTTGCCTGCAGTGAGGCGGCTGCGATAAATGGTGGAGACGGCCGAAACTGCGCAGCGCAAGGGAAAGCCCGCGCGCGCCTCAAATCGCGAGCTAGTTGGTCGAGAGCCATCGGCCGGGCTTTCCGGCCCCTTGACTGAGATCGCGCGCGGCTACCAGCTCGTGCTCGGGAAGAATCCCACGCAACCCGTGGCGTTGGTGGGGATGTGCCTGGTGGCGCTGGCCAGCCGCCAGACCGAGGCTGCCGTTGAGATGGCTTCTGCCGCGGTAGCTTCCGCGCCAGGCTTGGTGGCGGCATGGGTCGCTTTGGGGCAGGCTTTGAAGGCCGCTGAGCGGCATGGGGAAGCGGAGAATGCCTACGAGTACGCAATCCGGCTCGAAGGGATGAATGCGCTGGCGCGCTTGGGATTGGGCGAATTGAAGATTGCGGCTGGCCGGCCGGAAGAAGCTGCAGCTGAATTCGAGCTCGCGCTCAAGCGCAGGCCTACGCTGATTGCGGCGCATCTGGGCCTCGGCAATGCGCACGCATACATGGGGCGGAATGAAGAGGCGCTCGAAAAGTACGAGGCCGCTCTCCAGTTGCGCCCGCGCCTGGCGGAGGGCGAGTTCGCCGCAGGATTTGCGCTGGCCCGTCTGGGACGCACTAAGGAAGCGGAGACGCGCTACCGGCGCGCTGTGGCCGCACGGCCGGACTTTGCGGCGGCCTGGATTAACCTGGGCAGTCTTTTGCGGGAGCAGGGAAAAGACTTGTTTGCCGAAGCCGCGCTGCGCCGCGCCATCAGGCTGCGGCCGGACTTGGTTTCTGGCTGGCTCAATCTTGCCGCCCTGGAGCGCGAGCGTTGCTGCACGGAAGCTGCCGAAGCCTATCTGCGCAAGGCTTTCGCACTGAACCCGTCGCAAGTGGAGACGCTGGTCGCGTGGTGCCAGTTTCGTGTCGCGGAGAGGGATGTTGCCGGCGCGTGGGGTTGGCTGCGCTGGGCGCTCGAGCGCAATCCGGATTTCGACGAGGCCGTGAATTTGCACGGAATCTTGTTGCATTTGGACGGCAGATTCGCCGAAGCCGTAGAAATGTTCGAACGGGCCGAGGCGCTGGGCAATCGCGCGGCGGCTTCGAATCGCGGTAATTCCCTGCTCGATCTCGGCCGCATGGAGGAAGCGCTCGCGGCGCATGAGGCCGCTGTCGAACGCGATCCCTCGAGCGCGGGCGCCACATACAACCTGGCGTTGACGCAGTTGCGCGGGGGCGATTGGGAGCGCGGCTGGACCGGCTACGAGGCCCGCTGGCAATTCCGCGAGGTGCATCGGCGGTTGCGCTTCTTCAAACAATCGCGCTGGCACGGCGAGGAGTTGCATGGAGAGCGCGTGCTGCTCCACGCCGAGCAGGGACTTGGCGACACTATTCAGTTCTGCCGCTACGCGGCGCTGGTGGCGGCGCGCGGCGGCGTGCCCGTTCTGCAGGTACAACCCGCTGCTGAGCGCTTGATGCGATCGCTCGCCGTGGTGCGCGCCGGGTTCGCAGAGACGGCGGTGCTGGGCGCTGATCCGCCACAATTCGATTTGGAGTGCCCGCTGCTGAGTTTGCCCGCAGTGTTTCGCACAAGGGTTGAAACTGTCCCGTGGCAGGGCGCGTATCTTGGTGCGGACTTGGGAACCGCCGCCGAGAAGTTGGCGCAGTTTCCCGGTGCGCCATTCCCCAGCCGAGAAGATGGATTGCGCATCGGCCTCGCCTGGGCCGGCAACCCGCGCTACAAGGCCGACCGCGCGCGGTCCATGCGCCTGGCAACACTGCTGCCGCTCGTTCGCGCTGTGAATGCGACGATGAATGCACGTTGGATCTCGCTGCAGAAGGGCGACGCGGCGGGACAATTGGCAGCTCTGCCCGGCGACGTTTGTGTTTGCGATGGATCGAGCCGCGACGAAGATCTGGCCGACACCGCGGCGCTGGTTGCGGGCCTCGATCTTGTGATCACCACCGACACCTGCGTTGCGCATCTTGCCGGCGCCGTGAACAAGCCAGTGTGGATTCTGCTGCCGCACCTGGCAGACTGGCGCTGGATGCAGGAAACCGAGGCCAGCCCGTGGTATCCATCGGCGCGGCTCTTTCGGCAGTCACGTCCCGGCGATTGGTGTGAGGTTCTAGATCGCGTTATTGCAGCGCTTGAGAGCCGATACGCCCGCAGCACCCACCCCGTAGCGCGCAACCCTTGACGCAGTGCTGGCAGTTTCTCCTTGATTCCAAACGGCTTTAGTCAATCTAAAGATTTTTCTTGACTCTCAGTACTCTATATTATAGAGTTCTCTGTGTAGAAGACATCTCTAAACCAATTCAACACGAAAAGGAGGTTGCACATGACGGACGAAATGGATGGAAAGGATCTTGCCGAGCGGGTGAGGTTGATTGAAAGCATGATGGCCGAGGGCCGGCAACGGACCGCGCGCTGGGGATGGACGTTTGTGTTGTGGGGTGTGGCGTACCTGGTGGCCACGGCTTGGTCTTCGGGCTTGGTTGGCGGACCGGTCTGGGCTCAGCACCTTCTCGCATGGCCGGTGACCATGATCGCAGCCAGCATTGCCACCGGAGTGACGATTTCCCGGATGAAGAAGGGCCAGCCGCCGACCACGCTGGGAAGAGCCATTGGGGCGATATGGGCGGCGATGGGGATATCGCTTTTTATCGTACTGATGTCGCTGGGACTGAGCGGCCGATACGACCTGCATGTGTTCGTGGCCATCATCGGCGGGATGCTGGGAGTGGCCAATATGACCTCGGCGATCATTCTGAAGTGGAAGATGCAGTTTGCCTGTGCGGTGGTGTGGCTCGGGTCAACTGTGGCTGCGTGTTTTGGCACCGATAACCAGGCTGGGATTGCGTTTCTTGCAGCTACGTTCTTCTGCCAGATTGTTTTCGGCATCTACGCCATGTTCCTGGAATCGCAGCGCCGCAAACAGAACGGGGTGGTGCATGCCTGAACTGCCAGAGCTGAATCCCGTGATTCACGGGAAGCTGCGCCTGGCGCTGCTCTCGCTGCTTTCGGGGGTCGACGAGGCGGAGTTCACCTGGCTGCGCGGCAAAACCGGCTCGACCGATGGCAACCTGGGCGCGCAGTTGACAAAGCTCGAAGAAGCCGGCTACGTGACGGTGGAGAAGCGGTTTGTGATGCGCAAGCCGCAAACCCTCTACCGCATGACTGATGCCGGCCGCGCAGCGCTCACCGAGTACGTGGCCGCCCTCAAGCAGTTGCTGGGAACAGCGATTTGAGGCGATTTGGCGCCTCCGCGCGTCTATATCAATGACACACTTGCAACCCGGAGGCGGGATGGGCGTCGCAGCGGAACTTCGCAAAGGCATCGCGCGATTCCTCATCCTGTCGGCCGCGTTGCATCTTGTGATTTCGGTATGCGTGTTCATGGTGGAACACCGGCGGAAAGCGCAAGTGGCCAAGGTGAATCTGGAGCAGAAGCCGGTCACCATTTATCCGGCCATGCTGCTCGTCGCGGGCGGGACCAGGGCTCCGAGGTCGGATGCGCCCGACGGCCGCAGGAAACATCCCCAGGAGACAAAGCAGGCGACTGACCTCACCATGAACCGGAACCTCGTGCCCGCGCAGGGGCAACCGGTGGCGGCGCCCGACACTCGAGTGGCGGGCAGCGGAGCCGATCAGCAAAACGCCGACCCCGCCTTCCCCGTCTTCTCGCCGCATCCGCCGGTTTCCGACCGCTCCCTGCTTCCCCATTCAAATCAGGAAGTCGTGGTGGACGTGAAGGTGAGCGCAGCGGGCGATGTACTGGAAGCCACGTTGGTGAAAGGCATCGGCAACGGGCTCGATCAAATTGTTCTGGACACGGTGAAGTCGTGGCGCTTCCATCCGGCGACGATCAACGGAAATCCCGTGGCCACCGAGGCGGAGCTGGTGTTTCCGTTCAATCTGAACTATCCGATGGCGCCGTCGTAGAAACAGTTCGAAGTTCACAGTTCTTAGTCCACTGTTCGCAACCGTCAGCGGTCCAGACCCGGCGTGGCGCGTTCCGACTGAAGCGAGTCGCGAACGCGGCGCATGATGCCGAGATAAAACGCGAGATTGTGAATCGAGTTCAGCGTTCCAGAGAGCGCTTCGCCGGCGTGCATCAGATGGCGCAGGTAGGCGCGTGAATAGCGGCGGCACACCATGCAATCGCACAAGGGATCGGGCGGGTTCTGGTCTTCGGCGTACTGTTTGTTCTTGATACTGATGCGGCCTTCGCTGGTGAATAGTAATCCGTGGCGCGCAGCGCGCGTAGGCAGCACGCAATCCATCATGTCCACGCCCATGCGCGCGTAGTGCTCGATCTCATCGGGGTAGCCTACGCCCATCACGTACCGCGGTTTGTCTTTGGGCAGCAACGGCAGGGTTTCGGCAATCATCTCGAGCGTCAATTCGCGCGGCTCGCCCACGCTCAAGCCCCCGATGGCGTAGCCGTCGAAATCCATTTCCACGAGGCGCTCGGCGCTCTGGCGGCGGAGGTCTTTGTACATGCCGCCCTGGACAATCGCGAAGAGGGATTGCTTCTGACCGGCTTCCGGTGCGGGCGTGGACGCCCCCACTACAGCCGGTCGGGAGACCGGCGGTACTGATTCGTGCCAGGGAACCTCGTGCCGATGGGCGCGGAAGTGATCGAGCGAGCGGCGCGCCCACGCCATGGTAAGGCGCAGGCTCTCTTCGGCACGAGGACGCGAGGCGGGATACTCCGTGCACTCGTCGAAAGCCATGCAGACGTCCGCGCCCAGCGCGATTTGCACATCGATCGAATGCTCGGGAGTAAAAAAGTGCGAACTTCCATCGAGATGCGAGCGGAAGCGCACGCCGTCATCGCTCACTTTGCGCAACTCGTTGAGCGAGAAAACCTGAAAGCCCCCGGAGTCGGTGAGCAGGGCATGCGGCCAGCTCATGAATTTGTGCAGGCCGCCCATGCGGCGGATGGCCTCGTGTCCCGGGCGCAGGTAAAGGTGATAGGTGTTCCCGAGAATGATCTCGGCGCCCAGCGATTCGAGAGCGTCCTGCGGGACGGCTTTGACAGTTCCCTGCGTCCCAACCGGCATGAAGACCGGCGTTTCCACGGTCTGATGCGGAAGACTGAGACGTCCGCGACGGCCGCCGGCGGCAGTTTCGGCCAGGAGTTGGAAAGGTTGAGTCACTGATTGATTTTATGGCATTTCTCCTTCGAACATTGCTCTTCCATGCGGCGTGCGAGGTTGCGATTTTTTGAGAAAATCGCAACTTGGGCGACGAGGCTTCGAGGCGCATCCGAAGGAGAAATGCTTTAGCGAACCGTCGTATCGGTCCAGATGCCGGATTCGATCTTGGCAACCGCATTCGGAGCAGCATGATCAGGCAGGGACCGCAGCATCTCCACCACGGTTCTTCCGGAGCGGGGATGGCGGAGATCGGGCGCGATTTCGTGGAGCGGCACGAGAACGAAGGCGCGGCCGGCAAGGCTCGGGTGTGGGATTTCAAGGGCGGACTCGCAAAGAACTATATCGCCATAGAACAGGATGTCGAGATCGAGCGTGCGCGGGCCGTTGGGCGGGCTCGCGGCGCGATCGCGGCCGAAGAAGAATTCGATTGTGAGAAGGCCGTCCAGCAGTTCTTGTGGCGAAAGATGCGTTTCGAGGGCGATCACGGCGTTCACGAAGCGGGGTTGATTTTCGAATCCGACGGGCGCGGTGGAGTAGAGCGAGGAGCGCGCGGCGATGCGGCCAAGAGCGGCCAGGCGCTCGGCGGCTGCGGCGAGGGTGGCCTCAGGAGGTCCAGCAGGGCTGAGAATGTTGGCGCCGAGCGCGATGTAGGCGAGGGACATCCTGATAAGAGATTAACGGAGTGAACCGGGTGAGTATGAATTGATTTCAGGCGACGCATACGGCCCGGCGCCGCATGCGCGAGCGGGGAAGGCGGCCGCCCACCAACGATATGCGCTTGATCTGGTAGCATCGGACTTCGGAGAATTTGCTTATGGACACACTGACGAGCGCAGGGCTTGGAGCCCGGCGCAACGAAGACATCGCACTTGACCTGATGAAGTTTGTGGCGGGCACGGCGGGCGTGGGCAAACTGGCAACTCCTTCCACGGGCTTCAGCGGCGCCAGCGCCCCCAAGCCCGAGGAGCACGTGAGCCAGTTGCTCGAGCTCTATAGCCGCTGCCTGAAGGCCGTGGAAGGAAAAGGCTAAGAGAAAGAGGCGGCGAAATCGCAGGCGAAGCACAATTGCGCGTGGCCGTGGCAGGCGCAGGAGTTTTCGGGCGCAATCATCTGCGTGTGCTGCGCGAGCTTGAGACCGAGCGCGCGGGCGTGGCCCTGGTTGCGGCGGTCGATCCCGATGCGGCGCGCGCCGATGAAGCCGCGAAGCAATACGGCATTCCGGTGTTCGCAAGCGCCGATGCACTGCTCAAGACGGACCTGAAGCTCGATGCGGCGTGCGTGGCGGTGCCCACGGTCAGGCACTACGAGGTGGCGCGGGAGCTGTTGGACGCGGGGCTCGATCTGCTTATCGAAAAGCCGCTCGCGGCCAACTTGCGCGAAGCGGACGACCTGATCGAAATTCAGGAAAAGAAAAACCGCGTTGTGCAGCCGGGACACCTGGAGCGCTTCAACCCGGCGGTGATGGCCGTGGAACCGAGTCTGACGCGGCCCATGTTTTTTGAAGCGCACCGTCTGAGCGTATTCACGCCGCGCGCACTGGACGTCGACGTGATTCTCGACCTGATGATTCACGATCTTGACATCGTGCTCACCTTTGCCAAATCCCCGGTTCGCGAGGTGCGCGCGGTAGGGCTGCCGATTCTCTCGCCGAAAGTGGACATTGCGAACGTGCGCGTGGAATTCGAGTCGGGTTGCGTGGCCAACTTTACGGCGTCGCGCGTGTCCACGGAGCGCGTGCGGAAATTGCGTTTCTTCGAGCCGCGGCAGTATGTGTCGATCGACTACGCGCGGCGCGATGTGCTGGTGATCCGCATCGATGACCCACCCGCAGTGGAGGATGTTTCTGGACAAGGTTCGCCGAATGAGGCAATGGCGCGAGCCGCCGCGGAATTCCTGAAAACCGGCAAGCTCGATGCTTCAGTGATTCAGACGCTTGTCGCATCCGGCAAGATTCCGGCCGGGCTCATGATGAAGGTGCTCGCCGCGAAGAACAATCCGGAAAAGCTGAAGGAGATTGCCAAGGGGCTGGCCGGGAAACACGCCGAAGCGCACGGCGGATCGGTCCCTGGCTTGAGCCCCACGTCCGGATTGAGTTTCGTCAAGCCGGAAATAACTCCGGGCGAGCCTCTGAAGCTCGAAATCCTTTCCTTCCTTGAGTCGGTGCGGACGCGCCGGCCGCCGCGGGTGACGGCGCGGCAGGGACGCGCGGCGCTGGAGTTGGCGCTCACCATTCAGACGCAGATGGCGGCGCACGCGGAGCGTGCTGGGTTGGGGGATTTTTTTAGAGGCAGCTTCTAGCTTTCTAACGCCCCTCGAGAATTCAGACTCAGATTCGGCCGGCCCTACGGGGCGGAGACGGTCGCCGGCTCGCGCGGGTCTGGAGACCCGCACTACAGCCGGTCAGGAGACCGGCGCTACGCCCGAGAGCAAAGCAACGGACGGGTGATTCCCTGTTACCAACGTGGGAGTTACTGCACGCGAGGAGCGGTGCTAACATCGCGTCCGAGGTGACGAATATGGCGTTGGCCAACTTCATCAGCAAGCAGTTTATTAAGGTCATCCAGTGGAATGAGGATGGCGACGATGTGCTCTCGTACCGCTATCCCATGCAGGACATGGAGATTGAAAACGGCGGTCAGTTGACGGTGCGCGAGTCGCAGTTGGCTCTGTTTGTAAACGAAGGCCGAATCGCGGATGTCTTGGCGCCGGGATTGCACACGCTGAACACGCGCAACCTGCCCGTCCTGACCGACCTCATGAACTGGAGCAAGGACTTCGAGTCACCGTTCAAATCGGACGTGTACTTTTTCTCCACGCGCCTCCAGATCGACCAGAAGTGGGGCACGCCGGAGCCGATCACGACGCGCGACAAGGAATTCGGCATGCTGCGTATGCGCGCCTTCGGCAATTACTCCTATCGCATCGTCGATCCCCGCAAATTTTTTACCGAAGTGACGGGCACGCGCGAGGCGGTGTTTGCCGCGGACCTGGAAGGGCAGTTGCGCACCACCATCATTGGCCGGCTCACTGCCATCTTTGCCGGCAGTGAGATCTCGTTTGTCGATATGGCTGCGAACCTGGGCGCGCTCACCGATAAAATCACCAACGACGTGAAGCCCGTCTTTGCGGCTCTCGGTTTGGAACTGAACCAGTTTGTGGTGGCCAGTGTGTCGCTGCCAGAGGACTTGCAAAAGGTGATGGACCAGCGCATCGGTGTGAACATGGCAGGAGACCTGGGCCGGCTCACCCAATTTGAAGCCGCCCAATCGCTGGAAGAGGCTGCGCAAAACACGGGCGGCACGGCAGGCATGGGCGTGGGATTGGGCGCGGGCGCGGCCATGGCACAGGCTCTCATGGGACAGGCAATGCCCGGACAGACGGGGCCGGGACAAGCGCGAGTCGCAACGGGGCCTGCGGCTGCGGCGCCCGCCGCGGGAACCAAGTTCTGCATCGAGTGTGGCAAGACGATGCCGGATCGAGCGAAGTTCTGTCCTGAGTGCGGACAGCCGCAATGAACTGCCCCTCCTGCGGAGCGCCGATGCACGTGACGGCCGGGCTCATCAGCCTGCGCTGCGATTACTGCAACAGCGTTTGTTCTGTCGCGCCGGACGACCAGGGTGTGCAGTATCTCGACGAGCTTCAGGAACTGCCCTGCCCGACGTGCGCGGCTCCGCTGTGGGATGCAACTCTGGGCGGAGTGCCCATCCGCTCCTGCAAAAAGTGCCACGGCATGCTGGTGCCGATGGGCGCGTTCGAAGCGCTGATCGCGCAGATGCGCTCCGCACATCCCGGCACCGAGATTCCCGTAGCCGATGATGCCATTGACGTGAACCGGAAGCTCGAGTGCCCGCAGTGCCATCACGCCATGGACACGCACTTTTACTACGGCGGCGGCCACGTGGTGATGGAAGACTGCGAGCGCTGCGAGTTGAACTGGCTGGACGGCGGCACGCTGATGCGGATTGTGCACGCACCCCACCATGAGGAAGCAGCGGACTAAGGTTATTTCTCCACCCATTTTTCGTGCTGGGCTGAAAGCGGTGAGTTGAGGTTTGTGCGATCCCACCCTTTCGCAAAAATGCGCGAAAGGATGGGGCACGGCACCCCAGGCGACGCTGGGGTACGGAAGTCATATCGCAGCGCCGAACGCAAAAACCCCTATATAAAACGATTTTTCAAGCCCTCGCTCGGTTGACACATGAGCAAATCGCGCATTAAAGTTGGCCCCTGAGGGCAGTAGTGTCTGCGCCGTTGCATCCTGCGGCGCGACCGGTCTGCCTCGTGCGGGAGACGATGACAATGTTTGGATTGCGTGTGATGGCGGGAGCTTTGCTGGGATTGGGCGCAGCGGGGGCGCTTTGGGCGCAGGAAACCGGAAAGCCCGCATACCTTGATTCGAGTCTTCCGGCGGAGCAACGCGCCGCGGACCTGGTGAAGCGCATGACGCTCGAAGAAAAAGCCAGCCAGCTGGTGAACCAGGCGCGAGCCATTTCGCGGTTGGGCGTGCCGGCATACGACTGGTGGAGCGAGGCGCTGCACGGCGTCGCAACCAACGGAACTACGGAATTCCCCGAGCCCGTCGCTCTGGCCGCGACCTTCGATCCCGAGGGCATCCACCAGATGGCCACCGACATCAGCACCGAGGCGCGAGTGGTGCATGCGCAATCCATCGACGCGAACGGCAACAGTGTGATTTTTCACGGCCTCGATTTCTGGGCGCCGAACATCAACATCTTTCGCGACCCGCGCTGGGGACGCGGCCAGGAAACCTACGGCGAGGATCCATTTCTCACCGCGCGCATGGGTGTGGCGTTCGTCACCGGGATGCAGGGCGACGACCCGCATTACTATCGCGCGATCTCGACGCCCAAGCACTACGCCGTGCACTCGGGGCCGGAGCCCACGCGCCACTCGGCCGACGTGCAAGTGAGCAAGCACGATGAACTCGACACGTATCTCGCGGCATTTCGCGCCACGGTGACGGAGGCCAAAGCCGATAGTGTGATGTGCGCCTACAACAGCATCAACGGGCAGCCGGCGTGCGCGAATGAGTTTCTGCTTGAAAACCAGTTGCGCGGCAAGTGGGATTTCAAGGGCTACGTGGTTTCCGATTGCGGCGCGGTGCAAGACATCGCCAACGGCCACAAATTTGAGCCCAGCGTGGAGCAGGCGGTGGCCATCAGCCTGACGCGCGGCATGGACAACGAATGCATCGATTTCCGCGCCAAGGTGACGGACGACCACGACTACAAGCCCTATCTCGATGCCGTGAAAGACGGCTACCTGAAGGAGAGCGCGATCGACACCGCGCTGGTTCGGCTGTTTACGGCGCGCATGAAACTGGGTATGTTCGATCCGCCCGAACAGGTTCCCTACACGAAGATTGCCGCGAGCGAACTGGACAGCGCCGAGCATCGCGCATTGGCGCTCAAGCTGGCCAACGAGTCGATGGTCCTGCTCAAGAACGACGGCACACTGCCTCTGAAGACCATCCGGGGCGAAAATTCTGGTGGTGGGCCCGCTCGCGGAGCAGACGCGCATGCTGCTTGGCAATTACAACGGGATTCCGACGCACACGGTGTCGATTCTGGAAGGCTTGAAGCAGGAATTCGCCGGAGACACCATCAATTCATTCGAGGCACAGGGTTCCTGAGCAAGCAAACCCAGCCGGTACCCAACGCGCTGCTCTCGACCGATGGACAACCGGGAGCCAAAGCCACTTATCTCAACCAGAACATTGTGAACTTCTAGGCGAGCGCACGAACGGAACCGCCGCGCTGGCCACGCGCATGGAGCCGGGGATCGATATTGCGGCGCAATCGCTGCCGGCCGCGGCGGCCAATGCCGATCCGCTCACCGTGCGTTGGGAAACAACGCTTACGCCCACGGAAACAGGAGACTACAATCTGGGCGTCGAGACCGATGGATTCTTCAGGGTGTTTCTTGACGGCAAGTTGGTGACCATCGCGAACTATCCGCACGGCGTGGAGACGGTTACCGGCAAAACCCATCTCGAGGCCGGCAAGGCGTACAAGCTTGAAGTCGAATATCAGAGAACGGCGAACGCCGCTCCGCATCTCAAGCTGATGTGGGGCAAGATGGATCGCAGCGTCGATCCGGCTGTGGTAACGGCGGCGCAAAATGCCGATGTGGTCGTGGCCGTGGTGGGAATCACCAGCGAACTCGAGGGCGAAGAGATGAATGTGAACGAGCCCGGGTTCAAGGGCGGCGACCGCACCAGTCTCGACCTGCCGGAGCCAGAAGAGAAATTGCTCGAGACCCTATCGGCCACCGATAAGCCGCTGGTAGTGGTGCTCACCAACGGAAGTGCGCTCGGCGTGAACTGGGCCAACGCTCACGCCAATGCGATTCTCGATGCCTGGTACCCCGGCGAAGAGGGTGGAACGGCGGTGGCGCAAACGCTCTCAGGAAAGAACAATCCAGCCGGGCGCTTGCCGGTGACGTTTTACAAGGACGTCAGCCAGCTGCCGCCATTCGAGGATTACTCCATGAAGGGGCGCACCTATCGCTACTTCGTTGGGACGCCGCTCTATCCCTTCGGCTACGGCCTCAGCTACACGAAGTTCTCGTACAGCAAACTAACGCTACCCTCGTCAGCAGTCGAAGCGGGCAAGCCGGTGGTTGTCGAAGCCACCGTGACCAACACCGGTACGCGCGCGGGCGACGAAGTGGCGCAGCTTTATCTCGAATTTCCTGCCGTTCCCGGTGCGCCGCTGCGGGCGCTGCGCGGATTCGAACGCGTGCACCTTGATCCGGGCGCATCGCAAACGGTGCAGTTTGAGCTGAAGCCACGCGACCTGAGCATGGTGACCGAGGCAGGCGAGCCGATTGTGGTCGAAGGCGCCTACAAGGTTTCTGTGGGCGGCGGCCAGCCAGACACGGGAACGCCTGCCGTGGCGGGGAGTTTCAAAATCAAGGGCACGCTCACACTTCCTGAGTAAGTGACTCGCAAAAAGCGGGATAGGGGGCGCTCGCAAGAGAAAAGCGCCCCTTTTCGTGCAAAAACGTGTCAAGGCTTTTCCCAATCACGGTCCCAAAAACCAGGGAGGGATGCCGTCCATCTTGCAAGTAACTGAAAACAAATTGTATATTGCGCATCGCATTTAGCCGGACCTCTCCCCAGCCTCGCCAGAAAGCGCTCGGTCTTCCACATTTCCCAGCTTCCCGGGCTTAAACTTGTCTGTAACCCAGCCTTGATCTCCTCGTTGCCGGGTAAACAACTGCGATGAACTGCCGTTGTTGAGGTTTTATGATCGTCATCATCTCGGGTTCGTTGTTCTCCAGCCGCAAATCATCCCTATTTCATTTGAAAACTGACACCGTTGCTGAGTTTCCAAACAGGAGGCCCACGCGGGTCCGGAATTTCTCCGGCCGCCGTGGAGATTTCTGATGGCAGATCTCGCGACGGCAGTTCACGCCATTCCCGGGTCTCCGTCCCTGGCCCCCTCCCAATTTGAGCGGAGATTTCTGCCCGTCCCAGCAGGATGGGCGTAGGGATTTTCGTGCTGGCCTTACTGGCCGGCCTCAGCTATATCGGCGTTCACATCGCCAAAGACCTCGACAACGTGACCGTGACCAGCGCGTGGCCCTACCTGCTGCTGGGCATGGCGCTGTTGATCGCGCTCGGGTTCGAATTCGTAAACGGATTTCACGACACCGCCAATGCCGTGGCTACGGTGATCTACACTAACTCCTTGCCGCCGCAATATCGCCGTGGTGTGGTCGGGGATCTGCAACCTGGCGGGAGTTCTGCTGTCGTCGGGAACGGTAGCCTTTGCTGTCATCACGCTCTTGCCTGTGGAGCTGATTCTCAAGGTGAGTTCCGGCACCGGCTTCGCCATGGTCTTCGCGCTGCTGATTGCCGCGATTCTATGGAACCTGGGCACGTGGTGGTTCGGCCTTCCCGCATCCAGCTCGCACACCATGGTGGGTTCCATCATCGGCGTGGGGCTGGCCAGCCAGTTCATCAACGCGCACGGCAAGACCTCCGGCGCCAGCGTCTCCGGTTTGGACTGGAGCCAGGTCACCAAAGTTCTGGAGGCTCTCCTGATCTCGCCGTTGCTGGGATTCGCGCTGGCCGGCATCCTGCTTCTCTTATCGAAGCGTCTCTTCCGCTACCAGGCGCTCTACGAAGCACCGAAAGGCAACGAGCCGCCGCCGTGGCCGATTCGCGCGCTCATGGTGGGCACCTGCACCGGCGTCAGCTACTTCCATGGTTCGAACGACGGGCAGAAGGGCATGGGACTCATCATGCTCATCCTCATCGGCACAGTTCCCGCGGCTTACGCGTTGAACCACGACACAAGCCCGGCGGAGGTGCAGAGCTTCATCGCCGCATCCGTCGAGGCGGGGCAGATTCTCGAACGGCATGTACAGCCGGGCACAGCCGATCCTGATGCGCGCACCGAAGTCACCGACTACATTCACACCAAACAACTGCAGCCGGACACTCTTCAGGCTTTGAGCCAGTTGGTGAGCGAGCTGAACCGCGAAGTCTCCGCATACAACACTCTCCGCTCCATTCCAGCGCAGCAGCAAACCACCATCCGCAACGACATGTACCTGACCGGGCGAGCGTTGAAGATCATGGACCCGTCTCACAATTCCACCTTCACCGCCCAGGAGGGCGTAGCGCTGAAAATCTACCAGGGCAAGCTCGACAAGGCCACCAGGTTCATTCCCATTTGGGTCAAAGTGGCTGTTGCTCTGGCCCTGGGACTGGGCACCATGGTGGGCTGGAAACGCATCGTGGTCACGGTCGGCGAGAGGATTGGCAAGGAGAATATGACCTACGCCCAGGGCGCCAGCGCTGGCTTGGTGACCATGGTGACCATCTTCGCCGCCGATACCTGGAGCCTGCCGGTTTCCACGACGCACATTCTCAGTTCCGGTGTCGCGGGCACCATGGCTGCCAACGGAAGCGGTCTGCGCTGGTCGACGGTGCGCGCCATTGCCGCTGGGTGGGTCTTTACGCTGCCGGCCGCAGCTCTGCTCTCGGGCCTTCTCTATCTGTTCTTCCACGCCATTTTCTAAATAGGGACCCGGCGTCGCGGAAAGGCGTCCGGCTTCGGCTGGGCGTCTTTTCGTGTGGAAAACCCTGTGACCGCGCAAACGCGCGAAAGCACAGCCAATTCCGTTACCATACAGAATGGTGCTGAACAAAGAATGAGTCTGAAAGCCAAACTTGAAGCTGTAATTTATGCCGCGGAAGAGCCGGTAACGCTGGCGCAACTGGCCGGTCTGTTTGCCGATGAGGCCCTGGAGTGGAAGGCGGAGCAGGAAGCGGCGGTGCAGGCGCAAGCCGAAGAACAGGCTGCGTCTGAGGATGCGTCTTTACCGTTTCAGAGTGATTCGCTTTCGGATCTGGAAGTTGCGCCGGACGCGGTTGAGGAAGCGGGGGCTGCCGAAGAGTTGGGCGAAGGCGCGGGGATGGAAGAGAGCGCGGGCGAGGACGCCCGCGCTACAGCCGGCCGGGAGGCCGGCGGTACTGAGCCGGACGCCGACCAGGCGGAGGCGAAGGCGAAGCACGCGGCACGGATGCGCGACCGCGAGGCCCGGGGCATCATCAAACAACTGCTCGACGAGTTGGTCGCCGACTATGCCGTCGATGGCCGCGGCGTCGAGATCCGCGAGATTGCCGGCGGCTACCGCATGGCAACCAAGCCGGAGTGTCACGACGCGGTGCGTTCATTCATCAAGGGACAGAAGCCGCCACTCAAGCTTTCGTTGCCCGCGCTTGAGACCCTGGCGGTCATCGCCTACAAGCAACCGGTGACTGCACCGGAGGTGAACGAGATTCGTGGCGTGGATTCATCGGCGGTTTTCGGATCGTTGCTGGCGCGCAAGCTGATCGTCACCGCGGGACGCAAGCCCGTGATCGGCCGCCCGATTCTTTACAAAACCACGCGCGAGTTTCTGCTGCGGTTTGGACTGAAGGATGTCTCCGAGCTGCCGTCGATGGAAGAGTTCGAGAAGATGGCGGCGAGCGAACTGGAAGAAACAGGGATTGCCGAGCCCGGAGCTGCTGGACCGGAGTCGTCGAACGGTGAAGCGGCAGCCGAAGCTGCTGCCGAGTTCAACCCGGATCTGAGCACAGAAACAAATGGAAACGGCGCGAATCACGAGGCCGAAATCGCGGCGCAGTCCACACAAGCCGCTTCCAATGCGTCAGCCAGCGACGCGGAGTGAGCAGAAGGTCACAGGTTTCCCCATGACAGTTAAGAAGAAAACGGATTTGGCCGCACCCGCGGCCAAATCCGCGCCCAAAGCCAGGAAAGCGGTTGCCGCGAGCAAAAAACCTGCGGCTAGAAGCAAAGCAGCCGGCCCGAAAACCACAAAATCGGCGGCGAAATCGCCCGCGCCGGCGAAGAAGAGCGCAACGCCGCCGAAAAAATCCTCTGCGAAGAGCAAAGCGCCGGCGACGAAAAGCAAGACGCGCAGCGCGAAAGCCGAAAAGGAATCCACGCTTCGCCTTAACGAGCCGGTGCTCGATCCCATCGGCGACGTAACCAGTGGCGAGGCCCATCGCTATTTGGGTGAAGCGGACCTGAAAGCGCAGCAGGAACTGGCGCAGGCGGAAGTCGAAGCATTCAAGGAAGAAACGGAAGTCGAGGCTTCGGACGCAATTCTCGAAGCCGGGCCTGGGATGGAGGCGGCGCAGGCGGCAGCAGAGGAGCGCGCGCGGCAGGAAGCCGAGGACGAGGCCCAAGCGGAATCGGATACCGAAGTGGACGAAGAAGCAGAGCTCGCCGACAAGCAGGCGAAGCGGCAGCCGGCAAAACTCGAACGGCTGCAAAAAATTCTCTCTGCAGCGGGCATTGCGAGCCGGCGTCATGCGGAGGAGATGATTGTCGCCGGACGCGTGATGGTGAACGGCAAGGTGGTGACGGCGCTCGGCAGCAAAGCCGATCTTGGGCGCGATCACATTCGCGTGGACGGCAAGCTGCTGCACGGCGTTGAACGGCATCGCTACTTTATGCTCAACAAGCCGCGCGGCTATGTGACCACAGTCAGCGATCCCGAGCACCGGCCCACCGTGATGGAGTTCTTTGCCAATGCGAAAGAACGCGTGTATCCGGTCGGCCGGCTCGATTACCTGAGTGAAGGCCTGCTGCTGATGACGAACGATGGCGAACTGGCCAATCTGCTCAGCAAAGCCGGTTCCGGCGTGGAAAAAACGTACCTCGTCAAGGTCGCCGGCCAGCCGAGCGCAGAAGAACTCGAACGGTTGCGCGGCGGCGTGACGATTGAAAAAGGCGAACCAGGTTCGGCCCGAGTGCGTACAGCACCGGCGCGCGTTCGCGAGTTCCGCGAAGGCGACAACCCATGGTTCGAGGTAGTTCTGATCGAGGGGCGCAATCGCGAATTGAGGAAGATGTTCGCGGCCATTGGACACTTTGCCGAGAAGATTCGCCGCGTGGGCTACGGGCCCCTGGTGCTGGATGTCGAGCCGGGAAACATGCGCGAGCTCAGCGAAGATGAAGTGAACGCGCTACGGCTGACGGCCGAAGGCAAGATGAAACCGCGCCGCATCAAGGTTGCGAAGATGCTGCCAAAGGAAGCTGGTGTCGCGGCGGAGAAACGGGACCGGCCGAAAGGGCGGGGTTTCGAACGACCGGCCCGCGGCGGACGGCCGGAATTTCGCTCCGCTCCGCGACAGGATCGTGGCGAGAGGCCGTTCGGTAGCGAACCACGCGCACCTTTCAAACCGCGCAGCGATCGACCGGATTTTCGTCCCGCGCAGGGACGTGAAGGCGGTGAGAATCGCTTCGGCGGCGCACAACGTCCGCCCTTCAAGCCTCGCGGCGAACGACCCGATTTTCGAACTGGTCCGCGTCAGAAACGCAGCGACAGACCCTTTGGCAGCTCGCCACGTGCGCCTTTCAAACCCCGCAGCGAGCGACCGGAATTTCGCTCCGCTCCGCGGCAGGAACGCGGTGAGAATCGCTTTGACAGCGCGCCACGCGCACCTTTCAAGCCTCGCGGAGATCGACCGGAGTTTCGTGGCGCTCCGCGACAGGATCGCGGTGAGAATCGCTTTGGCAGTGCGCCACGCGCGCCTTTCAAGCCTCGCGGAGATCGACCGGAGTTTCGTGGCGCTCCGCGACAGGATCGCGGTGAGAATCGCTCTGGCAGTGCGCCACGCGCGCCTTTTAAGCCCCGCGGCGACCGGCCGGACTTTCGCCCTGCTCCGCGACAGGATCGCGGTGAGAATCGCTTTGGCAGTGCGCCGCGCGCGCCTTTTAAGCCCCGCGGCGATCGGCCGGAGTTTCGCCCCGCTCCGCGGCAGGAGCGCGGCGAGAATCGCTTTGGCAGTGCACCACGCGCACCTTTCAAGCCGGGTGCCGATCGGCCGCAGTCGAACAGCGAAGCCAAGCCACGCCTTGAGATCGAGCGCGTCGCCGGGTTTGAAAAAGGCCCCGAGGCTGGGGGCAGACCGAAGCCGAGCTTTGGAGGCAAGCCAGCCTTCCGCGGTAAACCAAGCGGCTTCGGCAAGTACCGCGGCAACACAAAGGGCGGCCCGAAGCGTGGCGCTTCGCGGCCCGGCGCACCGCGCGGCGGACGGAAACGCGGTTAGCAGAAGTCTGTGATCTCCTCCCTATCAAAATCGAGACCACGAGGCACCACCGCCCAGGATTTCGAGGGACGATATGAGAAAGACTTTTACGCCCTTGTATTTTGTTGCGCCATCGCTGCTCGCCGTGGGCCACGTCTGGCTTTGCTTCGATAGCTTCAGGCCGGACGGGAACGGCTGGTCGGGATTTCTGGCCTTCTTAGTGGATCTCCCAATCTCTATTCTCTTCGCAAAATTGTCAAACGCGTTTTCGTTGAGTGCATTGATCGTCTTCCTGATCGGTGGAACCATCTGGTGGTTCTGCCTGGGCCTTTTAATTTCCTTGCTCATCGGGTGGGTTTGCCGGGTTGTTCTTCGGCTTACACCGCCTTTGGACATTAAGGAAAACAGGAAGTGAAAGACTAGAGCCTCTTACATATATGGTTTCGCGAAAGGGCACGACTTTAGTCGTGCCGAAAAGGCCAGGAAAATTCGGGGGTTTTAACCCCTGAGGAATTCGCGCTGACCAACCTTGCCTTCAATGAAACACGCTCTAGGCGTTTTCGCGCACGCGGAACCGCCGCATGCGCCCCACAAGCGATGCCGGCCCGCTCACGCTCAAGCGAACCAAATTTCCTTCATACTCGCGCGCGTGCACAATCATTCCCGCTTCAATCGCTGCCAGCGCCGCGCCTTCGTGCTGCGGAATGCGCAGCTCCGCATCGACAATCGGATCGGAGTGAAGCGCGGCGTCGATAGCGGCGAGCAGATCGTCTACGCCCTCGCCGGTGCGCGCTGAGAGAGCCACTGCCGCGTCAGCGCCGGCGCCGGGGGCACTTTTATCCCGCGGACCGGAGTTTGTGCGGGCCACAAGCGCCGCCCGCTCCGCTTCCGGCAGCAGATCAATCTTGTTCAGCGCCTCGATGCGCGGCTTCGATAAGCTCTCGAACTCGCCGAGCACTTTCTCGACCTGCGCCTTCTGCTCGTCGCCGTAACTCGACGCGGCGTCGCGGACGTGAATCAGCACTTCGGCCTGAGCGACTTCTTCCAGTGTGGCGCGGAAGCTGGTGACAAGGGTATGCGGCAAATTGCGGATGAAGCCGACCGTGTCAGACAAGAGAACCCGGCGGCGGCTGGGCAATTCGATTGCGCACAACTTTGGATCGAGCGTGGCGAACATGCGCGCCGACTCGAGCACCTGCGCGCCGGTGACGGTATTGAACAACGTGCTCTTGCCCGCGTTGGTGTAGCCGACCAAGGCGACCGTGGGCACGGGGACTGCCTCGCGTCGCTGGCGCTGCTGGCGGCGCACGCGGCGCACGCCTTCCAAATCGCGCTTGAGCTGATCGATGCGGCGCTGGATGCGACGGCGATCGGTTTCGAGCTGCGTCTCGCCGGGTCCGCGGGTGCCAATGCCGCCGCCCAGTTGCGACATGGCTTTGCCGCGGCCGGTCAGGCGCGGAAGCATGTATTCGAGCTGCGCCAGTTCCACCTGCAACTGCCCTTCGCGCGTGCGGGCGTGGCGCGCAAAAATGTCCAGAATCAGCTGCGTCCGATCGAGCACGCGGCACGGCAATGCAGCCTCAAGATTGCGCAGCTGCGTGGCTGAAAGGTCGTGATCAAAGAGAACCAGGTCCGCGTTTGTGGAAGCGGCAATCGCGGCAATCTCTTCTACCTTGCCGGAACCGATAAGCGTGGCAGGATCGGGGCGCGGGCGGCGCTGCAGCACCTCCGCGACAACCTGCCCGCCCGCGCTCAGTAGCAGCTCGCGAAATTCGGCTAGAGATGCTTCGGCATCGAGACCTTGGGCCTCGCGCGCGGCGTCAACGGAACGCTGCGGGTGTGTCGAGGTTCGAGTAGTCGAGGAAGGAAGGACCGATTCACTTGCCGCAGAGTCCAGACACACACTCTGAGCGCGCGCTGCCATAATGGTCGCACGGTTGTCACGCGAGCGGAACCCGAGGTCCACTTCGACGAGGACGGCGCGCTCAGCCCGGCTGCTTCCCTGGGTTGCAGCGCTGCCGTTCCTGTACGTCGCGCTTGCCAGGCGAGACCGCTCCACCGAGGACGCTCCCGGCGCTATCTCTGCTCCGCAGTCACCGGCGTTGCCGACGGTGCCGGCACGGCAGACGGACCGATGCCCGACGACACAGCAGCCGGACGGTGTTCGCTATGAATCACGCTCCGGTTGCTGACCACAGTTGAAATCGCGTGTTTGAAAATCAATTGTTCCTGGCTGTTGTTTTCCAGGAGCACGGAATACTTGTCGAAGGACCGAATTTTCCCTGTCAGCTTAACGCCACTGACCAGATAGATCGTAATGGGGGATTTGTCCTTTCGAACCGTGTTCAGAAAGGTGTCCTGAATATTTTGTGCCGGCTTGTTCTCCATGTGCCGATCTCCTGCTTTCTTGATGAAGGTTGTTGGTGCCATTTTTCCTTGCTATATACATCAGATGCACGGGAAGGCTCCGGAACCCCCGGAGCCGGATAACCCCGCAATGTGTCACGATTATAGAGGTTTTGCGCCCTTTTCGACACCCGGGAGCGCCGGTTCCCCCTTAAACGATTACTGAAAACGTCGGCCTGGCCGAGCCGCGGGACGCCCAACTTCCATGGCTGATAGCATCTAGGTGTGCCAGACACCGCGATTTCATCTCGCGCTTCGGCCCCGGCGACCCCGTCTACGCATACGTCTGCCCCCATGCCCGTCCCTATGCTGGACCTGAAGCGCCAATATGCTCCTATCCATCAAGAGTTGTTGGATGCGCTCGACCGTGTATTGGTAACCCAACAATTCATCCTGGGCGCAGAAGTTGCCGCATTTGAAAAAGCCGCTGCGGAGCAATTGGGCGTGTCCCATGCTCTGGGATGTTCGTCGGGCACGGACGCTTTATGGCTGGCTTTGACCGCAGCGGGAATCGACCCCGGTGAAGCTGTGGTCACCACTCCCTTCAGCTTCTTTGCTTCTGTCAGCTCAATACTCCGTGTCGGCGCGACACCGCTGCTGGCGGATATCGATCCTGTCAGCTTCAACCTGAGCCCCGCTGCCGTTGAAACCGTTCTGAAGGGTCCGCGAGGGGAAGAGATCAAGGCGATTCTCCCCGTACATCTCTATGGCCAGTGCTGCGATTGGACCGCCTTTGCGCGACTGGAGAAAAAATTCGGCCTGAAGCTGATCGAAGATGCGGCGCAGGCCTGGGGCGCCGAATGGAAAGGGGCAAAGGGTGGCGGCCTGGGCGATGCAGCTGCCTTCAGCTTTTATCCCACTAAGAATCTGAGCGCTGCGGGCGACGCCGGCATGGTCACCACGAATTCAGATGAGGTTGCCGGGCGTGTAAAGATGCTGCGCCAGCACGGCATGCGCCGCCGCTACTACCACGACGAGTTGGGCTGGAATACGCGCATGGATGGCTTCCAGGGCGCGGTGCTTGCGGTGAAGCTCAAGTACATCGAAGGCTGGAACCAGGCTCGAAGAACTGCCGCCGCTCGTTATCACGTCTTGTTTGCCAAGGCAGGATTGTCAGAGGCCGGCCCCTATCCCGTTCATGGCGTCATTCTGCCGCGCGAATTACCGGGATCGCGGCACGTCTGGCACCAGTATGTAATTCGCGCTCGGCGCCGCGATGCATTGCGCGAATTTCTCACCGCCCGTGGCATCGGATCAGAGGTCTACTACCCTCTGCCGCTCCACCAGCAGGAAGCGCTGAAGGGTCTGGGCTACACCGCAGGCGATTTTCCTGAGGCTGAGCGCGCCGCGCGCGAAGTGCTGGCGCTGCCCATCTTCCCCGAGTTGCGCGAAGATGAGCAGCAGACCGTGGTCGCGGCGATTGCCGAGTTTTTGAGCTGACAGCGGGCGGTGAAAGCCGAAACTCCGAGCAATGCATCCCTCAGCGGCTAAAGCCGCGTTCATTGTGCAGCCGTTACGGCACGACTAAAGTCATGCCGCTCACAAAAACTTACCGGGTAGCATCCTTGGAGGGTATTTCTTCCTTGGAATCGGGGTCAAAGACTTTGAATTCGAAACTCAATCCTGCACCCCGAATAGCAGTAGCAGCCTTGTCAATAAACGCCGTCTCCTGGCTACTCAATGGAAACCGGCTTACTAGGTTTATGACGACATCGCGCCCCAGAGTCTCAGGATACTTGCGTACAAGCTCGCCGCTCTCGACAAACCGGAGATAGGAATTCAGCTTACCTTGCAACAGCGTGAGATGGATGCCTTCAGCTCCACCCCACACAGGATGATCGCTGATAGTTAATAAGACCTTCCCGCTTTGTCGATCAATCGTCACAATGTCGACAGTTTCAACATTTTGGATCGACATCTAATAACCTCTTAGGGTTGCTTAATTATGGCGCTTGTCGGTGGAATTTGTGTTCCGCCTGGAAAACCAAGCTTACCGGCTTCAACGATCGTTCTTTGCAATGCCAGACTTTCGGCGTCGACCGCTAAGGTACTTTCACTTCCACTTTCGACGCCTCTTCCACAAACGTCGCGATCGCCGAGTGATCCAGGTCGCCCAATCCGTGCGCCATCAGCGACGAAATCATCTGCTGCACTTGTGCGGTTAAAGGCAGGCAAACACTGCTGGCCTCTGCCGTCTCGAGCGCGTTGCGCAGGTCTTTTTGATGGAGACTGATTCTGAAGCCGGGCTTGAAATTGCGCGCAATCAGCATCGGGCCTTTGGCGTTGAGCACGGCGCTGCCCGCGAGGCCGCCTTTAACGGCGTTCATCACTACTTCGGGGTTGAGCCCACAGCGCGTGGCCAGTGTGAGCGCCTCGCCCATGGCGGCAATGTTGCACGCCACCATAATCTGATTGGCGAGCTTGGTGGTGTTGCCCGCGCCCACGGGGCCGGTAAGCGTCACGCTCGAGCCCATGCATTTGAGAATCGGCTCCGCCTTCGCGAAAGCCGCCTCGCTCGCTCCTACCATGATGGCGAGCGTGCCATCGATGGCCTTGGGTTCGCCGCCGCTCACTGGGGCGTCAACGAACTCCACGCCTTTCTCGGCGCAGGCCGCGGCAATCTTCTGCGAAACCAATGGGCTGATCGAGCTCATGTCGATAATGAGCGAGCCCGCTTTCGCGCCGGAGAGGATTCCGTCGGGACCGAGCACGACCTCTTCGACTTCCGGCCCGTCGGGCAGCATGGTGACGACGATGGGTGCGCGTGCGCCGACATCGGCATTCGATGCGCCGCGCTGCGCGCCATCGGCCACGGCGGCGTCCAGTTTTGCCCCGGTCCGGCCGTAGGCAATCACCGTGTGCCCGGCTTTCAACAGGTTCCTCAGCATGGGGCGGCCCATGATGCCGAGCCCGACAAATCCTACCGTTGCCATCGTTGTTCTCCGTGCGGCGAATTTAAGATCAAGTAGTGCATAACTACTTTAATTATTTTACCGAGATTGAGGAACGCTTTCAGCAGCGGCGCGGGGCGCTTTTGCTGCTTTCCACGCTGGATTGGGCGCTGATCGAGACCTGGCGGGAGGCCGGGATTCCCCTGGAGGCGGTTTTGCGGGGCATCGATGCATCATTCGACAAATATGAGGCGCGGCAAAAGCGGGCCCGGATGCAGCGCATCAATGGCCTGGCATGGTGCGCGCAGGCCGTGATGCAGGCCGCTGTCGAAATGAGCGAAGCGGCAGCGGGTTCTGCAGCATCTTCGGTCGCAACCGCGGAATCCGGATTTGAACATGAGCGTGTTGCGGCCCACTTAGCGGCCGCCGCAGAAGCTCTCGATGCCGCCGAAGTAGCGCCCGAGGCGTGCCGCGCAACGGCCGCGCGGCTGCGCGAGATAGCGGCCGAAGTCACCACGGCAAGTGAACAAAAAAGTGCCGCTGTCGATCTGGAAGCGCTGGAACGGTCACTCATGGTGCTCGAAGGCAAGCTGTACGCCGCACTCAATGTTGCGTCGCCGGAGGAGCTTCTGTTGCGATTAAACGAGCACGCTGATCGTGAATTGGCGCCGTACCGAAGCCGCATGGGCGCCGTACAACTGCGCCAGGTAAAAGAGCAATTTGTGCACAAGCAATTGCTCGCTTCGTACAATTTGCCGCGGTTGAGCCTGTTCTATATGAGCCAGCAATGAAAAAACGCGGCGCACACACCGGGAAGAAGACGGCAGGGGCTAAAGCCCTCGACTATTCAGCCGCCGATTCGGCGCGGCTGAAGCCGCGCCCTGATACAAAGCAGGCAGACAATCAAGTTCGCACGACAGCACGCGCCGAGAGTGTGAACACCGTGGCGGAGCAGATCGTCCAGATCGAAAAGCCCATCTACGGTGGTGCGTTCCTGGCGCACGTCGATGGCAAGGCAGTGTTTGTGCCGCTGGCTCTCCCCGGCGAGGAGGCGCGCATGCGCATTGTGGACGGCAAGCGCGGGTACGCGACCGCCGAAACGGAAGAGATCGTCACGGCATCCCCTCAGCGCGTCGCGCCCGCATGCCCGCACTTTGGCGCTTGTGGCGGCTGCCAATATCAGCAGGCAAATTACGCTACGCAGCTCACCTGGAAAAAGGAAATCCTGCGCGAGACGCTGGAGCGTGGCGGCGTTTATCCGCCGGAAGACATCGCAGTGCTGGCCGGAGAGCCATGGGCGTACCGCAATCGCATTCGCCTGGCGTTCGATGCCCAAGGCAACGCGGGTTACCGAGGGCGGCGATCGCATGCGCTCGTTCCCATCGCCGAGTGCCCCATTGCCGCGCCGCTGCTGGTGCGCGCAGGACTCGCGGCCAGCAGGATTTTGCGGGAATCGCCGGCCGGCCCGCGCGTAAGCGAGATTTCCTTCTTTTGCGATGCCGCGGAGACAGCGCTTCTCGTAGGCGTCACGGTCGCTGGATCCGGAAATCGCCGCTTTGACGATTTTGCGCGAGCGCTTGCCAGCAACGTCCCCGAGTTGAAGGGCGCGGAGCTTCTGACCGAAGGCGCGAAGGGCCAGCCGCCGCGCAGCGTGGCGCAATGGAACGCGAATTCCCTCGTCTATCGCGTCGCGGGCTTTGATTATCGCGTGGATCAGGGCGCGTTTTTTCAAGTGAATCGCTGGCTTGTCGATGCGCTGGTCAAGCGGGTTACGGCGGAAGCGCGCGGCGCGCTGGCCTGGGATATTTTTGCTGGCGTGGGTTTGTTTGCGCGCCAACTCTCTGATCGCTTTGCGCGCGTGATTGCCGTCGAATCCGCCCTGGCCTCGATTGCAGCTTTGGCGCACAATTTGCGCGGCACCAGCGCATCCGCGGTGAAGGCGACGACCCTCGACTTCCTGCGCAGAGAGCGCTCGCGTGCGCGGCCCGATCTGATTGTTCCCGATTTAATTGTGGTTGACCCGCCGCGCACTGGTCTGGGCCCCGAAACCACTGCGCTGCTCGCTGAAATTGCCGCGCCCGAAATCGTCTATGTCTCGTGCGATCCCGCAACGCTGGCGCGCGATCTACGCATGCTCGTCGATTCTCGTAAAGGGCCCGGCTACGTCATCGATCAAATCACTCTCGCCGACCTCTTTCCGCAAACCTTCCATCTTGAAACCGTGGTGCGCCTGCGCCGCTAGCGGTCCTCGCTCTCGAGTCACTGCGCAGGTTCCCGGTTCCTGATACGCTTGAAGCCAAATTCACTTCATCAATACGGGCCCATGTCCTTCGCCCCCCCTACCTCCGCGCAACCCGCGGCCGGCGTGACCGCCGTTCCGCTTTTTCATGCGGCATGGCTGTTTGCGGCGGGCATCGCTCTGGCAGGCCGCCTCTGGTTGCAACCCAGTGTTGTGCTTATCGCGTTGGCGCTCACCGCCGCGGTGTGCGTGGTGGCGGCGCTGCGCGTGCAACGCATGGCATGGCTGCCGCTGGCCGCGTTGTGGCTACTCCTCGGTGCATGGTGCGGAGAAATGGAGCCTCACCCAGCCCCTGCCCCCGCGCTGGCCGCGCTCTCTGACGGATTACGACAGCAATACGCAGCTGTGAGTCGAAGCAAGATGCAAAAAAAAAAA
>CAVOTQ010000029.1:0-606389 GCA_963699385.1 uncultured Acidobacteriota bacterium | reverse complement strand
ACAAAGACGATTCACTTCGACTGCGAAGCCAGCAATGGCACCGGCACGCCGATCTTTTCGGGGACTGCCCAACTCATCGCGCCCGAGAAAAAGCTGCGTTGGTCCACGCTGCCCGTGCCGCAGCTCATTGTCAATAATCCTTATCGCCACTACCTTGGCTTGATCGCGCGCGCGACCTCCAAGCCGGCCGTGAAAACGGCGATCGTCTGGCCGTGTGACGAAGTATCTCTCGGCGGCGCGATCCAGGCGTTCAAGGACAAGCTGATTGCTCCGGTGCTTGTGGGCTCTGAAGCGAAGATCCGCAGCGTGGCGGCAGCTTTGCAACTCGATCTCGGAACCGTTCAGATTGTTGACATCGACAACAGTCGCATGGCTGCCATCAGGGCCGTCGAAATGGCTCGCAAAGGCGAAGTGCAAATGCTCATGAAGGGCTCTCTGCACACAGACGAACTCATGAGCGCCGTCGTCTCGCGCGAAGGAGGCCTGCGCACGGGAAGGCGCATCAGCCATGTGTTTGCTCTGGATGTCCCGTCCTATCACAAGCCTCTTTTTGTCACCGATGCGGCAGTCAACATCCAGCCAGACCTCGAGACCAAAATCAGCATTCTGCAGAATGCGATCGACATGATGAATACGCTCGAGATCGCAAGTCCGAAGGTAGCCATCCTGTCGGCGGTCGAGTCAGTCAACCCAGCCATTCCATCCACGCTCGATGCCGCTGCCCTTTGCAAGATGGTCGATCGCGGTCAGATTACCGGAGCAATTGTCGATGGTCCATTGGCATTCGATAATGCCATTTCAAGCGACGCCGCAAAGATCAAGAAGATCAAATCGCCGGTCGCCGGAGACCCGGATCTTCTCATGGTTCCAAATCTTGAAGCCGGAAACATCCTTTTCAAGGAGTTGCAGTATCTGGCTGGGGCGTTGGCCGCAGGGGTCGTGGTAGGAGCGAAAGTCCCGGTTGTTCTCACCAGCCGCGCCGACGGGGAACTGGCGCGTATGGCGAGTTGCGCACTCGGCGTGTTGCTGGCAAAGCCCGCGCCTGACCCAATCCCGGCATAACGACCAACGCGCCATCGGTCCGTCGGTTCGGCTACATCCATGACGGGTTTCTTGAATAGCCGCGTCAAATTCAATCAACATCTTCTCCGCACTTGGAGAAAGCGCCCGCTTGAACCGCGCCCACTCAATGTCCATCGAGGCAGCGAGGACGTCCTGCCCGAACAGGACAGCCCGGCGGTAGGATAAGGAGCGGAGGCAAGTGCAATGCTTATTGTTCATGTGCACGTGCACGTCAAGCCCGAGTCCGTAGAAGAGTTCAGACAGGCCACCATCGAGAACGCGCGTGCGAGCGTGCAGGAACCGGGGATCGCTCGCTTTGACGTGACGCAGTCGCAAGACGACGCGACACGGTTCGTGCTCACCGAGGTCTATCGCACGCCCGAAGCTGTGGCCGCGCATAAGGAGACCGCGCACTACATGAAGTGGCGCGACGCGGTAGAGACTATGATGGCGGAGCCACGCGAGAGAGTGCTGTATGACGTCGTTTTCCCCGATGTCAATAACTGGTAATTTGGGAGTTGGTAGAACCATGCGTTTCGAGTTCGCGACCGCGACGCGCATTGTCTTCGGCGAAGGCACAGCTGCCACTCTCCCAGAACTGGCGCGCAGCTTCGGCGCCCGCCCGCTGGTAGTGACCGGCGCATCGGCCGAGCGCGCGGCATGGCTTGTCGCTGCACTCGGGGCGGAGACTTTCAGCGTATATGGCGAACCGACGGTCGAACTGGTGCGCGCGGGCGCGCGACGCGCGCAGGATGCCGGCTGCGACGTTGTGCTCGCGATGGGCGGGGGCAGCGCCATCGACGCAGGCAAAGCGATTGCCGCCATTGCCACCAACGGTGGCGAGCCGCTGGAATTTCTCGAGGTAGTGGGTAACGGGCGTGCGATTACGGTCGAGCCGCTGCCGTTCATTGCCGTGCCCACCACCGCCGGCACGGGCAGCGAAGTAACGCGCAACGCGGTACTGGGATCGGCCGAACACGGCGTGAAGGCGAGCCTGCGGAGCCCCATGATGCTGCCGAGGGTCGCGCTGGTGGATCCCGAGCTGACCTATGGGCTGCCGCCTGCAATCACCGCACAAACCGGCATCGACGCGCTGACGCAACTCATTGAGCCTTATGTGAGCGTGCGCGCCAATCCACTCGTAGATGCAATCTGTGTCGAAGGGATGGGCCGCGTGGCCAGGGCGCTCGGTCGCGCTTACCACGACGGTAGCGATCATGAGGCGCGCCGCGACATGGCGCTGGCAAGCCTGTTCGGCGGCCTGGCTCTCGCCAACGCCGGACTGGGCGTGGTGCATGGTTTTGCGGCTCCGCTCGGCGGCCAGTGGAAGGCGCCGCATGGAGCGTTATGCGCGGCGTTGTTGCCGCACGGCATGGCGGCCAACGTAGCTGCGTTAAGAGCACGCGCGCCGCAAAATCCGGCATTAGAGCGCTATGCGGTGATCGCGCGACTGCTTACCGGCCGGAATGAAGCGAGCGCCGATGAAGGCATCGACTGGGTACGCGCGCTTTGCGCCGAGCTCGACACTCCCGGGCTGCGCGCCTGGGGGATTGCGGAAGCCGATCTGCCCGCTGTGGTCGAGAAAGCGGCCCGCGCCGGCAGCATGCAGGCCAACGCGTTGCCCCTCACACACGAGGAGTTGCTGGCAGTGCTCACGGCCGCGCGGTGAGAGCCCGAGCGATCTGCGAGGGATTGCGCAAACATTCTCGCGCCGCAAGCAGAAACCGCATGGATAATGGCCGATAGGGAGTTTGATCGATGAAAGCATTGGTCAAGAGCAAAGCTGAGCGCGGGTTGTGGCTCGAAGATATCGCCGAACCGGAAGTCGGAATCAACGATGTCCTGGTGCGCGTTCACTACACCGGCATCTGCGGCACCGACGTGCACATTTACGAGTGGGACGAGTGGGCGCAAAAGACCATCCCCGTGCCGATGGCAATCGGGCACGAGTTCGTGGGCGAAGTGGTTACTGTGGGCGCGAATGTGAACGACTTCTTCGCGGGCAACATCGTGAGCGGGGAAGGGCACGTGGTGTGCGGCCGATGCCGGAATTGTCTTGCCGGGAGGCGGCATCTTTGCGCTTCAACGCGGGGCGTCGGCGTCAACCGGCCGGGAGCATTTGCCGAATTGATTGCGTTGCCCATGACCAACATCTGGAAGCACAGCGCCGGCGTCCCGGAAGAGGTTGCCGCGATCTTCGATCCCTTTGGCAACGCTGTACACACGGCGCTCTCCTTTCCGGTTCTGGGCGAGGATGTGCTGATTACGGGCGCGGGGCCGATCGGGCTCATGGCAATTCCGGTCGTGAAGCACGCGGGCGCGCGGCACGTGGTAGTGACTGACCTGAACCCCAAGCGATTGGAACTGGCGCGCAAGATGGGCGCGACCCTCGCCGTGAATCCCGGCGAGATGCCGCTCGCAGACGCGCAGAAGCAACTGGGGATGGTGGAAGGGTTCGATGTGGGTCTTGAGATGTCGGGCAATGCGCAAGCCCTTCGCGACATGATCGCCAACATGAGTCATGGCGGCAAAATTGCCCTGCTCGGAATTCCTGCTAAAGAGATGCCGATGAATTGGCGCGAGGTGATCTTCAACATGCTGACCATCAAGGGCATTTATGGCCGCGAGATGTACGAGACCTGGTACAAGATGACGGTCATGCTGGAGTCGGGCGTGGATATCTCCGGCGTGATTACCCACCGCTTCCCGTGGAATGAATACGAAGCGGCTTTTGCGACGATGCGCTCCGGCAACGCGGGGAAGGTGATTCTGGACTGGAGGAATGTGAAGTAGCGCAGGGCTGTTGCCGGATAAGCCTCCGCAAAAAAACTGATACGCGTTAAGGTGCTCGAGCCCTCGAGTGTCACCCATTTCGCATTTTTTTGCGCAGTGAGCACCAACTCCGCGGCCAGCAGCGCTTCGTCAAGGTTCTGCGCCAGGTGCGTGCGGTTCACGATGTCGGCCACAAACTGCGGGCCGAAGGGCAGCGGCATGGCGTTGCAGTCGATATACCGCGCCTGCTTTTTGTCCACCACAAAAAGATTGTTGCCCTGGTGGCTCACGCCGACGTTGGTGTATTTGCGCACCTCCATGTAGCCCTCGGTGCCTAGAATGAACAGGCGCCCATCGCCCCAGGTCCCCAGACCATCGGGCGTGAACCAATCGAGACGCACGTAGCCCAGTCCGCGATTGCCGCGCAACACCATATCGCCAAAATCCTGGAAGCGCGGATGATCGGGATGGCGCACGTTGGCGAGCTGCGACTCCACCACCTCGGCCTGCGTGGATCCGGTGAAGAACAGGAACTGATCCACCTGGTGCGAACCGATGTCGCACAGGATTCCACCATATTGATCGGGGTTCCAGAACCAGTCAGGCCGGCCGCTGCTGCCGCCAGCGTCGCCCGCGTGCTGAAAAATCTGATGGGGCGCAATATTAATCGTCTGAATCACCTTGCCGATCGCGCCCTGCCGCACCAGAACCCCGGCGTACACAGCCGCCTTCACCTCCAGCAGTTCGCTGTAAAGAATTGCGTAAATCCGCTTGGTCTCGGCAATGGTTTTGCGCACATCGGCCAGTTGCTCGAGCGTTGTCATTCCCGGCTTGTCGCTGAGGAAATCCTTGCCCCGCTTCATGGCACGCACCGCGATCCCGGCGCGCTCGCTGGCAATCTGCGAGGTCAGCACCAGTTGCACCGCCGGATCTTCGAGAATCTCGTCCTGCGTCTTGGCGATCTTCACATCGGGAAAGCGCTTGCGGAACGCCGCTACCTTGTCGTCTTCGCCGCCCCACGCGGCCACCAGTTCTCCGCCCCCGCGCTGCACAGCGCCAATCATTCCGTAGATGTGATCGTGGCTCATGCCGCACACGGCAAACTTGATGTGGTACTTCGGCGCTTCTTCAGCCTGCACGGGCACGGCCGGATCTTCCACGATGCGCGCCGCTCCGCCGCCGAACGCCATGGCGCTCTCCGGCAGTCCCGCCATGAATGCCGCCGATCCCAGCGATCCCAGCGAGCCCATCAATCCCGCCTGCTTCAAGAACTCTCTCCGGTGCGTGAAACTCGTGCTCATATCTCGCTCCCCATTCTGCCTGCATGATCGAACAGTCTGGCAATTCCGCGATCCGATTCGGTCGCCCGGGCGCGCCGGAACCGCCTGCGAGCGCATTCCGCATTTTGGACTGCGTTCTCGCTGCCTGCATCAAAGCACATTGATCATAACCGCCTTTGCCTGCAGGCGTGAATATGTCATGGGAAGCGTCTCGATCCCGGACTAGTATATTGGCTTCAATCGCAGAGACTGCGTTAAGAATGGTTCTTCCCGCAGGGAGAGGTTCCCATGAAGCGTTATGGAATGGTGATCGGCCTCAAGCCCGAGGCCGAACAGAAATATAAGGAGCATCACGCCGCCGTCTGGCCCGCGGTGCTCAAGATGATTCATGCCTCAAACATCCGCAACTACTCCATCTATCTCCGCGATCACACTCTCTTCAGTTATTTTGAATATCACGGTACCGATTTCGCCGCCGACATGGCGCGCATGGCCGCCGACAAAACCACGCAGGAGTGGTGGGCCCTCATGATGCCCATGCAGGATCCCCTGCCCGATCGCGACGAAGGCGAGTGGTGGGCGGCGATGGAGGAAGTCTTTCACCTCGATTAGCCGCCGCCGCCCAGCATCGCTTCGTCCCGCATCATTTCGTCCCGCATCATTTCGGCCCGCATCCAGCCGGCCAGTTCACCGGATTGCATCGCGCCACCGCATTCTCGGGCAGAGCCACGGAATAGTGGCCCTCCCAGCGCGCCGGCTCGCTGGCCGGATAATCCGTGCTCAAAATCTGCGCCCCGCTCGCAATCATCGCGTCGCGCCGCCGCGTGTCGTTGATGCGCGCTTCATGCGTGCTGTCATCCGTGCGCGTGCGCACCAGATAGCCCTCCTGCACCAGCTTTTCAATCTTGCTCGCGGGCCCGTCGTTCAATTCGGTAAAAGCGGCGTCAGGCTCGCCGGGCACCGCATTGGTAAACAGCACGCGTCCGCGCAGCGACGGATGCCCTTGCGCGTACACCGGTCCCACGGGCCGCTGATCCATCAGGAAGATCACCTTGCCGCGCGCGCTCCTCAGCGTGGGCCAACGCCCGGCCAGCACCGCCTCGTTCAGAGTTTTGTAAGAGCCGCGCACGTCGTCGGGAGTAATCATCTCTTCTGGCGAAAACACTGAGCGGATCTCCGCGTCCAACTCGTCGAAGGTTTTCGCTGTGAACAGCTCTGCTTCCGTCAGGTGCATCGGGCCCTGCGTTGATTCCTGCTTGGTTTCCACCAAAATGAAAATCGGAATGTGCCCCGGATGCCCATGGGACCATGCGCGCACTTCTTCAAGACAGGCTTTGAACGGCTGGCACACACTGCGAAAATCGAGATCCTGCACGTGCATCACCTTGAAGCCGGGCTGCATCATCAATCCCTCGGGGTCGAACGGCGGATCGGGCGGAAGACGCGCCGCAGCCACCATATCGATCCCGGTCGGATGCGCGTAGCGGCCGCCCTGGCTGTCAGCAAAGATATCGAGCTCGATCTGGCGAACGCCGCTGTCAAGCTGCTGTGTGAGTGGTTCGTGTTTGTAGTCCAGGCCCTCCCAGGCCGAAAGTGCCCTGACCCTCCAAAGACGGCTTTCGCTGGGCGGAATGCCGGCGTGGTAGCTATTGTGCGTCCCAATTAACTGAATCTGGTTCAGCTTCAGAGCCCCGTCGTGGTCCAGTTCCTGGCACTCCACCATGGCCGTCGTTCCCCCCAGTGCTACGCCCAAAACCAGCAAGGCCATTCCGGCGTTTTTCAGTAACATTCTTTTTCCTCTTCGCTATCGCATCAATAAGCCTGCCGCGACCAGCCCGCAGGGCCGCACGCGTTCCTGGGCGGCGTGAAAGACCAAGCCGTCGAAGCGGAAGGCAATCTGTCTCTGCGAGAATAGAATCTCATGCTTTCGCTCAAAAACGCGGGAAAACGCTTCGGACCAAGAGTGCTTTTTCTTGAGGCCGACTGGCTCATCCGCAACGATGAGAAAACTGCGCTGGTGGGCGCCAACGGCACCGGCAAGTCCACGTTGATGAAGATTCTCGCCGGACTCGAGACGCTCGACTACGGAACTCTCGACCAGACGCGCGGCATCAGCATCGGTTACCTGCCGCAGGAGGGGTTGCAGCTCACCGGGCGCACGGTCTTTAACGAATGCCTCACCGTTTTCGACGAGTTGCACGAAATGGAACGTGAAATCGAGCGGCTGGCCGGCCAATTGGGCGAGCTGGATCACGAAGGCCCCGAATATGAGGCCGCCGCCGAGCGCTATTCCATGCTGCAGGATCGCTTTCACGCGCTCGACGGCTACGCGCTCGACGCGCAGGTGGGCAGCGTGCTTACGGGCCTGGGCTTCGGCAAAGAGGATTGGACGCGGCCGACCGATGAGTTTTCCGGCGGATGGCAGATGCGCATTGCGTTGGCCAAGCTGCTGCTTGCCAAACCCAACCTGCTGCTCCTCGATGAGCCCACCAACCACCTCGATCTAGAAACCCGCAACTGGCTCGAGGGCTATCTCAAGAGCTATCCGTTCGGCTACATCCTTATCTCGCACGATCGCTACTTCCTCGACGTCACCATCGACCGCACCGTGGAGATCTGGAACAAGCGCCTCACCATCTATCACGGCAATTACACGAAATATTTGAAAGAAAAAGACGAACGCCGCGAGCAACTTGTAGCCGCATGGCGCAATCAGAAGGAGCGCATCGAGCATCTTGAGGCCTTCATCAATCGGTTCAGGGCCCAGGCCACCAAGGCCAAGCAAGTGCAATCGCGGATCAAGGAGCTCGATAAAATCGAGCGCATCGAAATTCCGGAAGCCGAGCCCGTGATTCACTTCAAGTTTCCCCAGCCGCCGCCTTCGGGCCGCACGGTGGTAGAGGCAGAAAACCTGAGGAAGGATTACGGCGCGAAGTGCGTCTTTGCCGGCGGGCGCTTCACGATCGAACGCGGCGACCGCCTGGCGCTGGTGGGCGTCAACGGCGCGGGCAAGTCGACTCTCATTAAATTGCTCATCGGTGACGAAGCGCCCACCGCGGGCACGATCAAGCTCGGCCATAACGTGGTCGCCGAGTACTTCGCGCAGGACCAATACAAGGTGCTCGACCCCGAGGCACGCATGCTCGACGACATCAGCCGGTCGGCGTTGCGCATTCCCGAGACGGCCCTGCGCTCGCTGCTCGGCTGCTTTCTCTTTTCCGGTGACGACGTTTTCAAGCCGTTGGGTGTGCTCTCGGGCGGCGAGCGCAACCGCTACGCGCTGGCGCGCATTCTGGTGTCGCCCTCGAACTTCCTGCTGCTCGACGAGCCCACCAACCACCTCGACATGCGCGCCAAGGATGTGCTGCTCGAAGCGATTTCCGGCTATAGCGGCACTGTGGTCTTTGTTTCGCATGACCGCTATTTCATTGATCGCCTGGCCACGCGCGTTCTCGAAATCGAGGGTGGTGCGATCACCGCCTACGAGGGCAACTACGAAGATTATTTGCGGCGCAAGGAAGCGCTGGCGACGCCCCTACTGGACGGTCATCCTGAGCGAGATCGCCGCGGCGATCGAGTCGAGGGACCTGCATTTTCTCAGACCATGAATCAGCCCGCCCCTGCCGTAACAACCCTCCTCATCGAAGGTGGCTACGAAGAAACCAACGGAGCCACCCCATCGCCTGCATCCCGTACCCGCCGCCTGAATCCCATCAAGCAGAAGCAAATGGAAGACCGCTGCGCTTTTCTCGAGGAAGAGGTTCCGCGCCTTGAAGCCTCCATTGCCCACACCGATCAGCAACTCGGCGTCTACGTCTCCGCGGCCGAAACCCAGCGGCTGACCACACTCGCGGAGGAGCTCCGCGCGCAGCAAGCCGCGCTCACCGCCGAGTGGGAAGAGTTGATGGCGCAACTCGAAGCATGAAGCCTGACGTTGCAGCGCAGATCCCCGTTACCATCGAGCCATGGCAGAGAAGAAGAAAACTCGTTGCAAATGGGCGGAGAGCGACCCTCTCCTGCGGGACTATCACGACAGGGAATGGGGCGTTCCCGTGCGCGACCGCCGCGAACTGTGGGAGCTTTTGATGCTGGAAGGCTTTCAGGCTGGCTTGGCTTGGATCATCGTGCTGCGGAAGCGCGACGCATTCCGCAAAGCCTTTAAAGGCTTCGACCCCGCCAAGGTCGCAAAGTTCACAGAGAAGGACGTCGAGCGTTTGCTGCAAAATCCCGGAATCATCCGCTCGCGCGCCAAAATTGAAGCCACCATTCAGGCTGCGCGGATTTATCTCGAAATGGAGAAGGCCGGCGAGGACTTCGGCGCTTTTCTCTGGGGCATCGTGGGGGGCAAGCCCATTCGGAATCGGGGGCCCGTTCCGGCACAGACTCCGCTCGCCATAGAGATGTCGAAACAGCTCAAAAAGCGCGGCTTCAAATTTGTCGGTCCAGTGATTGTCTACGCGTTTATGCAGGCGGCCGGCATGGTGAACGACCACAGCTCCACATGTTTTCGGCGCAAACTTTCCGCCAGCCGATAAGCCGACTTGTCGCGGTCATCGCCGCAGGAAGGCCCGACCGAGCGAATTTGAATCGGAAGATTGCAGCCCTCGCGATCGTGATACCGTGGTGTGCATGCCAGACCCAGACTCAAGAATTCCCAGTTGGGCGCGAAAATTTCGGTGGCTTTGGTTTGCGATCGGCGTTGCCGGAATCCTCCAGACTCCGTTGGCCGTCATCAGTACGATTCAGATGGTTCGATCCGATCCCCGATTGGCATTCTTACCCTTTGCCGCCTTTCCAATTCGGATCGTCATGATCTGGCTGTTCTTCTGGCTCTGGTGGCAAGCTCGTCCAAATAATGGAGAGCCCAAAGGCAAATCCCCTGAAGACGAAGCCTGAAATCGAATTTTGAATTCGCTCAGGCATAATCAAAATACGATGGCTCTTTTGTGGAATCCCGAGAGCTGGTCCCAGCGGCTGGCCGAACTGGAAGCGCAATCCGGCGACCTGAAGGAGGCGCCGCTGCGCCGCGATGTGCGCTCACTGGGCACTTTGCTGGGCGCGGTGCTGCGCGAACAGGCCGGCGACGAGGCGTTTGCGCAAGTAGAGGCGCTGCGCCAGGGCACCATCAGCCGCCGCGATGCCGAGGCGCGTCGTCGCGAAGAAGAGGCCGCGCGCCACGCCGCCGCTGCGCTTGAACTGGTGCACGCGCTGCCCGTCGAGCGCGCCATCCTGCTCACGCGGGCCTTTGCCTTCTACTTCGAGCTCATCAATCTGGCGGAGACCAATCACCGCAAGCGCCGCCGCATCGCCCTGCGCCTGAACGGACAGGCCGGCCGCCAGAGAGGCTCGCTCGAAGGCACGTTCAGTGAGATGCGCCGCGTGGGTATCGGCGCGGAAGAGGCTCTGAACTGGCTGCGGCGCGTGCTCATCGTGCCGGTCTTCACGGCTCATCCTACGGAAGCGGCGCGCCGCACCGTCATGTTTAAGCGCCGCCGCATCGGCGAGTTTCTTGAGGCACTCGATCGCATTCCGCTCCCCGAACAGGACATGGCCCGGCTCGAGGAACTTGTGCTCGCGGAAATTACCGGCCTCTGGCAGACCGACGAAGTGCGCTCGCGACGCCCGACTGTCTACGACGAAGTTAAGATGGGCCTCGATTACTACGACGTCTCCATCTTCGAGACTCTACCCGAGCTCTACCGCGAGATTTCCGCGGCCCTTCATGCGGCTTACGATCTCGAAATCGAGCCGCTGGAGCTGCCTCTGGTTTTGCGCTTCGGCTCGTGGATCGGCGGCGATCGCGACGGCAATCCCTTCGTGACGCCCGATGTTACGCGCGCCGCACTGCAACTTGCCCGCGGTCATCTGCTGCTCTATTACCAGCGCCAGCTCGACCTGATCATCGACCTGCTCACTTCGAGCGCGCAGCAGCGCCCCGTGAGCGAGGCATTGCTCAAGCGCCTTCGCGCCTATATAGCCCAGGTGCACACGCCCGAGGCCCAGGTTTTTGGTTCGCAATACGAATTCGAGTACTACCGCCGCTTCGTCATCTGCCTCAAAGCGCGCGTCGAGCGCACGCTGGAAGAGACGGGCGAGGCGCATGCGGCTGCCACATTGCCGGTGACGCCCTACACGCTGGCGCGCAGCCACGACAAGCTCACGCAGGCGCTGCCTGCCTATTGCTCGGTGCAGGATTTTGTCGACGATCTGGAGACGCTGCGCGCGTCGCTGGCCGCGAACGACGGCATCCGCATTGCGCGCACTCTCATCGACCCGCTCATCCTGCAGGTGCGCACTTTCGGACTGCATCTGCACACGCTCGACATTCGCCAGCACGCGCGCATTCACGCCGCGGCCTTGCAGGAAGCGATCAACGACACGATTGCTCCGTCGCTGGCCGGCGGCCTCTCCGCGCAGACGGCGAGCGTGCTTGAAACCTTCCGCGTAGTCGCAGAAGTCAAGCAGGGCTGCTCGCCCGAGGCGGTTCGCCAATACGTGATCAGCGGCGCATCGTCGGTAGATGATGTGCTGGCCGTGATCCGCCTGGCGCGGCTAGGCGGCGTTAAGGTGGAGGGCGCAGGCGAAGGCGCCGGTATCGACCCGGGACTGATGCCGGTGCCGCTCTTCGAATCCATTGAAGATCTGCGTAACGCGCCCGCCGTCTGCCGTGAGCTCTGGAGCCGTCCCGACTACCGCAAACTCGTATCGAGCTGGGGCGACTGGCAGGAGATCATGCTCGGTTACTCCGATTCCAATAAAGACGGCGGCATGCTCACTTCCACGTGGGAAATTTTCCGCGCGCATAGGGACTTGCATGTCGTCGCGCGCGAGGCAGGCATCAAGCTGCGTATCTTCCACGGCCGCGGTGGCACGGTGGGCCGCGGCGGCGGCCCCACGCATCGCGCCATCTTCGCCCAGCCCTTCAACTCGTTCGACGGCCAGTTGCGCATTACTGAGCAGGGTGAGGTGCTGAACTTCAAGTACGCCGACGAGGTGCTGGCCGAGCGCAATCTCGAGCTAATGATCGCTGCCTCGCTCGACGCGCTGGCGCGTCCCAATGCGCGCGATCCCGAGGGCCATTTCACCGGCGTGCTCAAGCCGGAGTGGGAAACAGCGCTCGACGCGCTGTCCAGCCTCGCGTACGACTTTTATCGGGAGCACATTCTCGACGACCCCGGCGTCATCACTTATTTCGAGCAGTCCACGCCGGTCGGCGAGCTGGAAAACGCCAAGATCGGCTCGCGCCCCGCGCGGCGCAACGATTCGCCGCAAGCTCTCTGACCTCCGCGCCATCCCGTGGGTCTTTGGCTGGACGCAGTCGCGGCTGCTGGTGCCTGCGTGGTTCGGCGTGGGCTACGCCATCGACCAGTTCCTCGCCCAATCCGGCGCGCTGCCTTTGCTGCAGACCATGGCGAAGGAGTTTCCGCTCTTCATCGACCTGCTGCGCAACGTGGAAATGGCCTTGGGCAAGGCCGACCTGGGCACCGCGCGGCTCTATTCCTCGCTGGTCAAGGACGCGAAACTCCGCGAGCGCATCTTCGATATGTTCGAGGCAGAGTTTCATCGCTCGGTGCGCGGCCTGCTCGCCATCCTGCGTCAAACGGAGCTGCTTGAGACCAACCAGGTGCTCGCCCACTCCATCAAGCTGCGCAATCCCTACGTCGACCCCATGCATTTGATCCAGGTAGACATGCTGCGCCGTAAGCGCCAGGGCGAGGACACGCCCGAGGTGAACCGCGTGATTGCGGCCACCATCAACGGCATTTCGGCGGGGCTGCGCAATACGGGCTGAGCGGACAGGTGCGCTTGCCTGTGACGATTCTTGCCGGGGATTCGTGAATTCCATGGCCAACCGGTGGTTTTCGGCAGTACCATGGCACACATGTCTAGAAACTCTTGTTCACCAGGCAAACTTTTCCTCACCCTGTTTCTGACGGGAGCCGCGATTCTCCCGTTGGCGTTCGCCCAGCAGCCGAGCCCCAAACCCGCAACGTCGCCTGCCATCGTGCCCGGCTTCACCGTCACCATCACCTATTCGCAAAAGGCCATGGCCACGCTGTCCGCTGGCAAAGAGACCGTGATTGTCGTCGGCTATCTGTACGGTTTCCCCATTCCGGGCACGCCCAAGAAAGATGTCGACCATATCGGTCAGATTGGTTTGGGCGAAGTGAAGAAAGAGATTGCTCCCGGCGCGACGGCCACATTCGACAGCGTCAAGCTCGATCAGCCCATGATGAAATGGATGGACAGCCAGGGTCCGCAGCTGTTGATCAACGTCTACTCCGGCCGCAAGTCCTCGCCAGACAACCTGCTCGACTGCGGGATCTACGAGGGCCCTCTCAAAGCGGTTCAGAGCCAGAGCATCCCGATCTCCTGCAAAATAATTGGGGAGTAGCGCTCCTAAGCCGTTAATCAAGCGCAGAAAGCCGTCGCGAGGCCTTGGCGGCTACGAGGATTGTCTGCACCGTGCGGGCCTCCGTGACCAGGACTTGTCGAACTTCATCGGGCAATACAACCATGTCCCCACCCTCAAAATAGGTAAGCGCCTTTAGGGATTCACTGGGCTGAAAGTTCGCGATGTAAAGAGCGCAAGCGGCTGCCAAGCCGTCTTCGAGCCGGACGCCCGCTCGAAGAATGGCAGCAATGTCTAGATAATCCTTGGCCTCAATTCTCTGCTGAACAACCTTCAGTTTTGTAGCCAGCAGGTCAAGGAGCGATGCGACTTCTATTACTCCATCGGCCGTAAGATCTGGAACTCCGGCTCGTCCCATGTCGATTCCACCAAAGAAGGAGACCTTGACACTGCCATCTGCCACGGGAGCAAGCACACTCAGTGTGTCCGGGCGGTCTTGAATCACTGTGGATTGCCGAAGGAATGTAAATTCACTTCGCAGGTTCTCCCTGTCCAGCGGTTTTTCAGTGAAGAAGTCGAAATCAACGGAGCTTCTGTGCCCAAGGCGCAACGCTACAGCCGTACCACCGTATAGAACCAGGCCCAGATTGGAACTGGCTTTCAATTGCGGCCAAAGCGCTCGTTGTGCAGGCGGAAGCACCTTCCAATGCGGCTCGAAGTCGCTCACGCCGTCTTCCTCGCGGGCATCGGTGGCACAGCCTTGACGCCGTATTCTGCCAATCCCAGCCGATAGTGCCAGTAGTTCCACGAACGCGCATCCAACTGCCCGGCCTCGGCGCCTTGGAGCAGGCCTCGGAGATAATCCTCGCCTGTAGCCGCGACCATCGCGGTTGCGTCCTCCCAAGTGCCCAAATTCATCACTTGCATTGCAACTCGCTCGGGGAAGCGCATTGCTTCATCGGGTGTTTTCCACCAAACATAGCGAGCCGCCAATTCCCTGAGGCAGGCAAGGCCCGGCGCCGGCAGAACAGGCAAGCCATTGCACGATGCACCAACCGACTTTTCTATCGCCGTCAGCGGACCCCACATAGCGCTCGCTCCTACCTTTATCATCTTATCAACTCCGTCAAAACATTCCCCCGCCCCTTGCCATCGCCGGCGCTTTGGGTCTACGCTATTTGCATGCGTCGATGTCGCTAACACCGTCCTGGTGCCAGCCCCGATGCTGAAGTGCGCCTTGAGCGCGCTCGATTTTCTCACCTGACAAGCTGCACCATCCCCCAATATCCGATACATGAGAGGTCCGGGCCCGTGGCCCGGGAAAAAGGAGATCATCATGGCGCGCATTGCCGCGAATGTAACTGAATTGATCGGCCGCACCCCGCTGGTGCGGTTGAACCGCGTGGCAGCCGGACTGCCCGCTACCGTCGTCGCCAAGCTGGAAAGCCAGAACCCCGCGTCGAGCGTCAAGGACCGCATCGGCTTCGCCATGATCGAAGCCGCCGAAAGAAGGCCGGCAAGATCACGCCCGGCAAGACCGTGCTCATCGAGCCCACCAGCGGCAACACCGGCATCGCGCTGGCGTTTGTGGCCGCGGTCAAGGGCTACCAGCTCATCCTCACCATGCCCGAAACCATGAGCCTGGAGCGTCGCGTCGACGCTGCTGGCCTTCGGCGCGGAGATCGTGCTCACGCCCGGCCCCAACGGCATGAAGGGCGCCATCGCCAAGGCCAACGAGATCCTGGCCAAGACGCCCAACGGCTACATCCTGCAGCAGTTCGACAACCCCGCCAACCCCGCCATCCACCTGCACACCACCGGCCCCGAAATCTGGGACGACACCGACGGCAAAGTCGACATCCTCATCTCCGGCGTGGGCACCGGCGGCACCATCACCGGCGTGTCGAAGTACATCAAGCCGAAGAAGCCGTCGTTCAAGGCCATCGCCGTCGAGCCCACCGACAGCCCCGTGCTCTCCGGCGGCAAGCCCGGCCCGCACAAGATTCAGGGCATCGGCGCCGGCTTTGTGCCCAGCATTCTCGACACCAAGCTCATCGACGAAGTCGTCCAGGTGACCAACGACGAGTCCGTCGAGACGGCGCGCCGGCTGGCCAAGGAGGAAGGCCTGTTTGTCGGCATCAGCTCCGGAGCAGCTGCCGCGGCGGCGCTCAAGGTGGCGGCGCGGCCTGAGAATGCGGGCAAGCTGATCGTGGTTGTGCTGCCTGACTTCGGCGAGCGCTATCTGTCGAGCGTGCTCTTCGAGCCGCTGCGCCAGCAGGCCCTGGCTCTGCAGGCCGAGCCGATTGCGGTACCGGCGTAAGAAAGGCAGGGAGTGAGGGAATACGGGAACGAGGGAGCAGAGCAACGGCAGGTCCGACAGCTGCGCATGTCTCGAGCTTTCTATCTCCCTTACTCCCTACGTCCCTTGTTCCCTGTTTTCCTCATGTCCCTGTTTGCCCGCATTCGCGAAGACATCCGCTCCGTCATGGAGCGCGATCCGGCTGCGCGCACCGGCCTTGAGGTCCTGCTCTGCTATCCGGGCCTCTGGGCGGTGTGGATTCACCGCGTCTCGCACTGGCTCTGGCGTCGCAAGCTGCGCCTGCCGGCGCGCATCCTCTCGCAGGTGGCCCGCTTCTTTACCGGCGTCGATATCCACCCCGGCGCGCTGCTTGGGCCGGCGGCTCTTCATCGACCACGCCACCGGCGTCGTCATCGGCGAAACCGCCATCGTGGGCAGCGACGTGACCATCTACCAGGGCGTGACGCTGGGCGGCACCGGCAAGGGCCACGGCAAGCGCCACCCCACCGTCTGCGACGGCGTTTTTATCGGCAACAACGCCAACGTCCTCGGCAACATCACGGTGGGCGAGAACTCGCGCGTCGGCGCGGGCTCTGTGGTGCTCTCCGACGTGCCGCCCAACTCCACCGTGGTCGGCGTTCCCGCGCACATCGTCTACCACAACGGCCAGCGCGTGCTCATTACCGATCCGCACGAGATCAAGGATCCGCTCTCCGACGCGCTCATCGCGCTTTCGGCGCGCGTGGAGGAGCTGGAAGAACGTCTTGGCGCAACCGCGATCACCAGCGCCAAGCCCTTCGCCGACGAAGAGGCCGAGCGCGCCGCCTATACTGCGGAACTGGAGCGCCTGCGCGTCTACGTGTCGATGGGCGAAGGAATCTAGTGTTCCGAATCTTAAGTTCGCATCTCAATGATCGAAGCTCAATGCACAATGAAAATGTCGTACTTTACGAATGAGTTGCCACTGGTCTTGACCTCGACCATCTTGCCCACGCATTGCACACGGTTTAACCAGACGTAGGCCTTAGCCGAGGTCTCCATCGTAGGCGCCGTGAGGAAGTACTCGTCCGACGAAGTCAGCACCTCGCCGCTTGCAATCCTCTTGCCGACTTCCTCGGACCGGCTGATGATGCCGTTGTAGGTGACATAGATCAGAGCACCCTCATCCGTCTTGATCGTCAACCGAACATCCTGACGCAGATTTCCATCAGGCATGATGCGAATCCAGTCCCCCGCTGGGGCAATCAGCGTTCCGTTGATCTTGGGGCCCTTAACCCAGCCACCAGGACCTACGTTGTAGATGGTCAATGAATTATCGATCTTCTGCGGCGTATCCAGTGGGGCATATAAAGTCATCAGATATTCGGTGGTGATCTTCGTCGTTTGCGCGCCGGCGAGTGCTGACGCGAACGCTATCAAACAAAGAGCCGCACGCAGAATTCGCTTCATGGCCATCCCCTTGCCGTTGTTTAAGCAGATATTGGCACGGCGTGGAGAGCACGCATGCCACTGACTTAATCGTATTTCATAAATGAATTCCTGAAAGGAAATGACTTCTGTCGTGCCGAAAAGGGCGCCAAAATTGAGGGGTTTTGACCCCTGAGGGACTCGGGCCGGCGATGCGGACTCTCTACCAGACACGCTCCTGCTATACGCTCGCATCCCGTGCCCCATCCATTTCGTCCGCCGCGGCGGAAAATGGGTGGGAAAGCAAAACCCCTGGGTACATCGTTCCCGGGGCTGGTCTAGTGCACGTCCACCGATCGATCGCCCTCGTATTGCATGATGTGGAAGTACGCCTCCCATCCGCTCCATGAGGCCGGGGCCGGCAGCTTCGCCATGGGATCCTTCAGGTGATTGGCGTAGTCCTGCACAATCTCTCGCGTGCGATAAACCCCCGCGAGCCAATCGCCGCGATACCAGTTTTTCCACTTGCCGTACTCGGCCGCGTGCATTGCCGCCTGCGTGGTGTCGAGCGCCTTCAGCGCATCGGTGGCTTCGGCTTGCGCTTTCGCCGTGTCTCCCGCGTTCTCGTCCTTCATCGACTGCGCAACATCAAGCAGCATGCGGTTGCTCTCGCGGTTAATTTCAATCATCGTCAGGACGGCTTCCTGGTAATAGTCTTTGCGCGCGGGATCGATCAGGGGCTCCGCCGCCACGGCGTCCTTCCACACCGCATCCCAGCGCGGCTGCGCGTCCGTGCACTCCTTGATATCGCGAACGAGGAACGCCGTACGCTGATCCGCGTTCAGCACAAACAGCCCTACTCGCGGCTGCGTCCACTTGGGCGACTGGCTGGGAATGCCCACCACCTGGTGCCCGCTGAGGTAATCGGCAAGAATGCGCCGCGCCTCGCTGTGGTAATGCTGGTCGCCGTCAACCAGTGGAATGTTGCTGTAGCGCGGCGGGGGCGGCGGAACATTTCCGGCCGATGTCGTTCGCGGCGGGCCAAAAGCGAATGGCGCGCGCGGCGAGGGCGCGGCAAAATACTCGCGATAAACTTTGGTGAGCGCATCGGCGGATTTCGCGCCGAACTCTTCCGTCGCCCACTTCCGGTAATACGCGGCGTCCGCATCGCCGGAAGCACCGCCGGTGGTCGCAGCCACTCCACCCCACGCCATCTCCATCACCGCGCGCGTAGTCATCACCACCGGCCGAATGTCGCTGGTGTTGACAAGAAAATACGACGTCGCCCCCGCGTTGATGTACCGGCCAATTTCAGACTGAATGATCTTGAGCGAAACCATCTCCGAAAGCTGATTGGACTGCCCGTTCATCATGGCCACGTGAAAATACATGCCCTGGCCCGCCGCCACTTTGCCGCCGTCCTGCATGTCGCCGTAGCCCGTGTCGGCCCACACCAGCGTCACCTCCGGCGGAATCTTCAGGTAGCCCTCCTGCGTCAGCCGCGCGCCCTCCTGCCACAAATCGGTCACGAACTGCGCTTGCGGATACTTCGCCCGCACAATCTTCATCTGGTCGACGATGGCATCGCTGATGCGCTGCCCCAGCAGCGGATCGTTGCCCTGCACGCTCGGATCGAGCGAGCTGTAGCTCGAGTCCGACAAACCGCGCAATCCCACGCTCCAGAGAATCTCCTGGCCCGGCTTGTAATCGTTCACCGCATTGGTCCACGCGCGCTCCAGAATCTCGGGATGCGTCGAGTAGTTGTAGGGCACATCCTGCGGCCAGCGCGCCACGTTCACGCCCAGCGGAATGGCATGATGCTGATTCACAATCAGTCCCCGCTCCGTAGCCGCCAGCACCTGCGCGTCATCGGGGAAGATCCACGTCCCCGGCACCACCATGTTGCCTTTCAGTCGCAGAATCGTCTCAAACACCATGTCCCACGTGGAGAGCGCAATCCCCGTCTGATCGCCCTTCTTTGGCGTCACCCATCCGGTCAGCAAGTCTTCGTCGTTGGGAAAGAATCCGCGGTACTTGAAAACCGGGCTGGGATAGGTGTGCGCGAAATCGGCGGGCAGCGTGATCGCAGCGCGCTTCGCCGGTTGCTTGTCGGTCCACAGGTACATCGGGTCCACGCCCAGCACTTTTTGCGAAAACTCGTAGATCGCGTAAATGGTCCCGCGCATGTCCGCGCCTACGAGGCAGATGACGCGACGGCGCGTAGGGCCAACGCCCGTTTCTGCCGTCGACAGCGCAAAGCTCTCTCGGTCGCTCGTCGTCGCGCAGCCCACTCCCGCAGGCACGTTCTGGCTCTGCGCGATCACCAGCGCCACGGGCCCGCCGGCATCTCAGGCTCTCCACCGATCTTCGGCGCTTTGCCAAGCACCTTTGTGAAGTCGGCGACGAGATCCTGCGTAGCCCGATGCACCGGCCCCGGCTCCTGCGCGCTCTCCACGATACTCACGGCTGAAGTAATCAAGATGGGCTTGCCCTGAGTTGGGTTATGCTGCGCTCGCGCCAGCGGCTGCACACCGCAAATCAGAATGTCGACGCGGCGAAAAAGGCATCAGGACAGGGAAGGTCCTTGACGTGAAAACGCGGCAGCGACATGAAGGGTCTCCTGAACGAAATCTTCGATTTCATTCGCGCCTCGAATTATACAGAGAAAGCCCTGGACCGGCCAATTACCACTGATTTTTCTGTTATTTCGGCAGCTGCGTCACATCCCAGCCGCCGCCCAGGGCGCGAACCAGGCTCACGCTGGCCGCAAACTGCCGGCTCTCAAGATTGATCGCCGTCACCTGGTCTCCGAGGAGGGTCTGCTCGGCGGTCAGCACCTCGAGATAGCTGGTCACGCCGCCCTTGTAGCGCGTATTCGATAAATCAAAGGAGTGCTGCGCAGAATCCACAGCGCCCTGTTCCACCTGCGCTTCCTGCTCCAGAATCCGCAAGCTCGCGAGCTGGTCTTCCACGTCCTCGAAAGCCTGAAAGACCGTGTTGCGATAGCCATCCGCCTGCGCTTCGTAGGTGTGGCGCGCCGCATCGGTGAGAGCGTGGCGCTGCCCGGCATCGAAAAGGAGCTCCGCGGCCTGCGCGCCCAGCGTCCAGAACGTGCTCGGCCCCTGGATCCAAGTGCCGGGATTGGTGCTTTGAAAGCCGCCGGTTGCATTGAGCGTGATGGTCGGATAAAAAGCGCTGATCTGAATGCCGATCTGCTCGTTGGCCGCGGCGGCCAGCCGTTCCTGCTCGGCAATGTCGGGCCGGCGCTCCAGCAATTGCGAGGGCACGCCCAGCGGGATCTTGGGCAGCGCCAGATCGAGTGGCGACGCCGGAATACTGAAGCCCGAGAGATCGTAGTTGGCGATGGTCCCGATGGCATGTTCGTACTGCGCACGCGCCACACCGAGATCGACAAGCTGCGCGCGCACGGTTTCAAGCTCGGTGCGCGCCTGCGCCACATCCACGCCCGTGGCCACACCGCCGCTAAACCGCCGCTGCGTCAGATCGAGCTGGTGCTCAAGGTCCGCGACCGTGGACGTCAACAGCTTGATCTCGGAATCGAGGCCGCGCAGGGCAAAGTAGTCGGTCGCGAGCTCCGCGTGCAAGGTCAGGTCAACGTTCGCAGCCTCGGCCGCATCGGCCTGGGCGTTGGCTCGCGCCTGCTCCACCGTGCGCCGGATGCGGCCCCAGAAATCCGGCTCCCAACTGGCCTGGCCCGCAATGGTCAGGTCGGCGTAAGTAGCTGTGCTGGCTTTATTCCAATTGGGCGAATTCACCGAGTTCTTTACGCCTTCGGGTGTCACGCTCGCCGAAAGCGTGGGATACAGGTTGGCGCGCGCCGCGCTCACCTGGTCTCGTGCCGCAAGGTAAGTCTCGAGCGCCTGTTTGAGTTGCACATTGTTGGTTGCGATGCGTTCTTCCAACTGGTTGAGTTGCGGGTCCTGGTAGATCTCCCACCATTTGCCCTTCAACATGCCGTCAGAGGGATTGGCCGGCTGCCATGCGCCGCCGGATGGGTTCGGCGGAGGCGTCACCGTCGACGCGCCCGCCTCCTTATAGACCGCAGGCGCGTTGTAGCCGGGGCGATTGTAGTTGGGACCAACGGGTTTGCAGCCAGTCAACAGCAGGGAGCAAGGGAGCAAGGGAGCGAGGGAGCAAGTGAGTAAGGTGCTCAGCGAAAGGCAGCGCCGATTTCTGGCCGGCTGACTGGAGAATGCTGAGCGGCCGATGGCCACGCCGCCAGCACGACAGCCGGTACGGAGACCCGCGCGTACACTCACGTTTTGCGGCCGCATTGGCACTACAGTTCTCCCGCCGGAGCAGCTATGCTTCCCGGTTGCACCACTTCCACTTTTTCGCCGTCGATCAGCGAGTCGGGCGGATCCTGGATAATCTGGTCGCCCGGGTTCAGGCCGCTGACGATTTGCACAGTGGCGCCATCGTCCTCGCCGATCACCACCTGCACCAGGTGCGCTACGTCGCCGTGCACTACCGTGGCCAGCTCTATTTCTGCGTTGCGGCGAAAGATCAACGCCGCCGTGGGCACGATAAAAGTGGGACCGGCGATGGGCGTTTTGAAGTGGACCTGCGCCAGTGAGCCGGGCAGCAGCTCGCCGGAACGGTTATCCAAATCGATCTCGGCCAGCAGCGTACGGCTTGCGGGATCGATGGCGTCGGCGGTGCGCACCAGAGTCCCGGCATAGATCTTTCCCGGATGCTCGGGAAAGGTGAGATTGATCTTCATGCCGCGGTGCAAGGTCTGCGCGTAAATCTCCGGCACGTTCGTATACACGCGCAGGGTTTGGATGGCCTGCATGTGAAAGAGCTCGCCCCCTGAACCCTGATTGATCAACTGGCCGGTGTCGACTTCGCGCGCCGTGACCACGCCGTCAAACGGCGCATAGACCTTTTCGAAGGATTGCAATTCCTTCACCCGCTGCAAGTTGGCCTGCGCGGAGTGGACCGCCGCCCTCGGTGGCCGCGGCCTGGTTCACATAGGTATCCGTGTCCTGCTGCGAAACCGCATCGGATTTGACCAGTCCTGAATAGCGCTCCGCCTGAATGCGCGCGTTGTTGGCCGTGGCCTGCGCAGTGGCCAGGTCCGACTCGGCCTGCGCCACCTGCTTGTCGAGCTCCGGCGTGTCGATGGTGGCCAGCAGCGCGCCCTTCTGCACCTTCGAGCCGATGTCGTAGTACCAGCGAACCAGGTAACCGTCGGTGCGCGCGTAGATGGGCGCGTCAGTATAGGCAGTCACATTGCCGGGCAGCACGAAAGTGTCCACCGGCGCGCCGGGCCTTGCCGGAGCAACCGTAACCGTGGGCGCGGCCAGGTCGTAGGTGCGGTCCTTCAGAACCGTGTGGGCGTGCATGCGGCGCAGGATGCCGATCACGGCCAACACGGCCAGGATGAGCAGGACCACAACCGCGCCGGTCAAAATCTTGCGCGGCGAGACCGGGCTCTGTTCGGGTGCGCCGTCGTGGCTTGACGCGCCCGATTGGGTGCCGGGTTGTGGATTCGGATTGGGTTGGTGGTTCATAAGCAGTTACTCCGGAGTCTCGTCGAATTCATCGAAGCCGATGGAAACGCGACGCGACTCGCGCTGGCGTCCGCGCTCGATGCGGCCGTGAATGAAGGAAAAGAATGCAGGCACAAAGAAGAGCGTGGCCACTGTGGCCAGCAGCAGTCCGCCGATCACGGCGCGTCCCAGCGGAGCGTTCTGCTCACCGCCGTCGCCCAGGCCGAGCGCCATCGGCACCATGCCCGATGATCATGGCCAGGGCGGTCATCAGCACCGGACGCAGGCGCACAAAGCCGGCATTCAACGCGGCGCGCCGCGCATCGCCCACCAGCTCTTCCATCTGCTCGCGCGCGAAACTCACTACCAGGATGGAGTTGGCCGTGGCCACGCCCATGCACATGATGGCGCCGGTAAGCGCCGGCACGCTGAGCCGTGTGTTGGTCAGGAACAGAAACCAGACAATTCCGGCCAGCGCCGCCGGCAGTGCGGAGATGATGAGAAACGGGTCGAGCCATGACTGGAAGTTGACCACGATGAGCAGGTAAACCAGCACGATCGAAAAGGCCAGGCCGCTCAGCAGGCCCACATAGGACCTGTACATGGTTTCGCTTTGCCCGCGGATGATGAAACTCGAGCCGCGGGGAAGATCCTTTGCGGCTTCATGACGGGCGACGATCCGTTGCATGGCGCGCGTCACGCTGCCCAGGTCGGTGCCTTCCACGTTGGCAAAGATATCGATCACGGGTTGCACGTTGTAGTGACTGATCTCGCCCTGCTCCACGCCGGGCACCACCGAAGCCAGATTGTCGAGTGTCTGTTGGGGCGCGAGAGCTCCGGGCGCGGCCGTGGGCGCTCGACCCGGCGCGGCCAAGGACTCCGATCCCGGCGCCGCGGTGGAGGGCGCGGTGCCGGCCGCATTGGTTGTCGCACTTCCGGTGATGGGCAAGCTCTCGAGTTGCGCCATCGTGTCCATGTGGTACTGCGGCGTCTGGATGGCGATGCTGTACGAAACGCCATTGCGCGGGTCGAGATAAAAGTTCGGGCTCGTCTGGAAGCTCCCGCTCAGCGCCACCAGCAGGCTCTGCGCCACATTTTGCTGCGTCAGCCCTGTCTCTGCGGCGCGGGTGCGATCCACATTCACGGTGAAATTGGGATCGTTAAAGGGCTGCTGGATGCGTACGTCGGCCGCGCCGGGAACGTAACGCACTTCGTTCAACATGCGCTCGGCGAGGGCGCGGTTGGCATACAGATTAGGCCCGACGATCTGGATATCGATGGGTGCGGCCAGTCCAAAGTTGAGGATCTGGGTCACGATGTCCACGGGCACGGTGTAAAACGTCACGCCCGGATACTCACGAGCCAGCACGGCGCGCAGGCGCTCGATATATTGCTCGCTGGGATGATGATCGTGCGTCAACTGCACCTGGATATCGGCGTCGGCGGTGCCAACCGGCGCGGAGGTCGAATAGGACAGATTCAGACGCGAGTTAGGCAAGCCGATGTTGTCGAGAATCGTCACCACCTCATTGGCAGGAATCTGCTCGCGGATGGTCTGCTCGATGTGGTCGCAAAGCGCAGCCGTCTCTTCAATGCGCGTGCCCGTGTGGGCGCGCACGTGAATGATGAACTGGCCCGAATCGACGGACGGGAAAAAGTCCTGCCCCAGCGTGGGAATGAGCGCCAGCGAAGCGAGGGCGAAGACAAAAAATACGATGAGGAACGCGCCCGCATGATCGACGCAGAAGGTGAGCAGGCCCAGGTAACCGTGGCGGAAGCGCTCGAAGCCGCTTTCAAAAGCGGTCTGGAAACGCGTGAATGGATTCCGGCTCACGCGCTTTCTGATCGCGGCCGCATCGTCGTGTTCGTGGAGCAGATACTTGGCCATGGTGGGCACAAGCGTGCGCGACAGAAGGTAGCTGGCGAGCATGGCAAACACCACCGCCTCCGCCATGGGCACAAACAGGTAACGCGCTACCCCGCTCAGAAAGAACATGGGCACGAACACGATGCAGATGGCGAACGTGGAAACCAGCGCGGGCGTGGCAATCTGCGCCGAGCCTTCGAGAATGGACTGCTCCAGTTCCCGGCCCGTCTCCAGATAGCGGTTAATGTTTTCGATGGCGACAGTGGCGTCGTCGACCAGAATGCCCACGGCCAGCGCCATGCCGCCCAGGGTCATGATGTTGATGGTCTCGTGCAGCGCGTAGAGCAGAATCAGCGAGCAGAGAATCGAAAGCGGAATGGAGACGGCGATGATGAGGGTGGAGCGCCAACTGCCCAGAAAAATCAGGATCATCACGGCGGTCAGACAGGCCGCGATGATGCATTCGCGCACCACGCCATTGATGGCGCTGCGCACGAAGATCGACTGATCGGCGAGCGCCACGAGCTTCACCTGCGGAGGCATCTGGCCTTTGAGACTGGGGCTGGAAAGGATGTCGCGCACGCCCTTGATAATGTCCAGGGTCGAGGAAGAGCCGGTCTTGAAAATGCTCATCATGATCGCTCGGCGGCCATCGACACGAACGATGTTGGTCTGCGGAGGATTGCCGTCGCGCACATGCGCCACGTCGTGGATATAGACAAGCGCGCCGTTCACGGTTTTCACCGGTAAGTTGTTCAGCGCGTCCATCAGGCTGGGCGCGGAGTTGGTTTCCACCTGGTATTCAAAGCGGTCGAGCTTGATGGTGCCCGAAGGCGCGATCACGTTCTGCGCGGTAATGGCATTGACCACGTCGACGGGCGAAAGGCCCCGCGCCTGCGAGCGCGTTGAGATCGAGATCAACCTCGATCTGGCGCATTTTGCCGCCGTAAGGGAAAGGCGCCTGCGCGCCTTCGACGGTGGCCAGTTGCAGACGGATGGTGTTGGTGGCGATGTCGTTCAGTTGCTGCTCGTTCAGGCCCTGCCCGGAGATTCCCAGTTGCAGCACGGGCACACTCGACGCGTTGTACTGGATGATGAACGGCGGGGTCGTGCCCGCCGGCAGTGAGCGCAACTGCACCTGGCTGATGGCCGAGACCTCCGCCACGGCCTGTGCAATGTTCACACCGGGGTGGAAGAAGATCTTGATGACCCCGACGCCCACTAGAGACTGCGATTCAATGTGGTCGATGTCGTTGACCGTGGTGGTCATGCCGCGCTCGGCGTTGGTCACGATGCGGTTGGCAATCTGATCCGCCGACAAGCCGTCGTAGTTCCACACCACCGTCACCACCGGGATGTCGATGTTGGGAAAGATGTCCGTGGGCATCGATTCGATGCTGAACACGCCAAGGATCAAAATCAGCAGCGCAAAGACGACAAAAGTGTAGGGTCGTCTTAGCGCAAGCCGGACAATCCACATCATAGGGCTGGTTTTTGCTCCTCGGCCGGCGTTCTGATTGCGTTGAGGTCGGCAACCAGGTCGCGCTCAACCCTTTATTATCGCAGGGTCAATCGCAATCGCTATCCGGGTTGCGCCAGCTCTCCGGATTCCTGCCAGATTGCGCTTTCGCGCAACCCGCCAAAGTCCCACTTGAATACAATATGGCAGCTGAAAGCTGTAGACGATGAGGTCGGATACACGCATTCCGTTTGCGCACTTTCGGTCCCTCGATTTCGTTCCCCTTAATAAAGATGACCCTGAAGCCGAAATGGATTTTCCTGAGGCTTGCTTGCTGCGCCGCTGGCCGGCTTCTCGTCCCGGCCGGAATTCTCCCTCGCCCTGGGTGCCCTGCGCCGACGCGATGCGTCTAACCGGCAGATTGCCAGGAATGGGGCCCGTACCGCCTCCGCAACCCGTCTGAGTCCGGTAGACTGGGACATGGATTCCAATCAGGGATTCATCCCCCTTCCGGCGCATGGCGCGGCGGGGATGTTGTGGAAAGGAAACGGTTCAAGAGCAAGAATCCCGCCCCGAAAATTTTCTCGCTCCGCGACAGCGGCCTGTCGGCGAGAGCCGCGAAGTTTGGGCGAGGTGGCCGCGGTCTTGTAGAATCGATCTTTCCTTTAGGTAAGACCAGATTTTCAGCAATGAGGGTGTGCAAATTTTTCCTGTGAAGCAGAACTATTGTACGAAAGAGTATTTGTGCTCGCCGCAGGGTTCAAACCCGGTGAAGATCAAGCACGCTTCGATCTCTCGCGCCGTCATTATTGCCCGGCTGGTTCTGCGCTTTGCGGTGGTTTTGACATTGGTGTCGGCTGCCTTCACAGCCGTGGCCCAAAACCCAGCCCCGGCCCCGGCCCCGGATCAGATACGATTGACCAGATCCGTGTCATCGGCAACCGGCGCATCCCCAAGGAAACCATCCTGGCCCGGATGTTCACCCATCCCGGCGATACATATGATCCGATTTCGATCGAGCGCGACTTCCACTCGCTCTGGAACACGGGCTATTTCGAGGATCTGCGCATTGAGCGCGAAGACTCCGAGAAGGGCATCATACTTAACGTCTTTGTCCGTGAGAAACCCTCGATTCGCGAGATCAATTACAAGGGCTTGAACAGCGTTTCAGTTTCCGATGTCCTCGACCGCTTCAAGAAGGAGAAGGTTCCTCTTTCGGTCGAAAGCCAGTACGACGCCACCAAGGTCACCCAGGCTGAAACCGTCATCAAGCAGTTGCTCGCCGAGCACGGCCACCAATTTGCCACCATCAAGACCGACGTCAAGACCATCCCGCCCGCCTCGGTGCAGGTCAATTTCAATATCAAGGAAGGCCCGGTGGTGAAGGTGGGGAAAATCCAGTTCGTGGGCAACCGGCACCTCAGCGGGATTGTGCTGCGCCGGTCCATGAAGAACCTGAAACCCATCGGCATCCCGTACTCCATCATTTTCGAGAATCTCTTCGCCCAGACTTACGACTCCTCCAAGCTCGAAGAAGACACCGAGCGCGTGCGCCAGGCCTATCGCGACAAGGGCTACGCCAACGCCGCCGTCGAGGATCCAAAGACGCAGATTCGCGATGAGGGCGGGCTGAACTGGTTCACCTTCCGGCCGAGCAAAGGCAAGCGCATCGACATCCAGTTGACCATCGAAGAAGGCGGCCGTTACCGGCTGGGCTCGATCACTTTCACGGGCAACAAGCAGATCACCAATATCAAGGCCCTGCGCGCCCAATTTCCCTTGAAGGACGGCGACTGGTTCAGCGCCACTGCAATCGGCAAAGGCCTCGACAACCTGAAGAAGGCGTACGGAAGCCTGGGCTACATCAACGTCGGCGTCGTGCCCAAGCAGGAGGTCGACGAGCAGAAGAAAACCGTGTCCTTTGACATGGACGTCGACGAAGGCAAGCAGTTCTTCGTTTCGCGCATCGAGTTCCAGGGCAACACCATCACCCGCGACAAGGTCATCCGCCGCGAACTGATGCTCGACGAAGGTTCGGTCTACAACTCCCAGCTCTGGGAGTACAGTCTCCTGCGCCTGAACCAGTTGGAATACTTCGATCCGCTCAAAGTCGACCAGGACTCTGAAGCCCACCAGGATCCGGATGCAGGCACCGTAGATCTGCTCCTCAAAGTCAAGGAGAAGGGCAAGAACTCCATCGGCATGAATGGCGGCGTCAGCGGCTATTCGGGCGCGTTTCTCGGCATCAACTACCAGACCAACAACTTCCTGGGATTGGGCGAGACCCTGAGCCTGCAGGCCAACCTGGGCTCGATCAGCCGCACCTTCCTGTTCGGATTTACCCAGCCGTATATCCGCAACCGCCCCATCAATGTTGGCTTCCAGGTCTTCAACAACAAGCAGGATTACAACGCTGCCAAGAACTACCAGGCCACGACGGGCGCAGACCTCAACCTGTCCACCGCCCAGAAGTCGCTCACGCAGAATTACAACGTCGGCTCCGATGGCATCAACTTCTCCGTCAGCTATCCGTTGAAGCGGCATGCGTTCCAGCGCGTAGGCGTCACTTATTCGCTCACCAAGTCCACGATTACGGCCTTCAGCACGGCTTCTTCGACCTTCTTTCAGACCATCGCTTTCCGCTCAGGAATTCAGGGTTCGAATCCGCTGGCCGGCATCATTAATAGCAATCTCGGCCTCAGCTACACCTACAACACGGTCTCAAACCCGGTGCGCCCGCACGATGGCAAGGAGTACACCGCTTTCCTGCAGTTAGCCGGCCTGTGGGGCGACGTACGCTATATCAACCCGGCGGTTGCTTACAAGCGCTACATCCCCATGCACTATCTGATCCCCACCCCCGGGGGACGGAATGTGCTCGCGGTTCGCGCGCAGTTGAATTACATCCAGGGCATCTCCGGCGATGTTGCGCCGCCCAACAACCGCTTCTACACCGGTGGCGAGAACGATCTGCGCGGCTTCGACGTGCGCGCCGCCACGCCTTACGGCTACGTGCCCACACGGGTCAACTTCCAGCTCACCAATCCTGACGGCCAGTGCGTGCCACGCGACCCGACCAACCCGCAGGACAACCAGTGCATTCAGGTGCCCCTGCCGGTTTACGGCATCGCCTCCATCGGCGGCGACGCCAGCTTCACCGGCAACGCGGAATATCGCATTTCCGTCGTCGGGCCCTTCACCTTCGCGTTCTTCGACGACTTTGGCATCGATTCGGCGACCAACCACAACCAGTTGAAGCAGAGTCCCGAGGGTTTTGCCTCGCTCACCGCGCCGCTTTATGGCTGCCCGGTATACAACAACGGTTCCTGCCAGGGCGGCATTCCCGGCTCCGCGGTCGGCTTCAAGCAAAACATCCGGCCGGTTTCCGGCACCAACTTCGTGCCCCGCATGTCCACCGGCGCGGAGCTGTCGGTGCTCATGCCCATCATCAATGCGCCGTTCCGCCTCTATTACGCCTATAACCCGCTGCGCCTCTATGAGCGGCCCTATTGCAACGACGCCATCCTGGGGCAAAAGCAGCAGAGCTGCTCGGCCGAGCTGATCACCCGCGACATGTTCCCGCCGGGCGGCGCGGGCGATTACACCTACTCAGAAGCCATCCAGGCCTACGGATCGGGATATGTCTTCCGCGAGCCGCGCAAGACATTCCGCCTCACCATCTCCACCACTTTCTAAGAGGCAGGGAGCAAGGGAACAAGAAAGCCGAAGGGCCGCTCTGAAGAGCGGCCCTTTCCGCTATAGCCGCGGCGTCGGGCCAAATGCTCGTTCCCTTGCTCCCTTGCTTCTCCCGTTTGACGCTCCCCGACCCGGAACCTATAATCCCTCTAGTTCCCGGCGATGCCCTGGCGCGCACCGTTTTTTTGAGACATGCCGCGCGCGATGGAACCTCTTGAAGAGCGTCCAAAGGGTATTGTGAAACGGTTGGCCGCGCTAACGGCATCCGCAGACGGGAACTCCAAGGAGCCTTTGAATCGCATGAAGCGCCTGTCCGTATTCGCTCTTTTCGTAGTCCTTGCATCGTCCATCATGGCAGCCGCTCAAACTTCGGCCGCTCCAAAGCCCACCGCGCCCGCCGCCCAAAAGCCTGCCGCAGCTGTTCCGGTTCCGATCGCGAAGGTCGCGGTCATCGCTTTTCAGGCTGCCGTTACCCAGACCAACGAGTTCCAGCGCAACGCCGCCGACCTCCAGAAGAAGTATGATCCCCGGCGGTTGCAGATCAAGGCCCTCAGCGACGATGTCGACAACCTGACCAAGCAGTTGCAGGCTCAAGGCGCCCAGCTAAGCGATGGAGAGCGCGCCAGCCGCGCGCGCGCCATCGACGAAAAAAAGAAGCAGCTGGACCGCGATACCCAGGACGCGCAGAGCGACTTCCAGACCGATATGCAGCAGATCATCAACGATGTGGCCGGCAAAGTGGGCGAGCTCATGAGCAACTACGCCGAGAAGCACGGCTACACACTGGTTCTCGACGAAGGAGACCAGCAGACGCAGACCGTGCTTTACGCCATTCCTTCAATGGATATCACCAGGGAAATCATCGAGGCCTATAACACCAAATCCGGTATTCCCGCACCGGCCGCGCAAGCGCCCGGCCAGGGTGCCGTGGATGCGCCTCTGCCGCAGCCGACTCCAGCGCACTGAAAACAGGTCCCAGGCGCCAAGAGCCGGGATCAGTGCGAGTGTGAGTGGTCAGTGCACAATGTCCACTCGCCCTCACACCCGCACTCACACTGTTCCCTTTCCCTATTCCCCACTCCCCGCTCCCTGCTCTATAATCCCTGTAGTTCCTGCTGACGTCTCCGTATGCGTCTTTTTCAGCCTCGCGCCGTCCGGTGCGGAGTTTCCCGCGACAAGTCGGGGGTAAAGATGAGCCGTGACGACGCGTGAGAAGACAAAGGTCCGTTTGCGCGTCTAACGACAGGAGCCAGACAGGGATTCTGAAGGAGATTTTGATTCAAATGAAGCGTATTTTTCCACTCGTTCTCATGCTGGCCTCAGGGATAGCCCTGAGCGCCGCTGCTCAAACCCCGGCGCCCGCAACCGCCCCATCCGGTCCTGCCAAAATCGCGGTCATTCGTTTCCAGTTGGCCGTTGCCCAGACCAACGAGGGCCAGCGCGACTTCGGCGACGTGATGAAGAAGTACGCACCCAAGGAAGCCGCGCTCAAGGCCCTCAGCGACGAGGTTGACAACCTGACCAAGCAGTTGCAGGCCCAGGGCCCCAGCTTGTCCCCGGCCGAGCAGGCCAGCAAGGCCAAAGTCATCGACGACAAGAAAAAGCAGTTGGATCGCGAAGCGCAAGACGCGCGCGACAGCTACCAGCAGGATTTAGGGGACATGTACAACGCCCTCGCCTCCAAGGTGTACGACGTGATGCAGTCCTACGCCGACCTGCAGGGATTCACGCTGGTCCTCGACGTCTCGCAGCAGCAGACGCCGGTGCTCTATTCCGCCAACGGCACCGACATCACCAAGCAGGTGATCGACGCATACAATCTGAAGTCGGGCGTTCCCGCGCCGCCTCCGCAACCCGCCGCTGAAGCTCCCAAGCCGGCAACTTCCAGGCCTGCAATGCCAAGGCCAGCCGCATCGGGAACTCACTAAGCTGCAGCAGGTCTTTTGCCAGGGCCCCGCCCGCCGGGGCCTTTGGTTTGCCGCAACCTTCCCCGCCGCCCATTTTTGTGGATAAATTTGTGGATTTCTTTCGGAAACCTGCACGGGGAGCCCGCAATTTTCCCCTTGCCAGCTACTGTTCTCTCCTGATATACGATCTAACCCGTTTTATTTCAACAAAAATATAATCAAATTGCACTGAATCCCGCGGCGACCTCCCGCTGGTGCAGAAGATTGCACGCCAGGCACCTTTCCACAATCTGCCGTGAAGATTTATTCACAATACCGGGCAGCCCCTAGCTGGCGGCGCCCACCAGAACCATCGGCCCCGTGGGCTGGGGACGGCCTCCGTAGGGTTCCAAAGTGACGGCAAACGCCTTGGGCGCGAGCCCGGGCGCTAACCTCACAACCACCGCTCCATTCTGCTGATTGGCGTCGACCAATCCCGCACTAACGGGCGCGCCCGAAGCGGGAACCAGCCAGAGCTGGTAGCTCTTGCCGGAAGGCGCCGGCGCGATTTGGCCGGAGTAAACACCCAAACCCATGCGCGCGTTGTAAAGCATGTGGGCCTGTCCCGGAGGCCCGTTCGGTTGCTGCAGCAGAGTAATCTGCGCGGAATCCGGTGCGCCGGTTACCTGGCCCATCGCCTGGAGCGCCGCAGCATCCTGCGCAAGCTGTGCCTGAAGCTGCTCGAGCTGCTTGCCGCGATCGAGATCCTGCTTCGCAAATTCGTACGTCGCAAAGGCGAGCGCTGCCGTAGCCAGCCCAAACCCCAACGAGAAACGCAAGCCCCAACGTTTTTTGTTGGTCTTGGGCGGACCTGTTTGTGTGATCCCCGATCTCATCTCTGTTTGTTTCTCGCCCCGCACTTTGTCCATCAGGGCCGACTTCACCTGCGGACGCGGAGCCGCCGGAGGCGCAGCCAGACCCATCAACGCCGTGCGCTGCCGCGCCGCCGCCAGCTGCTGCCGGCAGTACGGGCAGTCGCTCAGGTGCGCTTCAAGCGTCTGCTTCTCCTCGCCGTCCATCGCGCCCAGCGCGTAGAGGTCGAGATCTTCCGGATTGGCGTGCGGTCCTGTCATCCCAATATCTGTCGCAAAGATTGCATCGCGGTTCTCACCCGGGTCTTTACTGTCCCCAGCGGGATCCCGGTTTTGTTCGCGATCTCACTTTGCGTCATCCCTTCAAAATAGGCTAGCTCCACGGCCTGCCTTTGCTCGACCGGCAACTGTCCAAGCGCGGCCGAAATATTCCGCGCCAGCTGGGCGCGCACAGCTTCATCCTCGATGTTCTGGCCGGAGGCGAAGGTATTGGCATAATCGCCCTCTTCCTCTTCCAGCACCTCGCGATCTCTTCTACCGCGAAGGCGCGAAATCGCCCGGTTTCTGCCGATCACCATCAGCCATGCCGGCAGCGAACCACGCGCGGCATCGAACTGTCCGGCGTTGCGCCAAAGCTGCAGAAATAGATCCTGCAGAACCTCTTCGGCGGCCTGCTGGTCGCGCAGGATGCGCACGAGCATGCCAAAGAGCATCGCGGAGTAGCGATCGTAAAGCGTCGAAAGCGCGGCCTCGTCACCTGTCCTCATTCTGTCCACGAGGGCGGAGTCAGGCGCGGGCTGCATCGTTGCAGTCACTGTGCCACGCTCCGTCCATATTGTGAATACGCGATCAAGAGTCGCAATGGATTGCTCATCGGTCCGGAGTTTTCATTTCCGGACGCCGCTCCTTTTGCTCTTATACCACTCGTTGGCGGCGGTTGGGTTGTGAGCCGGTTTGAGCAAATTTGTCCCTCGGGGGCTGTTGGTCCCTGCGAATGAAATTTTCTTGCACCGTCCCTACGGGACTCAGGGATTCTTCTTTGCGGTCGGCTATCCCCACGCTGAAGCGCGGGGCTAACAAACAGTGCGCCTCCGGCGCGCGCTAGACGGTGAGGAGGAGTTTTTCTGCTGCCTGCAAAAGAGATTTTTTCTGTTTTGCGCAATCCAATTTCGCTTGACCTTGCGTACATCCATCAGGACGCCCTCCCCAAGTGGGGCGGCTGGCAAAATCAGCCGCTCCCCAACCAAACGGCTTCCACACGTCCCATGAAAGGAAATCAACATCATGAAAAAGCTTCTCGCTCTGTTGTTCGCCGTCGCGCTCACCGTTTCCGCCCCCACTGCCTTCGCCCAGGAAGATCCAATGGTCGGCGGCGCAGCCATGTTCCCCACCAAGAACATCGTAGAAAACGCACTCAACTCCCAGGACCACACCACGCTGGTGGCAGCGGTGAAAGCCGCCGGCCTGGTGGACACTCTTGAGGGCCCGGGGCCGTTCACCGTTTTTGCTCCGACCAATGAAGCATTCGCCAAGCTGCCGGCAGGCACCGTCGACAATCTGCTTAAACCCGAAAATCTCGACACACTGAAGAAGGTTCTCACCTATCACGTGGTCGCAGGCCGCATCAGCACAAATGACCTGAAGAAGATGATCCACGAAGGCGGCGGCAAGGCCACGCTGACGACCGTTGAAGGTGGAACGCTGACGGTCTGGATGAAGGGCGGCAAGTACATGCTGACCGATGAGAAGGGCGGCATGGCTGCCATCACCATCCCCAATGTGTATCAATCGAACGGCGTCATCCAGGTGATCGATACGGTGCTGATGCCGTAAGGTCTGAATTTAGGGATCAAATTCTACACAACATTTCCGTGCCCCATCCTTTCGCACTTCTTGCGAAAGGGTGGGAACGCACGAACCTCGACAAAACCGAACCCTGCATAAAATCGAGTGTCACGACTGCCGATTCTGGGACCTGGGATGCCGCGCTATTTCTGCTGTTCTTCGCCGACCCGCAACACCGCGAGAAACGCCTCCTGCGGAATGTCCACCTTGCCGATCCGCTTCATGCGCTTCTTGCCTTCCTTCTGTTTTTCCAGCAGCTTGCGCTTCCGCGTGATGTCGCCGCCGTAGCACTTGGCGAGCACGTTCTTGCGCAGGGCGCTCACTGTCTCGCGGGCCACGACTTTGGCTCCAATGGCCGCCTGAATCGCCACCTCGAACTGCTGTCGCGGAATCAACTCGCGCATTTTCGAAACCAGCGCGCGGCCCCGCTCATAGGCGTGGTCTTTATGCACGATGATGGAGAGCGCGTCCACAGGCTCGCCGGCAATCAGGATGTCGAGCTTCACCATCGGCGACTCCCACTCCCCGGCTAACTGGTAATCCAGCGACGCGTACCCGCGCGAAATCGACTTCAGGCGGTCGTAGAAGTCCAGCACGATCTCGTTCAGCGGCAGTTCGTAGCTAAGCAAGACCCGCGTGGGCGTCACGTACTCGAAATTGCTCTGGCGTCCGCGCTTTTCTTCCACCAGCTTGAGAATCCCGCCCACATATTCTTCGTTAGTAAGAATCTTGGCCGCAATCACCGGCTCGCGGATGCTGTCGATGCTCTGCGGCTCGGGCCAACGCGACGGGTTGTCCACCTCGATCTCGCTGCCATCTGTCATCGTGATGTGGTAGCGCACGCTCGGCGCCGTCGTGATCAGGTCCAGCTCGTACTCGCGTTCCAGCCGCTCCTGAATGATCTCCATGTGCAGCAGGCCCAGAAACCCGCAGCGGAACCCGAAGCCCAGCGCCACCGAGCTCTCCGGCTCGAAGAAGAAGGACGAATCGTTCAAGCGCAATTTTTCGAGAGCATCCCTGAGCAGCGTGTGCTCGTGCGAGTCCACGGTGTAGAGCCCGGAAAAGACCATGGGCTTGATGTCTTCAAATCCGGGTAGCTGCGCCGCGGCCGGGTGCGCTTCGTCGGTCACGGTGTCGCCGATCTTGGTGTCGCCTACATTCTTGATAGTGGCCGCGAAAAATCCCACCTCGCCCGCTGAGAGCTGGCCGATCTCCACAGGCTTCGGCATCAGCACGCCCATGGACTCGACCTCGAACGATTTGCCGTTCGACATCATCCGGATGCGCTGCCCCTTGCGTATCGATCCCTGCATCACGCGCACCAGCACGATCACGCCGCGGTAAGCGTCGAACCACGAGTCGAAGATCAACGCCTGTAGCGGAGCTTCCGGATCGCCGGTGGGAGGCGGAAGCCGATGCACCACCGCTTCCAGCACCTCGTCCACGCCCTGTCCCGTCTTGGCGCTCACCGAAATCGCGTCCGTCGCGTCCAGTCCCACGGCCTTTTCAATGGCCTCTTGAGTGCGCAGAATGTCGGCCGACGGCAGGTCGATCTTATTAATGACCGGGACGATTTCAAGACCGTGATGAATGGCCAGGTAAGCATTGGCCAGGGTCTGCGCCTCCACGCCCTGGGTGGCGTCCACCACCAGCAACGCGCCCTCGCACGAGGACAGTGAACGCGACACCTCGTAGCTGAAGTCCACATGCCCCGGCGTATCGATGAGATTAAGCTGGTAGGTCTGGCCGTCGTGCGCCTTGTACATCATGCGCACGGCATGAGCTTTGATGGTGATGCCGCGCTCCCGCTCCAGGTCCATATCGTCCAGGATCTGGGCTTGCATCTCCCGCCCCGTCACCGAGCCCGTAAGCTCCAGTAACCGGTCGCTCAGCGTCGACTTGCCGTGGTCGATGTGGGCGATGATGGCGAAATTGCGGATAAATTTAGAGTTCATGAAGCGATCAATCGGGGTAATAGGAGAGCAACTCCTAGAATATCAGCGCACGTTCGCCGCGGGGCTTTCTCCGGGCCATGGCTTATCATCGGCATAGTGCCCAAAGTGACCCCATCGAGGCCGTGCCGGTCCTGTTCGAACACATGCCGCGCACTCCTGATGCCAGCCTGCATCCTGCTCCTGCTGACTCTCGCCGGCTGTACGCCAACTGACAATGCCGCTGGGCCATCGAGCAAGCCGGCGCAGGCCACCGCGCCGCCTCTTCCGGCTCCGGTTGCGCCAAAGCCCGCTCCGGCCGAACCCAAGCCCACCGCCGAGCAGCGACGCGCCCGCCAACTCATCGCACAGGTTGAAGCCGCATACGCCGCCGGCGACGCCGACTACCGCAAGGGCATGCTCGCTGAAGCCAAAATACAATTTGATCGCGCCGTGGACCTCATGCTTTCGAGCGGCCTCGACATCAAGGCCGATCCAGAGTTGCAGGACGAGTTCGACAAGATTGTCGACCAGGTCAACGGCCTTGAGATGGAGGCGCTCAAGCAGGGCAACGGCTTTGTGCCCAAAGAGGAGATCACGCCTGCCGAAGCCGCCAGCGACGTGACCTTTGCCGTCGATCCCAACCTGGTGGCCAAGGCCACGGCCGACCTGGCCACCACAAAATCGGACCTGCCGCTGGTGATGAACGAATACGTGGCAACTTTCATCAACTTTTTCGCTTACACGCAAAAGGGCCACAATACCCTGCTGCATTCGTTTCAGCGTTCCGGCCGCTACAAAACGATGATCCAGCGCGTGCTGGCCGAAGAAGGCGTGCCGCAGGATCTGATCTACCTGGCTGTGGCCGAATCGGGCTTCCAGCCGAAGGCGATTGATCGCAAATCGAAGGCTGGCGGCATGTGGCAATTCATGCCCGGCCCCTATTACGGCCTGACCCGCAACGCCTACGTCGACGAGCGCTTCGATCCGGAGAAATCCACGCGCGCCTACGCCCGCTACATGAAGTTTATCTATAGCGAGCTGGGCGACTGGTACCTGTCCATGGCCGCTTACGACCATGGAACGGGTAGTATGCAGCATGCCATCGAGAGGACCGGTTACGCTGATTTCTGGGAGCTTTACAAACGTGGAGAACTGCCCAAAGAGACCCAGAACTACGTGCCTGAAATCCTGGCCGCCATCATCATCGCAAAAAATCCCCAGCAGTACGGCTTTGACGATGTCGCCCTCGATCCCCCGGTCCTGACCGATACCGTCACTGTCGATTACTCGATTGACCTGCGGCTGGTCTCGGACCTGGTGGGCGCTCCGGTCGACGAGATCGAGGCCCTGAACCCGAGCCTGCTGCGCATGGTCACGCCCCCCGACGCGTCCTTCGATCTGCACCTGCCCGCAGGTACGGCCACGCTCTTTGCGGAGCGCGTCGCCCTTATTCCCGAGGCCCGCCGCAACTCATGGCGCTATCACCCCGTCGTGGCCGGAGATACGCTGACCTCGGTAGCGCAGGAATATCGTGTTTCCGCGGCCGAACTGGCCTCGGCCAACCAGCTCACCGAGAGCCAAAGCGGCGAAAGTCTCGCGGGTGCCAAAACTCTTGCGGGTATTGACGCCCTCGTCGTTCCCGTGCCCCTTGCTGCTGAACCCCTGGCGGGCACCCGGCTCTACACGGTCCGCCGCGGCGATACCCTGGTCACCATCGCCGACCGCTTCGGCGTTTCATTGAGCCAACTGCGCCGCTGGAACAGCATCCCTTCCGGCATCCGGGTAGACCCGGGCCGTCGCCTGCGCGTGGCAGAGCCCGCGCCCGTGCGCACCTCCTCGACCCGCCGCCGCAGGAGTTCCACCACGGAAACCCCCACTGCAAAATCCGGGAACGGGTCGGGTAAGGGGACCGGAGCGGCCTCACATCACCCCGCCGGTTCCGCGTCCAAACCGGCCCATCCCCAGGCCTCGCAGCCCCCCGCCCACGCCACCAGCGGCGCGACGCACAAGTCCGCCAGCCACGCCAAGCCTGCGCAGCGATAAGAAAAACTGCCGCAAATTCCCATTCCGCACTTGTGTTTCTCTTGTCTTTATGTGCAAGCTAAAGTTACAATCGCTTGCGCACGCAAGATGGCACCATCTGCTGCGCGAAAATGCAAACGAAATCATGAGCAGCGGTAAGCCGCTGGAGGCAATGGGATGGATGAAGTGTTCAGGATGTACGCAATGAGTGACGGCGATCCCTTTGGGAAGCCGGGTGACCTGGACCACGGCCAGGTCGAAGCCTTTGCCGACGAGGAAGATGAATTGGAAACCGCCGGCATCCTCACCTCCTCAGACGATGATGAGGTGGTCGCCGAAGAGACCGTGGTGGTGATCGCCGCAGTGCCGGCGGCAAAGCCCGCCAAGAAGGCGGCGAAGAAGGCCAAGAAGAAGGCCAAGAAGGCAGCCAAGAAAGCTGCGAAGAAGGCGCCGGCCAAGAAGGCTGCAAAGAAGGCAGCCAAGAAGGCTCCCGCCAAAAAGGCTGCCAAGAAAGCTGCGAAAAAGGCCCCGGCCAAGAAAGCCGCCAAGAAGACAACCAAGAAAGCCTCGAAAAAAGCAGCAAAGAAAGCGCAGCCCAAGAAGGTAGCGAAAAAGGCTGGCAAGAAAGCCAAGAAGGCGGCAAAGAAGGCCGCGAAAAAGAAGAAGTCGAAGAAGTAGCCTCGACGCCCCTTGCGCAATCGCCCGCGGGCGCACCGCTCGATGTGCCGCGCGCGGAAGTATGTACTTCGCCGCGCGACATGAGAATAAAAAGGCCCGGTTCATTCAGACTTTCGTAACAGCCTGATCTCGCCGGGCCTTTTCTCATGCGCAACTCATTCGCGCCGGGTCGGTCAAGTGCGCCGGGCGCCTCACGCCGCCGCGAGCTGCGTGAAGTGCAATCGCTGATGTCTCAGGTAATCCTCAATCAGGAAGCGCAGCGTCACCGGCGCATCGTCGCCCACCACGCACTTCGCTTCCAGCCGATCTTCGGGAATCCTCTCCACCACGGCCGCCAGAATCTCGTGCTCCGCTTGCCACCAGCGCAGCAAGGTTTCCCAGGACCCGTCGCTATACCCATGCGCCGCCACCCATGCGTCCTGCGCATACCCAGGGCCGGCGTACTGGCCATCGATCGTCGCCCTCACGAATCGCTGGCGGTTGTTTGCGGCCGAATCGAGCAGGTGCCCCACGATCTGTTTCCGCGTCCATCCGCCCACGCGCCAAGGCGTATCGGCAAGCGTGGGTGAAAGCGCCAGCAAGTCGCCCCGCAGCCGCTCGATCTCCACGCGGAACTCACGCGCCGTCTCTGTTGGCATCGAACTCTCCCGGAATCCGGTGAAGCCTCCGGGCTACGGCAGCGCCGCCAGCACGTCAGAGGCTGCGTTGGCCGGTGTCACCTTGACCCACACCTTGGCGATCTTGCCCTGGGGATCGATGAGGAACGTGTTGCGCTGGGCAATCGTCATGGGTCCAAACGCGCCCAGCGATCCATACGCGCTCACCACCTTGTGATCGGGGTCTGCCAGCAGATGGAAGGTCAGGCTGTCCTTCGTGCAGAACTGCTTGTGGCTGTCGACGGTATCCACGCTCACGCCCAGAATCACAGCATTCTTGGCATCGAACTGCGGCAGCGCATCCTGGAACTTGTGCGCCTCAATGGTGCAGCCCGTGGTCATGTCCTTGGGGTAGAAGTAAAGCACCACCCACTTGCCCCGGTATTGATCGAGCGAGACAGGCGAGCCGTCCTGCGAGGGCAGGGTAAAGGTCGGCGCTTCCTGGCCCACGGCAGGCATGGCGTCATCGGCTGCGCGAGCTGTGAAAAGGGGTATCGCGGACACAACGGCGACAATCGCCACGACGATCGAGAGGAGAAGATACTTATTCACGACAAACCTCCTGGAGAAGCAGGGAACAGGGATTAGGGAACAGGGAACAGAAAACTGATGCGGGGCGAGCAGACCACGGACCACCGACAACTGATCCCTGACAACTGTATATCACCGCGGCGCGGCGACAATTGTCACGCCTGTGTCATTCGCCCGCTTGAGCAGCGCTTCGCGGTCGAACAGCAATGTTTTTCCGGCTTCAATCGACAGGCAACTCGCCCCGGCGCGGAGCATCGTTTCCACGGTTGACAGCCCGATCACCGGCACGTCGAACCTCATGTCCTGTTTGGGTTTAGCCACTTTGACGACGGTCAATCGGCGTTCGAGTGTGGACGCATCCGCCTCGAGCGAGCCCATCAGCCGCCCCGCCCGTTCGATGGTGGCGTCCGTGCCCTCCATCGCTTCCACGGCCACGCACGCCTGCGCCGCCACCACCACCGTCTGCCCGATGTCGAACCCCGCCAGCGCCTGCGCCACGCCCAGGCCGTATTCGATGTTCTTGCGCTCGTCCTCATCGGGTATGCGGGCTGTGAGCACGCCCTCCTGGGCCAGCAGCGGCTCCAGAAATGCCGTCGAGCTCATCAACTCGATGCCTTCGTCGCCGAGCACCTTGGCCACCGCGCCCAGCAGCGCATCCGTCGAGCGCGTGCGCAGGTTCAGCAGCAGCTTAGCCAGCCGCCAATCGGGCCGGATGCTCGAGAAAATTTGCTTGTGCTTCACCTGGCCCGCCATCACGGCCTTGGTGATGCCGGCCTTCTGGAAGGTTTCGATCAGCCGCGAAAGCTCGCCCAGCGAAAGCCAGTGCACGGTCACGCCCGCGTCCGTTTCGGCGCGGCGGTCGATCTCCGGATCGGTCTCTTCCTTGATGGCCGCGACGACGACGGTCAGCCCTTCTGCCCGCGCCGCATCGAGCAGCAGAAAAGGGAAGCGGCCGTTGCCGGCAATCAGGCCGAGCTTCATCGCATTATCTCGCCAGCGGAACCGCTGCCCCTCCATCCAAACGAACCAATTCCAAAGAGTAAGGCGCGCGAGCGTTACTTGATCACTCCGCGCTCGCTGCGCTCGATGAACTTGACCAGCAGCGCCACGTCTTCGCCGGCACTCTTCGCCAATCAGCGCGCGCATCTTTTCCAGCGCCTGCGTGGTGTTCAGCTTGGCCGCGAGCAGATATCGGAAAGCCTTCTGCAGCCGCTGCAACCGCTCCGGCGAAAAGCCTTTCCGCTCCAGGCCGATTTTATTAATCCCGAAGGCCTTGTTCTCGCGCCGCGCCGAAGTCAGCGAAAACGGCAGCACGTCCTGCGTCACAATCGTTCCGCCGCCGATGAATGCATGCGCGCCCACCACGCAGTGCTGGTGCACCGGGCAAAACGCGCCCAGCGTCACATCGTCCTCAATCATTACGTGGCCGGCCAGCGTGGCCGAGTTGGCCAGAATGCAGCGGCTGCCCACCTGGCTGTCGTGGCCCATGTGCGCGTAGGCCATCAGCAGGTTGCCGGAACCGAGCCGCGTCACGCCGCCGCCGCCCGCCGTCCCGCGGCTGATGGTCACGCACTCGCGAATGGTGTTGCCGTCGCCGATCACGGTCTCGGTCGGCTCGCCCTTGTACTTCAGGTCCTGCGGCGCCACGCCGATGGAGCAAAACGGATAGAACGTATTGCGCGCCCCGATGCGCGTGCGGCCGTCGATCACCACATGCGAAATGAGCGTGCACTCCTCGCCCAGTTCCACCTCCGGCCCGATGGTGCAATAGGGCCCGATCGTGCACGACGCCGGGATCCGCGCGCCTTCTGCGACGACCGCGCTGGGATGGATGCTCACACTGTCTCCGATGTTGGGGCCGCGGCGCTTGCCGGGGCTGCCTCGGAAGAACCTGCTTCCGCCTTCGACTCCCGTTTCGATTCTGGCGCGCGCGGCACAATCATGCAGGTCAGCGTCGCCTCGCAGGCCAGCTTGCCATCGACGTATGCCTTGCCCTCCATCTTTCCCGCGCGCGGGCGGAAACTCACCACGCCCACTTCGATGCGAAGCTGATCGCCCGGCGTCACCGAGCGGCGGAACTTGGCGCCGTCGATGCCGGTAAAGACCGCCAGCTTCGAGTGCCGGTCCTCCATCTCCGAAAGCATCAGCACCGCTCCGGCCTGCGCCATCGCTTCAACGATCAGTACGCCGGGCATGAGCGGATGGCCGGGGAAATGGCCCTGGAAATAACGGCTCGTTCATGGTCACGTTCTTGATGGCGACCACGCGCTTGGCGCGCTCGAACTCAATAATGCGGTCGATCAGCAAAAAGGGGTAGCGGTGGGGCAGGAAATCCATGATTTCCTGGATGGTCAACGTCATTCTGCGACTCCTGGGGAGCGATTCTTTTGGCTGCTTAGTGCTCGTTGGGATTATAAATAAGCGCGCGCATGAATCCGCAGCGGACCGCAGCTGGGATATAGTATCGCTAGCTCGATCCCCCTTCCCCGCAATCGATTGGACAGACCCATGGCGCACGACGTTTTCATCAGTCATTCCGCTAAGGACAAAGTCACCGCCGACGCGGTCTGCGCCATGCTGGAGAGCGAAGGCATCCGCTGCTGGATCGCTCCGCGCGACGTGCTCGCGAGCCGCGAATATGGCGAAGCCATTATTGACGCCATCGAAGAATGCCGCATCATGGTGCTGGTTTTCACCGCCAACGCCAATGCCTCGGCGCAGATCCGCAGGGAGATCGAACGGGCCGTCAATCACGGCGTCGCCATTTTGCCGCTGCGCATGGAGGACGTGCTTCCCGGCAAGTCTCTCGAGTACTTCATCGGAAACGTGCACTGGCTCGACGCTTTGACGCCGCCATTCGAGACCCATCTCAAGAACCTCGCCGGGACCATCAAGATCTTGCTGGCGCGTACCGAGCCGGGCGCCCCAGTAACGCCGCCGCAAGACGTGAGACTGCCGGCGAGCGGCAGCTTCGCCACCGCGGGAAAAACTCCCGGGGCTGCAGGCGCGCACGAAAAGGCGCCGGTCCCGCGCACTTTTTGGAGCGTCCGATCGTGGACGTGGGCTGGAGGGGCGGTTGCAACCCTCCTGTTGGTTGGAGTCTTCATTGGCGTGCATTTCACTTCTCATCCCACCCCGGTAGGTTCGCGGGAACCAGAGCCTGCCCCGCCGCAGCAAATCATTCCCGAGCCAAGCGCGCCCATCGGGACAGCTCCGGCACCGCCGGCGTCCTCCCCTCAGCCAGCTCCGCACAACCCGGCATCGCTTAAAGATACGATGAAGAACATCCAGGAGGAGCTGAGCAGCCTCGGAACCGTTAGCTATACCTCTCATATCCAGAACAGGACCAACGGCAGCACCTCGCCAAAGGCCTACGTCAAGAAATTCAGCAACGTGGTCGCCGACCCGGCCCAATGCCGCGTCTCGTACCATTTCACGGTGTGGCAGGGCGGCGCCGTCACCAAGGACAAAGACGCATGGTTTATTCTGCCCGCTCTAACCAGCGTCATCGTCGAGCCGGAGAGCCTGTTGTTAACTCAGGAGAACGCTGCACAAGGCCATGCCGACAACGTCGTCACCTCAACCACTCCGCCGTTGACGGCGCTCATAGTGCGGCGGGCCTCCGTTTACAACGCGTTTCCATTTACAGACATTGGTTCCGCGAATCGCTTCGCAAGTAATCTGAAGCAGGCCGTGAAACTCTGCGGCGGCCACCTCGCAAACTGATCGCTCGCACCATACATTCTTCGTTGTTAATCCGGTCAGCTGGGATATAGTATCGCTAGCTTTATTCCCCGTCCCACAATCGACCGGACTGACCCATGGCGCACGACGTCTTCATCAGCCATTCCGTGAAGGACAAGGCCACCGCTGACGCGGTCTGCGCCACGCTGGAGTCGAACGGAATTCGCTGTTGGATCGCTCCCCGCGACGTAACTCCCGGTATGGAGTGGGGCGCGTCGATTATCGGGGCTATCGAGCAGTGCCGCGTCATGGTGCTGGTTTTCACGGCCAATGCCAATGCGTCGCCGCAGATTCATCGGGAGGTGGAGCGGGCCGTTAATCATGGTGTCGCCATCCTGCCGCTGCGCGTTGAGGATGTGCTTCCCGGCAAGTCTCTCGAGTACTTCATCAGCGACGTGCACTGGCTCGATGCCCTGACGCCGCCCCTCGAGGCTCACCTTAGAAAGCTCGCCGAAACGATAAGAATGCTCCTGGCCCCCGTGGAGCCGCACAATGCCAAGCCGGCGCCAATGCCGGATCAGACAGGCCGCGTCGGTGATGAGAGTTCGGGACATCGAATTCTGCCCATCGACGGCCGCCACGACGCAAGAGCTATCGCGCCACGTTTTTGGGGGATTAAGACATGGGCCTGGGCCGGGGGAGTGCTGTTGGCCCTCGTGTTGTGCGCGGCATTCTTGTGGCTGCATCCTCGGCCAGCTCCCTCGCCGGGGTCGACAACCCCGCCGGCGCCGACAATCCCACCAGCGTCGACTGCCCCGCCGGAGTGGGTCGGCTTTGCGAATGACACATCAAAACTGGATCAGGAACATAACCTGACGATCAATTGCGGGCCCTTTCATCGCGTGTCCGTTGCAGGCGCCGCCTCGTCATTCGATGCGCTTTGCTCGTCCATCGGAGAGACATGTGTCCGCGTTTGCGACTGGCAGGGAGCGACATATGGATGCGAAGTAGCCACGCGACCAGTCCCCAATCAACCAAGGATTCCGGGACGGGACGGATCACGCATCGCTTTATGTGCTCACAGCTCGTCGCCTACAAAGTGAGAAATCCTGGATTCCGTTGGCCGATTGTGCGGATTATTACTTCTTCACCTTGCGTGCCTCCGCATCCGGATCCCAGAAATCCGCGGGAAGATTCTGATTGAACGTCACGTGCGTCAGGTAGAACTGGCGAACGGTGTCGCCGTTCTTGAGCCGCGTCACGGTGAACGGAGTAGGGAAGCCGTCGATGACGTGGTAGTCGTCGTACTCCTCGGTGTCGGTGTTCTTGTCGTGGTACGTGGGATCGCGCCATTCAAAGCTGCGCGCGAGGGGCAGATGCGTCTGCTCGTCCATCAGGATAGTGATGGCGTCGTTCTGCGCTGAAATCATCGTCACCTGTTGGGCCAGGTGCCGCTCCGACATGTGCTCGCCCTCGTAGAGCAGGATCGTATTCGGATCCTTGAGCCACACTCTTACCGCCAGCTCGATGGAGTGGTCGCGCCGCCGCAGGAAGTCGTCCACAATGTCCTTGTCCAGCGGTTTTTTGCCGCGGTAGGTCACCTCCCAGCCCTGCCGGCCCACAAAAAACTCCACCACGTCGCGGTGCTTGGTTACTTCAATGCGGTCGTGGTCGGGCCACTCGTGAAATTCGTAGAGGTCTTCCGTGCCCAGATCGGGTTGTCCCTGGAAGAACGCGGCAATGTGCCCCTGCTGCATCTCATTTTTCATGTCGAGCCACGCCTGCCCGCCCAGCGCCTTGACCATGGCGTCCAGCGCCTCTCGTGCCTGTCGCGCGTTTTTCTGCGCCGCGTCGTCGGCCGCTTGCGTCGGCGTTTGCGTCTGCATCGCATGCGGCGCCATCAGCGCCATTACCGCGAGCAGAATGATCGCCCGTTTCCCGTTCCTCATCGTCCCCCTCGAAAAAGTGGTCAATGGTCAGTGATCAGAAAGAGCCGCGAAGACTTGTCAGACAAATCGGCCACCGATCACGGCTTGCTTGTTCCCTTGATCCCTTGTTCCCTGCCTTTACCCCACCAGCACCGCTCCGCCGTTCACATTCAGCACTTCGCCCGAGATAAATCCCGCCAGCGGCGTGCAAAGAAACACCACCGGGCCCGCAATCTCCCTCGGACTTGCCACGCGTCCCAGGGGAATCGCCGCCGCAATCTTCTCACCCGTCGCCGGATCGGCGAGCGTGGCTCTCGACATGTCCGTGGCCACCCACCCCGGCGCGACGCAATTCACGCGAATCCCCTGGGGCGCGAGTTCTGTCGACAGGCTCTTGGTAAGACTGATCAACGCGCCTTTCGTCACGGCGTAGTCAGCATGGTACGCTTCTCCCCGCTGCCCCGCCGTCGAGCTGATCAGGACAATATGTCCCCGCGCACCACCGAGCCCTGTACCGCCGGGATTTGTACCGCCGATCTTCTGACCGACTGTACTGGCGGCGTCCACGCCGCCAGATGTCGGCCGACCCGAAGAACCCTGCCTTAGCATCTGCCGCACCGCCGCCTGCACCAGCCCGAACACCGCATCCAGATTTACGCCAAGCGTCCGCCGCCACTGCGCCTCGTCCATGCTCGCAATGGGCACATCCGCGGCTTCCCATACGCCGTGATTGGCCACTAGAATATCCAGCCGCCCCATCGCCGCCACAGCGCTCTCGACGAGCCTGCGTCCGTCGCCCGGCGTGCTCAGCTCCTGCTCGATCGCGACGCACTGCGGCTCGGCTGCCGCGCCCGTTCCGCCGCATTCGTCAACCAACGCTTCGGCTTGCGCCCGCGCCTTCCGATAGCTGAAGGCCACCCGCGCCCCGGCCGCGCGCAACAGGCGCACCGTCTCCGCGCCAATACCCCGCGACCCGCCAGTCACCAGTGCAACCTTTCCGTCGAGATCGAGAGCAAACGCCATAGGCTCACGCTAAAGCATTGTCAGATGGGATGTCGAGGCGGCGGGGTGCCTGAAATATCCGGTTCGCTCAAGCGCCATGCTTCTCCCAAAACGCCGCGGGTGACACGATCGGATAACGTTCCGAAAGCGCCAGCAAATCCTTGTCGCCGGTGATGAGGTAATCGGCCCCTGCGGCCAGCAGGGTCCCAAGCACAGGAGCATCGGCCTCGTCCCGCAGCGATGCTTCTCGAACTGCGCTGGGCTCCACCATCTCAGCCCTGAACATGAAACTGTCTGCAAGATCGCGGATTTCTGAAGCGCTCAACTTAACCTGCGCAAATTTGGGGAGCACTCTCTCCATCTCATCGAGAATGTATCGCGAAAGCACCACGCCCAACTGGCCGCTCTGCCACGCGCTGAAAATCCGCCCCGGTAAGCTGCCGGGATAAGCGATTGCAGAAACCAGAACATTGGTGTCAAGAACGACCCTCAAGGCGCTCACCGGCCGTGCCGAACCTTTGCTACAGCCGCATCAATCTCCGCCAAGCCTTGCTCTTCCGGCACATCAGCGAAAGCCTCGGCAACTTGACGGCTCAGTTGATCAAAACGATCCTGCATTCGCCGTATGCGCGCGAAGAGCTCCGCGTCTACGAGTGCCGCCACCGGCTTGCCGTCCTTGTTGATCACAATGCTGTCGTTCCGGTATTGCACCTGGTTGAGCATCTCGCCGAGGTTCTGGCGAAAGTGAACGGCATTGACTTCAGTGACCATGGCGCTCCAATCACATTGATCAACAAATCATATTGATCAATACAATCATTATGATCAATATGACGAGAATTGTCGAGCTTTTGCCCGCCGCCTCAATTCACCGACCGCGCCACCCGGAAGCCAATTAGTTCATTGCGAAGAGATTGAGTGGCCCTCATGCGCGCGGCAGAACGCAGCATTACGGCGGTATCGCGCCAGCCGCCGCCGCGCACCAGCCGCATGGAACTGTGGCCGTCGAGAGCGGGGCGACCGTCCTGTGGGGTGAGGTCGAAGTTATCGTGCCAAAGGTCGGCGGCCCACTCGCGCACGTTGCCGTGCATGTCATAAAGGCCGAAGCCGTTGGACGGGAGCGCACCAACCGGAAAAGGCCCTGAGCCCTGTCCGAACACAGCGCGGGAGCTATCGATCGAGTCTCCGCTCGAATAACGAGTGGTCGATCCGGCGCGGCACGCATACTCCCACTCAGCTTCCGAGGGGACGCGGTATTTCTGCTCGGATGCGGCCGAAAGCCGGTCGACGAAAGCCTGGGCATCGTCGAAGGAGACGCACGTCACCGGAATTCCGGCAACGGGCGGCAACGGAGGCGCAGGCCGAGCCGCCGGCGACGAGGCGACGAAACGGTCGAACCAGCGACGCTCGGGTTCCGGTACCAGCGGCGCGGGCAGCGGCGAGCCCGTGATGTGGACGTACTCACTGGCCAGCACCGGAAACACGCCGATCGCGAACGACGCCGGAATGTCGATGCGTTTTTGCGGCGTTTCGTAGGCGGCGCGATCCGGGTCGTCGAAGCCGGCGCCGAGCAAGAAAGAGCCGTGGGGCACGATGCGCATTACCGGCATTCCGTCCCCATCTCGGAACAAAGTGCCCGGGGGGGTAGACGGATTAATGAATGCGCCGTCGTAAATAGGCTCACCGGAATGCAAAGTCCCAATCGCGTCGCGGTAAACATTCGCCGGGCTGGCCGCAACCAGGCCCTGCGGCAGGTTGGCATTGCCCGGCTTGGTTGAAATCAGGTCGGTGATCCAGGTGAGGAGTTTGCGCCACTGCTTGTCGTCGCGGTTGCCGTTCCAGTTGGCCAGATTCACCGTTTGCGTCAGCGTGAAGGCGATGGGAATGTTGCACGGCTCGACGACCACCGGAACCAGCTTGCCGCGGTCTTTGCCGTAGTGCGCCTCAGTGCGCACCCAATCGGATGTAACGGAACGCGGCGACCAGAGCACGACCACCGTTGAAGCTGCCGAGATGGCCAGCTCGATCTCGGTATCCCATGCCTGGCGGGGCGTGATCCCGTCGTCCCACCAGACTGAAACGCCACTCTCCTCAAGCGCCGCCACCACTCGGCCGGCGATCGCGTTGTCTTCTCGCTTGTAACTCACAAATACATCGGCCACGGCTTTGCTCTCGCGTATTCAGATTTCATACCCTGCTCACGGCGTTTTTGGTATGATCGGTGAACTTTCAGCTTCATCATAAACTGGAGACTCAACGATGGCGGACTCCTCCCAAACTCTGACCAAGGAAGCGTTCCGATCTTTCAAGCATCCGCTCTATCCCCGGCGCTTCGCCCTGGCGCTGTTTTTCGCGCTCTTGTTGTTCCCGATCATCGGGGCCGGTCTCGTTGCGGGCACCGTCGTGCTCGTGGTGCCGATTTTTGCCTTCGCCATCTGGATGAGCGGCCGGGTCATCTACGCCGAATTTCTGGGACGCGCCATCCTGGTTTCGGAGTTGAATTACGCCCGCATTCACCATATTGGCGAAGACCTGAAGGCGCGCATCGGGTACACGAAAAAGTTCGATATCTTTGTCTATGAACAGGGCAACTTCAACGCGTTTCTTTACAAGTTCCTCTTTTACCGGCGCGCGGTTTTCTTGAACTCCGAACTGCTCGAGGCCGGAGTGACCGACGACGAATTGCGTTGGCTTATCGGCAGGTTCGTCGGTTACCTGCGGGCCCGCCGCGATGCCGGCTTCTGGGGATGGACCATCCGTGCCGCACAGAAACTTATCGTCTTCAATTTCTTCCTGCTGCCCTACGAGCGCGCCCTGGTCTACACCGGCGATCGCATCGCCCTCGGAGTGATCGCGGGTGACATCTCCAGCGCGGTTTCCGCCATGCAGAAAATTTTTGTGGGCCGGCAGCTGGGCTACTCCGTCAATCCCAGCGGCATTGTCGCTCAGCATCGTTTGGTGAAAGGTTCTCTGTTTGGGCTGCTCGCCCGCTTACCCATTGCTTATCCTCACATGACGGCGCGGTACGTTGACCTGATCGGCTTTGCCAAGAAAGGGTACCCCGCGCAGTTTCAGCGTTTCGATGCCGCGAATCCGGGACTGCCGGACGATCTCGAGCGGCTGACCGCGTTACCCAATGTGGCTCCAGGTTCCGGCGCCGACCCGATTTTTATTCCCCTGGTTGCGGCCATCGCGGTTCTGGGGCTGCTCACACTCTTCACGGTGAAAGTTGTGATGCCGCGCTTGAATCGCCCAGTGTCTTCGGGGTTCTCGGAACCATACGTGGTCCCATCGCAAACCGAAACTACGCCCAGCACGTCCGGTACGCAAGGAACCGAAACCACCGGAACGATAGCACAGCCCTACACTTCGGAAGCGGGGCACTACAGCGTTCAGTTTCCCGCCACGCCCACGGAGAGCTCGTCGGAAGTCTCCCTGGGAGCAAGCGGAACCATCACGCTCTATCAAGCCAACATCGACCAGGGCGGCGTATCCTACCTCGTGGCCTGGTGCGACTATCCCTCGGGATTCCTCGAGAGCGATCCGCAAACCGCCCTGGCAGGTTTTCGCGACAACCTCGTCAAGGCGGAAAAGGGCACTCTTACCAGCGATGATGCCATCGATTTGAACGGCGTTCCCGGGCGCGCGTTTGCTTTTACCGGCCAGGGAGGAACCACCTACTCAGCACACGATTTTCTGAGCGGCCAAAGGCTTTACCAGGTAGTGGTCATCATGGGCAGTGGTTCCACCGCGGCCGGGGCGGACGACTTTCTGAACTCATTCCGCATCCAGTGAGCGCGCAGCAGCAACCGCCGCAAAAGTAGCGCCGCCGCCAAGTAGCGCCGGCCTCCCGGCCGGCTGTACCGAGGGCCTCCCGGCCCTCGGTGGCAGTCGCGCATTTGCCGAAAATGCAGATCACGCGCCGTGGAATGCTCGCCCACCGCGATCGCGCTTTTTCGCAGCGCAGTCACACCGCCCGCAGTACTCGTCCCGGCAACAGGATGATGGATTTCACCAGCTCCAGGACCCCGTCCACGGCAATGCCCACCACGCGGAACGGCAACAGCACCAGCCAGACAAACGGATAGAGCACCAGCGCCAGCAGCGCCAAGGGCCAGCACAACACGAGCAAAATGCAAAACAGAAGAAATTTGACCATCGTCTTACTTCCTCGCGAATGAATGCCTGCATCCGCTGCAGTTAATATTCCTCTACGAAACAGGGGCGAGCAAAGTTCCGCGGTCTTTCAACGTCCCGCGCGGGGCGCTTTCCGGATCATCAATGGCCCGGCTCCAGAATGGTGCCGTTGTCGCCGACAACCCACAGATGCTGGCCGTCGCTCGAGCCGATGATCGAATTAAGTTGTAGTGTGGTTCCGCTGTTGAGTGCCTTCCAGGTTTCGCCCGCATCGGCGGACTCCTCAATGGTGCCTTTGTCGCCGACGATCCACAGATGCTGTCCGTCGCTGGTCCCGAAGATCGAATAAAGATCGCTTTCTGTGCCGATCTTGTGCGCCGTCCAGGCTACGCCTTCGTTGTCTGAATCCACAACTGTGCCGTTCTTGCCGACGGCCCACAAACGACCTCCATCGCCGGTGCGGAAGATCGATTCAAATTCCGCCAACACGCCGCTTTTCCGCGCCATCCAATTTGCGCCTGCGTCGTCCGACTCCATAATTGTGCCGTACATGCCGACCGCCCACAGGCGCTTACCATCGCTAGTTCCAACGATCGAATTAAGGTAAATTGTGGTGCCGCTTTTGCGCGCCAACCAGCTTGCGCCTGCGTCGTCCGACTCCAGAATCGTGGACGATGAATTGGCCAATGGATAATTCGAACTGCCAACGGCCCACAGCCGCTTGCCGTCGCCGGTTCCGAAGATAGAAAAAAGATCGTTTGTGACTCCGCTGTTGCCCGCCGACCAACTGACGCCTCCATCGACCGATTCCACGATCGTGCCTTTACCGCCGACGGCCCACAGTCGCTGGCCGTCGCTCGCGCCAAAGATCGAAGTGAGGACATTTGTCGTGGAGCTGTAGCGCACGACCCAGGTCGCGCCGCCGTCGTCCGACTGCACAATTGTGCCGTTCGCACCCACGGCCCATAGATGATTGCCGTCGCTGGTTGCGAAGATGGAATCGAGATACGCTGAGGTGCCGCTGTTGCATGCCGTCCATGGCGTTCCATGGCTCATATAAACTCGCCACATCACAAGAGCGATCACCAAAATTGCTCCAGCGGCGACGGCGATCACCTGCTTGAGCCGATTTCGAGGCTTCTTCTGCTCCGCCGCGGTGGAAGTTATCGTGCGGTCTTCCGATGCAGTTCCTATTGGTTCTGCCGCCGGCGGAAGAACTGGCTCCGACGGGTGGGCTTCCCGTTCAACTCTCAAAAGATCGGCATTGTCTGCCACAGCGTTGCCGGTTTCTGGAGTAGGACGAGGCACCTCCGACGCATGCGACTCTGCCGATGTCTGCGAAGCAGGCTGAATCTCTTCCGGCACGCTTGTCTGCACCTTCTCGACATGCGATTGCGGCGCCTCGCGAATCCTCTTTAACTGCGCTTTGAGCCCGTCCAGAATCTGAAACCGGACCTTGGCCCACTGCGGCTCGCTCTCGGTGTATTCGATCAGCGGGCTGCTGGGAACCATCTGCCGATCGGCCAGAAAGGGATATTCGCTCCAGTCGCATGGCTCGACGAGCACGGGCACCACGATCATCTGTCCGAGCCGCGCGCGCTCCGCGATGCGGGGCATCTCCCGGTTCTCGATGAACTCCGAGTTCAGGAAGTTCTGGCTCACGATCAGCAGAGCAATCTGCGACTCTTCGATCTGCGACAGGATCAGCCGCCCGAATTCATCGCCGGGCTTGAGCTCCTTATCGAACCAGAAGACGACTCTGTGCCGGCGCAGCGATTCCATGAGGAAGGGAATCAGGCCGAACCGGTAATCCGGGTCCAGCCATCTGCGGTCTTCGCGGGCGTAGCTGACAAAGACGCGCACAAGGTCGTCAGGTGCGCCGGGAATTTCAGTGGTGCTCATGATTTCAACCACCGTTCAGGCGGGGGAAATTGGGGTAGGCACACTATAACGTGTATCGCGCGTTGGGAATGAAGAAAAATCGGCGGGTATTCAGCGCCGTTTCGCCTTTGCGGCGGGCGCTTTGGCCCGCTCGGCGAGCATTTTCTTGCGCTCGCGAATCGCCTTGGCGCGCTCTTTTTCCGGCAACGCCAACACCACCTTGGTCTTGTTGGGAAGCTTTTCGAAGATCAGCGCATGCGCCCGCCGCAATTCGTCTTCAATCTCCCGCGGCCGCAACACGTCCCACCGCTCCACGGCCACCCAATATGCGCGCGCCAGGTGCGGCGACGCAAGAATCCCTTCGCGTTCCAGCAACTCGTGAAACCGCTCCGCTCCGCAATGGAACCACAGCACGCCGGTTCCCGTGCCGTCGAGATCGGTCATGGCAAACATTTTTCCGCCAATGTCGCGGTCGCCCGCCCAGTAGACCAGGTGATGGCCCCAGTTCAGCGTCTCCGAAACGTGCGGCAGCGCCAGGCAAATCTCGCGGATGCGCTCGTTGTCCATGCAGCAAAGTGTAATCCCGCAGCGGGAGCTTCAGGCAACTTTGAGCACGCTCGAGGCGAGCCCAACTTCTACACGAATCCGAGATTGTTGGTGCTGAAGTTTCCAATCGACGGCAGCACTGTGGGCAGTTCCCCCGCGCTCACGCCAAACCACTGCGCAAGGGTGGCCGCATACTGCGAGCTGGCCGTTGTTGGAACCCAGCGGCCATTCGAGTCGGAATCATCCGGACCGGCCAGCGCCAAAGTCGGATAGGTGCCGTAAATTTGTCCGCCTTTTACCGCACCGCCGATCACGATGTGGTGCGAACCCCACGCGTGATCGCTGCCGTTGTTTGAGTTCGGCTGGAAGGTGCGGCTGAAGTCCGACATGGTGAAAGTGGTCACCTCGCTGGCCACGCCCAACTCCACGGTGGCGTTATAAAAAGCCGCGAGAGCCGGGGAAATCTCCGCCAGCAGCGAGCTTTGCAGACTGAGCTGGCCGGCGTGCGTGTCGAAGTTGCCGATGCCTGCAAAGAAGATCTGGCGCTGCACGTTGAGTGCGGAGCGAACTTGAATGATCTGGGCAATCTGCTGCAGCTGCGCGCCCAGCCCGTTATTCGCCGGGAAGACCGTTTTCAGGGGCGTAATAGACTGCACCGCGTCAGCCAGTGTCTTGGCGTACGCGTAAGCATTTGTTGTGATGGAGTCGTCGGCCTGCACCAGCGAAATGCCGGTGTCCAGGGTCAGCAGCGCTTGCGCGGTCAGCTGGCGCGCCGAGCATTCCGAGCCTTCAGAGCAACTGGCCTCGCCCAAATTACCAGGCGACACAGAAACCGGTGTGGTCGAATTGCCGTTGCAGAACAACGTGTCTCCGGCCACTGAAGTAATCATGGGGATGGCAGCGCCCTGGTTGTAGCTGGCTCCGAGAACATCCGCCATGCGGCCGGCCCAGCCCGTGGGGGTCGCTGCGCTTTGCGCCGCGTTCTGCCACTCCAGTTGCTGGTCGGGATGCGAAAACAGATTTGTGGGAGCGGTTTGCCCGGCCTGGTATTGCGCCCGCGTAAGCGGTTGCACCAGCGTGCCCACATTGGCCACGAAAGCCGCAGTGTTGCTATTGAACAGCGTTTGAATGTCGGGCAGGCTGGGATGCAAAGCGAAGTTGGGCGCGGGCGTCAGGGGCAGCAGCGTATTCTGCGCCAGCGCCAGATCGCCGCGCAATGAAGAGTACTTTCCATACCCGGTGGTATCGAAGGGAATCAAGGTGTTGTTGGCATCGTTGCCCCCGAAGAGAAACACGCACACCAGCGCCTTGTAGCCGCCTGAGCTTTGCGCCAGTGCGTTGAGTGCTCCAAACGGGCGCAGCCCCAGGATATTGCCAGCCGCCGCAAGGCTCGCGCAATTGATAAAGGTTCTCCGGCTTGATCGCATGGTGTCTCTCCTATGAGGATCGGACCCGCTCCGACACCCGTTTCTAGTGCATGACTTTGTATTGCGACGACGTGATCACAAGGAAGGTGGCCACGCGTACCTGTTGCGCCGTTCCCAGGCCGCTGATGGCGCTCAAAATCTCAGTGCGCATGTCGGTGGGCATTTGCCCATGCATGAAGATCGTGCCCAGCATGTCCACCATTTGGCCGGGGCTCGCCGCCGCAAGCTGCCCCAGCGAACTCGTGGCGCTTAGATCAATGCTGAAGCTGGTAATTTTGTTATTCACCAGGCTGTCGGCCAGGGAAAGGCGCAGGATTGCCGATGCGGTATTTTCCAAATCGAACTCCGGCGCATTCAGCGTTGTCGACGGAATCACGTAGCTCGGCGGGAAGAAGTTGAAGACGCTCCCCGAGCGATAAGGCCGTTCGTTCAGGTTGTTGGAGTAATTCGACAGCGAAAAGTACGACCCGTTCGCATCGGTGTTGGTAAATCCAACCGCGCGCAGATAGTTCGTCATCCACAGCATCGGTTCCCGCAGATGCCCGCCTTCGAAGGTGGGGTTGGTATCTCCTGCGCGCGCTTCCGAGTCTTCCAGAATGGCGCGAATCACGGCCTGCATATCGCCGCGCACACCGTTGCCGTTGTTGGCGAATACCGCGGAAATTCGCGCCACATAGGCGGGACTCGGCGTGCTCGTGACCAGGTGCTGAATGAGTTGCTTGCACACGAATGGCCCCACATTGGGATGGTTGAAGATATTCGTGAGCGCGCCCTGCAGGTCTTCCTCCGCCGTTTGCCCCGCGGACAACACCGTACCATTCAAGAGCGTCTTCGACGTCGTGTCGTGCTCGCTCTCCACGGCCACCATTGGCGCCAGGTAATTCGCCGTGTTGTTGGGAAACTTGCTCGGAACCCCGCCAGTAGCGGTGGCATAGGTCCAGCCGGTGTATGCGGCGGCAAACTCCTGCACCTGCGCCTGCGTGTAAGTGGGGATCGGATTCCCGCTGCCGTCCAGCTGCAGTGTGCCATCGTCATTCAGCAAATCCAGGCCCAGCGTGAACAACTGCATCAGCTCGCGTGGGTAGTTCTCGTTCGGGATTTCGCCGGCCGGCGCCTTGGCGCTGTCCAGCATGTTCAGGTACGCGCCCATCCCCGGCGACGTCGACACATCGTGCATGACGGTATAGAAATTCGTAAACGCATCCTGCGCAAGAGTGTTGTGGTAGTAGGTAATGGTTGTGGCATTGTCGGTGTCGCTCGAAATCACGAAGATTTCGCTCAGCGCAAATGCCACCCGCTGCCGCAATTGGTCGGGCCCTGTGAGCACCGTCTGCCACCACTCTGACTCTTCGCAGTTGGTGGGCGTATTCGCAGCCAGACACAACGCCGGCAAAGGCGTAGGAATGTTCGCCAGCGGCGTATCGGGCGTGTTGAATTGCTGCGTAATCCAGGCATCCACGCCCGTCGACTGCACCTGCTGGATAGTAGCGAGCGTTGGTCCGAAAGTGGCCTGATCGAGCAGCCGCGCCGCCGTGGGCACGGTCGTCACATAAATGGCCGCATTCAACGCGTTCGAGGCCGCCGCGCCGGGGCTCGGATTCATGACGTTGACACTCAGCGCCGTGGTGCCGCTGGGAATGGTGACGGTGGCCTCGAGTTCAATCGAAGACACGAACGTCGTCGTGACACTTGCGCCACCCGCCTGAATCTGAGCGCCGTTCACAAAGCTCGAGCCGTCAACCTCGAGCGTGTAGCTGGTTCCGGATTCCGGTGTTGCCTCGGCCGCAGCGATCGATGGAATCGGGTTAAGAATGCTCACCGGCGCGGTGCCGGAAACCGACGGCGAAGCCACGCTCACGGCAGTCACATTCACTGTGTTGTTCGTTGGGATCGTCGATGGAGGGGTATACACGCCCGCGGCGGTAATCTTGCCCACAGTGCTGTTGCCGCCCGCAATGCCATTCACCTGCCAATTCACCGTAGTATTCGCAAGGTTGCTGACCGTGGCGGTGAAGCTGGCCGTGCTCCCCAACCGAACCTGGCTGGCGCCTGAGACCGTGACTGAGGGTTGATTCTGTTGCGGTGGCGTGGAGCTTCCACTTCCACCGATCGAAGAGCCGCAGCCATTGATTAGAGTGACGAGAATGGCGAGGGCAGTGACGCCAAGCAGGAGCGCAGGGCCGAAGACAAGATCGCGGAGCCGCACTTTCAAGGGGGGGACCTCCTTACGGCGGGAAACAGGTCCCGCGAGTAGGGCGGGACAAGGGTATAACCCTACTAACCAAGGGCCCGGGGAATAGTTGCGCGCATCGGACTATTTATCTAGCCTCGCGTCATCTAGCCTCGCGCCGCCGAGCGACATTCATTGTCCGTGCAGCAACCGGTCGAAACGCGGGCCTTGGAATTTCGCCTCAAACTCCCGGAATCTCCGCTCCAGCTCCCATTGCGCCTGGGCTTTCTCGCTCTTGCGGAGAAAGTCGTCGCAAGCCGCGGGAGTCTCTCCGTCGAATTCGGTTCTGCAGGCGCCAACCATCGACCGAAAATCGTCCGGAGCTGCCCACAGGCTTGCGCCCGGCAAAAAACTGTGTTCCATCCCCGTCCGCGCCAGTTGCTTCAGGTCCCTGTAAGTCAGTCCGTAATCGATCGCGGCTCGCACGTATTCATGCGTCAAGTCGATCCGGCTTACGCCCTCATCGTCAGTGGAGAGCGCCACCGGCACGTGCACTGAATGGTACAGAGGGAACGGATGCGCATCCCCCGCCACGCCCAATATCGCCTCATTCGAACTCAAGTTGATTTCCACCATCACGTGCCGATCGACCAACTCCGTCAGCAGATCCCGCGGCCGGTCCTCGTACATCACGTCCACGCCGTGGCCGATGCGTTCCGCGTGGGCCAGCTCCACTGCCTGGCGAATGTGAAAGCGCAGCCCCTCAGGCGGCACCAGCCCCGGCGCCAATTCACCCGCGTGCAGCGAAATGTGCACGTTGGGATAAAGCGCATGCAGATATCCAATCATCTTCATCTGCATCGTGTAGTCGCGCATGGCGACGTAGTCGTCTTCCGGCCGCACAAAGTTGATGCCGACCCACGTGTCATCCTTCGCGTCGATCGATGCTTCGGCAGTCTCGAAACCCAGCAGTGTTTGCGCGAAAACCTGCTCGGGCGAAAAGTCGCGTAGCACCTGCCAGATGTAGCGGACCTCGACCTGGCAAGCCGGCGCGGCGGCCTCCTGACTAGCACCGCAGTGCTCCAGCTGTTTGCGCTGCGCTTCCGCAGCGCGCACTTCTTCGCGGTCGGCGGCTACTTCATCACGCAAGCCCTTGTCCAGCAATTGCTGGCGGAACTGCGCGAACGCCTGCGGGTCAGCCTTGGCCAATTGCGGATTCCAGCCGATATCGTGTGCGATCTGCAAGGCATGGCTGAAGGGCGGCGTCACCATCAGCTCAACATACTGATTGTTCTCGGCCGCGGCTCGGCTCGCCACCTCGTCGACCCACTCGCCATTGTGATCCTTGAGGCCCCCGGTGCGGTCAAAAACGGCGAAGAACTGGTCATGCTCGCTCCAGCCCGAAGTGGGCACAAAACTGCGCACCGACAGCGAATCGATCAGCTTGTCATAGAGCAATTGGGTTTGCCGGTCGATGTTGCCGGAAAATTTCGCTGCCGGAATCAGTTTGCCTGTGCAGGGCGGCTTGGCGAGCACGAGTGCCACCGTATCCACGCACGCTCCGTCCTCGCCCGCATCGCGGATCAAGGTTTCGGCGTACACCGCGCCCGAAAGATGCATGTGCAGGTCCGCGCCCTTGGGAAAATCTTCAAGGAACGCGCGCAGCGCCTCCGGGCCCTGGTGAAGATTGGCTTCGTAGATCAGCGCGGTTCGCGCCTCGGCCTTGGTAAACGTGCCTTGACTGTTGGGCCGTGGCCCGCACCCGGCCAATGCCGCCAGCGCAACCCCCGCTCCCCCGATACGGCAGAAAAATCCAATCCGGCGTCGCATAATAATTGCCTTCCAGTGTAGTCCAGCGCGGGAGCCGGTGGGATTTGGCCGGCACATTCCGGATTGGTATACTAGGTCTGGTTGTTTTGAGCGCACGGCAAGTGGAAGATCCCACCTTACCCGGCAAAGCCTGACCGGCAGCACCGGACTCCGCGCAGATTCATGCAACTTCTTGTCGCGACTGAGGCCAGATAGCTCAGTGGTAGAGCGCGGCCCTGAAAAGGCCGGCGTCGGCGGTTCAATCCCGTCTCTGGCCACCACTCCATTACGAAAATTGAACAGGTCCCCGGGGCCGCGCTCCTGGCTTGAGCGCAGCGAAGCGGTATTGCCCGCGGCCCTCCGAAAGGCCGGCGTCGGCGGTTCAATCGCGTCTCTGGCCACCACTCCTTGAAATCCCGAAAATCTCAAAGCCGCGCTCGCGCCCTTGAGCGCAGCGAAGCGGTATCGCCCGCGGCCCTCTGAAAGGCCGAGTGGTCGGCGGAGCAATACCGACAGGGGCCCGTCTCTGGCCACCACATTGCTTTATTAACATCAAAGCTTGGCAATCACCGTCTTCACCTGCGTATATTGCTGCAGTCCGTACTCGCCAAGCTCGCGCCCGATTCCCGACTGCTTGAAACCGCCGAAGGGCGCGCGGGTATCCAGCACGTTGTAGCAATTAACCCAGATGGTGCCGGCGCGAACGCCATTCGCCACCGCGAGAGCTTTCTTGATATCGCGCGTCCATACGGCGGCGGCCAGTCCATATTTCGTGTGGTTGGCGCGGGCGATCACCTCGTCGAGACTCTTAAACGGAATCACGCTCATGACGGGGCCAAAAATTTCTTCTCTCGCGATCTTCATTTCGTCCTGCACATCGGAGAAGACGGTGGGGCGTATGAAGTAGCCGCGATTCCCGATGCGATCTCCTCCGCAGGCAAGCGTAGCGCCCTCGCCGCGCCCTGAGTCGATATAGCCCATGACCTTGTCGAACTGCGCCTGATCCACCAAAGGTCCCAGCTCCGTGGCGGGATCGAACGGATCACCGACGACCCGCTTCTCGGCGCGCGCAATGCTTTTTTCGACGAACCGGTCGTAGATCGTTTTTTCGACAAAAACCCGCGACCCCGCGCAACAGGACTGGCCCTGATTCGAGAACAATCCCGCGTGCGCGCCTTCCACCGCCTCGTCCAGGTCGACATCCGCGAAGATGATGTTCGGACTCTTGCCGCCAAGCTCGAGCGTGACAGGCTTCAAATTGGATTTTGCGGCGGCTTCCATGACCAGGTGCCCCACTTCCGTGGAGCCGGTGAAGGCCACCTTGTCCACGTCCATGTGGCGGGCAATGGCCGCGCCGGCGGTGGGCCCAAATCCCGGCAGCACATTGACGACACCCTCGGGGAATCCCGCCTCAAGAATCAACTCGCCGATGCGCAGCGCGGAAAGCGGCGTTTGCTCGGCCGGCTTCATCAGCACGGTATTGCCCGTCGCCAGCGCGGGAGCGAGCTTCCAGGCCATCATCAGCATGGGGAAATTCCAGGGGATGATCTGCCCGACGACGCCGATCGGCTCATGGCGCGTGTAGCAGAGAAATTCGCCGTCGATGGGAATCGTCTTGCCGTGATCCTTATCTGCCCAACCCGCGAAATAGCGATAGCAGGCCACGGTCTTGGCGACATCGACAGCTCTGGCCACGGAGACCGGCTTACCGTTATCGAGCGACTCCAGGCGAGCCAACTGATCGGCGTTGGCTTCAATCAGGTCGGCGAGTCGATGCAGAAGGCGTCCTCGCGCCGAGGCGTTCATCTTGCGCCAGGGTCCCGATTCAAAAGCCGCCCGCGCCGCGCGAACTGCCATTCCACGTCAGCAGCGTCAGCTTCGGCAACCTGGCAGATCTCCTCGCCGGTCGAGGGATTGATGGTCGCAAATGTTCTTCCCGACTGGCTTGGTAGCCAGCGATTGTTGATCAACAGCTTCAACTCAGGAAGAGCGATGCCGGTCGGGTTCGGAATTGTCGCCGCATCGGGCATCGAATGAATCTCCTTCAACAAATCTGTCGCAATACGGATCATGCCATCTTCGCATGATCATGATTGTGGCGCTCGCTCGCGCTTTTCCGAGCGCGGATCTGCTCCAGCCAGTTTCTATAAATATGCGCCGCCGTTTTGTGCCACGTGTTTTCGATTGCGCTCGATTTGAGAATCGTTGCGAGTTGGGCGCAGCAGCTGTTCGTCTGGGCCAGACATGGCTTTCTCCCGCAGAGCAGCCAATGCACGCTCGGTCGCATGATCAAAATAGCCTCGCGGAATCGCAGGATGGGCGCTCGCCTCGTGCCTGAGATAGCGCTCAACATCCCTGCGATACTCGCGCAGCAGCGTGTCGGACTCGTACTCCGGATGACCCTGAAAGAACACGAACAGGCTTTTGCCGTCTTTCACGAATGTGTCGACGCCGCGCGTCGCGCGGTGCGCGCGAGCACGCGGTATCCGCAGGCCTCCAAGTTCTTCAGTGCCGACGCCATTCCAGCGGGAGTGAGGAACATTGAAGCGCAGCGGGGCGCCAGCCATCAAAGGGTGCTCGCGACACGCGCGCGCACTCAAAGACGCCGAAATGCTTGTCCCCGCTCCTGCGCCTTCGAATGCCATCCATGTGCAGAACCGCGGCATGTGCGGCCAGGCAGGACCACACCGTGGAGTGCGTGTTCTCCTGCGCCCATTCAATCACCTGGGTCAATCATCTGCCAGTAAGGCTCGTCTCTCAGATCCGCCGTCACCGGCTCCTTTCCGGTCACGATGAGCCATCCAGGCCATCCGGCCGGCGTTCCAAAGCGTTTCGACGCTTGCATAGTGGCTCGCTGCGCGGCGAACAATGGACTCCGTCCTTGGGATCGAAGGCAATGTGTAGAGCGATAGCCGGACCTCAATGCCTTCAGACGCCGCATCGAGCAGCGAGACGAACTGGCGCTCTGTCGCTTTGAAAGCCGCATCCGGCATGTTGTTGATCAGGCCGATCCTGATCGATCCATCGGCGCAGTTCAGAAGATTCGGAATGCGGCAATCGGAGAGTTCGGGGAAAGCCCGCCTGGAGATCGTAATGGGATCGACTTGTAACCATGCGGACTGGCATTGGCTTCTCCGTTATCAATGCGCTATCGACTGCGCGGCACTGTCGCGCCTGGAACTGTCGTGCTCAGCGCAGCGGCCGCGGCAAGCGCCTGATCCAAATCTTCAAGAATGTCGTCGATGTGCTCGATTCCGATGCTGAGCCGAATCATCTCCGGCAAAACGCCCGCGTTGCGCTGTTCCTCCGGCTGACATCTGGCGATGGGTGGTCGATGCCGGGTGGCAGGCCAGCGACTTCGCGTCGCCGAGATTGACCAGCCGCGTCACCAGCTTCAGCGCATCATGGAATCTGACCGCCGCCGCATAGCCGCCCTTGATGCCCACGGACATGAGCGAGCACGCACGGCCAGCCAAATACTTTTGCGCCAGGGCATGATACGGGCTGTCGGGAAATCCGGCATACTTGACCCATTCGACCCGGGGATCGGCGCGCAGAAACTCGGCCACTTTTCTGCCATTCTCCACATGGCGCTCCACGCGCAGCGCAACCGTCTCAATTCCCTGCAACAACAGGAATGCGCTCAGCGGCGAAAGCACCGCTCCGCCGGTGCGCAGATAAACGCTGCGGCAACGCGCGATATACGCAGCTTTGCCGAAATGCTCGGTGTAGACCAGGCCGTGATACGAAGGGTCCGGCTGGCTGAAGACCGGAAAGCGCGATGCGTGCTGCTTCCAGTCGAAGTTTCCGCTGTCGACGATGGCGCCGCCCAGCGTGGTGCCATGGCCGCCCAGGAATTTCGTCAGCGAAGTTCACCACGATGTCCGCGCCATGCTCGATCGGCCGCAGCAGAATCGGCGAGGCAACCGTGTTGTCGACAATGAGCGGCACTCCATGCTCGTGGGCCACGCGCGCCAGCCCCTCGATGTCGCAGATGTTTCCCGCGGGATTGCCGACGCTCTCGCAGAACACCGCTCGCGTCTTGTCGTCGATCAGCTTCGCGATTGCCTCCGGGTCGTCGGACTCAGCGAAGCGAACCGTGACTCCCTGGCTGGGCAGGATGTGCGCGAACAGCGTGTGCGTGGTGCCGTAGAGCTGCGGAACGGAAACGATATTGCAGCCCAGCTCCGTGACGTTCAGCACCGCGTAGTTCACCGCTGCCTGACCGCTGCTGACGCACATGGCCTCGAGCCCCCCTTCGAGCGCGGCAACGCGCCGCTCCAGCACTGCGGTGGTCGGATTCTGAATGCGCGTGTAGCGGAATCCCTCGGCCTCAAGATTGAAGAGCGCGGCGGCATGCTCGGCGCTGTCGAAGGCGTAAGCGACCGTCTGGTAGATCGGCACGGCTACGGCCTTGGTCGTGGTTCGACCTCGTAGCCGCCGTGGATTGCCATCGTTTCCGGTTTCATCGGTTCCCATCCTTCAATGCGTGCGCTTGCCCGAGAGCATTGCCGCCTTCACGCAGTCTTTCTCGCCTGGCAATTCCGATACCAGACGTTCATCTCGCTCACCACCCACTGCAATGTCTTGCTCGGTGGTTCTGAAGCTGGTGATGCATGCGCGCACCACCGGAACGCCGCCGAGTTGCGCTTCGGACATCCACGCGATCTGCCGCTCGCGAAGAGCCGCCAGCAATGCGCCTGGAACCAGGCCATCGCGGGTAAAGCACACCACCGGCAGCGGCGTGGAATTGACGATGCGCCATCCCGAAGCCGCCAGAGCACTCGCGCAGCAGATCTGCCCATGCGCGCCTGGTGCTCGAGCATCGCAGCGTAGCCTGCTTCGCCGTGCTCGGCCAGCGCCATGAAGAGCTTGAGCCCGATAAACCGGCGCGACCACTGCGCCGAATTCGTGAGCGGATCGAACGTCGTGCCCGCATCGTCGCCGGAAGCCGCGGTCTTGGCGGGCATGTAAGTCACATCGGAGCGGAAGGCCTGCGCCACGCTTTCGCGATGCCGGCAAAAAAACATTCCGCATCCCATGGGAACCGAGAGCCACTTGTGCGCGTCGCAGGTGATCGAGTCCGCGCACTCAATGCCCGCCGAGATGAACGCCTGCAGGCTCGGTGAAACAACCGCAGCGCCGCCCCACGCGGCATCGGCGTGAAACCACATGCCCTCTTCCTTGCAGAAGCGCGCAATCTCCGGCAAGCGGATCGATCACGCCAGCCGCCGTCGTCCCCGCGCTGCCGATCACCATGAAGGGCAGCAATCCATTCCGGCGATCCTCAGCGACGCGCTTCTTCAGTTCGTCGACATTCATCCTCAGGCCGGAGTCCGTCGCGATGATCCGCAGAGTTCCGCCGTCCCAGCCCGACCATGTGCGCGATCTTGTTGAAGCCGTGATGGGTCTCTTCGGTGAGATAGATCGCCGGGTTCGCCGGGAAGCTTGCGCAGGCCATGTTCGCCATATTCAGGAAAGGCCCACGTCAGCGCGACCACGACGGCAGAGAGATTTGCCTCCGATCCACCGCTGGTAAATGTCGCGATGGAATCTTCCGGCAGGCCAAACTTTCCGGTGAGCCAGCCCAGCGTGTGCCGCTCAATCTCGTTTGCCGCCGGCGAAGTGCGCCAGTTGGCCAGTTGCGGGTTGTACATGGCCACCAGCGTGTCGGCAACCACAGAGGCCAGCGTCACGCTGGGATTAAAGAGGCCGAAGTAGCGCGGATGCGTGACCTGCACCTGCCACTTGCGCAGCATCTGCTCCACATCGGCGACCACTTCATCGAGCGGCATCGTCTGCTTGAAATCGTAAGCGCGACGCCAAGGTGAGCGCGGATCTCCTCCGCCGTCACATTGGGAACGATGGGACCGTCGGCGATCTCCGACTCCAGCTTCGCGAATTCATCCCGGATTTGATCGATATGCATATGCATCCCTCTTCTGGGAGCGGTGAAAAATCGTGCACGACTAGTCAGCTCAGCCTTCTCGTCAGCTTTCCAGTTAAAATCGAATCCCTCCGGTCTGAATGCGATCGTACAATTCTTTGTCGAGCTGGACGAACGCCTCCGATTCGAGGCTGTCGAAATAGAGCGCGTCGTCGCTGGCCTGTGGATCGTATCCCTGGCGAATCAACTCGGTCTTCGAATACTTGAACGTGCCGGTCAAATCGACGGCGTTGCGAATGCGCAGAAACACAGGCCGCGCATAAGGCGGCAGACGACTGCCCAAGATGCTTGCGGAACCGGCCAGGTCGAGTTCGTCTTCGGCCACCAGCGCTGCCATGCCGACGCGGCCTTCGGTATCCGGGAACCGCGACGCCGTAGACATTGGCGTGCTCGACTCCCGGGAACGCGCAGATGCGCCTGCGACAACTTCGGTGGTGGCAACATTCTCGCCCTTGCGGCGAAACGTGTCGCCGATGCGGTCGACAAAGTAGAAGTATCCCTTGCTCATCCCTCCGCATCAGGTCGCCGGTGCGGACCCAGGCATCGCCGGGCTCGAAGACGTTGCGCAGGATTCTTCTTCTCTGTAGCCTCTTCGGTCGTGTAGCCCTCGAAGCGGCTGCCGACATTCGCGGGATCGTTCATCACCTTGCCCAGCGCTTCGCCGGGCTGATTCGGCGCGCAGGGAATGCAGAATCCTTGCTGCGTTGCGGGCCGGCTCGCCGGTTTCGCTATCGAAGACGACCAGCGCCGGCGAAAAACGATGCGCCAGATACGCCGGAATGTGGCCGATCGCGCCGCGTTTTCCCTGCACGTTGAACAGGGAAACGCCGCCCTCGGTGGCCGCATAGAATTCGAGGATCTGCGGAATGCGGAATCGTTCCTTGAAGGCGTCCCAAATCTCCGGCGCCAGCCCGTTGCCGCAGGCCATACGAATGCGATGCATCGGTTTCTTCTGCGGCAAGGCTCCGCGTGAAGCAGGTACCGGCAAAGCTCGCCGATGTACTGGAACAGCGTGCAATCCCAGCGCACGATGTCGCTCCAGAACTGGCTGGCTGAGAATTTCTCGCGAAGCACGACGCTGCCGCCGGCGACAAGAGCCGCGCCCGGCGCCTGCACTCCGCCAACGCTGTGGTACATGGGCAGGCAGTTGTACATTCGGTCAGTCGGCTGCACCTCCATCATGCCGGCAAACCAATGGCTCCACTGCATGACGCGCGCATGGCTTACGCTGCGCGGCCTTGGGCAGCCCGGTGGTGCCGGATGTGTAGATGTAGAGCGCAAGATCGTCGATGCGGAGCACGGCCGCTCGTCTTTGCTGTAGGGCTCGCCGGATTGGCGATCGATTTCGAGATCGATGCGCGGGAACGGAGTGTCCGAATCGCCATGAGCCCAGATCACCGGCGACGGCGAATCGGGAACAAGCGCGTCGGTTAAGCTTTTCGTAAACTCCGCGGACACGATGATATGTTTGGGCGACACAGCGCGGATGCAATGGGCAAGCGAGGCGCCGGCAAGATTGGTATTGAGCAGCGAAACCGACGGCGCCGACGCTGGTGATGCCGAGCCATATCGCCATGTACTCGGGGCGATTGGCCATCAACAGGCAAACCACGTCGCCTTTTGCCAGTCCCTGGTCGAGCGCCCATCGCGCATATTGGTTGATGCGCTCGGCGAGCGCGCGATAGGTAAAGCTCTCCCGGTCGGACAGCAGGGCCGGCGCGTCCCCCATTCTTGCCGCGACTTCCAAAATCACGGCCGGGAAGATGCGATCCGGATTGCTCGCAGATGGGCGCTGTCAGTTCCAGAGCGCGCAGCCACGCCTTCGCGGTTGATGTATCCGCGCGGACCGCTTCGTCTTTTAGCGCGCTCGCTCATGCCGTGTTCCCCGCATCCACGGTAGGATCGTGCCGGTGATGTTTTTCGATCGATCGCCGAGCAGAAACTCAACCGCGTTGGCCACATCCTCGATGTCGACCAGCCGCTTGAGCGCACTGCGGCGCGTAATCTGCTGCCGCTGTTCTTCGCTGAGGCTCTGGGTCATGTCGGTGTCGAAGAAACCCGGAGCCACTGCGTTCACATTGATTCCCATGCGGCCAACTTCCCGGGCCAGCGAGCGGGTAAAGCCCACCAGCGATGCCTTGGTGGCGGAGTAGACCGCGAGCCCGCTGTAGCCGGTGATGGCGGCGATCGAAGCAATGTTGACGATGCGTCCACCGCCGTCGGCCATCATCGGGCCGACCACATGCTTGGTGAGCACCATTGGCGAGGTCGTGTTCAAGCGCACCACCTGCTCAATCTGACGCGTGGACATGAGAGCCAGAACCCCGTCGCTGCTCACGCCGGCATTGTTCACCAGGCCATAGATCGGGCCGAAGTCGCTTCGCAACCTCTTCACCAAATCCGGGATGCCTTCGATCTCCGCAAGATCGAAGGGCACGAAATTCAACGAGCCAGGCTGCGCCGCATTGGCTTCCCGCTGCGCCTCTGCCAACTCATCGCTTTCGGTTCGCGCGATCACGATCGCGCGGAAACCCGCACTCCGTCATGCGCCGGGCTATTCCCAGGCCCAACCCGCGACTGCCTCCGGTGACGATCACATTACGCATGGCGGCGAATCAGCTTTCCGGTTTCGGCCACGGCCAGTGCCGGCACAAAATTGATCGCGGCTGGAACCTTGTGGAGTGCAAGCTCTCCGCGGCAAAACTGCAGAATGTCGCGCTGCGTCGGTAGTGGCCCCTTCCGGGACCGATTGCGGCGTCTTGAGCACAACGTCGGCGATCACAATCGCACCCGTGATCGGGCTTTTCTTCATCCGCACCAGCGACATGCTCACCTGCGGATGGCGATTGATCACCGCCTCCACTTCCTCGGGATGCACCTTCAGACCGCCGACATTGATGGTACCGTCTTCGCGGCCGGCAAAGTAGTAGCGGCCGGCGCGCAGTTCAAGCAGATCACCCGTGTCGACAAAGCCTTCGCCATCCTTCAGGGGCTGCGTTTCGCGGCCGAGATAACATACCGCGGTGCGGTCCGAGCGAATTCTGAGCGTGCCACCCTCCACTTTCATCTCGACCGAAGGGTTCTGCGCAAGCACATCGGCGGGGAAGCCCATCAAGCCGTCGTTCACTTCGAATGCCACACCCGCCTCTGTCGAGGCGAATGCATGCGCGAGCTTTGCCTGCGGGTACTGCTGCCTCAGGCTGGTTGAGAATGGCCTGATCGGCGATCTCCCCAGACAGACGAACATACTCGGGAGCGATCTTGTGGGCCGCATCGCTCATCAGCGCGCCCCGCCAATGGGAAGGCGTTCCGGAGATATGCGTGACTCCTCGCGCGCCCGCCCGGGCAAGAAAATCCGCCGCTGACTCACCCGCCCCCTTGAGCACCAGCGACGTTCCGGTGAGAGCGGCGCGAAGAAAAATCTGCAGTCCGCCGTAACGCCGAATATCGTAGAACGTGCTCCAAATAGTGGATGGCAACGCGGAAGCTTTTCGTTCAATCGCGCCCGTCAGACTTGCCATCGTGTGCACGGTGAGCTTGGGAAGACCAGTTGTGCCGGAGGTAAGTAGAACCCATTCGGTCTCGAATTCCGAAGCCCCGTCGCGCGTGCCCGAAACCACATTTCCGCCAGCAGCTTTGCGTCCGCATGGGGCGATGCATGGGGCGATGCATTCCACCCGCGAGCGTATCGCCTCGGGTTGAGGCTGATCCGTCACAATAAAATCCGCAGCGGCAGTTTCCGCAACGAAAGCAAGATGCTCGAACGACGAATCCGGAGGATAAAGCACAATTCTTCGCGCCACGCCATCGAGCTGAATCATGGCTGCAATGGCCGCGAATGGATCGATGGTCGCGAGGACGACCGAACGTCCGCGATAATCATCCGCCCTATAGTGAAATGTATTTCCTCTAGCTAAGTCTTCCCATGTCGCACTGGATTCAGCGCCCCATACTGCATGTGAATTCAGGGAGCCGGGGGCAACGATGCTGCTCGACAGGGGAGGTGAGCTACTTCGCGGCATTTTCGTAGAAACCAATAAAGTCACCTAAGGTCACGGGGAAGTGGACTTCTTCATCATTATTGAATGGGTCCACCCCCAATGCAGCCTCAAGCCTGACCACGACGATCGCGAAACAGAGAGAGTCCAACCCGGAGTCGTACAGAGCCAGATCGTCGGTCAGTGGTGCGAGTGGCTTGTTTTGTTCCCGAGCCACCTGCGCGAATTGGGCAATCACTTCGGATCGTACTTTCATTTCGAAGCTTCCTGGCCTCAAACGACGGCCTCGCTCGATTGACCTGCTGTTCTGCGCTCAACAGAAGTGCGCCGAAAGAAACGGGATGAAGCCAACTCCGCTCCGGGAAAAACCCCTGCAGCCAGCTAGGCTGCGACTTTTTGCTCCGGACCCTGAACGATCTTTTGCATCAGGTCGCGAAGCAAATCGACGCCTTCATAAATATCCGCGCCGGGTGGCACAGGATTGATCGCCATCTCCAGGGTTACGGCTTGGAAAAGTCCTTCTGAATGCGCAATATCGCACACGCCGTGCACATCGGTGTACTCCATCTCTGCGGAGCCCTGCGCTACGGCAAGATCAGCCAGGTAGGCCATGAACCTTTGAATGTAACTCTCGAAGAAGGCCATGGTCAGAAGCGATTGCACACCCTGCATTTTGCCCAGGAACAGCCGGACCCTGGTCAGCTCGACGTTGACCGCCATGGCGTCGCTATCCTTGGGAAATGCGTGTGCCGCCATCGCGAACCTGCGCAGCATCGCAGGATGGCTGTCGCGCACTTCTTCATTCAGGTTATCGATCAAAATCGGCCGAGCAGCCTCTGCGCGGGCGGCCAGGTAAGTCGCGGTCATCCAATAAATAAAGTTGCCTTCGAGCACCGCCGTGTACCGCGCGATGATCCCGCGGCGCGTTTCCGCGTCCATGGTCTCGAGTTTGGGGAGTTGCGAAAACAGGTCGTCGATGGTGGCCACGACCCGCTGCTTCAGCGCCGCTGCGGACAATTCCCCTTCGCGCCGCGGAATAGAAATTTCTGTAATCATATCTCCACCTTTCGTTGATCTTCCACGTTCGCGGAAGGGATATGCTCGCTTAACGAGATTGCAGGAAAATAGTTTATAGAAAAGAACCCTACCGATTTTCTGCAATGGCTTTCGTTATCAAAAGCCCAGTCCCCTGAATTGGGCCGATCATTGACGCCGTATGGCTATCTTTGAGCTCGCCCAACCACTGAAGGCTGAAAACTATCCTGATTGATCGAAATCGGTGGCTTCCGCATTCAATTCAGCGGTTTAACGTGCTTAGTCCACCCCTGAAAACACGGCTGCCGCTGCATCAATCAATGACTAATTCTGGAGACCGGGTCCAATCATTACAATGCCTTTTTTGTGTCATGTCAACGGTCATCAGTAATCATTTGGCAAGGAATTAGTAACACTCCCCCGTGATCGACGGATTTCCAATCGAGCCACCGGAATGGGTGTGCCGGGACGGGTCAACCTTTTGCCCGCGGCCTCAGTGGAGATTGGGGTAGGTCCTGTAAGCGACGAGCTGCGCGTCGAAAAAGGTTCCGCTCAGCCGGGAAGTCTTGAGGAGAACCTCAAAGTAGGGGAATCGCTCCACGCCAAAGGTGTTACGCAGGTTCTGCATTTGGCTTTCGGACCCGAGAAAAGCAGCCGCGGCGCCCGTGGCATCGGAGTCGGTTCCGGCCAGGATGATGACGTTTCCCGCGTGGCTCGGGTTGGGCAGGTAAGCGATGACCGCATAGCCAATCAAGCTATCTGACGCGAGGTGCACCGTGTACACTGCCTGCTCTCCCGGCTTGGGATTGCGGTCGCGCACGATTTGCAGCCCGCGCGCGTAATCGTAGTCGGTGACAAAGTTCAACTGGTCGTCAAAAAGATCATCCCAGGGGTCCGCTTTTTTGCCGCCGATCAGGATCACGTTATCGCGCTTGATCTGGTCCGCGGTAAAGTAGCGCGCCAGGGTGAGGTAATGCGGGTACGTGGACGGGATCTCGGTCAGCAGGGACTGGGCGGCACGCACGGCGCCGAAGGTGATCAGGTTATGATTCAGAACCTCGTGCACGTCCTCCTTGCGATCGGCGCTCATGTTCGACGATTGAATCTCCTGAATGAACCCGCGCGTCATGTAGTCCCCAAGCGTGATGGGCTGCCCGGTCATGTCTTCCATCACGCTGGCCGAGTCGTCGGGCAGCACGAGATCGGTTTGACGGTGCGAGTCGAGAAAGCCGCTCCAGAACGCAGTAAAAGCCGGTTGGCCGTCCCACGGGTAAACCGCCTTATGCAGGGCGCGGTTTTGAATGTAGAGCGCGCCACAGGCGAGAGCGAGCAACAAGCTAACAAGGGGCCAAAGCAAACGCCGGATCCGCCAAGGTGGTCGCGAGTCTTCGCGAGCCGCGGTTGTCGCAGCCGGCGATTCGTGCACAGACCCAGTCTGCACCTGGGCCGCGTGTCTCGGCTGTTCCGCAGGCCGGCGGCGAAAAACCAGCCGGTAAGCACCGCGGGGAATTTCAAAGAGGAGAGGCTCGTTGGCGCCGTTTGACTCAAAATACGATTCAATGCGCTTGCGAAGTTCGGTGGCGTTGACCCGGACAATATTGTCCGCACTGCGATCGTAGGAGGTGGGCCTGCCAAAAACCCTGGCGCCGATCTCCTGTTCGTGAATCTCGGGACATCCCTCTTTGAGCGACTGCTTGCCGACGTAGAGCAGAAAATCGCGCAGCCGGGCCGAGCGGCTGAATTGCTCGCTGGCGGCGACACGTTCAATCAGCGCCCGCCGTTCTTCAATGGTGGGCAGTGTCGCCGTGTCACCAACGGCCGGATTTTCCGCAACTGTTCCCATCGCCTTCAGTTCAAATACGGTTTCAAGTCTACGCCGTGATGTCAATCACGGCAATCCTCGCGAGAAAGGTCTGGAACCGCGCTCCCACGGCACCCTTAATCGAGCCTTTCCCCTACCAGACTAAGGCCTATAAAATATTGAAACATATAATCTTCCTGATCTTCTTACGGTTAAATTTGAAACTTTCTTCCGGTGAATTAACTTGCGGGCATGTCGCGCGCTGCGAAGAATCGCTGTCCAGGTTGAAATCTGCCAAGGACGGGAGTCTGCAGGCACAACCTTTTGATGCAGTGGACCATTGCAAGAGCAGCGGTTCGCCTCAACCACATGGGCCGCTTAAGACCCATCGAGTCACTTTTCAGGAGGAATCATTAGGAAATGAAAACGTTAATCAGTTCCCGGAAGCCCACAACGACGCGCACAACGACGCGCACAACGACGCGCACCATATTTTGGCTCTTGATCCTCGCGGGGATCGTCGCACCAGCCGGTTCGCTCGAGGCGCAGCGGTATCTCGGCGGAATCAACGGCACCGTGGCCGATCAAACCGGCGCCATACTCCCCGGCGCGCAAGTCGCGGCCGTCGAAAGCAGCACGCAATTCAAGACAGAAGTCATCGCCGGCGCCGACGGCGTGTACTCCATGCCCACGCTCTCTCCCGGCACCTATAGTGTGTCGGTAACCGCCAAGGGGTTCAAGACGGAGACGAAAACCAACATCATTCTGACCGCAGGACAAGTGGCTCAAATCGATTTCAATATGTCGCCGGGCAATGTCAACCAGACGGTCGAGGTCGCCGCGGAGTCGTCGAATTTGATGGACACCGGATCGGCGACGATTGCCATGACGCTGGATGCCCAGGAAGTGGCCGATCTGCCTAACAATGGTCGCAATCCCTATGTAATGATAACCATGGCGCCGGGAGTGGTAGACACCGCCTCCGGCGGCTACTTCAACGGCAAGGCGAGCCAGTTCACCAATCCCTACAGCGGCGTGGCAGTGCAAGTTACCATAGAAGGCAGCTCGGGACACAACCGGCTGACGCTGGACGGCATCCCAGACGACGCGCCGGAACGCTTTTCAGGCGCGAGCTACCTCGACTTCACTCCTTCGCCCGATGCGGTGCAGGAAACCAAGATTGAAAACGGCGTCTTCGACGCGCAGATCGGTCACGGCAATGGCGTGGTGTCCAACGTCGTCATCAAAAGCGGTACCAATAGCCTGCATGGGGCCGCCTACTATGCCTTTCAGAACACCTATCTGGATGCCAATTACTACCAGAACGTCTCCGCGCACATCGCGCGCCCCAACAATCAGGTCAACCAGACTGGAATTGTTCTCGACGGGCCGGTGGTCTTGCCCAAGCTCTTTAACGGGCGCGACAAGCTCTTCTTCATGTTCTCGGCTGAGCGCTATGCCACGCACACCCCGCAGACTTTCAGTACGCGCGTGCCCACGTCGGCGGAATTGACCGGCGATTTCTCCGGCCTGTGCCCCGGCGGTTTCAACTCGAATGGATTCTGCGCCTCGACCGGCGGCGTGCAGCTGTTTGTTCCGAATTCGCCCGTCGACGCCAATAACAACCGCACCGAGTTCTTCCTGAATAACAACATCGTTGCATCCACTTTTGGCACCGCCGCGTACACGTGCACAGGCACGGGCCCCACCTGCGTGGTCACGAGCTTCGGTACTCCCGTTGCCGGATCGTCGGCCCTCAACCCCACCGGCAAGGCCCTGGCGGCCTATATCCCAGCTCCCAACGTCCCGGGGTCCACGGCGGCCAGTTCGGCCTCCCAGCCCAACTACGTCTCCGCGCAGACCTCGTATCCCAGCACCTATCCCTCTTTCATCGGCCGCTTCGACTATGAACCCGGCCAGAACGACAAGCTGAGTGTGATCGGATTCCGCTCCGGACTGACGCAGAGCTATCCACTCGAAGGCTTCCCCAATGGCATCGGCCCGAACGGGTACGGCTATCACGTCTACCGCAACACCCGCGGCGGTTCGATGGACGAGACTCACCAATTCTCATCGACCGTAGTGCTGGACTCGCGCTTCGGCCTTACCGAGCATCCCTTCGGCCTGCTCTACCCGGGCGCCCAGAATTTCAGTCTGAGCAGTCTATCGATAAGCACAACAGGCCTGCCCTACAACAGTTTCCCGGGTGAATCGTCCAGCGACAGCTATTCAAGCCTCGCGCCAGGAGCCGGCGGCCAGATCAGCAACTCCGTTCTCGGCTCGCTCGACGAGACTCTGGCCAAGCAATGGGGACGCCACTCGCTTCGCATAGGTTTTCAGGGCGACCTGCTGCGCTACAACGTGCAGAACCCCATGAGCGGATTCGGCAATGGTTCCGGCACTCCGGGCTTTAACTACGACCGCCGTTTCACGCAGTCGAACTCGGTCCTCTATGGCGCCGGCTCGGCTCCGGTCAGTAGCGGTGCCGGCTCCGGCGATTCGTTTGCCTCCATGATGCTGGGCACCTTCTCCACGACCAACTACAACATCGGCATCGCATACGCCACGCAGCAGATCTACATGGCGCCCTATTTCCAGGATGACTGGCGCGTCAACAACAAGCTGACGGTGAATCTGGGTGTTCGCTACGATTACGAGTCGCCTCTCACCGAGCGTTACAACAGGATGATTGCAGGCTTCTGCACTACCTGCGCCAATCCGCTTCAGGCCTCCGTTACCGGCCTGAGCTTGAAGGGCGGCCTGCAGTTCGTCAGCCCGTCGAGCCGTTTTCCGTTCCCGCACGACACCCACAACATCGCGCCTCGTCTGGGTGCGGCCTGGCAGGTGCGGCCCAATACTGTGGTTCGCGCCGGCTTCGGCATCATCTTCGTCAATACCATTGAGACGCCGTACTCCACCGGCTTCAGCCAGGCCACCAGCTACAGCAATTACACCGGCTCGGCCCCCCTCAACTCCGATACCAACCCCTACCCCACCGGCGTGGTTTTGCCCACCGGCAACACACTGGGCCTGGGAACCGGGCTCGGCCAGAACGTCAACTTCAACGACCAAACGCACGTGCAACCGCGCGCTGCTGCGTACACGCTGAACATCCAGCAGCAACTTCCGTGGAACACTGCGTTACAGGTCGCCTATGTCGGCGCCCGGCCCACGCGGCTTGAAGTGAGCGGCTATAACATCAACACCGTGCCCACGCAGTATTTCAACCAGGGCTCCGCTGAAGTTACAACCCTCACCACCAAGGTCGCCAACCCCATGGCTGGCCAATTTGCCAGCACCTACGCCAATAACTCGACGCTCAATGCCGCAACCATCCAGCAGTACCTATTGCTGGTCCCATTCCCGGAGTTTGGCACGGTCACCGAGCAGAACTCCTCGCTCGGCAGCGCGCCGTACAACTCGCTGCAAATCCAGGTCAGCCATCCCATGTCGCATCACCTCTCCATCCAGGGCAACATTACCTGGGACAAGCTGATGCTTCACACCGCCTACCTGAACAACGGCGGCAGCGAAACCTCCGCGCTCGACACCCATCTGGAATCGGTGCAGGACGGCAACTCTAACCTGCTGGCCAATGTGTTCGGCACCTATGAGCTGCCCACGTTTGCCAAGAGCAATTACCTGGAGCGGCTGGCCATCGGCGGCTGGAAGCTGAACGGCGTGCTGCGCATGGCCAACGGCAACCTGATCTCGGCACCCGGCAGTGTGAACATCATCGGACCGACAGGCGTTGCCAACCGCAGCTACAGCCACTTCATCAACACCTGCTACGAAAACTCGAGCGGCGCACTCGTGGTAGCCACCGGAGCCTGCAGCAGCACATCGGACACACCGGCATACCAGCAGCGGCTATCCTTCACCACCCAAACCAACAGCAACGTCATCGGGACTCGCCAGCAGTTCTATCCGCGGTTGGAAGCCTCGCTCTTCAAGGTCTTCCCGATTCGCGAAGCGACGACCTTCGAGATTCGCGGTGAATTCTACAACATCCTGAACACGCCGATCTTCAGTGGGCCAAGCACATCGCTCGGCAGCACCTCCTTCGGCATTGTTCCGCTGACGCAGGTCAACGACCCGCGCTACGGACAACTTACAGCTCGACTGAACTTCTAAAGTACGCCTCCTTTGCTGTGGACTTCCGAAGGGCATGTACTCTATTCGGAAGTCCACAGTTTTTCATTAGCCAGATACATTTCCCGGCTGGAGACGTACCCACTCTAACAACATCGGGGAATTGCGAAATGGTTGCGCGCAAGGTGTGAATCGGCATGATTTCGAGGCGGAAGAGCGTTCTACTCCAGACTTTTTTGATGGCCGGCCTGTTGGCCACTGTGAACGGCCAGACTCGAAGTCAACAAGGCGCAACCGCACACGGCGACGCGGGCAGGACGCCGCGTCGGTACATCTGGTGGAACAGGCGCCTGTGGCGATCAGCAAGATCGCGCCCGGTGTGTTCCTGGTGGACTTTGGCCGGGTAGCGTTTGGAAACCTTTCGCTGGGACCCGCAAATTCGGCTACATCAGAGACAGTGACCGTCCGCTTTGGCGAGGCATTGAAAGACGGCCGTGTAGATACTCATCCACCCGGCTCCGTGCGCTATTCCGAGGTGAAGGTCGTGCTCGGACGCGGCAGCCACCGTGATTGTCGCTCCTCCAGTGAATGCGCGTAACACCAAGCCTCCCGCCGTGTTGACCCCGGCAGCCTGGGGAGTGTTGACGCCCTTTCGTTGGGTTGAGGTGGAAGGCTGGCCGACTGAACTTGCGCGCGGACCAGATTCGACGGCGCGCCGCCTTCGATAGTACATGGGTCGACGATGCTGCAACCTTCCACTCTTCAGACCCCATGTTGGATAAGGTCTGGGATCTCTGCCACTACTCGATCAAGGCGACGACCTTTGCCGGAATCTTTGTCGATGGCGATCGCGAGCGCCTGGCCTATGAGGCGGATGCCTATCTGGCTCAGCTTGGCTACTACGCCGGAGACGCCGATCCGCGAATATCGCGAGCCACTTTCGATCGCCTGATGAAGTTTCCCACCTGGCCGTCCGAGTGGGCTCCGCACATGGTCTTCATGGCTTACGCCGACTGGATGCAGAACGGCGACACGGCCTGGCTGGCGGCGCACTATGAGGGACTGAAGACCAAGCTGCTGGATGAGCGCATCGGACCGGACGGGCTGGTCACGAGCACGCCGGACCAGATTCAACACGGGGATATTGTTGACTGGCCGATCAACGAACGCGACGGCTACGTCTTCACCAGCGTCAACACGGTTGTCAATGCCTTCCATCTGCGCGCATTGGAAGAGATGAGCGAACTGGCCGAGGCCCTGGGTAAGAAGCAGGAGGCCGCGCAGTTTTATAGAGCAAGAGAAAACGGCGCAGGCGACCTTCCAGGAGAAGCTCTTTGATCCGGCGCGTGGGCTCTATCGTGACGGAGTAGGAACGGATCATGCTTCGCTGCATGCGAACCTTTTTCCCTTGGCCTTTGGGCTGGTGCCTGCCGACCAGCGGCCGCAGATCGCGCAGTGGCTCGCCGGTCGCGGCATGGCGGGATCGGTCTACGCGGCGCAATATCTGTTGGAGGGCTCTATTCGAAAACGGCGAGGACGCGGCCGCGCTCGCCTTGATGACCGCGCCGGGAGATCGAAGCTGGCGTCACATGGTCGACAGCGGCGCGACGATCACCTGGGAAGCCTGGGATCAAAAGTACAAGCCGAATCAGGACTGGAACCATGCCTGGGGCGCGGCTCCGGCGAATCTTCTGCCGCGCTTCGTGCTGGGCGCGCAGCCGCTCACTCCGGGATGGAGCAGAGCGCTGATCCAACCGCATCCGGGAGCCCTTACCTGGGTCCAGGGCCGAATGCCAACGCCGCGCGGCGAGCTGTCGGTGAGCTGGAGGCGGGAGAAGAACTTTACTCTGACGCTCACCCTGCCGACTGGCATGACTGCCAAGGTCGAGCTGCCCGCACTGGAGGGTTCGAGCGGAGTGTGGGTCGATGGCGCTCGTGTCGAAGGCGCATCGCGAAGGCCAATGGTGGACTTTGGAAAAGGATCTGTCGGGAACCGTCACGATCGAAGAGCGCTGATCACGAAGACTTTGGTGGAGGCGATAACACCACCGACGCTTCGCTGGTAAGGACGCGGAAGGTGAAGGTCTCCTGGAGGTAAAGCCGCACGAGCTCATCGGTGTGGCTGAGATACCCGATGGAAGTATCCTGGCCGATATTGAGCTCAAAATCGCCGCCGCGCGTGGTCAGAACCACCGCGCCGTCGATGGCCGGAGCCCACACAATATTGCCGTCCACGATGCGCTTGACGTGTTCGAGAACCGGATATCCATGATCGCGCGTCTCGGCGAGAGCCGTATATTCGTTGGCTCCCAGCAAAACCGAATACGGTCCATTTACGCCGACCAGGCGTAACTGGCTCAGCGCGTGCGCCACCGCATCGGGATATTCGCGTATATCCGCGGGAAGCGCGTCAATGGGATTGCTGGTGCCCTCGCGAAAGCCCTCGATGTCCGCTTCCTTGTAGCCGTTGAAGATGGCGCGGTCTTCGGCAAACGCCAGTATCTTCGCCGCGTCTTTCGCGGCCTGCCAATCGGAGTCCTCCGATCCACGCTCCACGTCGTCGATGGTCTGGCGCGAAAGCTCAAACGGCACCCGCAGCTCCGCCAGCCGCTTCACCTCTCGCTGGTGCGCGACGATGCCCTCTGCGGGAGCGGCGATCGGCGTGAGATGTCCGGTCGCAACTCCGGGCAGGGCGACCCCAGCCGGTGAGGGAACGTCTACAACCCGCCGTCCGGCCAGATAGCGCTTCAGCGTCCGCGTGGTCTCTTCCTCAATTTGCGACCACGCGGCGTCAGAGATTGGAGCCAGTTCACGATGGAGGTTATTCATCTTTCTCTCCCTTCAACGATCCAATATTGAGCGATCCGGTTCTGGGTGATATGTCGGGCGCGGCCGCCACTGAACCCGCAACCGCCGGTGAATTCGATGGCGGCGGCAAGGCGGAAGTCGCGGAGTCCGGTGCAGGCGCGCCTGGACTGTCGAGAAACGTGGCCGAGGGCACGAAAAACAAACTCCCGGTCACGGCGCGGCTGAAATCGAGCAGCCGGTCGTAATTTCCCGGAGGGCGTCCGACAAACATATTTTGCAGCATTAATTCCGTCACACGCGGCGTGCGGCAATAGCCAATGAAGTAGGTGCCGAACTCGCCGTGACCGGGCCGGCCAAAGGGCATGTTATCCCGGAGTATCTGCAGTTGCTTTCCGTTCTCCTCGATTGTGGTGAGCGCGTTGTGCGCCGAGGACGGTTTCTCGGCGTCGCTCAATTCGATGTCGGAGAGCTTTTTGCGGCCGATAATGTGCTCCTGCGCCTCAACCGGAAGCGCATTCCACCCCTTCATATCGTGCAGATACTTCTGCACGATGACGTAGCTGCCCCCGGCAAAGGCCGGATCTTCCGGGCCGACAATGGCTGCCTCTGCGACCGCGATACCGCGCGGATTTTCCGTGCCATCCACGAATCCGATCACATCGCGATCGTCAAAATAGCGAAACCCGTGAACCTCGTCCGCAACCTCAACCGCGTCGCCGATCGCGTCCATAATTGCGGTCGCCAGCTCAAAACAGAGATCGATACGCCTGGCGCGAATGTGGAACAGAATGTCGCCCGGGGTAGAAACCGCATGGCGGTTGCCCGCGCGAATCTCGCGAAACGGATGGAGCTCAACAGGGCGAGGCGAACCAAAGAGTTTGTCCCAGGCATCGGACCCAAATCCAATCACGCAGGAAAGGCCTGCCTCGATGTCGCGAAACTCAACCGCGCGGACGAGCCCGGAAAAGTCCGCGCAGAAGGCGCGCAGAAGCGCGTAGTTTTCCTCGCCCGGCCGAATGCATACCACCAGAAAGATGGCTGCGCGCGAGAGCGGCGCGACCACGGCTTGAGAAAGAACGCTCTCGTTCAGTTCCTTCGATGCATCCATTTTGTCAACCTGGTTTGCCGACCCTGATCCTGTTTGCCTGATTCGACCCAGTGTGTATGTGTGTGGTTTGCCGACTTTGATCCGGGGGAAGATCCCTGCCAACTTGAGTGATCGTATTCTAAATCCCCGCCCGCAATTTTGCCTCTACCTCCCCGCGTACCACCGGGCAGGCAGCCAAGCGGCGCGAGCCTGCCGTCACAGGCGTCCGCGCCCTTCGCGTACAATGATGAAGCGTATTCCTCCCCGGAGGCTCACACTGATCGCCTCGTTTTCCACTCCCCAGCTTGCTGCTGCCGGCCCGCTCGGGGGGCTGCTCCGGGAGATTTCTGCATGGCTCGCCTTCGCCCCGCAAAGCGGCTTGCGCCATTACCTCAAAATGCAGTACGCCGACCAGACCTTCAAGGGCCTTTACCACTGGAATCTCTTCGACGCCTGCATGCTGCTGCCCTATTTCGCGGTGATGATTCTGCTTTCCCTCTACGGCATTCACCGCTACACCATGTGTTACCAGTACTTCAAGTACCGCAAGAACTACGACCCCAACCCGCCGCGGCATTTCGCTGAGCTGCCCACGCGTCACCGTCCAGTTGCCCATCTTCAACGAGCAATTCGTCATCGACCGCCTCATCGAAGCCGTCTGCGCCATGGAGTATCCGCGCGAAAAGCTCGAAATCCAGGTCCTCGACGACTCCACCGACGAAACCACAGACGTCGCCTCGGCCATCGTCGACCGCTACGCCGCCCTCGGCCACCCCATCGTCTACATTCACCGCACCAACCGTCACGGCTTCAAAGCCGGCGCGCTCGATGCCGGCCTCAAGGTCGCCAAAGGCGAGTTCATCGCCATCTTCGACGCCGACTTTGTGCCTCCGCCCGACTGGCTCATGAAGGTCATCCATCACTTCGCCGAGCCCGAGATCGGCATGGTGCAAACCCGCTGGACCCACCTCAACCGCGACTACAGCATGTTGACCCAGATCGAGGCCATCCTGCTCGACGGGCACTTTGTTCTGGAGCACGGCGCCCGCGCCCGCTCCGGCGAGTACTTCAACTTCAACGGCACCGCCGGCATGTGGCGCCGCCAGGCCATCACCGATGGCGGCGGCTGGCAGCACGACACGCTCACTGAAGACACCGACCTCAGCTACCGCTCGCAGATGGCCGGCTGGAAGTTCAAATACCTGCCCGAGGTCGAGTGCCCTTCCGAGCTGCCCATCGAAATGACCGCCTTCAAAACCCAGCAGGCGCGCTGGGCCAAGGGACTCATCCAGACCAGCATCAAGATTCTGCCCAGGGTCTTCCGCTCCAAAACCTCCCTGCGCAACAAGATCGAGTCCGTCTATCACCTCACGGCCAATCTCAGCTATCCGCTCATGGTCATCATGTCGGCGCTGCTCATTCCCGCCATGATCTGCCGCTTCTATCAGGGCTGGTTCCAGATGCTGCTCATCGACGTGCCCGCTCTTCACCGCATCCAGCTTCTCCATCGCGGTCTTCTATGTCATGAGCCAGCGCGAGCTCTATCCCAAAACCTGGAAGAAGACCTTCTACTATCTGCCCTTTCTCATGGCGCTCGGCATCGGCCTCACCGTCACCAACACCAAGGCGGTCATGGAAGCCCTCTTCGGCATCAAGAGCCCCTTCGTGCGCACGCCCAAATACCGCGTGGCGCAGAAGGGCGAGAAATCCCAGGCCGCCAAGTACCGCAAGCGCCTCAAGCTCGCTCCGTGGATCGAGCTGCTGCTCGGCTTTTATTTCCTCGCGGCGATCATCTACACCTTCATGAATCACAACTACTTCACCGCGCCGTTCCTCATCCTGTTTGTGATCGGCTACTGGTACACCGGCCTGATGAGCCTGCTGCAGGGCCGCTTCGAGCGCTGGCGCACCGGCGTCGACACCGACGAGTCCAGCCCCAAGCCGTTTCCGGTGGGCGTGTAAAAGCCGCCGCAGCAGATTGTTTGGGATCCGGATAAAGCGCGTCGCAATAAGGCAAAGCACGGTATTGAATTTGAGGAGGCAGCGACCGTGTTTCGCGATCCCCTCCTGCTTGTGATGCCCGATCTAAAGCACTCGCTCCAAGAAGAGTGATGGTTGGCGCTGGGAAAATCGACCCTACAGATTTTGCTTGTAGTAGTGCATACTGAGGATGAGTGGACGATCAGAATTATCAGTGCGCGGAAAGCTGAGCCGCGGGAGAGGAGACAATATGAACGGGAATTCTAAGCGAGGGAAGAAGAACGAAGAGATGCGCGCGGAGTATGACTTCTCGAACGCTGTCCGCGGAAAATATGCGAAGAGATTCCCGCGCGATGTGGTGATGGTGACGCTTGCTCCCGACGTCGCGGTCGCATTCCCTGACGCCGCTGCTGTTAACGAAGCCTTGCGCCTGCTCCTCAATACCGCGAAGAAGGCTTCGAAGTCCAGGGCGAGAAGCGGAGAGAAAGCTGCGTAAGCCATGCAAGCCAACCCAATCAATGATTCTCAGTTCAGTAATCTGGGCATTATCCTCTTTTGCATCATTGCTGTGTGCGCCGTTTCCTGCCTCGTCAGCTTCATGACCGGCTGGTTCACTCTCGGCAGGCGCTTCAAACGGCAATCCGATCCATACGGAGAAACCAAGACCGCGGGCCCATTCTTTTACACGGTTTATATGCGATTTTGGGCCCGTTACAGCAGCTCGATCCGCTTCATCGCTGCCTCGGATGCACTCTACATGTCGATTCTGTTTCCGCTCCGTCTCGGCCATCCGCCCCTGCGTATCCCATGGGACGAAATCCAGTTCGGCAGGACGAAATTCTTCTTCCGGACCTACATCGTTCTAACCCTTGGCAATCAGGAGAAGATTCCCTTGCGTATCTCCCTGCGCATGGCGCGCAATTTGGGAATTCTCGACCGGTGCCCGGCGTGATCCGGAATTCGCGTCGCCCTGAAGCATCGCGCAATCCGGCAACCCTGTTGTGCTACATTGTCGCCATGCCCTCGAAGCGTCTGGTCACTGCTACCGCGCTGCTTTTTTTTGCGCTTGCGCCCGCAGCGTGTCCTGCCCAAACCAGCAAGCCGGCTACGCCTTCGCAGGGCAGCAAGTCCAGTACCACCGCCCCCGCTACACCCTCTGATACGGAGCCCGGCGCGCCCGGCACGTCGGCAAACCCGGCCTGCCCCAACGGCCCCTGCGATAACGAGCAGCCCCACATCACCATCGCCACTCCCGCGCCGGCGCCCGCGCCCTGGCCTTTGCCTGACCGCATCCGCTGGGCTGCTGAAGTGCTCCTCCTGATCCTTGCTTATCCGGCCCTTCTGCTTGCCGTCTCCGCGCTGCGCAAGATCGAGCGCCAAACCCGCTACGCCGAGACCGCTGCCCTTGCCGCCGCCGACAGCGCCAAAGCAGCGCTGCTCTTTGCCGAGAATCAGGCCAAGGCCGATCGTCCCTGGATCCTCGTCTCCACCAAGCCCACGCCCGGTGTGGTCAACGGTTTTTCGGTGGTCGCCACCAATCGCGGCCGTACGCCGGCCCGCATCGTCTCTCTCGCTGAAGGCCTGATCATCGTTCGCGACGAGGCGCAGTTGCCGCCCACTCCCGTCCTCAAGGCCTCGCCCGGCGCCCCGATCGCGCCCATCATTCTGCTGCCCAGCGAGTCCGCAACCATCAAAACCTTCCAGCGCGACGAAGTGAAGTCGTTCTGCGAGAACCAGGAACAGGTGCTCCGCGTCGAAGACTGGAAAGAGAAAATCTATCTCTACGGCAAGGTGACCTACGCCGACCTGGTTACATCCGGCGACGAGGTGCACAACACCGGCTGGTGCTGCTGGTACATCCACGGCCGCCAGAAAAGCGGCATGATCATGGCCGGCCCTCTCGAGTACAACCGGCACAGCTAAAACCGCACAGCGCGAAGCGCACGGGCTTGCGCTTCACTCAAACCAGCTCGTGCGCCTCACTCAAGATTGTCATCCTGAGCGACCGTAGTCCGCCCCGGCGGACGAAGGGAGTCGAAGGACCTGCGGTTGCTTCTCGCCGTTGTCACCCTATTCCCGGCGCTTGCATTCTATATCCAAACGGATATAATAGTGCCATGAAAGAGATCGAGTTCCTCGGCAACTCGCTGAAAGCGATCAGCGAGTTTCCCAGGGACGCACGTCAGGCTGTTGGATATCAACTCAGAAGTGTGCAGGACGGGAATGACCCTGAAGATTTCAGGCCGATGCCGGATATCGGTACGGGCGTGGAGGAAATCAGGGTCTGGGTCGATACCGGAACATATCGTGTCATTTATACGGCGCGGTTCAGAGACAAGGTATATGTTCTGCACGCGTTCCAAAAGAAGACGCAGAAGATACCGGATCGGGAGAAAGAGATCGCCAGGAAACGATTCAAAGAACTCATGCGAGGTCGCCTATGAAGAAACAGAAAGTATTCGCCACCGTCTGGGACGCGATTGCGTCGTCGCCGCAGGAAGCCGCGAACCTGGAATTGCGCTACCAACTGATGGAGAGAATCTCCGGCATCGTCAAGCGCCAAGGCTGGACCCAGGCAGAAGCCGCGAATCGGTGCGGGGTGACGCAGCCGCGCATCAACGATCTGCTGCGTGGACGCATCTCGCGCTTCTCGCTCGACGCACTGGTCAATATCGCGTCAGCGCTTGGACGCAAGGTCAAAATGCGGCTCGAAGCCGCTTAACCCGATGAGGGTTGCCGGCGCCGCTACCTTCCCGTTCCCCCCACCGTCATCTTGTCCAGCTTGATAGTCGGCATGCCCACGCCCACCGGCACGCTCTGCCCATCCTTGCCGCAGGTCCCGATGCCCTCATCGAGCTTCAGATCGTTGCCCACCATCGACACGTACTTCAGCGCCTCCGGCCCGTTGCCGATCAGCGTCGCGTCGCGCACCGGCGCCGTCACCTTGCCGTCCTCGATCAGGTACGCCTCCGACGCCGAAAACACGAACTTGCCGTTCGTGATGTCCACCTGCCCGCCGCCGAAGTTCACCGCGTAGAGCCCGCGCTTCACGCTGCGCAAAATATCCTCGGGCGCGTCGTCGCCGGCCAGCATGTAGGTGTTCGTCATGCGCGGCATGGGAATCGACTGGTAGCTCTCGCGCCGCCCCGATCCGGTATTTGGCATGCCCATCAGCCGCGCCGAGAGCTTGTCGGTCAAATACCCCTTCAGCACGCCGCCCTCGATCAGCACCGTCTCCTGCGTCGCCGATCCCTCGTCGTCCACGTTCAGCGAGCCGCGCCGGCCCGCCATGGTTCCGTTGTCGACCACCGTCACCTTCGGGCTCGCCACCGGCTGCCCGATCAACCCCGTAAACGCCGACGTCCCCTTGCGATTGAAGTCGGCTTCCAGCCCATGCCCCACCGCCTCGTGCAGCAGAATTCCCGGCCAGCCCGGCCCCAGCACCACTTCCATCTCGCCGGCCGGCGCAGCCACCGCGCCCAGTTGCAAAATCGCGCCGCGCGCCGCCTCCTGCGCCAGGTGCTCCGGGCTTTTCGATCCCAGCAAATTGTTCCAATCCCGCGCTGCCCCCGCCGCCCGCCGAACCCTTCGTCGTCACCGCGCCGTCTCTTCGCGATCACGAACACATTCAACCGGCAAAGCGGCTGCGTATCGCTGGCAAACGCCCCGTCCGACGCCGCAATCAAAATCCGCCGCAGCTCCTCGCTGTAACTCGCCCGCACCTGCACCACGCGCGTTGTCGTAGGCCCGCGCCGCGCGATCGGCGCGCAGAATCAGCTCCAGCCGCGCCGCCAGATCCAGGTCGAAGCCGCCCAGCGGAACCGGGTACAGATCCGCCGTTCGCGTCTCCGTAAATCCCTGCACCGGCTGCTTCGCCGGCCCCGACGCAATCAGCGCCGCCGTCCGCGCCGCGTGCAGCAGCCGCTCCGGGCTCAGGTTGTCGGTATAGGCGTAGCCGGTGCGCTCCCCGCTCAGCACGCGGATGCCGCAGCCGGCGCTCGTGCCCTGGCTCGCCGACTTCACAATCTGCTCGTCCACGCCCAGCGCCGTCGCCGTAACTGATTCGAAGTAAAGGTCGGCGTAGTCGCCGCCCGCGCTCAGGGCCTCGCCCAGGCAGCGCTCCAGCAGCCGCTCAGTCAGGCCGAATTTCTCAAAAAAGTAGCGCCGATGGCTAGAATTTGGGGAAGTCTCGTGAAGCATCATCGTAACCCCAGTGTACGCCGAGTCGTCTTACTGATCAGACAGGCCGGAGCCCGCACCCGCCGCGTTACTTTTGGTATACATAACGCGGCTGTGTGATTCCGCCCTTAAATCTCCGCGTGCTAGGATTCGACCTATGAAGAAACTGTTTGCAACAGCTCTGCTTTTGATGGTGTTTGCAAGTCCCGCGTTCGCTGCCGGGGCCGGCCACCACCACCATCATCATCACCATCATCACCACGCGTAAGCGACGCCTTTCGCGCTGCTTTCCTCCTCTGCGTGGCAGCAGCCGTCGTGTCTCTGTCCCTGATCGCGCTTCGCCCAACGCTCAAGGCGTGTTAACGTTCTTGCCATGACCGATCAGGCCGATCATGAAGACCTTCGCTATCCCGTCGGGCGTTTCCGTCCGCCCGCCGCCAGCATGCCCGGCATTCGCGCCGCGCATATTGAAACTCTGCGCCTGCTCCCCGAGCGCCTTCGCGCCGCGGTCGGCGGCCTGAGTGAAGCCCAGCTCGACACCCCTTATCGCGACGGCGGCTGGACCGTGCGCCAGGTGGTGCATCACTTCGCCGACAGCCACGCCAATTCCTTTATCCGCTTCAAGCTCGCGCTCACCGAGGATTGGCCCACCATCAAGCCCTACGACGAAGCCGCGTGGGCGCGCCTGCCCGATTCGCGCCTGCCCATCGATGGCTCGCTGGTCTTCATCGACTGCGCTGCACGCGCGCTGGGTTGCCCTCTCCAATCCATGTCGGAAGATGACTTCCACAAGGGATTCGTTCATCCCGAGCGCGGGCGCATGACTCTGGCCAACAATCTCGCGCTCTACGAGTGGCACTCGCGCCATCACGTCGCCCACATCACCAGCCTGCGCCAGCGCATGGCGTGGTAAGGGAACGCCATGCACGCCGGCGTCACGCCTCGACAAAAAGCCGCTGCAGCGGAATCCGGCGCGGCGATCGCCTCTCCCGCGCAACTGGCCGGAATCATCGAATCCTATCTGGCCGCGCACCCCGCCGCGGCTGTGCTTGAAGACGGCCGCGTCCTCTTCGACATGCGCACCGCGCGCTACTCCGTCACCGAATCCCATGGCCGCTGCCTGCTCCAGCTTTGGAGCGACGAGCGCAACCTGGTGCGCACCGTCGTCGATGTGAAACTACGCGCGCAATCGCTGCGCCTGGCCACGCGCAAGATGGGCGCGGCCAAGCCCCAGTTCCTCGAATTCGCCCCCGCGAGCGACCGCCGCACTCCCACCGCACGCGACGCCGCGCGCCGCAATTATCAGCGCCTCCTCGAGCGCGTCCTCACGCGGCATTTCATGGGCTCGAAAGTCGACGGCCTGCGCACCGCCATGGATCTCGAGCACAGCTTCGGTCCCGCATACGTCCGCGGCCGTTTGCTCAAAGGGACTGCGGCCGATGCCGTGATTGGCGTAAGCGCCGCCGAATCCGCCTCCGTCATCGACGGCGTTCTCACCCTCGGCATTCTCTGGCTCGATTACTGCCGCCAGCACGCGGACGCGCGCCGTCACTTCGGCGGTCTCAAGGTCATCGTTCCCGCCGGCGCCTGGCGTCCCACCGCAGAGCGCATGGCGCTGGCTCAATCACGCGGCCGCGAATTTTGAATTGTTCACTCTCGATGAACGCAGCGAAGAACTCGCCCCGGTCGACTTCCGCGACACCGGCAACTTCGATTCTCATTTGGTGCACGCCTTTTCGCGCGCCGCCGCCCTTGAACGCTGTAATTCCGGAATCGAGTCGCCTTCTCGCGCTCGTTCCCGATGCCGCGCGTGAGCGCGTCGAGATCCGTCCCCACTCCGCAACCGAAGTGGGCATATTGCTGCATGGCTTGGAATTCGCGCGCGTGCGTCACGGCGCCTCGGCCCACTCTTTCGCGCGCGAAGACGAAATCACCTTCGGCGCGGGCCCAAGCGAGACTCCGCTCACACCTGAAAACGAAGACCTCTGCCGCGATCTTCTGCGCCGCCTTTTCTTGAGCCGCCACGCCGACGGCGCGCATACCGATCCGCTCTTCCGCATGGCGCCCGAGCGCTGGCTCGAGTCGCGTCTCCGCACTGCGCTAGCCGAGCTGCTTCCCGAGCTGCGCGGCGATCTCGTCTATAGCCAGGTCCCCGCACTTTCTACCGGCGATCGAGGCATGCTCGATCTGCTCACCCTCGACCGCAACGCCCGCCTCGTTGTGCTGGAGTTGAAAGCCGACGAAGACCTGCATCTTCCCTTGCAGGCCCTCGATTACTGGATGCGCGTGCGCGCCCTCAACGCTGACCGCCAACCCGCTGCCGGGACAACCGCGCCACTCTCAGCCTTTACCCGCAGCGGCTACTTTCCCGGCGTCGAGATTTCTGCGCTCCCGCCGCGCCTCATTCTCGCCGCGCCCGCACTGCGCATTCACCCCGCCAACGAGGCTGTGCTGCGCTACCTCTCGCCGCAGATCGAGTGGGAACTCCTAGCCCTAACCGAGCACTGGCGTCGCGAACTCAAAATCGTCTTCCGCAAACGCAGCAGCGACTCTGACCACTGATCACTGACCACTGTCTCTACGGCTTCGACATCAAGTCCGGCACCGGCTTGCCCGTGGAAAAGTCGATCGGCACCGACACATGCTCCTGCACGATCAGCCACTTTCCGTCGATCTTGCGGTACACGTCGGTCACGCGAACCGTCATATCGGCGGGCGTCCCATCCGCCATAGCTCCCGATAAATGCTGGATGCTGTGCCCATAAGCGATTTTGCCGTCCGACATCACGCTCAGGTCGCTGACTGTGAACTTGAGGGGCCCCGGATACAGGGCAAGAAAATCATGCCAGTCCTTCTTGTAATCCTCCCAACCCACGTGCTGCCGCGGAACGCCCACATCAAACACGAACAGATCGTTGCCCCGAACGTACACCTTCATGATCGCGTCCAGATCTTTGGCACTGGCGGCCGCGGCAAACTGGTCTTCCAGCGCGCGAATTTCCTGATCATCCTTCATCTGCGCCCGCGCCGGCAGCGCCGCGCTCAGGCATCCCACCAAAAGCGCCGTCCCGATCAAACAAAACACAAATCTCCTCATGACCTCTCTCCTCGCTTCAGTTGTTGGATTTTTTGGGACCCGATGACCCTGTCAGGCTTTGAGATATACGTTTCGCCCAATCCCCCTGTCAAGCAGAAAATCCCCCGCTGCAAACGCAATCGCCCTCGCTGATCACGGATCGCCGTTTTCTCGCTCCCTCGCTCCCTTTCTCCCTTGTTCCCTCGTTCCCCGCTCTCGTAAACTGGTGTAGTTATGGCCATCGCTGCTGTCCCTCCTTCGATTCAGCCGCGCACGCCGCAGGGCGTGTTCGCGAATGAACCTTTCACCAACTTCAACGACCCCGAGAATGCGCGCGCCATCGAGCGCGCTCTCGATCAGGTGGCCGAGCGCCTGGGCAGCGAGTATCCCTTGATCATCGGCGGCCAGCGCTTCAAAACCACCGAGCAGATTCGCTCCATCAATCCGGCGCGTCCGGCACAAATCGTCGGCGTACATCAGAAGGCCGGCGCCGCGCAGGTGGATGCCGCCATGACCGCCGCGCTCCGCGCCTTCGATTCCTGGAGCCACGCGCCAGTCGAGGACCGCGTGTCTCTGCTGCTCAACGCCGCGGACATCATTCGCAAGCGCAAGTTCGAATTCATGGCGTGGCTCACCTACGAAGTTGGCAAGAACTGGGCCGAAGCCGATGCCGATGTGGGCGAAACCATCGACTTCCTTGAGTTCTACGCTCGCGAAGCGTTGCGCCTTGCCGCCGCCACCACGCCCATTCAATATCCCGGCGAGCGCAACGAGCTCTTCTACATTCCGCTCGGCGTGGGCGCGGTCATTCCGCCGTGGAATTTTCCCTTCGCCATCATGGCCGGAATGACGGCAGCCGCCATCGTCACCGGCAACACAGTCATTCTCAAGCCGTCGAGCGACGCGCCCACCATCGCCGCGCGTTTCGTTGAAGTCCTCGAAGAGGCCGGCATGCCCGACGGCGTTGTCAACTTCTGCCCCGGCTCCGGCGCCACCTTCGGCAACGCCATCGTCGAGCACCCCAAGACTCGTTTCATCGCCTTCACCGGCTCCCGGCCCGTCGGCCTTGAAATTCACGTGCGCGCCGCGCAACCGCAGCCCGGCCAGATCTGGATCAAGCGGACAATTTTGGAAATGGGCGGCAAGGATTCCATTCTCGTGTCGGAAGACGCCGACCTCGACGCCGCAGTCGACGGTGTAATTGCTTCGGCCTTCGGGTTCAGCGGCCAGAAATGCTCAGCCTGCTCCCGCGCCATCATTGAAGCGCCGCTCTACGACATCTTCGTCGAGCGCCTGCGCGAGCGCGCCGCCACCCTTACCGTCGGCGATCCCGTGACCAATGCCAATCTCGGTCCCGTCATCAACCAGGCTGCGCTCAACTCCATGCTGGGCTATATCGAGACTGGTAAAAAGGAAGGCAGACTGGTCGCCGGCGGCAACGCGCCGCAGACCAGCGACGGCGGCTACTTTCTTGAGCCGACCATCTTCGCCGACGTCGCGCCCAACGCAGCGCTTGCGCAGGAAGAAATCTTCGGCCCCGTGCTTGCCGTTATCAAGGTCGCCAGTTTTGAAGAGGGTCTGCGCGTCGCCAACAACACCGAGTACGGACTCACCGGCTCCCTTTACACCAACGATCCTGCGAGAAAAGCTGCCGCACGCAGCGCCTTCCACGTCGGCAATCTCTACTTCAATCGCAAGTGCACGGGCGCCATGGTCGGCGCGCATCCCTTCGGCGGATTCAACATGAGCGGCACCGACTCCAAGGCCGGCGGCCCGGATTATCTTTACCTGTTTACGCAGGCCAAGAGCGTTGCAGAGAAGCTCTAGCGTCGTGAGTCAGAAGTTGGTATCACCATGAGTCTGTCATCCTGAGCGAGTCCCGGCGTGCCGGGACGAAGTCGAAGGACCTGTGGTTGCCTTTCAACGAATTTCAGTCCACCACCCTATCGCAACTAAGAGAACCAGATCGCCTCGATGACAGCCCTTGAATTCACGATCGTGGTTTGGGCGCTCTCCGCGCTCGCAGGTTTTCTCGGCGCGCTAACCGGCCTCGGCGGTGGAGTCGTCGTCGTGCCCGCGCTCACCCTTGCCCTCGGCGTCGACATGAAATACGCCATCGGCGCTTCGCTGGTCTCCGTCATCGCCACTTCCTCGGGCGCTGCGGCCGCCTATGTGCGCGAGGGTTTTTCCAACATCCGCATCGGCATGTTTCTTGAAATTGCAACGACAATCGGCGCCGTTTTAGGCGCGTTCCTCGCCGCCCGCGTCAGCACCCACGCACTGGCGATCGTCTTCGGGCTGATCCTGCTGCAGGCCGCGTACCTGTCATTCAAGGGCATGCCTGAGAACGCGGAACCCGTCGCTTCCGATGCACTCGCCACGCGATTGCGCCTGGGCGGCAGCTATCCCGTCGCCGGCTCGCCCGAGACCTATGGCGTTCGCAATGTTCCCGCGGGATTCGCCATGATGTTCGGCGCAGGCGCGCTTTCGGGCCTGCTTGGCATCGGCTCCGGCGCCGTCAAAGTCCTCGCCATGGACCGCGTCATGCGCATTCCCTTCAAAGTCTCCACCACCACCAGCAACTTCATGATCGGCGTCACCGCCGCGGCCAGCGCCGGACTTTACCTCAAACACGGATACATCAATCCACAGGTGGCCATGCCGGTGATGCTCGGCGTCCTTGCCGGCGCCCTGCTGGGAGCCAAGCTGCTTGTGCACATGCGCGTCAAAACCCTGCGCATAGTTTTTGGCGTCGTCATCCTCGCCCTCGCCATTGAGATGATCGTGAACGGCATCACGGGGAAGGTATAACCAATGGACGATCGCCGCCTTGAAACCATCATCGGCCGGCTTTTGCAAGCCGGAGTTCTGCTGGCCGCGGCCACGGTTCTCCTCGGCGGCGTCTCTCTATCTCGCCCAGCACCATGCCGACCGCGTCAACTATCAGACCTTTGCGGCCGGCGGCCCAGACACGCGCACGCTCGACGGCATCGTGCGCTCAGCCGCTCACTTCGATAGCCTGGGAATCATCCAGTTCGGGCTGCTGCTGCTGATTGCCACGCCCGTGGCCCGCGTAGGATTGGCGATTGCAGGCTTTGCTCTGGAGCGCGACCGGCTCTACACCGTGGTCAGCGTCATCGTGCTGGTGATTCTATTGGCCAGCCTGCTTCACGCAACTTGAGATCAGGCGGGAAGGGAAGTTTTCTGGGAAACCTCTACGCCACCGCCCCCGGCGAATTCCGCGCCTCGGCTTCCATCTTGTGGCCGGCTTCGGCCGCAGCCCTGGCCAGCACCCGGTGATGAATGGTGAACAGAGCCAGCTCCAGCCGGTCGCCCACGCCGGTCTTGTCGTAAATTGAACGCAGATAATTCTTGATCACCTGTTCGGTGGTCTTGAGCCGTTGCGCAATCTCGCGGTTCTTGCATCCCTGCACAATCAGGGCCACAATCCGCATTTCCTTGGGCGTCAGGCGGTCGCGCACGCGCGCTCCCACCAAATCTTCTTCGGGCGACTCCGGCTGCGCGGTCTGCGTAGGCTGCCAGGTTTCGCCGCCGGCCACGCGACGCACGCACTCCACCAGCGCCGTTCCCGTCACGTTGCGAAACACCACGCCGCGAAATCCCTGTTGCAGGTAGCTCGCCGCGTTTTCGTTGTTTTCTACCACCACAATGCCGCGGCTTCCCGTGGTCTCAAGCAGCATCGAGAGCCGCGTGAAATCCGGCTGCAGCGAGGCCGCGAACACCACAATGGAACCGGGAAATGTGGTGATGGCGTGGAACATGCGTTCCAGGTCGGTGCATTGCGCAATAATGCGCATGTCCTCGTCCATGGCCAGAACCTTGGCGGTCCCGGCGCGGAAGATCGCTTGTGAATCGGCCAGGATGATCTTGTTCATCGTATTAGCCCTGACTGCCTTACCCCTCTCGGGAAAAACTCAGCAACGCAAATCCGGCAACTCAAAAATTCCGGCATCCATTCAACGTCGGCTTAAGCTGCCTTTCCCCATCGTTCCTATCGGCGGAAAATCCACGGCTCTCGGCAGTGTCCATTCCGCACACACTGGCTGCCGAATCTCTTACCCAGCATCCCCCGGCATCAACACAAACCTTCGGTTCCCAAGGGCGCGACTATCACCGAGCTTACAACTTGTTGGCTTCCCGGGGCAGCAAATCCTTGCCCCCGCGCCATAGAAACCATTAACTAAAAAGGGACAATAAGGCTCCCCAGCGGTTCTCCAAATTGACCCAAATTGGACCTCCGGCCGCCCACTGGCGCCTCCCGCCCCGGGGTCCCCACAGACAGGTCTTCGTCTGTGGAGTGGAGGCCCGGCTTCGCCAAAAACAGGTCTTCGCCCGTGGAGTGAAACAAAATGCCGCCTTGCACCCCCGTCAAAACTTCACGGAAATTGGACAACCGCCGTAAAATCTACCCATGGCGAGGCCGATCCTCCTGGCAGTTGACGACGACATAAGCGTCCTTGAGGCCGTGGTTCAGGACCTGCGGCGGCATTATGGCAATACGTACCGCGTGATGCGCGCAGCCGGCGGGCAGGCCGCGCTCGACACCCTGGCCCAGTTGAAGTCGCGCGACGAACCCGTAGCGCTGATCATCAGTGACCAGCGCATGCCGGGCATCACCGGCGTGGAGTTGCTGGAGCGGGCGCGCGATATCTACCCTGACGCGCGCCGCGTGCTCCTCACCGCCTACGCCGACACCGAGGCGGCCATTCGCGCCATCAACACCGCGCGCATCCACTATTACCTCAACAAGCCCTGGGATCCGCCGGAAGAAAAGCTCTATCCCGTCCTCGACGATCTTCTCGAGGATTGGCAAGCCGGTTACCGGCCGGTCTTCGAAGGCCTCCGCGTCATCGGCTCTCGCTGGTCGCTCGCCGACTTCCGCGTGCGCAATTTTCTTTCGCGCAATCACGTGCCCTACCGCTGGCTCGATGTTGCCGCCAGCCCTGAAGCCGCAAAACCTCTCGGCGAGGGCCTCAAACTTCTTCAAGACCGCCAGCTCGATCCCGCCAAGCTCCCCGTGTTGATCTTCTCCGACGACACGGTGCTCGTCGACCCCGATCTGGAATTGCTCGCCAGTCGCGTCGGCCTCAGTGTTCAGGCCACGCAGGACTTCTACGACCTGATCGTGATCGGCGCCGGTCCGGCGGGCCTCGCCGCCGGGGTCTACGGCGCCAGCGAGGGCCTGCGCACTCTCGTCATCGAACCTCTGGCGCCCGGCGGACAGGCCGGCTCCAGCTCGCGCATTGAAAACTATCTCGGCTTTCCCTCAGGCATTACCGGCGCCGACCTCGGACGCCGCGCCCACGCCCAGGCCTCTCGCTTCGGCGCCGAGTTCATCACCCAGCGCGCCACCGGCATGCGCGTCGCCGGCCAGTACCGCTTTGTCCAACTTGCCGATGGCCACGAGGTTTCCAGCCACTGCGTGCTGCTGGCGCCCGGGGTCCAGTACCGCAAGCTCGAAATCCCCGGCGCCGACCGCCTCACCGGATGTGGTATTTACTACGGCGCGGCCTTGATTGAGGCCCGCGCCTGCCAGGGCGAGGAGATTTACATGGTCGGCGGCGCCAACTCCGCCGGCCAGGCCGCCCTCTACTTCGCCAAATATGCCACCAAAGTAACCATGCTGGTACGCGGCGACGGGCTTTCGGCCACCATGTCGAAATATTTGATCGATGAGATTTCTCGCACATCCAATATTGTGGTGGAGGCGCAGACCCAGGTGCTGGAAGCCATGGGCAACGGGCATCTGGAGTCGTTGCGATTGCACGGCCCGGCGGGGGAGTCTCAGGTACCGGCCAGTTCTGTGTTTGTCTTTATCGGCGCAGTGCCCGTCACGGCCTGGCTTCCTCCGTGCATTCTGCGCGACGACAAAGGATATATTTTGTCGGGGTCGGAGTTGCGCAAGGATGGAAAATGGCCGGGCGTGTGGCGCGAAAATCGTGAGCCTTATTTGCTCGAGACCAGCGTCCCCGGCGTGTTTGTTGCCGGCGACGTGCGCGAGGGTTCCATAAAGCGCGTGGCTTCCGCAGTGGGAGAAGGTTCCATCGCGGTGCAGTTCGTGCACCAGTATTTGGCGGGGTTTGGAGCGTGACTCCGGTTTTGAAAGGGCACGGCTTCAGCCGTGCCGCAAGAGAAAGAAAGGATTTCGGGGCTTCAGCCCCTGAGGCAACTTTGCTGCGATACGCAAGATGAGCGAAAGTCCACAATCCATCCAGATCGAATCGATCCAATTGCGCGACGTCGTGGAGGCTCTCCCGCGCACCCGCCTCTTTGCCGAAACTCCCATCTCGGAGATCAGCGGCGTTGACCTCATCGACCGCGTCACCGCCAAAGCTGGCGCCGTGCTCGTCGAAGCCGGCGAGCCGTGGAAGTTCTACTGGCTCGTCCTCGAGGGCGAAACCTGCGCCAAGCGTCCCGAGGGCGATGGAACCTGGACTCTGGTGGGCTCCGTGCGCGCCGGCGAGGGCTTTGGCGAAACCCCGTTGCTCACCTGCAGGTCCGCGTCCATGTTTCGCATTTCGGTGGTGCAGGATTCCGTGCTCCTTCGCTTCAGCGAACAGGATTTCTGGTCCCTGCTCGCCTGCTGCCCCGTGGTGCGCAAAATCGTCCTTGACGACAGCGCGCAGCGCTTGCAGACCTACCAGGTCGAGGCGCTGCATCGCGAAAAGCTCGTCTCTCTCGGAACGCTCGCCGCCGGTCTCATGCACGAGCTCAACAATCCCGGCTCAGCCGCCAAGCGCGCCGCATCGCAGCTCCGCGAAAACCTGCTGCGCCTCCAGGAGATCAGCCTGCGCGGCAGCGCGAAACCCAAAACCCCTGAACAAATCGGCTGCATGAAAGGGCTGCTCGAGCACGCTCTGGGCGGTTGCAACCTGCAAGCTATGAGCAGCATCGATCAGGCCGATGCCGAAGAGGCCATGAGCGAGTGGTTGGCTCAATCCAGCGTTGAAAACGCCTACACCATCGGCCCCGCGCTGGTTTCCATGGGCTTCGATCGTCACGAGATCGCCTGCGTCAAGGAGCATTTCGATGCCGCCGCATTCTCCGATGCGCTCAACTGGTTCGGCGCGCTGGTTTCAAGCGTCACCCTGGTCTGCGCCATTGAGGAAAGCATTTCCCGCATCACCGAGCTGGTCATGGCGGTCAAGAAATTTGCCTACGACGAGCGCACTCCCGGCAAGGAACTCGACGTCCACGACAGCCTGCAGAGCACCCTCACCATCCTCGGCCACAAGCTGCGCCTTAAAGAAATCCAAATCGAAAAACGCTTTGCGGCCTCGCCCTCCACCATTAAAACGCGCGGCTACGCCCTCAGCCAGGTATGGACGAATCTCATCGACAATGCCACCGACGCTTCACCGGAAGGCGCGAAGATCGAAATTTCTACGTGGTCCGAGCCCGGGCAGCTAGTGGTCTGCATCGGCGATCACGGCTCGGGCATCGCACCCGATGTCCTTCCCCACATTTTTGAGCCGTTTTTCACCACCAAGCCGCAGGGATCGGGCACCGGACTCGGCCTCGAGATCGTGCACCGCATCATCACGCAGAAATTCGGCGGAACCATCACCGTAGAATCTGAGCCCGGCAACACCCGGTTCATCGTGCGCTTGCCCATGAACGCGCCGGAGCCAGAGCCCGCAGCAAAAAGCTGACCGCATTAAGGAATGTAGCGCCGGTCTCCTGACCGGCTGTAGTGCGGGCGTCCTCGCCCGCACCCTTCAACCGACAACTGACAACTGAGATCTGCTACCCGACATCTGAAACCTAGCGAACCGTCAAGTTCGCCTTCAGCGGCGTGTTCGCCGACGAATCCCCAACCATCACCTGGAATTCGCCCGCCGCCACCTGCCACGCATGCGCCTTCTCTGACCAGTACGAAAACGCGCGCGTGTCCAGCTTCACTTCCACCGTCTTCGATTCGCCCGCATTCAGCATCACCTTGCTGAACGCCTTCAGCTGCAGCGGCGGTTCGTTGCCTTCGTCAATCGCCGGGAAGCCCAGGTACACCTCGGCCACTTCGGCGCCCGCGCGCTTGCCGGTATTCGTCACCGTGAAACTTAACGTCGCGTTCGCGCTGCCCGGCTGCTTGCTTACCTTCAGCCCGTCAAAGCTGAACTGCGTATACGAAAGCCCGAAGCCGAACGGAAACAGCGGCGGAATGTTGTGCGCGGTGTAGCCGCGATAGCCCACTTCGAGCCCCTCGCTGTAATGCGCCACGCCATTCACGCCCGGATACTGCTCTGGATTGCTGGCCAGCGTATCCTCCGCGCTGCGCGGGAAGCTGAGCGGCAGCTTGCCGCTCGGATTCACCTTGCCTGTCAGCACGTCGGCCACCGCGTGTCCATCTTCCTCGCCCGGATACCACGCCTCCAGCACCGCGGGAACGCTGTCGATCCACGGCATCAGCACCGCCGATCCGCTCTTCACAACGACAATAGTCTTCGGATTCGCGCTCGCCATGGCTTTGATCAGTTCGTTCTGCGCTGCCGGTAGCGCCAGGCTCTGATCGCGTCCCTCGCTGTCCTGGTCGCCCACCATCACGATCACAATTTCTGACTTCTTCGCCGCCTCTGCCGCAGCCGCGATGTCGCTGCCATCCATCACGGTTGCGCGGCCCTTCAGCTCCGCGCTCAGCCCGTCATAGGGTGTAATCGTGTAGAGCGGAATCACATGCGAGCTGCCTCCGCCTCCAGTGTTCGGCCGTACCGCGTAAGGCCCCACCACCAGAACTGTCTTGAGCGTTGTCGCATCGAGCGGAAGCAGGCCACCCTCATTCTTCAGCAGCACCATGCCCTGCGTCGCAATTTGGCGCGCGATAGCGCCGTGCTCCAGCACCGGAATCGGCACCGGTTTCGGCTGCGGCCCAAAATCGCCAAACTCGATCATCTTTGCGAAACGCCGCACCAGCTTCTCATCGAGCACAGACACCGGAACCTCGCCCGCATCCACCGCCTTGCGCAGCTCTTTATCGAAATAGATCCCCGTCGGCATTTCCAAATCGAGCCCGTTCAGCGCGCTGGGCACGGTCGAGTGCGTCGCGCCCCAGTCGGAGAGCACGAACCCGTCGAATCCCCATTCTTTTTTCAACACCCCGTTCGAGCAGCGGCGCATTCTCGCAATTGAACGCGCCATTCACTTTTGGATAGGCGCACATCAGCGACGCCGAATGCGCCTCCTTGATCGATGCCTCAAAAGCCGGTAAGTAAATCTCTCGCAGTGCCCTCTCGCCAATCTGCTCGTCGACTGCGTGCCGGTCCGCCTCCTGGTTGTTGGCTACATAGTGCTTCACGTTCGCCATGATGCCCGTGCTTTGGATGCCCTCAATCGTGGCCACGCCAATGCGCCCGGTGAGGAATGGATCTTCCCCGAAGCTCTCAAACACGCGTCCTCCCTGCGGCACGCGCGCAATGTTGATATCCGGCGATTCAAAGAGCAGGCTGCCCAGCGACCGCGTCTCTTCCGCCTCGATCTTTCCATAGGTCCGCGCCAACTCCGGATCCCACGAGGCTGCGAGCAGAATCGGCGCGGGCATCGCGGTGGCCGGCGGCTGCGGACTCGCGCCTCCCGGCCCCACCCCTGCCGGACCATTCGTCATCCAGAAGTCGGGAATGCCCAGCCGCGGCACGCCCGGCACCATCCTGTAGCGCGTGGCATCGTGCACGCCGTGCAATGAGCTGATTTTTTCGTCCAGCGTCATTTTGGCCACGATCTGCCGCGCCCGCGCCACAGCCTGAGCATGGCTCACATGAGCCTGCTGCGCCGGAGCCGCCGCCGAAATGCCGACCGCGATGAGCGCCATAATTGCAATGCTGGTTGAAAAAAGGAAGGGAATTCTCAGAGCAGAAATTGCAGGAAGGATTTTTTTCAAGATGTTCTCGATTCAGGAAGTCAATCCAGCGGAATTCTACCATTCGCGCGCGTCTCGGCGCCGCTCACTCTCCGTCGTTGCCCCATCCTTTCCGTGTCCTTTGCGGAAAGGGTGGGAACAGCGGCCGTCTACTCCCTCTTGGCTACTCCCTACTCCCTGTTTTTCCGTGGTAGGACCACTCGACCCCCATCGGCGTATGATGATTTCCGCAAGCACTTCAATTCCTCAAGAGGCACTTCCGTGATTCAACTTAAGATTTCCCGCAGCCATGTCGCGTTCCTTTGCGCGCTGATTCTTGCGTCATGCGGCGCGCTCCATGCCGCCCCGACCTGCAATCCCCGCGACTTCGGCGCCAAGGGTGACGGCGCCACCAAGGACACCGCCGCCATTCAGGGCGCCATCGACGCCTGCGCTGCCAAGGGCGGCGGCACCGTCGAACTCACTGCAGGCACTTATCTGAGCGCGCCCATCGTGCTCAAGAGCAACATCACCCTCCAGCTCGACAAAGGCGCCACGCTGCTCGGCTCGCCCGATCACGCCGACTATCCCGGCAAAAACCGAGTTCCGCCTGCCCGCGGTGCAATCTCTGGTCAGCGCCACCAATGCGGAAAACGTGGCCATCACCGGCGAAGGCACCATCGACGGCCAGGGCGAAAGCTGGTGGAAGATGACGCGCGGCGTGCACGACGCTGGCGTCATGGGCAATCATCCCCGCCCGCGCCTCGTCGTCTTCGACCACTGCAAGCATGTGCGCGTCGAAGGCGTCACCATCCAGAACTCGCCCTTCTGGCAGCTCGTTCCCTACTACTCGGACGACGTGGTCATCAGCCACGTGCGCATTCTCGCGCCGTATCCCTCGCCAAACACCGACGCCGTCGATCCGTTCTCCTCGTCCAACGTGCGCATCGATCATCTTTATGCCGACACCGGCGACGACGCCATCGCCATCAAGTCGGGCGCCATCAACTCTCCGGGCGGCGATGATCCCGTACATGACATCACCATTACCGACTGCACCTTCAAGCACGGCCACGGCCTCTCCATCGGCAGCGAACTCGCCGGCGGCGCGCATAACATCGTCGCTGAGCGCATTCATTTTGAAGGCTCTGACAACGGCATCCGCGTCAAGGCCAACCGCGACCGCGGCAACGACGTCAGCAATCTGGTCTTCCGCGACATCGATATGCAGGGCGTAAAGAATCCGATTGTCATCAGCGAATACTACCCGCGTATTCTGCCTCCCGCGGGAGACGTGGCTTCGCAGCCCGTCACGCGCCTCACGCCCCACTTCCACAACATCGTTTTCCAAAACGTCACCGCGACCGGCGCTGACATGGCCGGAGCCATCGTCGGCCTGCCGGAAGCGCCTGTCGACGATATTGTGCTGCAGAACGTCACTCTCAATGGCAAAACCGGACTCACCATCGGCTATGCCAACGTCACCGGCCAGAACGTGAAGGTCACCGCCGAGCAAGGCGACGCCATCCTGAAATTACCCGAAGCCAACTTGACGCTGAAGTAAAGTTCGCTCCAGCAAGAAGGGCTGCTCCCGTGGGGAGCAGCCCTCGTCTTCTTGTTCCCTCGTTCCCTTGTTCCCTTGTTCCCTTGTTCCCTCGTTCCCTTGTTCCCTTGTTCCCTTTGTTCCCTCGTTCCCTTGTTCCCTCGTTCCCTTGTTCCCTCGTTCCCTTGTTCCCTCGTTCCCTTGTTCCCTTGTTCCCTCGTTCCCTTGTTCCCTTGTTCCCTCGTTCCCTTGTTCCCTCGTTCCCTTGTTCCCTCTGTTCCCTGTCGTTCCCTCGTTCCCTCGTTCCCTGCTTTATTGGTTCACCCCGCTCGCCAAAAATCCGCCGTCCACCACCAGGATCTGCCCGGTCACAAACGAAGCGCTGTCTGAGGCGAGGTACACCACCGCGCCAATCAACTCCTCCGTCTTGCCAAATCGCCCCATCGGCGTACGCATCAGCAACTCCTGCCCGCGCGGCGTCGAGTCCAGCAGTTGCGCATTTAAATCGGTGCGGAAAACGCCCGGCGCAACCGCATTCACCGTCACGCCTTTTTTCGACCACTCCACCGCAAGCGAACGCGTCAGCGACGCCACGCCGGCTTTGCTTGCCGCATACGCCGCCACTTCGCTCAACGCGACGAAACTATTGAGGGACGCAATATTAATGATGCGCCCGTAGCCGCGCTCCAGCATCGATCGGCCGAACACCTGGCAGGCGCGCAGCGTCCCCGTCAGATTCACATTCAGAATGTTGTTCCATTCTTCTTCGGGAAGATCGATAGTGGGCCGGCGCTTGATCATCCCCGCGCAATTCACCAGGATGTCTACTTTGCCGAAGGATTCAAGCGTGGCGGCCAGCAGCTTTTCGAGCGATGCCCGGTCGCCCACATCCGAGGCGATGCGGAGAGTCTTCCGTCCTCGCGCCTCAATCTCTTTCGCGGTCTCATCCACCTGTTGCTGGCGGCGCGCCGTGGCAATCACATCGGCGCCCGCGTCGGCCAGGCCAAGGCTCAGCGCCCGGCCGATGCCCGAGGTGCCTCCAGTCACAACCGCCACCTTGCCTTCAAGGCTGAACACTTGAGGATTCATTCGATCTCCATGGGGAATGATTCTTATTCGGACCGCAGCGACTCGTCGTTTCCAGCTTAACTTCTCCGCAAGCCTGGCTAACTGCCTGACGCCGGAAAAGCTAGAGGCTAGAAGCTAGAAGCTGTTTCTCAGATCGCGCGCCCCAGAAACACCGGCGCAATGTGCCGATCATACAAGTTCTCCGTCACATTTTTCGCGATCACGGCCTCGTTGGCCTCCAGCAGCTCGAGGTAGCGGGGTCCCATCTTCGCAGCCACCTTGAATCCCACGTGCAGCAACTGCCGCACGCTGGGATTGTAAGCCGCATCGTTCTCCACATGCCGCAGTGCAGAAGTGTACTGCTCCGACGTCCACCCGCGCACCTCATCCGCCGAAGGCAGTTTGGCCGGATCGATGTCGATCACCGTCGCGTAAGGCGCGCACAGCTCCTCGCGATGCGCCAGCGCTTCGGCGTACACTTCCTTGGCCAGCGCCAATCCTTCGCCGCCTGCCTCGGCCAGGCCGATCAGTTCCTCCAGCCACGTGGTCCCGGCAGTCTTCAGGTGCACGCCCACGTCGAAGCGCTTCATGGTCGCGTGGATCGCCGGATAGATTGAAAACTTGTCGCTGCCCGAGTGCACGCTCAGCTTCAGATTGCCCGGCAGTCCGTATTGCTTCACCGCGTAAGCGATGGCCGCCACGTCCAGCGCCATCTCGCGCTCGAACTGCGCCACGTCGCCCACGTAATCCACGCCCTTGTTGAAGCGCCCGCTGAATTTGGGCGCGATGGTCTGCACGGGAATGCCCTCGTCGGCAATCGCCGCCAGAATGATCAGCAGTTCCACGGGGCGTCTGCGCGCGATCGGTCTCATCCATCGAAACCTCGGGAATAAAGTTGCCCGCGCCCTTCGCCTTCAGCACGATGCGAATGCACTTCGCCGGCCTTCTTCACCGCGGCCAGAAATTTCTGCGCGGTTCGCTCCAGCAGTTGCGGCGTGATTTCAAAGGCCTGGTCGGCTCCCGCCAGCTCAATGCTTCCCTGCAGTTCCGGATGCCGCTTCACGAAGTTCTCAATGTCCGATGCGTTTGCGGGCTGGCCGATAAAATCGGCCACGTCGAAGGTGAAAAAGTCGCAAGGCGCAATAAAACGCTCCACCGTCTCCGCTGTGATGTGGTCGGCGTCGCAGAAATACGGCAGCTTCCATCCCAGCGCTTTCACCGCCGCATCGGCCGCTGCCCGCACGCTCGACGGCTCTGAGCCAATGATGTTGTGTTCGCGGTTCGACTTGTTCCAGACCGGAACCACCTCGACTCCCTGCTCGAGAGCCTTCACGCATGCCTGCAACTGCGCCTTGGCCTGGTGCGCAAAACGGTCACCCACGCCCACCGAATATTTGTTCAGCTTCATTCCTGGATTCCCCATCGTCATCTAGTCTTGCTTGGTCCCCGCACCATTCGGGGTGCCCCAGGTCTCGATTCTGAGACCCGGGAAACTCAGCCGGCGTGCGCCCCAACCGCCGCCGGAACCGCACTCTCAAACCGGCTGCGCACCGCCCACAATCCCAGTCCCGGATTGGCGACAAAGAAAATCTCTTCGCCGTTCACCTGGTTCCAGCCGTGGCGCAGCTTTTCCGGATCGTATTTCTTCGTCATCGCGGCCAACTCGCCGTACGCAAAGCCCACGCCCTCGATTTCTTCGCGGCTCAACTCCGCAGGGCACCACACAATCTTGAACCGCCCCTCCGACGAACCATGAATCAAGTGCGCCGCCGCGCTCAGGTCCGCGGCCAGATCGGCGTTCTCGCTCACTGCCTTTAACGTGGCAGGCGTGCCGTGGTAGCCGTACTTGCGGATCATCGCGTCGATACCCTTGTCCTCGCCGAATTCACGCACGCCCGGTCCCAGAACAATCAGCTCCGCTCCATCGGCCAGTGCCATACGTGTGCGATACACCGCCTTGTTGCCGATCCACGTCGAGTGGAACTCCTTGGGATCGAGATAGACCACAGCTTTCTTGATCGGCTTGTCGAGCATCTCGAAATTCACCTTCAGGCTCAGCTCCGAGGCCTTCAGGAAGCATTCGAGATCGTCGCCGATGTAGAGGCCGCGCACCGCCAGGCCGCCATCCTTGCCGCGCCCGACTACCGTTTGCACATACACAATCGGCAGATGCCGCAAAAATTCCTGGCTGGCGCGATTCAGCACGTTGCGCACCGGGTTCTCAGCGCGGCCCATAATCCGCTCCATGCCGTAAACCGCGCCCAGGTAGTGGCTGCGGTTAATGCCCTCGCGCCCGCCCGTGCCGATCAAAATATTCTTGGAGTGGTTGGCCATGCCGATCACTTCATGCGGCACCACCTGGCCGATCGACAGAATCAAATCGAAGCCGCCCTGCGAGATGAGCTTGTTCACCTGCGCCGGCCACGTGTAGTTCAGCTTGCCTTCCGATTGCTCGCGGATAAACGATGCCGGCAACTCGCCCAGCGTCTCAACGTCCGTGCGCCAGTTGTGGACTTTGAACAGTTCCAGCGGCACGTTGCCGAACATGTGCGCAATCTGGTCGGGCCGCATAGGTGTGTGCGTGCCGATGGCCGGCAGCACCGCCTTGAGCTTGTCTCCGTAATGTTCCCATGTGTACCGCGTCAAGTCGCCTGCCCGCGAGTGTTCGCGGCTCTGGTCGGGCGGCACAACCAGCACATTCTTCCGCGCGCCCAGCTTGCCCAGGCTCTCCACCAGCAATTCCTTCAGTTGCTGCGATGAAAGATCGGTGTCAACACTACCAACGGAACAATAGAGACTCATAAACCAAACTCCACTTTCTTACTCCACGAACACTCACCACAGCCACCGACAACTGACCACTGACTTACAGCCGATACGCCTTCTTCACCAGATCGTACGTCAACTGGTGCGCCAACTCGAACGCTTCATCCTCGTCCAGACGATGCTCGGCCACCAGCCTGCCCAGAAACGCGCAATCCACGCGCCGCGCCACATCGTGCCGTGCCGGGATCGAGAGAAACGCTCGCGTGTCGTCGTTGAACCCAACCGTGTTGTAGAACCCCGCCGTTTCCGTAGCCTGCTCGCGGAAACGCATCATGCCCTCAGGACTGTCATGAAACCACCACGGGGGTCCAAGGCGCAAGCATGGATAATGTCCGGCCAGCGGCGCCAGCTCGCGGCTGATCGTCGACTCATCCAGCATGAACAAAATGATGGTCAGATTCTTGTCGTTGCCAAAGCGGTCCAGCAACGGCCGCAGGCCATGCACGAAGTCGGTCGGCCCGGGAATATCAGCGCCCATGTCGCGCCCGTAACGCTCGAACACAAACTTGTTGTGGTTGCGCACGCTGCCCGGGTGAATCTGCATCACCAGGCCGTCCTCGACGCTCATGCGCGCCATCTCGGTCAGCATCTGCGCGCGGAACAGCTCCTGCTCTGCCGCGTCCGCCTTGCCCGCGATCACTTTGCAGAACAGCGCAGCGGCGTCTGTTTGCGGAAAGATCCGCCGTCTGCGCCGTGGGGTGTCCGTGGTCGGTCGAGGTGCAACCCAAGGCCTTGAATCGCGCCCGTGCCTTCATCAGCGCATTCAAGTAGCCTTTCCACGTCGAGGAATCTTCGCCGTTCTGCTCGCCCAGCTTGGCCACGAGCCCGGCAAATCCCGCGAACGCCGGATCGACCACCGCGTCCGGCCGGAACGCCGGAACAATGCGCGCCTTCCAGCCCGAATCGCGAATCGCCTGATGCGCCTTCAGCGGATCGAGCGGCGACTCCGTCGTCGACAGCACTTCAATATTGAACTTTTCGTAAAGCGCCCGCGGCAAAAACTCCGGCGTCTTCAGTTTTTCCGCAATTGTGTCAAAGTAAACATCGGCCGTCTTCTCGCTCAGCCGCTCCTTCATCCCAAACAGTTCCTGAAACGCGAAGTCCAGCCAGATCCGCGTCGGTGTGCCGCGAAACAGATAGTAGTGGCTGGCAAAAATGCGCCAAACCCGGCGCGGATCCTTCACTATCGGCTGCCCGATCTCCAGGTCGTCCATTGAAACGCCCTGGCTGTACAACATGCGGAACACGTAATGGTCCGGCTGCACAAACAGCGTCGCCGGATCGGGAAACGGCTCGTTCGTGGCAAACCATGTCGCCTGCGTATGCCCATGGGGGCTCACGATGGGCAGGTTGCGGATGCTTGCATACAGCGAACGGGCTACTTTGAGGGCGTTTGATTCGGAAGGAAACAGACGGTCTTCGTGGAGCAACATGACGTTCATTCTACCTCGTATATCGCTTTCTTTGGCCGCTGGCGGCCCTTGAGGTCAGACCACAAGTATACACTCCCGGCACTGCGCCATTCCGGCTCAAAATCATCGGCGTCGCCGCAAGTTTATCGAGCCAAACCCCTCAATTCAGTGATAATCTCGCTTTGTTCTCAATTTTCAGTTTTGCTAGAAGGTGACTGACACCTATGCCGCGGATGAAAGAAGAAGAACCAACGACGCACCGCACCATGCAAGTGGTGAACCACATCCGCTCGCTGATTGAAGACGGAACCCTGCAGCCGGGCGACAAAATTCCGCCGGAACGCGAGTTGGCGCGCTCCCTCAAAATCAGCCGCGCCAGCCTGCGCACCGGCATCGGCTACCTTGCCGCCATGGGCGTCATGAAAATCCGCCACGGCGTGGGCACCTTCGTGGCCGACGGCCCTCCCGAGTTTGGCAAGGGCTCTCTGAGCCTCATGAGCGCCTTGCACGGCTTTCAAACCTGGCAGATGTTCGAGACGCGCATCATTCTCGAGAGCCATCTGGCCGCCCTCGCCGCCGAACGCGGCAAGGAGGAGCACCACGCCGCGCTAGCCGAAGAAGTCGCCGAGATGTTCGCCGCCATCGAGAGCTCCGACCGACTATCTCATTCACGACCTCACGTTTCACCGCATCATCTCGCAGGCCTCCGCCAATCCCATTCTCGCCGCCATTATTGAAACCATCACCTCGGCTCTCTACGACAGCCGCCGCAAGACCGTCGAACATTCCATCGACCTCCGCGAGTCCGCCGAGATGCACCGCGAGATCTATCGCGCCATTCGCGCCCACAAGCCGCAGGAGGCGCACAATCTGATGGAGCAGCACCTGCGCATGGCGCAGATCGCGCAGGGCATGGAGCGCCCCACGGGCCGCAAAGCGTCACCTGGCGCGGCCCCCAAAAAGTCGGGACGCGCCGTGCACGCCGCTTGATTCACACGGTCCGCCTCAGGCCTCGCACTGCGTCCCGTTTGCTTACGCGCATTGCGAAAATCGGCAGCCCCGTCCCAAATTAATCAACCCGGTTCAGTAACGGGAACGCTCGATATGAGCCCCGCCAAACCCCTCGCGTCTGGCCGTTCCGCGCAGCCGAGTTCACCCGCCATGTCCCCTGCTTTCATGCGCGTAGAAAAGCGCTGCGCCGCGCGCTAAACCGCGCCGCAATGTCACAGGAATGTCATGGAAATGTCATCCTTTATTAATTTTCATTTTCGCGCACACATCATCACACTTTCGATTGGCTAGGCCGTATTTCACTATTGACAGCGATTCACTCAATGTACGAAACTAGTCGGGCTTCAAAATGTGGTCAGACCACGTGTGCGAATTTTCGAGTAAGCGAGGCGTCGCTGCATTCCGAAGGAATTGAGAAACACCTAGTGGAGGCTTCACAATGAGGCAATTCGCCTTAAGCAACATATTCCAGTCGAGGCAAGCAGCGCGAGGTTCCATCACTCGCACGTTGTGTATCGCCGCATGGAGCGCGATGGCGCTGTTGGTCGTCGCCATCATGACGCCCCTCGGCGCGAACGCACAGATGGCCGGCTACGGAGCTATTTCGGGCACGGTCACCGATTCCACCGGCGCAGTGGTCGGTGGCGCAACCGTCACCGCAACCCTGGTCGACCAGAACGTCAGCACCGTCCGCACCACTTCCGGAGCGGGCGACTACAGCATCACGCCGCTCACCCCGGGCGAATACAATCTCACCGTTACCGCCAAGGGCTTTGAGAAATTCATCCAGGAACATGTCACCGTCGATGCTCTGATCACGGTCGCAGTCAACGTCAACCTGTCGGTCGGAGCCGCGACGCAGACCATCACCGTCACCACCGCGCCTCCTGTGCTCGAAACCACCGACGCCACCCTCGGCGCGGTCATGGACAACCAGATGTATTCCAGCCTGCCCCTCTTGATGGGCGCAGGCGGCAACGCCGATCAGCGCCGCGCCACGGACTTTGCGTCCCTGATGCCCGGCGTGCTAGCCTATCTGTGTCGGCAGCAACAACGCCACCGACGCTTCGGTGTCTGTCAACGGCGGCAACCCGGCCGGCGGCACCTCTGAGATCTATATCGACGGCATCAACCTGCCCGCAGCCCGACGGCGTCGGCGACCCGCGCTTCATCTGGATCGCCTTCGGCATGGACGCCATCGACCAGTTCCAGGTGCTGACCTCTGGCTACTCCGCGCAATATGCCGGCCAGGGCGTGCAGAACTACTCCATCAAGCAGGGCAGCAACCAATTGGCACGGCGGAGTCTACGAGTACATCCGCAACACGGTGCTCGACGCCTGGAGGTTCTCCAACAAGGTTCCTACCACAGCTTGCCCCTGGAGCCGCTTGCGCCTTCGGGACCCCCGCATCGTCTTCGTGCGCTCCGGGCGGCATCAAGCCTACTGAGATCATGAACGAAGTGGGTGCATCGTTCGGCGGACCCATCATCAAGAACAAGCTCTTCGTGTTCTACAACTACGGCCAATATCGCTACCAGCACGGCCCGCGAACAGGCCGCAAACCATTCCCACCACGGCCATGCTTAACGGCGACTTCTCGGCGTTTGCCAGCAGCACCGGATACGGCATCTGGGACCCAGGTACGCAGACGGCCGGGTGCCTTGGCTCCTCGGCTAGCCCCTGCACCCGTACCCAGTTCGTTTCTACCGGCGGCGTTGAGCCGGCTGGAACCCTCAATGTAATTCCTGCCAACCGTCTTTCCGCCGCGGCAAAGTACATCAACACCTTCATGGCGCCCTATGAGGGCGCGACCCTGCAGAGCGTCTACACCAACAACATCGTCGCCGGCTACCACTACGGGCTCTCGAACTGGTACCAGGGTGGCCGCATCGACTACGACATGAGCCAGAAGAATACATTCAGCCTCATCGTCGACTTCGGCCGCCAGGCTAACACGGGCCCCAACGCGCCTCCGTCGACCACTTCGAACCAGCTGGCGCCACCGTTCAATACGGTCCAGGCCTACACGCCCAAGACTACCGTTGACATCGTGAAGGACACATTCACCATCAACTCGCACATGGTGAACATGGCCTCGCTTGCCTATGGCCGTTACAAGAGTCTTTCGACCACACCGGATGACGGTCCGCAATTCGCCGCTAGCGCCATGGGCCTCTTAAACACTCCCTCCGGCCAGGCCAGCTTCTTCCCCGGCCTCACCTACAGCGGCGGCCTCGACAATGCCGCGACTGAAGCCGGCTACGACGAAAACCAGAAGGTCAGCAACTCCTACAGCGCTGCCGACAATCTCGAGTGGCAAATTGGCAAGCACAACTTCACCTTCGGCGGCCAGGTCGTCTGGGACCAGTTCTTTCTCATCAAGAACCTCACCAATTCCAGTCCGCTCGCAGCTACCTTCGCGAATACCTCAACCCAACAATGGTCATCTGGCACCTCTTTGAATAGCACTAGCGGAAACGCCTTCGCCAGCTTTATGCTTGGCGCCGTTAACTCCAGCTCTGTTTCCGTCGCTCTTCCCGGCTACGGATCCACCTGGCTTGACCCTTCGTTCTGGGCGCAGGACGACTGGAAGATCAGCCCCAAGCTGACCGTTAACCTCGGCATCCGCTGGGATATCTGGCCGGCACTTCACGTGACGCACAGCATCATGTCATGGTTGAATACCACCCAGACCAACTCCGTCACCGGCAATCTCGGAACCTTGGGGTTTGCGGGCGGCAGTTCTTCCGACGGCTACCACACGGGCTTGTACAATCCGTCGCCGACCACGTTCAAGAACTTCGGTCCTCGCGCCGGCCTTGCCTACGCGTGGAATTCCAAGACCGTCATTCGCACCAGCTACGGGCTCGACTTTGCGCGCGGCGACTGGAACAGCGGCAGCCAAACCGGTTCGCCTTCGACCGTAGGATTCGCCCCGTCGGCGTCCGCGCCTGCGGGCACCGTCAACCAGCCCTCGTACTACTGGGATGCTACGCAGTGCACCGATAACACCGCTGATGGAGTTGCTTGCGGTTGGACAGGATCCGTCGCAAACCCTGCGCCTCCCGCCGGAGGCACCAGCCTGGCCGAATTCGGAACCAGCGAAACCACGGCCCTCACCAACGCGGGCGCACAGTCACCCAGTTTCTGGGATCCGCACTACGGCGCCAAAACTCCCGAATACATCAACTGGACCTTTGGCCTCGAGCGTCAGTTGACGCACAATATGTCCATTTCGGTTAGCTACGTCGGCAGCGAAGGCCACTTCCTGAGTGTCTCCAAGGCCATTGGCAAGAGGAACAACGAACTTCCTGAGTCCTTTGCCGCACTCGCCGGCTACTCGGTAAGCGGCAGCACGACCACGGTTTGCACCGTCTTCACGGTCGCAGGCTGTCCAGCCCCGTTGATCTCGCAAACCTCCGGTACGTCGGCTTCCGCACCCATGGTCAACACCAACCTGGCCATCGGGCTCGGCTTCACACCGCCCAACCCCTACGTCGGCAACACGTACTACTACAAGAACAACGTCACCGGGTACATGACAAACTTCCCGCAGTTCAGCGGCGTCAGCGATACCACCAGTTTCGTGGGCAACGAAAACTGGAATGCGTTGCAGATATCCCTCCGCCAGCGCCCGTCGCATGGCCTGAACTTCATGGTCAACTACACTTACTCCAAGTCGATCGACGACCTGGGCACCTTCCGCGTGGGCGACAACGATCGTCTCGATCGTTCGCTATCCACCGCGGACATACCCCAGAACCTGAGTGCTTCCGTGGTTTACGCATTGCCCATCGGCCGCGGCCACATGTGGGGCGACAACCCTGTTTATCGCTGGGTCGCCAGCGATTGGACCGCCTCTTCAGTATTCAGTTATCACTCGGGATTCCCGATTGTCATGGTTGGCAGCGGTTGCAGCACCGCCAGCATCCTCAACCAGTGCATGCCCAGCGTCGTTGCCGGTCAAACTGGGCGCCAGGGAACTTATGGCAAGAATGTAACAGCGGCAGTTGGATCACCCAATTACATCGGCAACATCCAATACTTCAACCCCAGCGCCTTCTACGTGACGGCCAACAACAACAGCACTGCAAGCAGCTCCGGGAATTACGGAACCTGCGTGAATACCACGTCGACGCAGGCATGCTACACCGGTGGCCCCGCCCTCTACGCTCCGGGCAACGCGCCGCGCGTGGCGCCTTTCGGCATGTTTGGTATGGGCTACTATGACGACGACGTCGCCCTCAAGCGGACATTCCCCATCTATCGCGAATGGAACGTTGCGATTGAATTGGATATGTCCAACATGACCAACCACGTGGTGTGGGCGTCTCCGAACTCCACCGTCAATACCGGCGCAGCGTTTGGCACCATCACCGCCCTTAACTCGAGCAACCAGCCCCGCTCCGCGCAGGGCATGCTCCGCATCAACTTCTAAACCTCAACGCATCACTTCGAAAGGTGCTGCCGGCTCCGCCGGCAGCACCTTTTTATTGAGCGGCACACTGAACGAGCCCGGTTGTATCATTCGTATGCGCAACTTTTACCACTATCAGCCTGAGGAGTAAGAATCGGATGTCATCCTGAGCGAGTCCCGGCCCGCCGGGACGAGTCGAAGGACCTGTGGTTGCTTTTCCCGCGAATGGAGTCGCACAACAATGTCTGCAACGAAGAAATCTAATTGGGCGTTCGTCGCTTCGATCGCAGTATTCACCCTGCTCGCTCTGACCGCATGCGCAGCCCCGGCCGCATTCTCGCAGTCTGCCCCGCAAACTCCGGCTCCCGCCGCCGCCCCCGATCCGGCCCTGCCCCACGGCCAGATCCAATATCTCTGGCCCAGCGGCGCGCCCGGCGCTGTCGGCGCCGAAGAGCAGGACAAGCCGCATCTCGAAATCTTCACCGGCTACGGCCCCGCCCCGCACACCGCCGTCGTCGTCTGCCCCGGCGGCGGCTATCGCAATCTCGCCTATGAGAAAGAAGGCACCCAGATCGCCGAATGGCTCAACCTCCGCGGCATCACCGCCTTCGTTCTCACCTACCGGCTCACTCCGCGCTACCACTATCCTGAGCCCATTCTCGATGGCTACCGCTCCGTGCGCTGGGTGCGCAGCCATGCAGCCGAATATCACGTCGCTCCCGATCGCATCGGCATGTGGGGATTCTCCGCCGGCGGTCATCTCGTCGGCATGGTCGGCACGCACTTCGACGACGGCAATCTCGCAGGCCGCGGATCCCATCGATCGCGTCAGCGACCGCCCCGACTTCGTCATCAGCTCCTACGGCGGCCTCACGCTGCAGCCCGGCATCGCCAAGCCCGGCGCCATGGCGAATCTCTTCGTCGACCCTCCTTCGCCCGAGGAGCGCAACGTATCTCGCCCGATCTGCACGTCACGCCGCGCACGCCGCCGTTCTTTCTCTACGCCACCACGCCCGATCAATCGGTTCCTGTCCTGAGCGCCGTGGTCGTTTTATACCGCGCTCGTCAAAGCCGGTGTGCCCGCCGAAATGCACATCTTTCAAACCGGCCCGCACGGCACCGCGCTCGGCCAATCCAATCCCGAGCTAGCCGAGTGGCCCACGCTCCTCGAAAACTGGCTGCGCCTCAACGGCTGGATCGCCACCCCCGCCACGCCGGCGCTGCATTAGTATTCTCAACGCGTAATTTCGCAAAGGCCGAACGAATGTACCGCCGGTCTCCTGACCGGCTGTAGTGCGGGCGTCTCCGCGCCCGCGCATACGATTTGTCCCCACCATGTCGCTCTGCGTATAGTGGGTTCGGCGCAGCTTTGAAAGCAGCCCCGTGCCCCATCCATTCCGCGCTTTCTGCGGAATGGGTGGGAAACCCAGCGCCGCATTCGCCCGGAGTCCCCATGAAATCTCTTCCGCCTTCTTGCCTGCCTCGCCGTTCTCGCCTTCACCGGCCAAACGCACATTCGCCGCGCCCGCCGCACCCGAGTCCCATGTCGCAACGCGCCGCCAACGCCGCCATCGCCCGCTGGCCCGACGGCCACTTTGCGCCCGCCCGCTGCTCCTTCGTCCTGGAACTACGAACTCGGCACGCTGCTCGCAGGCATGCGACTCCGTCTGGCTCACCAACGTCGATCCACGCTACTTCAACTACATCAAGAGCTCGGTCGATCAGCTCGTCACACCCGACGGCTCCATCCCCACGCTCAAGCCCGAAGAGCATCAGCTCGACAACATCCTCCTCGGCCGCCAGCTTCTCTTCCTCTACGGCGTCACGCAGGACAAGCGCTACCTCACCGCCGCCACCTTTCTCTGGAACCAGCTCGGCGCAGCAGCCGCGCAACGCCGAAGGCGGCTACTGGCACAAGCAGCGCTATCCCAACCAGATGTGGCTCGACGGCCTCTACATGGCCGAGCCCTTCCGCGCCGAGTACGCCTCCATCTCCCATCACCCCGAAGAATTCAACGACATCACGCACCAGTTCGTGCTCATGGAGCAGCACGCCCGCGATCCCGAAAACCGGCCTGCTCTATCACGGCTGGGATGCAGTCGAAGCAGGAGCGCTGGGCCAACAAGCAAACCGGCGACTCGCCCGAATTCTGGGCGCGCGGCATCGGCTGGTACATGATGGCCCTCGTCGACACGCTCGACTATTATCCCGAGGGCGACCCCGGCCGCGCGCAGCTGATCGCCATCCTCCAGCCGCGAGGCCGCCGCCGTCGCGCGCTTCCAGGATAAGAAGACCGGCCTCTGGTACACCGTGATGAACAAGCCCGGCGAGAAGGGAAATTACTTCGAGTCCTCCTCCGCCTGCATGTTTGTCTACGCGCTGGCCAAAGGCGTGCGCCGCGGCTACCTGCCCGATCCGAGCCCGACGGCTTTCTCGCCGTCGCCGAACGCGGCTACAAAGGCATCCTCACGCACTTCATTCAAGCCCAGGGCGACGACGTTTCGCTCACCGATACCGTCAAGGCCTCAGGCCTCGGCGGCGAGCCCTATCGCGACGGCACCTACGCCTACTACATCGGCGAGAAAGTCGTCACCAACGATCCCAAGGGCGTGGGCGCATTCATCTGGCCAGCACCGAAATGGAATACGCGCCGGACGCCACCTCGGCCGCGGCGATAACGTCGTCGTCGACGGCTGGTTCAACTCGCAGCAGCGCACCGACGCCTTCGGCCAGCAGGTCGAGTTCCACTACAAATGGAACACCTGGGACAAGCCGGGCTATTCGCTCTTCGGCCATCTCTTCCGCGAATTCGGCGCGCAGACCAACGAGCTCGACGCCGAGCCCACGCTCGCCAATCTCAAAGGCGCAGAGTCTACGTCATCGCCTCACCCGACAACCTCGACAAAAATCCCCATCCGCACTTCGCGAACTGCTCAAGACGCCGACCAGCTCGCCGAGTGGGTCCGAAGCCGGCGGCGTCCTCGTCATCATGGAGAACGACACCTCCTTCGCCGACCTCGACCACTTCAACGTGATCAGCGACAAATTCGGCATCCACTTCAACAGCGTGCTGCGCAAGCACGTCATCGGCACCAATTGGGAGCAGGGAAGAATCGACATTGACGGCAAAGGCCCCATCTTCCATCATCCCCACATCATTTATGTAAAAGACGTCTGCACCATCACGGTTACGAAGCCCGCGCCGCTCTGTGCTTGAAGAAGGCGACGACATCTTCATGGCCACGGCGAAATACGGCAAGGGAACCGTCTATCGCCATGATCGATCCTTGGCTCTACAACGAGTACACCGACGGCCGCAAACTCCCCGCCCTCTACGACAACTACGCCGCCGGCAAGGAATTTGTGCGCTGGATTCTCGAGCAGGTACCGCCCACGCGCGAATTGCATAAACCCAAGCCCGCGCTTTAGCGGCGAACCCAACCCTAGCACGAAAAGGGGTGCCCCACATCTCGATTCTGAGATGTGGGAAAGCACGAACCTCAACCCGCCTCTTTCAACGGAGCGCAGAGTGGGGTCTCCGTCTCAATGCTGCATTTGAGGTTGAGTCGCAGGCGCTGCCGCCGCCTGCCCCTTCACATCCGGCCCCAGCTCCGGACAAATCCGCGCCAGATCGTCAGCCACCATGCGCCCAAACACTTCCGATCCGTGCGCATTCAGGTGCGTCCGGTCCAGCGTGCTTCCCGTCGCATCCGGATGGCCGACAGCGTCGAACTGATCCGCCTGTTCCTGCGTCATCGTACGCAGCAATCGCGTGCTCTCCGCATTCAAATCGATCAACGGCACACTCTCTTCCTCTGCCACGCGCCGCGCGGCCTTCGCATACGCCGTCAAATCCTCCACCAGCGCGCCATCCTTGTAGGTCCGCCGCGAAAGCGACGTGACGATCACCGGCCGGGCCCCCTCCGCCCGCGCCTCGTTGATGTAGCGGCGCATGTTCGCCGCGTACGTCGTCTCCGGATCGGTCTCGCGCGCCGGCCCTTTGCCCGGCATATCGTTATGCCCGAACTGGATCAGAATGTAATCCCCATGCGCGGCCAGCACGTCCTTCCACACGCCTTCGTCGTAATAGCTCTTCGAGCTGCGCCCATTCCGCGCCAGGTTCACGCAATCCACGTTCGGCGTCAGATCCGCGCAAAATCCCGGTCCCCATCCTCCGCCGTTATTCACCGTCGAATCGCCCGCCAGCACGATCTTCACCGGCGCGCCGCGAATGATAGCCACCGTCCGCTCCAGATCCGGCGGCAGCATAGCCGGCTCCGGCCGTACATATTTTGCCAGTGCCGGAACCACCTTCCCCAGATCCACCGCCACAATCCGCCCGAACGCATACGAACCCTCCGCATTCAAATGCGTCTTGTCCGGAATCGTGTTGCCCTGCGCGTCCTTCTTCGTGATGCCCAGCAAACTCGCCTGCGCCTCGTTCAACGTGTCCAGGAACGCAATGCTGTCCGCCTGCAAATCGATCAGCGGCGTTTTTTCCTCCGCCGCAACTTTCTTCATCGCCTCTGAATGCGCCAGCAAATCCGAATGAATCTTCCCATCATCCCCGTAGTAGCGTCGCGCCAGCGGCGTCACCAGTATGGGAACGATGCCATGCGCGCGCGCCTCTTCCACATACCGCTTCAAGTTCACGGGATACTCCGTCACCAGATTCGTTTCGCGTGGCATGTGCTGCGTAGACTCCTCGTCATTGTGCCCAAACTGGATCAGCATGTAGTCCGGCTTGTCCGCGAGCGCCTTCGTCCAGTAGCCCTCGTTGTAATAAGTCTTCGTGCTCGCCCCGCCCTTGGCATCGTTGATGCAAACCACGTCGTCCGTCAGGTTCGCGCAGAAACCCAGCCCATAGCCCGCGCTCTTCGTCTGCGTCGAGTCGCCAATCAGCGCAATCCGCACCTTCGCCAGGGGCATCACCGCCGTGTTCGCATTCGGCCGTTGCGCCTGGACGAAAAGTCCCGCCGCCAAAGCCGTTGACACCACAAAAGGAACAAGCAATTTCATCGTGTTTCTCCAATCTTTACCCGGCGTCGTTTGCCCCTGAGAGCTTGCTGGAAAATGCTTCGTCGAGGCAAGAAGTGTCAGGGCACGACTTTAGTCGTGCCGCGAGAGCGACAAGAATAAGCGGGGGCTTTAGCCCCTGCGGGAAATCTGCACAGCGATTCGCCACGCGTCCCATATTCTTCAGTAGCCGGGTAGACTGCCGAACTGGCTCCCGCAAACCGTCCCCGATTCTATCGCTTCGAAGGTCTGACCAGCAATCGATTCATGCTGTCTCCTCACCGTGGTTTTGGCATCACGATTACTGAAATCCGTCAGATTACTCCCCAGCCTCCGCGCCGTAGGCGCAGTGTTTGTTAGCACCGCGCTTTAGCGTGGGGAAAACTGTCAACGCAATTGCATTCCGGAGTCCCGTAGGGACGGTGCAACGACATCTCTATTGCAGGATCAGCCGGTCGCAAGCGCTTGACGACCCACCGCTCCGCTCCTATACAGTGGGATGGTTCGAGTGGTCAGTCCACTTGAATCACGCTGTGCTCGCCGGCCCTCTCCGCCGCTGCGGACCACGCCGATTGGAGGATTTCATGCGCCCTGCTCGTCTTTTTCTTGCTGCACTTCCGTTCGTTGCCTTGGTCTCTCTCGCAGCTCAAGACACGCGCACCGTCACCGAGCCCAAAATTCCTCCCGCCTGCGTCACCCTCGATGCCGACATCGCCTCCAGCCACGGCAATATCGCGCTAGCCGACGAGCAAAAGCTCTCCACAGCTCGCATTCAGGATGCAATGGACCACTGCGCGCAGGGCCAAGCCGTCGTCCTCCGCGCTCACGGCAAGAAGAACGTTCTTCTCACCGGCCCGCTGACCCTCCGCCCCGGCGTCACGCTCGTCGTCGACAAGAACACCGCCCTCGTCGCCTCGCGCGATCCCCGCGTCTTCGACTCAACGCCCGGCGGCTGCGGCATCGTTTCCATGCACGGCGGCCGCGGCTGCAAGCCGCTCATCTCCGCCGACGGCGCCAAAGACTCCGGCATCATGGGCGAGGGCTCCATCGACGCCCGCGGCGGCGCAACTCTCCTCGGCCAGGACGTCACCTGGTGGGACCTCGCGCACGAAGCCAAAGTCAAAGACGAGTCGCAGAGCGTCTTCGCCATGATCGCCCTGCGCCACGCCGACGGCTTCACCCTCTACAAGATCACGCTGCGCAACTCGCCCGGCTTCCATGTCTCCATCAATCAAACCGACGGCTTCACCGCGTGGGGCGTCAAAATCATGACGCCCAAAACCGCGCGCAACACCGACGGCATCGATCCCGGCTCCTCGCACAACATCACCATCGCCTACAGCTACATCCACACCGGCGACGACGATGTCTGCCTCAAGCCCAGCGGCATGGGCGGCGTCTCCAACATGTCCGTCCTCCACAATCACTTCTACACCGGCCACGGCATGTCCATCGGCAGCGGCACCTTCGGCGGCGTCGATCACCTGCTCGTCGACGACCTCACCATCGACGGCGCAGACAACGGCATCCGCATCAAGTCCGATCGCAGCCGCGGCGGCCTCGTCCACCAGGTCGTCTATCGCAACGTCTGCATCCGCAACGTGCCCAACCCGCTCGTCTTCACGCCGCACTACACCACCTTCACCGGCAACCGCCTGCCCATCTACAACGACATCACGCTCGAAAACGTGCACATCCTCACGCCCGGCGCCTACACCTTCTTCGGCCTCGACGCCGACCCGGGCCACAAACTCGAGATCAAGCTCGACAATGTTTTCGCCGACGACCAGAAGCATTCGCTCTTCTACAACCAGGACGCGGCCATCACCATCGGCCTCAGCGTCGGCAACCTGATCGCCCAAAGGCGACGACGTCACCGACACCAACGCGCCCGATTCCGCGCCCGGCCAGCCGCTCGACTGCGACGCTCGCTTCGTTCCGTTCCCTGAAGACAAAACCGCTCCCGAGATGGCCGGCAAGATTCCGCCCGAAGACAAAACCTTCTACGTCGCCGCCGACGGCACCGGCGACTACTACTCCATCCAGCGCGCGCTCGACATGGCTCCCAAAACCGGCGGCGCGGTGCTATCCGTCTCGCCCGGCATCTATCGCGAAGTGCTCACCGTCGACAAGCCCAACATCACCATTCGCAGCGCCAATCCCGACGCCAGCAAGACCGTTATCGTCAACGATCGCAGCGCCGGCCAGAACGGCGGCACGCTGCACTCCGCCACGGTCAACGTGACTGCCGATAATTTCTTCGCGGAAAACATCACCATCGAAAACGACTTCAACAACACCCATGAGCAGACCTCGCAAGGCTCGCAGGCCCTCGCCATCAACGTCACCGGCGACCGCGCCATCTTCCACAACGTTCGCCTGCTCGGCAATCAGGACACCGTCTATCTCGGCACGCATTGCGGCAACGACATGCAAAACTGCGCCGCCACGCGCCAATACTTCTCCGATTGCTACGTCGCCGGCAACGTCGACTTCATCTTCGGCGACAGCAAAGCCGTCTTCGAGAACTGCGAAATTCACTCCACTCCGCACGCCGGCGGCTACATCACCGCGCAGTCCAAGCACTATCCCAAGCAGGACTCCGGTTTCGTCTTCGACCATTGCAAGCTCACCGCCGATCCCGCTGTAACTGGCCCCATCTTCCTCGGCCGCCCATGGCGTCCCTACGCGACAGTTATTTATCTTCACACCGAGATGGACGACAAAATCGATCCAGCGGGCTGGCGCGAATGGCATCCCGGCGACACGCATTCGCTCGAAACCGTCTACTACGCTGAATTCGACTCCACCGGCCCCGGCGCGCACCACGATCAGCGCGACCCGCACACGCATTTCCTCACGCCCGATGAAGCCAAACAATACGAACCGGCAATCTTCCTGCGCGGCACCGACAACTGGGATCCAACCAAGCTCCCCACTCCGCCCGCGCAGTAAAATGGAGACATCATGAAGACCGTATTGATGGCTGACCCTGTGCGCTATCCGCGCATGACCACCGACGAGCTCCGCGAAACATTCCTGCTCGACTCACTCTACGAGCCCGGCAAACTCCATCTCAATTACGTCGATCTCGATCGCTCCGTCGCCGGATTCGCGGCTCCGCTCGACGCCCCCATCGCATTGCCCACCTATCCCGAACTCCGCGCCGAGTATTTCACCGAGCGCCGTGAACTCGGCGCGCTCAACATCGGTGGCGCAGGCGTCATCACCGTCGAAGGCAAGAGCTACGAGCTCAACAATCTCGATGTCCTCTACATCGGCCGCGGCAACCGGCAGGTCACTTTCGCGTCGAAGGATAAAGAAGCACCCGCCATCTACTATCTGTTGAGCTATCCCGCCCACGCCGTTTATCCCGTCGCGCTGGTGCGCAAGGAAGACGCCACTCCCACCGAGCTCGGCTCTCTCGAAACCTGCAACAAGCGCACCATCTGCAAATATATTTATCTGCAAGGCGCGCGCAGTTGCCAGCTTGTCATGGGCGTCACACATCTTGCGCCGGGCAGCAACTGGAACACCATGCCGCCGCACACCCACATGCGCCGCTCCGAAATCTACATGTACTTCAACGTCGCCGCGGACGCGCGCGTCATGCACTTCATGGGCCCGCCAGCCGAAACGCGCCACATCGTCATGGCCGACAAGGGCATCGCCATCTCGCCCGGATGGTCGATTCACGCCGGCGTGGGCACGCGCGCCTACAGCTTCTGCTGGGGCATGGGCGGCGAAAACCAGGACTACGCCGACATGGACCCCGCCCCCGTCGACACCTTGCGCTGAACCCGCCCGAACAAAATTCTGCGCACACACAACGGCGGCGATTTCCATCCCGGAAATCGCCGCCCTTTTACTGACCACTGATCACTGACAACTGACCACTGTCTTTACACGTTGTACGTCGACGACGAAACCCGTCCGCCGTGCCCCGTCCAATTTGTATGGAAGAACTCGCCGCGCGGCTTATCCACCCGTTCATAGGTATGCGCCCCGAAGAAGTCTCTCTGCGCCTGCAGCAAGTTCTGCGGCAACCGGCCGGTGCGATAGCCATCAAAGAACGCGAGCGCCGTTGAAAACGCCGGCGTAGGCACGCCCAGCTTCACCGCGTGCGTTACCGCCTTGCGCCACGACGCCTGGTACTTGTTCACCAGCCGCGAGAAAAATTTATCGAGCAGCAGGTTGTCGAGCTTCTTGTTCTTCCGGAACGCGTCCTTGATCTTGCCCAGGAACTGGCTGCGAATGATGCAGCCGCCGCGCCACATCAGCGCGATGCCGCCCATGTTCAGGTTCCACCCGAACTCCTTGCCCGCGGCCCGCAGCAGCATGTAGCCCTGCGCGTAGCTGATAATTTTCGAGCAGAACAGCGCCCGCCGTACGTCTTCGATAAACTTCGCGCGATCTCCAACCTTGACCGCCGCCTTTGGCCCGCGCAGCACCTTCTCGGCCTCCACGCGCTCGTCTTTCAGCGACGACAAACAGCGCGCAAACACCGATTCGCCGATCAGCGTCACCGGCTGTCCCTCGTCGAGCGCGCTGATCACCGTCCACTTGCCCGTGCCCTTCTGTCCCGCCGTGTCCAGAATCTTGTCCACCAGCGGCGCGCCATCTTCATCTTTCTTCGCAAAGATCTGCTGGGTAATGTCGATCAGGTAGCTGTCCAGTTCGCCCTTGTTCCATTCAGCGAACACGGTGTGCAGTTCGTCGGCCGTCAGTCCCAGCCCGCGCTTCAGCAGATCGTAGGCTTCGCAGATCAGCTGCATATCGCCGTACTCAATGCCGTTGTGCACCATCTTCACAAAGTGCCCAGCGCCCTCTTCGCCCACCCAGTCGCAACACGGCGTTCCATCGTCCACCTTGGCGGCAATCGCCTGGAAGATCGGTTTCACATGCGGCCACGCCGCCGGGTTGCCGCCCGGCATAATCGACGGTCCGTTGCGCGCGCCCTCTTCGCCGCCTGAAACGCCCGTGCCGATAAACAGAATCCCCTTCTCAGCCAGCGCCTTGGTGCGCCGCGTCGAATCCGTGAACAGCGAGTTTCCGCCATCGATAATGATGTCGCCCTTTTCGAGATGGGGAACGATGTGGTCAATCATCTGGTCTACGGTATCGCCGGCCTTCACCATCAGCATCACGCGGCGCGGCCGCTTCAGCAGACCCGCCAGCTCCTCAACTGAATGCGCCCCCACCACCTCGGTTCCTTTGGCCTCATTGGCCACAAAATCGTCAACCTTTGAAACGGTGCGATTGAACACGGCCACTTTGAATCCGTGGTCGTTCATGTTGAGAACAAGATTTTGTCCCATCACAGCAAGGCCTATGAGGCCGATATCACACGATGCATCAGGCATGCTTTTCTCCAAACGTCAGAATTCTATCACTGCGGATTTTTCGGTTTTCCTGCATCCATTTTAACAAAGTGGTCTGACCTCGGGAGCACAGCAGTGCGCTACAATTCCCACGTGGTTTTCTCGGGTCCCAAGTCCGAACGGAGGACTCCCGGCCATGAATACGAAACTCTGGCGTTTCGCGGTTGCGCTTCTGCCTCTCTGCTTCCTCTCCGCGCAGCAACCCGCTCCCCAAGCCCCGCCGGCAAATCGCCCAGGCTTCCAGCCGCCCAGCCCCGAAGTCATGCGCAAAATCGCCGAGCAGCGGCGGACCATGGAGGCGCACGCGACTGCCATCAACGACGTCGCCAGCCACATTCAATCGCTCGATGACGCGCGCCAACTCGTAGACCTGGTCGCCGCCGAATTCTCCAATGAGCTTCCACCAAGGTGGGCCACCGGATCCATCCGCAAGCGCATCGCCCAGGCCGAATATGAATCCGTCGCCAATCCCGGTTCGCTCATCTCCGAACAGCACATCGCCGACGTTTGGAACGATTTTGTCAAGAAAATCGGCGCTCCGCAGGAAACCACTCTCACTGCGGCCGACGTCCATTATCTGCGCGACGCACAGTATGTGAGCGCGCGCATATTTTGGGTTCGAGAGCAGGACATCTGGACGATTCCCGGCGTCTTTGCCGTTGGGCCGGATGGAAAAGTTGCCAATGGTTCGCGGACCCTGGAAGCAATCAGGCTTCTCTGGCTATTGGGCAGCAACGAGGACGATTTTCCCGGCATCCATGCTGCGACGCAGAAGGGGATTCTGTTCTCTGATCTCCTGAAGCAGCAGGCGAAATCAAGCTCCAGCCACGCGCAAGGCGGCGTCGTCGTATTCAGGACTACGTCCTACCCCGTCCAGCAAGCCGCTTTCCGCTATCAGCGCGACCACGGAGCCCGCGCCCTGAACCGCGCCATCGAAGACCTGCTCAAGAACCTGTGCAACGGCTGACGACCACTGCTCTCAAAAACTGGTCCGCTGACTAGCTGATTCGACGACCTGGGCTCTTGCTTTCTCGTTCCCTTGTTCCCTTGTTCCCTCGTTCCCTGCCTTTTCACTCCACGCTCAAATCTCCATCCGCATCCACCACCAGCTTGTCGCCTTCAATCTGAACGGAGTGAATCTTCAGCCGGTCCAGGCTCACTTTGTACCCCGAAGCCGCCGTCGAGCCCTCCAGAGCCTTGCGCAGCAATTCTGTCGCATTCACCTTCATGCTCTTCGGCACCTGCCCGCGCAGGAACGGCGCCAGCACAAAGTTGATCTCTCTTCGTGTCCGAAATCTTATCCAGCTGCGCGTCGCGGAAGCCAATCGTCTCACCTTCCGCATCCGGCGCCAGAGAAACCTCGGCCGGCAGCGTCAAGCTCACTCCCAGGCACGCTCCGCCCACTGACGTTCCCAGCCGCGCCACGGTCTTCACCCGCACCACGATCCGCCCCTGCTCAAAACTCAGATGCGGGTCCTCGGTCGAGATAAAGCAGGCCGAGTGAGGGTTGCCTTTCAGGTAATACCGGCCGCCGGGACCGCTGAAGAGCTGTTGTTTCAGGGTACGCTCCAGGGCCTCCCTGCTAACGGTTAGCTCCACGGCTCGGCAGGCCGCAGCCCCCGCCAACAGCACCAAACCCGCAACAATTGCAGCCCCCGGCCATTTCACCCGCGATCCCCCCGCTCCTGCCCGCCAATCCACAATTATTACGCAAACCGCCCGTCTCCTGTTCCCCGCTCCTCCCAGCAGACTTCAAATAAACAGCGTAAATACAGCAGTTTGAAGGCAATCAGAGCCATTTTGATCACTCCGCGCCACTTCCTCTTCACTATTGATTTTTGAACAAAATATCCGTAAAATGGTTATTAATGAGCCTCGGGTTCTTCTGATCCCCCAGCCCTGTCCGAGGATGAACCGCTAAACCTCCTTTCAAGGACACAAAAATCGATGGCAAAGCGTCGTGGAAATCCGAATTGGGGCAAACCAGAGCCCATTGGCCCTGTTGTGCCCACCGTTACCTCCTTCGAGTCAATCACCAAGGAGTTCAAACTGCCGCCGGATCAGTTCATCCGGTCAACCCGCCTGCGTGAATGGGCGCGCCGCAATAAGAATTCCAAATATATCCCCGAGGCCTTGCTCGAGGCCTGGGGTTTTGAGATTGAATCCACGTTGTAACACTTTCGCCAGCTTAAAGCAAAAACGCCGCCTTCGGGCGGCGTTTTTGCTGCCTCTAAAACGGTACGCCGGTCTCCTGACCGGCGGTACCGTGGGTCTCCAGACCCGCGCCCGGCCCGCCTGCTTACCGGTAGGCCTGCTCATCCGCCCAGTCCCCAATCAGCGGAAGCTTGCAGCGCTTGCCATTCAACGCGCCCATCACGCACCACATCCATACCAGGAAAACAGCCAGACATAGAAGACAGAACAGAACCACGAGCACATGAATCCCAAGGAACTTTAGATACGGCAGCACAAATATCAAGCCAATCCCGAACAGAATGACAATGGCGTTCAATACCAGCGACTGCCAGGCGTGGAACCGCACATAGGGCCTCTTGTTGTAGAACCTGACAGCCAGAAAAAAGAACGCCGGGATCGGCGAAAAATAGGCAATCGCGGCAACAACATTGTCAGAGATACCGGACTTGTGAGGGGCGCCGGATTTGTCAGACGCGCCGGACTTCTGAGGACTGGACATCATCCCTCCTTTATGGGATCTCGAAGGGGTCATCGGCAGTAGATTGCTGACGCTCGATGCACGCAGAAAGAATAAACGGAAACCAGCCGCGGTCTCCTTCTTATTCACCCGGCGGCCACGCCATCTCCCGAGCGCTTAAAGGATTATACGAGGCGAAGTTTCCGAATTGTCGGCCCTGCCGCCGGATCAGTTACTTCCGGCACTCCCCAGGCGCCTCTATGGCCGCGGAACTCTGGATCGCCTAACCTTGCGCGAGGCGGAGAAACCCTGGCTCAGTCCCAGCTTCCTGGCCGCTTCCGAAGCGACGGCCGCTCGGGACCCGTATTCAAGCTAGTGCGAGTGAGTCTCAACTTCGCATCACAATGAAATTGTCATCCTGAGCGAAGTTTGCCGCGTCTTGCGCGGCAAACGGAGTCGAAAGACCTCCATTTGTTCTTCCACGAACTTCAAACTCACTGCGCTAGAATCCAAAGCATGATTCGATGGAAGGCCATAAGCCTCTTTCTGGCATTCCCCATCCCGCATAAGCGAAAATAAAAGGGCACCATGCCCCAAACCCCCCGCACCCCCGAGCCTCCCTTCACCGACGTCCCCGGCGCCCTCGCCGAAATCCGCGCCGGCCGCATGGTGGTCGTGGTCGACGACGAGGACCGCGAGAACGAGGGCGACCTCACCCTGGCCGCCGAGCACGTCACCCCTGAAGCCATCAACTTCATGGCCCGCTACGGCCGCGGCCTCATCTGCCTCACCCTCACCGAGGAGCGCGCCGACAACCTGCGCCTCTTCCCCATGACGCAGCAGAACTCCTCGCGCTTCGGCACCGCGTTCACTGAGACCATCGAAGCCCGCGAAGGCGTGACGACCGGCATTTCGGCAGCCGACCGCGCCCACACCATCCGCACCGCCATCGATCCCCGCACCACCGCGTCCGACCTCGCCCGCCCCGGCCACGTCTTCCCGCTGCGCGCGCGCCGCGGCGGCGTCCTGGTCCGCGCCGGCCAAACCGAAGCCTCCGTCGATCTCGCCCGCATGGCCGGCCTCAACCCCTCCGGCGTCATCTGCGAGATCATGCGCGACGACGGCGAAATGGCCCGCGTCCCCGACCTCATCCCCTTCTGTCGCGAGCACGGCCTCAAGATCCTCACCGTCGCCGAGCTCATCCGCTACCGCCTGCGCCACGAGCGCTACATCGTCCGCGCCGGCGAGTCCCGCATCCAAACCCGCTACGGCGAGTTCCGCATGATCGCCTACGAAAGCGAAGTCAACGGCGGCGAGAGCCACATCGCCCTCGTCCGCGGCGACCTCTGCCCCGACTGCCCCGCCGTCCACGCCGGCCCATTTCCCGGACTCGCCTCAAACGGGCGGGTGCCCCCGGTCCCTCGCACCTGGGGACCGGGGAACTCAGACTCGTCCGGCTCGGCCCCGGCCGAATCCCGTCCGCCCTGCCCGCATCCCGTGCTCGTCCGCGTTCACACCCGCTGCACCGCAGGCGACGTCTTCGCCGCCGACTGCCACTGCCGCGAAATTCTCGACCAATCCATGCGCATGATTGCCGAAGCCGGCTGCGGCGTCATTCTCTATCTGCACAACACCTCGCGCGGCTTCGAAATCGAACGCACCCCAGCCGCCGCCTTCAATCCCGAGGGCACAGCCGTCCCCGCCGAAGTCCCGCGAAGAGCATTCCGGCCGCCTCATCCTCCATCAAGAGTTGCGCGCCCGCGAAGGCCAGCAAGCCCGCACCGGCCGCATCCTCCGCGCCATCGGCCTCGGCGGCCAAATCCTGTCCGACCTCGGAATCCAGCGCATCCGCCTGCTTTCCAACACCCCCATGCACGTCCCCGCCCTCGAAGGCTTCGGCCTCGAAATCGTCGAGCAGGTCCCCATCCCTGTCGAAGAGTGCAGCAAAGCAGCCGTCAGCTGACAGCGAACAGCAGACAGTTCGCCGTTTATAGTTCGTAGCCCGTAGTCGGCAGATCGCCGCACTCGCTCCCGGAGGGAGCGCCGATAATAGCCCAGGGTGGACCCTGAGCGAAGTCGAAGGGGAAACCCTGGGAACCCGAGCCCCAACCGCTTCCGCCCCGCAGGGCCGGTCGAATATCCCTCACCGTCCCTGCCTGAGCCGCCGCTTACTCGGTTCCTCTTTCTTTCCACGAAAATCTGCCCCTTCCCGCAAAAGTGATCAATATAGACCACTTTCTCCCAACGAATACCTGTAGGATCGCCAAGGCTATCCAGGGGGAAATTCTCGAGAAAGAATCTGCGTTGCCAGTAAGGTTGGCACGATCCTTTTCGTCATTTCTCCCTATCACGCGCTCTACCGAATTCCGCCGTAACGCAACTTCAGCGCGGCATCTTCCTCATTAGGGCGCCGCTTCCGATCGCCAACCCGCATTACGGCATCCATGCAATTGCTGTGAAGCCAACCACACCTGTACGGCGAAATGTTGGTCCGCGTGCGCGTTCATCTCGTCAATCCCAGCGACAATTCCTTTGGCACCGCGGTCATTACGCCGCGCTGGCTCTTCGTGCTTGCAGCCGCCACCCCCACTGCCGTGGGAGATCCCATCCTCGTCGATGAATCTCTCGAGCAAATTGTGCCCGAGTCGATTCAATCCGGCGACATCGTCGGCATCAGCGTGCACACTGGCAATGCTTTGCGCGGTTACGCCGTCGGCCGCATGGCCCGCGCCCGCGGCGCCTGGGTCGTCTATGGCGGAATTCACGCCACCCTGTTTCCCGACGAAGCCCTCGAGCGCGGCGAAGCCCACGCCGTCGTCAAAGGCGATGGCGATCTGGCCTGGGCAAAAGTAGTCACGGATTGCCTCGCCGGCAAGCCCCAGAAGATCTACGAAGGCGGTCGCATCGAGGGCAGCGAATTTCTCTCCGCGCGTTGGGACCTCATGGATCCCGCGAAATATATGTGGGCCTCCGTGCAAACCATTCGCGGCTGCCCCAAGCACTGCTCCTTTTGCAGCGTGTGGCGCACCGATGGACAGAAGCCGCGCCAGCGCAAATTCCAAAACGTCGTCGACGAGATCATCGCGCTCCGCCGCCTCGGTTTTCGCTTCATCGCCCTGGCCGATGACAACTTCTATCCCGTCACCTTCACCGATCTGCGCCTCGCGCGCGAGCAGGGCAACACCGCCAGGATCGAAGAGCTGACGACCATTCGCAACGAGCGCCTGTCGCTAATGGAAGAGCTGGCCAAGCTCCCCAAAGACATGGTGTTCTTCACGCAAATGACCATGGAAGCCGGCGAAGACGGCAGCTATCTTGATGCCATGCGCAAGGCCAACATCAAGGGCGCGCTGGTCGGCGTTGAAGCCGTCACGCCCGAAGGGCTCAAGGCCGTCTATAAGGACTGGAACTACTCCGGCGAAGCCCTCGCCAAACAACTGCAAACCTTCAAGCAGCACGGCGTGCACGTCCTCGGTTCCTTCATCTTCGGCCTGCCCACCGATCGTCCCGCCACCTTCACTGCGACGGTCGAAATGGCGATCAAGGCCGGTGTCACCTTCGCGCAATTTGTCATGATGACTCCGTTTCCCGGCACCGTCGACTTCGGGCGCTGGGAAAAGGAGCAGGCCGTCGATCCCATGATGGTCGGCGGCGTGCCCATCACGCGCTACTGGATGATTCCCACGGATGTGCGGCCCAAAATGTTTACGCCGCATCCCACCATGAGCTCCGACGAAATCCGCATGCGCACGCAAAAAGTGTGGGACCGATTCTACACATGGGGCGCTATCTGGGAACGGTCCCGTTGCACTCCCACTCTGCGCGCGCGACTCGGTTTCATCTTCCTCTCCAAGCTCTATCGCCAGATGTATGCAGGCACAGGCATCTCCACCGACAGCGCGCGGCGCAAGAAGTCCAAGCGCTGGGCTCGTTGGACAGCCCGTCAATGCAAGAAGCTCTTCCAGGCGCGGCCCATGCCGGAGCTCGAAGGGCCGAAGTGGGACATGGTAATGCCCGGACTGCGTCAGGCTGCGTTTGAAGGCGCGAATGGACAGGCAGTGAGCGGACCGTTCATTACGATCTCGAAGAGTTGAGACGCTTGAACACCGCAGTGCGTCAAACTGCGCCACCGGAATGCGGCTTATCCAAATTGATCTGGTAAGCTCCGTAATCGATCGTCAGCACGGCGGTGCCTCCGATTCGGATCTTGGCTTCGCTGTGGCTCCGTTGCGGCAGCCAAAAGTTTCCCGTCTTCGCGTATGTCCATTGAACCAGCGTCCGCGAAATCAGGAACGATGGATTCCTCGCGGGCGACGCTTCGATCTTTGCTACCGCGAAGTCCTTCGCATCCACCCAGATCTTGCCGCGATAGAGAAACTTGCTTTCCTTCAGCGGCTCAACACTCAGAATATAGGCGGGACGCCCATCCACGCTCTCGCTGCCCTGCAGCTGGAACCGGTAATTTGCCGTCGTCAATGCAGTCGCCAGGCTGTCCTTTGAGGCCTCTACTTCGCTGTCCATCGCCCTTTTCAGAATCTTCTCGCCGAGTATCTTGGAACCGCTCTGAGATACTACGCGGAAACTTTTCCCTGAAGTGGCATCGAAGTCGATCTCCACCGCCATGTTCGATTCGATGGTAGTAATTCCCTGGTACTCGACATGGTATTGCCGCATCGCGCGGTAGTGCTGCAATCCCTCTCGCTGAATCTGATTGTGATGCTCCATCAACGCCAGAATTTGCGCCAGGGATAAGCTTTGCGGGGCAGGTGTGTTCGCATAGGCAGGCCAAAGCGCTAGTCCGGCAAACAACAGCACAACGCAGCCGGAAACGCCTCTACCCTTTTTGGAAGACATGACTCATTCTATCCCCGCGCCATGCCAGGCGGGAAGACGGTGAGTGCGAGCCGACCGTGCGAACGGGTTACCGGCCAAGCAAATCCACACTCGCACTCACACTCGCACTCACAACTATCTCCCGTAAGTAAACTTCCCGCACAGCGTCGTCGCATTCTGCATCGTGTCAAACGTAAACACCGGCATTTCATCGCCCGAGAAGAACGCCACCCTCAGCGCGTGGCCTGTCACGTAGGTCGCCATCCACTGCGCATCCTCGCCGCCGCACAACGTATTCTTGTGCGCAAAATTCTGCCGGCCAGATATGCGTAGCCGGTAAAGCGTGCCTTCGATCCCGGCGTTTACATCCGCGTCGAACACTGCGCTCACCTCTACCGGCTTCAGCCTGCGAATCCGCGCCAGTGGAAACGTAACGAAGTTGAGCGTCACCTTGGCCTCGCCAACAGTAATGTCGCCCGTGATCGCGTGCGCGTTCGTGCTCGTCGCGCTCCACAAGCCCCGGTCTTCCTGCGCACCAGCCCGCGCCGCCACGCAAATTGCCCCGGCCAGGACAAACCCGACCGCAATCCAAGTCCGCTTCGTCACCCTTTCACTTCCTTCACTCTTTTCACTTCTTTCACTCGCCCCGGTTTTCTGTTCCCTGTTCCCTGTTCCCTGTTCCCTCTTTTCTACCACCCCAGCACATACGCAAACACCAGCGGCGCCACAATGCTCGCGTCGCTTTCAATAATGAACTTCGGCGTCTTCTCGCCCAGCTTGCCCCACGTAATCTTCTCGTTCGGCACCGCGCCCGAGTACGACCCGTAGCTCGTCGTCGAATCCGAAATCTGGCAGAAGTACGCCCACAGCGGCACATGCTCGCGCTGCAAATCCTGGTGCAGCATCGGCACCACGCAAATCGGAAAATCCCCCGCAATCCCGCCCCCAATTTGGAAAAATCCCAGCGGCGTTTTCGCAGTCGTATTGGTGTACCACTCCGCCAGTTCCATCATGTACTCAATGCCCGTGCGCACTGTGTGCACTTTCTTCACATCGCCCGTTATGCAGTGCCCCGCGTACATGTTGCCCAGCGTCGCATCCTCCCAGCCCGGCACAAACATGGGCAGATTCTTCTGCGCCGCGGCCAGCAGCCAGCTGTTTTTGGGGTCGATCTGGTAGCTCTTCTCGAGCCCGCCCGAAAGCAGAATCTTGTACATGAATTGGTGCGGAAAAAACCGCTCGCCCGCCTTGTCCGCCTTCACCCACTCTGCCAGCACCTCGTTCTCAATGCGCCGCATCGCTTCCATCTCTGGAATGCACGTGTCCGTCACGCGATTCATGTGCCGCGCGAGCAGCGCCGCTTCGTCGCTAGGCGTGAGGTCCCGATAGTGCGGCACGCGCTCGTAATAATCGTGCGCAACAAGATTGAACACGTCCTCTTCCAGGTTCGCGCCCGTGCAGCAGATGCCGTGAATTTTGTCCTGGCGAATCATCTCGGCCAGCGACAGCCCCAGCTCGGCCGTGCTCATCGCGCCCGCGATGGTCACAAACATCTTGCCGCCCTCGGCCAGCAGCTTGTTGTAGGCTTCCGCCGCATCCACCAGCGCGGCCGCGTTGAAATGACGGTAATGATGCTTGATAAATTCAGTGATGGGTTTCATAGCGTTTCAATAACTCCGGCAGTGTCTCAATTTCAAGGTTTCGTCAAAGGGCAAGACTTTAGTCGTGCCGCAACATTCAGCCAAAAGGCGCAGGGCTTTAGCCCCTGAGGTCGAATTTCCGCCGCCTCGATGCAAATTTTGCTCCGAATCTCCATCCTAAATCAGCGCGTTGTAAGTCCTGTGAATCACGGGGACAGCGTCCTGTGGAGCGATTTGCGGTTTTTCACTCCGCCGCTCTACAATCCCACCCGGCGCTATTTTTCCCCTCCCCACTAAAAACGATCCGCAATCCATCCAGCCGTTTTGCAGAAAATTAAGCGCATCTAGCGCACAATAGTTCCATGCTGACTGCATTCCATCTCCGTCCCGGCTTTTTGAATCCGGCACCATACGAATCTCAGCCCGGACAGAAATTAAATAAAGAAAAGAAAAAACGACCCACCCATACCCCGGTAGGGTATCAGCCATTTTTGACTCAAGCCATTTATTTTCAGCGCTATATGCCCAAAAATCACGCTAAACTCCGTTCCATCCAAGAGACCGAATTGCACCGTTCTCGTTGCAATCCAGAGGTTTTCCAGCTCAAAATGTCAGGTATGTGACCGGTCCGTACCATACCCCCTCCCCCCTCCCCCCCACCCCCCCTATAAATCAGAGGTGGAAAACGGAGGAAATAGGCCGTAAAACCGCGAGATTTTGTAAGATGTTGAAAATAATAGACGTAACTACGATTTCGCCCAGGCTTTACAGAAACTGTGAAACTGTCCCTTGGCGCAGCGATATGCATCAATAAGAGTATGAATCGAATAGCGCGACTCATGCTTGCCCTGATTGTGGGTTTAACCCTCCTGACCTGGGCTGCATCGGGGGTGGTGCAAAGCACTGTGCGCGACTGGTTTGAGCGCGACGTGCAATCGCGTTCGCAACTGGTCCTTATCGGCGCGCGCCCCGCGCTCGCCGACTCCTGGTACGATTCCGCCAACCTGCATAAGCAGTTGGTAACCCTGACCCAGGAAGCGCACGTGATCGGCGTCGCGGCATGCGGCACCGACTTTAGCACCCGTTCGATTACCCCAGGATTTCCCCAGGAGTTCAGCTGTCTCGCGGTGGGCCCGCGCATCCGCGAGTCCGGCTTGTCCCCGGCCCAGGCGGAGAAGGGCATGCGCGAGTGGAGTACCGAAGCAACGCTGCCCACGGGCCGCGTTCTGGTCACCGCGATGCCCATCATGGATGAGGGACAGGAACTGGGCTTTGCCATTCTGGTGCACGATTTCAGTTACATTGCACGGCGCGAGATCAGGGCGCAAACATTTCTCCTGGTGCTGTTCGGCATCCTTGCCATCATGGCCCTGAGCATCCTTCTGCTTGCGGCCCGGCGCACGCGCGCCGATTGGATTTTGGAACTGCAAGGGCTGTTGCGCAACGGAGGCAAGCAAAGCCGGAAGTTCCAGCCGGTACTCAGCGACGTGCGCGAACTCATCGAGCGCATGGCCAGTGAGCGCGAAGCCGATCCTGGGTTGTGGACGGCCGAACGACTGAAACAAACCCTCAACCGTGACCTGCAAGGCGAGAAAATCGTGATTCTGGCCAACCGCGAACCCTATGTTCACAATCGCACCGACGATGGCAGCATCGAAGTGCAGCATCCGGCGAGCGGACTGGTGACTGCTCTCGAACCCATCATGCGCGCTTGTTCCGGAGTCTGGGTTGCACACGGTAGCGGCACTGCCGATCGCGACACTGTTGACCGCCACGATCACGTCAGAGTGCCGCCCGACGAAGAGTCGTATCACATCCGTCGTGTCTGGCTCACCGATGAAGAACTGCAAGGCTACTACAACGGAGTTTCGAACGAAGGCCTTTGGCCGCTTTGCCATATGGCGCACGCGCGGCCCATCTTCCGCGCCGACGACTGGCAGCAGTACCGCGCCGTCAACCAGAAATTTGCCGATGCGGTGTGCAGCGAAGTGGATTCAAAGGATCCCATCATCCTGGTGCAGGATTATCACTTTGCCCTGGCGCCCGCGATGATCCGCAAGCGTCTGCCGGCCGCGACGGTGATTGTCTTTTGGCACATTCCCTGGCCCAACGCAGAGCAGATGGGCATCTGCCCTTGGCGCAACGAATTATTGCGCGGCCTGTTAGGAAGCAGCATTCTGGGTTTTCACACCCAGCTGCATTGCAACAACTTTCTCGATTCCGTTGATAGGTATCTGGAAACGCGGATCGACCAGGAACATCGCGCGGTGGTCATGCAGGGGCACCGGACCCTCGTTCGTCCGTACCCAATTTCACTGGAATGGCCGGTGCGCTGGGTGGAAGATGCGCCCAGCATCGAGGAATGCCGTGCCAAGGTTTGGCGTGATTTGGGATTGAAGCCGAATGCTTTGCTGGGCGTCGGCGTCGATCGCCTGGACTACACCAAAGGCATTGAAGAACGGTTGCTGGCGGTCGAAATGCTGTTGGAACGTTATCCTGAATATCGCGGCCGCTTCAGTTTCGCGCAACTGGCGGCTCCCAGCCGGACGAAGATTGACCGCTACAGGCAACTCAACGAAACTTTGGAGCAATTGGCGGCGCGCATCAATGAGCGATTCGGAACCGCGGACTATCAGCCCATCATCCTCTATCGATCGCATCATGAACCGCCGGAAGTTTTCCGCTTCTATCGCGCGGCGGATCTTTGCTACGTAAGCAGTTTGCACGACGGCATGAACCTGGTGGCTAAAGAATTTGTCGCCGCGCGCACCGATCTTCAGGGCGTGCTGCTGCTCAGCGAGTTCACGGGCGCGGCCAGAGAACTAACGGAGGCGCTGATCGTGAATCCCTACGATCTGGTGGGCTCAAGCGACGCGCTAGCCTCTGCGCTCTCGATGCCGCCGGATGAGCAACAGGATCGCATGAGATCGATGCGGTCGCTCCTGGTGCAATACAACGTGTACCGCTGGGCAGGAACAATGCTGGTGGATGCCGCCCGGTTACGCAATCAAGAGCGAGTGGCCGGTCGTCCCGCCGAGGAGCGCACGTACGCGGCGACGGCGTACTGGCCATGAAATATCTGCTGTCAAAAGCTTCTCTCCTGTTGCTTACGCGGCTGGCGCACCAGCGCACGCTTTGTGCCTTTGACTTCGATGGAACACTGGCCCCGATCGCCGATCATCCCGATCAGGCCGCGATGCGCAAGCGGACTCGAGATCTGCTGCGCCGCGTAGCGTCGTTGTATTCATGCATCGTTGTCTCCGGACGCAACCGCGCCAGCGTTCTTGAAAAGTTGAGCGGCGTGCATGTAGCCGGGGTGCTGGGCAATCATGGCGCGGAATCGGGCAAGACTCCCACGGCGCGCCAGGATGTGAAGCGATGGAAGGCTGCGCTGGAGCACGAGCTTGATCTCTTGCCTGGAATTTGGATTGAAGAGAAGGAATCCTCTCTGGCGATTCATTACCGCCTATGCTCGCGGAAGGCAGAGGCGCGACGGCGCATTTTCGCCGCTGCTGGAAAAGTCAAGAATGTCCGCGTATTCGGAGGCAAAGACGTCGTGAACGTGATGCGAAAGTTGGCGCCGCATAAAGGCGACGCCCTGGCGGCGGAACGCGATCGCCTGCAATGTAACTGGGTGCTTTATGTAGGAGATGATGAGAACGATGAGGATGCCTTCGCCCTTCGAGGCAACATCGTTCCGGTTCGCATTGGCAGAAAACAACGCACTAATGCCCGCTACTATCTGCGAACCCAGGCGGAGATTGATGAACTTCTGGAATTGCTGGTGCGGCTTCGGGAGGGTGAGGTATAGCCGATCGTTGAAGGCCGGCCTTTCGCTGTCTGCTCTTGACTGTTAGCTGCTTTTCAGCAGCTCACTCACTTTCGCGATCACCTGAAATGCGTCGGCGATGTAAACGACATCGGCTTTGCCGCGCGTCCAGCCGCAGTTTGCATCCAGAGAAATCGCCCGGCGCTCGCCGATGAACCTCCAGCCGACCACGTGCGGCTCTTCGCCGTGACAGCACGTGGAAAGACCTTTCGGATGTCGCGGAGTCGAGCCTGTTTGTCCGACCTGATTCATATGGGTAAGGAAAGGAAGAACAGAATTCCCTTCGCCGCCCTGATCGACGAGCGATTTGCTACTGCCGAGCGACGCACCAGATGCGCGCAGGAAATTGAGAATGATCTTGCCGGCTTCTTCCACGTGCACTGCGCCGTCGGGCTGCTTCTTGGTCCATCCCGCTCCGGCGACGAACAGGAGCTTTGCATCGGGGCGAATCGTTTGCTCGTCTTGTTTGGGCGCGCGGAAGCCAGTCACCTCGGTGCGCAGCGCCGGCAGTTCTACCGCAATGGCAATCTCATCCACCTCCGCGTTGCCGGCTTCTGCGGCATACGGCGCATGCGTGCCGGAATCGAGTAGCAGAAACCACGGCCTCGCGGTACGCGTTACGATAGCTTCGATCCGTTGGCGGTAAAACCAGCGCGTGGCCTCAACGGAATCTGTGCCGGCGAGCGCGGTAATGTGCGTGTCGATGACACCGCTCAGGCGGTGCGCGACCGCAGCCATCACCCGCGCGAAGCGCAAACTCTGCGGCGCCACAACAATTGTGGCCTGCGCGGCGCGGCAAATGGCCTCGCACGCAGCCGCGTCGGAGGCGAATCGCGCCTGCGCAAACGCCAGGCCCCGGACCGCAAGCAATCGCGGCGCCGCGTGCTTGACCGCACCAGCGGCGCGATTCCCATCCGCGGCCACAATCCCGATCGTTAGCGAAGCGCCCAAACGTGCAGCTAATTCCTTGCCCGCGGTGACGGCTTCAAGCGAGTGTCTGGTAAGAGCGGATCCGGATTCGTCGGCATGCGTAAGTACGAGTATGGATTCCATGTTCTTTCCTTGAGCCGGTAGCCAGTAGCTAAGGGCAAAAGCTACGAGCTACAGGCTACTGGCTACAGGCTGTCATTTGTCTTTCCCAATCCACTCCACCAGCTCGGCGGCGATCTCGTTGGCACTCATGTTCTTCTCGACGCGGGTGGTGCGCTGCTGTTTCGGCAAGCTGATCGAGACGTATTGAAGTGAGTTGGCGTCAAGTGTGGCGGTCTTGGCCTTTTGAAGCGCTGGCATAATCATTCGCATATTACTCATGCCAATCTGCGGATTGTTGCGCGGCTCAGGCAGGTTGCCCGTGGCCCATCCGAGCACGGCGGGCGCGCCCACGCAAACCGATACTTGGTGCTTACCGCCTTCCACGCGTTCCAGAACTTCGAAGGATCCATCGTCGCGCATGCCCATCTGGTCGACTCCAAAAAACTGGTCGGCAATGCCGAGGCGCTCACCGATGAGCTGCAGCGTGACGCCTGCGCCGCGCGAAGCCGATTCCCATCCGCCGAAAACAAAAAGCTGCGCGCGGTCGAGTCCGGGAATGGATTCGATGGCTGAAGCAAGCGCCGCGGCAGTCGCGTGCGCGTCAGGAAATCCCCCGATAGGGCCGTCGACGGGAACGAGTTCGAAAGCTACTTTTTGCGCCACGGTCATCATCACCTGTTGTAACTTGGCCTTGGGTCCGAAAGCGACGAGCCAGAGCTTGCTGCCCGGATGCTTGGCGGCAAGGGTTGCGGCTTCGTAAAGCGCGCACGCAGCCCAAGGATCGAGAACGGCGGGAAGAACCATTTCGTTTTTCAATCCCGGACCGTTCGGGCCGGCCGTTGGCTCCAGAGTTTGCAGAGGGTCCGGAACGATTCCCGCGCAGACGACGATGTGTAATTTAGTTCCCATCTTTTCAAAATCCTCATGGGCTAAGGCCCCTTCGATTTGGCAGCTATTTGCGGCCCGGCCAAAGCCCTGCGCTTTTACGAAGCTGATTCGTGAAGCAACAGCCAGCAGCTAGCGGCTATAAGCTGTATTTCAGTTCTCGCCGGAGTGCAGTCCGCCCGCGCCGGCTTGAAACTCAATGTTGGATCGCTCGCCGTCGGGCGAGTGAGGGCAGTTCCACAAACACGCGCCGCAGTGCACGCATTTCTCGCGCTCAAAGGCGGGCGCGCCGTCGGCGCCGAGCGTGATGGCCTGGCCGGAACACATGCCAATGCAGGTTTTCTCCTGGCAGGAGATGCAGCGCTGGTGATCGAGGAAAACCACGTGATCGGCGTAGCCGGGTATGGCCTGCACTTTGCCGCCCATAAGCAGCGCATCCTGGTGCGTGACGAGAAGACGGCCGTCAAAGGGAATCTCGGGCCAGCCGCGCGCCGACATCAGCGCATCGTGCAGCGGGATGCCGGAGTCGACGGCGAACACGGCGGCATCGCGCAACGCCACGCCGGCTTGGCTATGGGGGCCGACGGAGCGAATCTGGCTCGGCGCAGGTGGAATGTGGGTCCTGAGCGAGAGTCGGCCGCTGGTGAGCCCGGCGAGTGCCATACTGGCGAGGCCGCGCACGAAGCCGCGCTGAAAACCGTTGCGGGCGTTCTGGGCCTGGCGCGCACCGCGTTCGACCGAGCTTGCGCGGCGGCGTTTCTCATAAGTCTCGGACAGATTTTTCTGCGTAAACGGAAGGCCGGCACGAAGAATCTCAAGGACTGCCTCGCCAAGCTGAACGCCTGTGGTCCATGCCTCGTCGACACCCGAGCCGGTGAGCATGTTGGTCGAGCCAGAGCCTTCTCCGATGCGCGCGTAACCGTCGCCAGTTAGAAATGGCTCGCCGTGCTTGCCGGATTCTTCAAGAGATTTTGCGCCCCAGGAGCGGAGGACGCCGCCGTGAAGATGATGCCAGAGCGCGGGATGCTGGATGAAGTGCTGCAGATAGCGATAGACGGTGCGCGCGGGATCGCCCAGCCATGAGGGGACGAAAATGCCGACGGAGACAAGACGATCTGGATGCACGTAGAGAAAGCCGAAGATCTCGGGCTCGGGAAATCCGAATGTGTGCCAAACGGTGCCGGGCTCGAGCGCGGTGTCTTCAGGCAGTTCGATAACGAACTTCATGCCCAGCGCCCACTCGCGATGTGCGTGGCCTGAGGGCAGACCGAAACGTTCGTCGAGTCGCTGGCCAACCGCGCCGACGGGCCCGTCGCCCACGACGGTCAGTCGCGCGCGAACATCCATGCCAGGCATGAAGCCGCCGGCAGGCGCGCCGAGTTTGTCCACACCCTGATCGGCGAGACGGAGGCCGGCAACCCCTCGATATTGCGCGTTCGCGACGCCACAGAAGATGGGAGCGCTGACGGGAGTGCCCGGCCAGATCTGCACAAAGCCGTCAGCCATCAGTTGTGCGCCGACCCACTGGTTGAACTGGCCGATGGAGAGGATCAGGCCGCCACGTTTGTGAAGAAACGCAGGCACCCAGGGCAACTCGAAGGCAGAGTCTTTCACCCACCGCTCTTTCCCAAGACGGAGAAGACGATCTCCAAAACGCAACAGCGCGGAGCGCCGGCTGGCGCCGATGGGATCGAGCAGATAAAGAACGCGCTCCTGTTTTACCGCTGCAGCCATTGGAATCTGTGCGGGATCGAGCGTGGGAAAGCTCGAGCGAATGCCTTCGGCGCGCGTGACCACGCCACTGACACCGGCGGCCAGGTCGTCCGCGCGCTCGTAACAAATCACCTGCAGGGGCATGCCCGGAGCCACGCGGCTTTCAAACACAGGGTCGGCGGGGTTCCGGCTCCATGCCTGGGTCAGCGTGGTCAGAAATCCACCCGTGGCCGGACCGAATCCGGCACAGGCAATGTCGACTTCCATTGTCTGGCGGTCGATCTCGGCGGACTGTGGAGCAAAGTTCATGCAGGATAATCCAATGCCTCGGGGATCATCACTTTGCTGACGGTGTCGGCGGCGCGATCCTTGGCGAGGCGCGCGCCCGTGAGGCATGTAGTCAACTTGCTCTGCAGGCGCAGGAATTCGCTCGACCCCGCGCATCCCGCGCACGGACCGGCTTTGGCCGGATGACCGCCGTCTGCTTGAACAACATCGACGGCCATGGCCATGATGCCGGGCATGGTTTCTTCCAGCTCTTCGAGTTCGCTCGACAGGAAACAGCTACGGTGCTCCTGCTCGTCCCACGCGGGATGGCGGTTGTAGCCAAAGACCAGTTCGGCGCAAATGCGCGAAACTTCGCCTGCGGCTTGCGCAGCCTGAGTGTGGCAAAGATCACTGAGAAACCGCACGGTCCCGGCCAAGCCGTCGGCAGCGACGCCGTCGGCAGCGCCGCGAGTTTCGAGTTCGAGCACATCCAGAATCTGGCAACGCGACGCCACGAGCCAACTGAGCGCATCGGCCAGCGCGAAGGTCACGCCCTGGCGCTGCCCGTGGTAAAGCTTGTCGCCTGCGGGATCGACAGCGTTCTGTAAATAATGGAGCGACCACGCCCAAAGGTTCATGGCCGAAGCGAGAGTGCATGCACCGGTGCCCGGACGTGTGGACGCGATGCTGCGCATCTCCGCGGTCCACGCGGCAAACTCCGCGAGGAAAACCTCGCTGGTCATGGTAACGGTCAACTGACGGCGCTGCACGGCCTCGGGGCCTTCGTAGGTGGCTTCGAGTTGCGCGTCCATCCACTTGTTGGCCAGGAAGCCGGGGCAGTCCTCGGTGATGCCGTAGCCGCCCATCAGGCTCACGGCCTCGCGCATCATGTTGGCGCCGTGGCCGGTATTCCAGAGCTTGGTGGCCGGGCACAGCACATTGGCCTCGGCATCCTTCAGCACGTATTGCACCAGCGGATCGGCTTCGAGTTCGCCGTGGCGCGGATCGTCTTCCTTCAGGCGCAGGAGCTCGATGGCGCGTTGCTCGCTCTCTCTGAGCGCCCTGATTTCGGCGCGGGCGCCCGCGACGCCACGCTCCTTGAGGATCGCGGTCTTCTGTTTCTCCAGCGGATCTAATTCATCAAACAACCGTGCCGTGGCAAAGCCGAGCGAAGATGCCGCCTCACCCGTGGCCCACACGTCGACCAGGCGATGCAGCGCATCTTCGCGCTGCTGAATGCCGTGCTCGTAACGAAGGGATCCAGGCCTGGCGCCTTCAGCGCCGCGGAAGCGCTGGCGTTGGTAGCGAATCACCGGCTCGACAGCCGAGAGCAACTTCGCTGCCGTCATCAGTCCCACCGGGACGCGGGTGCGCCGGAAAACCGCGTCGATTATTTCGGTGTGATTGAAATTGGGCACGATCACGCCGTCCTTCACGGTGTATCCGCCCACGATGCGGTTGGCAGGAACCTTAAGGTTGAAAACGGGATCGCCGGTCGAGGAGAGTTGGTGCACCAGCTTTTTGGTAGCGGTGCCACGATCGTACGTGCCCGCGTCAGTCTCTTCCAGAATCACCACGCAACTGCTCTTGATGCGCGCGTCGTCGGAGTTCACCGCGGCGGTGACAAAATTGGCGAACGCAATGCCGGTAATGAAGCGGCCGCGCTTGTCCACCTCGAGCACAGGTTCCTCGCCGTCTTTCCAATCCGCGACGCGCACTTTGCCGCTCATCATGCCGGTGTCGACGCCCACGTAAGGAATGGGCTCGGTCAACGCGAAGGCGCCGCGCCAGGGCTTGCGATCTTCACCAGGCTGCGGAGGAGCGGAGAGCCTCTTGTAGCGCGCGACCTGTTCCAGCGTGCCGCGCTCGTGAATGGGCGAGAGCGCGAGAAATCCCGCGAGACTAGCGGTGGCAGCGCCGCCATCTACCCATGCGAGTTCAAAGGCCGCGAGGCCGAGCGCGAGATTCTTGGGTCCCACGATAAAACCGCCCTCTTCGGGCTCCATGAAGGCCGAAGTGATGCCCGCACGGTCGAAGGCGTCGAGCATTTCATCCTTGGCCGCGGTCCATTCGTGCGTATTGCGCTCGCCGGCTGCCACCATGCGGGCCACGGTTCCGCGCGCTACGCCGCGCGCCGATGCAACGAGCATCTGTAAGTCGAAGCGATTGGCAAAGCGCCAAAGAATCTGACGTACCGCATCTCCGGGGAGGGTGAGCATGGTTTTCGTTTCAGGAATCGCAACTGTGCCCATAGTGGGCCTCCAGACTAGCGCCCCTATTTTCAACGAGAAAGGGCACAGCGGCATGTGACCTGTATCACCACAAGGAGCAGGTAGTCGGTGGCCAGTAGCCGATGGTTCGCATGGAACAGCTAACGGCTACTGGCTCGTGGCTACAGGCTGTCCTTGTGATCTGTATCGCGTCGCTTGTGACACCTATCACTGCCAGCGCCCTCTCAAAAGAACGACCTTGGAAGTGCGATCCCCCGCAAAGTGATGTGAACGGTGCAGTCGGCAGGAGACTGCCAGCGAGCGGGCGTGTCTCTAGTTCGCTCTAGGGAAGGAAGACGGCGGAATGAAAGAAGCCGTACGGAAAAACGCAGTATTGATGGTTCGCAGCCTCGTGCTGGTGTCCTGTTTGGCGCTTTTGGCGCTGGTGCCGCGGGCCCTGCGCGCGCAGGACTGCCTGACATGTCACGGCGACGCCAGCATGACCGACAGTGCAGGTCACAGCATCGCAGTCGACGGCAAGAAATTCGGCGACAGCATTCATGGCAGCCTGCAATGCGCGAACTGCCATGCGGACATCAAGGGTTATCCGCATCCCGACAAGGTTGCTCCTGTGGACTGCAAGACCTGCCACGCCGACCAGGCGGCGCAGCTCAGCGGCAGCGTTCACGCCGACAGTAAGGAGCATCCGTGCACAAGCTGCCACGGGAATGCGCACGAAATTTTTCCGAAGACCGACGCGCGCTCGGCAGTTTATCCGCTCAATGTGCCCAAGACCTGCGGCCAGTGCCACAGCAACAATGGGATGGCGGGCAAACACGGCCTGGCCAGCGTTTATCCGAACTACATCGATTCCATCCACGGGTTTGCGCTGAGCAAAGAGGGGCTGCTGGTGGCGGCCAACTGCCAAAGCTGCCATGGATCGCATCACATCCTGAGCCACACCGATCCCGCGAGCCCGACCTACAAATCCAACATCCCACAAACCTGCGGCAACTGCCACGCGAAGATCAATGCCGACTACCAGGCCGGCGTTCACGGTCAGGCCATCGCGAAGGGCAATCTGAAAGCACCGGTCTGCAGCGATTGCCACACCGCGCACGCCATTCTGCAACCCACGGAATCGACCTTTCGCATGCAGTCCACGCCGATTTGCGGCAACTGCCACAAGGACAAGTTCTCCACCTACCGCGACACCTTCCACTCGCAACTGGGTTCGCTAGGCGGATACGTGGAGACGGCGCGTTGCTGGGATTGCCACGGAGCGCACGATGTGCGTCCCACGTCCGATCCATCATCGCCGGTCAACCCGGCCAACTTGATTACCACTTGCGGCCGCTGCCACGCGGGCGCCAACGCGAGCTTCGTCAAGTATCAGCCGCACGCCAACGCGCGCGACCGCAAGCTCAATCCCGGACTTTACTTTGTCCGGCTGTTTATGAACCTGCTGCTGGCGAGTGTGCTTACGTTCTTCCTGCTGCACACCATCTTGTGGCTGATTCGCTCGCGCTACCAACAGGTAAAAACCAAGAGTGATAACGGAGGCAAGCATGCCTGAGCCGCAGACAGCAAATCCCACCGCAAGCAACGGCACCGGAGAAAAGTTCTACGTGCGGTTTACGCGCGCGCAGCGCTACATGCACGGCGTTTTGTTCACCACGTTCCTGGGGCTTGCGGCCACCGGCCTGCCGATGCGCTTCAGCGAGAGCTTCTGGGCGCGCAGATTTGCCACCGGCGTCGGCGGATTCGGCGCCGTCCTCTTTCTGCACAAGTTCTTTGCGGTGATATTGACCATCGCGTTCCTCATTCACTTGAAAGACATTTTCCAGCGCGCAATCATCAATCGCGAAAAGGGCATCTTCTGGGGTCCGACCTCGATGGTCGCGAATTGGAAGGACGTTAAGGACATCGTCGGCCACATGCGCTGGTTCCTGGGACTCGGTCCCAAGCCGCAGTTTGACCGCTACGCGTACTGGGAGAAGTTCGACTACTGGGCAGTGTTCTGGGGCATGATCGTCATCGGTTTCTCGGGATACGCCATGTGGTTTGCGCCGTTCTTCGCACATTTCCTGCCCGGTTGGGCGCTGAATGCCGTGCTTGTGATCCACAGCGAAGAGGCGCTGCTCGCGGTTCTCTTCATCTTTTCCATTCACTTCGTAAACACCCATTTGCGCCCGGATAGTTTTCCGATGGACATGGTGATCTTTACCGGCGTCGAGAGCGAGGAAGAGTTCAAGGAGAAACGGTCGCTCGAATTCAAGCGCAATTCGGGACGCGGCGAACTCGAAAGGAAAGTGGGCATTGCGCCGCCTCTGTGGCTGCTGAACTTCTCTAAAGTGGTGGGATTCACCGCCATCTTCATCGGACTCACGCTGCTGGTGCTGACACTGACGGCGTATTTCAGCTGAAAGCAGCACTTGTGACTCCAGTCACGGCGGGAAAACTCACTTCGGCATCTTCTCGAAGTGTGAGCGTTGCTCGTAGGTTTTCCGCCGGTATCTTCGTCCTGTCTTTTCTCGTCTGGGGCTCCAGCGCACTTTCCGCGCAAAAGCTCAAAGACTCGGACTGTCTCGCCTGTCATTCCGACCCGACTCTCACAACCGAGGGTGCGAACGGCGCGACTGTGAGCCTCTACGTCGATCAAAGCAAGTTCAAGCATTCCGTGCACGGTCGCATGTTTGCCTGCATCGATTGTCACAAGGATGTGAAGAGCCTGGTGCACGACAAGCCACCGGAAAAGGTGAGCTGCGCCCAGTGCCACGCCGATGCCCAAACGGCCTACGCGCATTCGACCCACGCAAAAGCGGGTAAGGGAGGGACGGCGCCCGCCGCCACCTGCGAAGACTGTCATGGCGACGCGCATCAGATCGAGGGCGCTGGCGATCCCAAATCACCCGTGAATCATGCCAACATTCCGGCCACTTGTGGTCGCTGCCACGGGCAGACGTTTCTGATGGAGTCGAACGGCGAAAGCGCGCAGGCCTTCATCTCCTACCAGGCGAGCGTGCATGGCCGCGCGATAGCCAACGGATCGAAAGACGCCGCGGTATGCACCGATTGCCACGGCACGCACGAGATTCTGCCTGCCAACGATCCCAAGTCGCCGATCTCCAAGCTTTCTGTCGCGCAAACCTGCGGCACTTGCCACACCGATGTGGCCAACACGTTCAACGTGAGCATTCACGGTCAGGCGCTCGGGCACGGCAATGCGCTGGCTCCCACTTGCACCGATTGCCACGGCATTCATTCCATCAAGCCGCACACCGATCCCAACTCACCAGTGGCAGAGCAGAACGTATCGCGCGACATCTGCGCGCGCTGCCATGAGGGCGTGCGGCTTTCGCAGGAGTTCGGCGTACCCGGCAACCGCGTCACCACCTACCTTGACAGCTATCACGGCCTCGCGGCCGAGGGCGGCAGTGTTGTGGCGGCCAACTGTTCCAGTTGCCATGGAGTGCACGATATTCTGCCCTCGAGCGATCCGCGTTCGACCGTCAATCCCGCTAATCTCGACGCCACGTGCGGCAAGTGCCACAAGGGCGTGACGCAGAAGTTTACGCGCACGCCGGTGCATCTCGCCGCGGGCACTCGCGCCAACGACATCGATTCCGTGGCCGTGCGTTGGGTGCGCTGGATTTACATTCCTCTCATTCTGGTTGTCATCGGGTTGATGTTTCTACACAACGCCATCATCTGGCGCAGCAAAGCTGTAGCGCGCCGGCGCACGATGAACCCGTACATGACGCGCATGACAGTGAATCAGCGTTGGCAGCACCTGATCCTGCTGTCAAGCTTCATGGTGCTGGTCGTCACCGGTTTTGCCCTCAAGTTCCCCGAATCTTGGTTCGCGCACACGCTGGGCATGGGTGAGAATCTGCGCGGCATCATTCATCGCGTGGCCGGCTGCATCCTTATCGCCGCGGGCCTTTATCACGTGTTTTATCTGGCCCTCGCGCGCGAAGGTCGGCGACTGCTCTGTGACATTGCGCCCCGGCCTAAAGATCTCACTGACGCTGTGGGCACGATGCTCTATTACCTCGGTCTGAGTAAGGAGAAGCCAAAATTCGGCCGCTTTAATTATGCAGAGAAGGCCGAGTATTGGGCTCTGGTTTGGGGTACGGCACTGATGGGCCTTACTGGCATCATGATCTGGGCCAAGGTCTGGGTCGGCGATCTGCTGGCACGCTGGTGGGTTGATGTGGCCACTGCAGTGCACTTCTACGAGGCCATTCTGGCCACGCTGGCGATCATCGTCTGGCATTTCTACCAGGTCTTCTTCGATCCAGACGTGTATCCGATGAACTGGGCTTGGTGGGATGGCAAGATGCCGGAGGTAAATTACAAGCACGAGCACGAACTGGACACAGAATCGCTTAAGGAGACCAACGGCGAGGGGCCGGGCTCTGAGCCGGACCCAAAATAGGTACGGGCGAACTCTGCGTGGCCTGTGCTACGCTTCGACCAACTGTGGCCAACTTCGAAAAAGCTCCGGCCGAGGTCCAGGAAATCCTATCCAAGCCGATTCGGCAACTCGGCCTGAAGGTGGAAGGCTCTCCCCTCGAGCGTTTTGTCCAGCAACTCTACAAGGAACTGGACGCCAAGGGGCTGCATCGCTTCCATCCCAAGTGCTACCTGACCGATGAGTGGGGCTGTCCGAACATGGAGCCCGTTATCGGAATCCCGTTCTACCTGGCAGATCCCAAACTGCAGCGCCTCGAATCGGAGATGAACGACATTGAGGACGCGCGGCAGATCATGATGTATCTGCGGCACGAGGCGGGTCACGCTTTCAACTACGCCTACGCGCTCTACAAAACCAAAGAATGGCGCAGCTTGTTCGGGCCATTCCGACGGCCTTACCGGGACAACTACAAACCGGTTGCGTTCTCGCGCCAGTTCGTGCGTCACATGGAGGGCTGGTACGCGCAGAAGCATCCCGACGAAGACTTTGCCGAAACCTTCGCGGTCTGGCTGACGCCTCGCTCCAACTGGCGCAAGCGGTATCAAGGCTGGGGCGCGATGAAGAAGCTGCTCTACATGGATCGGATCGGGCGCAGACTCGGCGATACCGAACCAGTGGTGACGCGCGGCGATACCGACATTACCGTCGAGGAAATGGAAGAGACGGTTGGCGAGTTCTATCAGAGCGCGCTCGAGCAGCAACTCGCTCCCGGCGATCTTCCCCTCGACACGGATCTCGGCGACATCTTCAACGTATCCCGACGCCGGAGGAAGAATGTTCGCGCGGCGGTTGAGCTGCTTCGCGAGAACCGCAAGGTTCTCATCGACAAGGTCAATTACTGGACCGGTGTGCGACGTCCGCTGGTCAAGATGTTGGTGGAAACCATCGAAGTGAAAGTCAACGAACTGGGCCTGCGCGCCGACATAAAATGTGAACGGGATTATCTAACCGAAGTCGCAGTGTACGCGACCGCGCTGGCGATGAACTACATGACTCGGGGCAAATTCATTCAGCCCTGAGTCGTGATTCAAAGGGTTCTCTGCATCTGGCCGCATCGGCGGATGCAGACGATTTCGAAAAGCGCAGAGGTGTTATGGCAAACCTCAAAGTAACGATTTTGCACGACGTCTGGGAAGAAGGTCCGCCTGAGCCTGAACCGGAACCGGCCAAGGCACCGCGCGGCAAAAAAGGCAAACGCCGGATCAAGAAAAAGGATCCGCTTCACGACCGCGAAGAAATCTTCGAGGCGCTGACAAAGCTTGAACACGAACCTTCGTATCACATTCTCGACGGCAAGAACCAATCGCTGCTTGCACTGGCGAGGTGCGGCGCCGACCTGATCTTCAACCTCACCGAGTCTTACGCGGGCGACGACACGATGGACATGAACATCGCCGCCTATCTGGATCTGATCCATATCCCCTACACAGGTGGTGGAGCGCAGGCTCTCTATCTGGCTCAGGACAAATCGATCGCGAAGAAGATCTTCGACTTTCACAAGATCAAGACTCCCGACTTCGCCATTTCCTACAAGGGCCGCACCGAGCACTCGCACGATATCGAATTTCCGCTGATCGTCAAGCCTGTCTCCGAAGACGGATCGATCGGCATCGACAGCGGCTCCGTGGTCGACAGCGTGAAGGAGCTGATGGAGCGCATTCACTACCTCCACGAGGAATTCGACAGCCCGGCGCTGATTGAGGAATATATCGAAGGCCGGGAGATTTACGCTGCTGTTCTCGGCAACGAGAATGCCGAGGTGCTGCCGCTGATCGAACTCGATCTCTCGAAGCTTCCCAAGGGAGCGCCGCGGATCGCGGGCCAGGACGTGAAATTCGATCAGGAAACCGAGGCCTTCAAGGTGACAAAATCCGCGCCGGCCGAAGACCTGGATGAAGACACTGCGAAAAAACTTCAGGACACCGCGCTCGCCGCGTATCGCGCTCTCAAGCTGCGCGACTACGGCCGCATCGATATGCGGTTGAACAAGAAAGGGCAGGTGTATGTGATCGAAGCCAACCCCAATCCATGGCTGGCCAGCGCTGCAGAATTCACGATGGCAGCGAGGAAGGGCGGCTACTCCTACACCGACATGATCGAAAAGATCGTGGAATTGGCTCGCGGCCGTTCCAATTCGTGACGCCCTAGCGCGAAACCAGGGTTGGTGTGACCCGAAAATCCATGGCATTGCATCGAGAATGGTGCAGTTCGGTCTCCCCTCATCGAACGGATATCCTTGTGATTTATGGGCCTATCCTATTGAAAGTTCGTGACTTGACTCATATTTGCCCTATACCCTACCGGGGTATGGGTGGGTCGTTTTTTATTTTATTAATTAATTTCTGCGCGCCCCGATTCGTTTGGGGCTGATTCAGGCTGCGGCGGACGAGGGGCCAGGGCGACCTTGGGATGGTTTTTCGGGGGTGTAGACCGGGGCCGCGCGGCCAGAGGCTTTGGGTTTTCCGGGGTTCGGCACTGGTTTGCCGGCGTGATCGTTCTTGTCGTGCTGGTGGATGTGGCGGGGGCAGAGATCGGCACGGGGGCAGTCTTTGCAGTCGTCTTCATCGGCGCAGATGAATTCGCTGGGGGCAAGTTCGTGGCCGTCGGAAGTCAGCTCCGCGGACTGGACGGTTTTGTCTTCATCGAAGGGCTGCTTGCGATCGATGAACTGCGCGGCAATCTGGATCCCGTAGAGAAGGCCGGTAGCTTTCTTGAGGTCGATGCGTTCATTGATGATGGCGTCGCTGATGCGGGCGATGGAGAGTTGAATGGCGGCGGAATCCTCCGGCGCGGGTAGCTGCAAGGGACCAAATCTCAGATGGGGCTCGGCGCCTACAGTGTGGGTCTTGTCGTGGTAGTAGCAGAAACGTGCGCCCGTGAGGGCAGGGGACTGGCAGCGGAGCCCGTTGGTTTTGATGTGGCGGCAAATCATATACATTTAGTTACCTCCCCCCCCTGCCCCCTACCCTTTTGGGGGTAAAGTCGTGATTCCATAAGGGTTGGATTTCAAGGGCTTCCCGTAAACGGTTGATTGCAAATGGGTTAAATTGTAAAGTCGTCAAGAATAACGACTTAGCGGAGTTGGCGGTGTTCGCTCGACCTATTCTTGCTGCTACAAAAAGTGTAGTGATTTCGGGGATATAACCTGCACGGCTGAGCGGGTGGTTATCTAGCTGGAAATGGGAGGGTTGTAGGGAGTTGGAGGGTGAGGAGGGGTTGACAGGCGGGATCGGCGTTCGCGGGGACCAATCCTGTTAGACCGTGGGCTTCTTCCTGCCAATTGGGAGTCTGGAGCCTCCCGGTCCTCAAGGGCGAAGAACCGGCGGCGCCCTTGGGGTGGTTCTTGGGGCGTCGAGACCTAGGCCACCCGGCGCTAAGAATCCGCGTCGTACGCGGACTTCTTGATGCCGAATGCAAGAACCGGACACCCGCCCGACGCGCGATTGTTGAGCTTTGGAACTAATTTGCCCATATGTGTTGTCGAGTTGCCGAAGGAGTGACCTTTTCCGAGTTCGTCGAAAACGTCCTGAAGTTCACTTGCCCGCGTCACGATCGCCCCGACGCTCAGAACGTTCAGTTCGAAAAGTTATCTTCCTTCGAGCCTGGCTTCTGCGTAGTCCCGGGCTTGCTCCGCTGTCACGGCCCACGCCGCATTACGTTTCAAACCCCGGCCACTAAACCCCAGGCCTCGTTCGGCTGCCGCAAAGTCCTCGGGGAGAAGCTCTCGACTTAGATCGCGCGATGAGGCTGGGCTGGACTCTTCAGGTGACACGCGGGCAACTGTAGTTACACATGCAAGACCACTCGTCGTTCCACTCAGTTGCGCATCTTGGGCACTTATGGCGCTTCTCATACCATCTAACCAAGAACATCGTTAGACCCTCCCTCGGTGAATTTGTAATGTCCTCGCGATTCGAATTCTATTATGCCCGCGTCTCGGAGAACCTGAAGCTGCTGTCTGATTTTGGGACGCACATTATTGTTTCCGGGATAGAGTGCGGCGAGATGCGTCTCGAAAAGATATGCATCATTTAGGGAAAAGCGATCGCTCGGAAGTTGACGCAGAAGGTTGAGCAGGGACGCAGCCCAACCTCTTCCCTTCGCAGGCATTCTCGAAAAAAACTGGAGACGCGCAAAAGCTGTTTCGAGGCCTCTCTCGAATGAGCGTTTCCGGCGGTCACTATCGGTATACGGCCTTCAAGGGCGATCTTCGGCAGGACTATGTTGCAGCCGACCCACCCGGCTCTTCGGGCCGTCGGGCCGAGCGCTCTTCTTTTCTCGATGCAGTCTTGAGTAATCAGCGAGTGGTGTATTGCGGTCAGGTCCCTGACTTCCCACGCGGAAGAATATTCCAGCAGGAGAAAGCTGGGCGTGCGGCCTTCACGAATCGTCGCCGTCATCGCTGAGACGGCGCCATCTGTGATTCGCCTACCAAATGTGCCGCTTGTGCTCTTCAATTCATAACCGTGGGAGCACTGGGGACAGATGAAATCCTTGGATCGCGTATTAGGCGGTGGTTTGTAATAGGCTGTCTGATTTGCAGGCCAGGCAGTAACCATTCCTCAAGACCCAGGCTTCACTTACTATCCGAGCTCTCTGGGAGTTGCTTGTGTAACTTGCAATCAGAGACGAGTTATCACATGAGTCGATCAACTTATGGTATTTCCCGCAGACCGCTTGTGTTCTGGGGCCATTTTCCCTGTCCGATTCTGGAACTGCCAGGGTGGGTCGCAGAGAATTGTGCCGAACTTCTTGGAACCAACATAGCGCAGCAGATCTTCGCCTGGCGTCGCGTTCACCACAGTCTCTGCAGCCTTTTTCATATCCCCCTCATCGTCGCATTTTCTTCGCCCTACAGCAATTGACTGACTGTGGACAATTGAGGACGAAATCCCAAGGGAGTCGATTTCGTACGACGGGTCCTCGAAGTGGAGGGTTTGCTGAATCCAGAGATCTTGTGGGCCAACGTTAGAGGCTGGCGGCGCCGCTTCTGCGGGCTTTACCGCGGCTGAAAGAATCTTCGAGTTGGGGCTATTGGAGAACAGACTGATTGCCGAATTGGCGGCATCTGACCACGAGCAGCAGCTTTTAGGGGTTACGTCCACCGAACTGCTCGACGCGCCTATTTTCCGCCCACTAGGGCGCTCTTCCGACGGGAAGCGTGACGGTTTCGAGTTGGTACCGCTAACCTTTTCCGGATTCGGCGCACTGTTCCCGATTCAGGCCACATATGAGGCGCTGAGGCTGGCCAATTGTTCGGGCTTCGCCGCGTACTTGTTTTTTGAAAAATGGTGGGGCGGTTTCGTGGGGCTGAAGCCGCACGCTCCCTCCGTGGCGGCCGTGGAATCCCACCTTAGCCACAGAAACAAGGGCGTGTCGAAGGTGGGGCATCCGGCGGATTTTGTTTCTCGAAAAATGGCGGGCGGTGATAAGGGCAGGGAATAGGAACAGGGGATAGGGAATAGGGACGAAAGGCAAATGCGAGTCCTTCGGCTCGTTCGCCGCGGCGAACGAGGGGCCGGACGGCCTCGAGGGGATGAAATCCCTCTTGAGGGTGAGGCCACCCACTGTGCTTTTCGCTTGCCGTGTGGTCTCCAACTCACTACGATTGGGCTTTCTGAATGGACTGCTCATGGACTGGCTTCTACTGTTGTTTTCTAACAATTTCTCAACGAGGAGATTGCTTGTTGTTGTCCTGCTCGGTGTGATATGGGGCGCTTTGAGCGCGAAGTTTTCTTTGTGGGTGACTGTTCCCGGGATGGTGGTGACCGCGGTGGTCGTGTGGGTATTGCCGATAAAGAAAAAAGATAGAGCAAAGCAATGAAGTGTGATCGCTGCGGCAGGAGATAGAAGACTGGCCTGCCAGGGCTGGTTCCCGATGCGAGACGAATGGGATCTGCGCGGGATTGTTCTTACGCCCGCTGAAGCGGGCTGAGACATGTGGCTGTTGCGTTGTCCCCAGTCTTACGACTGGGGCTACCGTATTGCGCCCGCTGAAGCGGGCTTGCCGGGCTGCGGTTGCATAGCGGCCGAACCGGAAGTGACTCCAAATTTGGATCAGTCGCGCAAAGTCGGCTTAAGGTGATCTTTGCCTGGACGAAAGCTCGGGGGATGGGCGGGGGCGGGACCGATGCTGGGGAGTTTCCCCGGTCCCCAAGGGCGAGGGACCGGGGGCACCTTCGGTGTGTTTTATGGGGGGCGTCGAGACCGGGGTCGCGCGCCGGGCTGAATTCGAGGAGTCGTTGAAGTCGAGTCGGAGTGGGCGGCAAGAATTCGCGGCCCACTCATTGCGATAAAGCCGCAATGAATGGGGCACTTACTTATTTGCGAAGCTGCGACGGGTGGCTGGATCGGGGGGCAGCCGCCTGCCTAAAACCATTCCTCAGCGGCTAAAGCCGTTCTCGTTACAAATGCCTTAGCGGCACGGATGAATCCGTGCCCTTTCAAAGCGCCGGTGTCAGTCGACTTTTTCAGCAGCCTCGGGGACCGGCGGTACTTGGCTTTGGCGTAATGGACTGGAACGGGGGCTGGTTGCGGTGCGATGCAATCAAGCTGCGGTGACGATGGAGTGGGCCCATTCCATGGCGCTCCATTGCGACTGGGCTACGAACTGCTGATCGATTCCGAGCTGGGTGGAGAGGGCGGCAATTCTGGGCCAGACGCCGGCTTCGACGGCTAGCATGAGATCGAAAAGCGGGGAGAGCGGTCCTGCATCTTCCAAGAGAACGGTCCTGGAGCTGGCGTCGATCGGCAGTCCGGCGAGCACCTCGCGCATGGGAATTTCGAGGATCGCGTCCATCAACGACAAGAGCCCGACCTGAAAGAGGTTCGAACTTCCGCAACCTATTTTGACGCCGATCAATTCAGCGAAGCGCGCGCGGACGAGGGCGGCAAGCGCCAGGTCGGACGGCTGGCTCCGGGAAAGCTCGAGCATGCCGCTGAGTTGGCACCAGCGGCGTATCTCTTTTTCGCCGAGGAATGTGAGGGCTTGGCCTACTGTTCTGACTTCGCCGCGCAAACCGAAGATGGCCGAGTTGAGGTAGCGCAGCAGGCGATAGTAGAGCATGGGATCGGACTTGACGATCTCCTCAAGCTCTATCCAGTTGAGGTTCGGCCTGGAGATTGCGGCGAGCAATCGCAGATGGACGGTGCGATTGGATTGCGCGCCGCGGGCGCGCATCATCTCCGGCTTGCGGAAGAAATAGCCTTCGAAGAAACTGAATCCCGCGGCCTTGCAGAACTCGAAATCATCTCTGGTCTCAACTTTTTCTGCAATGAGCTGCGGGCCGCGGCCGCGATAGCAACTGGTGATGTTTGCAATGTCGGCGAGCGTAGACATTCTGATATCGACTTTGAGAAAATCCGCGATTCCCTCGAGCTCCCTGCGGGGATCGTCGGCACGGAAATTGCTGAGGGCAATTTTGCAGCCAGAGTCTTTGAGTTGCTTGCAGGCGCGCACGACCTCGGCGTCGGTGGAAACGGTATCGGGAATTTCCGCAATCACTTTGTCGGCGGGAAGCAGGGTTAAATATTGCCGGACGAGAATTTCGCGGGTGCTGACGATGAATGCGGGGAGATTGTTGGAGAGTGTATTGAAGCCGATCAGGCTGGACATATCAATCACGCCCCGGCTTGCGGCATCGCCTTCAACCGAGGGGAAATAGTTGTTGACGTCCGAGCGAAAGAGGAGCTTGTAGCCGAAGACTTTCTCGCCGGTGGAAAGGATGGGCATACGGGCGGCAAAGCGCGCGGGTTTTGGATCCTTTGCATCGAAATCGAACAACGTCATGGAATCCCCTATGCGACGTATCGGTTGAAAAGGCGAGTAGCTTTAGCTCCGCGATGGGGGCGGGGGAAAGGCTGCGGGATCAAGGTCGGAATTCAGGGATTGTGGGCCGTTGCGGAGGGGAATGGGGCGGGGTCGGAGCACGACTTCAGGGTCTGTATTTGTATCTAAAGTTAAGGTGTGTTGTTGCCGATCTTGTTAGAGGGTTCTGAGGAAGATTTCGCTTCGGGAGTGTCCGAGCGAATCGCCGGGGTTTCTGGCTGGGTGGGCTGGGGCGGGCGGTGCTTGCGGGGGAAATTTGGCGGGCTGGGGCGAAAGCGCGGATAGGGCGATCTGCGCGCGCAGGGAAAAAGCTGATAGCTGAAGGCTGAGAGCTGCCTTCAGACCCGCCAGTAGTCGCCGCGCCAATTGTTGATGCGTTCCTTGATTTGCTTGCGGGTGAGGTGGTGTTCGAGGGCCTGCTTGGCGAGCTCGACGACTTCGTCGTCGGCGGCGAAGCGCAAACCGATGAGCTGGTCTTCGCTGAGACGGTAGATCTGGGAGTGCCACTCGGAGGGAGCCAGGGCCTGCAGGCGTAACCGCTCTTCAAGCCGGATGACGCGGTCCTGCACCTTGACCGGATACATGCGCATCTTGAGCAGGGCGAGAATGGCGGCTACCGAGAGCACCACGTACCACCCGGGATAGAAGCCGGGGTGCTTGACCACGTAGACGATGGAAATGACAAGGTTGGCGAGGAAAACGAAAAGCAGCAAGAAATGGAATGGCGGATCGAATCGTGCATGATTCTTGAAACTTTGCGGCTGGGACTTACTCATTTGTTGCTCCGGCTTCTTGCAGGGTGGGGTTGGGTTGTCCGGTTGACTGGGTTACCGCGGGTGCGCCGGCATCGACGCTTGGGACCTGAACGCCTGCATGCGGCTCCGTGGATGAGGGAGTATTCGAAGCGGTTCGGGCACTTGCGGAATTGTCTTTGGGAGCGGGGGGAGCTGTCAACAGGGAAAGATTGTCGGGGCTAAGGACCTGAGGATGTTTGGGGATGAGATGGTAACGGCCGCGCACCAGATAATCCACAAACAGGCCGCCGGCGAGATACGGATTGAGGATGGCAATGGGGATGGCATAAATGGTGGTGGCGAGGGATTCGTCGATGCCTTTAGCGGAACGGCTCTTGTGGCGATAGCCGGGGATCTGCGGAATCTCGAAGATCGCTAACTGGGTCTGAGGATGCTTGCGCGCGTATCGCACCAGCCTGTACGCGGTCTGCTTGGGCGTGGTCATGCCGGCATCGGGGAAGATGCTGCGCTTGAAGACGCGAGGAAAATAGTGATTGAGGAGCTCGCGCGAGAAGTCGGCACAGTTTTTGAAGAGGAGATTGAAACTGGTGCGGTTGGGGCCTGCGTTCAACTGCTGGATGAGGGCATCGTCCTGTTGGGGAGAGGTCTCGAAACGGAAAGCGAAGATGCGCCGCTCGTAGGTCGAGCCGACGAGCTGGGTCCAGCCGCCATGCAAGAAGTTGCCCGGGGACAGAGTGTCGCCCAGGCTCTGAAGGTGAGTCTCGCGATAGTGATTGCGTAGGCGCTCTACCGTGTCGCGATCGACGTGGGCGGGGACGTCGGCGGGATTGTCGACCGCATAGAGATAAGGCATGAGCGGAATCGCGACCCAGTCGTATCCGTCGATGCCCTCGTAACGGGCGATGACGACGCCCATCTCGCCGGGCTGGCAGCGGCGCAGTTTGACTGGGGTTGCGGCGCAAATGCGCTCGAAATAGATGGCGTTATGGCCTGTGGGGTTGAGGACGCCGAAAACGCCGTACGGCTCCTCCATCAACAAGGCCGCCTGCGCATGGCCGGGCGCGCTGCGGAAGGCTCCTAAGATGATGAAAACAAAGAATAATATGCGAATAGGTCGCATCGAGAGCATGCGTCTCTCCCAAGATAAGATGGCCCTTACTCTCCTCCGCAGTATGCACCAATGTCGATAAAGGAGCGATGAAAAGTCGAAATCGCGTTACGTGGGCCGCTGTTTCATTGGATGCGCGCCGGGCAACATCGCATGAGGTGCAGAAATCACGCGGCGGCTTGCTCTTCCTGTTCTTTCAGACACGTATTTGGGGCGAAAGGTTACGGCTTTTTTGTGGGGGCGAGGTTGAAATCGGGCGGGATTGCTGACGAAAGACAACCGCGGGTCCTTCGACTCCCTCCGTCCGCCGCGGCGGACTCCGGTCGCTCGGGATGACAATCAATTTTTGCTGCTTAGGATGACAGGTCAGTTTACCTACTGCGGGTCAGGGAGTTGACTACAGGAGTTCGGCGAGGGCGGTGCCGCACCAGGTGGCTGCAAGTCCGAGAATCATGCTGCCGACGGCATAGAGGCGTGCCAGCATGAATGCGCCTGACCGCAGGGTGGAAAGCGTCTCCCACTCGTAGGTGGAGAAGGTGCTGTAGGCGCCGATGAAGCCGATGGGCACGAGGAATCGCCATGCGGGATTGAGATCGGCGCGCTTGCCGAAGTAGGTGAGCGTGAAGCCGATGATGAGGCAGGCCGTGATGTTGATGACGAGGGTGCCGTAGGGGAACCTGGTTCCCATGCGGCCGGAGATCGTGGAACCGACCCAGTAGCGGAGGATGGAGCCAGCCGCGCCGCCCACGGCAATGAGCAGATATTTCTGCAATGTCATTCTCCTCTCAGGTCGATGAGCCGCAGAGCGCGTTGGCGGCAGTGCTGGCGCACGGCATGCGAATGCAACTAGCCACGATTGCGCGAGCCTTCCGGCGAGCTTGCGACCGGTCGGAACTCAGTATTGTTGAGGGATCGCGCCGCGACATGACTCCGCAACAGGATTCCCTGTCAGGAGTCATCATCTGTCCGGCCTATGGGAGAGGACAGCGGTTAAGGGTGAACTCCTTCACCACTGTCTCTATTTATCCTGACTGAGAACATGGTGTCAACCACGGGAGACGCTGCAGGTGATTGGCGTGACGCAGCTGGGCCGGATCGCCGCCCGCGACTGTCGGGATGCGGGCGGCGCGTGAGAGGGCTCTTAAGTCAGATCCTTCTGGCGGAACCAGAGAGAGCCCCAGGGCGTGCCGGGCAACTTGACTTCGGCTTTGTCGGAGTACTCGCCCGGGAGCGGAGTGCGCGTGAGTTCGAGCGTGTCGATGTATTCGGCTGTGTAGGTTTTGCCTTCAGGGAGCGGGAAGTTTCCTTCCGCGGGCTGGTGCTCGTCGAAATAGTAAAAGATCACGGAGTCGTTGGCGCGCCGCGCGCCCATAGGGTCGTCGCTGAAGTTGGTGAATCCGATGGGGCCCGGACCAAGAGCGATGGTTTCCTCAAGAAGCTTGCGCAGAAAGGCGATTTTGGCGGGACTTGTAGCCGTGCAGCACGCCGCCGTGCGACCACCAGAGAGTGTCATTCGGGATCGAGATAGGTTTCACCGTGGCCGCAGTAGCAGCCCTGCGCGGCGGCCTGCCAAAAACGGCGCGTCATGGCGTCGCCGGAAATGTTGCCCCAGCGCGATGCGATATTGCCCTCGTAGCGGCACTCGTCGAAGACGACGGGCTTGCCCCAGTCGGCTGCGCCACTGCGCGCCAAGCTGCATGCGCGAATCCTGAACGCCGGCATGGGTGCACCAGCCACGGCCGTATTCATATTGATAGCGGCTGTAATGAATGGAGCGCAGATGGTCGAAAGCGTCGTACTCGCGAGGATGCGCGCGTAGCGGTCCCAATCGGCCGTGGTCTTGGACCGAGCAGGTCGAACTCGTTGGCCAGCGACCACCAGACATTCCGGTACGCGCTGAAACGCGCAATCACGTAGCGCAGATAGCGGTCGTCGACCTCGGCGGGCATGGATTGATAGCCCCACTTGTCGTAGGGATGAAAGAGGATGAGATCGGCCTGGACGCCGATGCGGTCGAGCTCGACGATGAGGCGGTCGAAATGCTGGAAGTAGGCGACGTTGAATGTGGAGTAATCGTTGGTTTCGCCGTTGCGCGGGAACGGATAGAGGGCCGGTTCCTTGCGATTGTGCTGGTACCACTTGGGGAAGAGGCACATGCGGAGCTTGTTGAAGGGCGAAGCGGTGAGGGTCTCGATGGTTTGACGCTGCGTGGCTTCGGACTGAAAGGCCCACGCGTAGCAGGTCGTTCCGCATTCGACGTAAGGCGTGCCATCGGCGTAGGCGAAGTGATAGCCGTCGCGCACGGCGACCGGGCCGCGATTGCCGGATGCGGGCGCGACGCAGCGAAAAACGCCGGTTTGCCCGTGGAGCGAGGGCGCGTTGCTCGTGGTGGTCCAGGACCATTCGCCCAATGCATCGGGCATGAAGCGGACTGTGTACTTGCCGTCGCCATCGTAGAAGCCTTCGACGGTGAGTACCCGGTTATTCTGGCGGAACGAGACCGCAAGCGAGACGTCGAGGAATGAATTGCCGGCAGTGGGACCCGAAAAAGGAATTTCGAGGAGATCCCAGCGGGGCACGGTACCGCTCGGCACCGACGCGTGAGGCGGCGCCGGAGCAGTTTGACTAAGCGCGGGCGCTGAGGCCGCCGCCACAGCATAGGAAGAGAGCTTTAAGAGATCGCGACGGTTCATAGCAATCTTCTCTGGAGAGCGAGAGTACGCATTGCTGCGAAGGCTGACAAGCACAATTTAGCAGGAGGTGAAAGCGGTGTCAGAGCTTTCCCGATTTCCGCGCCTTTTCTGAGCGGGACTCAGTAAGCGCGACGCGCGAGGAATGCGCAGCGCCGGCCACGGTCAACAGGAAGCTCTGCATCTGCGGAGTGAACTCGCGGCGGGCCACTTCCTGCTGCGCGAAGCTGTAAAGCCAGTAAAGCAGCGAGAAGATATAGCTGCCTATGACGATTTCGTTGAGATGCCGGTATTCGAATTGGTTGGTCTGATGCGTGTTGAGCACGGCGACGCAGAGGCTCACGATGGAATAGAAGCCGAGCCCAGTGGCTACCTGAAGTTCGCGGTCTTGCCAACCGATGGAGAGCCATTGGCTGCATGCGGCCAGCGCCAGGAAGAAGCAGACACGCAGAATGGTGACGGTCTGCTGCAACTGCATGAGGGTGTGAACCACTCTCTCCGTATGGGCGATGCCGGGAAGCGATGCGAAGGGCCAGATGATTGCACCTGCAATGAGAACCAGGACGCAGATGGGCACCAAAGCAACGCGGGTGATGGAGGCGCGCAACGGCCGCAGAAGGGACCACGTCAATTCAACGAGAACACCGAGCTGGAGGAAGGAGTCGATGGCCGTTTGAATCAAATAGGTGTTGGCATAGAAAGTGGATTGCGGGGAGTAAGAGCGGCTGATCAGGTAGACGGTGATGTTGCTGGAAAGATCCCAGACGCAATAAGTAAAGAAAACCGGGAAGGTGCGCCAGAAACGCTTGTAGCCGATCATCCCGATGAGGATGGCTTCGGCCACAATATACGCAAACCAAAGTGCGTTATCCAGGCTCACGGTGTCTGTTCCACCTATGCGCGATTCCGCGATAATCCGAGTCTAACAGCGAATGTGACGAAAGTTGGGGACCCCTGCTGACGATAGTTACCTAAACAGAAACGCTGCCAAATAGGCAGCGTCTGTGACTTTCGAAATCGAACTGCCGGTTACGAAAGGCTCGGCGGGGTCGGGAACGGGCCAGCGGGAATAAAGCTGGGCGGCGTCGGGAACGGGCCGGCAGGAATAAAGCTCATCGCCGGGGGCGTCGGAAACGGGCCAGCGGGAATAAAGCTGGGCGGCGTTGGGAACGGACCGGCAGGAATGAAGCTCATCGCCGGGGGCGTCGGAAACGGGCCAGCGGGAATAAAGCTGGGCGGCGTTGGGAACGGACCCGCAGGGATGAAGCTCAGCACCGGGGGCGTCGGGAACGGGCCAGCCGGGATAAAGGCGGGCGGCGTCGGGAACGGACCGGCGGGGATGAAGCTCGGCGGGGTCGGAAAGGGACCCGCAGGAATGGACATCAACGTTGGGGGTGTCGGAAACGGGCCAGCAGGGATAAACGCAGGCGGTGTCGGGAACGGGCCAGCCGGAATAAAGGCAGGCGGCGTCGGGAACGGACCGGCGGGAATGAAGCTCGGCGGCGTGGGGAACGGCCCAGCAGGAATTGCATTCGCTGTGCATGCCGTAACCACAAGCAGTCCGAGGAAGACGACCTTAAGGATATTGAGCGTACCGGATTTCATGGAAATCTCTCCTGGCGGAGGCAATCCGCCCTACAACTTTGCAACCAAAGAGTATCCCCAATCGGGTTACGGAATCTAGCACAAAAGTGTTATTTGAGTTTTTTTTCCACCTAAGTAATCTATCGAATACAACAATAGTAATCAAAATGGCAGTTACTCCTGCCATTTTCGCGCCTTATTCGCCTGACAAGAAGGATTCCCACCCGAGATTCGGTCCCTGTTTTGCAGCCGGAGGGGACGAGGGCGTTATTTAGTGGCAAAAGTGGGGTTTGCAGATTAAGCGATTCCGAACATCCAAATTCGAAAGCTCGGGGTTGCCGCCCATCGCGCCTGGCTTAGAGCCTTAGAGGGGGTCTGCAAGGGGATTTAGAGCTGAAAAGCACACTATTGAGTGCACTCGAAGACTTGGAATGGTAAGTTACGATGCCGGTTTGAGCGCTGAAACGCACAAGATCATGTGCAATCGAAGAAACGGGACCATAGTAATGGATGGCTGGCGGGTTACCAGTCTTGAAACTTTAGTGCCCTGTGCCAAATGAACAAAAGTAGTTACAGTGACTATTAAGCGCATTGGTATTGGGGAAAAACATTATGACGCTACAAAAAGCAGAAGTGCGGCTTCCGTTCGGCGCGCAGGCCACAGCAAATGGCCGGCAAGAGGTGCGTTGCGCGGTGCGATTCCCTCTCGCCCTGCCGGTGGTGGTTTCGACGTCAGCTGGGGAAGTTCCAGCTCTGACGCGGAACATCTCCGCCAGTGGCGTGCTTTTCTCGCTGGACAGAGCTTTGCCTGCCGGACAAGACATTCGATTTTCGATGCGCATGCCGCACGCAATCCTAGGCACGCCTCATGACGTTCTGGTCCACTGCACGGGGCGTGTGGTACGCTGCTCCTCAAGCCACAACGAGCATCTCGCCGCGGCGACGATCGACGAATATCGATTTGCGGAGCAGTGAGATGCGGCTTGGCGGGGCAGTGGCCGACTATGGAAATTCTGGACGATCATAACGAGGGCGAGAGCACCGATACTTCAGTAAAGCCCGGCACGATTCGCATGATTCTTGCGGATTCGCAGGCGATTTACCGTGTGGGTATCCGCAAGGTGTTCGCTCTTGAAGACGATATCCGCGTGGTGGCGCAGGCCGACTCGCTGGAGAACCTGCGTGCGGCCATCGAACGCTATCCTACCGACATCGTTCTGCTCGAAGGCAGCATGCTGGCCGGCACGGCGAATGTCATTCCCGAGCTGTTGCGTCTGGCTCCAGATGTGAAGCTGATCGTGCAGGCCGTGGCCAGCGACGAAAACCACACCGTGGAGCTCTACCGGCGCGGCGTTCGCGGCATCGTTTCTCGCTCCATCTCTCCCGATCTGCTGGTGCGTTGCGTGCGCCGCATTGCCGCGGGCGAGACCTGGATCGACAACCAGTCGGTGAACTGGGTGATCGATGCTTATCGCGCGCAGGCGGCCGCTCTGGTCAGCCCGCGCAACCAGCCTCGGCTTTCGCCCAAAGAGATGTCGATCATTACCTGCATCACGCAGGGCAAGCGCAACAAGGAGATCGCGTTCCAGCTGGGAACGACGGAGCAGGTGATCAAGAATTACCTGCGCAAGATCTACGACAAGCTTGGGGTTTCAGACCGGCTGGAGCTGGCGCTCTATTGCCTGCACAACAAGATCATCCAGTCGGACGCGGACGAAGTGACGGTGGCGCAAAAGGTCGTCGGCACGTAGAGCCCGATCCGGCGCCCTCCGCCGGGAATCCACAAAACTGCAAATTTATTCTTTCGCCGGTTCGCTGGCGCAGGCTTGGCGCGCGAGTTCGAGCAGCCGGATCAACTCTGCCAAATCGGTACGGCGTAAATGGCCGAGGAGTTCTTTGGGGCCGCTGCGCACCATCGGGTCCATGGCGCGCAGCAGTTCCAGGCCCGACTCGGTAATCTCGGTCAACACTACGCGGCGATCGTGGCGGTCGCGGTGCTGCCGGACGAGCTTGAGACGCTTGAGGCGCGCCAGAAGGCGCGTGATATCGGGCTCAGCGGCGATCATGCGGTCGCCGATGGCGGCACAGGGAAGTCCGCAGGGTCGGGCGCCGCGCAAGATCCGCAGAACGTTGTACTGGGTGGCGGTGAGGCCCCAGCCGCGATCTTCTGCTGGAAGGCGCGGTTCAGGCAGTCCGAGGTGCGAAGCAGGTTGAGGAGCGCCTCTTCTTCCACGCTGGAGAAGGCAGGCGCCTGCTGAATTTCGAGCTTCAGGTTTGCCATCGACGAGGGCTCCAGAGGCTGGTAGCCGGCGGCCAGTAGCTAGTTGCTCGGGGGCAACAGCTATCGGCTACGGGCGCGTTTGCCAATTTGCGTTCCTTCACAAGGCCGTCAGTGTGACTGGCGTTAGAATCGGTTGCATAAATCCTCGGAGCCATTTGAAAAACATCCCTCAGGGGCTAAAGCCCGGGAAATTTTGCAGTGTTTTTGGCACGACTAAAGTCGTGCCCTGACACTTCTTGCGACCCCGAAGGAGTTTTTCAGCGAGCTGCGAAGTCGTGCCCTTTCACTTCTTGTGACCCCGAAGGAGTTATTCAGCGAGCTGCGAAGTCGTGCCCTTTCACTTCTTGCGACCCCGAAGGAGTTATTCAGCGAGCTGCGAAGTCGTGCCCTTTCACGACACCATTTATGCAAGCAGTTCTACTGTTTGATGGCTTCGAGCTCGATGGCGAGTTTGACATCGTCGCCAACCATGGCGGCGGGGAACTTGGGGCCGATGCCGAATGCGGTGCGGTTGATGGTGGTGGTGGCGGAAAAGCCGGCATGCACTTGTGGTCCTTTGGGATCGGTCATCGGAGCCGTTGGGGCCTTCCACGTCGAGCACCACGGGCTTGGTGACGCCGTGCAGCGTGAGGTTTCCGGTGACGGTAAGATGGTTGCCGTTCTTGGCCACGCTGGTGCTGGTGAATGTGGCGGTGGGCATGGTGGCGACGTCGAAAAAGTCAGGGCTCTTGAGGTGGGTGTTGCGGGCGTCTACGCCGGTGTCGACGGTGTCGACGCCGATGGTGGCGGTGACGGTGGACTTGGTGACGTCGGCCTCGTTGTAGACGATGGTGGCCTTCACATTGCCGAAGCGGCCGTGCACCTTGGAGACGCTCATGTGGATGATGCTGAAGTCGACTTCGCTGTGGTTGGGATCGGAGACCCAGGTGGAGGTTTGCGCCAGGGCCAGGGGAGCGGCGAGGGCCAGAATGCCGGTGAGAATTGCGAGTCGTTTCATGTGGAGAACTCCTTTCGAGTGCTGGGTCTGCGACCGCCGTGGGGAGTTGGGTGAGCGCGGGACCGTGAGGTCTGGGTTGTACGCAGGGCAAAAGCCCCGAGCTGCATGCTGCCAATGTAAGATGCACCAGACAAGATACTTGTTGCAACAGATTATTTTGTGCGCATCTCGAATGCGGATGCGACTCGGCATGATGCGACTTGCGCCGACGCGGAAGCGGATGCGACCGGCGGCTCTGCTATTCTCGCGCCTATGTCCGTTCTCGACCACCTGCGCAAGCTGACCCGCCCGCAGCGCCATGCTTTTGTGGCCGCGTTTCTGGGCTGGACGCTCGACAGCCTCGACTTTTTTCTGCTGGTCTTCTGCGTTAAGGCCATTGCCGGGGAGTTCCACACCGCAGCCCTCGGCGGTGTTGGGAGCGGTTTTTCTGACGCAGGCCTTCCGGCCGGTGGGCGCGCTGCTTTTTGGCATGCTGGCCGACCGCTATGGCCGGCGCCCGGTGCTGATGGTGAACATTCTGAGCTTCTCGGTGATTGAGCTGGCCTGCGCCTTTGCGCCTTCGCTGAATGTGCTGCTGGTGCTGCGCGCACTGTTCGGAATCGCGATGGGCGGCGAGTGGGGCGTGGGCGCGGCGCTGGTCTTTGAGACGCTGCCGAAGGAGGGGCGCGGACGTTCTCCGGGATTCTGCAGGAGGGCTACGCGCTGGGTTCGATTCTGGCCTCGGCGGCTTTCGGGCTTTTCTTTGCGGGCGTTCACTGGCACCTGTTCGGGCATGTCTTGATGCTGCCGGCAATCGGCTGGCGGGGGCTGTTCATCCTGGGCGCGACGCCGGCACTGCTGGTGTTTTATGTGCAGGCGCGGGTGGAGGAGTCGCCGGTGTGGCTGGCGGCGGCGCAAAAACGGAAATCGCGCGCGGCTCTCGGCGAAGTGGCGGCGTGGCCGCGGGAACTGATGCGTTTCCTGCCCACGTTTCTGTTTCTGGTGGTGCTGATGACGGCTTTCATGAGTTTTTCGCACGGCACGCAGGATGTGTATCCGACGTTTCTGGCCGTCGCGATCAAGCTCTCGCCGGAGACGATCGGGCTGATTGGCGTGCTGTATGGGCTGGGATCGATTGCCGGCGGGATCGTTTTCGGCGCGCTGTCGGAGAAATGGGGCCGCAAGCGCGCCATCGTCACGGCGGCGCTGCTGGCGATTCCGGTGATTCCGCTTTACGCTTACGGGCATTCGGCCGTGACGCTGGGCATCGGCGCGGTGCTGATGCAGTTCATGGTGCAGGGCGCGTGGGGCGTGGTTCCGGCGTATCTCACGGAGTTGTCGCCGGCCCCGGTGCGGGCCACTGCGCCGGGGCTGGCCTACCAGCTGGGCGGGCTGATCACCTCGTGGAATGGAAAAGGCCAGGCGCTGGCAGCAGAACGCTGGGGCAATTATCCGGCGGTGCTGGCCGTTACCGTGGTCGTGGTGGCCGTGGCGCTGGCGGGACTGGCGGCATTGGGACGCGAGGCCAAGGGCAGAGAAATGAACGACGCGTGAAGGCCGGCGCGAGGCAGCCGCGGTTGACCGCGAGACATTGAACCGGTATGTTTTGCCTTGCGGGGAGCGCATCGCATCCTGCATTCAAGCCAATGGAAGAGCCGAAGCCAGAACCCGCGCCGCGGACGGAGACACCGCGTGCCCAGAAACGGCACGAGGAGACTTACGGGTGGATGCAGGAGGAGCCTCCATGGTGGTTAACGGATGCGCCCGCGCCTACCGATTCTGCGCCGATGGAGCCGCGCAAGCCGCTTCTGGGAGCGTGGCACTCTGTTGCTGCGCCTGTTGAACAAGCTCCTGCCGCGGCGGAAGCGCGGGAGAAAGAAAAAGCCGCGGACGAAATGCCGACGCGGCTGAGTGGCTTGAGAGGCATGCTTTTCTCGTTGGGAGTGAAAGAGCTCAACCAGAAAAAGGATGCCGGGCGAGAGGGCAAGGGCAACGAGAACCTTGCACCTGCGGATGCGGCTGCGTCCGCTCCCGAGCGAACCATGGTGGCAGAGGCTGTGGTTCCGCGACTGGAGCCTGAACCCGTAGCGGCAAAAGCGGAAGAAACGATTGCGCACGGAGGAGGCACGCGCGCGGTAACGGTGGAACCCGAGGTCGTGCCTCGGCCTGCGGAAGTGACGAATAAGGGCAAGGAATTTCATTGGAATCGACGGAATTACGACACCGGCGTCCGCGAGGGCCTGCAGATTCTGCCGTCGCGGCGCGGACAGTACAAGCGCTAAACGCGAGCGGCGCGAAGAGGCAAATTCGTCACTGCCGGCCAAACGCGCGGAACACTTCCGAAGTTGACCACCGCCGGCTTCTTGTGGCTTGAGAGCAAACCTGAGCTTGCAAAAACAAGTGCCGCTCTCAGAGCTGATTTTCCGAGAATTGGCGAGGCGCTTATTCTTCTATCGCGGTTATGCGAGGACCGGCTGCAATTGGCTGGCTCGAATGCGGGTATGCCATTTCCGACACCGCTGTAGCGGCGCGGGTTATGGTGAGGACGGTAATATCGTCGTCCTGGCCGAAATCCTTTGCTGCCTGGGCAATCGTGGCCGCGCCGGAGTTGATGATGCCGAGCGTCCGCTCAAACCCGAACAGCTCTCCCGACGCGTTGCGCGCCTCTACAACTCCATCGGTGAGGAAAGTCAGGCATTCGCCTGGCCGGAGCACGAACTGGCTCTCCTTGTATTCGACCTCAGGGACGATGCCGAGCGGAAGCCCGGTTTCAACCTCCATTTCAACTCCGCTCCGATACGGCGAGAGGTGCCCCGCATTGGCAATCGTCGCCGTGCCATCCCGCGTGATCCGCGCAGCGCAGCAAGTGACGAATCCTCCGTGTAACTGCCCAGCCAGACCGGAGTTCAGAGCGCTCAGAATCCAGGCGGGCGATACCGGCGGAATGCTGCGTAGAGCGCCGACGACAGCGGAGACCGTCATGGCCGCGCGCAGTCCCTTTCCGCTGACATCCCCCACCACCACCAGTACAGCGTCTCCACTTTCGGGCACTACGCGAAAGAAGTCCCCGCCGACCAGCTTGGCGGGCTCATAGATGCTCTCGACTTTGAAACCCGGAACATCGGCCGCAGGCGCGACCAGCCGCTGTTGCATCTCTCGCGCGGTCTCCAGTTCGACGCGCAGCTCATCCCTGGTCCGCCACGCCAGCCAGGCGCGCTGCCCCAGCATGATGAACAGGGCGAGCGCGGCGACGAAACCCGCCAGGTTGAAATAGTCCACATGGAAGGGGCCAACGGCGCCGCCCGTGAGGATGCCATATTTTTCCAGGAGCGCCGAGAGTGGAATCAATGCGACCGCTGCGGCGATCATCCGGGTGCGTTTCCTGTAGATGAGCGCCCAAAGATTGGCCCCGAGCACAAAGAAATCCACAAGACTGCCCACCGGGATCCTCACCACACCCGACCAGTAAACGATCAGGGACGGAGCGATCGCCAGCCTCACAATCAGATCGGCGACATTGCGGACCACCATTGCGGTCTGAGCCAGGCGCTTGATTGGAAGGCCGGGGAGATCGTGAATCGTCCAGACGAATTCAACCGTCACAAGCATGGCGAAAGTTCTGGCCGCGACCCAAACTATTGAATCGACCCGCCACGACCACGTGATAAGTCCCATCTCGGATACCGTGCCGAGAATATTGAAGACCGGCGTCAGCAGCATCAGCCCGCAAAGCAGCAGTCCGCGGTCACCGGTGCGACGCCAGAGGACGAGTAGTCCAAAGGCCATGAGACCGATTAAGAGGTTGAGAGCCAAATCGGGACCGCCCGCAAGCAGGGCGGCTGTGTGGTCTGAATAAGCGGCAAGGTGCAGAGTGCGACTCGCGTCGATGGCGAAGATTTCGCTGCCGAAATTGCCCGGCCAGCGCACATCTGGCGGATACCAGGCTCGAAACGCGACCACGACGGTTTTTCCCGGAGCAGCCAGGCCCGGGGGCAGGTCGAAAACCGAATCGCGCCCACGGACGCTTAGTTCTACGTGCGGCGGAAAAGCGCCTCGACCGCCCATCGGGACGCCATTCACGAAGACCTCGTCTGCCGCAACGAAGCCACTGACTGTTGCACCAAAATTCTGCGTATCGCGAATGGCCAGCGGGCCCGTGGCACCGCCTGGCACCGGGACGCGAGCCCGCACCCACATAAAGCCATCGGAATAGAAAGCGGGTAATGGCCAGCGGCCTTGCGTCGCGACGGGCCAAGCGCTGTCGTCGAAGTTGGGATCGGCCCAGCCCAGTTTGCCGTCGGGATCATCGCCGAAATGGTAACGCCATTCGCCGTCGGACTGACTCGACTGACCGGCAGGCTGGCTTGCGTTCTCCGCGTGGGCCGCAGGAGCGGCTCCAGCACTCGCGTCGCCCCGCATGTGGGGCGCGCAGCCGGCAAACATCACCAGGAGCGCAACCCGGAGATTGCGCGAGGTAAGGGGAAGCATGGGCAAATCTTACGCCGCACACTTGGCCTGCGGCAATCTGGCCGTTCGAGCGATTGTCCGTGTCTCAGCGGCAAATCGCGGCTTCCATTTCATCAACATTTCCGCCCCCTCAAAGGGCAGTTTTGCATCGGCTGAGGCAGCGGCGATAAGATAACGGCAAGCGCCGCGCGAACCTTTCGAAAAGCGACGGCGCAATCTCCGCAAGAATCAAGAACCGGATTCCGCAGGCCAGCGAGACGATCCCAGGCAAACCCTGAAACCGGAGAAACTGCGATGCCGGAAGCGGACGATCCCAAAGCGGGACAAGACTCATCGAAATCGATTACGAGACGCCGGTTCATTCTCGGCGTGATTGCCGGAGGCGCCGTAGTGGGCGCGGCCAGCTACCGGATTCTTGCGCCGGGCGGGCGAAGGACGTTTGGCGGGCGAGCGGCTGATCACGCTGAACGTGAACGGCCAGATGCGTCCGCGTGGAAGTGATGAAGCAGGAGACGCTGGCCTGGACGCTGCGCTACAAGCTGGGGCTGACGGGAACCAAGCTGGGCTGCGATCGCGCGGAGTGCGGAGCCTGCACGGTGCTGATCGACGACGTGCCGCACTATAGCTGCTCGGTGCTGACCAACACGGTGCGCGGCACGCAAGGTGACGACGATCGAGGGCCTGGCGGCGGACGATGGCACGCTGCATCCGGTGCAGCAGGCGGTGGTGGATGAGCAGGGCTTCCAGTGCGCGTTCTGCATGTCGGGCTTCATCATGGCGACGGTGGGATTTCTGAAAACGCACCCTGCTCCCACGCGCACGGAGCTGGCGCACGGCATCAGCGGCAATCTTTGCCGCTGCCAGGACTACAACAAGATTCTGGACGCGATGATGCGCGGCGCGGAGAACATGCGGAACGGCGTGCCTGCTGCCGGGAAAGCGAGGGCCTGAGCTATGGCGGACACTCCCACTCCACAAGAAAGCGCGATCGAGGCCGAGCAGGAAAAGCCGCGGCCGTACGGCACTGGGTACAAGCTGATCGGCAAGGACTACACGACGCCCGACCTGGTGGCGAAGGTGACGGGGAAGTCGAAGTATGCCGAGGATTTTCGCGCGGAGGGAATGCTGTTTTGCCGGCTGGTGCTGAGCCCCATGCCGCATGGGCGGATCACGCGCATCGATGCGAGCGAGGCGCTGGCGATGCCGGGCGTGAAGGCGGTGCTGACCGCTGACGATATTCCCGCGCAAGCTGATTATCTGAACGACAACGGGCAGACCATCAAGGCCAACAAGTGGGGCGAGCGCGCGCTGACGAACGAGCCGATGTTCCAGGGCGATGTCCGATTCTGGCAGTGGCGGCGGTGGATGAGCTGACCTGCGCCGAGGCTATCGAAAAAATCAAAATCGACATGGAGCCGCTGCCGTTCGTGATCGATCCGCTGGACAGTTTGCGGCCGGGTGGGCCGAATCCGCATGCGGACGGAAATGTGTGGACGCGAAGCAGCGCCGGGCAGCAGGTTACAGAGCTCAAAGTGGACCGATGCAGACTTTGCCGGACTACGACCAGGGGCGGTTGCCCATGGGCAAAGCCAACGGGCCAGTGGACGTATGGCGATCTCGATGCGGGCTTCAGGAATGCCGCGCTGGTGCTGGACGAATCGTTTGTGACGCCGGATGTGAGCCACCAGTGCCTGGAGCCGCGCACCGCGATGGCGTACTGGCAAAACGGCAAGCTCTATTTGCACACGGGCACGCAAAGCACGTTCCAGACAGTGCCGGCAATTGCGCGCTGGATGAATCTGAAAGACGACCAGGTGGTGCTGGTCAGCGAATACACGGGCGGCGGATTTGGCAGCAAGATCACCGGCTCCGTGATCCTGATTATTCCGGCGATCCTGTCGCGCAAATTGAATGCGCCGGTGATGATGCGCATCAGCCGCGAGGAAGAGCACTACATCGGGCGCGCGCGGCCGAGCGTTCTGGGGCGCGCGAAGATCGGGTTCGCGAAAGACGGACGGATCACGGCGATCGATTTCTACACGGTGACGAACAGCGGGGCGTATGACAACCAGGACGATGGCGGTTCGTCGGCCCGGATTGTGTCGCTGCTCTACCAGCCGCCGGCGATGCGCTGGCGCGGCGTCACGGTGATGACGAATACGCCGCCGCGCAGCGCACAGAGCGCGCCGGGGGGCATGCAGGGCATCGCGATCATGGAGCCGATTCTGGCGAAGGCGGCGCGCAAGCTGGGCGTGGACCAGGTGGCGCTGCGGCGCGTGAATTGCCCCGAAGGCAAAGCGGAGTATGGGCCGCCGAATCACGGCAAGCGCGCCCACGCGACGAGCTGCTTCTTGAAGCAGGCGCTGGACCAGGGCGCGGAGCAGTTCAAGTGGCAGGAGCGCGTGGCGCAGCCGAAGCGGACGGGATCGAAAGTGCGCGGCGTGGGCGTTTCGCTGAGCTGCTTCGTAGGCGGGACCATCGGATTCGACGGGCTGATCGTGATTACGCCGGAGGGCCGCGTGCGCTTCCACTCGGGCATCGGCAACCTGGGCACCGAATCGGTGATGGATGTGCATCGCGCGGGCGCCGAGATGCTGGGCGTGCCGTGGGAGATTTGCGATGTGGTGTGGGGCGATACATCGAAGATCTTGCCGTATACCTGCGCTTCGGGCGGCAGCCAGACTACGCACGCCATGACGCGCGCGGCGTACGCCGTGGCCACGGAGTGCAAGCAGAAGCTGCAGGAAGTTGCGGCGAAGTCGCTGGGCGGAAAGCCGGAGGATTACGAAGTCGACGAACGCGCGCGTGTTCCGCAAAGGCGGCGGCGCGGGGATGAGTTTGGCGCAGGCGGCGCAGAAGGCCATTGAGCTGGGCGGCATCTACGACGGGCACGAGGCGCCGGACGATGTGCACAAGGAGACGAAAACGGCGGTGGCGGCGCTGGCCGGGCAGGGGCTGGTGGTGGCGGCGCAGCGACAAGTACTCCGCGCGACGGCGACACGTTTTCTTTTGTGGCGAGCTTTGCCGAAGTCGAAGTCGATGTGGAGACGGGCAAGTACTACATCACGGATTTTCTGGCGTATGGCGACGTGGGCACGGTGCTGCATCCGCACTCGCTGGGCGGACAGATGCTGGGACGGTCGATGCTGGGCATCGCGCACGCGATCGGACAGAAGTGGGTGTTCGATCCTGAGTACGGCGTCGCGGTGGCGAAGCGTTTTTATCAGAACAAGCCGCCGACGATTCTGGATGTGCCGGTGGATATGCAGTGGGCGGCGCTGAACATTCCCGATCCGGAGACGCCGGTGGGCGCGCGCGGCGTGGGAGAGCCGCCGGTGGGCGGAGGCTGCGCGTCGATTCTGAATGCGCTGAGCGATGCGCTGGGCGACGAGATTTTCCAGCGGGCGCCGGTGAATGCGGATACGATTCTGGCGTCGTTTGAAGCGGGAAGGCCGATGCAGCATCCGTTCACCGCGTCGATTTAGAGCGCAGAGAATGCGAACGAGGACACGCTGAGAACTGATAACTGAGAACTGAGAACTAAGAACTGCGAACTGGAGTTAGTCATGGCGGTCATTCGAGATGTAATGCCGGCTTTTGACCTGCTGCAGCCGGGCTCTGCCGCGGAGGCACAAAAGCTGCTGGAGCAGAACGGCGACGATGCGTGGGTGATGGCCGGCGGGCTGGACAGCTTTGACTGGCTGAAGGACCGCATCAAGAAGCCGAAGGTGCTGGTGGATCTGAGCGGCGTGGAGGAGCTGAAGGGCATTCGCGCGACCGGCGACGGCGTGGAGATTGGCGCCATGACGACGCTGACCGAGATCGCGAATCATGCGGCGATCCAAAAAGATTACGGCGTGCTGGCGGAGGCTGTGGAGCTGGTGGCTTCGCCGCAGATTCGCAACCAGGGAACGCTGGGCGGCAACGTATCGCAGGACGTGCGCTGCTGGTACTACCGCGGCGGATGGCCGTGCTACCGCGCGGGCGGAAACATTTGCTATGCCGATACGCCGGTGGGACGCAATCGCGAGCACGCGATCTTTGGCGCCAATCGCTGCGTGGCTGTGCATCCGTCGGATTCGGTTCCGGCGCTGATCGTGCTGGATGCGAAGTTTGTGGTGCAGACGCCGAAGGGCGAGCGGTTGTGGATGCGGAAGATTATTTTGTCGGGCCGGAGACGATATTACGCGGATCAATATGTTGCGGCCGGGCGATCTGCTGACGGCGATTCGCATTCCGGCGACGTGGGCGGGCGCGAAATTCTATTTCGAGAAAGTGCGCGACCGCAATGTGTGGGACTTTCCGCTGATGAATGTGGCGTCGGCGATCAAGGCTGAGCGGCGGCACGATCGGCGACATCCGGATTGCGGTGAATGCGGCTTCGCCGCGGCCGATGCGGCTGAAGAGCGGTGGAAGATGCGGTGCGCGGCAAGCCTGCGAATGCAGACACGGGCGAGATGGCGGGCAAGCTCGCGGTCGAGGGCGCGGTTCCGCTGCAGTTCAACGCGCTACAAGATTCCGCTGATGCGGAATCTGGTGAAGCGCGCGATCGCCGGCGCGGCACAGCCGCAGACGAATGGCGTGCTTGCCGATGAACTCAGGCGCAGGGAGGCGGCATGCCGCAGCTGATCCAGTGGGCGACGAGTCCGTGGGGACAAGTCGGTCCCGATCCATATTGCGTGGGGCCTGATCTGGATCGCGGTGATCGCGGGATTGTGCTTCATGATCGTGCACGCGCTTTACCTGATCATCGTGAAGCCGCCGAAGCGATTTGCGGAGCGCAAGGCTGAGGCGAATGCGGCGGCGATTCCGGAGCACGTGCCGCGGCATTCGCTGGCCGCGCGGCTGTTTCACTGGATCATGGCGGCGTCGATGTTCACGCTGCTGTTTACGGCGTTTCTGCCCAAGGTGGGCATCCAGTTTAACTGGGTGGTCTATCACTGGATCGCGGGGCTGGTGCTGACGGTATCGATTCTGTTTCACATCGTGCACGCGACGTTCTTCCTGGATTTCTGGTCGATCTGGCCGGACAAGACCGATCTGAGCGACGCCAAGAATCGCGTGCGGCGATTTTTTGGCAAAGATGCGCCGCTGCCGAACAAATTTGCCAAGTATCCGCTGGAGAACAAGCTTTATCACGGCGTGATCCTGCTCGCCGGGCTGGCAGTGATCGGCACGGGCCTGTTCATGATGAAGCGCGTGCAGACGGGAATCTTCGTGCGCAATCCGTATCTGTTTCAGCGATATGACGTGGGGCCTGATGTACGTGCTGCACGGACTGGCCGGAGTGGGGCTGATCGCGCTGGTGATGGTGCATGTGTACATGGGAATCCGGCCGGAGAAGTTGCCGATTACGAAGTCGATGATCTTTGGCTGGATGAGCCGGGATTTCTATCTTGAGGAGCACGACACCGGGCGCTGGGCTGTAAAGAAGCCGGCCGGCTCCGCAGGAAAAGCAGGATTATGCCGCAAGCGATGGCGACTGAATTCAGAACAGTTCGAGACGATTGAGGAGTGCTACGAATTCACGCTCTCCTATGCCGCGCGGGGATTGGCGAACGACGAAGGCAGCGAACTAAGAGCGCAGTTGACGCGCGCCGTGGAGGCGATGCGCGGGCTGGAACGGAGTTGCGCGGAGACGGTTGCACAGCAGCACTGGGCCCGCCGGCAAAGTATGAGGCGTTTTTCGCCGTGCTGAAACGCGACGCGGAGAGCGCGATGGCGGCGATGGAACTGGTGCTGGCGCAACCGGCGATCGGTTCGCAGCTGATCGACAATCTGAATGCGTCGATCCATTTGCGCGCGCTGCTGGCGGATTTGTTTCTGGTGACCGAGATTCTGGAGTGCCCAGAAGTAGCGCAGGCGGCGAAGTGAGGAGCAGGAGCGTGTACCAGCTAGGCGCAAAGGAAAGTGAAAGAGCTGGCGGTTGGACAGGACAGCGATCTGCATGAGGCACGCCGAATGTATTCCGCCGCAAGTTCTCGATCATTTTGAGCACCCGCGCAATGCGGGGACGATTGCCGATGCGGACGCGTCGGCGCGGATCGAGAATCCGGCGTGCGGCGACATTCTGGAACTCACGTTGAAAATTGCAGACGGCCGGATCGAGGAAATTCGTTTCGCGCCAAGGGTTGCGTGGCCGCTATGGCGTGCGGCTCGGCGCTGACGGAGCTGGTGCGCGGGAAGAGCATGGACGAGGCGCGGAAGCTGAGCCGGGAAGAGCTGCTGCGCGCGGTGGGCGGATTGCCGCAGGCGTCGTCGCACGCCAGCCACCTGGCGATGGACGCGCTCGAGGCGGTGCTGCAACAGCTTTCAAAGAAAAACTAAAGGGTCGACGCCGGAGACTCTAAGCCCTGCGCGGCGTAGTCATCGGGCGTGTTGAGCCCGGCCTTAGCCAGCGGCTCGGGGACCGGAACGTATATGATGCGAGAGGCGTGGGCGTGAAGCACTTCGCGCGCATTGCCGGTGACGGGCGCACTGAGAAAAGCGTCGATGAGTTTGCGATTGGCGAAGAGTGGATGGCCGTGCTTGCCATCGTTCTCAGGGGCGACGGCCCAGGAGCCGGCGGCGAGCGCGCCGAGAAATGCGTGATGGAGGCGCTCCAGCGAAGCAGCGCTGAGCGGCGGGCAATCGACAGGCGTGATCATGGCCGCGTCGCAACCGCGGTCGAGGAGTTCGCGCAGGCCGATCTGCAAGGAACTGAACTGGCCTTTTTCAGGAGTGGGGTTGCGGACGAGATAAGCGCCGCACGCGCCGACGGTGATGGCGATGGCATCGGCATTCTTGCCGGCGACGACGATGTTGAGTCGCGTGAATGGGTCGAAGGCTAAGAGCGCGGCAGAGAGCAGCGTGTGGCGCGGCGGATCGGTCGCGCCCGGCGGCGGAGGAGGCCACGGGAGCATCGCCTTATCGGTGCCCATGCGCGTGGAGTCACCGGCAGCTAGAACGAGCCCGGCGAGTTGAACGGGTTCTTGCATAGAGAGAAGATAGCGCCAGAGAAGACAGGGAGCAAGCAACCCCAGCGGCGGAGCCGTCGGGGTCCCCGGCAGGGAGCGAAAACGGGACAGGGAACAAGGGAACGAGGGAACAAGAAAACAGCGAGCGAGAGAGCAAGAAAACAGGGAGCAAAGGAGCAAGAAAACAGGGAGCGAGGGAGCGAGGACGAGTGACTAAGAACTGTGAACTAAGAATGCGGGAGCGGTGACGAGATGGTTTCGCTCGGAGCCACTGCTTCGTTGGCGGCCGTGTGCCTCGCGCTTTGGAACCAGCTCATGTGCGGTAAAGCGCGTTCGGCGCGTCGGCGGACGGCGATGAGTTCGGCGAGGATAGAGACGGCAATCTCTTCGGGAGTGACGGCGCCGATGTCGAGGCCGACCGGCGAGTGGACGCGATCGAACAGCTCGGGGCTGAGCCCTTCGCGCGTGAGTTCGCGGAAGACGGTAATGGCTTTGCGTTTGGATCCGAGCATGCCGATGTAGCGCGCCGGGGTTCCGCACGGCCCAGCGCAGGACGCGCATGTCGTCGCGATGGCCGCGGGTGGCGATGACGATGTAGGACGACTCGGCGGGAGCGAGTTCCTTGAAGGTCTCGTCGAACTCGCGAGCAACGATCTGGACGGCGTCGGGAAAGCGTTCGGGGTTGGCGTAGGTTTCGCGATCGTCGGCGACGATGCACTCGAAGCCCGCATTGCGGGCGGCCTTGAAGAGCTCGAGGGCCACGTGGCCGCCGCCGAAGATGTAAAGCAGAGATGAGGGCAACACGGGCTCAATGAAGATTTCGAGCGTGCCGCCGCAGACCAGGCCGGTGTCGTATTTGGGATCCTGATTGAGATCGAAGGTGAGGCTGCGCGGCTTTTCCTGGGCGATGACCTCGCGCGCCGCCTGCCACACTTCAGCTTCTACGCAGCCGCCGCCGATGGTTCCGGCAATGGAGCCGTCGTCGCGGACGAGCATTTTGGCGCTTTGGAAGGAGGGGATTGAGCCGCGCGAGTTCACAATAGTGGCCACCGCGCCGCGGCGCCCTTCGCGTTGCAACTTCACGATCTCCTCATATATATTCATTCCTCTCGATTATTGGATTCGCGGCAGTTGAAGTCAAACCGAGGCGCGACGGAGCCGGCCGCGCTGCTGGTGAACAGGCAGGCCTTTCATGGCCGGTACGCCCTATTGCTGAATGGGCGTAATTCGGTTACTTTCTAAGACTCACAGTTCTTTTTGATGGAGATCGCGCGAAATGCCCCGCATGGTTCGATGTTCGATAATTCAGGCCTCTAACGCAGTCCCGGCAACGGAACCGCTGCCCAAACAAAAGCAGGCGATGGTGGAGAAACATGTGGGGCTGATCCGCCAGGCGGCGAAACAGGGCGCGCAGGTTGTGTGCCTGCAGGAGATCTTTAACGGGCCCTACTTTTGCGCCGAGCAAGAGGTGAAATGGTACGAGATGACGGAAGCGGTTCCTGACGGGCCCACGGTGACGCTGATGCGCGGGCTGGCGAAAGAACTGCACATGGCGTTGATTGTGCCGGTGTATGAAGTGGAACAGGAAGGTGTTTTCTATAACACCGCGGCGGTCATCGGGGGCGACGGATCATATCTCGGAAAATATCGCAAGACGCACATCCCGCACACGGCGCCGGGCTTCTGGGAGAAGTTCTATTTCCGTCCCGGCAACCTGGGCTACCCGGTCTTCGATCTCGGATTTGCGAAAATCGGCGTCTATATCTGTTATGACCGGCATTTCCCCGAGGGCGCGCGTTGCCTCGGATTGGCGGGCGCGGAGATTGTTTTCAACCCTTCGGCGACGACGGCGGGAAAGAGCGAGTACCTGTGGAAGCTGGAGCAGCCGGCGCACGCGGTGGCGAATGGATATTTTATTGCCGCCATCAATCGCGTGGGCACTGAAGCGCCGTGGAACATCGGCGAGTTTTACGGGTCGAGTTACTTTTGCAACCCGCGGGGGAAGATTATTGCCGAAGCTTCGCGCGACAAGGATGAAGTACTGACCGCCGATTTGAATTTGGACGAGCTCGCCGAGGTGCGGCGAACCTGGCAGTTTTATCGCGACCGACGGCCCGATTTGTATGGGCCGCTGGTGGCGTCGTAAGGCAGAGGGGACGGCATGAGCACAGCAACTTTATTGGACGATCCGCATCTGAAGGCGCGGTTTGGGGAATTGAAACCGGCGCTGACTGCGCAGGCGGCGGTGATTGAAGCCGACCGCTGCTTGAACTGTTTTGATGCGCCGTGCACGGCCGCGTGTCCCACGCATATCGACGTGCCGGGATTCATCAAGCGCATTGCCTCGGGCAATCTGCGCGGGTCGGCGCTGCGCATTCTCGATGCCAACATTCTGGGCGGGAGTTGCGCACGTGTCTGTCCAGTCGACGTGCTGTGCGAAGGCGCGTGCGTGATGCTGCGCCAGAATTACAAGCCGATCCAGATCGCGCTGCTGCAGAGGCACGCTATGGATGCTTTTTGGGCGTCCGGCGAGACGCCACCGGCCAAAGCGGCGGGAACGGAAAAATTGCGCGTAGCGTGCATCGGGAGCGGGCCGGCATCGCTGGCGTGTGCGGCGGCGCTGTGCCGAGCGGGCGCGGGGGCCACGGTGATCGAACGCCGCGAACTGCCGGGCGGATTGAATACCTACGGCGTGGCGGAGTACAAGCTGCGCGCCGCCGACAGCGTGCGCGAAGTGGAGATGATTCGGAAGCTGGGCGTGGAGTTTCGCTGTGGCGTGGAAGTCGATTCTGCCGCGGCACTGGAAGCGCTGGAGGCGGAATTTGATTTTGTCTTTCTGGGGCTGGGACTGGGCGCGATGCAACGGCTCAATGTTCCCGGCGAAGACAACAAGGGCGTGATGAACGCCCTGGAATTGATTGCTGCGTACAAGACCGGCCATCTGCGCGAGCTGCACGGGACGGTGGTGGTGGTGGGAGCGGGAAACACGGCGATTGATGCCGCCAACGCCGCGCGCCGGCTGGGAGCGACGACGGTTTATATGCTCTACCGGCGCAGCGAGCAGGAGATGTCGGCCTTCGACTTCGAGTACGAGCACGCGAAGCAGGAAGGGGTGCAATTTTTGTGGCGCAGGCTGCCGCTGGCGATCAAGACGGAGGCGCATGGCCGGTTGCTGCTGGAAACGGTGCAGGTGCGGCAGGCGGAAGGCAAACTCGAAGTGGTTCCGGATTCTGAAGCGACGATCGACTGCAACCTGGTGGTGCCGGCCATCGGCCAGTCGCCGCTGACTGAGTTGTTGCAGGAGCTGCGCGGCGTAGAAGTGCGCGACGGGCGCATTGTGGCCGATCGCGAGACCGGGCAGACGGGCAACCCGCGATACTTTGCGGGCGGCGATTGCGTGAACGGCGGGCGCGAAGTGGTGGATGCGGTGGCCGGCGGCAAGCGCGCCGCTCTGGCGATGTTGAAATCTGCGGAGGTGGTTCATGCCTGACATTGGCGTGCGGAATTTTGCGGGAAAGATTAACTGCCCGAATCCGTTCTGGCTGGCGTCGGCGCCACCCACGAATACGGGTGAGATGATTATGCGCGCCTTCGACGCGGGGTGGGGCGGCGCGGTGTGGAAGACCATCGGCGAGCCAGTGGTGAATGTGAGCTCGCGCTACTCGGCCACGGACTGGAACGGTCAGCGCATTATGGGCTTCAACAATATCGAGCTCATCAGCGACCGAACCGTCGAACAAAACCTTAGCGAAATGGCAGAAGTGAAGAAACGCTATCCGAAGAACGCGGTGATTGCGTCGCTGATGGTGGCATCGAACCGAGAGGCGTGGCACGAGATTGTGGCGCGCGCCGAGGATGCGGGAGCGGACGGGCTGGAGCTGAACTTCGGCTGTCCGCACGGCATGAGCGAGCGCGGTATGGGCTCGGCGGTGGGCCAAGTGCCGGAGTACGCGGAGATGATTACTGGATGGGTGAAGGAGAAAGCGCGAACGCCGGTGCTGGTGAAGCTCACGCCGAACATCTCTGACATTCGTGTCGTGGCGCGTGCGGCTAAACGCGGCAGAGCCGATGGATTGTCGGCGATCAATACCATCAATTCGATTACCGGCATCGATCTGGATACTTTTGTGCCGCGGCCGAACGTGGACGGGAAGAGTTCGCACGGCGGCTATTGCGGACCGGCGGTGAAACCGATTGCGTTGAACATGGTGCAGCAGATTATGGCCGATCCGGAGGCGGCGCTGCCGCTTTCTGGAATTGGCGGCATCGGATCGTGGCGCGACGCGGTAGAGTTCATGCTGCTGGGCTGCGGCACGGTGCAGGTGTGCACGGCGGCGATGCATTACGGCTACCGCATCGTCGAGGACATGGCCGAGGGCCTCGACGACTGGATGCGCGAGAAAGGCTTCAAGACCATCGAGGATTTCCGCGGGCTGTCGGTGGCAAGAGTCACCGAGTGGAAGAACCTGAATCTGAATTTCAAAATTGTGGCGCGCATCGACGAGCAGAAGTGCATCGGCTGCGACCTGTGCCACATTGCATGCTGGGACGGCGCGCATCAGTGCATTCATCTCGACCGCGTTTCCGGTCCGGTGGACGGGCATGTCGAGCTGCATCGGACGCCGGCTGCGGAGCAGGCCGAGAGCCTTGCGTCGATTGCGGAGACGCCGGTGACGCGCAAGGAGCGCGAGGCGGCCTTTGCGCAGGGGCCGTACCCCACGCCGCTCGCGCGGATTCCGCGCGTGGATGAAACCGAGTGCGTGGGCTGCAATTTGTGTTCCTGCGTGTGCCCGGTGGACGGATGCATCACGATGGTGCGAGTCGATAAGGACGTGGCTCCGGAGACCTGGGCGGAGCGGACAAAAGGCGCGGCGTGTGAGGCGCCAACCAGCGGAGATTAGTATCGCGACTTTATGGATTGGTAATTAGCCACGGACGAGCGCGGGCGGGGACGCCCGCGCTACAGCCGGCCAGGAGGCCGGCGCTACATTCGGGTGATTACTAAATCGAGCGGCCACGGTACTAACGGCTGAGGCAGGCGCGATTCAAGCGCGGCAAGAAATGAGGAAGATGCCATTATGAAAACGCTTATTCAGAACGGGACGGTAGTGAATGCTGACGCCAGCGTGAAGGCGGACCTGCTGATCGATGGCGCAACCATTAAGGAAATCCGCGCGGGGATTCCGGCAAGCTCGGCGGAGATCGTCGTCGATGCGACGGGCCTGCTTCTGATTCCGGGCGGAATCGATGCGCATACGCATCTCGACATGCCGTTCGGCGGATCGTATTCGGCCGACGATTTTGAGACGGGCACGAGGGCCGCGGCGATCGGCGGGACGACGACGATTGTGGATTTCGCTATTCAGGCCAAGGGCACCAAAATGCGCACCGCGCTCGACACCTGGTGGAAGAAGGCCGAGGGCAAGGCGTGCATCGACTACGGTCTGCACATGATTGTGACCGACCTGCCCGACGCCGGTCTCGAAGACATGGACGACATGGTGCGCGAAGGCGTGGCCAGCTTCAAGCTGTTTATGGCCTATCCCAACGTGCTCATGGTTGACGACGCCACCATCTTCAAGGCGCTGCGGCAGACAGCGAAGAACGGCGCGCTCATCTGCATGCACGCGGAGAACGGTTCGGTGATTGATGTCATCGTGCAGCAGGCGTTGGCCGAGGGCAAGACGGCGCCGATTTATCACGCGCTGTCGCGGCCCACCAAGGCTGAAGCGGAAGCGGTGCATCGCGCGATTGCGATGGCGGAGATTGCTGGAGTGCCGATTTACATCGTGCATCTTTCGAGTGAAGACGCGCTCAACCAGGTGCGCGAAGCGCGCGATCGCGGATTGCCGGCTTTTGCCGAAACCTGCCCGCAATATCTGCTGCTCTCGATTGAAGACAACATGGAAGGCAAAGGCTGGGACGGCGCAAAGTATGTGTTTACGCCGCCGCTGCGCGAGAAGAAGAACCAGCCCAAGTTGTGGGAGGGCCTGAGGAGGGACAATCTGCAAGTGGTGTCGACGGATCATTGTCCGTTCTGTTTTGAAGATCAGAAGAGTCTGGGCAAGGACGACTTCACGAAGATTCCCAACGGCGGGCCGGGTATCGAGAACCGGTTGCAACTGCTGCACCACCACGGCGTGGGGCAGGGAAATTTCTCCATCAACCGGTTCGTTGAGCTAGTGTCGACAGCGCCGGCGCGGATCTTCGGCATGTATCCGAAGAAGGGCGTGCTGGCCGCGGGCAGCGACGCGGACCTGGTTCTCTGGGATCCAAAAGAGGACTACACGATCAGCGCCAAGACCCATCACATGAAGGTTGACTACTCCATGTTCGAGGGCTTCCGCGTGCGCGGCAACGCGCGCGATGTGTATTCGCGCGGGGAGCTGGTGGTGAGCGGCGGAAAGTTCATCGGCAAGGCGGGGCGCGGAAAGTATCTGCGGCGCGAGGCGCGCGGAGGGGCGTGGAAGTGAGGACGACAGCTTCTAGCCGCTAGCTCCTAGCTGCTTGCTTGTTCTTGCGAGGACGACAGTTGTGCTGCCCCGGCGCACGCTGCCCCTAATGGCATCTTTATTGTTCTGAACATAAATTCGAATTAGAGCAGCGACCCCGCGCAGGAGGTTCCGTGAGCACTGTCGATCCATCGCTATCGAATCGCGATCTGCGGCCGACTGGGCCGGAGCAGCGAACCTGGGGTTTTTACAACTACATGGCGCTGTGGTTTTCGATGTGCATGGAGATCACCACGTACCGGCTGGCGTCGGGACTGATCGCGAACGGCATGGATTGGAAGCAGGCGCTCGGCACGGTCTTGCTCGGCAACCTGATCGTGCTGGTTCCCTTGCTGCTGAACGCGCACGCGGGCGCGAAGTACGGCATTCCGTTTCCGGTGTTTCTGCGCGCGTCGTTTGGCGTGCGCGGGGCGAATCTTGCGGCGCTGCTGCGCGCGGTGGTGGCCTGCGGATGGTTCGGCATCCAATCGTGGATCGGCGGCAGCGCTATTGACGCAATGCTGAGCGTGATCTGGCCGTCGACAACAGGCAATCGCGGCATCTTGTGGGCGTGCTTTCTGGGTTTCTGGCTGCTGAACATGGTTGTCGTCTGGCGCGGCGTGGAATCGATTCGCCGGCTGCAGGCCTTCGGCGCGCCGTTCATGTTTATCATGGCTGCGGCGCTGCTAATCTGGGTGCGCGTGAAGGCGGGCAGCTTCGGCGCCATGCTTTCCACGCCCAGCCGATTCCATTCCACGCATGAATTCCTCGCTGTGTTCTTCCCGTCGCTCACGGCGATGGTGGGCTACTGGGCCACGCTGGCATTGAACATTCCTGACTTTACGCGCTACTCGAAGTCTCAGAGTGCGCAGTCGTGGGGGCAGGCGTTTGGCTTGCCGGTGGCGATGGTGCTCTACACGTTTCTCGGCATCGCGGTTACTTCTGCTTCATCGGTTCTGTTCGGCAGGCCGATCTGGGATCCGGTCGAGTTGATCGGAATGTTTCATCAGCCGCTGGTGGCGTTTGTGGCCATGATCGCGGTGCTGGTGGCTACGCTGAACGTGAACATCGGCGCCAACGTTGTCTCTCCGTCGAACGATTTCTCGAATCTCTATCCGCGGTTGATCAGTTTCAGGACGGGGGGATTGATCACGGGATTTCTCGGCCTGGCGATGTGCCCGTGGAAGCTGCTGGCCACGCCGGACTCTTACATTTTCGGCTGGCTGGTTGGCTACTCAGGCTTGCTCGGTCCCGTGGCCGGGATCATGGTGTGCGATTACTTCTTCATCCGCCATACCGAGCTCGACGTGAACTCGCTCTACCACCGCGAGGGCGTGTACCACTACACGAAGGGCGTCAATCCGCGGGCGCTCATCGCGTTGGGACTAGGCGTTGGGCTGGCGCTGGTGGGCGTCTGGGTGCCGAGCCTGCATTTCCTCTATGACTACGCATGGTTCGTGGGCTTCTTCACGGCGGGTGCAACGTATGTGGCGATGATGAAGTTCGCAGCGCCGGTGACGCCTGCGGAGAGAGCGGAAGAAGTGGCCTGAAAGCTCTGCTTCGGGATTAAAACGATCAAAGGATTCGAAAGAGCGATGCGGAGTTGCGTTCGTGCGTGAACGATTCGTCGGTTTGAATTCCGGGGTGGATGGCGGGAACTCGCGCGCCCACTCATCGCGATAAAGCCGCGATGAATGGGGCACAGCGTTATCTATTTGCGAAGCTCGGGTGGGAGATGGATCGATGAATGGGCTACCTGCTTTAGAAGTTCGGCTTCCATCCACTGCACTCGGCTGGAGTGTGCGGGGATGAACCGTTGCCGGCGATGCTGGCGTCAACGCAAACGAAGCCGCGGTCGATGACTTGCTGATTGCGCAGGAGCGCCGCGGAGTACGATGCGTTGGGGTCCGTTGGGTCATAGGGGTATCCTGCGGAGCCGCCGGGCCCGGGGTTGTAGCCGCCGCCGAGGCCGGGTCCTGGATTGTAGCCGCCGCCAAGGCCGGGCCCATCGTCGGTGGCGGTGTTTGAGCTGTTGGCGGTGGGCGAAGGGGCCGGGTATCCGGAGCCGCCGGGTCCTGGATTGTAGCCGCCGCCAAGGCCGGGTCCATCGTCGGTGGCGGTCTTTGAGCTGTTGGCGGTGGGCGAAGGGGCCGGGTATCCGGAGCCGCCGGGTCCTGGATTGTAGCCGCCGCCGAGGCCGGGTCCATCGTCTGTAGGGGTCTTTGCACTGTTGGCGGGGGGCGGAGGGGTCGGGTATCCTGCGGAGCCGCCGGGTCCTGGGTTGTAGCCGCCGCTGGAGCCTGGCCCAGGGTTTGTGCTTGCATTCGCGCTGCTGGGATATCCTGAGCCGCCCGGCCCGGGATCTGTTGCGTCGGCGGGCGTGTAGGGAGAAAGAATCTTCTGCGTCCAACCGGGAGCTAATTTGTAGCTCTTGAAGACGGCCTCGACCGTAGGCACAGTCTGGGCGGCAATCGTGGCGGGGGCCGCACCCCACATGAGGAAACTTTTGAAGAATTTTGCGGAGCTGTCGCCAAGCGAGCAGAAGATGCCCATGGCGTCGCCCGGATTGGCGCCCCCGGCGGCGCTGATGGCAAACATGCCGCATTGGCCCATACCGGATGGCATTCTGATGGGCTCCGCATAAAGGTACTTGAGCAGTGGAACCGGCGTTCCGTTGAGGGCCGCTTGCTGCTGAAGAACCATGACAAGCTTGTCAGAAAGTTTTGCGGAGGAGGGCATGGTCAAATTGGCGCCGCTGGGACCCTTCTGCCCGAGCTGAAACGGACCGTCATGCGCGACGATTACCTGGACGTTGACGGCTTCGCCTTGCGGACCTGCCATAGCAATGGCACCGCGGCCGGCATTTGTGACTTGCCATCCGGAAGGCACACCGGCAGAGGCGCTCTTGTCGGGGGCGGTGTAGGGCTGGAGTTGGACTGCGGCGGCATCGGGCGATGCTGCCCGCGCGCGAGCGGTGACAACGACTGCAATCGCGAAGAGGATGAGGAGCACCGGCACGGCGGCGATCCGCAGAGATTTCATGGCACGGCAGATTGGCATGGTTCGGGTCCCTCCGAAATGGGGTTAGGCACTTGCCTTGCGTGGGAAGCGGGCAGTGGGAGTTCTGCTAAGTTCAAGGCGTCGGGGGTAGGTGCAGAGTAGCACCGGGGAATTGCTGGTGTCTATTGGCTTTTGAATTTGCGGAGAGGGGATAGGGCGAATTAGAAGGCGCGGCTAAGGTGGTGCGGTGCAGGCCGGGAGGCCGGCGGTACAGCCCGAAGTTGGCCTTGCGCTCAGGTTTGAATGAAAGCTCCGGGGCTGAAGCCCGTTTCTTTGGAGGTTTTGTTTCAGGGGCCTGAAGGCCCCTGCTCCCTCCGAAGGGTTGAAACAACCCTCAGGGGCTAAAGCCCCTCGCGTGTTGTGCCATTTTTCGGCACGACTAAAGTCGTGCCCTGACACTTCTTGTGGCCGTGAAGGAGTTCTTCAGCAAGCTGTAAAGTCGTGCCCTGACACTTCTTGTGGCCGTGAAGGAGTTCTTCAGCAAGCTGTGAAGTCGTGCCCTGACACTTCTTGTGGCCGTGAAGGAGTTCTTCAGCAAGCTGTGAAGTCGTGCCCTGACACTTCTTGTGGCCGTGAAGGAGTTCTTCAGCAAACTGTGAAGTCGTGCCCTGACACTTCTTGTGGCCGTGAAGGAGTTCTTCAGCAAACTGTGAAGTCGTGCCCTGACACTTCTTGTGGCCGTGAAGGAGTTCTTCAGCAAGCTGTGAAGTCGTGCCCTGACACAACGTTTGCTTGTTGAGATTCTTGCGATCGGACTCACGCGAATCTTGGGTGGGGCTGTACGCCGTCCCTACGAGACTCCGAGTGAAATTGAGGAATCCATTTTCCCCACGCTGAAGCGCGGGGCTAACGAACGTTGCGCCTCCGGCGCGCATGGCTATTCGACCAGGGCGTCGGCGATTGCGAGATGCTCGTCGAGGGCGGCGATGCCGAGGTCGAGCTCTTCCTTTGTGACGATGAGCGGAGGGGCGACGACGAAGTGGCTGACCCAGGCCTGCATCGAGACGCCCTGCGCCATCATCTTGGCGGCGATCTGGTCGACGACGAGTGGCTTGCCTTCGACTTTGTCGCTGCATGGTGTTGAAGGGCTCTTGGTCTTGCGGTTCCTCACGATCTCGACGGCGAAGAAGAGGCCGAGGCCGCGGACATCGCCGATCGATGGATGCTTGTCCTTGAGCGTAAGCAGCTTTTTCGCGAAGTAAGGCTCCAGTTCGGCGGCGCGCTCGACCAGCTTGAGGCGCTGCATCTCTTGGATGGTGGCGACGGCGGGGCCGAGAGTGAGGGGTGGGCTTCGTAGGTGTGGCCGTGGGAGAAGTAGTGGTCCTCAAAGTAGTCGGCGATCTTCGCAGTGGTGGCGCAGAGGCCGAGCGGCACGTAGGCCGAGGTGATGCCTTTGGCGGTGACGAGAATGTCGGGCTTCAGTGCCCCAGTGGTCGACGGAGAACCACTTGCCGGTGCGGCCCCATCCGGCCATGACTTCGTCGGCGATCATGAGCACACCGTGACGGTCGCAGATTTCGCGCAGGCGCGGGAAGTACTCCGGCGGCGGAATCAGAACGCCGTTGGTGCCGACGACGGGCTCGAAGATGACGGCGGCGACGTCGCTCTCGTTGCGGATCATGTGCTCGATGTAGTCGGCGCAGGCGATGTTGCAGGTGGGATAGGTGTGCTTGATGGGGCAGTCGTAGCAGTTGGTTTCGGGAGCGAAGACGACGTTGGCGATTTTGCCGGCCGGTTCCATGGCCCAGCGGCGGGGATCGCCGGTGGCCGCGATGGAGCCCGCGGTCGATCCGTGATAGGAGCGGTAGCGGGAGATGATTTTGTTCTTGCCGGTGTACATGCGGGCGATTTTGAAGGCGGCTTCGTTGGCCTCGGTGCCGCTGGTGGTGAAGAAGAATTTTTCCAGACCCTGGGGAAGAACTTCGAGGAGCTTCGAGCTCAGGCGCGCGCGGGCGTCGGTGGCGTAGCCGGGCGCGACGTAGCAAAGCTCGCGCGCCTGCTCGGCGATGGACTCGACGACGCGCGGGTTCTTGTGGCCGAGGTTGACGCACATCAACTGCGAACTGAAATCGAGATAGCGCTTGCCCGCGCCGTCGGTGAACCAGCAGCCCTCGGCATCGACGATGGTAAGCGGCTTCCAGCTTTTCTGGAAGCGCCAGGTGCCGTAATTGTTCTGGCGCGTGATGCTGGAGATCTGTTCGGCTGAAAGCTCCGGCGCTGCGATCGATTCACTCATGGATGCGACTCCTATAAAGGATGCATCAAATCGTAACAGAAAACAGGGAGCGAGCCGCCCAGCGAGCACAAATCGCTCGCCGGGGGCCCCGGCAGGGAGCAAGGGAGCGAAAAGGCGTGGAACAGGGAACACAAATCAAATGCGTCCAGAGCTTGGGGCGTGATGCTCGCTGATGAGGCGGTCGACGAGAGCGGAGAGGGTTTCGCCGGTGCGGGGCAGGATGAACTCATCGAGCTTGGAATCCCAGTCGAGTTTGAAGCTGGTGGCGAGTGCGGAGATCCAGATTTGGCGGACGGGCGCGTTGGGCGTGATGACAAAGCGGGCAGCGGGATCTTCGAAGAGGATGTTCAGAACGCCGCCCTGTTCCTCGATTTCGAAACCTGCCTGCTCGCTTTCCTCATGCGCGAAGAGATGCCGTTTGAGGTTGCCGAGCGCGGCTTCAGCTGCGGATTGAAAGTCCTGCTCGCCTGACATGGAAACAGTTTAGCAAGGCAATTTTGAGCGAATGCCGGCTATTGAGCGCGAATCATCTAAGCGCCCGTGTCCGAAAATTGGACAAAAAGCCAGGCGATTAAAGTTTTCGTGATTCATTGCCGATAACTCGTATGAGGCATGGAGTAACAAAGATGGAAATAGGGCCTATTCCCGGAATTCGCGTGCTGCCAGCCGTGAGGGCGCCGCAGGGGAATCTTCGTCCGCCGGAGGTCTTCGAACTCGAGGGCCCGGCGAGACCGGGCGATGGCGAGGGGCAGCGCGGCGGCAGAAAAGCTTCGGGAGCGGAAGAGAACGATGAAGACGAGTTGATGCTGGAGTCCGAAGCGGAGTCCGGGGGAACGACGGAAGTGGATTCCTCGCGGAGTGTGGATTATTTCGCGTAGCGTCAGTTGCCGGAAAGCTCCAGGCCAATTGAAAGACATCCCTCAGGGGCTATTGATCCCTGTAAAAGAAATGTCCTTGCGCCGTCCCTACGGGACTCCGAGGTTCATGTGGGCGGTAAGTACCCCCACGCTGAAGCGCGGGGCAAACAAACACTGCGCCTCCGGCGCGTTTAGCAGGGCATTCCTTATGGAGGCATCTATAAAGCTGTTCTCGTTGCAAAGGTCATAGCGGCACGGATGCACAGCTTGCTGAAAAAGTCTCTCCGGCGTCCTAAAAAGAAAGGCCCATGGCTAAAGCCGCGCTGAATCGAGGGCCTATATTCGGGAGGCTGAAGCCTCCCGCTCCCTCCGAACTACGAAAGACCGAGTTTTTGAGCAAGCTGTGAAGTCGTGCCCTTTCACGACAGATTCAAACTGATCCACTACCGGAGATTGACCTCGCTTGACGGAGTTTCGCTGCCGTTTACTGTGCCCCTACCTGGTTTGTGGCGAGACGTTCAGAAGTGAGGAAGCTTTTGGCGTGAGCCAGCTCAGGGCGCGAGGATTGCGCGCCGTTGCTGGTGGATTTGAGCAGCGCGGCAAAGTACTCCGCGGCTGCGGATGTGTCGCCGGCTTCTTCAGCGGCGATGCCGGCATTGAAGAGCCCGTTGAAGCGGTTGGGGCTCAACTTGAGCGCAGCCTTATATTCAGCGAGGGCAAGTTGCGGCTGATGCAGCTCGAGGAGCATGTCGGCGAGCATTTCGCGGGCGGGAATGTCGACTTCGCCCTGACCTACTTTGTCCTGCAGATCGGCGGCGTCGCGCATTTGCTTCAGCGCCTCGTCCTGCTGCGGGCCGGCGGCGGAACTCGGCGACACAGCAGCAAAGCTAACCCAGGCTGCGACCTCGTTGCGCTCGATTTGCGCTCCGGTTGAATCGGCGTAGTAGGCGTGACGACCCTTCCTGACCTCGGCCATCATAGCGTCGTACTGCGCGAGATCCGCCTGCGCCTGCTGCGCATGATGCAGATGGCCGTCGGCGATGGCGCGCGCCCACCAGGTCATCGCGACATCTTCAGGCAATGCGCCGTGAACGGGCTGCAACGCGGCGGCGGATGGCCAATCGCGCATTTCAAGGGTGTAGAAAACGGGGAACTTGGTGCGGTAGTAGCCGGACATGCCATCGCGGTGGCCCATCCCCATTCCCCCCATTGCGTCCATGCGGTCGATCACGGAAACGCTTTTTTGGAGCACGTCTTTTGCGCTTTTATCCTGGCCGCTTTGCAGGTACGCGTACATCACGAAGTCGTAGGAGTGCGGCTCGTCCATGATGCCATCCTCGTGGTGTGCTTCAGCGACTTCGGAGGCGAGGATGGAAGCGAGCTGGGAGTCGATGTCCTGCTGCCACATGCCGAGGCGCGCGAAGATGTGCCCCGGCATGTGGGCGGCATGCGGACCGGATGGGGCGATCTCGCCGTAATGCTCGGCGGCGGCGAGGCCGTCTTTGGCCATGGCGGGGTTGTCGCAGGAGTGAATGATGTAGTGCACTAACCCCGGATTGTCAGGGTATTTGGCGTCGAGCGGCGCGAGCACGGCCATGGCTTCATGTTCATGGAGGAGGCTGGTGTCGTTAGGCGCCGCGGAGGCGAGCAGAGAGAGGGCATAGAATGCGCCGGCATCGACGTCGTCGGGGTACTGCTTATAGAGCGCGCCCATGGCGGCCGAGTAGGCCGAGACGCGAGCCATGAAGTCCTGATTGGCGGGCTCAAAAAAAATGGCGAGCGCCGCAATGTAATCGCGCTCGCGCGGAGTATTCGCGGGAAGGGACTGGGCTTTCTGGATCTCCGCCCACCCCAATTTCATGGCGCGGTCGTCGGGCCGATCCCAGATCTGGTGGAAGACGCTCATGGCGATTCCCCAATGGGCCATGGCGCAGGAGGGATCGTCCTTGGCGATGCGCTCAAATTGCGGCTGCGCCTCGGCGTACCAGAAGTCGTGGAGCAGGGCGACGCCGCGGCTGAATGACGCCTGCACTTGCGGAGAGCAGGAAACCGCAAAGTTGACCGAGCCCAGGCGCTCTCCGGGTGCGGGTGCGGCGGTCATCGGAGTGGGCATCGACATGGGAGATTGCGCCGCGGCGATGGCGGCGACAGCCAGCAGGGGAAGTGCAAAGGCTTTCATGGCGGGAGTTTCCTTCGGGGAATCAGAATCTCGGATAGTTTACGCCTGAAGCGGAGGAGGGCGACAGGGGAAAAGATGCATTCACGAAGTTGTTTGATGGAAGGCATTGGAGCATTTGCACCGCCCCTACGGGGCTCACGCCCGTTTCTCGCTCAGGTCCCCACGCTGAAGCGCGGGGCTAACGACCAATGCACCTGCGGCGCGAGGGCCATCGCTTCCTTAACCGCTCTTTTCGGCCATCCATCCCAGGGACTGGGGCTTGTTCGAGGGGCCCTGTCTGGGTTCGTGCTATCCCGGGTCCCCAAATGCGAGGGACCCGGGGCACCCTCGATGGTGATACCGATGGCGTTTTCAGGCGGTGACGGAGTGGCGGAGGGGCGGGTCAGTGTAGATGGCTTCGGGCTCGGATCCGGTTTCGGCGAGGCGCAGGAGGCGATGCAGATAAGCGCGGGAGATGGAGAGGCTGCGGGCGGCCACGGTTTTGTTGCCGTTGGCTTCGCGCACGGCGGAGACGGCCAAGTGGATCTTATAGTCGCGGAGCTGGCGCTCGAAGGAGCTTGACGGCTGGTAGTCAGCGATGTCCACGACTTCGTCGAATGCGCCTGGGTCTTCTTCCTGCTCGGGATTGTGGAGGTTGAGGTCCTCAGCGCGAATGGTACGGCCGGGCGCGAGGATGATGGCGCGCTGCATGACATTTTCGAGCTCGCGCACGTTGCCGGGCCACGCATAGGTCTGGAGCATGTCGAGGGCATCGGGCTCGATCGCATCCATGGGCTTTTGGAAGACGCCCGCGTAGTGGCGCAGGAAGTGCTGCGCGATGAGCGGAATGTCTTCCAAACGACCCTGCAGCGGAGGCGAGTCAATTCTCATTACGTTGATGCGGTAGAAGAGATCCTGGCGGAACTTGCCTTCGGCGACCAGCTTGGACAGGTCCTGGTGGGTGGCGAAGATGAGGCGCGCGCGCAAGGGGATGAGCTTGTTTGAACCCAGTCGGCTGAATTCCATCTGCTGCAGAACGCGCAGCAGTTTGACCTGAGTGAAGATGCTGAGGTCGCCGATTTCATCGAGGAAAAGCGTGCCGTCACTGGCCTGCTCGAAGTAGCCTTCACGGGACCCGACGGTTCCGGTGAAGGCGCCTTTCTCGTGGCCGAAAAGCTCGGCTTCGATGAGAGTTTCAGGAATGGCGCCGCAGGAGACGGCGACGAAGGGCTTGTTGGCGCGGGAGCCGAGGTTGTGAATGGCGCGGGCGATGAGCTCTTTGCCGGTGCCGCTTTCGCCGGTGACAAGAACCGCGGCGTTGAGATTAGTTACGCTGCGCACCAGCTGATAGACGCGCTGCATGCCGGGGCTGGAACCGATGATGCTGTCGCACTTGCCCGGCTCTTCAACGCGGTGCTGCACACTGTACAGCTGCTGCTTGAGCGCGGAGGTCTCGCAGGCCCGGCTGAGCATGGTTTTGAGGTCGCGAACCGAGGGCGGGCGGCGGGTGTAGCCGAAGGCACCGGAGCGGACGAGCTCGAATGCGGTGGAGCGAAGGCTGTCGTCGGCCATCAGGATGGTCGGGACATTGGAGGCGATGAGGCGGCGCGCGCAGTCGATGCGGGTTTGCAGGGAATCTTCGTGGGAAAACAGATCGAGGATCAGGACATCGCAGCTTCCGGCAGCAATCAGGGCATCCATCCCCGCGGCGTCGGATTCGAGCAGAATCTCGAAATCTTTACCAAGGGCAGGAGATAGAAGTGGTTGCAGGGTGCGGTCTTCGGAATATAGTCCAATTCTTGTCATGCGCGTACGGTCATCCAATTCACCGGATTCACGGTGCCGCTCTGGAGGATTGGCGATGTAACTTAATGATCGTCAATTGGTAACACACCGCCTATGCCCCTTTTGTGCTAGCGAGGTGCGACCTTGGTCACGGCCATGGACGAAAACCGGGCGACAGAAAGTGGTCGTCGGATCCGGCCGCGGCGAAGAGGAATCAGCAACGCAGTTGGTGAACCCATCTTCAACGAATATCGGCAGCAAGAGCGCCGAGGATAGTGCTAAAACCTGCTCTCCACGGGCCTGCGGATGGCGGGGGGAGCGGCGGTGCAACGTTGCCCGCAGCGCAGAACATTAGCCCGAGCAAATGCGCCGGCTGAGCCGGAAATTCGTTTGCTCAGTAGAGGTTACGGCCACTTCCGGCACGCAGATTCTGCGGCGCAGATGGTGGCGATGCGAGGGTGTATACGGACTAGTCCAAAAGGCAGGCCGGGTGTAAACAATCGTGTACACCTGGATGGGTGATCCTGCGTTATCTGCTGAATATAAATGGCATATTGGCTTTGCCGGTTTGGTTTGGCAATTGCTATATACAGGGTAATCCCGGGACCCCGGAGCAGTGAAGGAGCAGCGGGAATGCATGCGTTTGCCTGGTGGCCCACCGTCGTCGTTCTGGTGGTGGCAACCTACACGGATCTTCGCAGCCGGCGGATTCCAAATTGGCTGGTTCTGCCCTTTTTTGTGGTGGGGGTAGCGGTTTCAGGATGGCTTAACGGCTGGCATGGCCTGGGCCACAGCCTGAGCGGAGCGGGATTGGGGTTGTTGCTGTACGGAATTCTTTTTTTCATGGGCGGTATGGGCGCCGGCGATGTGAAGCTTTGTGCGGCGATCGGGGCCTGGATCGGCCCGGTGCAATTAATTTATGCCGTGGTGCTGACCAGTTTAGCGGGCGGGCTGATGGCATTAGCGTGGGCCGCGTGGGGAGGGTTTCTGGGTGAGCTCTTCCAGCAGGCGGGCGGTTTGGCATTCGGTTCAAAGGAAGATCGCGGAGAGGCAGTATTGAGCAACCCGCGGCGGCGCAAGATGCCGTACGCACCAGCCATCGCGATCGGGACGCTGTTGTCGTTTTTTGCGCATTAAAGGACACAGAAACTCGATGTCCAGAATGCAGTGAGCCAGATTCGAGATTGTGGCGCGCACGACCCATGCGCCACAGAGCTGCGGCGGGTCAAGGAGCGAACGTAAAGTGGCTACAAATTTTTCCCCACGCCTGGTGAATTCGAATCCCGAGCCGGTCAGCGGGATGCCGCTCTCTATCGCTTTGATCAGTCCCAATGGACGGCAACGCGAGGCAGCGGCCGAGGTGCTGGCGGGCTGCACGGGATATGAAGTCGTCGAGTTTCCGAGCTATCCGGAGAGATTGGACCAAGGTTCGGAGCTAATGGACCAGAGGTTCGGAGTGGTGATCATCGATCTCGACGGCGATCCGGAGTTTGCGCTGCAGTTGGTGGAGAGCATCAGCGCCGATGGGTTTGCGACGGTGATGGTGTACTCGGAAACCGCCGATCCGGAGCTGCTGGTGCGGTGCATGCGCGCCGGAGCGCGCGAGTTTCTGACGCTTCCGCTTGTGCAAAGGGTGATGGAAGAAGCGCTGCAGCGGGCCGCAGGCCGGCAGCCGTGGTACGCACCATGAAGAAGCAGGCGGGCAAGCTGCTGCGTTCGTAGGTTCGAAGGGCGGCGCCGGGGCTACCACGGTGGCCTGCAATTTTGCGGTGTCGCTGGCCAAGGAGTCGCAAGGGAAAACGCTGCTGATCGATCTGGATTTGCCGCTGGGCGATGCGGCGCTGAATCTGGGCATTACGGCGGAGTTTTCGACGGTGGATGCGCTGGAAGCCAAGGATCGCCTGGATGGACAATTCCTTTCTCAGCTCCTGGTGATGCACAACTCCGGCCTGTGGCTGCTGGCGGCACCGGGAAGATTCCAACCGTACCAACCGGCCAACGAGGCCATCGACCAGCTTTTGAACGTGGCGCGCAATGAGTTCGAAAACGTGGTGGTGGATCTGGGCTCGCAGATGGAGATGATGGAAACCGCGGCGTACAAGGAAGCGACCACGGTCTACCTGGTGACGCAGTCGGGCATTCCGGAGCTGCGCAATTCGAATCGGCTGATCCAGGAATTTTTCGGAGCCGCGGTGCCCAAGCTGGAGATCGTGCTCAACCGTTTTGAATCGCGCGGACAGAGCGTGCCGGAGGAACACATTACGAAGGCGCTGACGCGGCCGGCGCAATGGAAGATTCCCAACGACTATGCAGCGGTGCGGAACATGCAGATCAGCGCTACGCCGCTGGTGCTGACGGACTCGGCGATTTCGCGGCAGATCCGGAAGATGGTGAGCGCGGTGACGGGAAAGAGCGATCCCGTGGCCAACAAGAAAAAGGTTTTCAGGCTGGTTTCTTGGATGAGGACGAGAACAAGTGAAATTCCCCAAATGGGTGGAAGGTAAACCGTGGAACCTCTGAATCTGGAAGACTACAAAGCGGAAATTCACCGGACGCTGATCTCAAAGCTCGATCTGGAGAAGCTGTCGCGCGTGAATTCAAGTCAGGCGCGCCAGGCGGTATCGGGGATCGTGAAAGAGATCATGGCGGACCAGCGGGTGCCGCTGAACTTCGACGAGCAGGAGAAGATTCATGCCGACCTGCTGGACGAGGTCTTCGGATTGGGCCCGCTGGAGCCGCTGCTGCGCGATCCTAAGATCTCCGACATCCTGGTCAACGACAAGGACCACGTGTTCGTGGAAAAGGGCGGCCTGCTGCAGAAGGTGAATACGTCGTTCCGCGACGACCGGCACCTGCTGCAGATCATCGACCGCATTGTTTCGCGCGTGGGACGCAGAGTGGACGAGTCGTCGCCGATGGTGGACGCGCGCCTGCCCGACGGCTCGCGCGTGAACGCGATCATTCCGCCCCTGGCGCTGGACGGGCCGTCGATGTCGATCCGCCGATTTGGAACCGGACCGCTGGCGGCGAACCAGCTGGTGCAGTTGAAGAGCATTTCGGCGGAGATGATGGAAGTGCTGTCTTCGGCGGTGCGGGCGCGCATCAGCATCCTGGTTTCGGGCGGCACGGGCGCCGGCAAAACGACGTTCATGAACATCCTGTCGCAGTACATTCCCAACAACGAGCGGCTGGTGACGATCGAGGACGCCGCCGAATTGCGGCTGGCGCAGGAGAACATCGTGCGGCTGGAGACGCGGCCGCCGAACGTTGAAGGCCAAGGCGCGATCCGGCAGCGGCAACTGCTGATCAACGCCTTCGTATGCGGCCCGACCGCATCATCATCGGCGAGGTGCGCGGCGAGGAAGCGTTTGACATGTTGCAGGCCATGAATACCGGCCACGAAGGTTCGATGACCACGATCCACGCCAACACCGCCGCGCGACGCCATATCGCGTCTCGAGTCGATGGTGGCGATGACGAATATGAACCTGCCGGAGAAGTCGGTGCGGCAGCAGATCGCGTCGGCCCTCACGATCATTGTGCAGGCCACCCGCATGAGCGACGGAACGCGCAAGATCACCAGTATTGCTGAGATCACGGGCATGGAAGAGAACGTGATCAGCATGCAGGAGATCTTCTCGTTCCAGAAGAAGGGCATCGGGCAGGACGGCCGCGTGATCGGAGCGTTTGTACCCACGCGCATCCGGCCGCGCTTCCTTGAAAGGTTGCGCCTGTCGGGCATTATTTTGCCGCCAAGCCTGTTCGAACGGGAAACACTCGTAGGGTAATAGGGCGAAAGGGGGCATACGATGTTGTTGATCTTCATAGTGGTCTTTCTGGGCGTGTTCGCGATCGTGGCACTGCTGCTGCTGAACAGCGGTCTTGTCCCTTCCCGCACCCAGCAGCAGGCGCAGGCGACTCTGGATTCGGCTCTGAAGAGCGACACAGAGGAAAAGCGCCAGATCGTGCTGGACCTGAAGAAGAGCGATTCGATGAGCAGCATTCCGTGGCTCAACCAGAGGCTTCAGGCTCTGGAACTGACGCCGTACCTGCGGAGGATGCTGAGCCAGGCCGCGATACCGTGGAGCGCCGGGCGTTTGATGGTCGATGAGCATAGCGCTATTCATCGTTCCCGCATGGTTGTTCTATCAGTTCGTGCAGCGTACTGCCGGCTGCACTTGGAGTCGGAGCGGCGCTGGAGCCTCGCACCATATGGATGGGTGATGCTCAAGCGCAGCCGACGATTTGGCAAATTCGAGAAGGGATTACCGGAGGCGCTGGATCTGATGGTAAGCGGATTGCGCGCCGGACATAGTTTGCTGGCTGCCATCGCGTTGGTTTCGCGCGAGTGCGCGGATCCAATCGGCGTGGAGTTCAAGATCTGCTTTGAAGAACAGAATTATGGTTTGGAGATGAAGGCGGCGCTGGAGAACCTGCTGACCCGCGTACCGCTGCAGGACTTGAAGATCGTGTCGACAGCGATTCTGATTCAGAAGGAGAGCGGCGGTAACCTTGCCGAAGTTCTGGATAAGGCGTCCTACGTGATCCGCGAGCGTTTTCGGCTGAAGCGGCAGATCATGACGCACACGGCGCAGGGTAGGTTGACGGGAATGATACTCGCCTGTCTGCCGGTGGTTCTGGGCGTCGCCATCTACTTTGTCGATCCTGACATGATGAGCATTCTGTGGCACCGCGATGTCGGGATCAAGCTGATATGGGACGTCGGTGTGTATGACGCTTATCGGCGGATTCGTCATCTGGAGGATCGTCGACATCGACGTATAAGGGGAAACATGCATGTTGCATTTTTGCATGTTTGTCGCAGTCTTTCTGCTGATTGCGCACCGGCGGTGCGTCTGCTGTTCTATCGCGAGTTGATGGTTCAGCGCATTAACGATGCGATCAATCCGCAGCCGCAAGAGAAGAGACCTGAGATCGGTCATCAAGCAGACAAGTCTCGCTCGGTGACCATGCATGGTCACGCGTTTCGAGCAGATGTTGCCCAAGAGCGAACAGGAAGTCTCGGTCACGAAGCAGACGGCTGACGCGGGCAGGCTACCGCGACGAGAATCGGCTGTCAAGGTTTTCTACGGGAGCAAGGTGGTTACGCCCCTGCTGCTGTGCACGCATTGCCGCGGTGACAGGGGTCGGAGACTTGGGTCCATTCTTCGTGTACTTGCTGGCGCTGGGCGGCGGATTTCTGGCGCCGGATTTCTGGTTGGGAAGGAAGATCAAGGAGCGGCAAAAGAAGATCACGCGGGGGCTTGCCCGACGTGCTTGATTTGCTTGTGATCTGCATGGAAGCCGGCTTGAGTCTGGACCAGGCGACGGCGCGTGACAGCGCAGGAGCTGACATCTTCGCAGCCTGAGTTGTGCGATGAACTGAACATCGTGGTGCTGGAGCAGCGCGCCGGTCGTGGCCGTGCCGAGGCGTGGAAGCACATGGCCGAACGCACGGGCGTTGACAGTCTGAGGAACCTGGTTTCGATGTTAGTGCAAACAGAGCAATTTGGAACGAGCATTGCCAAAATGCTTCGCGTGCATTCTGAAACGCTTCGGACGCAGCGCGTGCAGATGATCGAGGAGATGGCAGCCAAGACCTCGGTGAAGCTGGTGTTTCCGCTTGTTCTGTTTATTTTCCCCGCGCTATTTCTGGTTACACTTGGACCAGCCGCGATCGTCATGGCTGAGTCATTTTCGGCGTTAACTGGAAAATAAAAGGGACACAGGAAGGGAGAGCGATATGGAAAATACGATGATCATCAGGATCGTTGCCGGGGCATTGGCAGTCATTATTCTGGTGATTCTGGTTCAGCGCCGCCGCACACGGGTGAAGTAGGCGGCGAGCCAGGATCCGTGGCTGTCTTCAAGGAGAACAGGCGCCACGACGGGATCAAGACAATTCGCAGATTCGGGAGGACCTGCCCGGTGCGGCAAGCATCCGGGCAGGACGCCCGGAGTGCGAAGGGGGTGAAGTGTTCTCTTTCGCGCCCGGACGTGCGCGAAGGCGAGGGCCTGGCTGTATGGAGCTTCTGGAAAGACTTCGAAGAAGCAGGCTGAGAGCAGGAGAGGAAGAGGCGCTGCGGCGCAGCTGCCAGGGGACAAAGGGAACATGGAATTGCGAACACATTGCGCCTATAACCAAACCCGGGAATGCTTTCTTGGCCTGGAGGTGAAGGCCGCCGATCTGCCGTCGACGCGGGTCGGCGAGTTGATGTCGGCGCGGCCGCTCAAGTCGGGTGAGGGAGTGTGGATGACGCCGTTCCGTGGAATTCCCGCAGCATCGATACCGGCGCCACTGGACCTGATTTACCTGGACGAGGATTGCCGGGTGATCGAAACGGTGGAGTCGTTCCCTACCTTTCAAGTGAGTGCGTCGATTCCGCGGCCGGAGAGCGTGCTGGCGCTGCCTGCGCACTCCATCTACTCATCGCAGACCCAGGCCGGCGATCAACTGGTGCTGTGCGTGGCCGAGGAGATGGGGCAGGCAACTGCAGCGGCTGAGCAATCCGCGGAGCGAGCCGGGAGTTGACGGCGACGACGATTGCCGGCGCGGCGCTGTTGCGCGAGAAGCCGCTGTGGAGCGGCGGGCCGGGAGTGCTGGAACTGGAGAACCGGAACGGGCACGGCGACAAGGCCGCGCAAGAGGCCTATGAGATGGATCTGACGCACGGGCGGCGCGAAGTCGTCAAGCAGCCGCGCAACTGGTTCAAGCGCTGGTGGTCGCCCGATCCGCGCAAGGCTCCGCGCGTGCCGGACGCCGGGATTGGCCGCCTATTACTGGAACGGCGACGGCGCCGGTGGCGCATGGCATTCGCGACATCAGCTCGTCGGGGCTGTACGTGGTGACAGAAGAGCGCTGGTATCCGGGGACCCTGGTTCTGATGACGCTGCAGAGGAACGATCTGGGCGAAGAGATTGCCGAGCGCTCGATTGCCGTGCAGTCGCGAGCAGTGCGCTGGGGGCCGGACGGCGTGGGGCTGCAGTTTGTTTTGCCCGATGAACAGGACCGGCGCCGGGCAATCCGCGCCGGCCGCTGGATGCGGCGGGCAGAAAGGAATTCGATCGTTTTCTGGGGCAGTTGAAACGCACCATGTGAACGCGCAGGAAAGCCCTGGGCTGCGCAGTCAAGGTGAAGGCCACCTAAAGGCTTCCGATTCTGTCACTGTCCTTTTTGTCCCCATTGGCTTTGTGGATGTTGCGCAGAGCTGACATGCCGGCGTGCGCATTGGGACATTGGTCTAAAGTTGGCGACCCGTAGCACTAAAGGGGAATTCCCACCTTATTGGGATCGACGATGATGAGGATAAGGCTCACTTTCCCTGAGTGGGCGGGGTGATGCCGGCGAGACTCCAGGATGGTATCGCACCGCGGCGAACGCGCTCATTTTGCCCAAGCGTATAGCGCATGAGCCGATGTGCGCGGGAATTTGGCGGCCGGGGGCGGCACACCTGGCATCCCACGGCAACGCAAGGGAACAGCGTCAACCGCAGCAGTTGGGCGGGAACGCAAACATTTTCCGATTCGGTTGAAGCAGGAGAAGTAAAGGGCGCCCGAGGCGCAAGAGAGTTCTGAGGAAGTACGGCGCGGCTGACTGCAAATTCCCCAAGGTGGGCCACGTCCGGAGGTTGGTTGATGAAGATTCGTGGAAGCAAAGCCTGGCGGGCTCTTTTGCCCGTTCGACTGAGGCGCAGGGTAGACCCCGAGAGCGAGGAGGGGACCTCGTTGGTTGAGCTCGCCATCACGCTGCCGATTATGTTGACGCTGTTGACGGGGGCAGCCTCGTTTTCGCTGGCTTTCTACTTCCTGCAGCAACTTGGGAGCGCGACCACCAGCGGCGTGCAACTTGTGGCGGCGGACCAGGGGCTGGTCTCCGATCCGTGCGAGACCGCGGCGGCGGCTGTGGAGAGCGCGCTGCCGAACTGGGCGACGACGAAACTCACTTTCACCCTGAATTGGACGGACTCTACCGGTGGCAGCCACTCGAAGGGTCCGACCGCGGAATCGTCGTCAACCGCGTTTAGTTGCGCGACGGCGGGCGATGGCTCCAGCGACACCGCGACAGCGATTGGGCCGAATACGCCGGTCATTCTTACGGTCAGTTATACATACACCTGGCTGCCCGTCTTTAAATTCACGCCGAGCAGCGCACTGTCGTCGACGCAGGCGTCGCTTGCTTATTAAGGAGCCGGCTCATGAAAAGGAGAGATTTCCTCATGAAACATCACGGAATTTCGTTCCTGCTCAAATTCTTCCGGAATCAGCGCGGACAAACATCGGTTTTCATGGCGCTGAGCGTGTTGGTGACAGCGACTCTGGGTGGAGCGGCGGTTGAGGCGGGCCATGTCTATTACGCGTACCAGAGACTGGTGGCGTCGACCAATGCAGCGGCGGTGGCGGCAGGACAAGCCATGCCAGCTATCGGCACCTCGAGCAGTCCGGCTGCGGGCACGGCATATTACAACCTTTACAAATACAGCTCCGCTACTTCGAGCACCCCGGCCGGATTAAACACGAACATCCTGCTTTCGAGCGCCTCGATCTCGATGTCGTTCGCTTGCTCCAGCACCGTAACGACCTCACTGAACGTGGGGTGCCAGGCTCCCGACGTCTGGTTCCTGCGGCAGCGGCCTTTCAACTTGCAACGTGCTTAAGGTAACGCAGACGGCGCAAGTAAATTTGTGGTTTGGAGGGCTGCTGGGAATGCCTACGATGCACTTGACGGCAGTCTCCTACGCGGCCATGAGGGGCGGGTCAGACACCCCGTATAACATTGCCGTGATCATCGACAGCACGAATTCGATGACCGCCTCCGCGCCGTCGGGCGACGGTTGCGGCAGCGGGGCAACGCAGATCAAATGCGCGGTTGCGGGACTCAAGTTGATGCTGGAAGACATGGATCCATGTCCGCTGAACCAGACCTGTCCCGGGAACACATCCTACGTTGACGGCGTGGCGTTGTTTACATTTCCCCCCATATCGGTGGCCACGGAGACCAAGAGTGGGAATACGGTGGAAACCGGACCGTACGACGACACCACCTGCCCAACGACGAATCCACCTATTGTGCCTTACGCGTTTATTAATGTGGCGACATCCGGCCAGAACCTGGCGTTGCCGAATTCGACGAGCGGCACCAGCTATTCGGCCAACTACGCGGGGACCTACCAGGTGATGGCATTCGATGATGGATACAGGGCCAACGATAGCTCCACCACGCTTGACAGCGGCGATGGGCTGGCCTCGGCGGTCGGGTACGCATCAAGCGGTTCGTGCAATGGCCTTCAGGCGCCGGGCGGCGAGGGAACTTACTACGCGCAGGTAATCCGCGCAGCGCAAGCGGCGCTGGTAACTCAGCAGGGACATTTCCCAGGCTCGAAGAACATCTTGATCATCCTCAGCGACGGCGACGCCACTGCGTGCAACTCGCAAGCCTACTCAGCGTACGGCGGAAATAACAGCTGCAGCAATGGCAGCCAGATCGTTGCGGTGAATTGCCCGTCGGTCAACGGAACTGGTACCTGCGGTTCCACCTCCGAATCTATTGACGGTAACGCCACGACTATCGGCTGTCCGCCCGGCGGCTGCACCGGCACACCCCTTAACGGAACCGGGACGTCGACAAGCAATGCCAATGGCTACAACATAGCCACATATCCATCCGCGCTGGGCGAGTGCGGGCAGGCAGTGGAGGCGGCGCAGCTCGCAACACAGGCCGGAACCACCGTTTACACGGTCGCCATGGGTTCGCCGACTTCAGGAGGGTGCCTGACGGACGCGCATGTCACGATCACGTCCGGCTCGACCTATGGTGCGGAAGGATATCCGTCCGGGACGTATTCCGGCCAGCCGTGCAACGCGATTGCGGCGATGGCGTCGAATGAAAACACATTCTATTCCGACAACACAGCTGGATGCGCCGCACTGGTGAACACCGCGACGCAATTCGAAACCATTGCCGGAATCTTTCAGGCGATTTCAAACAGTCTTACCAATGCCCGATTAATTCCGGCCAGCGCGTTTTAGAGCGGCGGGGCATTGCCGATAATTTGAGCAGGCCGCGGATTATTCCTAACGGGACGGCGTAAAGAGCGCTTTACGGGGGAGAGAGCAAGAGGGTGCGGGCACTATGCCTGCGCCCTTTTTTTTGCGAGTGCTGAGACCGCGTGAGTCTGCAATCGCCCCGATGATCGATCAGGCCGGTAAACAGCGATGCGGTTTCCCACCCATTTCGCAAAGAGCGCGAAATGGATGGGGCACGGCGCTTTCGTGATGAGTTCGGCCTTATGTGTTGACGTTGAAGATAGGGCTTGCTGATCGACAAACTTCCCTCAGGGGCTAAAGCCCGCGTTAATTTTGCGGCACTTGCGGCACGACTAAAGTCGTGCCCTGACACTTCTTGCGGCCCCTGAAGAGTTTTTCATCAAGCTGTGAAGTCGCGCCCTTTCACGGGGCTATTCATCGGGAGCGGTATGGATAGGGCGCGGGAGCATTTATTGAAGGGCCGGGCCCTGGGTACGAAGGTCGCACTTGCGTGGCACCAAAGAGGGATATACCCAGCTTCTCAGACGGAAGATCATAGAGGCAATCAATCTGTTCCCCAAGAGGTCGCAGTAGTGTCGGCGAGGCCGCAAGTTGGATTCGCACAGAGACGAACGCGCCTATTTGTCCCCGCGCATAGCGCATAGGCCGATGTGTGCCGGAATTATTCGGCCAGGAACCGCGAACGGGGAATTCTCTTGCAAAAGAGTCGAACAGCGACCACCGCGACAGGCGGCGTGTGCACCTTTACCCTCCCTTTTCTCCGCTGCAGCGGACGGAAAAGGTTGGGGGGCGGATTCAGCATTCCGTTGCCGAATCAATCGCGGACGGGCGGGAATGCGTGCGCATTCAAGGGCGACTGGAAGAGCGCCGATGAAAGACGTAGTAGCAGGCATCGAGAGAGATTTTGATGGGCCGCGCGGCGGAGTTCCGAAGCCAGGAATCGCCGCGCCAAAGGTGGAACGATGAACGATCGCAAAGGTATCACCGGGCGCGCGCTTCGGCTCGCGCAACGGTTGCGGGCGAAGCGTGTGAAGGGCGAGGAAGGGACCTCGCTGGTTGAGCTTGCCATTACGCTGCCGATTATGCTGACGCTGCTGACCGGGGCAGCCTCATTCTCGCTGGGTCTCTACTCCCTGCAGCAACTCGGCAGCGCGACTACCAGTGCCGTGCAAGTTGTGGCCGCGGACCAGGGGTTGGTCAGCGATCCGTGCGGGACTGCCGCGGCAGCTGTTGAGAGCTCGCTGCCGCACTGGACGACGACAAAGCTGAGTCTCTCAATGACCTGGACGGACTCGAGCGGTACACAACATAGCGAGCCAACGGCCGCCGGGACGTTTGATTCGGCGGCCGCGTTTAGTTGCGCGACGGCGGGCGATGGCTCCAGCGACACCGCGACCGCGATCGGGCCGAGTACGCCGGTCGTTCTTACGGTCAGTTACAGCTACTCCTGGCTGCCCGTTTTTAAATTCACGCCGAAAAGCGCACTGTCGTCGACACAAGCATCGCTTGCTTATTAGAGATTCGGCTCATGGATGGGGTACGGCGCTCTGGCGTTGAGTCGGCTCTTGGGTTGAGCTAAAGATAGAGCTTGAATTCGTGGTTTCCCACCCTTTCCCGCAAATGACGCGGGAAAAGATGGGGCACGGTAGCAGTATTCAAGGGCGGATGCTTATTGCAAATCTTCGGGGATGATGAGCAAGATTTCGACTTTGGCAGCCTGACCATTGTGCTGCGCGGGACGGAATTGCCATTGCTGCAAGGCGGCGAGGACGAACTGGGCGCTTGCGAAGGGCTGCGGGAAAACGACGGTGAGTCCTTGAAAGCGGCCGGACTCATCGACAAAACCGCGAATCATCACGGCGTCGGCGTCGACGGAACCGGACGGGAGATTGGGCCGCACGATGTTATAGGGCCACGGCGCCTCAAGGCGGGTGGTGGTGCCTCCGGCGGCAGCATCGGCGTTGCGCGGCAGCGAGTACTGCATAATCCAACTCTTGGGTAGACCGACGTGCAGATACGCAGTGTAGGCGAGTCTGCCGGTCCATGCGCCTTCCAGTTCGGGGAACTGCTGCTCGAGGGCGTCATTGACGATCACGGAACCGAAGTGGCCGTCTCTGGGCAATGCGATGGGAGTGGTTGTAGCCCGACCTGTTCCGTCAGACCCTGTTACCCCATCCGTCAGGGATGAAGAGGTTTCAGGTTTACCTGAGCCCGAGGCAGATTGATTTGTGCCGCCGCCTGCGCTCTGGCCAGCACCGCCGAGGCCTGGCCTGGCAGCAGGGGCGCCTCTGCCGGCTTGATCCGATGGGTTCTGGGCTTTACCGGGAGAGAGCGCGCCTTGTGCGGTCGATGCCTGAGACTCGTTGACCGGAGGCAGCGCAGCGGATCCCTCCTTCATTTTGAGATCGGAGAGAGAAAGGACGGCTGCGGGCGTGGGCGGCGCCGATTGTTGCGACGTCGAGGCCGGAGGCAGTTGCACTTGTGCGGGAGCGTGAACGGTGACCGGCGACGTGGTGCTGGGCGCGACGGGCGACTTAAACGACGGCAGTTTGCTGGACGCGAGGTTGACGTCGGCGAGAGTGAGTTCCTGATTAGGTCGGTCCAGAACGGGAATGACATCGGCGGCGGTGGGTTTCTCCGGCAAGGGTGGAACGATGTGTTTGACGACCGTCTTACTCGGCGACCAGATGACGACCTGCGGCACAGGAATGGGCTGGGGCATCTTGATGGGGTTGAGAAGGTCGGCCTGGATGAGCGTTTGCGGGCCCGGCTGAACCTGATTCGGAAGAGACCGGGATTGCTCGGTGTGGCCCGCGGGACCAGATGCACCGGCGTGCGACTTGGGGTAGGGAATGCGTGGGGCTTGCGTCTGATGCTCGGGCGGCATGAGCAGATCGAGCTGACGCAGCGTGTAATGCGCTTCAACCACGCGGGCGACCGGGGGCTTGTAGCCGAAGCTGAACCAGACCACTGCCGCAGCGATGGCATGCACGACGATGGAACCCACGAGCGATGTCGGCCGCTGATTCTGCGAGGGCAGAGTTGAGAAGAGCATGCTGCCGCTGGAAGGCATCATCAACACCGGAGTCACCGGAGCGGCATTCTCTTGAGGGGGAACAGTTGGCTCCTCTTCCAAGCCAAGCCGACCTTGAAGGATCGACCATGCCGGCGAGTCTGAATCCAATTTGCTTGCTGCGCGACGAGCCAAGAGTAACCTCCGACTGCAAGATCACGATGGATGATTTGCAGCCCGAATCGCCATGGCGGCGCACGGACTTGGAACGCGCCACAGGCCCTGGGAATTCAATACTGCTTCAAGCATCGCTCATTCCCGGGATTTGACCCATAGCACTTTTGATACCCCAAAGGTAATATCGACAAATCCCGCGAGTGCAGATAGGTTGTGAGGTACTAAACTGTAACCGCACTGCCCGCTGCGACGCAGCGGCGATGGCCCGGCTGACAGGTTTAAAAGCAAGCTGGCGGGCCCGGAAGATGGGGCAGGCAGAGAAAAGCGGAGTTGGCGATTCGTCAACTCCCACGGAGTAAGAATGAATCGAAGACTGCTAACGATCCTCCTCATCGCATTCGTCATCGCGGGATTCAGCGCGTTTCTGGTCTATCGCCTGGTTGGTGTTCGCCTGGCGGCATCAAGACCGATGGCGACGACGCAGGTGGTTGCAGCGGCAAAAGACATTCCCCTGGGCGCCGTGTTAACCAAGGATGATTTAACAACCATCACGATTGCCGGCACAGCGCCGAAAGGCACGATTGCGAAGATGGATGAGGCAGTGGGCCGCGGCGTGATCTCAGAGATTTTCCAGGGAGAGCCGATTCTGGAGAGCCGCCTGGCCGGCATCGGATCCGGCGGCGGACTGGCGCCCACGATTCCCCAAGGCATGAGGGCATGCGCGGTAAGGGTGGATGAAGTGGTGGGCGTGGCTGGATTCGTGATTCCGGGATCGCGCGTGGACGTTCTGGTTTCAGGCAGTGCGCCGGGCGGGAACGGCAGTCAAGGCATCGAGACGCAGACGCTTCTGCAGAACATCCAGGTGCTATCGGCAGGCCAGGACATTGCCAAAGACAATGAAGGCAAACCGCAACAGGTGCAGGTTGTGAATCTGCTGGTGACACCGGAGCAGGCCGAAACGCTGAGCCTGGCGAGCAACACGCTGAAGATCCAGCTGGTGCTGCGCAATCCGCTGGACACGCAGATTGCCAAGGTTCCGCCCACGGCGATGAGCAACATCTTTGCGGGCACGGCTCCGCCGCCTCCTCCGCCACGGCGCGCCGCGAGCGGTGAACACAAGCCGGCACCGAAGACATACACGATCACCGTCAGCAACGGCTCGAAGACTACAGAATCGAAATTCGCAACACCCGAGGGACAGCATTGAGAACGACAACGGGGATCGCCATCGCATATTGCGGCGCGCTGATTGTGGCTCTCTGCACCGGGCAGGTGGTGCGGGGTCAGGCCGCGCCGACTACGTCGCCAGCCGCGGGAGCACACTTCGAGGACTCCACGAATGAACTGAACGTGGAGGTAGGCAAAGCCGTGCTGGTGGACTGCGCGCAACCGATTCAGCACGTGGCCATCGGCGCGGGCGAGATTGCTGAAGCCGAAGCTATCAGCCCGACCGAAATCATGATCACGGGCAGAGGGCCGGGCACGACCAGCCTCATTCTCTGGGATGTTCACGGCGGGCGGCAATTCTTCAACGTGACAGTGCGGCCTAACTTAGGACTGTCAGGCGACAACCTGGACAATATCCGGCGCGAGCTGAGAACCGAGTTGCCGGGCCAGGCGCTCAGAGTAACCTACACCAACAACAGCGTCTTTCTGCGCGGCACAGTGAAGGATCTGACCAGCTCGGCGCGCGCGGTGGAGATTGCATCGACGGGGGCAAGGTGGTGAACCTGCTGGATGTGACCGTGCCGACGTCTGATCCGCAGATTCTGCTCAAGGTGCGGTTTGCCTCTGTGGATCGCGTCCTGGCTCGCCAGCTTGGCGTGAACCTGTACGACCTTGGATTGGGAAATGCGCTGGGCGGAGTTTCGGCCGGCCAATTTGCTCCACCTAGCATCGGCACCACGGTGGTTCGAGCAGCGGATCGGGAGTCTCCGGATCGGCTGGCTCGGCGAGCTTCAGCGAGCAGGGGAGCATTTTTGCCTTCTTGCCCGGCCTGAACGTGGGCGCCGATATTCACGCTCTGATCACGAAGAACGTTCTCCAGGTGCTCGCGGAGCCGAACCTGCTCGCCATCAACGGCAAAGAAGCCAGCTTTCTTGCCGGCGGCGAATTCCCGTATCCGGTAGTCTCCGGCACGTCAGGCGGAACAGCCGCGGTCAGTATCGAGTTTAAAGAGTACGGCATTCGACTCAACTTCATCCCCACTGTCACGCCGAGGGGAACCATCCGGTTGCAGGTGGCGCCGGAGGTGAGCGCGCTGGACTACACCAACGAAGTAGAGATCTCGGGATTTGAGGTGCCGGGCCTCACCACGCGCAGAGTGAATACCGAAGTGGAGCTGAAGGACGGACAGACCTTCATTATTGGCGGCCTGCTGGACAAAAGCCTCACCGACACATTCTCGAAGATTCCATTTCTTGGCGACATTCCGATCATTGGCAAGCTGTTCCAATCCCAATCCAAGACCAAGAACGATACCGAGTTGATCGTGCTGGTGACGCCGGAGATTGTTTCCCCGCTGGCGGTGGGTACGCCGGTGCCGGAACTGAAGTATCCGGAGCAGTTCATGCCGCCCAATTCGAACATTCCGATGCACCAGCCGGATGAGAAGACGGCGGATAACACGTTGCCGCCTCCTGACCAGGCGATTCCGGTGGAGACGCTGATCCAAAGCATGAAGCCGGAGAAGCCGCTGGTCATTGAGAGCGGGACAGGTGGATTTGGCGTAGGCGGTACATCGATCAATTCCGCCGGTGGCGCCTCGTCCGGGTCGACGGGAACGCCGCAGCAATAGCGCCTGCTGATTCCGACTGGATTGGGGAAGCCGGCAAATGTGGATGATTCCGCAGAGGATTGCGCAAGGCGGTGCGGCAGTTGTTTGGTCCGCACTCGCCGGCAGGCCCGCAGGGACCACTGCAGGTTCTGAACCTGACGCGGGACACGATCCTGGCCACGCGGCTTCAATCCGCGCGATCGAGCGCCACCCGGAGAAAAGGGCTGTTGGGACGCGACAGCCTTTTGTCGGGCGAAGGATTGTGGATTGCTCCTTGCGAGTCAGTGCACACATTTTTCATGCGCTTCGCTATCGATCTTGTCTATTTGGATCGCCAGCAGCAAGTCAGGAAAGTGAAAAGCGAAGTGGGTCCGTGGAGGATGTCGGCTTGCTGGTCGGCGCACTCCGTACTGGAGCTACCGGCGGGCACGATCGTGGCCACACGAACCGAGCGCGGAGATTCGCTGGAGTTCGCACCCGCGGCAACACCCGCAACGGTGGGAGCAGAGAGCGGAGTCTGATCCAGCGTTTCGCCATTGAGCTCTCGCCTTCGGGCCCTCGCCTGAGAGAAGATAAATCAGGTTCAAGATGACAAGAGCGCGACTTGATGGTCTCTATCTTCTGCTGCTGGGAAACGCGGTATTTCTCCTGCTCGGCGGCGCGCTGGAAAGCACATCACACGTAGCGACTGTCGATTTCAGGATGTCGTACTACTCCGCACGGAGCCTTCTCGAACATCGCGATCCGTACCAGGAAAGTGAGGTGCTGAGCGTTGCGCAGGCAGAAGGCGGGACGCGCCCATGGGATGACGAGAGCTCTCGCCATGTCATGCAGTACATTTATTTGCCGAGCGCATTCTCCCTTACCATCCCGTTCGCGATGCTGCCGTGGGGGCTTGCGCATCTGCTCTGGCTGATGCTGACAGCCGGTGGCCTGATCTTTGCCTCCGCGCTGATGTGGCTTCTTTGTGCGGATCGCGAGCCGGTCATTGCGGGCGCCTTGATCGGATTCCTTTTAGCCAATAGCGAACTGCTTTTGATTACCGGGAATGTGGCCGGGATTGCGATTGCGCTTTGCGTGGTGGCCGTCTGGTGCTTTGTTCGCGAGCGGTTCGTCGTGGCGGGTGTCGTCTGCCTGGCGTTGAGCCTGGCGTCGAAGCCGCACGATACGGGCCTGGTGTGGCTCTATTTCTTATTGGCGGGCGGAGTTTACCGCAAGCGCGCACTGCAAACTTTTCTGGTTACAGTTGCCGTAAGTCTGCCGGCAGTGCTGTGGGTCTGGCATGTTGCGCCGCAGTGGATTGGAGAATGGCAATCGAATGTAGCGGCGTTGTCGGCGCGGGGGGCAATGAGCGATCCCGGACTCACCTCCGCGGGCGCGCACGGTCTGGGTGGGCTGGTGAGCCTGCAGGAAGTCATCAGCTTCTTCTGGAACGACCCGCGCATCTACAATCCGGCTACCTATCTTATTTGCGCGCCGCTGCTGCTGGTGTGGGCGCTGGCCGCGCTGCGCTACCGGCCCTCGCCGCGAACCGTCTGGCTTGCGCTGGCGGCCATCGCGGCGCTTTCCATGCTGCCGCTCTATCATCGGCAACAGGACACCAAACTTCTGCTTCTGACGGTTCCGGCCTGCGCCATGCTCTGGGCGGAGGGCGGTTTGACTGGGTGGCTCGCGCTCGTGCTGAATAGCGCTGCGTTCGTGCTGACCGGCGATCTTCCGTGGGTGATTCTGCTGGGTCTCATCAACAATCTACACGTGCCCTTGTCGCGGCTGGCCGGGCAATTGCTGATCGCGGTGCAGGTTTTTCCTGCTCCTCTCATCCTGCTCGTCACAGGGGTTTTCTATCTATGGGTTTTCGTGCGACGCGGTCGCGATCAGGCTTCGCGGCAGCCAATTGGAACCATGCCATGTAAACGGGAGGCGTAAAAGAAATGTCCTTGCGCCGTCCCTACGGGACTCCGGGGGTTCATCTGGGCGGTTCGTATTCCCCACGCTTCCACCCCAAGAAACAAAGATCGTTTCTTGGGGACCCCGGTGAAGCGCGGGGCTAACAAACGCTGCGCCTCCGGCGCGCTTATGAGGGCATTTCTCGCGCAGCAATCAATAAAGACATGCCCTTTCAAAGACCGGCCTTATTCAAACAATTCCAGGGTGGGCCAATAGTCCTTGAGTGGGAATTGACGTTCTGCGGACGTCAGGCAGCGTTGCCGTTGCCGGCTTCAGGCGCGGCGCTCCATTGCTTGCCGAGCGCAAAGGCGGCTGATGCCACTGTCAATCCTGCCAAAGAGCGCGTAAGCATGGGATGCGCGAGCAGAAGCGTGTAGGCGAATCGCACGGCAAGCGACCAGCTGAGCGTGAGGGCAAAAAAGCAACCTGCGCGGCGGAAGTTGCGCATGCCGATGGCGGAGACAAAAACGCCAAAAGCCAATCCGGGAACCAGGTCGATGATGTAATGCTCTCCGGTGGACAGGGTGGCCAGGCATGTTGCGGCGAAGAAGAGCAGCGCTACCGCCTTCCAGATTCTGCCCGGCGCGAACATGAGAAATACGAAAGCGGTGCCAATGTGCAGGGATGGAAATGCGTTGGGCATCCCTGCCAGGCGCACGGCCTCCGGCGCTACGGCCGGCGGATGCAACCACTGTTTACCGAATGCATAGATGGGCCCGCACGCGGGGACAATCATGTAAAGCAGGGGGCCGGATGCAAGTTCTGCAACGTAAGCCAGAATGATGGAGCCGGAGCTCCGCCGGTTTCGCGCCAAGAGGAACCAGGCGATCATCATGGGGACCATCGATTGATAGACGATCCAAAGGGGGATGTGCAGAAAGCCTTGCAAAGGCCGCGCGATGGAGGCGGCTTGAATGCCGAGGCATGCGTCGAGGCGAAACAGGACGTGGTCGAACTTCCAGGGGAAGATGGAGCCTTCGCGGCTCATGCAGATGTTGAGGAAGACGCCGTAGAACAGATTGAGGACGAGCGCGAAGACGAGTTCAATTCGAGCCTTGTCTTTCTCGTCCCTGAGCATCCAGATGATGGCGAGAAAAAGGGCGATGATGGCGAGGACTGGGGGACTCAGAAGGAAGTCGATTGCGCGCATGGGCCACCTTAGCTGGAGGAGCTAACCGAAGGAGAAGGCGAAGCGGGCGATGGCATCATGCCTGGCTTGCGGCTGGAGGCGCGCGCGAAGAGAAGCCAGGCGAGCCATGCGGGAGTGGTCCAGAGCCAGGCGGCGGAGTGCAGATCGAAATGAACCAACTGCAATTCAACCAGGATATAAATCAGGGCGAGGGCCGAGAGCAAAAGCTGCGACGAGGTGCGGGAAGCACCCCACAACACGGCGGGTAAGGCGAGCGACTGATCGAAGATCCAGCCGAAGGGCGCGACGAGCAGTGAAACCAAAACCAGCAGGCTGCCTTGTTCGAGCCAGTCCCAGCGATGGCGGCGAGGCCAGAAGTAAGCCAGGGCCCACAGGCAGCCGAGGATCGCGGGCACAAAGGCGAGCCACTCGGCGGTTGGCCGGATGGAGTCGCGCAGAAGATCCGCGAGGCAGGGCGTGAACTCGCGCGTGACGACGGAGGTGCGCATGTAATACGCGTATTGACTCCAGGCCGCGGGGTCGATGGACGTCGTGATCAGCGCGCCGGCTGCGAATGCGGCGGCGGCGCCGGACAGGATTCGCCAGGCGCGGGTGACGAAGATCCAAAGCAACAGAACAAGTGCGAAGGGAAGAAAGAGATGCGGCTTGATGGAGCAGAGCCAAAGCGCAGCGCCGGCTGCGAACGGGCGAGTTTTGTGGAAGCGCAGAAAGAGCGTGAATCCGAAAAGAAGAAAGATGGAAGTCTGGCCGAGGAGCACGCACCAGAGAGCCGGGGGAAAGCAGTAGCCGAGCCAAACAAGACTGTTGTGCGGGCCGCCGAACAGCTTCCAGAGGATGCGCACGGAAAGGGCGAGAAGGCCGAGCATGAGCAGCGACCACGGAAGGGCTGCCGCCATGGGGCCGACAAAGCCCAACGGCAGAGCCAGGGGCAGAGCCCAGGGGGCGTTGCGCATGTAATAGGATGCGCTGCCGGGGAATCCGGCGTCGTGCTCGATCTGATTGAGGGCCGCAGGGTCGTAAGGATTGCCGTGATGAGCAAGCTGCTGGCCGGTGGCCCAGTAGACGATGAAGTCGCGGCGGGCGACAGTCTGGCGACTAAAAGGCAGGAGGCAGAGAAACAGGACGGTATATAAAATCGCGAGGGCGTAGGCGATCGCGGTCAAAGGCACACTGATGTCGTACCGCTGCTTCAACGATCGGCGCCTTTCTACTGCTCCGGGTCATAAACAGTGGCACATTTCCCACCCTTTTCCGCAAAAAACGCGGAAAAGAATGGGGCACGATGCAGTATTCATGGGCCGGATCAATCGGTGCAATCAACGCGATTATAACCAGCGAAAAGAATCAGGCCCTGCATTCGGCGGGCCGCGCATCCGGCGAGTTAATGCCCAGCGGTTTTCGAGCAGGGATATGTGGCACAGAGGTCATGAAGTTGCCCGGGCAGCGCCGGCGGCGCGATCGATGGGCGTGCGGCGGGCGCATGAGTACCAGGCGAGCCAGGCTGGGGCGGTCCAGAGATAGAGCGGTGAGATTACGGGGACGGCGCAGATTTCGATGTCCATGACCAGGATGGCGAGCGCCAGGACGGCGAGCAGGTTGCGGGAGCGCGTGGCGTAGGCGCCATCGAGCAGAGCGGGAATGGCCAGGCATTGATCGTAGAACCAGCAGTAGGGGGCGGCGACAAGAGAGACCAGCATGAGAAGGCTGCCGTGGGTTTTCCAGTCCCAGGCGGCGCGGTGGCGCCAGAAGTAGATGATTGCCCAGATGCAGCAGAGGGCGGCGGGCAGGTACTGGAGCCAGGCTGCGTTGGGATCGGTCCACTGACGGAGGGCGCTCGCGAGGCAGGGGATGAATTCGTTCTCGACGGCGGGTGAGCGCATGAGGCGGGTGTAGTCGAGCCAGGCTTGCGGGTCGATCAGGGATGCGAGGGCGCTCGAAAGCGCGAGAGCGGCGGCGGCACCGGCTGCGAGCTTCCAGGCGCGCGAGAAGATCATCCAGACGACGAGAGCGGCGGCAAAGGGAAGAAAGAGATGCGGCTTGAGGGCACAGAGCCACAGAGAAGCTCCGGCGAGAAACGGCCGGGAGCCATGCCAGCGCAGGAACAGTACCAACCCCAGCAAAGCAAAGAGCGCAGTCTGGCCCATGGTGAGGCAGATCAGCGCCGGCGTGAAGGCCAGCGCGAGCCAGTGGAGATGATTCGCAGGTGATCCATACACCTGGCGCGCAATGCGCACGGAGAGGAGCAGGCAGGCGAAAAGAAGCAGCGACCAAAGAATTGCGGCTACGCGCAAACTGAGGAAACCGAGCGGGTAGGCGAGCGGCAACGCCCAGGGAGGGTTGCGCATGATGAGGACGGCGCGAACGTCCAGGCCCGCGGCGTGTTCCAGCGCCGAGATGGCATCGCGGTCGTAGGGATTGGCGTGGTGGATGAGCTGGCGGCCGGTGGCCCAGTAAGAGACGAAGTCGCGCGAGCCGGCCTGACTGCCGGGACCAGCCGGCTTTCCCAAGACCTGAATCGCGAAGAAAAAAATAGCGAGGATGAGAGCCAGCGCCACATCCAGCACAATCGCAAACTCTGCAAGGTCGTGGCGTTCCTGCGCCGGTGGAGGATCGTGCTTGCCAGCCATGGAGGCTATTCTACGGCACGGTTTTAGAGCCGTTTGGGAAATACTGTGTCCGGTCAAATTGGTTGCGGCGACCTGGCTGGCTCGAATGCGGATAGGGCAGTTCCGAAACCGTTGCAGGCGCTGAGGTGAAGGGCCGCAAGCGTGGATGGGTGCGAGGGAGAAGCGACGAAGAGGCCGCGGAAAACGAATAAAGAATGAAGACGTCTGAAGCGGCGGAGCAAAATCATCGCGCCATTAAACGAAAGTAATGTATACGGTGCCTGTCTGTTGAGCCAAGGTAGTAAACATGCGTATACATGAAGCGGAGCGAAATCGAGGTGAGTTTTTTCCAGTTTTTTTCTAGTTCATTGATTTTAAAGTGCGAGCGAATATTTCTGAGAATGGCACGCCAGATGCAGTAAGCAGGGTGCCCGGCTGAGGCTGGGGAAAACCAACTTGAGAGGATAAAAAATGAATAACATGTTACTGGCAATGTATGTAAAGCTGCAGACCCTGATGAATCGCGAAGAGGGTCAGGATCTGGTCGAGTATGCCCTTCTCGTTTGCCTGATTGCTCTGGCTGCCATCACCGGCGTTAACAAGGTCGCCACTGCAGTTACGGCCGTCTTCTCGAACATCAGCAGCTCGCTCGCGTAACTCCTGGCAGCACATCGCACCCCAGGACCTCAGCCCTTAGCGGGAGGGTACAGGCTGGCATGTTGCCGGGCTGTACCTTTCCTGTTAAGTCAAGCGCTTGAGGCATGAGCAACGAAGAGGCAACGCAGACGAGAAGAGCCTGCGTTCTCGTCAAATCCAACTTACCAACTCCTGTGCTCAGCCTTTTCGTGGGCAGCGTGGGGTACTCGCACTTTTACAGGGTCTTCGCAATCTCTCTGAGGAGAGAGCGCGAACCATCCCGGCGATCGAATGGAACATCGAACTGCGCGGAAGAGAAAGACTTCCAGGCCATTGTTTGGGGGTTCTTCTTCCTCGTCAGTGAAAGACACGAGAAATCGTGAAAGCAGGAGAAGAAGCACGCCTTACCCCGGCTGAGGCCGATCAATCCCAGATAGGGAGTGCAGAGATGAACAACATGCTTGCAAGAGTGTACGTACGATTCCATGACCTGAAGAGAGGCGAGCAAGGTCAAGACCTGGTGGAGTACGCGTTGCTGATGAGCCTGATTTGCCTGACGTTGATTTCCGGCATAGACGGCATCGCGACCGCCGTGGGTCACGTGTTTAGCAACATCAGCTCGTCGCTCGCGTAAGTGTTCGGGCCGCGCAACGCTCATTGGATTCCAGGTGCAGCGCGCGGAACTAAACGTCGATCCAGAACGAATTCCAACCCGTGTCTGCTTCTCGCAGGCCAGGCCCCCCCAAGCCTGAAGAGCAACCTTGGCAGATCATTGCAAGCGATAAGCCAGGTTGAGAGAGTCGAAATGAACTACATTTTCTTCAGATTACTGGTGGCGCTGCATAGCGGCGAGGGGGGGCAAGATCTGGTCGAGTACTCCTTGCTTGTCTGTCTTGTTGCGCTGGGAGCCATTGCCGGAGTCAGGCACGTGGCAACGGCCGTTACCGGCGTCTTCAGCAACGTGAGCTCGTCGCTTGCATAAATTGAAGCGAGACTGATCATAAGAGCACGTTGCCGGAGATATCGAATCAACTTCGCCCTGGACCGGGCAACAAACCTTTAAGTGATCTTTGATTCGAGAGAGGCTGGATGCGGGCGGATCCTCCGCGAGCATCCAGCTTTTTTTGTGTTATTGAATCGGCAACAAATACCGCATGGGCGGCTCATCCTTTTCCGCGCTTCTTTATGGGTATGGGTGGGGTTGTGTGCCGCCGATGAATTGCCAGATCAATCGAAGCATGATTCCAAGGTGACGAGAGGGGTTCGGGCGGGCGAATCCGGGGCAACAAGCCCGTGTTCATGCCGTAGAATCGCGATGATCACCCGCATAATTTCGCGAAATTCCGCAGAAACGAAGCTGGACCGAGATGCTGCTGCCCACCGCTAACCAATCCAGCCCTGTCATGGAAATTCTGGAATGCGGGCTGACCGCAATGGCCGCGGCATTGGCCTTCGCGTTTCCGCGGCTGGGCAGTGGATGGTTCGCGCGCATAGAGCGGGCGTTTGCGTGGCTGGCGCAAAGGCAGGGACTTGCGGTCGCAGGCGTAGGGCTGAGCGTGATCGTGTTGCGCGTGGCGATTCTGCCTCTCTTTCCGGTGCCGCTACCGTTTGTTCCGGACGACTTCAGTTTTCTGCTGGCTTGCGACACCTTTGTTCACGGGCGGCTGTCGAATCCTACTCCCGCGATGTGGACGCACTTCGAAAGCATTCACATCACCATGCTGCCGACGTATCAGTCGATGTATTTCCCCGGACAAGGACTGTTGCTGGCGGCCAGCAAGGTGATTTTTGGAAATCCCTGGATCGGGTTGCTGATTGCGAGCGCGTTGATGTGCGCGGCGCTGTGCTGGATGCTGCAGGCGTGGCTGCCGCCAAGTTGGGCGCTGCTGGGTGGAGCGATCGCCGTGCTGCGCCTGGGCGTGTTCAGCTACTGGACAAATACGTATCATGCGGGCGGGTCGCTGGGCGCGCTGGGCGGTGCGCTGATCCTGGGAGGGCTGCCGCGACTGATGCGGACGGCGCGCATGCGCTACGCGGTCCTGATGGGCATCGGCATTGCGATCCTGGTGCTGACACGGCCTTACGAAGGCATTTTACTTTGCTTGCCGGTGGGATTCGCGCTGGTGCGATGGATGGTTAAGGGCAAGAATCGGCCGCGCCCCGCCGTTCTGGCGCGGATGACCGCGGCGCCACTGCTGTTTGGAATCGCCGCCGTAGCGTGGATGGGTTATTACGACTATCGCGCCTTCGGCAATCCGCTCACGCCGCCTTACACAGTGAACCGCAATACCTACGCGATTGCTCCGTATTATATTTGGCAACATACCCGGCCCGAGCCGCACTATCGCTACGCGGAGATTCGGAGCTTCTATGAGAAACAGAAAGGGGAGATGGGCTTTTATACTCAGCTCCACTCATTAAAGGGTTTTGTGCCGCACACGCTGGAAAAAGTTGCGTTCACGTTTCTCTTCTACTCGAACTTCGCGCTTCTCGTTCCGCTGATTATGGTGACTCGAGTCTTCCGAGACCGCCGCATCCGGTTTTTGATCGTATGTACGCTGGTCCTGGCATCGGGAATGGTGATTGAGATTTATTTGTTGCCACATTATGTTGCCCCATTTACGGCGGCATTTTATGCAATAGGGCTCCAGGCCATGCGCCATCTGCGGGTATGGAAGCCCGAGGGGAAACCCGTGGGGTTGGCGATGGTGCGGCTGACAGTGACGATATGTGTTTTGCTGGCGGGATTGCGGCTGTTCGCGCAACCGCTGGGCATGGCGCCTGCGGAATGGCCGCCGAGCAACTGGAACTTCACGTGGATCGGGCCGGAGCACTACGGCACGGCGCGGGCGCTGATCGAGACCCGTCTTAGCCAACTTCCGGAAGGGCAACTGGCGATCGTTCGTTATGGTCCGGACCACAACCCGCTGGACGAGTGGGTGTACAACGGCGCGGACATCGATGGTTCGAAGGTGATCTGGGCAAGAGACGGAGATCCTGCCGGCGAGGCGGAATTGATCCACTACTATCGGGACAGGCAGGTGTGGCTGGTCGAACCCGACGCGATTCCGGCGCGCGTGTCACAGTATGCGATTGAGGAGTCAAGGCAATGATCAACGGCAAGCGAGTTGCAGTGGTGATGCCGGCGTACAACGCCGAGAGAACGCTGGAGCAAACCGTGCGGGAATTGTCGGACGTGGTGGACATCAAGATTCTGGTCGACGACTCAAGCAAGGACAAAACGGCGGAGCTTTCGCGCACACTGGGTGTGCAGACGTTCATCCACGACGCCAATTATGGATATGGGCGCAACCAGCAGACCTGCTATCGCGAGGCGCTGGCGGCGGGCGCGGACGTGGTGGTGATGGTGCATCCCGATTACCAGTACACGCCGTTGCTGGTTCCGGCGATGGCGGGCATGGTGGCCAGCGGCATCTACGACATGGTTCTGGCGTCGAGAATTCTGGGAGGCGGCGCACGAAAAGGCGGCATGCCGCTTTACAAATATGTTTCGAACCGGCTGCTGACGGCGTTTCAGAATCTGTTTCTGGGCGTGAAGCTGTCGGAGTACCATACCGGGTTCCGCGCATTTTCGCGCGAACTGCTGCAGGCGCTGCCGTTGCTCGAAAATTCGGACGATTTCGTCTTCGACAACCAGATGATTGCGCAGGCGGTGATGTTCGGCTTCAAGATCGGCGAGATTTCGTGTCCCACGAAATACTTCGAAGAGGCTTCGTCGATAAATTTCAGGCGCAGTGTGAAGTATGGATTGGGCGTGCTGGCGACGACTGTCGGCTTTGTTGCGCACAAGACGGGAATCCGCCGCTCGCCGCGCTACGAGGCCAAGGGTCGAAAAATCGACCAACAGTATTACGGGCGCACAGTATAAAACTGATGAGCAGCACGGAACGAAGCGCGATGCAACGAGAGACGCCTGCTGAGGGTTTGCGTTTCGGGCAGCACGGCGCGACTTTTCCGGGTGCATTGGAGCACATTCGCGAGAGATTCCGCTCGTGTTGGCCGGAGTGGACGGCGCTGACCTTCTACTCGGCGCTGGTCGCATTTGCCATTCCGTATCATGAGCCGTTTGCCGACGAGGCCCAGGCGTGGCAACTTGCACGCAGTCTTTCGCTGCCCGACTTGTTTCAAAATCATCTTCGTTACGAGGCATCGCCCGGTCTCTGGCACTTCCTGCTCTGGATCCTCATTCGAGTCCATGTGAGCTACGCAGGCCTGCACTGGATTTGCGGGGCGATCGCCGTGACAGCGACCGCGTTGTTTTTATTCAAGTCTCCTTTCCCGCGCGCGCTTAAACTTATTTTGCCGTTTACGGTTTTTCTGCTTTTTCAATTTGCAGTTGTGGCGCGCAGCTATGTTCTGGTTCCGGGTTTGCTTTACCTGATCGCTTTTTTCTGGAAGAGAAGTCCACTGGTTCTTGCACTGCTGCTGGGCCTTCTGGCAAACGTGGCTCTCCATGCCTCGGTAATCTCGGGTGGACTCGCCCTCGTTTATCTCATTGAGCAGGTGCGCAGCGGAGGCGTCAAGGATCCTGGCCGCACGCGTCGATACCTGCTGGGCGCACTCATTCTTTTTTCTCTATGGGCCTTTGCGGTGTGGACAGCGTGGCCGCCGAAGGACAACGCCTTCTTCGCGTCTTACGACCATGGGAGTCGGAGCCTCCTATGGTCCGCATTCACATCGCTGCTATGGGGGACATGCGAACCGACGGTTCTTTCCATCCCTTTCTGGATTGCGATCGTAGCCTGGTTCGGCGCGCGCCGCAAGCTTTTCTATCTCTTGCCGGTGTTGTTCTTCGCGGCCTTTTCAGGTCTGGTTCTGGCGAATTGGTGGCATGTGGGTCTTCTGACGCCGTTGCTCCTGTGCCTCCTTTGGATCACATGGCCGGCTTCATCGGGAAACGTTTCGCGTCCTGAAATCTTCGGACGAATCGCTCTCATGGTGATGGCAGCCACGCAGATTCTTTGGGCGGCTTATGCCATTGAATATGACCACTACAATGCCTACTCCCCGGATCTCGCAACTGCCGAATTCCTTCGGCCCTTCGTCGAGCAGCGCGCCAGCATTGCATTCACTTATTCTGACGATCCGGATGGGCGCGGCTACCGAGTGGTTGGGATATTGCCCTATTTTGACCGCGATATCTTTATCAACCTGCCGGAGCCCTTCTGGTCGTGGAGTAATCGAAAACCGACCGAGCAAATGTTTACAGAGGTTCTGCCCACCTATCCCGCCGTGGTGGTTGTGGAAGTGCGCTCGCGTCATCCAGAACTCCCGGTCAACTTGCAGGATCCAAAAATCGGATTGTTGTACCGGGATGGATATCGCTTTACTCAGATGTTTTGCGGCTCGGTTCCGGTGCGCTTTGAAGCGGCGGAGAAGAGTTGTCATCTGATTTTTCAACGTCCGGGAAGCGCACAGCGCACACGGTGAATGAATCAGATACCGGTTCTTTGACGGGGCGATTTGTGTATCGCGTTCGAGCGTAGACTGAAATTTGCCGGATGCGTAGAACTCACCGAAGACATGAATGAGGAATCGTGCACAGATGACCAGCTTTCTGATAACGGGCGGCGCGGGATTCTTCGGTGGTATTCTCAAGCGCAAATTACTGGACGACGGCGCCCAAGTGGTGAGCGTCGATCTAGTGCCTGACGCCGACCGGCATCCTGCACTCACCAGCCTTCAGGCCGATATCCGCGACGAAAAATCCATGCGCAGCGTCTTTGCCGCGCACAATTTCGACGCGGTCTTCCATATCGCGGCGATGCTGGCGCACGGCAAAATGAACCACGAAATGCTGTGGACGAGCAATGTGGACGGAACCGGCATGATCGCTCGATGCGCGCGTGACGCTGGGGTGCGAAAACTCGTATTCACCTCGAGCAATTGCCTGTGGGCAAGTAATATGGGCCGTCCGGTACGGGAGGACGATCCGCCCGCACCTGCTGAAATCTACGGAGAGTCAAAACTGGCCGGGGAAAAGCTCCTCGAGCAATTCCATGACGGTTTGGACGTGGTGGTTTTGCGCTGTCCCACGATCATCGACAGCGGCCGCCTGGGTCTACTGGCAATCCTTTTCGAATTCATCATGGAGAATAAGACGGTTTGGGTGGTGGGCTCGGGGAGCAATCGCTACCAGTTCATTTACGCCGGCGACCTTGCGCAGGCATGCGTTCGATCGCTCGAATGCAGTGGCTCCGCGACGTTCCACGTAGGCAGTGACAACGTGCCCAGCTTGAGGGAGTGCTATGACGCGGTGATACGGCAGGCCGGCAGCCGCTCGCGCGTGAGATCGCTGCCGAAGGCGCCGGCGTTGGCGGCCATGCGCCTGGCGCACACGCTGCGCATCTCGCCTCTTGGCCCATACCACTATCGGATGATCGCGGAGGACTTCATCTTTGACACTTCGCACATCCTGGAGGCATTGGGTTGGCGGCCAACCGTGAACAACAGCGAAATGCTTACCGCTGCCTACCGTTACTATGCGGAGAATCGCAGCGAGATTCTGGCGCGCAGCAATGTCTCGGCTCATTCCCGCGCTGCGGACATGGGCATTCTGCGCCTTCTGAAGTGGATGTCGTGAACTGTTTGCGCGCTTCTATGGTCGAGGCATGAAGAACGTGACGAATTCGATTGAGGGGCGGACCGATCGCGGCAAGATGCAGTTGCGCCCGGACCTGCCGACTGGCCTCAGGCCATGGCAGCAGGGCGCGGCTTTTTTGTTCGGATTTGTGGTTTTGATAAGCAGGCGCCCGGATGCAATCTTTCACGCGCAGTTTCTTCATGAGGACGGGCACACCTGGTTTGCCGATGCCTATAACTTCGGATGGTGGGCCGGATTGTGGCGCATCTATGAGGGGTATCATCACGTCTTCATGCGCCTTGGAGCCGCACTGGCGCTACTTGTGCCGTTGGCTTTCGCGCCTCTGGTGCTTAACCTTATCGGCACTCTGATTGAAGTCGTGCCCGTGAGTCTTCTGCTTTCGTCGCGGTCTTCGGCGTGGGGCAGTCTGCAATTCCGCGCTCTTCTTGCCGGGATGTATCTCGCGCTGCCGAATACAACGGAGATGCTGGACAATATTTCCCAGGCACAATGGCCCCTGACCCTGTGCGCGTTTCTTCTGCTTGTGGCGTTTCCGGCGAAGGGCGTCGCGGGCAGGCTGTTCGATCTCTCTTTGTTATTGCTTTGCGGCCTGACCGGACCGCAGTGCGTGTTTCTGTTTCCGTTCGCGGCTTTCGTCGCATGGAGGCATCGCGATCGTTGGCGTTTGGTGGCATGCGGAGTCCTTGCCTTGACCTGCTTGATCCAGGCTTGGGGACTGCTGAGCGGGGGATTCTCCAGCCGGCCGCATTTTGCGCTTGGCGCCAGTCCCGCAATGTTGGTGCGCATCCTTGCCGGCCACGTCTTTATTGGAACGCTGTTGGGCGCAAACGGGCTGGCGGCAAGTACAAGCCCGCGGGTTCTGATTTTCCTGGTCTGCGCAGCGGCGGGCGGAATTGCCATGACCGCGTTCTGCCTTACCAAGTCAACCCAACCGATGAAGCTTTTTGTCGTGCTCACCATTTTGCTCTTAGCCGTTTCGTTGATTTCCCCAACGGCTTATCCGCCTGCAGGGACCACGATGTGGCAACAGCTTGCGGCGGCCGGCGGGATTCGCTATTGGTATCTCCCTACACTGGCGTTCGCGTGGCTGCTCCTCTACGGCATTCGGAGTGGAAGCGAGATTCTCAAGGCAGTTTCAGCTGTTCTGTTAGTGATCATGTGCTTCGGTATCGTGCACGATTGGATGATCCCGCCTGTCAAAGATCTGCATTGGGCGGAAGAGGCAAAGAGATTCGAGGCCGCGCCTGCGGGCACGGTGATGATATTTCCGGAAAACCCGCCGGGCTGGACTGTCGAGCTGGTCAAGCACGCTTCGCGCTAATCCAGCGACCTTCAGTGAGTTTCAGGGGCGGGCGTTGACGGCGCGCATTCGTCTGATCGGTGGGAAGTGAGAAAGACAGGGACCAAGGGACCAGGCCACCCCATCGAGCAAAAGTCGCTCGATGGGGGACCCCGGCAGGGAACGAGGGAACAAGAAAACGGGGAATAGAGCACTCTTCCCATTTGGGTAGAGTGTGGCGTGGACCGGGAGGTCCACGCTACAGCCGGCCGGGAGGCCGGCGCTACCCGTTCATTCAGCGACCTGCAACCTCGAGCCAAGCAGGAGGTCCACTCTATATCAAAAGGCAAAATGCTCCAGGGAGCAGATAGCTTGCGCTGGGCGGCTGCGCTCAGCGATCGATCTTGATGAGGGCCAGCGTGTTCGGCGTTAGGTGAAGAACGAGAGTGCCGGCAGCGAGGCGCGATTCTTCAGGAGCGGGCAGGGCGGTGGCGCGATTGAGTTGCTCTACCTGCGCGGGAGTGGGATCGAGCGGCTGGCCCATGGCGGCGTATTCCTTCAGCACATTGCCGTGGTCGGCGTCGACGCGCTGCACTGTGACGCGTGCACCGGCGGGAGGATTGCGGAAGCTCAACCTCATGGTTTGATCGGAGCCCTGCTGGCCGGGATCGACGAGGTTCCACGCGGCAATGACGAGGCCGCCCTGCGCGTCCCTGGTGACGATGACATTGTTGGATGCGTTGGCGAGGCGTTGATTGCCGAGTTGATGGAGGAGCTCGAATGCGTAGAAGGCGGGCTTGTTGATGCCGCCTTTGGCGCGCAGACCGAAGCGGCCGATGAACGGTTTCGCAATCGGGCCCTGCTCCTCAAAGACATCGGAAAATGTCCAGAAGGACATGGAATCGACGAGGCCGTCGCACGCGCGCACGGTGTTGGCGAGAGCCGGGCCGACGAAAATTGTGTCGCGCGCCTGCATCGTTCCCTGCACGTTCCACTCGGTCATAAAGAAGGGAAGGTTGGGCGACGAGGAGGCCTTGATTTCGCCGCGCACCTTGGCAACGGCGCGGCAGACGCGATCGTCCATCGGGATGTCTTCGTTGCTGCCGAAGAGATGCTGCACGGTGTCGTCGGCGTAGGCGTGGGTGGAAACGAAGTCGACCGGGACTTGGTTGGCGGTGGTGAAGTTGAGGAAGTCCTGTGATCCATGCGGCCTGGGCAGTGGATGGGCCGCCGACGCGCAGTCGCGGGCTGACGCTTTTGAGGGCGCGCGCAGTGTGCGCGTAGAGATCGAAGTAGGTGCTTTGGCGCGGATCGCCGCCCCAGAAATCGAGATTGGGCTCGTTCCACACCTCGAAGTACCACTGCGCGACCTCGTCGATTCCGTAGCGGTCGACGAGATGCTCAGCGAAGTGGCGGATCAGATCGTCCCAGCGATCGATATTCTTTGGTGGTGAGACGATGGGCTTGTACCAGAAGGAATGCACCGCGTCTGGGTTGGCGGCGAGTTTGCGGGGCATGAGGCTGATCTCAACGAAGGGCCGCACGCCGTTGGCGAGGAGGCCGTCATAAATCTGATCGACGTAGGAAAAGTTGTAGACGGGATTGCCTTGCGCATCCTCGTTGTAGACGCCGACTTCGTCATGAAAGATGGCGTGAAAGCGCACGTAATTGAAGTCGGCGACCTGCTTTACGGCGCGGAGATCGTTGCGATAGCTTTCGCGCAGCGAGAGAATGGCGCGGCCGGAGCCGAAGGTACCTTCCCAGAAGTGAGGAAAGGGCGTGGCAGGCGCCTGGGCATCGATGACGATGGTTTCCTGGGCGAGAAGGGTGGGGAGGGTGAATGCGAGAGCGAGAGGTATTGCGAAGAGGCGGAGGCGCATGGAGCTCCAATGATTCGGGCGGATGGGCGGCAGTTGAGAAATGTTCCGGGGCGCGCAATAGATTGTCGCTACGATCTTACGCCCGCTGAAGCGGGCTGGATCGTGCATTGCATACCTGACCCCCGGCTCACGCCTGGGGCTACCGTCTTGCCGCCCGCTAAAGCGGGCTGACTGCCAAACGCAACGATGCCGCCCTTGGGCGGCATCGCGTGAAAAAAGTTGGACGGCAGTGACTTAGACGCCGACGCCAAATTCTCCGGCCTGCTGCTCGCCGGCGTTCGAGTAAAAGTCGTAGGGGGTGCGCTTCTTGAAGCGATAGCGGCTGCGCAACTCGGCGCCCACGAAAATGCCCAAGGCGGCAACGGCCATTCCTACAGAGAACCAGGTGATCACCCGCAAGGCGGTCGATCCCGACTTTTCTTCGACGGGTATCTCTTCGGCGGGTGTGAGTGAATCGACTTCCATGGACATCGCGAGCAGCCTCCTGACAGACCATCATAGCGCAATTCGTGCATCGCTGGCAGCGACGATACATGCGGAAAATGGAAACGGCCATCACTCAAAAGTGTTAATTTGGGCCAACCATGAGGCCTTTTCCGCTTCGGGAAGAAAGCTGGCTTGAATGGAGTTGGCGGCGAGCCGGCGCAGTTCATTGCGGGTGAAGGCTTGCTGGGTATGCGCGAGGAGGAACTCGTTGGCGAGATCGGAGCCGAAGAAGGCGGGATCGTCGGAGTTGAGCGTGACCAGGAGGCCGCGATCGAAATATTCGCGCAGGGGGTGGGCGGCGAAAGACGGACAGACGCCGGTGCGGACGTTGGAGGTCGGGTTCAATTCGAGTGCGGCGGTGCTCCGCATTTTTAGTTCCTGGAGGAGGTGCTCGTCTTCAATGGCGGATAAGGCGTGGCCGATGCGCTCGGAACCGATGGAAAGGGCCTCCCATATGGCCTCGGGGCCGGTGGTTTCGCCGGCGTGGTTGGTGAGGCGCAGACCGGCTCGGGCGGCTTCAGCATAAAGGGCGCGAAACGGCGCGGAGCCGGTGCGGCGCTCGTCGCCGCCCAAGCCGATGCCGATGATGGAGGGGTAGTACGAGCGCAACTCGGCAGCCTTGCGGAAGACGCGCTCGGCTTCTTCCACGGTGAAATGGCGGACCGCGTCGAAGATCCAGTAGAGGGAGAGGTTGAACTCGATGGCGGCGCGTTCGCGGGCGCGTTCCAGGGCCGCGAAGATGGGTTCGAAGGCGCGCGGATCGAAGTTGCGCCACATATATATGACGCCGACGGAGATGTAGACTTCGGCGTGAACGACGCCCTGATCGTGCAGGCGCTGCATCATGCGCCACGCGGCCAGTTCGTAATCTTCGGGATCTTTGAGGCGCCGTGTGACGGCCTTGAAGCACTCGATGAATTCAGTGAAGTCGCTGAATCGGTAGAGGGCCTCGGCTTCAGCGAGGGTCAGGTGCGGCGAGTCGTGGCGCGCACTGAGTTCGACGAGAGTTTGCGGCAGAATGGTGCCCTCGAGATGCAGATGCAACTCGGCCTTGGGCAGGCGGCGGATGAAGTCCTGAATCGAGGTCACAGTTTTAGTTTAGCGGCGTTGGGGGAGTTGGGGGATCGGAGGGTCAGTTCGAAAGGATCCATCCCTCGAGGGCTATTGATCCCTGCAAACGAAATGTTCTTGCGCCGTCCCTACGGGACTCCGAGGTTCATCTGGGCGGTCCGTGTCCCCACGCTAAAGCGCGGGGCTAACAAACGTTGCGCCTCCGGCGCGATTGTCGGGACATTACTTATGCCGGCATCAATAAAGCCCGACTTGACCCTATCCGGCTGAAGCCGTGTCCTTGTTACAAAGCCCATTCCATCGAGTTTTCCGAAGTCTTTGAAGCAGTGCCCTTTCAAAACGGTTTCAAACTGACCCGCAACCGGAGTTGGGAACGGCTATGGAGTTTTGATGGTTGTGGCTTTGTTGTCGACGAAGGTTACGGTCCAGGTTTTGCCGGCCTGGTCGTAGGTGACGGTGCGGTTGCCTTCCGATGAGCCATCCGAATGCGTTTTCTGGCCGATGGACATGCGGGTCTGTAGCTCGCTCATGCCGGGAAGGACCTGGTGCGCGTCGATGGCGGCCCATACATTCTTGGGCCAGTTGTCATAGATGGTGTGCGGATCGTCGTAGAAGAAGAGAATGTCGCTGAAGTACTCTTCCTGGCTGGCGTCGATGGCGCCGATGGCGGTGGCGTAGAGGCTTGTGGCTGCCGGGCAGCGCGAAGATGGCGAAGGCCTGGCGGCTGCCGTGCGAGATGCCATCGTCGACCTGGGCGGGCGCGGTAGCCTTGATGACCTTCTTGATGTCGAGGCGTTGCGCGGAGGGGATGACGCCGGTGGGTTTCGCGAACACAATGCGGCCAGCTTCGAACGGAAAGTAGGGCATGGTGTAGCCGTTCTTCATCCAGACGCTGGTGTTCTGGAGCTTGAGGACGTCGTCGAAAGATGTGGGGAACATCATGCGGACAACGGCGACGTCGTCGGGGGATTCAGTTGGCTGCTGGGTATTTTGGCTGACGACGCCGGGATTTCGGCGTTGTTCGAAGACGACGAGCAGATAGACGCCGCCGATGGTGAGCGTGATCGACGTCATGATGAGGGCTTTTTGCCAGTTCTTCATAACAACTTCGATTCCAAATATAAAGCAATGGGTTCTTGCGCTGAGAGGGGCGCAGAAAAACTCGATTGTGGGAAGCAAGCACCCCGCAGGGCCTGAAGGCCCCGTCGATCTGGTTGCGATTTCGGCACGACTAAAGTCGTGCCCTGACACTTCATGCTGCCCCCGGAAGGGTTTTTCCGCAGTCTGCGAAAACCGGCGCTGCATTTTGGCGCCTATCGAGGCGACATTTTGTTGGATGCAAATTCGGAGCGGTGACGGCTGTAGAGGAAGTAAATGAACAAGCCGATGACGAGCCAGATGACGAAGCGGAACCAGGTGATGATGGGCAGTCCGGCCATCAGGAGAAAACAGAAGATGACGCTGAGTGCGGGGATGACGGGACCGCCGGGGACGACGAAACCGCGGCGCCGGTCCGGCTCGCGGAAGCGAAGGACGATGACGCCGATGGAGACGAGAACGAACGCGAAGAGGGTGCCGATGTTGGACAGGTCGGCGAGGGTGCCTATGTCGAAGAGGCCGGAAGGAATGGCGACCAGGAAGCCGGCGACCCAGGTAGAAAAGGCGGGGGTGCGGAAGAGGGGATGTACGTTCGAGAATACTTTCGGCAGCAGGCCGTCGCGCGACATGGAGAACCAGACGCGCGATTGGCCGATCTGGTAGACGAGGATGGAGGAGATCATGCCCATGAGCGCGCCAAGCAGGACTACCAGGCGAATCCAATAAAGCGGATGGCCGCCGGGGAGAATGGATAGTTTCTTGAGAGCGTTGACGACGGGGGCTGCGTCGCCAACCATGGATTGCCACGGTACTAATCCCGTTAAACAGATGGCGACGGAGACGTAGAGCACCGTGCAGACGATCAGTGTGGCGATGATGCCGATGGGAAGATCGCGCTGCGGATTGTTGCACTCCTCGGCCGCGGTGGAGACGGAGTCGAATCCAATGTAGGTGAAGAAAATGATGGAGCCGCCGGTGAGCACTCCCGACCATCCGTTGGGCATGAAGGGATGCCAGTTGGATGGATGAATGTAGCCGATAACGGCGAAGATGAAGATGAGGATGGCGACGAGCTTGAAACCCACCATCATATTGTTGGTGGAGGCCGACTCGCGAATGCCGCGCACCAGGACCACCGTGAGGATGAGCACGATAAGGAACGCGGGAATGTTGAAGCCGAAGTGCCAGCCGGTTTTGTAGATGGTGTTGCCGGCCAGATCCTGGAGGCCCGAGGGAAGATAGGCGGGCGAGATCCAACGCGCGCTGGGGTGGAGGCCGAACCAGTCCAGCAGGTCGACGACGTGCGCGGCGAAGCCGACGCTGACGCTCATGTTGGAGCCGGCGTATTCGAGAATCAAATCCCAGCCGATGATCCAGGCGATCAGTTCGCCGAGGGTTGCGTAGGTGTAGGTGTAGGCCGAACCCGCAATCGGGATCATTGACGCGAGTTCGGCATAGCAGAGCCCGGTGAGCGCGCAGACGAAGGCCACCAGGATCATGGAAATCGCGATGGCCGGACCTGCGCCGGGACGGCCCGCGAGCGCGGTGTGGGTGATGATGTAGCTGGCCAGCGGCGTGTTGACCATGCTGGAGGTGTCAAACTTTTCGCCGGAGATGGCCGTGCCGATCACGGTAAAGATGCCCGAGCCGATGACCGCGCCGATGCCGAGAGCGGTGAGCGACCACGGGCCGAGAGTCTTCTTCAGCCGGTGTTCGGGCTCTTCCGACTCCCGAATCAGCTTATCGATCGATTTGCGCGCGAAAAACTGGCTGGGCAGTGCAGGTCTCCTCTGAAGGCAGCTTCTAGCTACGAGCTCCTAGCCGCTAGCTCGTACCGCGTGAGCGAAGTCATTCGCCCCAACACGATGAACTGCAAGCTAGAGGCTAGAAGCTAGAAGCCGATCTCTACCGCTTCGACTGGCCGCGGACCATCTTCTTGACTTTCTTCTTCAGCGAGCCGCGCGGGGCGGTGCGCTTGGCCTTGGGCGCTGTTTTTTTGCGCGCCGTACGCTTGAGCTTTTTGCGTTCCGCCTTGTCGGCGATCTTTTTGGTGTCTGCCACGATTACCTCTTTCGGTTGGGAGAATTCCACGAACCCGCCGGGACGGCGAGTGCAAATTTGATGGTAACAGGGAAGGGGTGCGGTAAAAAACGATGATGGGCACTGAAGTCGTACCCCTTCACGACAGATTTAAACTGATCCACTACCCACCAGTCGTGAAGGTTGATCAGGACGCGCAATCAATCAATCAATCAATCAATCAATCAATCAATCAACAACTAGGGCTGCTTCTCGAGCTTTGGATCGAAACCGTCTGCAGTGGATTCCACAATGGGGCTGTCGCCGACGTAGCCCTGTTTGCTGAATTGCAAGTGGATGTGATCGGGCCGTGGCTGGGGCAGATTCTGCAATGCGTAATCCCCGTGGCTGTCGGTTTCGGCGGTATACGTTTTGCCGTCGGGCAATGTCAGATCTACTTCGACGCCCTCGATGGGGCCTTTCGTGTTCAGGTCGGTGACCCTGCCCTCAAATGCCCACGGGGGCGGGGGCGGAGGATGCATACCCCGCCAGATTCCAATGGCCAATGCGATGATGAGCACGGCCGCGGCGAGCGCCTGCACCATGCGCCTGGTTGTGAGCGTCCAGCCGAGACTCCTTGAGAGCGCGGCGGCAACTTTCGCGGGGTCAGATTCCGTGATGCCCTGGAGCTCGAGCATCGCCGGTAGCGGCGCACTGTCGAGCAGCCAGGGAAAGACAGGTTTATTGAGAGCCTCGGCGCGGGAGTATTCAAAAGTGATGTACTCGTGGCCTTGCGCATTTTCTGACCAGCACAACACCAGCGTGCGCGAGTCGCGGATGGAGCGGTCCAGGCGATCCTTCCATTTTTCACCGGGGTCGATGGATTGCACGTCGAAGAAGACGCGGTAGCCCTGGCGGCTCAAGGCGTCGCGCAACGGCTGCACGCGCGCGGTGTCGGCGCGTGAGTAGCTGAGAAAAACATCGTAGCGCGACCAGAGCATGTTAGTGCTTCATGACCTCCTCAAGTTGGTCTAACGAAGCGGTCATCGCGGCACTATTACCGTTTTCGAGGCCTTGAAATAGAGCGACCCAGGAAGTGCGGCCGTCAGCGAAAGCCGGAGACGTGGCCAGGTAGTGAAGCGTCCCGGCAAACTCCCAACCCGCTTTTTCTAACTGGGCGATCCTGGGCAAGAGCGCTTTGTCTGTCTCCTGCGCGGCGGTCTTTTGTCCCGCGCCCCACTGGCAGGCCTGCTTCATCGTGTCGCGGATTAATAGCATGGGCATGGCAGGAGGCGGGATGGACGCATCGTCAATAGCCAATGCCTGTTTTACGCAGTCGTCGAAGCGGCTGGTGGTAAGGTCCGCCTCAACCAAATCAAGCTTGCTGGCAGGCGACGCATCAAGTTGGGTCAAGTGCTCGGTCACCTCGTAAGCTCGGTCGTAGCGGAATAGCTTGTCGTGATAGATGGTCTCGGCCCGGAGTAGTACTTGCGCGTTCGCAGGGAACGCATCAAGGCATCCATCGAGGACGCTGGACGCGCCGGAAACATCTCCTTCGTCGGCCAAAGCCCTCTCCAGATTGAACTGTGTCATAACCCAATCCTTAGGCAGATCCGCCTTTGTGTAAATCTCCAGCGCGGCGCGGTATGCCTCGACGGCCTGGTTCAGGAAACTCGTCGCCTGTGCACCGGTGCTTCGCTCTCCCTCTCCCGTAAGCGTGTAGCCAAGATTGTTCTGTGTTGCAGCCCAATCCTGGGGCGGGTCCGCCTTGGTATAGACCTCAAGAGCGGCGCGATAGGCTGCGGCCGCCTGAGCCAGCAAATCCGTTGCCTCAGAGCCACTGCTCCGCTCTCCCTGATTCATCAGTGCGTACCCAAGATTGCTCTCTGCCGAGGCCCATTCCTTGGGTTGATCCGCCTTGGCATAGACTTGCAACGCGGCGCGGTAGGCTGCGGCCGCCTGGGCCAGCAAATCTGTGCCCTCCGCGCCGCTGCTCTGCTCTCCCTGATTCATCAGTGCGTTCCCAAGACTGCTCTCTGTCCAGGCCCATTCCTTGGGTTGGTCCGCCTTGGCATAGACTTGCAACGCGGCACGGTAGGCTGCGATTTCCTGGGCAAGTAAATCCGTCGCCTGCGGGCTGTTGCTCTGCCCACGTTGAATCTTCAGTGCGTAGCCAAGATTGTTCTGTGTCGCACCCCAATCCTGCGGCAGATCTGCCTTGGTTCGCACCTCAAGTGCCGCTCGGTAGGCCTCGATTGACTGAGTCAGCAACCCGCTTGCTTGCACCCCGCTGCTTAACTTCGCCTGATCCACGAGCGCGACACCGAGATTGTTCTGCGTCATTGCCCAATTCTGGGGCAGGTTCGCCTTGGTAAAAACTTCCAGTGCCGACCGGTACGCTTCAACTGCCTGGGCTAGCAAATCCGTGGCCTGCGCACCGTTCGCCCGCTCTGCCTGATCCTTAAGTGCGTTGCCGAGATTGCTCTGCGTCTCCGCCCATTCCTGGGGCAGGTCCCCCTCGGTATACACTTCGAGTGCCCCCCGGTAGGCTTCGACGGCCTGGGCAAGCAAATCTATGGCCTGCGCGCCACTCGCCCGCTCCCCCTCGTCCGTGAGCGCGACACCAAGGGCGGTTTGCGTCATTGCCCAGTACTGGGGCATGTCCGCCTTGGTAAAAACCTCCAGCGCCGCGTGGTAGGCTGCGGTCGCCTGGACCAGCAGATCTGCCGCCTGTGCGCCGCCGCTCAATTCTGCCTGCCGCCGCAGCGCGTTGCCAAGATTGGTCTCTGTCGCGGCCCAATCCTGGGGCAACTCTGTCCTGGTTCGTACTTCCAGTGCCGCCCGGAAGGCTACGAGAGCTTGAGCGAGCAAATCTATGGCCTGCGCGCCAGTTGCCCGTCCCCCCTCGTCCGTGAGCGCGACGCCGAGATTGCTTTGTGTCATGCCCCAGTTCATGTCCGCCTTGGTAAGTATCTCCAGCGCCGAGCGGTAGGCTGCGACCGCCTGGGCCAGCAGTTCCGTCGCCTGAGCCCCGCCCATCCTCTCCCCCTGTCTCGTGAGCGCGTTGCCGAGATCGACCTGTGTCGCTGCCCAGTCCTGGGGCAGGCCAGCTTTGGTTTGCACCGTGAGCGCAGCGCGGAAGGCTTCGACTGCTTGAGCGGAGAGATTCGTGGCCTGCGTCCCAGTGCTTCGCGCCGCCTGGTCGTCGAGCGTGGCGCCTAGATTGCACTGCACCTGGGCCCAGCCTTGCCGCTCCGTCCGGCCAACGTAGTCCGCCAGGAGGCCCCGAAAGTCGTCCACGGAACGGGCGAGCAAAGTGACGCTATCGCTACCGGGCGCAATTTCGCCCTCGTCGACGCGCGCATAGGCAGCTCTATAAACAGCCTCCAGCCAGATATCGCGCAACGCCGCGTCTTCCGGGAAGTGGCCATGTTCCGCTGTAGCGCGGTCGCGTGCCTGCTCCAGGGTCTGCGTCGCCTGATGGTACTTGCTGTCGAGATGAAAGGCGTTCGAACTCTGGATTGACTTGTCAACCAGCTCGCGCATCCTGGTGCGGCGCTCTTCCAGAAATCGCTTTTCGTCGTCGTCCATCGACGCTCCGATGTCGTTGGCAGCCTGGTTGAACAGCTGCGCAGCAGCGCCGTAGTGCTTGAGCGCCAGCTCCGCCAGAGCCTTTTGGTCCTCGCTGGCCTGCTGTTTGTCGCGCTGGATCTCTTCAGCCCATTCCTGGATCTTGCGCTCGGCGTCCTTCTCTTCGAGGCCATTCGCTTTGGCCCACGCGGCAATGGCGTCCGTCAGGTCGTCCGGCTTCTGGCCTTGCGCGTCGGCCAGTTCCGTCTTGAGCTCGCGATTCTGCTGTTGCAACTGTTTACTTTGCAGCGAGAGGCGATGCAGCATGGCGTAGATCTGCGCCGGCCCCATCAGAGCGGGATCGCCCTTGGGCAGCAGTTTGAATTGGACCGTAAGCGAAAGGCCTTTGAGATTTCCCGTCAATTGGCCGTCGGCCGGCTCGTAGATAACCAGATCGCTGACGCCGCTGATTTCAACGCGCAGATCGCCGCGCTGCGCGGCTTCCTGAGAAACCAGCAGCAGCGCTTGCCCGGCGCGATTGGTGGCGTCGCGAGCGACGACGACGTTTTCAGAACCGGCGACAAAGCTTAACGAAACGCGCGCGCCCTCGACGGGCTGCGCTGGATCGGCGTGCGCGTTGACCACCGCGACGGTTAATTCAGTGTGCGGCGAACTCGCCTGGCCATCGACCTGTGGAATGAGGACGGCAAGGCAAATGCCAAGAGCCGCGATTCGAAGTCTTGGCAAGCTGGACCTCATTGAGAACCGGGCGAATCGAAAGAATTCAGGGGAAGGCTTGAAACCATCTTCATTCTCCCACAGATTGGGTTTTGGGGGTAGCAGACGGCGCGGAGGGAGACGCAGGCGCGATGAACGGATTCCGGAAACGATTTGTCCCTTGGAGATTTTCCTGATCGACACGCGATCGCCGATGCGCGCGGCCTGGGAGCCGAAGCCTTTCGCGCGGCGGAGTTGGCTTCGCGAAACAAGGGCGGGCGGTTCGATATAGGCGGGGAATAGAAAAGCGGGAGCCGGGAACACATAAAATGAGAACCGTTTAGAATGCGATCACCGGGCAAAAAGGAATCAACAAGAACGGCGGGGGCGGGAGAGTTCAGTGGCGGTTCTGGCGGTGCAGCAGATCCGGCGCATGCGGGGCGGCGCGCAAGGCCAGTTGATGCTGGGCGCGGACGGCCATATTTACGTTGTGAAGTTCCAGAACAATCCGCAGCACGTGCGGGTGCTGGCCAACGAGCTGCTGGCGGCGCGCCTGGCAGCAGCGGCGGGGCTGACGGTGCCGGAGTGCGAGCTGGTGGAGGTTTCAAGCTGGCTGATCGAGAACACGCCGGAGCTCGAGATCGACCTGGGACGGAGCCACACGCGTTGCGCGCCTGGACTGCAGTTCGGGTCGAGATTCGCAGGGGGATTGATGCCGGGGCAGGTGGTGGACTATCTGCCCGAAGAACAGCTGATGGAGCTGAAAAATCTGGCTGAGTTCGGGGGCATTCTGGCGCTGGACAAGTGGACAGGCAATGCCAACGGGCGGCAGGCGGTGTTCGTGCGGCGGCAGCGGGAGCGGCGATATAAAGCGGTGTTTATCGACTTCGGCTACTGCTTCCATGCCGGGGAGTGGCGCTTCGAGGATGCGCCGCTGCGCGGCGTGTTTCACCGCAATGACGTCTACCGGGAGATCGCGGGATGGGAGTCGTTTGAGCCGTGGCTGACGCGGCTGGAGACCATGCCGGCGGAGACGGTGTGGGCGGCGGCCAACGAGGTGCCCCCGGAATGGTACGGCGGAGATCTCGGTGAAATTGAGGCACTGGTGGAGAAGCTGCTGGCGCGGCGGAGCCGGATACGGGAACAGATCGAGGCATTTTGGAGATCGGATCGGAAGCCATTTCCAAAATGGGGAGAGAAGGGGGGAGGGGGCGTGGAAGAGTCTTGGAAAGGGGGGCGATGGGGGGATAGGATGAGGGTGAATTGAAGAGACGAGTGTGAGTGCGGGTGTGAGTGTGGCTGGACGGTATGCGCTGGTCGCTCACACTCGCACTCGCACTCACACGCGCACTAGTCCCGAAAAACGATGAACGGCGAACGCCAGCGACGGGAATGCGAGTTTCGGCTGCTCCGGTATGTGCCGGATGCGGTGCGGAACGAGTATGTTCACATCGGCGTGATTCTGCGCGAAGCGGCGGCGGAAGAGCAGCCGGGACGGAGTGAGGTGCGCTTTACGCACGACTGGCGGCGGGTGAAGTGCCTCGATCCGGACGCCGACACGGCGCTGCTCGAAGGCATGGAGAGCGAGCTGCGGCGGCGGCTCGCGGATCCTCCTCTCGATCAAGAGCCGGCGGGGCGGCTGATGCGGATTCTCGAAGAGTCGCTGTCTCTGAACATACAGATGACCGAGCCCAAGGCCTACCTGGCGGAGAGCGTGCCGGCGGGGATGGAAGAGCTGATGCGGCTGTATGTCGAGGCGCCGGCGCGGGAGCGTGTCTCAAGATTGAGTGGCCGCGCCGCGATCCATGCGCACATGCGTTCGGAATTCGAACGCGCCGGGGTGTGGGATCTGATGAGGAAGAGAATTGCCGCCGCGGAGTACACGCGACCCGGGGATCCGCTGCGCATTGATGTGGGCTACCGACCCAACGGGGTGGTGCGGATGTTTCACGCGGTGAGTCTCGACCCGCGAAGCGGCGCGAAAGTTGGGGTGGGAGCCACACCGGGCCTGGAGATGGCCAAGGTGCTGGCCTTCTCCGCAGCTGCGCTGCGGGCAGGCGTCGCGCGCGTGGAGAAGGCCGAACTGGAGCTGACGGCGGTGATTGAGCCGGCGGCGCGATTCGGCGCAACGGATGACGAGCCGGAGCGGCTCGCGATGTACCGCTTTGGCGTGGAGACGATGGAGGAACACCAGATCCGGGTGCTGACGACGTCGGATATGGAGCGGGTGGCGGAGACGGCGCGGCGGGAGCTGCGCGTTTAGGGATCAAGTGCGAGTGCGAGTGTGAGTGTGAGTGTGAGTGTGAAAAACCACCACACTCGCACTCACACTGGGCACTCGCCACTTTTCCCAGAAACTTGCCCCTGTTCAGACTCTCGAAAAAAGTTTCCAGAGTTTGCATATAATTTCTGCGGTTCGCGGTAGGATCGATTTTGTTGATGGATTTCAGCGGTTCGACGCCGTGGATGGAGCGCTAAGCTCGCGGCGGAGAATCGGTAGCCGGGAAAATTAACGATTCGAGAAGGGCATGGCCTATGGGCTGTGCCCTTTTGCTTTTGAGGCAAAGTTTCGGAGCTAGGCTCGGGGCAAGGCTCAGAACAAGGAAGGTGCGCGTGAAGGTAGGCGAGCAGTTGCGGGAGATGTGGCGGCATGCGCGTGGGGTCGGACAGGACGGCCGCGGCGGAGAGGCCCAGGGCGCGGAGATCGCGAGTGCGGAGTTGGCGGCCGCGGCAGCGGCGGAGCGCAAGACTTTGGCACTGCCCGCGATCTTTAGCCCGGTGCAGTTTCCAGGGCGGCATCTGCCCAAACCGACGCCGGTGAATCTGCGGCGGTTTGCCGAAACCCCAGTGGTGCGGCGGGCGATCAACGTCATCAAGGACCGCATCGCGGCCATGGACTGGCAGGTGCGGGTGCGGCGCGGTTTCGAATCCGGAGACGTGGGATATGTGGAGCGCAAGCTGCGGGCATTGCGGCGCACGCTGGAGGAGCCGAACCCGACGGACAGCTTTCGCACATTGATCGAGCAGGCGATTGAAGATGCGCTGACGGGCGGCTTCGGGGCCATTGAGATGGAGGCGACCGGCGATGCGGAGCGGCCGGCGATGTTGTGGCCGGTGGACGGAGCGTCGATCCGCATCAACGCCAAGTGGGACGGGCAGGAGGATGTGCCGCGCTACGCGCAGGCCATGCCGGGACAGCTGGAGTCGAGTGCGGTAGAGCTATTCGACAACCAATTGATGTACATCCGCATGAACCCGCGCAGCTTTACGCCCTTCGGGCTGGGGCCGCTGGAAGTGGCGTTCGAGACCGTGAATCAGTTTCTGAGCGCGCATCGGTTTGCGGGAAAACTGGCGGCGAACTCGGTGGCACAGTATGCGCTGTGGTTGAACGAGTCTACGCCCGCACAGCACGACCGGCTGATTCGCTGGTGGCAGGACGAGGTCGAGGGCACGGGGCGCGTGCCGGTGATTTCGACCGAGCAGAAGCCGGAGGTGCTCAGGTTTGCGCAGGGAACCGATGCGGACCTGAGGCTGGCCTGGCAGGAGTTTCTGATCAGGATGGTTGCGAATGCCTTCGGTTTGCCGCCGCTGATGCTTGGGCTGGAAGCCGACGTGAATCAATCGACGGCCTCGGAGATGGCTGACGAGGCGTTTCGCGGAGCGATCTCCCCGATGGCGCTGCTGCTGGCGCAGCACTTTACGCGGGACCTGTTCTCGAAGTGCATCGGCTGGCGGGAGTTCGAGTTTGTGTTCAACGAGCTCAACGCGCGGGACGAGGAGACGGAGTTGAAGGTGCAGGTGCAGTTGCTGCAGGCGGGCGTGCTGACGGTGAACGAAGTGCGGGCCATGCGGGGGCTGGCGCCGTTAGAAACAGGGAACGAGGGAACAAGGGAACAAGGGAACGAGAAAACAGGGAACTAGAGCACAGGTTTCTGAGAAACAAAAGAGAGTTGAAGGGCTGGTTCCAGGGGAGATTTACGCAAGGGACGAGGACGCAGGTTGTGGCTGAACCTGCCGCATTCTTGTTCCCTCGGCCCCTTGTTCCCTTGTTCCCTTCGCGAGTGGAGCGAGCAAATGCGACTGGAAGCGATGGCGGTGGAAATACCTCATGTGGCGAAGCACCCGAACCGGGTGCCGTTCGAGGGCGTGTTGACGGTAGTGAATGCGGCCAGCGACAAGGCGCCGGCAGGGGCGCGCGGGCACCGCGTGATGTTGACGAAGGAGGCTGCCGAAAATGCGCTGGCTTCGCTCGTGGGCATGGCGGTGGATTACCGCCCCGGCTGGGATGGGCACGACGCGCGGCGCAAGATCGGGCTGCTGACCGAGGCCAATGTGGTGGGGCAGCGGTTGATGGTGCGCGGCTATCTCTACGCGCGCGATTTTCCGGAGGTGGCGTCGGCCATGGCGGCGCACGCGCCGGAAGCGATGGGCATGAGTTACGAGCTGGCCGATGCGCGCGTGGAAGATATGCGCGCCGAGGTCTGGAAGCTGACGCGGGTGACGTTTACGGGCGCGGCGATTCTGCTGCGCGAGAAGGCGGCGTATCGGGGGACGAGCTTCCGGATGGCTGGGGACAAGCGGAGTTAGCGGAGTTAGTAAGGAAGCGAGTTAGTAAGTCGATGAGTTAGCGGGTTAGAGAAAAGGCTCCGCGCGGCGGGGCCTTTTTTCTGGGACCGGCACAGCAGGTGTTTGCGCGAAGGGCGCGGAAACAGGAAAGGACGTACATGGAAAACGACGAGAAAAACATTGCCGAGCGGCTGGAGGCTGCGACCACACTGCTGGAAAGAACGCTGAACTGGCTGGAAGAACGCCAGGGCGTGCTGTCGGGCGAGGTGGAGAAGATCTCGGCGACGGTGGAGCAGAGCCGCCGGGAGACCGAACTGGCGGAGAAGCTGGCAGCGGTGGAGCAGGAGTTGGCCGAGGTGAAGGCCGCGGCTCCTACTGTTAACCCTCTGCGCCGGACCATGCCTGCAGCGACGGCGGAGATGCTGGCCAAGCATGGCATCGGCGAAGGGCCGGTGGATGTGCACGCTCTGGATGCGGCGCTATCGGGACTGAGCCTGGAACAGCGCATCGCAGTGAAGACACAACTGCTGCGGGCCGGCGCGATTGCGTAAAGGCAGCTTCTAGCCGCTAGCTTCTAGCTGCTAGCTAAAAGCCTGTGCGGACGATCGCGAGAACATTGCGGCCGGAAGGCGGCTCCGATGAAAGTCATTGGAGTTCGCCCAGCCGGGGAATACCAACCAAGCCGGATTCCGGCACGAACCAGCTAGCAGCTAGGAGCTAGAAGCTAGCGGCTAAGCAACGGCCCCATGGAGGGGGTGGAGAGAGCTATGAACGCAACCTTTGCAGATATTCACGCGGCAGCAGATTACATCGGGCCGGGCGCTGTTGAAGTTCCGCTTTACCAGACGGAGATCTTCGACATTTGCCGGCGGTCAAGCCCATTTGGACAGCGCATCAAGCAGGTTCCGGCGACGGGTCATCCTTCGCGGTTCTTCGAGGAGACGGCGATCCCCAACCCGGGCGCAGCCGGCTTTGTGAATCCGCGGAGCATCAGTCCCGCAGTGGTAAGCCCGACGCGCATCGAGCTGAGCGTGCCGCTGAAGGCGATCGTGGCGCAGATCAACTACAACCTTTTCGACATCGAACTGGGCGACCAGCAGAAGCAGTTTGCGTATCTGCAGGCCAAGGACCTGGTGGATACGGTGAGCGGCGTGATGGTGGCGCACGACGTGGCTCTTTGGCAGGGCACCGACACCAGCCTGAGCGCGCCGACCACGACACAATACATGGGTTGCGCGGCGCAGATCGCGGCCGGCGGCAATTCAGTGAACGTGACCACCTCGATGAAGATTGTGGACACGATGAAGACCACGATCGCGCAGATGGTTGCCAGTGCCGGTTATCGCATACGGCCGACTGCTATCTATGCCAACCCGGTGCTTCTGGACCTGATCGACCAGGAGATGAAGAGCGAGTACAACGTGGTGCTGAACACCACACAGATCTCGGCGGGTTTCACGGTGAAGATGCTTTCGACGCAAGCCGGCGATCTGCCGCTGATCCCCGACTGGAGCCTGCCTTACACGGGCACACCGGGATCGGGCAGCGCGGTGCTTCCGGCCTACATCGTGACCGAAGACCTGATCGAGTATCACTGGCTCGGCGACCCGGCTCCGCGCGTTTTCCAGCTCGGCTTGCCTAACTCGCTGACCTATCAGTACGTCGCAGTGAAGTTCGGCGCGCCGGTGGTAAAGGGCGCGAGCTTCGCACATACCCAGGTGCTGGTGGAACGGTAGGAGAGACAGGGAACCAGGGAACAAGGGACCAAGGGAACAAGAATGGCGGCAGCCGGTGAGCTCTTGCAAATGCTATTTGCGCCGCCGTCTTCCTGGTTCTCTTGGTCCCTCGGGCCCTTGTTCTTTTTTGTCCGCCACATACCACCTGAAACATTTGAAAGGAAGCGTCATGGCCTATCTCGAGCCAGCGGATTACGCGAATTATGGATTGCCGGCGGGAACGACGGCGGACTGGATCACAGCCGCCACGGCGTTAATCAACAGCCACTGCAGGCGGCCGGACTTGAATGTGATGCAGTATATCGAACGTCTGCGCGTGATTTCGGGGGTGCAGACGGTGCTCTTGAGTTATTTGCCACTGATGCCGTTGGCTCCGGCTACTTCGCCGCTGGTGGGCATCGATGGCCGCTATGCCAGGCCGCGACGCGGCGAGATTCTGAACGAGCCGATGAGCGAAATTGTGTCGGCGTTCGCGCTGCCCGGGCAATGGACGGCGATCGATCCCACGCTGGTGGACTTCGACCCGGCGACGGGCGAGTTGACGCTGCCCTGGAATGTGCTGGGACTGCCTTACAACGAAGTGCAGGTCACGTATACGGCGGGCCTGGCGACGATTGGCGACGATGTGAAGTCGGCGTGCGCGCAGATTGTGCGCAACGCGCAGGCCACGCCGGCGCTGAACGCCAGCATGAGCAAGATCGACACCATGCAGGTGAAGTATTTCTCAAGTTCGTTGATCGACGAGACGGTGCAGGAGTGGCTGAAGCCGTACGTCGCGAGCAAGCTCAATTGAAGACAGGGACTAAGGGACTAAGGGACTGAGGGACTAAGTGACTTAGGGATTTAGCCTCGATCCCTGACATTGATGGGAGCAAGTTATGAGTGATACAGCGCCGCGCAACCCGAGAGGAGCGCCGCAGATGCTGGCCGACGCCCTGCTGCGAAGCGCGGCAGGCACCACGGCCCTTCTGCGCGTGACTGGCAGCAACACCGATACCAGCATGTCGGAGGTTGGCCTGGTGGCGACCACTTTTGCGGAGGTTCCGGTGAGTCCGGTCGTGATGCGCAAGCTGCGGCCCAACTGGCAGGAAGGCGGAGAGTCGAAGTGGGAGCTGCTGGTGTCGGCAACGAGCGTGGAGCAGCAGGTGAACACGCTCGACCTAGCGTCGGCGCAGGCCCTGTTTGCCATGACGCTGGCGGTGACGGTGGCAGGGCAGGATTATCTGATTGAATCCATCGCCTCGAACGAAGCCTTCGGGCAGGTGTATCTCTATCGGCTGCTGTTGCGCGAGGCGCGGCAGCAGGCGATGTAGAAGTTCACAGTTCGTAGTTCACAGTTCACAGCTTGGTTCGCATCGATTAACTGTGAACTAAGAATTGCGAACTAAGAACCAGGAACTGAGAACAATCATGCAGAATGCGAAAGACTCGTTTTATATGGCGCTGCGCACGCGGCTGACGGCGATCAATCCGGAGCGGACGATCCTGCTGCGCGGCGCGGTGCGGCCGGGAATTCTGGTGGAGGAAGCGGAAGCGCCGTTCAGCCAGCTTCCTAACGACGTGTTTGTGCTGCGCTGGCTGGGGCTGGGCGGCGGATATGGATCTAGCTTCCACGATGGCGGCGGAACAATGCGAGATCACGTACCAGACCTGCGGAACGCAAAGCTTTGGCGGGCTGGATCGCGGGCGCGCACTGAGCGAGATGGACGAGGAACTGATGGCGATGCTGCAGCCTTTCTACACGCCCAAGCTCAATTACACGGCGACGCCCCCGGCAGCGATGCTGACGCAGGTGTTCTGGGACGAGCCGCGTTCGGGCCAGCTGTGATCAAGCGCGACCGGCTGAGCCGCAGCGCGAGCGTGATGGTGTACAGCTACCAGGAGCAGGGGGAGTAAAGGCAGTTCATAGTTCGTAGTTCACAGTAAGACCCGCAGCCGACGACAACTATGAACTAAGAACTATGAACTGTGGACCGCGAGCTCACTACTAACCACTGCCTTTAAGAGGTTGACGCAATGACAGCAACTTGGTTTTCCGCTCCGGCGCCGGTGGCGCGGCGGGTGCGCGCATACTTTGCACCCGTGAACCGGGCGACACAGACGCCCGTGCTCTTCGATCCTTCGCAACAGGGCGGGTTCAGTCTGGATGCTCCGCCGGCGCCGTGGATCGGCCTGGGCTGGATTCAGGATTTCGCGCGCAAGCCGGCAAGCAAGTCGACAGCGTTGCTGACGGGCATTCCGGCCGCGGCTCTCGAGCAGGTGCGCGAGACCGTGCAGGCGCAGGTGAGCCTGCAGTTCCTGAGCTGGACCAAGCTGACGATGGCGCTGGCGACGGGATCGCAACACATGAATGTGCTGGTCGCCGGCGAGCGACGCAGCGCTGGCGGCCGATGGCGCGCAGGCCGCGCCGGCAGTGACGCCGCAGAGCGGATCGACAGCTACATCGATCCTGCTGGCGTCAACGCGATGCAGCGAAATTTGTCGGCGGGATCGATCGTTGCGGTGGATGTGGATTACACCGGACAGACGGGTTTTGTGGGCTCGTCCGGTTGCGGGCGCGTATGTGCGCCAGGCGCTGACCGATGTGGATTACATCCGGCGCGTGACCTTCAATGTGGCGCTGGTGGCGCAGGTGACGAGCCACCGGACTGACGCTTGCCGAGCCGCTGCCCGGAGGCGCGCCGGCGACGGGCGCAAAAGTGCAGGCGGTGACGGGTTTTGTGGACCGCGAAGGCGGCAGCTTCTATCAGGAGTGGTCGGCGCTGTTTGTGATGCAGGGCAGCCAGGGAGAACGAATCTTCTTTCACTATCCGCGATTGCAGACCATGAGCGGCGCGGAGGAAGCTGTCGTTCCGCTCAACGGGAAAGATCAGAACGGGCAATCGCGGGTGCTGCTGAAAGGACAATTTCTGGCGCTGCCGGTTACCGATCCGCTGGACGGCGAACGCGTGGTTTGCTACCGCAGCTTTCTGCCGGCGGCCAATGCACTGGTGTGAGCGGAGTTAGCGCAGTTAGCGAAGCTGAGCGGAGTTAGCAGGTATAGAGAGTCACGATGAAAATTACGATCCAAGGGCAGGACTATACGGCGGCGCTCGATGCGGCGCGTCCGTTGACCATCGAGCGCAAGCTCAACGAGCCCTCCATCTGCCAATTGTGGCTGAGCCTGCCGGCCAACGGAAGCCTGGCGGCGCCCTCGCGCTTTCAAATGCTGGCGGTGACGGGCGACGACGGCACGCCCTACTTCACGGGTACATCGCGGTGAGTCCGCTGCCGGAGTATGCGGGCCTGGGCCTCGAAGGCCCGCGCTACCGCACTGCGATCCAGGCGGTGAGCGACGAGTTGCTGCTCGACCAGTTGCTGATGCCGCCGAGCGCGGGCGTCAGCCGGAGAAACCGCCGGCGCATTGATGACTGCGCTGGTAACTCATACCGGCTCGACGGCGCTCTCGACACAGGGCTTTCGCTGAGCTACGCCGGTGAGCAACTTTGCTCCCGATCCGGGCGCGAACTGGAGCAAGAGCGCCGGGCAGGTGGCCAGCATGGCGCGGGCCGCGTATCGCGCGGTCAACGGCGCGCTGACGCTCGCCTCCGTGTCAGACCACGGTGCATCCGCTGAACGAAACCGACGGCAGTCTGAATCTGGCCAACCTGGCGTTCACCGCCAGCGTGAAGCGCGCACTGGCGAACGATGTGACGGTTTGCGGCGAGCATGAGCCGGTGGCCTATGTCACGGAGTATTTTCTGGGCGACGGAGTGACCACGCAATTCTATCTGGCCGCGGATCCGTTCTTTCCCGCCGTCGTCGAAGTCCACGATCATCAGCGAGCTCTTCAACGAGCCGCAGATCAATCGAGCGCGTGTGGGGAGTCACCGGCGGAGCGGGCTATCTTTACGCTGGGCGCCGGCGGGCTGGCGATGAATGGCGGCAACGGCATCGACGGCGAGACGCTGCTTACGCTGGCTCGATCCCGATCGAGATGGGCGGAACGCTGCTGCTGGAAGCGGTGGGCGTGACTCTTTCGCCGGGCAGCACCGGAATTCTGGCCGGATTCTTCATCGGCTGACGAGACGCAGCCGGTTGCACTGCGGGATTTCAGGTGACCGCGCAACCGGGCACCGGGGCGGTTACGCTGCAGCCGTGATTCAAGGCACGCCGGCGGGAACGACGTTATGCCGTGAATCCCGCCAACCAATATACGCTGCGCGTGCGAGTTCATTGCCCGGAGATGCGAGCGGGCGCTGGCGATCTATCGCTCCTTTGGAGATAGCGGGCCGATCACCGCCGGCGGCGAATGGATGCTGGCTCCGGGCAAGCATCCAGATGGAGATTCAGGAGTTTGTGAACGGCGTGGGCGGAACGCCGGTGACGCTCTATGACGGCGCGATCGCCAACCTGCCCGGCGACCTGCATGGTGGTGGCGGCCAGCAGCATCAATCTGATTGGAACCATGCGCGCCATTAACCTGACCAATCTTGGCTCGGGCTGGGTGGTGAGCACGCCGCCGAGCGGCGGCCCGTATACGCGGCGCATTGGCACCACGGCCGAAGCGGCCGAGTGCCACCTGGAGCGCACCGGCAAGCTGGTGTTTTATACCGGATCTACGCCGGTGGCGGGCGAGCAGATCGCGGTGAGTTACCGCACGATCGGCAGGGCGGTGGGCCGCGCGGTGAACACCGCCAGCCAGCAGGCGCTGGCGCAGGCCGGATCGCCCGCGGTGGCCGCGTGGATCGGCTCGGTGACCAATCCCGCCGGCGCGCAGTTCCGCGGACTGCCGCAATGCGGCGCTGGCGATGGAGCAGGCGGCGGCCAGCGTGAGCGCGCTGTGGAGCGGCACCTACAAAGGGAACAGGACCAGCTTTGCCAGCGATGTGTGGCCGGGCGATGCGCTGCTGCTGAATGCGCCTTCGACCAACCTGAACGCGCAGGTGGTGGTGCGGACGGTGAAGGTGAGTTATCAGCGCCAGTTATCCCGACTTGGTGGAGTATGCGATCGCATTTGCCAACGACTGGGCCGACGACCTGGCCATCAAGACCAGCGCGACGGTGCCCGGCGAATACGTGGCTGCCGGCGCCGGTTGCTCCCACGGTGCTGGCCAATCTGAACAGTCTCACGGTGACCACGCTGAACGGCAGCACGGTGACGATCAATGCCGGCGTAACTCCGCCCACGGGCGGCGGATTCGAGATTCGGCGGCGCGACTTTGCCTTCATGCCGGGCGAAGATCCGACGCTGGTGCTGCGCGGCTCGCAGCCGAACATGACCTTCTCGCGCGTGTCGGCCAACGACCGGTTCTATATCCGGATGTATGACGGCTCGACGCCGCCGAATTATTCGGAGTTCTCAACGGCATTGTTTATCAATCTGCCGCTGGGATCGTGAATGAGCGGTAGCGATCGCGACGGATTGCAATGACCTGACGAACTGGAGTCCGGTCGAATGCGGATGATGAATGAATTCGAAGCGCAGGTGCTGAGCGATCTGAGCGTGCTGAAGACGCAGATGACCGGCCTGATGGGCGACGGCAACGGCGGGCGCATGGCCGACCTGGAGCGGCGCATGGAGCGCCACGAGCAGAACTGGCAGCGCGCCAAGGGCTTTCTGGCGGCGGTCAGCGTGCTGTTCGCGGTGATTGAAGTGGCCGTGGAGGCGTGGCACCGGCACTGAGTCACGCTGCGCGGTCGGGCGAACTGCGCTATGGCGCGATTTCGTGCAGCTGCGTGCATGTCCGTTCGTATAATCAGCCTTATGAGCGAACAACCACTGGTGGGCGTGGTGATGGGCAGCAAGAGCGACTACGAGGTGCTCTCGGCGGCCGTGGAGATTCTGCGCGCGCTTGAATTCCGCATGAAGCGCGGATCGTGAGCGCGCATCGCACGCCCGATCGGCTTTTCGAATACGCTGAGACGGCGCGCGAGCGCGGCCTGCGCGTGATCATTGCCGGAGCCGGCGGCGCGGCGCATCTGCCGGGCATGCTGGCGGCCAAGACGCTGGTTCCCGTGCTGGGTGTGCCGGTTGCGGCCACGCAGTTGAACGGCCTGGATTCGCTGCTCTCGATTGTGCAGATGCCCAAGGGCGTTCCCGTGGGGACGCTGGCCATCGGCAAGGCCGGGCGCGGCCAATGCGGCGCTGCTTGCGGCGGAGATTCTGGCCGCGACCGACGCGGCGCTCTACGAGCGGCTGGCCGCGTGGCGCGCGGCGCGCACCCAGGAAGTGCTCGACCAGAATCTGGGCGAGGAGCTGCCGAGGTGAGCGACGCTCTCTCATTCAAAATCAGAAAAAATCGTGAGGCCCGGCGGCCTGATCGCCATTCTCGGCGGCGGCCAGTTGGGGCGCATGACGGCGATGGCCGCGCGCACCATGGGCTATCGCGTGCGCGTGATGGATCCCGAAGCCGCATGCCCGGCGAGCTTCGTTGCCGACGAAACCATCGTGGGCCGCTGGGACGATGTGGACGCCGCGCGGCGGCTGGCGACGGGCGCCGATGCGGTGACGCTGGAGATCGAGCAGATCGGCGTGGATGCGCTGTCGCGAGGTGGCGCAGCATTGCGCCGCTGCGCCCGGCGTCGAGCCGATCCGCATCATTCAGGACAAGACGCTGCAGAAGACGTGGCTCGCCGAGAATGGCTTTCCGGTGGGGCCGTTTCGCGTGGTGCGCAGCGAAGCGGAACTGCACGAGGCGGTGGCCGCGCTGGGCGGGCGCGTGTTTCTGAAGATCGGACGCGGCGGCTACGACGGCCGCGGCCAGGCGCGCATCGGCTTCGATGCGCCGGCGACCGAAGAGTCGATTGCAGCAGCGTGGCGAGAGCATCGGCGAGCGGCCCGCGGTGGCCGAGCAGGCGCTCGATCTGGATTGCGAGATCAGCGTGATGGCGGCGCGCAATCCGTCGGCGAAGTGCGCAGCTTTCCCGCCGCGCGCAATCATCATGAGAATCAGATTCTGGCATGGAGCGTGCTGCCGGCCGGCGTGCCTGCGGAGCTTGAAGCGCGCGCCGAGGCGCTGGCCGCGGCCATCATTGCGCAAGCTCGGTATGGAAGGTCTGCTTTGCGTGGAGATCTTTGTCACGCGCGCAGGGCGAGCTGCTGGTGAACGAGCTTGCGCCGCGCCCGCACAACAGCTATCACCAGAGCGAGCGCGGCTGCGTGACCAGCCAGTTTGAGCAGCTGGTGCGCGCGGTGTGCAATCTGCCGCTGGGCGATACGGCGCTGATTACGCCGTGCGCGATCGTGAACCTGCTCGGCGATGTGTGGCTTGACAAGGCGAGCCGGATTTTGCTGCGGCGCTGGCAGTGCCCGGCGTGCGGCTGCATCTCTACGAGAAGCACACGCCGCGCGCGGGGCGGAAGATGGGGCATCTATCGGCGATGGGAGCAACGGCGGAAGAAGCGCTGGAGCGGGTGCTGGAAGCGAAGCGGCGACTTTAGCGTTCCGCTCGAAGCAATGCAGCATCTCCGACTTCTTAAGCAACCGGCTGACCTTTCTCCCAGCGCTTGGGCCGGCGGTTCTGCTGCAAGATCTTCTTGCGCAGGCGCAGCGACTTGGGCGTGACCTCGACCATCTCGTCTTCGGCGATGAACTCGATGGCCTGCTCCAGGTTCAGCGCCTTGTAGGGCACCAGGCGGATGGCCTCGTCGGCGCTGGAGGCGCGCATGTTGGTCATCTTCTTTTCGCGCACCACGTTCACGTCGAGGTCGTTGTCGCGCGAGTGCTCGCCGACGATCATGCCCTCGTAGACCTCGACGCCCGCGCCGACAAACAGAATGCCGCGCTCCTGCAGGCCGTTCAGCGAATAGGTGGTGGTCAGTCCCTGGCGGTCGGAGATCAGCGCGCCGGTGGGCCGCTGCGGAATCTCGCCCTGGTAGGGGATGTAGCCGTCGAAGAGCGCGTTCATCACGATGGTGCCGCGCGTCTCGGTGAGCATCTCGCTGCGCAGGCCGATGAGGCCGCGGCTGGGCACGCGAAACTCCATGCGCACGCGGCCCGAGCCGTGATTGTGCATCTTGGTCATCTCGCCCTTGCGCGGGCCGAGCTTCTCGATCACCGTGCCGGTGTAAGCTCTCGGGCACGTCGATGGTGAGGTGCTCGACCGGCTCCATGCGCACGCCGTCGACCGTCTTGGTGACGATCTCCGGGCGGCCGGCCATCAGCTCGAAGCCCTCGCGGCGCATCATCTCGATCAGAATCGCCAGCTGCAGTTCGCCGCGGCCCAGCACCTTGAAGCTGTCGGGCGAGCCGGTGTCTTCCACGCGAATGCGAGACGTTGGTCAGCAGTTCCTTTTCCAGGCGCTCGCGCAGGTTGCGGCTGGTGACGTACTGGCCTTCGCGTCCGGCAAAGGGCGAGTTGTTCACGCTGAACTGAATGGCGATGGTCGGCTCGTCGATGACGATCAGCGGCAGCGGCGCGGGGTTCTCGACGCTGGTGATGGTCTCGCCGATGGTGATGCCTTCAACGCCGGCCACGGCCACAATGTCGCCCATGGTGGTCTCGGTGGTCTCGATGCGCTTGAGGCCGCTGAAGGTGAAGAGCTTGGTGATGCGCGTCTTCATCAGCGAGCCGTCGCGCTTGCGAGATGGTCACGTCGTCGCCGGCGTGCAGCGTGCCCTGAAAGACGCGGCAGATGGCGATGCGGCCGAAGTAATCGGAGTAGTCGAGATTGGTGACCAGAATCTGCAGCGTGCCTTCCGGCGTCGCCGGTGGCCGCGGGAATGGTGGAGACGATGGTCTCGAACAGCGGCTGCAGATCCACGCCGGGCTTGGCCGGATCGAGCGGTCGCCGTGCCCGCCTTGGCCACCGCGTAGAGCACCGGAAAATCCAGCTGCGATTCGTCCGCGTCGAGGTCGATGAAGAGATCGTAAATTTCGTTCAGCACTTCCTGCGGGCGCGCGTCGGGGCGGTCGATCTTGTTGATCACCACGATGGGCTTGCAGCTTGGCTTCGAGCGCCTTGGCCAGCACGTAGCGCGTCTGCGGCAGCGGGCCTTCGGCCGCATCCACCAGCAGCATCACGCCGTCCACCATCTTGAGCGCGCGCTCCACCTCGCCGCCAAAATCGGCGTGGCCCGGCGTGTCGACAATGTTGATCTTGCCGCCGTCAAAGTTGATGGCCGTGTTCTTGGCCAGGATGGTGATGCCGCGCTCCCGCTCCAGTTCGTTCGAGTCCATCACCCGCTCGGCCACCTGCTCGTTGGCGCGGAAGGTGCCGGACTGGCGCAGCATGGCGTCAACGAGGGTGGTCTTGCCGTGGTCAACATGGGCAATGATGGCGATATTGCGTATCGTCTGGGTCACAGGTACAGCTTTTCCTTCTCTCGGGTTCGGCCGCGTCGGGCCGTGAGGTTGGGGGATAAAATCAGAAACAACTGGCCGCGCGGCGCGGCTAACTCCATTTTAGCAGCCGCACGCTGCACGTTCCGAATGATGGGTTATGAGCTTGATTTTGATGAGACTTTGCTCCGCGAGGTTCTACTGTTGTGCACACCGTCGCGATGGGCGCGGTGGCGCACGCCCTTGCCGTCCTGAAGATAGAATGCGGCATTCACCATCGCAATGTGCGAAAACGCCTGCGGAAAATTGCCGGCAAAGCGCTTGCCGCTCACGTCATATTCCTCTGAAAGCAGGCCCAGGTCGTTGCGCAGCTTGAGCAGCTTCTCAAAGAGCGCTTTTGCGTCGCGCGTGCGGCCCACCGCCTTCAGGCAGCTCACCATCCAGAAACTGCATGCCAGAAAGACGCCTTCACCCGGCGGCAAACCGTCGGGCGCCTTGGCGGTGTTGTAGCGCATCACTAATCCGTCACGCATCAATTCGCGCTCGATGGCGCGCACGGTGGACTTGACTCGGGCGTCACTTCCCGGAAGGAAGCCGACGGCCGGCATCAGCAGCAGAGCGGCGTCGAGCTCGCTCGAACCGTATGCCTGCACAAAGCTTTTCTTTTCGCTGTGCCAGGCCTTCTCGCAAATCTCTTTATGAATCGCAGTCGCGGATGGTGCGCCACTTTTCGACGGGAGCTTCGTACTTCAAATGCTCGGCGAGCAGCACGGCGCGATCGAAGGCGACCCATGCCATCATCTTGGAGTAGGTGAATTGCCGCGGTTCGCTGCGCGTCTCCCAGATTCCGTGATCGGGTTCCTGCCAGATGACCGCCAAATGCTCGAGGAGAAGCGCGAGGACGCGAAAATTGTTCTCGCTGTGCCGTCCCATGCCGTGCTGGGCGTGGAAAAACGAATCCAGCACCTCGCCATAGATGTCGAGCTGCAACTGCGAAGACGCCGCATTGCCCACTCGCACCGGGCGCGAACCCTCGTAGCCGGGTAGCCAGTCCACCGCCCATTCCACGAGTTGCTGGTCTCCCTTCAGTCCGTACATGATCTGCACCTGGTCGGGGCTGCCGGCGAGCGCGCGCAGCAACCAGTCCTGCCATGCTTCGGCTTCGTCGAAGTAGCCCGCATTCATCAGGGCGAGCAAGGTGAAGGTAGTGTCGCGCAGCCAACAATAACGGTAGTCCCAGTTTCTGGTTCCACCGATCCGCTCCGGCAACGAAGTGGTGGGGGAAGCCACGATGCCACCGCTCGGCCGATAGGTGAGGGCCTTGAGTGTGATGAGAGAACGCTCGACGGCATCGCGATAGCTTCCCTTGTACTTGAGCCGCCGGCTCCAACTGCGCCAGATACGCAGGGAGACGTTCAGCGCAAGCTGCGCATCGATGGGCTTGGGATCGGGCTCGTGGGATGCACCGTAGGTGAGCGTGAACCAGGCGCGTTCGCCCTTGCGCAGTGTGAACTCCGCTACGGTTTTCAGGTTCTCGCCATGCACGGGAACCGATGCGTGCAGAATGGCGAGGTTGGGCCCGGCAATCGCGTGCACGCCGTCTTTGATACCCGTGACCCAGGGCACGGTGCGGCCATAATCGAAGCGCAATACAAGTTCCATGCGCATAGAAACAGTTCCGCGAACGCACTGCACAATGCGCACAACGTCGGAATGCGTGCCCTTTGGAGGCATGAAATCGATAAGCTTCACCGCGCCGCCGTCTTGTTCGAACATGGTTTCGAGAACCAATGTGTGAGCGGGTGTAGCGGCGCGTCGCAGTGAATTTGCCCTCGGCCGGCGCTATCTGCCAGCGCCCGTTTTCCTCGGTTCCCAGCAGCGCCGCGAAGCATGCGGCGGAGGAGAAGTCGGGCCAGCAAAGCCAATCGATGGAGCCGCTGCGATCGACAAGCGCAGCCGATTCCATGTCGCCAATGAGCGCGTAATCTTCGATTTTCGCAGCCATGATCTTCATGAAATTGGATGCAGATTGACCTATGCGGGAACTGGCCAGGAGCGCAAAAATGACGTTTGGTCCACATATTTGCTCTGTCCCGGACTCCCGCCGGTAGATTACACTTCGGTTGCCATGACTTATTCGATGCTTCCCTCGTTTCGCTCATTTCGTTTGATCGCGCGGCTTGTTTCCGGATTGGCGGTCTGTGCGTTCCTTTTGCTTTCGGTTTCCGCTCCGCGAGCAGGTCACGCGCAAAGCGGCTCCGGTCATCTGCTTATTTATTCCATCGATGTAGAAGGCGGCCAATCGACGCTGCTTGTGGCGCCCTCCGGGGAGTCACTGCTGGTCGACACTGGTTGGCCCGGCAACGACGGCCGCGACGCCGAGCGCATTCTGGCCGCCATGAACGATGCCGGCATCAAGCGTATCGACCATGTGCTGATCACGCACTTTCACGACGACCACGTGGGCGGCGTACCCGCGCTGGTTGCAAAGGTCGAGGTGGGCGAGTTCCTTGACCACGGCGAGAACCGCGAAGACGCCGACGACACGCGCAACAACTATGCGACCTACGTGAAGGCCATCGCGGGGCATCAGCGGCGCATCGTGCATCCCGGCGATACCATCGCTATCGACGGCCTGAGCGTGGTGGTGCTGACTGCCGACGGCGAGCACATCGGCGCGGTTCCCGGTATCACGCCAACGCCGAACCCATGGTGCGCCAGCGAGCATGCGTGGCCGGACGATCCCACGGAAAACTCGCGGTCGGCCGGGATTCTGGTCACCTTCGGCAAGTTCAAGTTTCTCGATCTTGGCGACCTGACCGGCAAGAAGGAAGTGGCGCTGGTGTGCCCGAACAATCCTATCGGGACCATCGATCTCTATCTGGTGACGCATCACGGCATGGATTGGTCGAACTCGCGCGCCATTGTCAACGCGGTGCATCCCCGCGTGGCCATTATGAACAACGGCGCGCACAAGGCGGGCAAACCGGCGGCGTGGCAGATCGTGCACGACAGCCCTGGGCTGATCGATCTGTGGCAACTGCATACGGCCGAGGACTCCGACGCTGCGCATAACAGCCCTGAGTGGCTGATTGCCAATCCCAAGGGCGACGGAGATGGTCACGCGTTGAAGGTGGTGGCACTCTCGGACGGAAGTTTCTCGGTGACCAACACGCGGACGGGGCAGACGAAAGATTATCCGCGCAAGTAGGTCGTTTACCGAATAAGAAGGTGCGTGTGCGGGTCTGGAGACCCGCACGACAGCCGGTCAGGAGACCGGCGGCACAATCGGGCGGTTACGTGATTTTTGGAGGAATTGCTCTATGACTTCATCGCGCCGGGAATTTCGTTGCTGGCCTGGCAGGCGCGGGTGCGTTGGCAAGCTTGCCGCGCCCGATGCGCGCCGTTGCCGGCAGTTGCCCATTTCGCCTTTCCGTGATCAACGATGAGATTTCCGCGGACTTCGATCACGCTTGCTCGGTTGCGGCCAATGACTTTGGCCTGCAGTGGATCGAGCTTCGCAGCATGTGGAATAAAAACGTGACCGACCTGGACACCGATGAGGTCGATCGCTCGCGCATGATCCTGGAAAAGTACAAGCTGCGCGTGACCGACATTGCCAGCCCGCTGTTCAAGGTCCACTGGCCGGGTGCGCCGGTGTCGAAGGAGGGTCCGCGACGCGATGCAGTCCGCGATCGACTCTCGACTTCAAGAGACAAGAAGATGTGCTTGCGCGCTGCATCGATCTCTGCAAGGCCTTTCAAACCGACCGCATCCGCTGCTTCGATTTCTGGCGGCTCGACGATGCCAAGCCGTATCGCGCGGCCATCAACGTCAAGCTGCGCGCGGCGGCGCGCACCTGTGGCCAGACACAATCTCATCCTGCTGCTCGAAAATGAAATGGCCTGCAATACGGGCAGCGGCAAAGAGGCAGCGGAAACGCTGGCCGCTATCGTCGAGCCCAACTTCATGCTCAACTGGGATCCGGGCAACTCCGCGACCTTCGCCGAACGACACGCCCTACCCCGACGACTACAAACTGCTGCCCAAAGATCGCATCGGCCACTGCCATTGCAAGGACACGATTCGCAAACCCGATGGCAAAGCGGAGTGGGCGCCTGTGGGCGGCGGAATTATCGACTGGGTGGGTCAGTTCCGCGCCTTCCAGCGCGATGGCTATCACAACGCGGTGAGCCTGGAAACGCATTGGCACGGAGGCAAGCCCGAGCCCGGCAGCAGCATGTCGGTAGGGGAGGCCTCAAGCCGCATCAGCATGAAGGGATTGAAAGAGACTCTTATCAAAGCCGGCATCAAATGCTGAGGATTCGTTGCTTGCGCGTGGGGCCGCAAGCATTCAAGCGGCATTCACAATTGCGATGCGATCGGACCGCTAGGATAGGCATGGGCCACGACCAATCGGCGCACGCTCGGTGCGCCTCCTTGGCATCCAATGTCTATGACGCGGATTGCTTTATTTGAGGTACGCGCGCACCAGGTCGATCAGGTCCTCGGCCAGATCGGGGGCAATCTGCTCCTTGGCTCCGTCGACCAGGTGGAAGCGGATGTGCGTCTCCAGCACCTCGGCCATCAGGCTGTTGACGCCCCCGCGGACAGCGGCGAGCAGCATCAACTGATCTCCGCAATCCTCATTGCCCGAGAGCGTGCGCTCCACGGCGTCGAGTTGGCCGCGCATTTTTCTCACGCGTTGCAGCAGCTTTGACTTTTTCGCGGTCCTGATGCGACATGGCTTTCCTCCTCGCTTGACAATACCCACCGGGGGTATGGTATCAACCAAGTGGGGGTATAGAATCCTTCCGCATCTATTCTATGCCTGTCCGCCGCTCAAACCCATGGCTTCTCGCGCTCGCCATTCTGGCCGGTGCCTTTCTGCTTACGGCGGTTCGGGCGGCCGGGCAGCCCTCGGCCGGCTTGCCCGCGGCGCCGGAGCCGCAGCGTGCGGCGAGCGACGGTGGGAACCAGGCTTCGCGTCTATGGTTCGCGCCCATGAACGGCTCGGCCCATTTTGAACTGGCGGCAAGCGGGAACGATTCGGGCACGCAGGGAGACGCGGGGCCGACCGCACCCCCGGCGGTTAAACGCTCACCATGTTTCCGCACTCTGACACGGCGCGCTACTGGGTCTCCGGCCAGGCCAACAGCATCCTTCAGATGCATGGGCATTTTCGTTCGCCCTATCAAGGCACGAACAGCCTGATTGACGATCTTCGAGTACAAGGCCTCTGAGGTGGCGACGCTCTATCTGGGTTACCAGTTGTGGCCGAACACGCGCTACAACACCGATCTGATTGTTGACGTTGAGAATGCCGGCGGGCGCGGCATTTCGCGAGGCGCTGGGACTGGCCGGCGAGACGAACCTCGATGTAGTGCGCAATCCAACGCTGAGCATCGCTCCCTATCTTTCGCGCGGCGAAATTCATCAGATCATCGGCCTGACCGACGAGATGACCGAACAGGAACGCGGGCCGTTCGCGCTGGCGACCAAAGTTCCGGTGCGGCGCTTCGAAATCCGCATCGGCAAGATGAGCCTGCCTGACATCCTCGATGTCAACTCGGTCGGCTCGGACAGCCATTTGCAGTTCACCAACTGGACCATCGACAACAACGGCGCATGGGATTATGCCGCCGACACGCGCGGCTACACGGTGGGCGGAATTCTGGAGTACGACGACCGCATCTGGTCGGCGCGCTACGCCATTGCCGCCATGCCGACGATTGCCAACGGCATCGTCGCTCGACTGGGCCTTCAGCCGCGCCAACGGGCAGAACTGGGAGTTCGAACTGCGCAAGGGGCTGTTCGCGCCGCTGCTGAATCCGAAGCGCGAAGGCGCGGTGCGCGTGTTGAGCTATGTGAATCACGCGCACATGGGCGATTATCGCGAGTCGGTGCAGCAGTTCCTTGCGGGCAAGATCGCTACGCCCGACATCACGCAGACTGAGAAATTCGGCGCGGTGAAATACGGGTTTGGCCTGAACACCGAGCAGGAAGTCACCGAGAGTTTGCGACTTTTTGGGCGCTTTGGATGGAACGAGGATCAGCATGAATCGTTCGCTTACACCGAAGTGGGGCAGACGATCCTCTTTGGCGGCGATTTCAGCGGTCATGATTGGCATCGACAGAACGACAAGGTTGGCGCAGCGTTTGTTTCCAACGCCATCAAGCGCGACCACCAGAATTATCTGCACTACGGCGGGCTGGGTTTTCTTCTGGGCGACGGGAATTTGACTTACGGGCGCGAGGATATTCTCGAGTGGTATTACAACGCACATGTGTGGCACGGGCTCTACGGAATGTTTGGCGGGACCGAGATTGCCCATCCCGGCTACAACACGGCCCGGGGCCCGGTGTATGTGACGACGGTGCGGGCGCATATCGACTTTTGATAAAGACTGGGAAAAGGGGACAAAGGACCAAGGGAACGAGAAAGCTACTTTCCTGCCGGCTGTTGACCTTGCGGCGCCGCGGGCAATGACACAATTACGTCGCCGGGCTTGGCGTAGTGCAGTTTTTCGCGCGCTTCACGCTCAATCTCCTCAGGGTCCGATTGCAGGCGCTGGACCTGCTGGCGCATTTGCTCGTTTTCCTGTTGCAGGCTCTTGATTTCCTGCTGCAGGGCGCGGTCTTCAGCGCGTTTCTGCTGCCACACGGAGACGCCGTGCCTGCCGTAGATCACGTGCCACGTGACCAGCAGCGCCAGTGCTACGGCGATCACCGTTCCCGCCGGCCGCCACAGTCGTTGCGCCCAGATGAGAGTGCGATCGCTGAGCGGCGCGGGCTTAGTGTTTGCCGCGGGCGTTGCCCTATGCGTGGTTTCGGGTTGTGGTCTCTCTTGTGGCATCGGATCTCAATCTTCGCTCAGGACAAATTTTTCGGCTGCCGTGCGCAGGGCCTGCATCTGATTCTCGTCGCGCGCTTCGGTATATGCCCTGACGACCGGTTCTGTCCCGGATAGCCGGTAGCAAACCCAAGAGCCGTCATCCAGAATCAACTTCAGCCCGTCGGTCCGCACCACACTGACAACTTTGCGCCCGCCCAGCTCCCTGGGATCGGCCTTCAACTTCTCAGTGAACGCGGCTTTCTGCTCCGCGGTCAAGTGAAAGTTCTCGCGAACCGGGTAGAAGGAACCAACCTTGCCAAAAAGCACCTTTAATTGTGCACCCAGACTGGCGCCGCGCGTGGCCACCATCTCGGCCATGAGCAGGCCGGCGATGATGCCATCCTTTTCCGGCACGTGGCCGCGGATGGTGAGGCCGGCCGATTCTTCGCCTCCGATGGCGATCTTGTCGGCGATGATCAGCTCGCCGATGTACTTGAAACCCACCGGCGTTTCATAGAGCGGCACCTTGTAATAATCGGCGAGCGCGTTGATGAGATTGGTGGTGGCAACGCTCTTGGCCACGCCATTTTTCCAGCCCCGCGTTTCGACGAGGTAGTCGAAGAGCAGGGCGATGACGTAGTTGGGCTGGATGAAGGTTCCATCGGCGTCCACGATGCCGAAACGGTCGGCGTCGCCGTCGACAGCGATCACCAGGGATGCGCCGATCTCTTTCATTTTTTGTTTGGCTTCGCCGAGCAGATGGTCATCGGGTTCCGGCGCGTGGCCGCCGAAGAGCACGTCGCGGTAGTCGTGCACGGACTCGACCGGCACGCCGGCTTCGCGGAGCAGGTCGGAAGCGTAGCCGCGGCCCGCGCCCCAGAACGGGTCGTAGACGACCTTGATGCCCGACTTGGCGATGGCCTTGAGATCGACCAGTTCGGCCAGACGCTTGAGGAATGAGGGCTTGACGTCGACGGTCTCAAACTTGTCCTCAGGATGGCCAGGAATGGAAGGGCTGAGAATGCCGCCACCGTCGCCGTTGGCAATCCTCTCCGCCGCGGCTTCGATTTGCCTCGTGGCTTCAGGCAGCGCAGGCGCGCCATCGGGGGTAGAGTATTTGATGCCGTTGTACTCTGGCGGATTGTGCGAGGCTGTGAAGTTGATGGAGCCGCAGGTCTTGAGCGTGCGCACGGCGTGCGCGATGGCCGGCGTAGGCGCGGCCTCGGGAACCACAATCGGCGTGACGCCTGCCGCGGCCAGCACGCGCGCCGCTTCCGCCACAAAGCTCTCGCCGAGGAAGCGGGAATCGCGGCCTACTAACACCCGGTGCGGAGCGGGCATCGTCTTTACGTATTCGGCAATACCACCGACCGCCAAGCGGACATTGGCCACCGTAAAATCTTCGGCCACAATGGCTCGCCAGCCGGAGGTGCCAAACTTAATCGCTGTGCTCACGCTTCTCTCCACGCGCGGCCAGATCGCTACGACCGCAAGGACCATACTGCATTACTCGGCCCCGGTCGGCCAAGCGCACGGATGGCTCCGGGCGCGCTTCTACGGGAAATGAGCGCGTGAAACCACGGCGTTGCTGTTCCCGGCCATGCTCGTATAATTCTCGCGTACATTCGTGCCAGCCAGGGGGCTCTCCATGTCTATTCGTACCGCACTTCGTTCCTTGTGCTTGTTTGCTATCTTCAGTTGCGTTGCATGCACAATCGTCCTCGTTGCCTTCGGGCAAAACCCGCAAGCCACGCAGGCTCCGCCAGCGCAATCTCCGCCGGCTCAGACACCGCAATCTCCTTCGGCCGCGGTTGGAATTGGGCCCGGCCAGTCCCCAGCGCCCACAGAAGCTCCTACGTTTCGGGTCACGGCGCGCGAAGTTCTGCTGGACGTGCTGGTGATCGACAAGAGTGGACAGCCTGTGACGGGGCTCAAGCCTTCAGACTTCAGCGCGACGGAGGAAGGCAAGCCGCAGGTGATCCGACGGGTCGTCGAGCATCATGCCATGGACGCGGCCGACCTGAGCAGGCTCACGTCGCTGCCGGATTTGCCGCCGAACACTTTCACCAACTACACGCCGGTGCGCAATAGCAACGCCTCGATCGTGCTGCTGCTCGACGCCATGGATTCGCCGATCGAGGCGCAGATGATGATGCGCGATCAGCTCATCAAATTCTTGAAGAACATGCAACCGGGGCCGCCCGTGGCCATCTTCCAGCTCGATACCGAGATGCGGCTGATTCAGGGCTTCACAACGGACCCCAGGGCGCTGCTTGCGGCCGCGGAAAGCAAGCGCGATATGCCGAGCCTGGCCCGGCCCACGGCGGCGCCGCGCAACTATTCGGGCGATGCGCTCTACCGCCGCACGCTGATGGGGAATTTGCGCGACGGCATGCGCATGATGGGCAGCTACCTGGCGGGTTATCCGGGACGAAAGAATCTGATCTGGTTTACCGGCCGGATCCCGATGACAAGAATGGGGACGGGTTTCGGCAACCCGTTCGGCGACGGTATGACGGTGACAGACAGCGCGGACGAATCGAAAGAGTTGACCGACGTGCTGAGCGTGAGCCGCATCGCGGTGTATCCGGTGGACACGTACGGCCTGGTGGTGGGGCCCGGCTTCAGTGCGGCGCGCGGCGGGATGCCTGCCATGCGCGGCGGGACGCGCGGAATCCCCGGCTTTGAAAACCACGCAAATATGGACGAAATCGCCGAGCAAACCGGGGGCAGGGCTTATTACAACACCAACGATTTCACGCGCGTGATCGGCGACGTGGCTCGCACCAGTTCAAACTACTACACGGTGGCGTACGCAACCACCAATACAAAGTGGAACGGCGAATACAGGAAGATCAAAATCACAGTAGACCGCCCCGATGTGCAGTTGCTGCACAAGGAGGGTTACTACGCGTACAGCCTCGACGCGCGCGAGCAAAGCGGAATTGCGGCCATCGAAAAACGCGAGGAGGCCGAGGCGGAACAGCAGGAAAGCGGCGATGCAGAAGCGAGCCAGCATCCTGCCGGCACTCAAGACAACAGCGCATCGGCGAATAACGCCGCACTGGGCGCTACGATTCATCATTCGTCCAAAGGCGGCTTCGATGCGGCCATGGGCCTGGGCGCCATTCCGCCACGGAAATCGTCTTTGGCGTCAGGCTGCAGGCGGATTCGAACACCGAAAAGCTGAACAAGAACGCGGCGATGCCGCAGGACAACTATCCTCAAGCCGGAGTGGGAGCACAAGCCCTTCCGCAACTACACCATCTTCTACGATGCCGACCTGCACCGGGCGCGATTCACGCGTACGCCCGACGGCATGCGCCACGGCTCCTTCGAGTTCGTTGCGATTGTCTACACCGCCGACGGCGAAGAGGTGAATTCGATCATTGAGACTGCTCGAACTGAACCTGACCGCCGACCGTTACCGCGAGCTGCTCGTCTCCGGGCTGCAAGCGAAAGAGGAAATCGCCATTCCGGTGAAGGGCAACTTCTTTTTGCGCCTCGGCGTGCACGACAAGGAGGGCGACCAGGTGGGCGCGCTGGAGATTCCGGTCGATCAGATCAGACTGGACGTGGCTGCCGGGAACGGCGCGGCGCAGTGATGCGGATTGGCTGAATGATTGCGCGCCTTGCGCTCCGCCCGCTTCGGTTTTCTGAACGAAGAGTTTCCCGGGCCATCCCTCTCGAAAAAACGACTTGCGCCGCCGGAGCCAATTTGGGCTTACAGTGTTTGCAGCATCGTTTCCATTGGGGAGGGGCCTTATGCTCGAATCCACTTCATCCGCTCGCATTGTGATGACCACCGTCGTCAGCCCCGAAGAAGCGGCGCGTCTTGGGCGCACGCTGGTGGAGGAGCGGCTGGCCGCCTGCGCCACTCTGCTGCCCGCTGTGCAATTCCATCTACCACTGGAAGGACCAGATCGAGTCGTCCGCCGAATGCATGCTGTTGCTGAAAACCGCGTGCGATCGGCTGCCCGCGCTGGAGGCTCGCCTGCACGAGCTCCACAGCTACCAAACTCCTGAGTTTCTGGTGCTTGCGGTCGAGGCCGGCAGCCATCCTTATCTGGCGTGGCTCCATGCAAGCCTGCGCGAGCCGGAGGGAAAGGTCGCGTAGAGCGATTCCAAAATAGGTGCGGCCAGCGTTCGTGCTGCTATCATCCCCGGTCCCTCCGCCGCGGCGGACGAGGGACCGGGGGCACCCCAAATTGGGAATCGCAGCGATGGAAGGGCTCTAAGCAAAACGGTTATTCACAGCGCACGAATGTGCGGCGTCCGCGCACGCGCTCTCTGGTATCCTTGGGGAAGTCCGTCCCATGCGCTGGCTTTTAATTGTCCTTCTCGTTTCGCTCGCGGCGCTGCTGTTTGCGGCTGCTGGCCTGGCTCATCACATTTGGCAACAGCGCGCCCGGCGGGGCAGTGAATCGTCTCCGGCCATTGAACCCGCCGAGGAGTCTGACCTGGAAGTGAAACGCTGATCTGCCACTCGAACGATGCCCGGAAAGACGACGCTACGAAAAGGTCACGAACCGCCAATCCACGAAAGCCATCGTCACATTCAATCAATGAGTTAGCGAAGTCTTAGCTGCCGAAAGGACCCCCCGCTGTGAGTACTCAGACGCCCGATAAAGCCAGCCGAGCCGCCAGCCCCGCCGTTAAGGAAATCTCCATTGCGCATAGTCCCGACTCCGACGACGCCTTCATGTTTTACGGTCTGGCGACAAACAAGATTCGTGTGCCCGGCTATCGATTCACGCATACGCTTTGCGATATTGAGACCCTGAATCGCCGCGCGCGCGAAGAGGCTTTCTTCGACGTCAGCGCCATCAGCTTTCATGCCTATCCGTACTTGCAGGAGAATTACACGCTCATGGGTTGCGGCGGCAGCGTGGGCGAGGGCTACGGTCCCATGGTCGTCTCGGCCGCAAGATGGAAGCCGCCGACCTCAGCCGCATCCGCATCGCCGTTCCCGGAACGCTGACCACGGCTTATCTCGCGCTCAAGATCTTCAACCCCGCCATCGAGACCGAGACTGTTCCTTTCGATCAGATCATTCCCGCGATTCAGGCGGGTAAGTACGACGCCGGACTCATCATTCACGAGGGGCAGCTCACCTACTCGACCAGCGGGCTCTACAAGGTCCTCGACCTTGGCGTCTGGTGGCGCGAGACCACCGGCCTTGTGCTGCCGCTGGGCGGCAACGCCATTCGCCGCTCGCTCGGCGCTGAAGCGCACAAAATTATTTCGAAAGCGCTGCGCGACTCCATCAACCACGCCCTCGAGCACCGCGAACAGGCGCTGGAATACGCGATGCAGTTTGCGCGCGATCTGGACGCGGGCCTGGCCAGCCGCTTTGTGAGCATGTATGTGAACGAGCGCACCCTCGACTACGGCCCCGACGGCCGCGAGGCCATTCGCAAGCTGCTGGAGCTGGGCCACGAGCGCGGCGTGATCCCGATGGCTCCGCAAGTGGACTTCGTCGACTAGGCCCATCATCGCAAAGAACCGGTATCGTCGCTGCACATTTCAGGACACCCTCGATGTCCCCGCGCGGACACATTACCTTTTCGCGCGCCAACCCTCTCAAAGGTCATTCAAGCGGCACAACATTCTCGGTGCGGACTCCTAAATTTTTTCTAATCTGTGTCGATACATCCGGCAGGAGATACTTCTGGATGTCCGCTCACGCTCAACCCACTTTTCTCTTCGCATCGACGGACACGGACCTGCTGACTGCCATTGAGCCCACGCTCCTGGCTGCAGGGGCGCGAGTCGATATCGTTCTTTCCGCGCAGGCCGCGCTCGCTTCCATCTCCGGCCCGCGCGCGCCGAGTCTGATCTTGCTCGATGCGCAATTGCCTGGCATGCCGATGGGCCAACTGCTGGCCGCTGTCCGCGCCGAGGCCGAAAGTGCGCGTCTGCCTGTCGTTCTCATAGCCGACACGGTGACGCAGGAGTGGTATCGATCGCCTTGCCGAGGGCGCCGTCGACGATCTCGTGCTGCGCTCTGCCGAGTCCAGCTACTGGCAGTTGCGCCTGGACCTGGTGCTGCGCAATCAGCGCATGGCCAACGAGCTTGAAACCCTGCGCGACGCCGCTCTGCGCAGCGCGCAACTCGACCACCTGACCGGCGTCTACAATCGCGAAACCCTGCTCGCCATGCTGTTCCGCGAGACCGACCGCGTGCAGCGCAGCCATAGCGCAATGTGCCTGGTGCTCTTCGATATCGACGACTTCGGCCATTGGAACTCGCGGCTCGGCGTGGATGCCTGCGATGAGTTGCTTTGCCAGGTGGCCAGCCGCACCGCGGCCCTGCTGCGCAGCTACGACGTGCTGGGCCGGCCGGGCATGGACGCATTTCTCGTCGCGTTGCCCTCGTGCGCCCCGGCCAGCGCCATGAGTCTTACGGAGCGCTTGCGCGCCGAAGTGTTTTCCGACGCCCTTCCGCGTGGCCGGCGAAGCCATTCGCCTCTCCGCGTGCTTCGGCATCGCCGTCAGCCACGGCCGCTCGCCGGTGGTGGTGCTGCGCGAAGCCGAGAAAGCTCTCGAGTGGGCCAAGGCCGCCGGACCCGAATCCATCCAGTGTTTCGGCAGCCCGCCGCAACCCTTGCCGTCGCCCGTCACTTTTCTCTCCGCGACTTCTGGCGATGAGTTGCTCGCCTGGTGAGACCGCGTATAATCCCGCCATGTTTTCGAGAAGCTTGCCCAACGCATTGGGCCTCCGTCAGGCGCGACTTTCTTTACGCGGATCGATGACATCATGAAGCGCATTCGCACATTCTGGCGGCGCATCACCGACGGCGTCGTGCTCAGCGAGCTGTGGAAGCAATTCCATTCCGATGCTCGGACCAGTTACCGGCTTTATTCGAAGGAAATCGAAACTGAGCGTCCGCAGGGCAGGGGAAGGGTCAAGCATTTCATCTGGATGGCCAGGCAGTTTCTCTGGGCTGTCTTCGATAAGCTCACTCCGGCGCGGCGTGTGCTGCTCCTCGTCGCGCTGATCTTCCTGATTCCCGACGTGGATGTTGTGTGGAACAACCACTCTCACACCCTGGGAGCCAGCGGGGCCTTTTGGGGCGTCATTCTGCTGCTGATGCTGCTGCTGCTGGAGATCTCAGACCGCGTGGTCATGAAGCGCGACCTGCAGATCGCCAAGGAGATTCAGGCCTGGCTGCTGCCGCCAATGCCGCCCGCCGTGCCGGGCCTGGAGATTGCGTTTGCCACGCGTCCCGCCAACACCGTGGCCGGAGATTACTATGACGTCTTTCCCCGGCGTCCCACGCAATCGCCCGCCAGCGACTACCTGATCGCCATTGCCGACGTTGCCGGCAAGAGCGTCCCTGCGGCCATGCTGATGGCCACCTTTCAGGCCAGCCTAAAAACGCTGTCCGCCACCGAGAGCCCGTTGACCGAACTGGTGGGCCGCATGAACAACTACGCATGCAGCAACAGCCAGAATGGCCGCCGGTTCACCACCGCATTCATCGCGGAATACGAACCCGCGTCGCGCACTCTGAGCTATGTGAACGCCGGGCACAATCCGCCCATACTGCGCCGTCGATCGGGAGCCATCGAGCGCTTGCAGGAGGGCGGCATTCCGCTCGGCATTCAGCAGAGCGCCGCTTACCAGTCGGGAGTGGTTACGCTCGAAGCCGGCGATTGGCTCGTCATCTTTACCGATGGCGTGACGGAGGCGGAGAACGCCCGCGCCGAAGAGTACGGCGAACCACGCCTGTTAGCGGTGCTGCACGCCAATTCGGCGGCCTCGCCGCAGACGCTGCTAAGCAACATCATGATGGATCTCGATCGCTTTGTCGGCGACGCGCCGCAGCATGATGACATTACGCTGCTTCTACTCAAGGCCGTCTAGGACGTTGCTGTTTCCGCAGCCAGATCAAGAAATTCCTGAAAGACATCGTTCGAGATCAGCCGGCCTCGTGCGGTGAGCCGTGCGCGCGCGTCGTCGAAGTCCAGCAGCCCATCTTCAGTCATGCGCTTCACGGTTTCCATTGCGGGATCAACCAACTCTTCGCCAAACTCTGCGCGCAACGAAGTTACGTCTACGCCTTCGTTGGTGCGCAGGCCCAGGAACCATGCCTCTTCGTGCTGTTGTGCCGGAGTGAGCCATTTGGTTTCGATTGCTCCCGTTCCGGCCAGGTAGGCTTGTAAATCGTCTGTCGTGGTTGCGCGTAGGACCAAGCTGTCGGGGGCTAAAGCCCCGCTCAAATGGCTCTCGGTCTTGGCGCGACTGAAGTCGCGCCCTGATACAAGGCACGACTCGCAGTGCATGGCTGGTACACGCAGCATGGACGACGCATCCAGTCCCACGCCGAGATACGGGCGTCGCTGCCAGTAGCGCAGATTGTGCCGCGACTCGAATCCGGGGCGGCTGAAATTCGAAATCTCGTACTGCCGCAACCCCACTGCTTCAAGCCGCTCAATGGCACGCTCGTACATGCGCGCGATGGCATCGTCGTTCGGCACCAGCGCAGCGTGATAGCGCGCTCCGCCCTTCAACATCTCGCGTCCCAGGCGCGAGCCCTCGTCCACTTCCAGCATGTACACACTGGCGTGAGGAACTTCTGATGCGATGAGAGTCTCGAGCGAATGCTCCCATGAGGCGAAGGTTTGCCCGGCCAGACCTGCGATCAGATCGACATTGAGATTGGTAATGCCGGCCGCGCGCAGCCGCTTGAGGTCCGCCTCGACCACAGAACGGCTGTGCAGCCGTCCACTCGAATGCGCTTCGCTGTCGACGAACGATTGCACGCCCAGGCTCACGCGATTCACGCCCGCAGCCACTATCGCCTCCAGGGTCGCATCCGCTATCTGTCCCGGCGCGCACTCCATGGTGATTTCGGCATCTGCATCGAGATCGAACTCCGCGCGTAGGACCGCGAAGAGTTGCGCCAAAAGTTCCGGAGCCAGCAACGACGGCGTTCCGCCGCCTAGATAAACCGTATCTACGCGCCGCGGGAGTTCCACTTCCATTTTTTCGGACCAGGCTCCTGCTCCCGCCAGTCCTGCGATCAACCGCTCCACATAACGCGCATGATCCGAGGCCGGAAACACGCCCGACGCGAAGTTGCAATAGGTGCACTTCGACCGGCAAAAAGGGATGGAGATGTAGATTCCCAGCGCGTTGCCGGCGGAGCGGTTCATAAAAAGATTGTTGCACGCGGCTCGCCGTGCTTCATCCTTTCAGTCGCGGCGGCGGCCGAAAGGATGGGATTACACCCCAGGCCGGCAACAACCCCAGCTTCCGCTCATGAAATGATGGAGAGAAGGAGATATCTACTTGAAAGCCTGGCCAGCTCTAGCAATCTGCGTCATTCAAGTTATTCTCTTTCTCGCGCACTGGTTGGTTTTCTCCACCTGGATCGCCTTTTGGCCCGGCCTCGATCCCCTTGCCGTGGCCCAACTGCATGCGGTCATGCTGGTGCTGGCCTTCAGCTTCGTTGTTGCGTCGCTGCTTTCGTTTCGCTTTTCCAATTTTGCCGTTCGGTTCGTTTACTGGCTGGCCGCCGTCTGGCTTGGCTTTTTCAACTTCTTTTTCTGGGCGTCGCTGCTGGCCTGGATGTTTTGGTTGGGGCTGCGGCTGACGCTTTCTCCCGCCGATGCCGCTTCGGTGCGCCCACTCGTTGCTGGGATTCTCTACGGGATCGCTGCCCTCATTGGCTTCTACGGTCTCTTGAACGCGCGCATCATTCGCATTCGCCGCATTGCGGTCGAGCTGCCTAATCTTCCGGCGTCCTGGCGTGGGAGGCGCGCGGTGCTGTTGAGCGATCTGCACCTCGGGCCGATCAACGGCGTGCAATTCTGCCGCCGTGTCGTGGACAAGGTCCTGTCCTTCGAGCCTGACGTGGTGTTTCTTCCCGGCGATTTATTTGACGGCACAAAAGGCAACCTCGACGGGCTGGTGGCGCCGTTCAAGGAGCTTGCGCCGCCGCTCGGCATCTACTTTTCCACGGGTAACCACGAAGAGTTTACCGATCCCAGGCATTACATTGAGGCCATCACCCGCGCCGGAATTCGCGTTCTCGGCAACGAACTCGTCACGATTGATGGTGTGCAAGTGGCCGGCGTGTTTTATCACGACTCCTCCTCGCCGTTGCGCATGAAAGCGGCGCTCGACGGCATGCGTATCGATCGCGAACGGCCCTCGATCCTGTTGAACCACGCGCCCACGCGCCTGCCCACGGTGGAGCAGGCCGGCTTCAACTTGCAGTTTTCCGGCCACACGCACGGCGGGCAGTTTTTGCCTTTCACCTGGATCACGAACAGCGTTTACGGCCGCTTTACCAAGGGCCTGCACAGTTTTGGCGCGCTCCAGGTCTACACTTCCACTGGCGCCGGAACCTGGGGTCCGCCCCTCCGTGTCGGCACCGGGGCGGAAATTATTTTCATCACGTTTGCGTAAGCGATCTCGTGTTTTATTCTCAAGCTGTCAAAGGAGAAGAGTGTCTTGAGCTCCGCAACCCCTTCGCCCAGCCGCGCTGACTGTCCCGTAGTTCGCACCAACCTTCACGGGCTTGGTCTGCTCATGAATCCGCGCCTCAACAAAGGGACGGCATTCACGGAGGCGGAGCGCGATGCTTTCGCGTTGCACGGCCTGTTGCCGCCACACATCGGGACGCTTGAAGATCAGAGCGAGCGACGCAAGCGCGTGCTCGACACCCATCCCACCGCATTCGACAAATACAGCAGTATGCGCAACCTGCAGGATAACGATGAGACGCTGTTCTATGCGCTCATCGCCCAGCACACCGAGGAATTGCTGCCGATTGTCTACACGCCGACGGTAGGCGAGGGGTGCCAGCGTTTTTCCGAGATCTGGCGCAAGCCGCGCGGCCTTTTTTTGAGTTACCCGGACCGGGACCGCATCGCACAAATCCTGGCTAACTCCCGCTACGACGATGTGCGGTGCATTGTGGTCAGCGATGGAGAACGCATCCTTGGCCTGGGCGATCAAGGCGCGGGCGGCATGGGCATTCCCATCGGCAAAATGGCGCTCTACACGGCGCTGGGCGGCGTCCCGCCCGAACATTGTTTGCCCATCCTGCTCGACGCGGGCACTGACAACGAAGCGCTGCTGCAAAATCCCATCTATATTGGCTGGCAGCACAAGCGCGTCCGCGGACAGGAGTACGACGATTTTGTCGAGACCTTTGTGAGTGCTGTCGAACGCCGCTGGCCGCACATCCTTCTGCAATGGGAGGATTTCGCCGGCGCCAACGCGTCGCGGCTGCTGCAGCGCTATCGCGACCGATTGTGCACGTTCAACGACGACATTCAGGGGACTGCGGCGGTGACGACCGCGACCCTGCTTGCGGCCGTGAATGCCACGGGAATTCCGCTCCACGAGCACACCATTGCCATGTTTGGCTCCGGGTCTGCGGGCATTGGCATCATCGATCTTCTTATCGCTGCCATGGAGGAAGAAGGGCTGAGCGAGGAACAGGCGCGGAGGCGCATCTACGCTTTCAACCACCTCGGCCTGATTGTGGAAGGCGGCCAGGGTATTCGCCCCGAGCAGCAAGCACTGGCGCGCAAGCATGAGGACATCGCGGGTTGGAAGCTTTCGCCATCAAGATCCGATGGCGGAGATATTTCGCTGCTCGACGTGGTGCGCAATGCGGGGATCACGGTATTGGCCGGAGTGAGCGCTCAGCCGGGCGCGTTCACTGAAGAAATTGTGCGCGAAATGGCGCGCCACACTCCGCATCCGGTGATCTTTCCGTTGTCGAATCCCACGTCGCAATCGGAAGCCGCGCCCGCCGATCTGCTGCACTGGACCGACGGCCGCGCGCTGGTGGGCACGGGCAGCCCCTTCGCTCCGGTCGAAGTCAATGGCAAACTCGTGCGCATTGCGCAGGTCAACAATTCCTACATCTTTCCCGGTCTCGCCCTGGGCATTCTCGTTTCCCGCGCCCGGCGCGTGACGGACGGCATGATTATGGCCGCCGCGAAAGCACTAGCCGCGCTGTCGCCGGCACGCGCCGACAAGAGCGCGCCGCTGTTGCCGCCCATCGCCGAAGCGCGCAAAACCAGCCTCGCGGTAGCCGAGGCCGTGGGCATGCAGGCCATCGCCGATGGAGTGGCCGAAGATGTTGATGAGGCGAGCCTTGCGGACGAACTGCGCGCGTATGTGTGGGAGCCGGAATACCTTCCGTATGAACGCGTTCCTTGATTGCTTTCCGCGGCAAGTCTTCGGCTGGATCACGTCTCGAAAAGGCGAATTTCATGCTAGAATGTAGCTACGTTGCTACATTGGAGGTGCGCCGTGGCCATCACTACACTTTCCAGCCGAGAGTTCAATCAGAACACCAGCCGCGCCAAGCGCGCCGCCAAGAAAGGCCCAGTATTTATCACCGACCGCGGCCGTCCGGCACATGTGTTTTTGACCATCGAAAAGTACCAGGAACTCGAAGGCAAGAAAAAGAGAATGACTCTCTCAGAGGCTCTGGCGATGCCGAATGCGGACATGGTCGACTTCGAGCCGCCTAGAATGGGCGATGAGTTTCCCGTTCCGCCGGATCTCGACTGATGTACCTGCTCGATACCAATGTCGTTTCCGAACTGCGCAAAAGCGAAACTGGCCGGGCGGATCCTCGCGTAAGGGTGTGGTCTGAGAATCAGTCGCTTACGTCGACATTTCTCTCCGTGATCACAATCATGGAGTTAGAGCAAGGCACTCTCTTGATGGAACGGCGCGATTTTCGGCAAGGGGCGATGCTCCGTGCGTGGCTCGAAGGGCAGATTCTGCGTGAATTTGATGGAAGAGTGCTGCCGGTTGACACGCAGATCGCAAGACGATGTGCGGCCTTGCCCGTGCCCGATCCTTTTTCCTACCGCGACTCCCTCATCGCCGCCACCGCGCTCGTGCACGGCATGACCGTGGTCACGCGCAACGTCTCCCACTTCGCACGAAGCGGTGCCAAAGTATTCAATCCGTGGGAAGCGTAACCGGCGCGCTGCGGGGCACGCGCGTTACTTTTCCGCCGGCACTTCCTCGAGCAATCGCTTCCACGTCTTTTGATTTTTGCGGAAGCTCTTCTTCAGGTCCTCGAGGATGCGCTCGAAGTCGGCGTTGGTGCGGAGATTATTCCACGCGGGATTTTTCTGGAACCAGGAGTAGTTTTCGTTGCCGAGATAGATGGCGCGTCGCAGCCAGTGCAGCGCTTCGGTGGAATCGCCTTCCACGGCAAAGTAAGTGGCCAGCCGGTAAGCCATCTCGCTGTCGGCCTCAGCCGCGGCGAGGGTGTCGTCTTTGAGCAGCGGGGCGGCACGGCCCCGATCGCCGGCCTGCACATAGCAAATGGCCAGCGTGGGCACGGCGATGCGCAGCGACGGATCGTCGGCGATCACGCTCTCCAGAATCTCGATGGCCGCGCTCAGATTGCCGAGGCGCATTTGCTGATAACCGGCGGAGGTGCGCAGCAGCGGATGGCGCGGCTCGAGCGCCAGGCCTTTTTCCAGTTCGTCGCCCGCCAGCTCGATTTGATTTTGATAGTGATAGACGCGGGCGCGATGGTTGTAGAGAATCGCGGCGTTGGCCGGGTTCAGTTTGAGCGCGCGGACGAACTCGTCGAGCGCCTCGTCGTACATGCCGTCGCCGCGCAGCGCAATTCCGGCAACCATGTGCACGTTCCAGTCGTTGGCCGCGCTGGCCAGCAGGCCGGCAATGCCGTGCCGCGCCGACTCCTTTTCGCCACGCGAGAGCAGCATATAAATGCGATAGAGATTGGCCTCGGTCGATGCCGGATCGAGCTTGAGCGCCTCGTCGAAGGCGCGGCGAGCGCGCATCACGTGAATCTGCCCGCCGAAGCCGTGGCGCGCATACTGCAGCTGGGCGATCCCGAGCCCGGTCCATCCCGCGGCAAATGCCGGATCGGTCGTGGTGACGCTCGAGAACAGCGCGTGCGCGCGGTCCAGATCGGCGCGCGCGCCGGTGCGCACCATGAACGAGCTGAGCAGCGCCCGCGCCTGCAAATACTTTTCGCTTACTGGCCCCGGCAGCGAGCCGTCGCGCGGAGCGCCGCGCGTTGCGCCCGTTCCCGGTCCGCTCTGCACCGATTTGATGCCTTCCGCTGCGCCCATGCCCTGCAGCGTGGCGAATACCTCGTTTGAAATTTCGGTCTGCACGGCGATCAAATCCAGCGAAGAAACGCGAATCGATCCGCCCGAGCGCACACTCTGCGAGGCCACGTCGAGCAGTTGCCAGCTCAGGTCGAATCCGCTCTCCGAGCGGACAAAGCTACCGGCGAGCACGAACTTGACCAGTAGTTTCTGCCCCACGGCCAAAGGATCGAGCTGCGCAATAGGCAGTTGCATCAGCGCGCTCGATGGCCGCACCACGAGCGTGGGAATGCGCGCCAACCGCGCCGCAATGGCGTCGGCCAGCGCGTAACCGTAGAGCGGAGCTGCTTCTGCAGTGCCAACATTGGCAAAGGGCAGAACGACCAGCGAATTCTGCACCGCGCGCTCGCCCGCCGACTCGCGAAACCGCTCTGCAAGCATCGAAAGCAATCCCGTGGTGCGCTTCTCCGCCTCGGCGGCCGTGGCCGGCAAATTGGCGGCAGCGTCGCCGGGAATGGTGCCGGTCTCGATGCGCAGCGCTTTCATGATGGTCTTGAGGCCTTCGCGCACGTCCGCGGCCGACGCTGTGCGCGCACCGGGATTTTTTTCGAGGCAGGCCATGATCACGCTCTTCAACTCCGGCGAAATCTCCGGGACGATCGTGCTCAAGTCCGGCGGATCCAGGAACTGGATGGCGCGAATGGCCTGGAAATCTTCAGCATCGGGGCGCGCAAACGGATGCTTGCCGCTGGCCAGTTCGTAGAGGATGACGCCCAGCGCCCACACGTCGGACTGCACGCTGGAGTGCCCGGTGACAAACTGCTCGGGCGCCATGTAACGGATGGTGCCGCCGCGCGCTGTGTAAGTGGCCGCCATGGAGGCGTCCTTGGCAAGCGACGGTCGCGACGGATCGAAGCGCGCGTCTTCAGGAGGAAGACGTCGCGCCAGGCCGAAGTCGAGAATCTTCACCAGGCCGCCGTCGGTCAGCATCACGTTCTGCGGCTTGAGGTCGCGATGAAAGATGCCCAGCGTATGCGCGGCCTGCAACCCATCTGCAATCTGAATGCCCACGGAAAGAACCAGCTGCACGCTCGCCGGCCCGCGCTCGATCAGATTGTCCAGCGGCTGGCCGGGCACATACTGCATGGCGATGTAGGCCTCGTCGCCGCTCTCGCCCACTTCGTAAATGCCGCACACATTGGGATGTTCGATGGCCGATGCGAGACGCGCCTCGCGCAACACGGTCGTCCGCATCTGTTCGGCGGTCAGCAATCCCGTGTGCAACATTTTCAGCACCACGGGCCGCTGCAACAGCGTGTCGTTGGCCTCGTAGACCACGCCGCTGCCGCCGGCGCCCAGCCGCCGCAGAATCTCGTAATGTGCAATGGTCTTACGCTTCATCGTTGCACTCAAGTCTACCGGTCATCGCGTAAAGACGGTCTTAAATGAGTGCGAATAGCGGTCTGCCGCACGCGCAGGGCGAATCTGTTAACGTCGAGATGAAGATGATCCCCGCTCGCGGACCCGCGGTTCGACTCGCGGCAACAGGCAATCGGCGCATGACGGTCTATCTACAAAGAAAATTGCCGGTTGCGGGCATGGGCGTCGCGTTTGCGCTTGTTTTCTTCGCGTCCCCGCTCGCCGCGCAACAACAAGAGCAGCAAAGCCCAACCGCGCCAACGCCGCAGACCAAGCAGCAGTCAACACCGCAGACGGAGCCGGAATCGCAAGCTCCCGCCGCGCAGCCATCGTCAGCCGAACCGCAGCAGCCGGGCGCGGGAACGCAATTGCAGACGGGAACTTCGAGCGGCCTGACTCTCGACGCGCGCATCGAAAATCTTCTTGCCGATCACCAGTATTCTCGCGTAGCCGCGCAACTCGATCAGCTTCCACCCGAGGAGGCGCAGTTGTATCGCGGCGTACTGGCCAACCGCGCCAACGATCTCAAGCAGTCTGTGGAACTGCTCGAGCCGCTTGTCGAAGAGGTGACGGCCAGCGGCGACACGGCGCACGAAAAGCTGCTGCGTACGGCGCTGGCCGAGGACTATCTGCGTCTGGGAGATTGGTCGAAGGCCGCGATGGCCTATCAAGCGCTCGACACGCGGTTGCATGCCAAGCTTTCGGCCGACGAGCAGGACGAGATCGAGATGCCGCTCAAGATGCTGCCGCTGGCCAGGGACAACCCGCCCACGACCATCGATCCTTGCGACCCTTTTTCGCTCCAGGTCACCACCAATCCTCTGGGCCTCATCGACATTCCGGTCTTTATCGATGCGCGATCGCGGAGCTGGATGCTCGATCCTACGTTGCCTTTCAATCTGATTGCGCACTCTACGGCGAAAGATGCGGGACTCAGGCTCTCTGACGCGACGGCAACGATTCGTACTCTCACCGGGCGGCCGATCCGGGTCCGCGTCACCGTGGTTCCACGCTTCACCATCGGCGGCCGGCTCACGCTGCGCAATATGACGGCCTTCGTCTACGAAGATGAGGACTACGTTTTTCCGGGCTCCGGCTACAGGGTGGAAGGCGTGCTCGGCTATCCGGCGCTGGCCGCCATCGGCAGCCTCACCATTACTTCCGACGACACTATCCAGGTGCGTCCCGCCAGGCAGATTGGAACTCCCGCGAAGGACGACCTGCTAACTGACGGCGCGCCGTTTTATTTGGATGGCGATCAGGTGATCGTGGCGCTCAAGCGCGTGCAGCCACGCGCCGATCCCGCCGCGTTGCCAGATTCTGGAACTGGCTCCGATTCGCCTTCCAGTCCTAATACCGAGCGCATGTACGCCATCGATGCGGGCGGGCAACAGACTTATCTCACCTCGCGCTACTTCGACGAACACGCCGCCGAGTTCAACAGCATGAAGGTGGATCTCTATGCGCCGCCCGGTGAAACGACCGGGTCGCAGCCCTCGTACGTCGCGGAGACGGTTCCGCTGGGCGTGGGAAACGCCACCGTTGAACTGCACTACATTCGCGTACTCACGCAGCCTCTCGGCTCCGCCGCTCTCGACGATGTGTACGGCGTTCTCGGCGTCGACGCTCTCGGCCAGCTCAAGAGCTACACGTTTGATTACCGGACGATGCGCTTCAGGGCGACGGGCGAATAAGGCAGGGAACGAGGGAAGAGAAAGAACTGGTCCCTACTGCTTCATTTCACGCCGGGAGTCCTGGCGAGAATCGTGCAGTTTTTGCCGCCGCCCGTTTTGCATCGATCCCGAGCCTGGTCGTCGGCGAGCGACTGATCGAAGCCTGCGCCCGTGATCCACAGCTTACCGTTCTCATCGGCGATAAGTGTTTTGTAAGGCGGAGCCAGCAGGAAGCGCTTCCACATCTCCGCGTCGCTCGCTTTCAGCCCGCCCGGCATGGGCACATCCGGCGGCTCCGGTGCGGGCAGCACCTGATCGCCCAGCGGGAGCAGGTTCTGTGCTTTGAGAAATGCCTCGACCGTGTCGGACCAGGCGGCGACGTGCCCGTAAAGATGGTGCCCATCGGCGCCATCGGGCGGCGCCATCACAAACTGAGTTGTCGCTCCGTTTTTCGTATAGGCGGCTTCGAATTGTTGCGCCATAGCGGGCGTAAACCAGTGGTCGTTCTCTGAATAAATCCACAGCATGGGCAGGTCGCCGTGTTTGTGCGCAGACTTGCCAAAGATTCGGAATGCATCGATCACTCCCGGCAGGTTGCAGTTGTTTTCATGTCCGTCGCCGCCGCGGCCGCCGGCAAAACTGATGGCGGCCTTCAGGCCCGGCGGCGGATCGGCCGAGAGCGCCACTTGCGCAAAGCCGCCGGTGGAAACGCCCACACTCAGGATGGTGCCGGTATCCACTTCAGGCAGGCCCTGGGCAAACTTCATCACGGAGCGCAAATCGACGGTGCTGGCTTCGCCCGTCTCCTCAAAGCTTCCGCGACCTGAACTGCAGCCGCCATTGGTGCTGTCCTGCTTTCCGCCGGACCTGCCATAACCCTGGCGCACCACAACGATCGCGACATACCCGCGCCGCGCAAACCACAAGGCTTGCGGGAACTGGGCCCAGGGTGTCACGCGCATGCGCTCCTGCGGGTCTCCGGATGTCCCATGCGTGAGCACCACCAGCGGATGTTTGCCCGGAAGCGTGAGGTAGACTTCCACCACATCAAGTCCGTTGGGAAACACCCCCGGCGCGGGCAAGAACATTTCCTTCTGCACCAGGTGAAGCGCTTGCTGCGGCGGATTGGTTTGCGCGGCATTCGATGCAATTGCCGGCGCCTGCGCTGTCGCGGCGAGACTGAGCGCGCCAAGAATTACAAACGCCCCAGGAACTACGCTGGAGCCAAAAAGAACCTGCAATTTTTGCATGGCAACAGTTGAGACTTGACCGGACGGTATGTCAAGCCGCTCTCGGTGCGTAATGTTAACGGGGGCGGCGCAGTTGCGGTTTCTCTGGCGCGGCCGACTGGCCTTTATCCATCCGTGCCTGGCCGCGGCGGCCGAAGGCCAGCATCACAATTCCAAACACGAGCAGCGCCAAGCCCCACCACAGGTTGGCATCGATGCCTGCGCTCTTTGAGTACATGTCCATGCGGTCGCGCGTAGAGAGGCCGAACGCCGCGAGAATGGTTCCCGTCAGCGAGAAGAACATTCCCACCGCAATGCGCGGGTCGACATTGATCGACGGATGGATGGCGGGATTTATGGCTGATTTGTTGGCGGGGCTAATTGCCGATTTGGTGGTCAGATTCGTTGTCGCCTTATTCATGGTTCGCCCTCTTAGAGAAACATCAGATTGACGGCAATGGCCGCCAGCAGAATCACTGCGGCGGCGATGGTCTCGGGCCGCTTCCACCACGCGATTTTCGACGCCTCCGGCGTGTGCACCAGTCCGGCCAGTTCTGCGGGCTGGCGCGGCTTGGTGCACAAGCTGACACTGATGGTTACCAGCAGGCTCACGATGAAGGCAAAAGCAGCGGTTCCCAAACCGAGGGCCATGTCGCTGGCGGGATGATGCAGCACTCTAATCCATCCGCCGTGAATGCCCGGCTGCTCGCCGCGGGGCAGCGCAGTACCGTGGTGGAGAAGCGCTGCTGCCATACCCGCAATCAGTCCCGCAAACGCGCCGTGCCCGGTGGCGCGCTTCCATAGTGCGCCCAGCAGCAGGGTGGCGAACAACGGCGCATTCACCACCGCGAAGACCAGAACCACGGCGTCGAGCAGATCGTTCATACGCACGGCGGCAAAGCCGGCGGCAAAGGCCAGGACCATGCCGCCTAATGCGGCCCACCGGCCAGCCTTAAGAATCTGCTTGTCGCTCGCGCCTTTCTTGAGAAACGCCTGGTAGATATCGCAGGCGAAGACGGTGTTCGACGCCGTCAGGCTGGCCGCAACGCCGCTCATCAGGCAGGCGAGCAGCGCGGCTACACCGAGCCCCAAAAGCCCCGAGGGCAGGAACTGGAGCAGCATATTGGGCATGGCAATCGCGTAGTCGAGCACTGGCCGTCCGTCCGCGCCTTTCACGGGCTGGCCTGCCGCATCGGCCTTGGCCGGAACCATCCCCTGGCCCGCTTCTATTGCCGGCGGCACAACGGTGATCTCGTGGTATATCGCGCCGTTTTCGTTGTGGATCACGATAGTCGTGCGGGGAGTGGGCAGTCCGAGAGCGAGCAATCCCGGCAGAACGAATAGCAGTGGGACAAAGATGCGCAGGGCCGCGGCAACCAGCGGGGCTCTTCGCGCCGCAGCCGCATTCTTTGCCGCCATAGCCGTTTGCAGGAGCCGGAAATCCGTACACCAGGTGCTGCCGCCGAGCACGATGCCCATACCGAGCACCAATCCCACCAAGCCAAGAGGGTGCATGCCGGTGTGCGCCGCATCGTGCAAAGAACCTGTCGGGATTGCGGCCTTCAACCCGCTCCATCCTCCGGCGCGCTTCAATCCCAGCACCGTCACGGGCAACAGCCCTGCCACGAGCACGCAAAACTGCAGCAAATGGTTGTACATGGCAGCTGTCAACCCTCCGAGCAGCACGTACGCGAGCACCAGCACCGCGGGCAGCGCCATCGAGAGCAGCAGAGCGCCCGCCGGCGGCAGGCTGAACCTGCCGGCCACGGTATCGAAGACGTGCAGCGCTGCAATGACGCGCGCCATGGCGTACAGCGAAATCCCTGCGCTGAACAACGCCATCGCTATAAACAAAACGGCATTCAGCGCGCGCGTTTTTTGGTCAAAGCGCAGGCCAACATACTCGGGAATGGAGCGCACGGGCGCGCCCGGCGCCGATGCCGCGCCGTAGAACACCGGCACGAAAACCAGGGCCGCGAAGAGCATGGCAGGAATGGAACCCAGCGCGAACAAGCCCATGCTGGCTAGGCCGTATCTGGCTCCAGCGGCGCCCATGCCGAGCACTTCAAGCGAGCCCATACTGGCGCTGAGGAGAGCGAGCCCGCACAACCATCCCGGCAATTTGCGCCCAGCCTGCAGATAATCCCTGCTGCCCGTGATGGCCGGGGCGAGCGACAGACCCGCCGACAGCACAAAGAAGCAGTAAATCAACAGGATCAGCCAGTCTGGTGAGGCGAGAACGGGCACGAAAAAACTCCTTCCTTCCTGATGTTATCGAACCGGCTGGCGGCGGAGTCGACGTTCTCCCACCCTTTCCGCCACAAACGCGGAAAGGATGGGGCACGGTTGGCGTTTGGTTGCGCACAAAAAACGGCGGCAGGAGAACCCCCTGCCGCCACCAGTCTGTCAACTGTGATTGTTTTCTCTACAAAACCTCGTTGTTCCGCGCCGCGTTGTCACGGACAAAGGCGGCTCAACGATGCTGAGCCGCCACCGTCCGGGGAGGGCGCAGCGTGATTACTGAACTTCTCCTGAACCCGGAGCTGCTGCCGGGGGAGGAGCCGATTGCGGGGCGTTGGCCGGCGGCTGGCCACCCGGCATGGGCCGATGGAACTGTCCACCTGGACCACCCGGACCACCCTGCCCACCGTGACCACGGAACTGGTTGCCCTGTCCGTCCATGCCCGGACGCTGGCCGCCCTGTCCCCATCCGCCGCGACCGCCGCGGCCATCATGTCCGTCACCACGCATGCCGTCGTGCTGCATCCGGTTCATGCGCATGGTTTGCAACTGCTTCCACTGGTCCGGCTTCAACTGCATCCGAATGTCGAGCAGAAAACGCGCATTCGCCTTTTCCAGTTCCGCACGCGCCATCACGACCTTGTCGATTTGCGCTTCAATCGCCTTCTGGTCGGGCATATCGGCCTTCATCATCGGGCCCATTGCGACCTCGGCCCGTTCGAGATTGGCGCGAAGGTCGATCAGCTTCATCTTATGATCCTGCACAATCCCGTCCATCGCTTTGCGCTGATCGTCGGTCAGGGTCAGCTGCTTCACGACATTGGGATTGTTCCACCATTGCCCGCCGCCGCCCGCACCGCCAAACGCTCCCTCCATGGGAGGCCGATGCTCTCCGAACCCGGGCCCCATCCCCTGTCCGCCCGGCCCTTGCGCGCTGGCCAGACACCCAGTCATCAGAACTCCCGCTACCGCCAATACGAATCGTCCAGTCTTCAACCCGCTCATGGTCTTCTCCTCCCCCTGCATCGCAAGGGCTATCTCTTTCTCGCCTTCTCTCTTGCGAGCCCCGTCTTCTTACTGCGTGCCGTTGTCGTCCATCAACTGTGCCAGCGGCTCCATCGCAGCTGGAACCTCCCGCGAAACATCGCTGTCCACGGATGCCAGCAGGTCGTCATCCGGGCCGCGGGCGCTGTCCTGGGAGCCAATGCTGACCTTTCGAACTGTGGCCCCCGGTGTCTTCTTGTCGGGTTGCGCTCCGACCGGCTGTACATTGACCGGCTGCGTATTTACCCGCGATGCTTGTGCCCGCTGCTCAGCCGCCTTTTGCGCCGCAATCCTGGCGGTCTCCCGCCGCTGATAGATTTCACGCGCTACGCCCGCCAGGCTGCCCGCGGCCAGCAAGCATCCCAGTGCCCAGCCCACCGCCATCCGCCAGCTGTGCCGCACGGCCAGCTGGGCCGCCGTTCGAGGCCGACTATACGCTGCCTCACTCCAGGCATCCATGCTGGCCTTGAAGTGCTTCAACGCCTGCTCCAGTTCCACATCCATCTGGAGGCTTTCTCCCGCCTGATCCTGTTCCCAGTTCATTGTGTTCCTCTCAACTCGGTGCGCACTCTGCCCAGAGCCCGCGAAAGATGCGCCTTCACCGTGCCCTCGCTCAATCCGGTAGCTGTTGCAATTTCGCTCAGCTCCCGCTCTTCCACGTAGCGCAGCAAGAACACCGTTCGCTGCCGCTCGCTCAAGCCTTTCACCGCTTCCCAAACATGCGCCACCTGCTCCCGCGCCAGCATCTGCTGCTCCGCATTGCGCTCCCCGTTGGGCAGCCATTCGCTGGCCTCATCCAGATCTACGGCGTTGGTTCGAGTCTGCCGCCAGAATTGAATGCGGCGGTTGCGCCAGTAGTCCTTCTGCAGGTTGATGGCGATCCGCATCAGCCAGGTCATCGCGCTTGAGTCGCCGCGGAAATGACTCCAATTCCGGTGTGCCTTCAGGAAGCATTCCTGCGTCAGCGTTTCTGCCAGATCTATGTCGCGCAAAGACGAAAGCAGAAACCGGAAGATTTGCGGCCGGTGACTCTCAACGATCCGGGCAAATTCCTGCGCAGCAATCTCCTCCGCCGTTTCCGCGATCATCGGCTCCACTGCTGTGCCGGCTGCCATCACTTTGGTAGACGCCCCCCTGCGGCGCAAGTTTACAGTCCCCCTGAGTCATTTTGCGCCGTTACAGGGGCCAGTATAGGCGCGGGAAGGCTGATTGGCCGCGGACAATATGCTGTTTTTCCTTCAAATACGCGCTTCCTGGCCGCCCCCGGCAGGCCTGCGGAGGTCAACGATATAATTGGGCGGCAAGAAAAGCACTTAAATAGAGAAACGGAGATTGCAATGATTTCGCGCCGAAAATTCGTGAACGGCCTGGCCGTGGGTGTGGCGGGCTCTGCATTTCGCTCAACCGCCAAGAGTTACGCGCAGATTATGGGTGCCAACGACCGCCTGAACTTCGCCATTCACGGCAACGGTATCAAAGGGCGAGCCGGCGCGCACCTCGCGTCGCTCAAGGCCAACAGCAAGACAGCCCGCGTGGCGTACGTCTGCGACGTCGACTCCGACATCCTGGCCAAATTCGCGGCCAAGGCGGAGCAGGTGCTCGGCTACGCTCCCAAAGCCGAAGGCGATTTCCGCCGCATTCTCGAATCCAAAGAAGTCGATGTCATCACCGTAGCCACGCCCGACCACTGGCACACTCCTATGGCCGTGCTCGGCCTGAAGGCGGGCAAGCACGTGTATGTCGAAAAACCTTCGAGCCAGAATCCCCGCGAGGGCGAGTTGCTGGTGGCTGCCCAGAAGAAATACGGCAAGCTCGTCCAGGTTGGGGATCAGCAGCGTTCGTCGGATTACACCATCAAAATGATCCAGAAGATCCACGACGGATACATTGGCGACACCTATATGGCCAAAGCCTGGTATGCCAATTCGCGCGGCGCTACGCATTACGGCGCGCCCGGCGCAGCTCCCGCCACGCTCAACTGGGATCTTTGGCAGGGCCCGGCGCCCCGCAGCGAGTACAGGGAAAACATTCATCCTTACAACTGGCACTGGTTGCGCCGCTACGGCACCGGCGAAACCCTCAACAACGGAACGCATGAGGTGGATGTCTGCCGCTGGGCGCTCGACGCCGAGTTCCCTCACGCCGTCACCGCATCGGGCGGCAACTACCAGTTCAAGGACGACTGGCAGTTCTACGACACCCTGATCACCAATTTCGAGTACGAGGGCAAAACCCTTTCCTGGGAAGGTCGCAGCCGCCAGGGTATGCGTCTCTACGATCGTGACCGCGGCTCGGTGATTTACGGAACCAAGGGATCGGTGGTCATCGACCGCGGTGGCTACGATGTCTACGACTGGAAGGGCAAGCAGGTTGATCAGTACCGCGTGGGCCATGCCGCCGAAACGAGCGACACGGTCGGCGCCGATAGCATGACCGACGCTCATTTCGCCAACTTCATTGCGGCCATTCGCGGCCAGGAGAAGCTCAATTCGCCGATTCCGGTTGCCAATGTCACCGTCACGATGCTTCTGCTATCAAACATCGCCTGGTTCGTCAATCGGAGGCTGAACATCGATCCAGAGACAGCGCACATCATCGGGGATTCCGAAGCCATGAAGTACTGGGCCCGGAGCTATGAAAAGGGCTGGGAAGTGACGGTGTAGAAATTCGGGAAGTTACGATGCAAGCCGCAACCAACCAACTGCCCGCCGCGCAAGCCGGAACCATCACCATCGGCGGCGACCTGACGGTGAACCGCATGGGCTACGGCGCCATGCGCATCACCGGCAAAGGCATCTGGGGCCTTCCCGCCGACATTCCCGGCGCACTCGCCACGCTGCGCCGCGCCGTTGAGCTGGGCGTCAACTTCATTGACACCGCCGACTCCTACGGCCCCGAGACCTCTGAGAATTTGATCGCCGAGGCTCTCTACCCGTATCCAGCGGACCTCGTGATCACCACCAAGGCCGGCTGGACGCGCCACGGTCCCGGCGTCTGGCAGCACAACGCTTCGCCTGCGCACATTGCGGAGGCCCTTGAAGGCAGCCTGAAGCGCCTGCGCCTCGAGCGCATCGACATTTACCAGCTCCATGTCCCGGATCCGGCCGTCTCCTTCGATGCCTCCGTCGAAGCCCTGACGCGGCTAAAGGAGCAGGGCAAAATCCGCCACGTCGGTCTGTCCAACGTCACCCTCGAGCATATCGAGCGCGCACAAAAAATCGTTCCCATTGTGAGCGTGCAAAACCGCTACAGCTTCCTCGATCGCGAGTGGGATTTCGTGCTCGACTACTGCACGGCCAACGGCATCGCTTTCCTGCCCTGGGGGCCCATGGCGCAGGGGCGCAAGGCCAATGACGTGGTGGAAAAGATTGCCGTCGCGCGCCAGGTCTCAACAGCGGTTGTTTCTCTTGCGTGGCTTTTGCGTCGTTCGCCGGAAGTCCTGCCCATCCCCGGCACCGGCAACGTAAAGCACCTCGAAGAGAACGTGAGTGCCGCGGCTTTCAAGCTGAGCGATGCGGAGTTTGCCGAACTCGCCGCCGTGGTGCCGGAGCCTTACTGGCTACGGGCGTAATGGACGGTCTCCAATGCGATTGAGATTCTGGAGTACCCGCCAGCGGGCTGAAGACTAGTCAATAAAGTAGCCTATTTTCGTGAGGACGGTGTCATTCAGTTCCACGCCCAGGAGCTTCGCCCCGACCCGATCGTACAGTCCCTCTTCAAATCGCTCCAGGGTGTAAGCGGGCAGGTCGGTTTGCAGCCTGAGCAGCCGCAGAAGCGCCTTGCTGTCGGTCTGGCAAATGTAGTCGCCGGGCAAACCGCAGGCTGGTCGAATCGTTAAAGAGAGTGGAATTGCCCCGGGGCTTGATTCGGAGCCATCAGAGGGTCGAGTGATGAGATTGACTCGCATACGGGAATCCTGCCTCCTCTCTGTGCAACTCTCAATGGCACGGAGGAGTGATCGGATGCAAACGAAACGGGGAGTGCAATGCTCACGCGTCTCGTCCTGGACATTGCGCCGGAGTCACCCTATCTCCGCCTCGGCCTCGGCCCGGCGGTTTACCCTATTTGCATACGCTATGCTCCTCGAATCGCTTCGCGAACAAGTGCTCCATGCCAATCAGGAGATCGCGCGCCGCGGTCTCGCGCCCCACACCTTTGGCAACGCCAGCGGCATCGACCGGTCCGGTGCGAAACCCCTCGTTGTCATCAAGCCGAGCGGCGTGGATTACTCGAGCCTCAAGCCCGCCGACCTCGTGGTCGCCGATCTCGATGGCAACATCGTCGAAGGTTCGCTGCGTCCGTCGAGCGATCTCGATACACACACTCTGCTTTACCGCGAATTTCCGCAGATCGGCGGCATCGTCCACACTCACTCTGAATTCGCCACATCGTGGGCGCAGGCTGGCCGTGCCATTCCGTGTCTCGGCACCACCCACGCCGACTATTTCCACGGCCCGGTTCCTGTCACCCAGCCCCTCACTGCTGACGAAGTGGATGAGGCCTACGTGCGCAATACCGGCGCAGTCATCGTTCGGCTGTTTCGCCGTGAGAATCTCGACCCCATCGCCGTTCCCGGCGTGCTGGTTGCGGGCCACGCGCCCTTTACGTGGGGCAAAACTCCGGCCGAAGCCGTCGAGCACGCCGATGTTCTTGAGTACATCGCTCGGCTGGCCTTTCGCAGCGTGCTGCTGGGAGCTCCCGAATCTGGCATTCCGCACTACGTGAAAGAACACCATTACCTTCGCAAGCACGGTCCGAAGGCCACTTACGGCCAACGCTGAGCCGGTGCGTCTGCCCTCAACCCGCCACGGAATTCTGCCCCGTTACGAAGGTAGGGTTCCGCTTACAGGGGTTGTGTTCCAACTCCGCTAACGCCGCCAACCCCGCCAACTCCCCTGTTTTTTCGGCAATAACTTGCGAGGTATGAGCAATCTACCATTTATCATAGGCATATCTCTTTCTCTGGAGGTCGCCTCCGGGTTTTGCAAGCTGATGGCGTGATTTCGCGCACACTTTTGTGACGTTCGACGGAACTGCGAGTCAATATCATGCGTAGATTCAAACGATTGGCCATTGGTAACCGGACCATCGAAGCGCCTACCCTGCGTGGCAACTCACGTGCAAGTAACCATATGGCGTAGGAAATCCCCCTCGTATGGACAAAAGCCTCCTCAATCGCGTGCAGGCTACGTTGCTGGCCCTGGCGACTGCGGCTTTGTTCGTGCTGGCTGTCTTCAATCTTCTGCAGGAGCGCGAATTTCAGCAACCCACGGACGGCGTGTGGTGGCACGAGGCGAACGGGGGTTTGATCGCCGACCGTGTGCTGCCAGGCATGCCCGGCCAGCACGCCTTCATTCAGGTCGATGACCTGCTGACCGCGGTGAATGACGTACCCGTCACCTCGGTCGCCGATTTGGAGCGCGCGCTCTACGCTGCCGGCCCCTACGTCCAGGTTCGCTACAGCATCACCCGCGATAGCATTCCCCTCGACACGCCGGTGCAGGTGATTCTTGTCCCCGCGGACCACAACCTGCAGTATGGCCTGCGTATCATCGGACTGATCTATCTCGTCATCGGCTTCTATGTTCTCTTCCGGCGTTGGGGCGCGCCCCGCTCCACGCATTTTTATCTCTTTTGCCTGGTCTCGTTCGCGCTCTACGCTCTCAAGTACACCGGCGATTTCCACGTACTGGACTGGACGGTTTTCTGGACGAACGTGGTTGCCGAGTGCCTGCAGCCGGCGCTCTTCCTGCACTTTGCGCTCAGCTTTCCCGAAGAGCGTTTCAAGAGCCTTCGCCGCCGCTGGCTTCTGCCGGTGGTTTACGCGCCCGGCGCCGCGCTGCTGGGGTTGTGGATCTGGTCAGTGGGCACGCGCGAGGCGACCAAGCTCTTGCTTGACCGCCTGGACCAGATCGCCACCGGCTACCTCGCCCTGTTCTACATCCTGGCCGCGCTGCTGTTCCTGCGCAGCTACAGCCGCGCCAGCACGCCGCTGCTGCGTCAGCAGTTGAAATGGGTCACGCGGGGAACGCTGCTCGCGGTGCTGCCGTTCACGTTCTTTTACGCGGTTCCGTACCTGCTGCAGCTCAATCCGCCGTACCTGCTGACCAATCTTGCCGGTCTCTCGCTGGTGTTTTTGCCGCTCACGTTCGCATGGGCCATCGTGCGCTACCGGCTGATGGACACGGACCTGATCTTCAAGCGCGGCGTGGCGTATACGCTGGCTACGGCGCTGCTTCTGGGCGGCTATTTCGGCGTGATCGCGCTCATTTCCGTCATGGTGCACAACGCCATGCGGCGAGGTGCGCGAGTGGGGCCTGGTGCTGGCTATCCTCATCACGGCCGCAGTCTTCGATCCCCTCAAGCGCCGCATTCAAGGCTGGGTCGATCGCGCTTTCGACCGCCATCGCTACGACTACCGCAAGGCCCTGGTCGAGTTCGGCCGCGGACTCAGTTCGGAAACCGACCTGCAGGCGCTGCTTCATGCCATCGTGGAGCAGTTGCCGCGCACGCTGCTCGTGGCCCGCGTGGCGATTTTCCTGTCCGGCGAATCAGGCGGCTTGCGCCTGGCAGCCTCGCACGGCCTGCCCGAAGAGATCGACAAAGACCCGCAGAGCGCGCAGAACCTCGATCTTGGTTTCCTCAATTTCGACCGCGCCACCGATCACTCGCACATCTTTTTTGAGAACGCGCAGCAGGCCCTGCATCTGCCCCCGGAACAGCAGCGCACCGCGGCACTGCTCGACCTGAACTACTATCTGCCCTGCCGCGTGGCCGAATCGCCCTCCGAAGAAGGCAACGGCAGCGCTCCGCGCTTCCGGCCTTCGGAAGATTGCGCAGCGTCAACAGCGGCGCCGCGGGCCGCACCATCGCCGTCATCGGCCTCGGCCGCACCCTGGGCGGCGACTTTCTTTCGAGCGAAGATGTGGAATTGCTGGAGTCTCTCGCCAGCTACATCGGTATCGCTCTGCAAAACGCCAGCCTCTATGCGCGTCTCGAGGAAAAGATCGTCGAGTTCGAGCGCCTCAAGGAATTCAACGAGAATATTGTCGAGTCCATCAACGTCGGCATCTTCGCCATCGATCTCGAGGACCGCATCGAAAGCTGGAACGCGCAGATGGAGGCCATGTACGCGCTGAGCCGCGGCGAGGCTCTCGGCCAGGCACTGGGTTCGGTCTTTCCATCGGAGTTCATTGAGGCGCTGGAGGGTTTCCGCAGCGATCCGGGCGTACATCACCTGTATAAGTTCCGCTTAACCACGCGCGCCGGCGAGCTGCGCACCGCCAACATCGCCATTGCGCCGTTGCTCTCGCGCGACTTCGTGCCCGTGGGACGCATCGTGCTGGTCGACGACATCACGGAGCGCGTGGCTCTGGAAACCCAGCTCGCGCAAGCCGACAAGCTCAGCTCCATTGGCCTGCTCGCCGCCGGCGTGGCGCACGAGATCAACACCCCGCTGGCAGTGATCTCCTCGTACGCGCAAATGCTGTCCAAGCAACTGCGCGCCGATCCACACGCCGATGATCGCCTGGGGCCCGTGCTCGACAAGATCACGTCACAGAGCTTCCGCGCGGCGGAGATCGCCAACGGCCTGCTGAATTTTTCGCGCACATCGACAACTGAATTTCGCGCCACCAACCTCAATCAAGTCATTCGCGACACGCTCTCGCTGCTTGAACATCAGTTCAAGACCGCGCAGGTCCTCGTCGACCTCGATCTTGTCGAGGAGCTTCCGCCCATTCAAGGCAACCCCGGTAAATTGCAGCAAGTCTTCCTCAACCTGCTTCTCAACGCCAAGGAGGCCATGCCGGGCGGCGGCCGCCTGCGCGTGGCCACGCTCGTCAACGGGCACGTGGAGGCGGTGATTTCCGATTCCGGCTCCGGCATTGCGCCCGAGCACATCAAGCGCATCTACGATCCCTTCTTCACCACCAAGAACATCCCCGGCGACAAGCGCGGCACCGGTCTGGGCCTCGCGGTCAGCTACGGCATCATCCAGGAGCACGCCGGAAAAATTCACGTGGAAAGCGCGATCGGCGCCGGCACAACCTTTCACCTTGAGTTTCCCCTCTTGAGGAATTCTGTTCATGCCTGAACACGACACCGAAGAAGAACTGACTTTGCACGCATCCGATTCCGCAGCGGCCTTCAGCGGAACTTCTCCCGTGGCCTCGATCCTTGTGGTCGACGACGAGGCCGGCATTCGCGAGTCGCTGGAGGTGCTTCTCGGTTTCGAGAACTATGTTGTGAAAACCGCGGCCAACGGCGAGGAGGGGCTGAACTTCCTCGATCGCGAGACCTTCGATCTCATGCTTCTGGATCTGGCGTTGCCCGGGCAGAGCGGCCTCGAACTGCTGCCGCAATTCAAGGAGCGCCAGCCCGATCTGCCCATCATCATGATTACGGCCTACGGCACCGTCGACAACGTGGTCGAGGCCATTCGCGCGGGCGCGGAAAACTTCGTCCAGAAGCCCTGGGACAACGAGAAGCTGCTTGCCGACATTCGCTCGGCCGTGGCTCGCCATCGCGCCGAGGAAGAAAACCTTCAGCTCAAGCGCACCCTCAAGCAGCGCTACAGCTTCTCGAACATCGTGGGCAAGAGCGAGTGCATGCTGCGCGTCTTCGACCTGGTGGCGCAGGTTGCGCCGAGCCGGTCGACGATTCTGATTCAGGGCGAGAGCGGCACGGGCAAGGAGGTCATCGCCAAGGCCATCCACGCCAACTCGCCGCGCCGCGACAAGCCCTTTGTGCCCATCAACACCGGCGCCATGCCGTCGGAGCTGCTCGAGTCCACGCTCTTCGGCCACGTGAAAGGCGCGTTTACCTCCGCGGTCGCGTCGAAGAAAGGCCTGTTTGAAGTGGCCAACGGCGGCACGCTCTTCCTGGACGAGATCGCGACCATGGGCATGGACATGCAGGCCAAGATTCTGCGCGTGCTGCAGGACCGCCGCTTCATGCACCTCGGCGGCATTCAGGAGATTCAGGTGGACGTGCGCATCCTGGCCGCCACCAATGTCGATCTGCGCCAGGCGGTGCGCGATGGCCATTTCCGCGAGGACCTCTTTTACCGCCTCAACGTCATTACTGTCGACCTGCCGCCATTGCGCGCGCGCCGCGAAGACATTCCGCTGCTCGCCCAGCACTTTCTCGACCTCTACTCGAGCGAAAACAATCTCGCCGCCGCGCAAGCTCTCCCCGGACGCCATGCGCGCGCTGATCGATTACGACTGGCCGGGCAATGTCCGCGAGCTCGAGAACGCCATCGAACGCGGCGTCGTGCTTTCGTCCGGCCCGGTCATTGGCGCCGACCTGCTCCCCGGCCACATCACGGGCCGCAGCTTTCAGGATGCGCTCCTCGAGCACAATCCCAACTCCTCGCTCTTCGACATTCTCGAAGTCATCGAGCGCCGCATCATCATCGAGAAACTGGAGCGCTGCAACTGGAACCAGACCGACGCCGCCGAGCAGTTCCGCGTCCCGCTTTCCACGCTGAACCAGAAAATCAAGCGGCTGAACATCGAGATCCGGAAAAAGGGCAGGGAATAGAGATCAGGGAGGAGTGTGAAGTGTGAGTGCGCCGGACAGATGTCATCACACTCACACTCGCACTCACACTAACCACCGATGACCTACTATCTCTTCAAATCCGAACCCGGCGTTTACTCTTTCGACGATTTGCTGCGCGACGGCGAAACCGTGTGGGATGGCGTGACGAATCCCACCGCCGTAAAAAATCTGCGCGAAATGAAGCCGGGAGCGAAGTGGATTTTTTACCACACGGGCGATGAGCGCACCGCTGTGGGTACGGGAACCATCGTCAGCGTCGACGCAACCGATCCCAAGGTGCCTATCGTCCGCGTCAAGGTGGGGAAGCGCCTCAAGCATCCGAAGACTCTCGCCCAAATCAAGGCTGAAAAGCTATTCAAAGCGTCGCCACTCCTTACTATTGGCCGCCTCTCCGTCGTCCCGCTCAACAAAGAGCAGTGGGATTGGTTTGTGGCGTAACGAAGCAAAGAACTCTCGGCACGGACGCCATCCCTACTTGTCGTTCTCCAGCCACGCCTTCGTGTTCAGCAGTTGCCGCTGATCCAGACTCCACACCTTGCCCGTGAGTTCGTCGGGAGCTCGGCCTTCGCGCGCGGATTTCTCGAACTCGCTGGCCACGGCCTGCATCTTCGCGTCCAGATCGTCGAGGAAATTGAGCACCAGCGCCTCGGGAATCATGGGCAGCTTGGGTGAGCCGAATTCGAGCTTGCCGTGATGCGACAGAATCATGTGCAGTACAAGCGTGCGCAGCCGATCGGGAAAATCCGGTAGTCCGTCGATCGTCTTCTCCACCAGGTTCACGCCCATTTGGATGTGCCCCAGCAGCACGCCCTCGACGGTGTAGTCGAAGCCGGTTTCCCACTCGAGCTCACGAATTTTTCCGATGTCGTGCAGAATCACGCCGGTCACAAGCAGGTCGCGATCGAGCAGCGGATAGTGCGCGGCCACGCGGTCGGCTAGACCCAGCAGGCTCACCACATGTTCCAGCAGACCGCCCAGCCACGCGTGGTGCAGTTGCCGCGCCGCTGGCGCTTCGCGATACGCCTGGGCAAGTTCCGTGTCGGCCAGCAGCGTCTCGAGCAGCCGCTTCAGGTCCGGATTTGCGATGCTCTCGACCGTCGCTTCAAGTTGAGCCCACAACTCGCCCACGTCGCGCGCCGTCGCGGGCAGCATATCCATTTTGTCGGCCTCGCCCGCCTGCGCCTTGCGCAGTTGATCCACCTTCATCTGCGCGCGATCGTCGTAACGCGAGATGCTGCCGCGGACCTTGACCATATCGCCGCGATTGAAATCCTTAGCGATGCGCGGATCCGTCAGCTCCCACACGCGCGCCTCGATGGGGCCGGTCTTGTCACCAAGCATCAGGTTCAGGTATGCCTTGTTTTGCTTGGTCGTCCGCTGCTGCTTGGTTAGAACCAGGAAGTAGCCGTCGAAGAGTTTTCCCTCGTCGAAGCCCATGAGATCGGAAACATAGATGTCTTTCATTCTGCCGAGAAGATTAACGCAATTGGCTCTCTGCGCCAAGGATCGCCGCGGGATCACCCTCAAATGCAGCGAGCCTGGGAGTATCTCCCAGGCCCGTGCCGTCAAGCAGTTGAAATTTGAAAACTACTGTTGCGGTTGCTGAGCCGGCTGCGGCGCGGGCGCATCCTGTGCAGGTGCGGGCGCTCCCTGCACTTGCGGAATCGGCGTAGGCTGTTGCACTGGTTTCGGCATGGTGTCGCCCTCGTTCTTCTTTTTCTGTGCCAGGCGCGTCTTCTCGGCATTCGTCTCAGAGGCTTTTTTCTTCTTTTTGGCGGCCGCGTTCGGCTCCAGAGGAGCGGACTGCGTCTGCCGATCAGCCACTTCCGCGGCATCCGGCGGCGCAGGCGCCAGCGCATCGCCCGGTGTGCCGCTCGTCTTTGCGCCCTTGGGCTCGCGCGCACGCGCACTGAATCGCGTCTTTTTGGTCGGCGCTGTCGGTTCCAGCGGATTGGCCGGCTGCTCTGCGGTGGCCTGCTCCGTGTTGGAAGCCGCTTCCGGAAGCGCCCCGGCGTTTTCCGTCGACGAATTCGTCGATGCTGTGGGCAGGGTTTCGCGTGGCGCCTGGCCGTAACGAATCTTTTCTTTCTTGCCGGGTTTTTCCGTGCCCTGTTCGCTCTTCTTGCTCTTCTTTGTGGAGACGGGCGTTGCGACTGGCGTCGTTGCAGGCGCCGGCTCCGCACTTTCATCCGCGGCCGGTTCTGGCGCAGCCGCTCCCGATTTCTGCCGGAAAGTGTGCGTGCTCTCGCGGAACCGCGTCCGCTCTACCTTGGCTTTCTTCTTGGGCGCGGGCGGCACATAGGCGCTGAAGGCAATGCTGGGATGCAGCTCGCCGTAGGTGGCGCCGGAATCCGTATATCCCGGACTGATCCAAATAAAGGCGTCGTCGCGCATCTTGTTCAGATAATCGCGGATCGCCGGTTCCATCCGGCTCATGTAGTAGGCCTCTTCCACATCCTGCGTCACGTCTTTGAAGGGCCGCGGTCCGCCCGGGATGTGCTGCACGACTTTCAGGATGATGTAGCCCTGCCGCGTGAGGATGGGCTCGGTGTACTGTCCAGAGGCCAGGTCGAAGGTCTTATCCTCAAGCAATTTGGGAAGTTGGCCGCGCTTGTATTGACCGAGGTCGCCGCCTTCCGACGCCGTGGGGCCCTCACTGAAGCTGCGCGCCAGTTGAGAAAAGTCGCCGCCGGAATGCAGGCGGGCTTCAATATCGTCGGCCTTCGCCTTGGCCGCAGTCACCTTGGCGGGATCGTCGCCGCCGCCCGTGGAGATCAGGATTTCGCTCAGCCGCTCACTCTCCTGCTGCGCGTAGTCCGCCTTGTGCGCTTCGTAGTAGCGCTCCACTTCGCCCGGCGTCATCTGAATGTGTTCGCCAACCTCCTGGCGCATTACTTCCTGGGTAATGATCTGATTGCGGATGTTGGCCTTGAAATCTTCAAACGAGACACCCTGCTCCCGGGCTGCCTTTTCCAGGTCGTCGATGGTCTCCAGGTTATATTGCTTGCGAATCTCATCCAGGCGCTTCACCAGTTCGGTCTCGCCGGTAACGTTCAGCTCCTTACCTTTGGAGAGCCAAAGCTGCTGGTCGATCAGGTTGCGCAGCAGATCCTTGTGCGCTGCGGAAATCTCCTGCATCGTTTCCTGATGCTGCCGGCCCTCCTGGTCGAGATCCCCCATGGAGCGGTCGTAGTCCGATTTGGTGATGATCTGATCGTTCACGCGGGCAATAATGCCCTCGGCCACGGTTCCACCATAGGGGCTGGCCGGCTCGTTGGCCTGGGCGCGGGCAAGGCTGCCAGCCGCGACCAGCATGGCGCCGAACACGAGCGCCGCGGTTATGCGAAGAATTGTCGTCACGCCGGCAACCGATCGAACGGCTGGCTTGGAGTTTTCTGCCACGTTTTGCATCCTCTGAGACCGCGCAATTGGGAGATTCATACAGTTTTGGATCGTCTTCAATTCTGTCCTACGTTTCTGAGCCATTGTCCGGATTTTGCGGTCTGCCTAATAGACGCCATTGTAAATGCCTAGGCAGCAGGAATGCGATGTTCCCTTCCTGCCGGTAGTGTCCTAATTGGAAAGATGCCTTGCGGGGGGTGAAGGGCCGGAGTGAGTTCGCTACCCTTTCAGTCGGTCAAAGGCTATACGCCAGCGGATGCCTGGGCTCGTAAAGCATGATATCGTCCGCGCCAGGTACGGCCATCATGGCCACGAGTCCGAACCCGCGATCCAGAACTTCGCCGTGGAACTCCGCTCCTTTGCCCTTCAGTTCAGCGACCGTATGGGCGATGTCGTCGCACATCAGCGAGATCAGGTGGTGCCGCGGCGATTCGTAGGTCTTGCCGTCGTAGACGCTGCGGGTCGGATGCACGCCCATCTCACTCGGCCCGGCCTTGAAGATCAGCCATCCCGAGCCTCCGCCCATCGCGTCCTCGACATAGGGCCAGCCGAGGACGTCGCGAAGGAATGCGCGCGTTGCGGGGGCATCGTCGGAATAAATCAGGGTGTGGATGCTGGTGATCATCGGACTGAACTCCTGAAATCGCGTCAATTTTACTATTTCGGTCGATTGCCAATCAATAAGCCGGTCATCGTACTGGGGATTGAAGTCAGGACAGTGCCTGCCCGCCGGCGGCCACGCAGCCGCCGGGAGCGCAAGAATCGCAGTTTTCCCCCATTGCAATCACTGATTGGCTCGTCTCCGCCGCTACCCGACCCGAGCCCAACGCGTCAAAGAATCGGTGCTATACTTTAGCCCAAGACGGCTCTCGAGGGCGTTTCGCGAGCGGTTCTTGCATCTCTATGGCCTTGCCGGTACTGGGCAAGGTCAATTTTTATCGACCGTCGATCCTGTAACTTACGGGATTTGTTCGGAGTAGATGCGAGTTCTGCCGGCAGATTCGACACGAGTGTCGACGCGATGTTCCGTCGCGCGCCTGGCTCACTGGCCGTCTGGAGGTTCAGTTTGTCGAGGTCCGGATTCTCCACCACCCCCCGCGCCCGTCGTGCGCTCTTCGCTCTCGCCGTGTTCTTCGCCGTTTGTGCCGTTGCAGGCACCATGCTGGAACGCCGTGTGGGCGCACAGTCCTCGCAGGACGAGAGCCAGCTCCGCGACAGTCTCAAGACCTTTACCGATGTTTACACCCTGGTAGAGCAGAATTACGCCGAGCCCATCACCGGCGACAAGGCTGACGACGCCATTTACGACGGCGCCATTCCCGGCATGTTGCAGGTGCTCGATCCGCACTCGCACTTTTACGATCCCAAGTCCTACGCCCGCCTGCGTGAAGATCAACGCGGCCACTATTACGGCGTGGGCATGGTCATCCAGCAACAGAATGATAACGGCAAGACCAAAGTCTTTGTGGTCACGCCGTATGAGGACACGCCCTCCTTCCGCGCCGGCATTCATCCCGGCGACCAGATCGTTGCGGTTGACGGCAAATCCACCGACGGCTGGACCTCGGACCAGGTGGCGAAGGCGCTCAAGGGCCCCAAGGGAACGCAGGTGGAAGTCACCACGCTTCGCTACGGCCAATCCAAGCCGCTGGTCTTCGATCTGATTCGCGATGAGATTCCGCATCCTTCGATCGACCTCAAGTATGAGATTCGTCCCGGTATCGGCTACATCCATCTCACGCAGTTCCAGGAGACCACCGGCGACGAGATGGAAGATGCCGTCAACGGCTTCAGCAACCTCAAGGGCCTGGTTCTGGATTTACGCGAGAACCCGGGCGGCCTGCTGAACCAGGCTGTCGACGTCTGCGACCATCTGCTGGCCAAGGGCCAGACCATCGTGACGCAGCGTGGCCGCGCCTACTCCGATGTGAACTACACCGCGACGCATGGCAACGGCGGCAAGACCTTCCCCATCGTTGTGTTGGTCAATCGCGACACCGCGTCGGCCGCTGAGATCGTCTCCGGCGCGTTGCAGGATCACGACCGCGCCCTCATCGTGGGCGAAACCACCTTTGGCAAGGGCCTGGTGCAGACCGTTTACAACCTGAGCGAAAATAGCGGCCTGGCGCTGACGACGTATCACTACTACACGCCCTCCGGCCGCCTCATTCAGCGTAACTACGAAGGCGTTTCGCTCTACGACTATTACAACCACGCCGGCGCCATGGCTCCCGACTCCTCGAACAAAGAAGTCAAACTGACCGACTCGGGCCGCACCGTCTATGGCGGCGGAGGCATTACGCCCGACGAAAAAATCGAGACGCCGAAGACCGATCGTTTCCAGGACGAGCTGAGCTACAAGGACGTCTTCTTCAAGTTCGCGCCCATCTACGTCGCAACGCACACCGTCGACAAGAACTTCCAGGTTGACGACGCAGTGATGTCCGATTTCAAAAAATTCCTCACCACCCAGGGCGTCGACTGGACCGAAGCCGACGTCAGCGGCGCTTCCGACTGGATCAAGGCGCGCATCAAGAAGGACATCGTGACCATTGAGTCAGGCCAGCTCCAGGGACTGCGCGTCCTCGCCGATTCGGATCCCGAGATCCAGAAGGCCCTCACTTACATGCCCGAGGCGCAAGCTCTCGAAGATAGCGCCCACAAGGTTCTGGCGGAAAAAGCGCAGGCGCGCAACGCCCAGCCTCAGATTGATCCCACCCAACCCTGATCCGCAACAACACAGCAACTGAAAAGGCCATCCCGCGGGATGGCCTTTCTGTCGTCCGCAATTCGCGCAAAGCTGCAGTGGATTTCGCAGCGTGGAGTAGAAGTGCCGTCGCCGGTTCTTACTATATTTGACTATTTATAAATAGTCAAATATTTAGAATTGAAAATATATAACTTGTCATATTAATGATATTTGACTATACTTAGATAGTCATAGCGACCAAGAGATTTTTACCATGCAGAATGAATTCAGAGAGTTACGTATCAAGCAGCTCGAACGCACCCTTGCGCCCTTCCAGTCCGCCGCACCTATTCCCCGTCCGCACAAAGGATGGGTGCGCGCTATCCGGGAGGCTCTCGGACTTTCCTCTGGCGATATGGCGGCGAAAATGGGAACTTCGCGGCAACTCATCATCCAACAGGAAAATGCCGAATCCCAGGATCGCATCACACTCAAGAGCCTGCGTGCTCTCGCCAACGCTCTCGACTGCGACCTGGTCTACGCCCTCGTTCCGCGAAGCGGCAGTTTGCCCGACCTTGCGGCCTCGCAAGCGCGCAACCGGGCGAGAAATCATGTAATCGGCGTAGAGCACTCCATGGCGATCGAGAGCCAGGCCAGCGGTCACGTCGATGAGGCGATCGAAGCCGAAGCCCGCCGTCTCGCGAGAAAGCGAAGTATCAAATGAGCCTCTTCGCAATGGGAAAAGGCAATACGCCGCTTTCTCCCGACGAGCAAGCCGACCTGATTCCGAACCTGGCATCCAGAGAAGAACTGAATGAATGGGAACGAGCCAACATTTTGATCGCATACGATTGGGCGCTCGGCCGGCGCACACTGAAATTGCAGAATCCACTCACCGAACCATATGTTCGCGATCTGCACCGCCGCATGTTCGATCAAACATGGAGATGGGCTGGCGCGTACAGAAGCACCGAGAAGAATATCGGCGTTCCGCCTTGGCAAATCCGCGACGCCTTGGGGGTCCTACTTGGAGATGCGCGGTACTGGATGGAGCACCGGACCCTCACCTGCGATGAAATCGCAGTACGATTCCATCACCGCCTCGTATGGATTCACCCATTTTCCAATGGAAACGGGCGCCACGCGCGGCTCTTGGCGGACGTCCTTGCCAGAATGCAGGGAAGACCCGTCTTCACTTGGGGAGGAAGCGAGATCGCGAGGGCGGGAGATTTTCGCCAGAGCTATATTGATGCCCTGCGCGCCGCTGACCAGGGCGACATCACGCCTCTCCTTGCGTTCGCAAGGTCATAGCGCGCGGCTCTGCGCGCATTATGCGCAGCAAAGCCGATACGTTCTCGAACCACTGCCTACTTCGGCGGTGGAGGCGTGAAGATTTCACGCTTCGAGGGTTCTGGTTTCGGCTTCGGTTTTGGGGCCTTCTTGGCTTCTTTCTTGCCTTTATCTTTGTTTCCCATAAACGCAAGCATGACACAGATGGCCGCACAAGAAAAGTCCCGCAAAGGGTTCCCCGCACCCGCACCCCATCGACGCCCTGCACCCCGTTGAAGCTTCCTGCCCCATCCTTTCGGCGTCTTTTGCGGGAAGGGCGGGAATCCGCGAATGTCCGCGCTTTTGTGGCCGGCGATGAAATCAGACAGTCAACTACCTAGTGATGCTTTTCGCTCTTGCGCTTCATCACTTCGGCCACAAACCCGGCCCGCGAGCTCTTCCAGAGCTTCGCCAAATCGTCGGTATACCCTTTCACGGCCCACGGCGCCCTCTCGCTCGCCAGCGCGAGCATTTCGTCCACCTTTTTCTGTTTGCCGACCAGCTCGGCCTGCCCATCGCTGAAATTCAGCACTGCAACATAAGTGGTTCCCGCGGGAATGAAGTAGTACACGCGGCGCTTGACGGTCTTCTTGTAAACCCACACCAGGTTGTCCAGGCGGAACAGATCGAAGCTCAACCGCGCGTTCTTCACAGCATAGTTCTGCGTCAGAGTCCAGGGGCCGTCCTTGGTTTTCACCGCCGTCTCCAACTCGCGCTCCACTTCGGCGGAGGTCACTGCGATTTCGCCCCACGCTTTGGCGCGGATTACGGCGGGATGGTCGACCTGGCCCGACAGCCGACGCCACGAGCGGAAGGCAAAGAACCCGAAGAGCCCTTCGGCCAGCAGCGCCCAGAAGGCTCCCGCATATCCCGATTCGCGGTAGTTCGTAACCAGCAGCAGGGGATAAAACACGGCCTCGTCGGTTGGGTCGGTACCCGGAGGAAACAGGTCCGACTTCAAATCGAGCGGCATCGAATCCAGCTCGCCGCCCACCGTTGTCGAGGGCGTCTTGCCGCTCTTCACAATCAGAATGCGGTTGCCCACCTCCAGCGCATAGTAGCCCGCCGACACGTTCTTGATGATGCCGTCATAGGTGGTCACTTCCTCGACACCCGTGTTCAGCACCTTGTCGCCGGTGATGGTCACGTAAGGCGTGGCAATCAGCTCCTCGCCATTGACCTCGTGCTCCGCCACATCCAGAGCTGCCGCGGTCGCCGGCGGAGGCCCCTTGAAGAACACTTTCAGGTAAGCGCTGTTCTCGACGCAGATCCACACCACGATGGCCGTCACCACGAGGAAGAGTACAACCTGGCCTATCGACTTTTGACGCGCGGTTCGCTCAATCCATGTCGTCATGGCAGGGAATGTATCACACGGAATTGCGCAAGTTAAAGCGGAAACTCATTCCCTGTTCCCCATTTCTCCGCTGCCTGTCGAGGCCGGAACGCACCTGTTCTCTCATTTTCCCGTGAACTCACTCGCGATAGGCGTCAACGCATCCTCCGCATCGGTACGGAACGGCGCCGCGGGAAGCCCGGCGCCGTTCACCAGGTTTGCGCCCTGCGGATAGTTATCCCAGGCATAACGAACGGATACGGGTTCAGTGATCTGGTCGCTGTGTACGATCACTGTCTTGCCCTCAATGGTTGCTGCCGCGTCGACATACCGGCCGTCGGGGCCAGCGATCTGGAACCAAAGCAGCGGGCCGCCTTTGCTCGTTAGGCCGTCAGCGTGAGTAAAGCGGATGACGATGCTTTGTCCTTGAACTTTCATCCCGGCGTAGACCGGCCCCGAGTACTCAATCCTCCGGTGGTACACATTCGCAAGCGCGATGCGGCTCAGGCGATCCCCGACAGGCTCTTTATCTTTCGGATGTACGTTCGCAGGATCTCCCACGTCCAGGGTCACAGCCATTCCCGGTGTTGGGTAAAGAAAGAATTTTGGATTGCGCCTCGCGCACGGCGGGATTATTGCTGACATTTTTCAGGGGCGGCAACTGCACGCAATAGAAGGGAAAATCGCCCTCGCCCCATTCCGCGCGCCAGTCCTTTATGAGCGACTCCATTACGTGGGGATACAAAGCGACGCCTGCTTTGCCTCCAACGATCGATTCTCCCTGGTACCAAATCACGCCGCGCATGGCGAACGGGAGTATCGGGTGGATCATGCCGTTGTAAAGGACGGTGGGCTCGTGTTGGTCCTGCACGGGATCGCGCAACGGGCCGGGCTGCGGCGGGCGCGCATTGATGGTTTGCGGGCTTGGAGGGGCCTGATCCGTGGTAGCGCCCGGATGCGCGTTGTAAAACTTGTAGAGTTCATCGAAGTGGTTCAACATCGGACTCATTTGCGGGTCGTTCGCGACAACGGTGCGAGAAATCCAAGCCTCGGCAGTACTGGCTCCGTATGCCACGACCACCATGCCGACCGGTTCGTGCAGCGCCTGATTCAGGTCGCGCCCAAACAGATAGGCCACAGCCGAAAAAGCCGGCGCGTTCTCCGGCGTAGCGACTTCCCACGATCCCTTGATCTCGTCCTGCGGTTCATAGGCCTTCTTCGTTTCCGCCATGAACATCCGTAACTGCGGATAATTGGCAGCGGCGATCTCCTGGTCCTCATTGAGAATGCCCGCATACCGCGCCACCTTCACTGAGATCGTGAACGCCATATTGGATTGACCGGAGCCAATCCAGTCTTCTCCCACGAGCACGTCGTTCACGGTAACGGTGTTTTTGCCCGCAATCGTCATCACGAACGGACCGCCCGGCTTCAACTTTCCGAGTCGTACCATCCAGCGTCCGCCCGCGTCCGCCGTCGCAGATTTGGTCTGCTTTCCTATTTTGACGACGACTTTTTCTCCCGGAGTTGCCGTGCCCCAAACGGGTACGGGCATGCCGCTCTGGAGCACAGCGTGATCGCTGAAAAGCGCATTCGGTGTAACGTCGGCGTGGCCGGACGTGGACAAAACGAGGAATGCAAACGTGCAGAGTGCCCAAATCTTCTTCATCGCGTCCTCAAGTGCAGGCTGTTTTCGGGAAGGAAGTACTACTCGGTTGACGATCATAGCAGGCGACTCGGAGTTGGTGTAAGCGATCAACCGGATGACATTCCAGAACGCGCTTTGTCGCACGCAGGAGCCGAATCCCGAAACGCTCCTACTTTCCCACCGCCCCGTCGTCCGCCCGACACCGCTATTCTGGATACATCATGACTCATTCATCCAACTCCCTCCGCCGCGTGGCCGTTTTTTGTGGATCGGCTTTCGGAACGAACCCTGCCTTTCGCGCGGAAGCTTCGGCGCTCGGCGCCGCCATCGGCAAAGCCGGCCTTGGCCTGGTGTACGGCGGAGCCAGCCGCGGACTGATGGGCGCGCTCGCCGACGCGGCGCTGGCCGAGGGCGCTGAAGTGATCGGCGTGCTGCCCGAAGGCGCTCGACGGCCGCGAGATCGCGCACACGCGCCTCACTTCGCTCGAAGTGGTGCTAACCATGCACGAGCGCAAAGCCCGCATCCACGAGCTCTCGGATGCCATCCTGGTGCTGCCCGGCGGCTACGGCACGCTCGATGAGTTGATGGAAGCCGTGACCTGGGCGCAGATCGGCCTGATTGCCAAGCCCATCATCCTCATCAATACGGCTAATTACTGGGACGGCCTGCTGGCCTTTCTCGATACCGCCGTAGCCAACGGCTTTATCGAAGCGCGCAACCGAGAACTGATGCGCGTGGCCGCGAACGCGACCGACGCGCTGGCGATGGCCGCCCTCGGCTGATCCACCAAGCCCCTGCGCGATATCATGCCCCTATGTCAAAAAAGCTTCGCTTCGGCGTGCTCTCGACCGCCAACATCGGCCTCAAAAAAGTCATCCCCGCCATGCAGCAAGGCGAGTTCACCCGAGTCACCGCGATCGCTTCACGCGACCTGAATAAAGCACGCGAGGCGGCCGCCGCACTGGGCATTCCCACGGCCTACGGTTCGTATGAGGAACTGCTCGCCGATCCCGAAATCGACGCCATTTACAATCCGCTGCCCAATCAGCTGCACGTGCCGTTGACCGTGAAGGCCGCCGAGGCCGGCAAGCATGTGCTGTGCGAAAAACCGCTCAGCATGACCGTGGCCGAAGCCAAGACTCTGCTCGGCGTGCGCGAGCGCACCGGCGTAAAAATCTGCGAAGCCTTCATGATTCGCAGTGCCCGTCAATGGCTGCGCGTGCGCCAGCTTCTTGATGAGGGCCGCATCGGCGAGTTGCGCGCGGTCAACGCGCATTTCAGCTACCACAACGTCAACCCCGGCAACATCCGCAACACAGTGGAGACGGGCGGCGGCGGCGTGTACGACATCGGCTGCTACTGCATCCAGGCTTCGCGCTTTGCCTTCAAACAAGAGCCGCTGCGCGTGGTCGCGCTCGTCGATCGCGATCCGCAGATGGGCACCGACCGCCTGGCCTCGGCGATCCTCGACTTTCCCTCCGGCCAGGCCGTCTTTACCTGCAGTACGCAATTGATTCCGTACCAGAGAGTGCATTTTCTGGGCACACGCGGCCGCATTGAGCTTGAAATTCCCTTCAATGCCCCGAATGACCGGCCCACGCGCCTCTTTATCGATGCGACCGGCGATCTCACCTTCAGCGGCATCACCACGGAGACCTTCCCCACAGCGGATCAGTACACGCTGCAAGGCGACGCATTCGCGCGCGCAGTTTTCGACAACACCGAGGTTCCGGTGACGCTTGAAGATTCCATCGCGAACATGGCCGTGATTGAAGCCATCTTCCGGTCAGGGGAGTCGGGCATGTGGGAAGCGGTGGAGCGATAAGCTCGAATCCGTGCCCCATCCTTTCGGCGTAATTTGCCGAAAGGGTGGGATTCCACATCACGCCGTCTTGGCCGCCGTGGCGCACGCGAAGAGATCGTGGCTCAACGCTTCCATGCGCCGAGGATCGGTGTCCCACGAGAACATGAAGCGCGCCGCGCCGCCGATGAAGGTGTAGAAATTCCAGCCGCGCGCGCGCAGCAGGCTCAGAATCTCCTCCGAAGCCTGTAGAAAAACCGCGTTGGCCTCAACCGGCTGCGCCACCTTGATGCCGGGGATAGACGCAATCAGCAAAGCGAATTGCTGCGCACAGCGATTGGCGTGCTCGGCATTGCGCAGCCACGCACCGCTCTCGAGCATGCCCACCCAAGGCGCCGAGAGAAACCGCATCTTCGACGCCAGTTGGCCTGCCTGCTTGCACCGGTAATCGAAATCCGTAGCCAGAGCGCGATCGAAAAACAAGACTGCTTCGCCCAGCGCCATGCCGTTCTTGGCGCCGCCAAAACAGAGCACATCCACACCGCGCTTCCACGTCATCTCCGCGGGCGAGCAGCCCAGGCTCGCACAGGCGTTGGCAAAGCGCGCCCCGTCCATGTGCAGTGAGAGTCCCAGCGCCTTGCACTCTTCCGCAATCGCGCTCAGATCCTTGAGCGTATACACGCGCCCCGTTTCAGTCGACTGCGTAATGGTCACCGCGCGCGGCTTGGGATAGTGAATGTCGTGGCGTTTGGTGGCCAGCTCGCGAATCGCCGCGGGCGAAAGCTTGCCGTCGGCGCTCGCCGCGGCCAGCAGCTTCGACCCGTTGGAAAAGAATTCGGGCGCGCCGCATTCGTCCGTTTCCACGTGCGACTGGTCGGAGCAGATGACGCTGTGATACGACTGGCAGAGCGAAGCCAGGGCCAGCGAATTGGCCGCGGTGCCATTGAAGACGAAGTACACTTCGCACTCCGTTTCAAACAGCGTGCGGAAGGCATTGGCAGCCTTGGCCGTCCACGGATCGTCGCCGTACGACGTGACGTGCCCGCGGTTCGCGGCTTCCATCGCAGCCCAGGCCTCGGGGCAAATTCCCGCATAGTTGTCGCTGGCAAACTGCTGGTGCAAATCCTTCTCGGCGATTTCAGTCATGGCGCGTTCTCATTTCATCGGGGCAGATGTCGGCTCCGGGGTTCTCTAACTCCAAATCCTGGTGTAGCTCAGCGTTTTCCACGCCTTTTAGGGGACCTCGCGCCCCCTTTTGGCATCAGTTTGCCACGCTGAATCAGACCACTCAGGGTTGGGTTGGATAAATACGATAGGCCACGACCGAAGCCGTAATTGGGGTCCCCCGTGCCTGGGAGGTCTTGAGCAGAACTTCAAAATACGGCATTCCATTTGAATGAAGGCTTTTCTCGAATCCGGAAAACTCATCTTCCGAGAGGAGGAAATCTCCGCCGGCCTCTGTAGCTTCTGAGGAGGTTCCTTCGATAAGAAGTGCACTGGTGCCGCGATCCGGATTCGGCAGATAAGCCACCACACAGTAGCCCACGGAATCGGTAGGGGAGTAGATTGCGTTTTCTCCCGCCTTCGGCGAACTGTTGATCACAGTGCCGGGACCATCACCGGGCGGGTTCGCCTTAAAATTCAGGCGGGCTTCGAATAGCTGTTGCCAGGGATTTGAGTACTGTGAACCAATCAGGATGATATTGTCCTGGCCTGCAAGCGCGGAAGAGTAATCACGGGCATTGTAAATATGGATCCGATTCCCGATGCGGTCCCACGCCGTCATCCGTTGCGCCAGCCTGAATTCACTGGAATTCCCAAAGTTCTTCGAAGCAATCAAGGTCAAAACAGGCTGTATATCCGAGCCAGAACTTTGCGTTGTGACCTGGCTGAGGTAGCTTCGGTTGAGGTAGTCGCTGAGAGTGAATGTCCGCTTCTCGATATCCTCCAGGAGCTGAAAGGAAACGTCGGAGAGCACAACATCCGTTTCGTGTTGCGGGGCGTTGACGAAAGCCGACCACAAGGAATTCAGCGACGGTTCGTATTTTAATGGATACAGGGAACGATCCAGCGCTCGCTCTCGCAGCCACCAGCCAGAACATGAGCCCAATACGAGGGCGATCAATATCACGCCGACAAAAATCCGCCAACGATGAGCTCTTGCGTCGTTCCCAGAGCCTGCCACTGGCAGAGTTGCGATCAATTCCTGATGCGATGCGCCCGATGGCATTGTTGGCGCTTCGTGTGAAGCAACGTCGGGTGCAGTATCGGGCGCCTTTGGCGCAAGCCAATGGAACTCCGGGACATAGTTTCCCGAGGCAAGTTCAATAACGACCTGGGCCCCGCCGTGTCCTTCCGAGTAATATTGAGCTAGTCGACGGCGTACGTCATTCGCCCTCACCCGAACGATGGAATCAGTTCCCGTTTCGTAGTTAATGGGTCTGCCGAAAAGCTCCGCGCCCAGGAATCGCTCTGTCAGATAGTCATAATTACCATCGAGCGCCTGCTGCACGATGAATTCCAGAAAGTCCTGGCATCTCTTGCTTCCCGAGAAATTGCTGCTTTTGAGGATCGTGCCGAGCTCTGTGCGGATAGTGGCCGCGCCTTCGGGGCTAAAGCCGGCCGCCTTCTCGTGATGAGGAAGAATCCGCATCCGCGCTCATCCTTCCGGTGCAGGACAAATTCTAGCACGCCTTAACTGGATCGTAACCCTTGCCAATAAGTTACTATTCCTCAGCTTGTTGCGGCCCGGCACAGCGCCGAACCGTTCGGAACGTTGACAGCCAACTATCAGGTAGCGACATTGGTGCTCGGCGCAACGGTTCACACGGCGTCGAAAGAGGGAAGATGAATATCCGGCCTTTTCTTTACGTTCTTATCATTTTTTTTCTGCCTGCAATGCTTGGGGGGCAACAACTCGCGGATTTGGTGGACACTCGGGTGGGAACGGCCAATGAAGGGCAGACATATCCGGGAGTAGGAGTCCCCTTTGGGATGACGCAATGGACGCCGACAACACAAGATACCGAAAGAAAAGGCCTGGTCCCCTACTATTACGCCGATCAAATATTTCACGGAATTCGCGGCAGCCATTTTCTGAGTGGCTCGGCAATGCAGGACTACGGCAGTTTCCAGTTGCTGGCTGGATCGGATGTGTTCCCGAGGCAAGGCCACGCGCCCACTACCCGGTTCTCTCACGACGCGGAGCACGCCGCACCGTATCTCTACCAAGTCGAGCTTCCGGACCTGGGCGTTACTGCATCGGTCACGGGAACTCCGCGCTGCGGCATGCTGCGGTTTGCGTTTCAGCGCGGTGGCGCCGCGTGGATCGATGTGCAAAACAACGCCCGGGCTGGCGACGGATCCTTGACCATCGATACTGCCCACAATGAAATCGTGGGTTCGAGCAAAGTGCGCCGCATCTATGCGGGCCAAGGCAAGCTGGCGGGATTTAGCGGCTATGTAGTTGTGGAATTCGATCACCCTTTTCATGTGGGGGGCACATGGTCGGGCGCTGAGGTTCATCCGGGCAACGCCGACCAGGCGTCTGACGCCAGCCCCACAGGCGGATACGTCACATTTGATGTGAAGCCGGGGGAAGTCGTCCTGGTTCGTGTTGGAACGTCGTTCGTGAGTATCGATGAAGCGCGGAAAAACCTTCGCGCCGAGATTCCCATCTGGGATTTTGCGAAGATCGAGCAGAAAAGCCTCGCCGCGTGGGAGAAAGCCCTCAGCTTGGTCGAAGTAACCGGAGACAATGCAGATCGCCGCATTTTTTACACCGCGATGTATCACGCGTTTCAACTTCCGCGTATTTTCAACGATGTGAGCGGGACTTACCCGCGTTTTGCAGGTGGCCAGTCCATTGAAACCGCTCGCGGCTTCACTTACTACGATGATTTCTCAACCTGGGATACCTTCCGCGCTGAGCATCCGCTCTTGACGATTATCGATCCCAAGGACGATGCGGATATGATCCAGTCGCTGATCGTTAAGGGAGAGCAGGGCAGTTTTCTACCTTCATTTCCCGCCTGGAACAGTCATACGGCGGAGATGGACGGCGATCACGGCGTTGCTATTATCGGCGATGCTTATCTGAAAGGAATACGCGGCTTCGACATAGGGGAGGCCTATCGCCTCATGCGCAAGAATGCGTTGGAATCGCCCGCATCGGAAGCCGAATATCTCGACGGAGAAGGCCGGCGGGCGCTGCACTCGTATTTGAAATACGGCTATATCCCGCTGGAGGATTCGGTCCCCGGAGCTCCCTTGCCGCACAAGAACGAGCAGGTGTCGCGCACGCTCGACTACGCGTACGACGACTTTGTTCTTGCTGAAGTGGCCAAGGCCCTCGGCAAGCCGGAAGACGAGGCAATCTTTCGAAAACGCGCTCAAAACTATCGCAACGTCATCGATCCGGACACAGGATTCGCCAGGGGGCGTCGTGCGGACGGAACATGGGTCACTCCGTTCGATCCCGCCAAGCCGGTGTCGTATATTACCGAGGGCCTGCCATTTCAATTTACATTCTTTGTGCTTCAGGACATTCCCGGATTGATTGCTCTCGAACACGGGAACAGCGGATTTATCTCAAAGCTTGACGATCTCTTCGCAAAGAACCTATACGATCAGGGCAACGAACCGAGCCATCATATCGCCTATCTTTACGACTACGCGGGTGCCGCGTACAAGACCCAACAGCACGTAGCCGAGGTTCGCGCTGCAGGCTATCGCGATGAACCGGGCGGCCTCATCGGAAATGATGACGCCGGGCAGATGTCTGCCTGGTATATCTTGAGCGCTCTCGGGTTTTATCAAGTCACGCCAGGGATTCCGCGCTATGCGATTGGCTCTCCGCTCTTTCCTGACGCGAAGATTCACCTGCCCAACGGCAAGATCTTTCACATTGTGGTGAAGCGCGACGCCGCTCAGGCTCCATATATCCAATCGGCAATGCTCAACGGAAAGCCGCTCGAACGGTTTTGGTTGACGCACGAAGAGATCGTCTCTGGCGGAACCTTGGTTTTCAATATGTCAGCGACGCCCAATCCCGACTGGCCGGGCAAGGTACACGCCGAGACGAATAAGAATGGGCCAGCCGTGAATTGATTTCAAATCTGCGGCCCACGGCAGCGCCGATTCGCCTGCGTGCTTCGTCGACTTCGGGCCTTCGGGTCCGATTCTTCGTCAACTACGGTACGGCAAGCCTAAGACAAATCCAGAATGGTCGTATTCTCTATGGGCCTCTCGGTCGTTCCTTCGAATTGGTCGCATCGTTCGAAGAACTTCAACCTCTGGGACTGGCGGCTCTCGAAGCGGTGGATGAGGCAAAACAAGGATGTTCCCTCTTCGCGTGGAAACGCTTACTGACGGGATACAATTCGGCCTTAACAGTCTCGTAACGTGCGGGCCTAACTGACTCTATTTATTAAACTTTCTCTCAACGACACTCCTGAACCGTTTGGAACGTTGACACGGTCATTTTCACGGCGGAGATTGGTCAGCGGCCAATCATCGCGATCTCCAGGAAGAGCGAAAACCGAACAGGCCGATTGAGTAATCATCCAAGGGATTCGGTTCGAGATGTGATTTGGCCAATCTCAAAGGCAAGAACCAGCTCAAAGGAAAGAACTAGGAGGCTTGAAATGCGGAATCGAAAAAACGAGGTCGCCAGCAAGGGAACATCCAATAAGCTTGGCGCCATGGTGGTCCTGGCAGCAGTGTTCTGTTTTCTCTTCTTGCTGCTAAGCGCAGGCGCCGACGCGCAAACTTCCCAGGGCTTTACCGGCCTGGTGACGGACGCGACAGGCGCCGTAATTCCGAAGGCCAAAGTCACCGTCCACAACCAGGGAACCAGCGTGGATAAGATCGTAATCACTACATCCACAGGCAACTGGACAGTTCCATTTCTCGATCCCGGTGTATACGATGTTCGCGCCGAGGGCGTGGGGTTCAAATCGCTCGACAAAACCAATATCACGTTGTCGACCGGTGAGACTGCCGAGGTCAATTTCACACTCGTTCCTGGATCGGCTACGGAAACCGTTACGGTCAACGCTTCAGAAGACGTGCTTGACTACGACAAAGCCGATGTTGGCAACGTCATGGAGAACCAGTTGCTTGAGCAGCTTCCGGATTTCGATAACAACACATTCAACTTCGCACTATTTACCCCCGGCTTGATGAGCACAACCTACGGCATCGCTCCTGGTAACCAGAGCGCGCAGACCTTTACCATCCACGGCGCCAGCGTCGAGTTCAGCATCGACGGCGTCGCCAACATCAGCGAAACAGGTCCGGAGCACTACACCATGTCTCCGCCCCCCGATTCCCTGCAGGAGTTCAAAATCACGACCAGCCCGGTGGATGCGGCGAATGGCCGTGCTCCCGCCGGAATGATCGATATGACCTTGAAGACCGGGACCAATAATCTGCATGGGGCCGCTTATGAATACCTGCAGCGCGCCTTTTTGAATGCCAATACGCCGCTCAACGATGCCAACATTGCCAAGAACCAGGCCATCGGTACCGCCGCCTCGCTGGCTTTGCTGCCCAAATACAACAAGGCCGCATTCACTCAAAATCAATATGGGTTTGAGCTGGATGGGCCCGTCATCGTTCCCAAGCTCTGGAACGGCAAGAAGCAAACATTTTTCATGATCCTTTACGAGGATCTTCACAGCCAGCAAATTGCAACGGCTCTCACGAGTGTTCCTGACTCGTCTGCGGAGGCCAACGGTAACTTCAGCAGCCTGTTGGGAGTGGGCGGCGTCCCCGGAGTGACAGGCAGCTGGAACGGAGCGATTTACGACCCAACGTCAGAGGCAGCCTGCACGGCCAACAACACCGACACTGGCACGACCGGGAGTTCCAGCAGCCCACACCCGGCAGTCTGCCGCTATCAATACGGCTACGGTCCGGGCCTGGGCGCCGGCCCGCAGGGCAATCCCGTGCTGACCGGAACCCCGAACGTCATTCCGGCCAGCAAAATCAGCGCCGTGGCTCAGGCCATCATGTCGTGGTACCCGGCGCCGAACCAGAGCCCCACGCCGACTACTGCGAATCCCTTCAATAACAATTACGTCGGTCTTGAACCTAGCATCAACGATAACAAGTCCTACATCGTCAAACTGGACCAGAACGTCGGCAAAAACGACACCTTCGACGTGACCGGGAAACTGTGGAAGTTTTACGGCCAGAACAATAGCCCATTTCCCCGGTCCAACGTCAATGCCGCGCATCCGGGTTTGAACGAGGCGATGGATATCGCTCACTATAACGGCACCGATTATCGGTACCCCAGTCTGAATGTGGCCTGGACCCATACCTTCAGCCCGACCCTGATCAATTCTTTCCGGGGCTTGGTGACCACGGCTCTGGAAAGTGACTCGACCGGTCCGGCGAGCGGTTATGACCCCAGCAACCTCGGCTTCTCATCGAGCATTGGCGTCGCAAACCCCTTGTACTTCCAGAGATTTCCGCTGACAAATATTACCAACTACAGCGCGTTGGGTTCCCAGGCCGTGCTGTATCGCGGGGACGACGAGTTGCAGCTCATCGATACGGCCAACTGGACTCGAGGCAATCACACGACGCACTTTGGCGGTGAAGTAAGGTTCTCTCAATACAGCCAGAAGAGCACCAATAACACCGGCTTCACTCTCGCCACGGACGATGGCTGGACCCAGCAATGGGATACAAACGTAGCCGGCAAGAATGGTGGACTTGAGATCTCAAACTCCTATCGCCAACAACTACAGCGGCAACAGCCTGGCCTCGATGGAATCCGGCACATGGTCTCCCACGGCAACGGTGAATGCGACCACCGCCGGCGGAAACTACTTCTCGTCGCACTATGGCGCGTTGTATTTCCAGGACGACTGGAAGTACCGGCCCAACCTTACGCTCAACCTCGGCGTCCGCTGGGAAGATCCAGGACGGGGCATAAGAGATCGGTTCAACCGCCTGAATTCCGTCTGGGATTTCAGCGATCAAAACCCGGTGACCAGTCTTATCAACCCCTCGGCGCTTGCTGGCCTCCCGGTTCTCAATGGATTCGTAGGGGGACCCACGTATGCGGGCGTGAATGGAAATCCGACCTGGCAGTTCAAACGCATCTGGTATGAATTCGGGCCGCGCGCCGGTTTCGCGTACACATGGAATCAGAAGACCGTTATCCGCGGCGGAATGGGCCTCTTCTTTAACGACACGGCCGCGGGCAATCTGAATGCGCCAAGCAGTATTGGCTATTCAACGACCAACGGCTATACGCCCTTTAATTCGGTGCCGCAGGTATCCGGCTCGGGAGCCAATACGACCTTGATGGTTCCCACTCTTAACATGGCCAATCCCTTCCCGACCTTCCAGGCAGCAACAGGAAACTGCGGAGGAAACTGGCAACAGTGTCTCGAATCCAACCTGGGACAGGCATCCACTTTCTACAACCCGAAGTTCCATCCATCCTCTCAACTCAACACTTCGTTTGGCCTGGAACGCCAATTGACGTCCAAGGACACAATTGAAATCAATTACGCCGGCTCTCGCCTGTACGGGCCGTTGTATGGGGTTACAGACACCGACGATATGAACCATGTCAGCGCCAGTGCGCAGGCTGCATGCGATCCACTGCGCGGCGGTTTGCAGACGAACTGCACGGGTTCAGTCGGCCTCGTCGCCAATCCCTTCCTCGGCGTGGCTCCGTTCGCGGGGTCGAGCTACTATACGGCCAGCACGATCGGAAAGATCAACTTCTCTCGTCCCTACCCGCAATTTCTTGCCATCACTGAAGCCGGTATCCAGACGGGCAAGAGCTGGTACAACGGCATTGAAGCCGTCTACACCCACAGAACCTCGTGGGGGCTCACCGCAAATGTTGGATACACGCATTCGAAGTTCATCGTGGCCACAGGATTTGCGGACGTCGTCAACCGCATCCCGTCTCGCGTGATCTCGGGAACGGATGTTCCGCACCGGCTGACAGCTTTGATCGTTTACAAGCTTCCCATTGCGCGAGGCAGCGGATTTTTCCCGAACATGCCTCGTCTTCTCGATCTGGTTGCGGGAGGCTGGCAAACCGGCAACTCCTATCAATTTCAAAGCGGGATTCCCGCAGGCTATGACGAGTGGATGGATCGTCGACCAGAAGCCAACGGGGGTAATCTTCTGCCCAAGACAAGGAACTGGGCCGGCAATTCGAATCCCTGGTATCCCAGCCTCCAGGCTGCGGGTTCTGACAACTATATTCAGCGCCTCAAGCCGTGCGTAGTCACGATAGATCCGGTCCATGGGGAATTCAACGCGGCCGGGGCATACAACTGGATTCCTCAGTCGGCTACCTTGGCGGCCGCAGGCTTGTGCACCAAGCCGAACTACATCTCCATCAACACCTCCTATGAGGAGAATCCTAACGTGGAATACACCGGCGCCCGTGAGGGAGTCATCGACTCGCTGAACACCAATGTCTCGAAGAATTTCACACTTGTCAGGGAAATGATTTTCCAGATGAGAATCGATGCGTTCAACGTCTTTAATCATGTGCAAACCTTCTCCACCGCTTACGACACCTCGACGTCGGATGGAACCTTCGGTATTGTCCGGCTCGGCACTTCCGGGGCTGGAAGCCAAATCAACCGGCAAATCCAGATCTCTGGCCGTTTGACCTGGTAACTCAAACGTAATGCAACTACGGGAGGGATTGCGTCAGGTTCGCTTAGATCAGGAGCCTGACGCATTCTTTTGACGGGGCCTTGCATGGACGCATGCTCTTGAACCTCCTTGAACCGATAGAATCTGCTCAGCCTTCAGGAAAAGTTGAGATCACCGAAGCCTTCAATTGAAGTCAATCGCAAATGGGCCAGGGAGAGAGATCGATGAGTATAAGCTCGACGTCGAAGATCACACGACGTTCGCTCGCCAAGGGACTGGCAGCAGCGGGGACGGCAGCCGGCTTTTCCGGCTTGCTGCGCACAGAGACCTTAGAAGCTGTGACACCCGAAAGCTCAGCGGCATGGAAGAAAATCTATCCCGGCGTATGGAAAGCCATGATCGGCGCGCCGGAGCGCTTCACTCCGGTTTCGAGCCGCCTGATTCCCGCAAAGACCGAGGCATTCGCAAAACTTCCCAAGGTGGACACAGCGCCCTTGCCTGCCATCGGGGGCAAACAAACCAAACGCGGATGTGTGGTGCAATTGCCGCTGCGGCCCAACGAGCAGATTTTCGGCCTCGGCCTCCAGTTCCTCTCATTTGCTCAGCGCGGCAAGAAGAAAGTCGTGCGCGTCAATGCCGATCCGAAGATTGATACCGGGGATTCGCATGCGCCTGTACCCTTCTACGTGACGACGGAAGGCATCGGCGTCCTGATCGACACGGCGCGCTACGCAACTTTCTATTTTGGCGATGCGCGGCCCAAACCCACGCACGCCGCGGACTTGGTGAACAACACCAACCCCGATCCAAATTACACGCACAACATTCAGGATGGCGACACAGGGCAGATTACTGTCGAGGTGCCGCGCGCCAGCGGTGTGGACGTATATCTGTTTGCTGGGCCAGCGATGCTGGATGCGGTGCGGCGGTACAACATCTTCTCCGGCGGCGGCGTGATTGCCGCCCGAGTGGGGGCTGGGCTTCTGGTACCGGCCGGAGTCGCGCGCAACGCAACAGAGCGCGATTGCGCTCGCGCAGGAGTTTCGCGATCGCAAGATTCCTTGCGATGTGATTGGGCTGGAAGCCGGTTGGCAAACGCATGCCTACTCCTGCACATTCGTTTGGAATAAGGATCGCTTCCCGGATCCCGCAGGCTTTGTAAGCTCCGCGGGCGCGATGAATTACAAAGTAAATCTCTGGGAACATGCATTCACGCATCCCGCGTCGCCGCTATTTCCGGCGATCGAGCCGCACAGCGGCGATTTCGGCGTGTGGGGCGGTCTGGTGCCCGACTTTGCGGGCGAACCGGCGCGCGAGGCCTTCGGCGCATATCACGGCAAGAACCTCGTCGACGTGGGCATCAGCGGATTCAAAATCGACGAGTGCGACAACTCCGATTACACCGGCGGATGGTCGTTCCCGGAATGCAGCGCGTTTCCGTCCGGTGTGGACGGCGAGCAGATGCACAACGTCTTTGGCCTGCGCTACCAGATGGCGATCTGGAATGAGTTCAGCAAGCGCAACAGCCGACCTACAATCTTGTCCGCTCCAGCGGCGCACTGGCCGCGCCCTATCCGTTTGTGCTCTACAGCGACCTGTACGTTCATCGGGATTTCATTCGCGCGCTGGTCAACTCCGGTTTCAGTGGATTGCTCTGGTGCCCGGAGGTGCGCGATGCCGTGAGCGAAGAAGACCTGATTCGCCGCCTGCAGAGTGTCGTGTTCTCGCCGCTGGCGATGGTCAATGGCTGGTACATCAAGAATCCGCCGTGGAAGCAATTGAATCGCCGGCTGAACAATGCGGACCAGCTGCTTGATGGCTGGGAGAAGCTCGAATCTCGCTGCCGCGAGATCATCGGCTGGCGGATGCAGCTCGTACCCTACCTCACCGCCGCATTCCAGCGCTACGCCGAAGACGGCACGCCGCCCTTCCGCGCGCTGGTGCTCGACGCGCCAAATGAAAAGCAGCTTTATACCGTCGACGACCAATACATGATCGGTGATCGCATGATGGTCGCGCCCATCTTTGTGGAAGACTCGAGCGCCGCGCCGCAAGGTCCGTCACGCAGGAATCCGGACGGCAACCGCAGAGTTGTGTTGCCTGAAGGCGGATGGCACGACTTCTGGACGGGCGAGGCGTTCCAGGGAGGCACGGAAATCTCCGTCCCCGCATCAACTGAGAAGATCCCTGTCTACGTTAAGACCGGCAGTATTGTGCCCTGGGCGGATGTCGGCCTCTTCGCCGGCGCTCCTGAAACGCGCCGCCTCACTGCGCGCGTTTATGGCGATGGTTCCATGCCATTCACACTGGCCGGTGAGTCTGGCGCGTTCCGCCTGACGTGGAGCAACGGTACAGGCCGCGTGGAAGGCAAATCACCGTATGACATCTACGCCTGGAAGCAGATTGGATGAGCTTCCTATGAATCGCAATTGCAAATGCCTGCGCAGAGAACCACCGGATCTCATCCGACTCCGGAAAAGCAGCGCACCGCGCACGGTTCCTTACAAGCTACTGTTGATCGGCCTTCTCCTGATTTCCGCAGGCGAGCTATTTGCCGCGTCACGCGTTGTCCGGCCCGGCGACCCATGGCTCGACAACCACGGACAACGCATTCAGGCGCACGGCGGCGGCATCACGGTGTGGAAAGGAACGTATTATTGGTTCGGCGAGGACCGCTCGCAATCCAACGATCCCGAAAAGCGTTACGTCGCTTGTTATACATCGCGCGATCTTGTTCGCTGGAAATTCCGGGGCCAGGTGCTGGCGCTCGCCGATCCCGAGCATCTCGGCCCACGCTGGGTAATCGAGCGGCCCAAGGTGTATGCAAATCCTCGCACCGGCAAGTTCGTAATGTACGCGCATCTCGATGACGCGCACTACAAATTCGCACGCGTGATGATTGCGGTCAGCAACCGCATCGCCGGCCCGTACGCTTACGTCAAGAGTTTCCGCCCCCTCGATGAAGAGAGTCGCGACATAGGCCAATTTGTCGACGACGATGGGTCAGCCTACCTGATCTTCGAGTCGCGCCCGACGAAGGGTTTCTTCCTCGCCCAATTAACCGACGACTTCATGAATGTGGAGAAACCCTGCTTCATTCCCGCGCCACTCGAGGGCGGCGCGTTAGTGCACGTAGGCGGCCTGTATTACGTCGTGGGTTCGCACATGACGGGCTGGCGCCCCAACCCCAATGTGTATGCCACCGCGCCCGCGCTCACTGGACCATGGACCGAATTCAAGAATCTGGCTCCGCCCGAGGCCAACAACTACGATTCGCAATCGACGATGCTCCTGAAGGTGACTGGTTCCAAAAAGACGACGGTCATATTTATGGGGGACCTCTGGCGCCCGAAGGCACTATGGGACTCTCGCTACTTCTGGATGCCGCTTGAAATGGACGATGGCTCCATGCACCTGCCCGCGCCCCAGCCATGGACCCTCAATGCAAAAACGGGAGAATCGGCATTGCCCCCGGACGCAAAATGATTCCTCCTGTTTGCGCAAAAGGATCTCTGCTCATCATTCGCGAAATATGAGCATCCGGAAAGACGAAAATCACTCGCGACAGTCGCTCCAATGGGAGAGGTCGAACATATGAAGAGACGCGCATTTCTTTTGCGGTCGGGCGCCGGCTTGGCCGCAGCTGCCTTGCCCGGCTTGGCGCAGCCCCCTGGCGCTCTAAAGGAAAGCGTCGCCGCGCATCATCCTGGAGCAGCTGCCGCCTCCAGTCCCAATGCGGCTCGCCACTCGATCGTCCACCCCGGCATATTGCAAACGCGTGCTGATTTGGAATTCATGAAGGCCAAGGTCAAGAGCGGCGAAGAACCGTGGAAGTCCGCGTGGGATCGCCTGCAGGCAGAGCCGAGCTCCTCGCTCGACTTCAAGCCGAAGCCCTTCGCGCACATTATCCGTGGCGCATACGGCGCCGGACAAATAGGCGGTGCGGAGTTGACGGCCAGCGCCAGCGCCGCCAACAGCCACGTCTTGCAATGGTTCGTCACCGGCAACGAAGCCTATGCGCGCAAGGCGATCGAGATCTTCGACGCATGGTCCGCAACCCTGGTCGATTTCTATGAGAACGACGCCATGCTCCTCGCTGGATGGACCGGCGGCGAATTTGCGAACGCGGCGGAAATCCTGCGCGCCACCTATCCCGCATGGCGTGGCGAATCGTTGGCGCAATTCAAGCGCATGCTGCTCACGGTTTATGTGCCTCTTCTGCGCATGTTTTATCCGGAGGCAAACGGCAACTGGGATGCTGCCATCATGTTCACGCTGCTCTCCATCGGCATCTTTTGCGATGACCGTAAGCTCATGGACGAGGTCTACCATCACTACCGAGTCGGCCTCGTCAACAGCGGCATCACGCGGTACATCTATCCCAGCGGCCAGTGCGAAGAAACCTGCCGCGATCAGAGCCATGTGCAACTCGGTCTGGGTTACTTGGCGCGTACGTCCACCATCGCGTGCAACCAGGGCGTCGATCTCTTTGGAGAAGCCGATAATCGCCTCGCTCTTGGTTACGAATACACGGCGAGTCTGCTGCTCGGCGAGAAGGTCCCCGTCTACGGCAAGATCGTTGACACCCGCAGCCGCTTCAGCGACGTCTACGAGGGCGTTCTGCAACATTACTGTGCTATCAAGCACATGGATTTGCCATACACCGAGAAGGCAGCACTGCGCGCCCGTGACCACTCCCGCGGCGTTCTAACGTTCTTTCGCGGCGTCTCCACGCCCGTCAGTTTGAAGCCAGCGCCCCCGCCGTCGAAGATCGCTGCCACGGCGGGTGCACAGCCTGCGCCAACAGTCCCCGCGCCCGCCGACTCTATCGCCGTCGCACCGGGAGAATCGATTCAAGCCGCGCTCGACAAGCTCAAGGCACTCGGCGGAGGCACAGTCGAACTCGCCTCCGGCCTGCACGCGCTACCCGCCACGCTGCGTGTCCCTAGCAAAGTCACCATCGCCGGTGCCGGCATCGATTGCGAGCTGTTCCTCGATCCGGCAAAAACGCAATATGAAGCCGCCATGGTAAACGCCGAGCCCGACATGCACGATGTTGTCCTTCGCGACTTCGTGATTGAAGGCGCGGCAACGCCGCAAGCCTCTCGCGATCCCAACAGCGATGTGCAGCGGCGCCGCACTTTGCATGGTCCTATCCGCGCCGGCATCATCTTTCTCGCTGAGAGCAAAACCATGCAGCGCAACCTTCGCTTCGAACACCTCACCGTCCGCAACTGCATCTTTTCCGGCGTTTCCATTTACGGCGTCGACGGGCTCGACGTCGTAAATTGCGATTTCTCAGGGAATGGAGGCGCGGTGCCCCCGGGACCCGGCAAGAACCACAACCTCAACCTGGTTCATGTCTCCCATGTCAGCGTTACCGGCTCGCGGCTGTGCGATTCCATGTTTGGCGACGGCATCGCTTTGAGCTTTGGGCAGGATGTCGCAATCCGCGACTGTGAAATTGCGCGTAACGCTCTCGACGGCGTCCGCATTGCTGAATCCCGAAAGTTGATCGTTGAAGCCAACCTCGCCGAAGGCAACGGCGGCACAGGCATTGTTGAACAAACGTGGATGGAGCCGAACCAGGAAGTTGTTTTGCGCAACAACACCCTGCGCAATAACGCGAACTCCGGCTGATCCTTGAGAAACTTGCAGGAGGCTTCAGCAAACGCGATGAACACGTCTCCGATGTATTGAGTTAGTCAGCATGTGACTTAATGAAGGAGTTGGAGGCGCGGGCCGGGATCGAACCGGCGCATAAAGGTTTTGCAGACCTCTCCCTTACCACTTGGGTACCGCGCCTTGGGCCGGGCTTGGGGCCGGGATCGTCCCACTCCGCCGTGCACCTCGTCGATCGCTGCCGGGGTGGTGCGGAATGGAGCGGGAGACGAGACTTGAACTCGCGACCCTCGCCTTGGCAAGGCGATGCTCTACCACTGAGCTACTCCCGCTTGACGCAGATTCGAGTATACCGGGCCGCCGAAACCGGGTCAAACCGGCAGCCCTGTCGCGCAACGGCTTTTGCTTACCCAACTTAGGTGCGATCCGCGGTCCCTGGATGCGGCACCGCGCGTCCCGTGCTTGAAGTCGAGTTTGAAAACGATATAATGATGAAGATCGAGCTGGCGGCCCAAGCGCCCGGCGACCGACGGACAGGAGCGATCTTTCATGGGCATTCTGCTTAAACCGTGGTCCTTGATCGTAATCGCAGTCGTCGGGTTCCTTTTATTCTTCACGATGGGCAGGATGTCGAGCTCGAAGTAGGCCATTCAAGCGACCCCGCGGCGATTGACCCACCCCATGAATTCCCGTAGACTAAGAAATTGCGGGGGATGTGGCTGGACGGCCTTCCACCGGCATCATTCCAGAACACCACTCCCTGAAATTCAGGCTTTGGAGATTGAAGCAAAATCATGGCAAATCACGTATCGGCGCTCAAGCGCGTCCGCCAGACCGAAACCCGCACCGAAGTCAACCGCTCCAACCGCAGCCGCGTGCGCTCCAGCCTTCGGGCATTGCGTGAGGCGCTGGCCAAGGGCGACGTACCGGCAGCCCAGGCGCAGTATCGCGCCACGGTCTCAAGCCTGGACAAGAGCGTGCAAAAGGGCGTTCTCCACTCCAACACTGTTTCGCGCTACAAGAGCCGATTGAACGCGCGCCTCAAGACGCTTGCCACCACGGGCGCCCCGGCCAAGACCAAGAAGAAGTAGTTTTTAGAGCGCCGGTTGGATGGCGCAAAAGTTGGACAGCCGGGAGCGATCCCGGCTGATTCTGTTTTTGGCGTCCAGACTCGCTCACGGACCTTTGCGCAGCAGTGGCTTGAGCACCGGCAGCAACGTATCGGCAATGATCGCCGAACCCTTTGCGGTGGGATGGATGCCATCGTCCTGAATGGTTCCGGGCACGTGCACCAGGTTCACGTACAGCATGGGCACAAACGCCACGTGATGCCGCGCGGCCAGGTCGCGAAACATCTGGTTGAACGAACGGATGTAATCGGGTCCGTAATCGGGCGGCAGCGTGATGCCGGCAAGCAGGATCTTCACGTGGGCATTTTCAAACGCCGTGAGCACCTGGTCGAGATTACTGCGAGACTCCGCGACGGGTAGGCCACGCAAGCCGTCGTTGCCGCCGAATTCCACGATCACGATAGCCGGATGCAGGCGCAGAACGAACGGCAGCCCGGCCAGCGCATCCTTGGTCGTCGCGCCGCTCGTTCCCTGGTTGACTATTTTGTACGCATAGCCCTGCGCGTCCAGCTTCTTTTCCAAAAAGTCGGGATACGCCTCACCGTAGGCGAGACCACGCCCGGCGGTAATGCTGTCGCCGTAACAGACGAGGACAGACCGATCAGTTTTTTGCTGCGCGGCTTTTTGCGGCTCCGCGGCATCAAGCGTCGCAGCCCCAAGAATCGGCAAAAAGAGTGCGGCAAGAACTAATCGTCGAACGTCCACGTATTAGAGTGTAGCCGGGGCCGAGGGAAAAATCTGTCGAAGCAGCCCCAGCTACACTGACGGTAGGCAGGAGACCGCATTGATTCAAGTCAAGAACGCGAAAAAATGGATTCAGAACGGCGCGCGGCGCGTGGAGATTCTGCGCGGCATCTCGTTGGACATTCCGGCAGGGCAGTTTTTGGCCATCCTGGGCGCGAGCGGCAGCGGCAAAAGCACGCTTCTCGGTCTGCTTGCCGGCCTCGACACGCCCAGTGAGGGCGAAATCTGGCTGGACGGCGTGCCCATCCACAATCTGGCTGAAAGCGAGCTGGCCGCGGTGCGCGGGCGCAAGATCGGCTTCGTCTTTCAGTCCTACCAACTCATCCAGACGCTCACCGCTCTCGAAAATGTGCTGCTGCCTTACGAATTGAATGTGGAAGGCAGCGGCCTCGCGCAGGCGCGGCAATTGCTCGGCGAAGTCGGCCTCGCGGAGCGCATGGATCACTATCCCGTGCAGCTCTCCGGCGGCGAGCAGCAGCGCGTGGCGCTGGCGCGCGCCTTCGTGATCGCGCCGCCCATCGTCATGGCCGACGAGCCCACCGGCAACCTCGACTCAGTGAACGGAAAGTTGGTTCTCGATCTGCTCCTGGAACGCAATCGCAAAGCCGGAACCACGCTTGTGCTGGTGACGCACGACGCCGAAATAGCCAGCCGCGCCGACCGCAAGATCGTGCTCAAAGACGGTCTCGTGGTCGAAGATACCCTCGTCCAAAACCAAAGAGAGAACAGGGAGACAAATGGCTAAGCGCGCATTGAGCTGGAAGCGCGCGGCGGCCATCGGTTGGCGCGACCTGAAATCCGCTCCCGGCAAGTTTGGCTTTGTGGTTCTCTCAGTCGCCGTTGGCGTGGCTGCCTTGGTGGGCGTGCGCGGGCTGAGCGACAGCTTTCGCCAGACCTTGAACACGGAGGCCCGCTCGCTGCTGGCGGGCGATCTGAGCGCGCGCATGTTTCGCGCGCCCACGGCTGAAGAGTTAGAAAAAATTGCCGCGATTGTCGATCAGAAAAGCGGCATTCGCTCCACCTGGGTGATCGAGACGGTTTCAATGGCCTCTGTGCCGCCGAACCCGGTGCCCATCCTGATTTCGCTCAAGGCCGTCGACCCGGCGGAATATCCATATTACGGAACCGCCGATCTTGAGCCATCGATGCCGCTCGCGCAGGCGCTCCAGGGCGATTCGGTAGTCGTTTCGGAGGAGTTCCTGATCCGCCTCAATGCGCACATCGGCGATACCCTGCGCCTGGGCCAGCGCAGCTTTCGCATCACTGCGGCACTCGAGCAGGAACCCGACCGCATCAGCGAAACCATGGTGATGGGCCCACGCGTCATGATCTCGCAGGCGTCGCTGAACAGCACCAAATTACTGGCTCCCGGCAGCCGCGCATCCCGCCGCCTGGTGCTCAAGTTTCCTGCCACGCCGCCACGCGGCCAGACCGCCGGCGCGCAGGCTACGGCAGTTCGTGCGCAACTGGAAGCCGCGCTGCCCGACGCGCAGGTGATGGACTTCCGCGAAAGCAATTCCGGCATTACGAAAGGCCTCGATAATGCCACCTCCATCCTGAGCCTCATCTGTCTCGTTGCGTTGGTGCTCGGCGCTATCGGGGTTGCCATGGCTATGCATGCGCATCTCGAGCAGCACATGGACACGCTGGCAATTCTCAAGGCTGTCGGCGCAGACTCCGCGGATTTGCTGCGCATCTTTCTGCTGCAGACACTCAGCCTGGGTCTCGCCGGCGGATTGCTTGGGGTCGCCATCGGTGTCGGCGTCATGGTGGCGCTGCCGGCAGCGTTCGGACCGCTGCTCACCATGCATTTGCGATTCGCTTTTCCCTGGCAATCGGCGCTGGCGGGCCTGGCTACAGGCCTGCTCACTACATTGCTCTTCTGTTTGCCGCCGCTGCTCGATGTCCGCGCGGTACGTCCCGTGCTGGTGCTGCGCAGGCTGGTCGAGCAGGGCCCCACCGGCATCGGCAGCTGGTTTGCGCGTTGGTGGGCGCGCCGCTTGCAATTGGGAATCGCAGCAGTGGTAGTGGCCGCGCTGGGCGGCATCGCCTGGGCGCTTACTGAGTCGCCTAAAGTCGGCGCGTGGTTTGCTTTGCTTTTCACCATCGCGCTTCTGGTGTTGCTGGTTCTGGCCGCAGTGGCATTGCGCGCGCTGCGCTTCCTTCTTAATCGCACGCGGCTGCATCTGCCGTCGTCGCTGCGGCACGGCCTCGCCAATCTCTACCGCCCCGGCAATCAATCGGCTGCAGTGCTGGCCGCGCTGGGCACAGGAATCATGCTTATCCTCGCAGTTTTTCTCATGCAGAAAGGCCTTCTGCGTGACCTGCAAGAGACCGCCTCGCCGAGTCTGCCCAACGTTTTGCTCGTTGACATGCAGACCAGTGAGGTTGCCGGCGTGAAGGAGTTCTTTGCCCATCAGCCGGGCGTTAGCCGGCAATTGAATCTGATCCCCATCGTTCACGGGCGCTTCGTCTCCATTAACGGTCAGGCAGTGGATCAGATAAAAGGTCAGCATTATCCGCGCCGCATGCTGGAAGATGCCGAGCTCAGTTGGGCAGATGCGCTGCCCGAGGGCGACAAAGTGACCGCGGGGAAATGGTGGACGAACGGCAGCGCCGCGCAGCTCGCTGTCAGTGACGGCGTGGCCAAGCGTCTGCAGCTTGGCGTAGGCTCCGCAGTCGAAATCGAAATCGGTGGTGTTGCGCACTGGCTGAACGTCGGCGCTATCTACAGGTCCGACGGCCAGCACCTTGCCTCGCGTGTGGAATTCGTCTTGCCTTCGGGGCAAATCGCCAACCAGCCGTCGACGTGGTATGGTGGCCTGCACATCGATCCCAAACAGGTGGCTGCGATGGAACGCGCCTTCTTCGCCGTCTATCCCACCGTCACCGTCATCAACGTTGCGGAAGTGCTCGGGCGCATTGAAAGCGTCGTCGATCAGATCACGCTGGTGATTCGTCTGCTCGCCGGTTTCTCGATTCTCGCCGGCCTCACCATTCTGGCCTCGAGCATAGCCAGCACCCGCTTCCGTCGCATGCAGGAGGCCGTCGTGCTCAAAACGCTGGGCGCCACGCGCATGCGCATCGTGCGCACGTTCAGCGTGGAATTCAGCGTGCTGGGGCTTTTGGCGGGTGCAGTCGGAATCGTCTTCGCCAACCTGCTCACGCGGATCCTGCTGCATCGAGTCCAAGTGGACTTTCAATTCGATTGGGTCGCCACGTTTATTGCACTCTTCGGAACTGCGGTGCTGGCTACGGCTACGGGGTGGATTGCGAGTTACCGGATTCTTGGGTTGCGGCCGTTGCAGGTGCTGCGGGAGGAGTGAAGCAGGAAATAGGGAGCAGCCAATAGGGAACGGGAAAAACCACGATTTCCTACTGGCTGCTCTTTTGTTCCTTCATTGCGCGTCGACAGTGGCTTGAAGATTCAAAACGTCCTTCACTACTAGCTGTCCCGGCGCAATACCCGACAGAATTTCCTGCTCGCCTCCGGGTAGCATCGATCCGCCGGTCACTTCCACGCGCTTGAATTGTCCCTGACCCGCGGGCACAAACACCCATTCGCGATCGTGCAGGTGAAGGATGGCGCTGGCCGGCACCGATGCGCGCGTCACCGTGGTGCGGCTCTGTAACGTCGCCGTGACAAACATTCCCAGGCGCAGAATGCCGGGGTTCGCTACTTCAATGCGCACCTTGGCCGTGCGGATGGTGGGATCGAGAACCGGACCGACATCGCTCACGCGGCCAGCGAGAATCCTGTCAGGATACGCGGAGAGCTTGATCTGCGCTTCCTGCCCCAGAGTCACTTTGGGCAAATCGTTTTCGAACACGTCGCAAATAATCCACACCGAACTCAGGTCGGCAATGGTGAAGGCCGTCGCCGTGCCCGAGAGCGACACTCCCGTGGCGGCGGCTTCAGTAATATTCTGCGCGACGATCACGCCGGAGGTTGGCGCGTACACCTTTACGATGGGGCTGGGATGATCCTTGTCCACGCCGAGGATCTTTAACTGCTCCTCGGCCGCAGTCAGCACGGCTTTGGCGTCCTTTTCCGAGTCCTCTGCCTGCTCCAGCATCGCCTGCGAAATGGCGCCGTGCTGATACAAGTCCTGGGCGCGCAAGTACGCCTTGTTGGCGAGTTGCTCGTCGGCCGCGGCCTTTACATAGGTGCCGAACGCGCCGCTGATGTCGGGGCTTTGCACGCTGAACAGCAACTGGCCCTTCTTCACATTGTCATCAAGCCGCGCGCGAATATCGACCACGCGGCCGTTGGCCATAGAGATGACAGGAATTTCGCGCGACACGTCAGGAAACACCGAGCCCGTCACGTTCAGCTTTTCCGTTTCGTCTATTCGGTTCGCCGCTACGGTGGGATATTGTTCAGGGTGGTCCACGGTCACCACGTCCGCGTTGCCGGTCTCGACCACATGCGCGGGAGAGGCCGCTCCGCTGGCTGGATCGAATTTGCTCTTACAGCCCGTCAACGCAAACCACGCGGCCAAAAAGCACGCACTGCGAAAAAGGGAAGTCTTCGTCATGGGATTACCTCGCGTCCTACGGCAAGATTCAGTTGCGCTGCGGATGTAAGATAAGCGCCGATCAGTTGGGCATAAGCCAGTTGCACCTGGCGGTAATCGCTCTGCGCGTTAAGAAAATCCATGAGCGTAGCGCCGCCGTGGAAATAGGCGTAGCTCACGGTGTCGCGCACCCGCAGCGCTTCGTCGTTGTACTTGGCTTTGTAAGGTTTCAGCAGTTCGATGTTGCTGCGCACCACCTCGTACGCCGTATCCACGTCGCTGAAAACCTGGGAACGTGTGGATTCGCTGGCCTGCTGCGCGCGATCGATGTCGATCTGGGTGCGCTTTTTCTCGCCCTGGTTGCGGTCGAAGATGCGCAATGGGATGTTTACGCTCGCGCCCAGCGTTTGCAGGCCATTGGGGTTGTTGTTCGATGAATTCCACGTGTACCAGGCGCTCAAGGTCGGGTCCGTCGAGCCGTTCGAGATGGCCAGCTTGTGATTGGTCTCGGATTGCTGCATGGTTTCAAGCGCCGCCTGCAGATCGGGACGCGCGGCCAGCGCCGCCTGGCGGAAACTGTCGAGCGGATCGAGCGCATCGGAGAAATCGAAGGTCCCGGTCACGTCGAACTGGTCCAGCGGCGTGCGATCGTCCATGCAGTTGCAGCAACTGGATCTTGGCCGTACGAAGGTTGACGATGGCCGTCTGCAACTCCGACTCGTACTGCACACGCAACAGCTCGATGCGGTCAAAATCGATCTGGGCAATGTCGCCGGCCTTGAGCCGGGCGCGGCTGATCTCGATGATCTTGTCGTAGTAATCGAGATCGGCCTTGGCCATGTCGAGCACCGCCTTGGCCTCCAGCGTCTGCACAAACGCGGCGCGCAATGTGAACTCCAGGTTGCGCTGCAGGTCCTCGTGCTGCGCTTCGGTGATGCGCGTGCCTTCCTGCGCGCTTTCCAGCCTTAACTCGCGCTTGTGATCGCGCTCGTGCAGGTAACTGAAGTTGGGACAACATCCGTGCCCCGGAACGGCTGCCACACGCCATCATGGGGCGCAATCTGATTTCCGTCGGTCGACGCCGTCGAACTGTGGATTGGGCCGCAGATACGCGGTGATCTCTTCGGCGCGCATCTCGTCCACGTTGTCGGCATCGGCCTTCAACGCCGGATTGGTGGCCTCAAACCGGGCCTTGACCTGGTCCCAGGATAGCGCTTGCTGCGCAGGAGACAAGCTCGGCGCCAGAGCGAGAATGGCGCCCAGTGCCGCAGCGGCGACGGAAGAGAAGGTCCGCTTCATACGAAACCTTGCGCCGTGGGTTGCACGGCGAATACGAAAAACCAGAAAACTTATGACGAAGACTCAGCGGCCAGGAGCGATCAGGCTGCGGGAGGGGGACGATTCTGGATCGATGCCAGGGAGGGAATTTCCACGAAGGGATCGGAAAGATTGCCAGGTCCGGCCATGCCCACAAAGGCGAGCGATACGCCGGTGAAGCCCGGCAGCGGCAGGACGGCAGCTGCGGGAATAATGGAATGCGGGCAGGCGGCGTGGTCATGATTGCGGCGTGCGCAGCAATCGATCTCGGCAGGGTTTTGCGCTGCCACCAGGTCGTCAGTCATGGAGATGGCGGGCAGCAGAATCAGGATCACGACCGCCACGGCAACCATTTGGATGCGGCGATCCCTCGCCCGTTGCGGCGCAACGCGTATCCAGGCCCACAACATACACAATGCCAAGAACGCCCAGACGAGATTGAGAGTTAACTCCATTCCAAGGTCCAATTCTACATGAGGGACGAAAGCCAACTGCAAGTCTCTCAGGCTGTTAGATTGGACGGAAACCGGCGTCGCGAGAGCTGAGATTTGGTATAAGATTCATCAACTTTAATGATTTTCTCGGTCGGGAAGTTGCCGGCAGTCCCAAGGTGGCTTGTTGCGCCCATCGGTCCGCGTCCGATCCTGGTGTTTGGCGCCGTTGACCTCGCCCGCAAATGCCCCTTAAGATGAAGGAGTTGGCATTGCGCATCCTTTGGTGGGGCCGGGCCACACGGCTGCAAGAAATCGCCACGTGCGCTTGTTGCCCCCTCGTTCAACGGCAGGACAGCTGACTCTGGATCAGCATATCGGGGTTCGAATCCCTGGGGGGCAGCCAATCAAATCAATAACTTAGCTTCCTTTTCTATTGGGTTTTCTGCCCACTGCGCCGTAAACGGCGCCGTAAATTCTCATGTGTACTGTAAGCGGTGCGCTGGTCAACGAACTCCGCCGCATCCACGCCGAACCTGCCCTGCCCGTGGCTGCCTCCTGAAGGGGCGGATGCAAGCGATCAGAATAATTCAATAGCTGGTGCGCTATCGCCGGCCTCGCTCGCGCCGCCGGAAATGGCCAGGTGGGTTGCGGTCTGGCTGGCCATGCGATATTTCTCCAGATGACCAGCAAGTATGGTCTTGAAGGTCATTTCGAGCGTGCCATCCCACGCAGGGTCGAATGGCTTTTCCATCAGATACCGCAGGTGGTCGCGCATCTCCACCATGGCCTCCTGCACATGCTGCATTCTCTGCCGCATTACATCCTGAAACTGAATGTGGCCCAGCGCCCGAGACAGGCGAACCACGCTTTCCTCGTAGTTCGCATCCACCTCGGTGATGACTTCAAGCAGCAGCTTGCTGTTACTGCTGAAGTCCTGCTGCATGTTTTCGAGATCCGCGACCAGAACCTTCATGACATCGCTGGCCTCGTGCTCTTCGAGCGAAGCCCTGGCCCGATCCATTTCCGCGTCGACTTTCTTGCAGGTGGCATGGATCCTTTCGCCAATGTCGGTGGCCGCCTTGGTGGAGAGCACCGCCAGGTTCCTCACCTCATTGGCTACCACGGCGAAACCGCGACCGGCGTCGCCCGCCCGCGCCGCCTCGATCTCCGCGTTCAGGGCCAGGAGATTGGTTCGTTGCGCGATGGAGGTAATGACTTTGATCAGGCTGGTCAGCGAAGCGATCTCGTTCGCCATGCCCTGGATGCGCTCGAAGTTGCGCGTGAATTCGCTGTTCTGCTCCTGCAATTGCATCTCGATTGCGGCGATGATCTGGCGGTTGTTCTCTACCTTCGTCGTGGTGCTTTCAGTCAGGGCCTTGCCGCTTTGAATCGACAGCGCGATATTTTTCCTTTGCTGGATGGCTTTTGCGTTCAGGATACCGATCTGCTCGATGACCTCCGTGACCTCCCGCTCCGACTCGGCCAGCGAATCGCCAATCTGATCGTGCATCACGTCGATGTAGGGCTGGGAGGCTTTCAATTCGTCTCTCATCGCCGAGCGCTTGAGGGTCGTGGCCGCCAGCTCGTCCTCGCCCATTGTTCCCGCCTGGCAGAATTCGACAGCGCTGCGTCGTGCCTGGACCCAATTCCACCCATCGGCGATCCACTGGGGAAGGACGATGAGCGCCACGAAGAGCAGGCCCGCCTGCCTCCAATAAGGAGCGAAGGCCGGTCCAAGTATTCGGAATAAAAAGCAATAGAAGGTCAGGCTACACGCGGTTCCAGCCGCCGCCTGACAGAAGATGCGAATGCGGGCGCGGCGAAGCCGATAGCCGTCTCGAATCTTCCCGTCACCGTCCGTCGCCTCTTCGCAGCCGGGGTTCGAAGAGAGGTCGCAGCGAATCTGGTTTGCGGCAGACGCCATGTTCTCAAGCACCCGGCAGGACTTTCTTGATCACTCGGACCAGGTCATCGCCGGAAACCGGCTTGACAATCCACCCGGTGGCGCCGGCGCTCTTGCCCGCCGCGCGCTTGGCGGCGTCGCTCTCCGTAGTCAGAGTCAGGATAGGGATGAACTTCAGCCCTGGTATCGCTCGCACTTTCCCGATCAACTCGAGCCCGCCCATCACCGGCATATTGATGTCGGTGAGGATGAGGTTGGGTTTGACACCCGCGTTCAACTTGTCCAGCGCTGTCTTGCCATTGTCTGCAGTCTCCACCTCGAAGCCGTTCATGGTCAGAGTCGTCTTAAGGCTCATCACCATAGTGATGGAGTCATCGACGACAAGAACCTTCATGGCCATCGAAACTTCCTCAGGATGCGAATGGTGGCGTACTCGCCGGCCGAATTGTCCGGCAATGTTTCTATCGGTCAATTTGCAAAAAGGACGAGTGCCGCGGGCCGGTTTTTACTGAGTGAGAAATGATCCTCATGATTCGCGACGATTCCTCTCGAGTCCGGCGGGATGGACTAGTTTGGTGCGCTTGCGGGCGGATTGAATGGCCAGGGCGGAAGGTGAAGGTCAGTCCGACGAGCCGATGAGAAAAAGCTAACAATTCCTGGCTTGGAGTTGACTCAAGAATGCTCAATACTGGCCGATCACTTAGGCGTCAGCCGCGAGCGGACTGATGTGGCCTGCCTGAAGAACGAGGGTCGAGCGGGGAAACGGCGTGGTCGGGAGCAAGATGTGCCTGTGACTCTGGAGCAGAAAGACGCGTTGGCATCCATTCGACTTGAGGGCGCCATCGACGTCGGGTGCGCAGCCGAGTTGAAGGAGTTCCTGATTCAGAAACTCAAGTCCGGTTCGGCGGTTTACGTGGCCCTGGAATCGGCGACGCTTCTGGACATTACCGCCGTGCAGTTGCTGTGGGCGGCGGCGCGCGAAGCGAAACGGGTGGGTGTGGGATTCGAGTTCAAAGGGCAGGCGCCGGAGGCAGTCCGGTGCGCACTCGCCGAGGCTGGCATAGAGGATTTTCCGGTGCCCGCTTCAGCAGGATGAATGGACAGATGGCGCAAACCCAGGTCCCAAGCAACGCCGAACAGTTCAAGCAGAGCTTCCGTGAGGAGGCCCGGGAGATCCTGACGGAGCTGGAATCGGCGCTTCTCGAGCTGAACGAAAATCCCAGCGATACGGAACTTGTGAGCCGCATCTTTCGCGGTCTGCACACCATCAAGGGCTCTGGAGCCATGTTCGGCTTCGAGCGGCTGGCCGCCTTCATGCACGATATCGAGACTGCCTTCGACCTGGTGCGCAGCGGGCGCATGGAAACCAGCTCGGAGCTGATCGACCTGACCCTGGCCGCGCTCGATCAAATTCCCGCCATGCTGGAAGAGGGCACGGGAGGCGCAGCGCCAGTCGACCCGGCCGCATGTGCCGCCATCCTTTCGAGCGTCCGCAAGCTGGCAGCCATCGAAGAACGCGCCGATGCGGCGAAAAATGACGCGGCGAAGAAAGTTGCGGCGAAGAAAAGTGAACCGGAGCCCGATCTCCCCGCGGCTCCGGCCGGCGCGACCGAGAACTGGCACATCCGTTTTGCGCCCGGGCCGGACCTGATGCTATACGGCGCCAATCCCTCTCTGCTGCTCCGCGAACTGCGCCAGTTGGGTGAGCTTTCAGCCAGGGCAGTTCTGGACGCGGTGCCTGCGCTCAGCGAAATCGATCCCGAGCGCTGCTACGTCTGGTGGGAGATGGATCTGGCCACGGATGCGGGCCGGGAGGCGATTCGCGATGTCTTCATTTTTGTCGAAGACATGTGCGAGCTGAGCATCGAAGCGGTTGGCTGATTCCGCGCTGGCCGGAGCGCAGACTTTGCTCCCATCGGACGCCGAAATGACGGCGCGGGCTCTCGAAGAAAAGCGCGCCGAATCGGGTGGCAGGCGCAACTACGACAAGCCGGACAGCGCTGCAAGTCTGCGCGTGCCGGCGGCCAAGCTGGATCAGTTTGTGGACCTTGTCGGGGAGTTGGTGACGGTGCAGGCGCGGCTCAGCGAGCTATCCAGTTGCCGCGAAGACGCCGAGGTCACCGCCGTCTCCGAGGAAGTGGAACGGCTGACTTCGGCCCTCCGCGAGAGCTCCATGAACATCCGCATGATGCCCATCCGGAGCACGTTTGAAAAGTTCCGGCGGCTGGTGCACGACCTGGCGCGCGACCTGAACAAAAACGTGGAACTCACCATCGAGGGCGCGGACACGGAGCTCGACAAAACCGTCATCGAGCAGTTGGGCGATCCGCTGATGCATCTCATCCGCAACAGCATGGACCACGGCATTGAGCCGGCCGATGTGCGCGCGGCCAGCGGAAAATCTCTTACCGCGACCATTCACCTTGCGGCGCGGCATTCGGGAGCCAGTGTGCTGGTGACGGTGACCGACGACGGCCGCGGCATCGATGCGGACGCGGTGCGCCGCCGCGCCATCGAGAGAGGCCTCATCTCCGCCGAGGCGCAGCTGACCGAGAGCCAGATCTTTGCGCTGCTTTTCGAGCCGGGATTTTCGACAGCCACAGCAGGTCACCGATGTCTCCGGCCGCGGCGTGGGCATGGATGTGGTCCGCCAGCGGGTGGAGAGCCTGCGCGGCGCCGTCGAGATCTCGAGCCGGCCGGGCGAGGGCAGCAGCGTTACCTTGCGCCTGCCGCTTGACCATGGCCATCATCGACGGTCTGCTGGTGGGCGTGGGCGATGCCTGCTTCGTGCTGCCGCTCGCGATCACCCTGGAATGCATCGAGCTGACGCGCCAGGACGTGGCCCGCGCCAACGGCAAGCACATCGCCAACGTGCGTGGAGAGCTGGTGCCGTATATCCGGCTGCGCGATCACTTCCACGTACGCTCGCGCGCGCCCGAGATCGAGCAGATCATGCTGGTCGAAACCGGCGAAGGCCGCTTCGGATTTGTAGTGGACCGGGTGCTGGGCAATTGCCAGACGGTCATCAAGAGCCTGGGCCGGTTTTACCGCCAGGTGCAGGTGGTTTCAGGCGCCACCATTCTGGGCAACGGAACCGTGGCCCTGATTCTCGATCCCGAACGCCTGATTCAGGACGCTATGCGCGAAGAGGCGCACGGCGGAGGAGGCCGTTCGTTCGCGGCACACGGCGGCCCTCCGGAAAGCAGTGTGGATTTTACAGCCCTTGCGGGCAGAGGCAGCGCTGGACCGAGCGCCAGTGCACAGGTATAGGCGAAAGAACCCGGAACGTCTCATGCTCCTCCAGTCGCGGAACGGCCACTCCTTACGGGGAAAGCCGAGAGACCACGGATCGAGCAGAGAAAGATCCCGAAGGAGGGGATGGACTCATGGGAACAGCAGTAGTAGGTGAGGGCCGGCGGCTGCATGGCCACGGCAACGGGCAGGTCGAAGACACCCACGGCGATGAAGGGCACGCAGGCCGTGAGCGGGCGAACAAGAGGACGGACCAGGAAGACGACATGATGCTGGTGCTGCAGGAGATCATGCGCCTGGTGGACGCCTCCAAAGAAGGGCGCCTGAGTGAACGCGGCAAAGCCACGCTGTTTAATGGCGTGCATCGCGAGTTGATTCAGGGCGTGAACGAGATGCTGGACGCGATCCTGCTGCCGATCGGCGAAGGCAACCGCATCCTGGCGCAGATCTCCAGCGGCAAGATCGACGAAGTGATTACCCAGACCTACAAGGGCGACCACGAGAAGATGAAGCTGGCGGTCAACAACGTGGCCGTGGTCGTGCAGGGCCTGCAAAAGGAACTGGCTGCGGCTGATCGAAGCTTCGAAGGAAGGCCAGCTCTCCGATCGCGGCAAGCCGGAGCAGTTCCAGGGCGCTATGCCGAGATCGTGCGCGGCGTGAACACCATGCTGGATGCGATCCTGCTGCCCATCGGCGAAGGCAATCGCATTCTGGCGCAGATCTCCAACGGCAAGATCGACGAACTGATTGCGCAGACCTACAAGGGCGATCACGAAAAGATGAAGCAGGCCATCAACAACGTGGCCGTTGGTTCTGCAAAGCCTGCAGAAGGAACTGGCGCGGCTGACCGAGGCCTCGCAGCGAGGGCCAGCTCTCCGATCGCGGCAAGCCGGAGCAGTTCCAGGGCGCGTACGCCGAGATCGTGCGCGGCGTGAACACCATGCTGGACGCGATCCTGCTGCCCATCGGCGAAGGCAACCGCATTCTGGCGCAGGTCTCCAACGGCAAGATCGACGAGCTGATCGCTCAGACCTACAAGGGCGACCACGAAAAGATGAAGCAGGCCATCAACAACGTCGCCGTGGTTCTGCAGGGGCTGCAGAAGGAACTGGCGCGGCTGATCGAAGCCTCGAAGGAGGGGCAGCTTTCCGATCGCGGCAAGCCGGAGCAGTTCCAGGGCGCATACGCCGAGATTGTGCGCGGCGTCAACACCATGCTGGACGCGATCCTGCTGCCCATCGGCGAAGGCAACCGCATTCTGGCGCAGGTCTCCAACGGCAAGATCGACGAGCTGATCGCTCAGACCTACAAGGGCGATCACGAGAAGATGAAGCAGGCCATCAACAATGTGGCCATCGTCCTGCAAAGCCTGCAGAAGGAACTGGCGCGGCTGACCGAGGCGTCCAACGCCGGCAAGCTCACCGAGCGCGGGCATCACGAGCAGTTCAGCGGCGCTTATTCCGACATCGTGCGCGGCGTGAACGCCATTCTGGACGCTGTGATCACGCCCTTGAATGTTTCCGCGAAATACGTGGACCTGATCAGCAAGGGAGACATTCCGCCGCAGATCACCGACACCTATTACGGCGACTTCAACCTGATCAAGAACAACCTGAACACGCTGGTCACGGCGATGAACGAAATCACCGCGGCGGCGGACGAGATCGCGAATGGAAACTTGACGGTGGAAATCCGCGAGCGTTCGGCGCAGGACAAGCTGATGCAGGCTCTGGGATCGATGGTGAGCGGGCTGACGCAGACGGTCTCCGATATCCGCTCCATTGCCGGCGAGGTGTCGGCTGCCAGCCAGTCCATCTCGACGGCGTCGGTCCAGGTATCGAAGGGCGCCAGCGCGCAGGCGGCCGCGGCCGAAGAGGCCTCGTCGTCGATGGAGGAGATGGTCTCCAACATCAAGCAGAACGCCGACAACGCGCAACAGACCGACAAGATCGCCAACAAGAGCGCCAAGGACGCTCAGGAAAGCGGCAAGAGCGTGCTTGAAGCCGTAGCCGCGATGAAGGAGATCGCCAACAAGATTTCCATCATCGAGGAGATTGCGCGCCAGACCAACCTGCTGGCGCTCAACGCGGCCATCGAGGCGGCGCGCGCGGGCGAACATGGCAAGGGTTTTGCCGTGGTCGCGGCGGAAGTGCGCAAGCTGGCGGAGCGCTCGCAGAAGGCGGCCGGAGAGATCAACCAGCTCTCGGCCACCACGCTGAAGGTCTCGGAAAAATCCGGCGAGATGCTGGACAAACTGGTGCCCGACATCCAGCGCACTGCCGAACTGGTGCAGGAGATCTCTGCCGCCAGCAAGGAGCAGGATACCGGCGCCGAGCAGATCAACAAGGCTCTGCAGCAACTGGAGCAGGTGATCCAGCAGAACGCTTCGGCATCGGAGGAGATGGCTTCGACAACCGAGGAGCTGACCGGCCAATCCGAACAGTTGGTGAGCGCGCTCTCCTTCTTCCATACGGGAGATGAGAATGGCGCTCATGGACGGCGGCCCGCGGCAGCCAAGCCTGCCAGGCAGGCAGCGGCGGCTCCAACCAGGTTGCCGCTAAACCCAACGGCCACGCGCCGGCTCCGGCTGCGAAAGCTGCCGGGAAATCCGGTGTCAACCTGCGGCTCAACGACAAGCACGACGAAATGGACGCGGAATTCGAGCGTTACTAACCGCGAAGGCGGGTCTTCCGGAAGGGAGATCCGCTCCAGTTTTCAAAAACGGAAAAGGAGTTAACTCATGAGCGTTTGCGAAATCACTGAGACGCGGCAGTATCTCACCTTCAAGCTCGGCAACGAGGTTTTTGCCACGGATGTGGCGAAGGTGAGAGAAGTGCTCGATCTCACGCCCATTACCGCCATCCCCCGCACGCCCGAGTTCATGGCCGGGGTGATCAACCTGCGGGGCAGTGTGGTTCCCGTCGTCGACTTCCGGCTATGTTTCGGAATGTCGAAAACGGAAAACACGCGCAACACCTGCATCGTGGTTGTCGAAGTCGTGCTCGAGAACGAGTCAATCGTGATCGGCGCCCTGGCTGATTCGGTGGAAGAAGTGATCGATCTCGAACCCGAGCAGATTGAACCCGCGCCGCGCATCGGCGCCCATATCCGCACCGACTTTATCCGCGGCATGGGCAAGCGCGACACGCAGTTCATCATGATTCTCGACATCGATCGCGTCTTCTCAGCGGAGGAACTGGCCACGGTGCGCACCCAGCAATCCGGCAAGGCCCTCTTAGAGGCAGCCGCATAAGAAAGGCATGGGGCGGTTCACCCCGCCCCATTTTTCCGCTATGCACAATCGCGAAGAAGTTATTTCGTCCAGCGACTACACGCGCCTTCGCGAGCTCGTCTACGACGAGGCCGGGATCAACCTCGGCTCCGAAAGGAAGACCATGCTCGAGGGGCGAATCAGGCGACAGATTGAAAGATCTCGCGATTCACTCCTATCGCGAGTATTGCGACTATCTGTTTTCCGGCGAAGGCCTGAGAGAAGAGCTGGTTCACCTGATCGATGTAGTGACCACCAACAAGACCGACTTCTTTCGCGAGCCGCGGCACTTCGATTTTCTCACCGCCGCGGCAGTACCTGAATTCGTCGCTGCGAACGCCGCTCGAAGGCCCATGCTGGTTTGGAGTGCAGCTTGCTCGACGGGCGAGGAGCCATACACCCTGGCGATGGTGCTGAGCGAATACGGGCTGACGCATCCCGGCTTTGCCTTCAGGATTATTGCCACCGACATCTCGACGACGGTGCTGAAGAAGGCAGCGCTCGGGATCTACTCCAGCCGATGCCGTGCGGCCGGTGGCGCAGAGCCTCAAGGTCAAGTACTTCATGCGCGGCCGGGAGCGCGGCTGCGAACGCGTGCGCGTGGTGCCCGAGTTACGGCGCCTCGTCGAGTTTCGCCGCCTCAACTTCATGGATTCCGACTACGGGATGCATGAGAAGTTCGACGCCATCTTCTGCCGCAACGTGATTATCTACTTCGACCGGCCCACGCAGCAAAGCATCCTCGAGAAGATTACGCAACGCCTGCAGCCCCGCAGCTTATTTATTCATGGGACACGCCGAGACGCTGCATGATCTGAATCTCCCTCTCGAGCCGGTGGCTCCAGCTCTCTACAGGAGGGGCGATGCCAGAGCCTGAAACTCCGATTCAGGAGATCTATGTGCAGCCCGGGGAATCGCACCTGGTGTCGCAGCCCACCGTGCTGCGCACTGTGCTTGGCTCCTGCGTCGGAGTCACGTTTCTGATTCCCAGGCTGGGCATAGGCGCGCTCTGTCATCCCATGATGCCGAGTTGCCCGCCGGCGCAACGGGCGCAGCTCACCAAGCGTGCCGCGCGGCGCTATGTCGATTTTGCCATCCGTGAAATCGCCAGCCGGCTGGATTCGCTCGGCGCGGTTCGCGGCGAAGCGTGGTAAAGCTGTTCGGCGGCAACGATGTCTTGACGGTAGAAGACAGCGATCCTCAGAAGACCATCGGCAGGCAGAATTGGGAAGCGGCCCGCGGCGTGCTCGCGGAAGAAGGATTCACAGTGGCTGCCTGTTGCCTGGGCGGCACCACGGGCGTGCACATCTCTTTCGAGACCGTGCATGGCGAAGTTCGGCTGCGCTGGCTCGATCCTGGCACGTCGAAAAATGTGCGGAATGTGCCAAGAACTGCTCATCGCGCGAATCGTCGCCGATAAGACTCTGGGAGGTTCGAATCGTGGAAGCGGCGAAAATTCGCGTACTGATCGTGGATGACTCCGCCGTGGTGCGACAGACGTTGACGGAGATTCTCTCCTCCGATCCCGAAATCGAAGTCATTGGAACCGCCGGCGATCCCTACGTGGCTGCCGACCGCATCGCGGAGAATGTGCCGGACGTGATCACTCTCGATATTGAGATGCCGCGCATGGACGGTCTCACGTTCCTCAAAAAGCTCATGAGCCAGCACCCGATTCCGGTGGTGATTTGTTCCAGTCTCGCCGAAGAAGGCGCGTTGAGCACGCTCAAGGCGCTCGAGTATGGCGCCGTGGAAATCATTACCAAGCCCAAGCTGGGCACGCGCCAGTTTCTTGAGGAATCCCGCGTGGTTCTCTGCGAATCGGTGAAGGCCGCAGCCTCGGCTCGTCTGCGCCCGCCCGGGCCCATGCATACCGTTGAGCCCAAGCTGACCGCCGATGCCGTTTTGTCTCCGGCCACCCATGCCATGATCGAGACCACGGAGAAAGTCGTGGTCGTGGGCGCGTCGACTGGAGGAACGGAAGCGCTCAAAACGTTCCTTGAGGCGTTGCCGGAAGATTCTCCCGGAATTGTTATCGTCCAGCACATGCCGGAACTCTTCACGCGCGCCTTTGCCGACCGCCTCGACGGGCTTTGCGCCGTTACCGTGAAGGAAGCGGAGACCAATGACACCGTGATCCGCGGACGCGCGCTGATCGCGCCTGGGAACCATCACCTGCTCCTCAAGCGCAGCGGCGCGCGCTACTATGTCGAAGTCAAGGACGGCCCCCTGGTGTGCCGGCACCGCCCCTCGGTCGATGTGCTGTTCCGTTCCGCTGCCCGCTACGCAGGCCAAAATGCAGTCGGCGTCATCATGACTGGCATGGGCGATGACGGAGCGCGCGGCATGCTCGAAATGATGCAGGCCGGCGCCTACACCATCGCGCAGGACGAGGCGACTTGCGTCGTCTTCGGCATGCCCAAGGAGGCGATCCGGATGAACGGCGTCAGCAAGGTGCTTCCACTTGGCGCCATTGCCAACGGAATCCTGAGTCGATGCCGGTAGAGCGGATCAAGCGCTGGAAGAAGCGCCAGAGTCGGGCCGACGCGCGGGGCGAAGCTTGGCTGCAATTTTCACCAGCGATGCGAGAGAGTCGGCTTTCATCTTCTGCATGACCTGCCCTCGATGCGCTTTCACTGTGATCTCGCTGATGCCAAGTTCGCCACCGACCTGCTTGTTTGGAAGGCCGGCAACAACAAGCGCCAACACTTCGCGCTCGCGTGACGTAAGGCGTGCATAGCGGGCTTTCAATTCCTGAATCTCAGCATCGCGATCAAGAAGGACTCTGCTGCGCTCGATCGCATTGCGAATCGCTTTCAACAAGACCTCGTCGCCGAAGGGTTTGGTGAGGAACTCGGCGGCGCCTGCTTTCATTGCCTGCACTGTCATCGGGATGTCCCCGTGGCCAGTGATGAATATGATTGGCATGTCATGGCGATCCTGCGCAATCATCTTCTGCAGCTCGAGACCATTCAGGCCCGGCAGAGAGACATCCAAAACCAGACAACTCGGCGCGGAAACCCGTGGACGAGCCAGGAAGTCTTGTGCCGAAACGAAAGTCTCCACCGCGAGGCCCTCGTGACGCAGCAGAAGTTCAAGCGATTCGCGGACGGAGATATCATCATCCACAACAAAAACGACAGGAGAGGCAAGCGGCATGGGGAAGCACCGTATTTCGTAGCAAAGTGCGTTCGCAGTAGTCATTTTAAATCCGCAGCACGAAGGAATGGAACGCTTATTTGACTTGAAAAGCAGCATTCAGCGCTTCGAGCATCGAATCGTCGCTGAACGGCTTGATCAAGCAAGCGACCGCGCCATGCTCGATGAGCCGCGATCGCAACGATTCGTCTCGATGTCCGGTGATAAAAATGATGGGGATCCCGATCTCGCGACGATGCAATTCTTCCTGGAGATCTGGCCCGCACATCCCGGGCATGGCAACGTCGAGGATCAAGCATTTGCTTCGCGAGATTCCATCTTTTGCAAGAAACTCCTCAGCAGAAGAGAATGCCTGAGATGCATAGCCGAACTCCTTGAGTAGATCTGGCAGCGATTCTCTGACCGATTCATCATCGTCGACGATTGACACGAGCAAACGTTCGTTCATCATGGATTTCTCAGCGCGCACTCAAAAACGTCTTTATCCAACGTGGAGAATCGCGCGTTCGCTCCAGCGTTGTTTGAGGGAGGCGATGTGCTCCTTCCAGAAGTGCCGTTCACACCACTCAGAGCTACACACCGACAATGCGGCTGAATTTTTTCCATGGAATCCCTTCAAAGCGGCACTCCACAGCACTATGATCCGTTGTCTGGCTGGCTACGTCTATTGTACTTAGGTATTGATTGCCGCAGGCAGCCGGTGCCCGCTTGTAGCAGTGGTCCCATGGCCGCGCGAGCACCTCTCTGGCTCCGTCCCCGTTCTGAATTGGGTTTGGGGCTTTTCACTGCGAATGCGTCAAAACGCCGAAAAGACATGAACATGGCTGCAAGACGAAGTCGTACGAAGGTATTGATCGATACCTTCGTCCAATAGCCCCACCGCTGCGCTTCAGGCTTAATCACAGCAGACGACGCGGATAATTCTTCCTGACGCCCGCGCGACGTTGCCCTCTTCAGAATTCCGAGGCAATTCCTGATGCTTACACTCAAGGAGGTCATCGATGCAGGTATGCTCTAGTACTACATTTTGTGGGACCAATGCCAATGAAACTGCTGCCGGCCGAGACTTGGAACTAGTTGCCGCGGCCAGGATCGGATCGAGCGCTGCATTCGCGGAACTCCAGAGTCGTTACTCGCAGCGTCTTTACAGACGGATTCAATCAATCACCAGAAACCACGAAGACGCCGAGGATGCCCTTCAGGATACATTTCTTCGCGCGTATTTGGCGCTCGATTCCTTTGAAGGAAGATCTCAATTCGCTTCATGGCTAACGAGGATTGCTATCAATTCCGCACTGATGGTGTTGCGCAAGCGCCGCAGGCAAGCCGAAGTCTCATTCGAACCGCCATCGGAGTCAGACGAACCTGCTTTACCGATTGACGTTCGAGATACAGCTTTGAATCCAGAGCAGCTTTATGATCAGCGCCAGAGGTGTTACTGCGCCTTGCATGCAATGAGCAAGCTCGATCACAGCCTCCGCACCCCAATGACAATTTGGATTGAACGCGAGTGTTCATTAAGGGAGGTGGCTCGAACGCTTGACCTCTCCGTGACGGCGGTCAAATCCAGGCTCCATAGAGCACGTAAACGGCTGGCACGCTCAAGGGTATTTTAGAAGCGCGATCCGAACGCCGATTCAGCATCCCGATCGAAGCACCCCGTCTGATCCCCGGCTCCGAGAATCGAGATCGTAACGAGAGCGTGCGGCGGATTCTCGATCCCCGCAATTTCCGGTCAAGAGGGTTCTCGCAGTCCCTCCCGAGAGTGAGGCCCATGCTCGCAAGGAATTGAGAATGCGAAAGTGGCCCCTGGTCCCTCGTTCGGCGTCGCCCATAGCCGTCCATGATTCGCTTCAATAATCGAACGGCTAACAGACAGTCCGACTCCCATGCCGTCTGACTTTGTCGTATAGAAAGATTCGAACATTTTACTGGCAACTTCAGGCGTAAAGCCAACGCCGGAATCTTGAACTAAAAGGCGCACATGCTCGCCCTCCAGCTCCGTTCTAAGCACCACTTGCCGCGGCCGATCTTCGACGCTGCTCATCGCGTCGGACGCGTTACGGAGCAGATTCAGAATCACCTGCTGTAGTTGAACACGGTCACCATGAACAATCGGAAGCCGATCGCTGAATTCCTGTTTGAGAACTACTTTGTTACTCTGCAACTCTCCCGACAGCAACGCGATAACTTCGCGAGCCGCTTCATTCAGGTCGAGTGGCTCGATCTCAGTTTGCTTCTTGCTGAAAAGCGTGCGCAGTCGAGTGATCACGTCTGACGCGCGATTGCCGTCGCGAATCGTGCGTTGCGCGGTCTCCCGCGCACCATCGATATTCGGCGGATCGCCCTTCAACATGCGCAAACAAGTGCTGGCATTCGTGATGATGCCCGATAGCGGCTGGTTAACCTCGTGCGCGATCGAAGCAGTCAGTTGTCCGATGGTCATAACTCGCATCATTCTTGCGAGCTCTTCCTGAGTATTGCGTAACTCCTCTTCAGCGCGCTTCTTTTCGGAGATATCTCGAATGAATCCGGTGAATACCTTTCGCTGATCCGCGGTCATCTCCCCGAATGAGACCTCCGCTGGAAATTCTTCACCGTTAGCCCGCCGTGCCGTCACTTCGGTACCTTGCCAGTTCAGACGTCTCTCGCCGGTTTCCAGATATCTCTTGAGACCCGCCTCATGGAATTTGCGCATTGCTCCGGGCATGAGAACCGTGAGAGGTTTGCCGATAAGTTCCTCCGGATTGTATCCAAATATCCGCTTTGTTGCGGGATTCGCAAAAATGATGGCGCCGCTTTCGTCGATACTGACCACCGCGTCACTAGCTGTTTCAACCACAACCCGGTGCCTTGCTTCGCTCCGCTTCCGTTCGTCGATATCCGTCGCCGTTCCGTACCAGCGCAGAATCGCGCCGGATTCATCGCGGAACGGAGCCACGCGGATGAGAAACCAGCGATAGATTCCGTCGTGCCGGCGAATCCGTGCTTCGATCTCACCTGGCTCGCCGGAGAGTAACAGCCCCTTCCATTTTTCCATCAGGGCCGGCAAATCTTCCGGATGAAACGTAACCTGCCAGCCCCAGCCGTGCGCTTCTTCGGGAGAGACACCTGTGTAATCGTGCCAGCCTTTGCTGAGAAACTCGTTTGGGCCGTCGGGTAGATTGCACCAGGACAAAGTGGGAATAGTATCGATCACCCGCCGCAGCTTGCCTTCGCTCGCTCGCAGTTCTTCCTGGGCGCGTTTCTGGTCGTCGATGTCGGTGGTGGTACCGACGAATTTGAGAACTCTTCCTTCTGCATCGCGCAGGGCCACAGCTTGTTGCAGATGCCAGCGCCAGGCCCCGTCCTGAGCGCGAAGAGACCGGGTTTCAATCGCAAAACCCTGCCCCGTGCGCACTGCATCCCAGAAGGCCCTCGATGCTGCTTCGCGATCGTCGGGGTGGACGGCTGTCATCCATGCCTCGGGATGAGATCGGACAAAATCGAGAGTCTGACCGGAAAACTCAAGCCAAACCTGATTCACGAAATCCGGTGTCCCATCAGGCTTGAGCGTCCAGGTCGATACGGGAAGATGCTGCAGCAATTCGACCTGAAGCTGCAGCGCTTGGTTGCTTTCGGCAAGCTCTCTTGTTCGTTCCGCAACCCGCCGATCGAGCTCGTCGGCGACGCGTTTCTGTTCGCTGAGGAGGCGCGCTTGCTGCAGTCCGACAGTGATTTGATTGGCCACCACACCCAGAAGCAATCGCTCGGACTGCGTTGGGAAATCAGCTCGCTCGGATCCGGCAAGGACGAATCCAATTTCGCCCTCGATTCCCAAATGCGTAGTGACGAGTGAAATCTCCTGGCCACCGACATGGCTGCGTATCTCCGGCGGCCACTTCCGAGGGTCGTCTCCGAATCGCTCATTGAGTGCGTGGCGGATCTGCTCCGTATTTTGCATTGTCGCGTAAGGCGGCGCGGTCCTTAGTTCTTCGATCGGCTCCCCATCCGTTTCGATCCTTACACGTGTATAGAGGAAACCCAGATTCAGTGTCGCCATCAGGAGCGTCGTGGAAGGTGGTCACGATTTGGCGCGGACTCTTGCCCGCTCCAAACCGCAGGCAGTGCGAGCACGCTGACCAGATCGCTCATGCAGCGCTGAAGGTACTTCAGCTCCCCTGCAGAATCGCTGACTGCCATCTCAGGACTCCTGGATGGGCAAGCTACCCGGCTCGGACCGCCGTGCGCGATATTCCCGGAGGAATTCCTCTGGCGGAGTGAAGAATGGATTCTGCTGCAGAATGCCGCCAATGATGACCAGGGGATGCGTGCGAAGAATATCGATTACGGCATCGCCTTTGAATTGGGAGAGATGGTATGTGCAGATCACCGCGTCGTCGTGCCGGCTCCAGATATCGTTCACGCGCGATTCAAATTCAATTACGTTCTCCAGCCGAGCACTTGTCTCCAACCACCCAATCCATTCGGCACACAATGCGACTAAGCGGAAACCCTCCTGGCGCATTTCCTGAAGCAAGTTGTTCGAAGGTCTCGAGCATGCGGTCCTGATCGAATTGGCCATCGCGAAGATATGCTTCGGTGTTGATCTTGATTTCCAATTGCCCGGTCTGCTCAGCAACCGCCGAGTCGATTCCCGCAGAAGCGAGCCGACGCAGGTGTTCATCCCGCTGTTGGGGATTGACGACATGAATCGCCTTGTCGCCGCGCTCCAGTCCCTCTTTGATGAATGGAAGCAACACGCGATATTCTTCTTCGTCGTTCGAGAAGAACGCACAAACGTGGCGAACTGCGCCAAGTTGAGAGCCTGCCAAAGAAATTGGCGGAGCGGTCCTGGTCATTTTTTGATCCCTCCGTAAAACTCTGCTCGAACAAGGATCTTGATGGGATAGGAGGCGTAGCGCGCTCCAGGACGCCTGCTTAGGGCAGGCGCATCTTACCAATCGTTGTCTGGAATGTGGGCCCGCTTGCGATTTCGACCGTGGGATCCTGAGCTGGCTGGGGAAACGTTATCTGCGCAACGCAGAAGGGAAATGCACCCGCTTCCGATCGTGCATCTATCATACCCCAGTTCAGGCACTTAGTCCCCAGGTTGAATGAGCCGCTAGCCCGACGGCTGCTCCAATTTTTTCCACAGCCATGAGCGCGAAACAGACGGATTCATACCTAGGTATCACTCAATACCAAAGTCCAATGGATTCGATTCTTCGCTTCTGGCTTAATCATTGCAATTGCTTGCAGGCGGCCGGTGGATCGCGGCGAAACAGCCGGGAAGCAGGCGTGGATGGAACGGAAATAGAGACTCGGCAGCTATCGCGCCAACTTCCGCGTGATCTGGATGGCGGCCCTTTCTGCATTCGCTTTACCTGCAGGCGGGGCCCTCGTAGACGACAACTGTCCGTGCTACCAAGGCAATAGTGCACCTTTATGGCAACCACGGCTACTCGCACCGGAGATGTTATGGCTACTCAATTACGTCGGGAGCAATTCGCTCAAACGCATGCTGGAGTCACTTCCGCCAGGCAAACGAAGGAGGGAGCACTCATTGAAATACGAGTGCATGAAGAATGGAAGCAAAGGCTTGAAGAGGATTGGCAAGACCACTTAGAGACTTTGCAAAAGTATGTGTGCGAGCTTCTTATCAAGAATCAGAAGTTGAGGATGGCCCTTTCGGTGGCAGGCGAACGAGAGCGGGGATACGGGGATGCCATCAAGTTATAGGGCGATAGAAGCCAGCCTAAGTCTTCTGCAATTCATCTCGATCATCGTACTCTCAGTTGATTCGTTTCGACTGAGACATTGGTTCGTTCCACCGTTTCGGTAAATGCCAATTGATCGCAATCCACGCGAGGATTGCAAGTAACGTTGAAGCCCTTCGATGGGCAAAGGAGGAAGAAATGCACGGATCAGCAATAGCGCTCTTAGAGGAACCGAAGACACGCCCTCAGCGGGATCACGCAAACCAACTGATTCAGGAGATGCACGATCTTCGCGACAGCATTGCCCGTCGTGCGTTTGAGATTTCCGCGAGTGGGGAGCACATCGGCCACGAGTTGGCAGATTGGCTCCAGGCCGAGATGGAGTTCCTCCATCCCGCCTATATTGCTATTTCGGAATCCCCCAGGTCCCTGACCGTGCGTGTTGATGTCCCCGGCTTCAAGGAAAAGGATCTGGAGATAGAGGTGGAACCGGGCCGCGTTACAATCGCCGGCAAGCGGGTAACGCAGAATGGGTCCCACACCCACAAAAGAATTTACACGGAGACTTACTCCGATGTAATTCTGCGCGTCATCGATCTTCCGACCGCGGTTGACACAGCCGAGGTGAAGGCCACGGTGAAGGATGGCGTTCTCGAGTTGGACTTAGCAAAGGCCCAACCCGAGCCTAACTAGTCGCCGTTGAATCTTCCTCTGCAGTTACAATCAAAACCTGGAGGGATGCTACGCCCATGATTACAACCAAAGACGGCACGCAGATTTTCTTCAAAGACTGGGGTCCGAAGGACGCGCAGCCCATCGTGTTTCATCACGGCTGGCCACTTTCGTCGGATGACTGGGACAATCAGTTGCTGTTCTTCCTTGCCAACGGCTATCGCGTCGTTGCGCATGACAGGCGCGGTCACGGCCGCTCAACGCAGGTGGGCGCCGGCCACGATATGGACCATTACGCGGCAGACGCCTCGGCGGTGGCCGAACATCTCGACCTGAAGAATGCGGTCCATATCGGCCATTCGACGGGCGGTGGCGAAGTGGCACGCTATGTCGCTCAATACGGCCAGCCGCAGGGTCGCGTCGCCAAGGCCGTGCTCATTTCTTCCGTTCCCCCGCTTATGCTTAAGACAGAAAAGCAACCCCGGCGGCACGCCCATCGAAGTGTTCGACGGATTACGCAAGGCGCTCGCTGATAATCGGGCGCAGTTCTACCTGGATCTGGCTTCGGGTCCATTTTATGGTTTCAACCGGCCCGGCGCGAAGGTTTCGCAGGGGACAATCCAAAACTGGTGGCGTCAAGGGATGATCGGCGGCGCTTACGCTCAATACGCCGGTATCAAGGCGTTTTCCGAGACCGACCAGACAGAAGATCTGAAAGCGATCACGGTGCCGACCTTCGTGATGCAGGGCGACGACGATCAAATCGTTCCTTACAAGGACGCTTCTTTGCTGCAGGCGAAACTGCTCAAGAACAGTACGCTCAAGATTTACCCCGGCTACCCTCACGGCATGATGACCACTCATGCCGACGTAATCAATGCGGACCTGCTGGCGTTCATCCGAAGCTAAACCCTAACGGGGCGCATAGAGGGGCCCGCGCCATGCATTGATCGAATGGAAACGCGGGGACTCGCTAAGTCAAAATCCGTCGACGTCGATCACGGCTTGGGCAAACGCCTGCGGAGCTTCCTGCGGTATATTGTGCCCGATGCCGCCAGCGATGAGGCGGTAGTCGTACTTGCCGGAGAACTTATCGCGATACGCCGTGCTGGGCGGATGCGCCGCACCATTGGAATCACCTTCCATGGTAATCGCAGGTACGGAAACGGCAGGAAGCGCGGCCAGCCGCTTTTCCAGATCATCATATTTCCGCTCGCCGTCGGCCAGGCCAAGCCGCCAACGATAGTCGTGGATCACGATGTCAACATGGTCGGGATTGTTGAAGGACGCTGCCGTGCGGTCGTACGTAGCATCATCGAAATTCCACTTTGGTGAAGCCTGGTGCCAGATGAACTTATTGAATTGATCGAGGTATTTCGCATAGCCGGCTTTGCCGACTGGGGTTGCGAAATAGTACTGGTACCAAAACAGGAACGCGGGCTCGGGTGGCACGGGTACCTGGTTGCCCGCCGGGCTGCTGATCAGATAGCCGCTGACGGAAACGATCGCCTTGCAGCGTTCCGGCCAGAGCACAGCCAGAACATCTGCCGTGCGCGCGCCCCAGTCAAAGCCGCCGATGATCGCATTCTGGATTTTGAGGGCATCCATCAGAGCAATGATGTCGAGAGCGACCGCCGACTGCTGGGCGTTCCGCATGGTTTCGCTCGAGAGAAATTTCGTGGTGCCATAGCCGCGCAGAAATGGGACGATCACCCGGTAGCCCTTCGACGCCAGCAGCGGTGCAACATCGACGAAGCTGTAAATGTCATAGGGCCAGCCGTGGAGAAGAGTCACGGCGGGTCCATCTGCCGGGCCGTCTTCCGCGTATCCAATGTTGAGTAGGCCGGCATCGATCTGCTTCATTGAGGCGAACGATGTGTGCATACCCGGCTGGATCGCGAGAGCACCTGTTGATTGCGGTTTGCCGGACAATGGCTCGACACCTTCTGCGAAAAGTGCGGGAGAAGCAACTAATGCGGCCCCCGCTGATAGTCCGGCGATTGTGAAACGCCGGCGTGAGATTTCGATTGCTTCTGAGTTCTTCATAAATTGTCTCCTTTCATACGAATGTTGCCGGTTAGGCTTGCTATCCATGGGTTAGGCTGAGTTATCCGCTGGTTACCGTCCGGGATAAGCTGAGCCAAGGAAGGTTGCAGGGCACGATAAGTTCTAGCCGAACGTGAAGTCACACGCTTCGACGCCCGGATTGACTACGCAATTTGAAAATGACTTCGAGCTCGATGGGCGTGCCGAGGGGAAGGCTGGCCTGCGCAGTTCTCAATTAAATCGCGCCGCGTCGAGTACTCTTACGTCGGAAGCGGACCCACTTCAACGCTGCTCATACGGGTGGAAAATGTAGTCCTTCTGCTTCACTGCCGTATGGCAGGTGTTTCCGCAGTCTGAGTGGCTCGTGGGATCGGCCGTGAACTTTTTCGTTGCGACGTCGTAGTTGAACACCGCATATCCCCACCCGCCGTTGCTTTTCGGGAATCTCCTGCTGTCCTTTTCCATCACGAAGGCCTGGGTAAAGTAGTCCGGCACGTCCACGGCGAATTGGGCCTCTGTGCTCTTCTTCACCTTCCACTGGAGCTTCACAATCATGGAACCCTCCGGGAAGGGCTGACCGTTGACGGGAACTCCGCCTTTGAACGCCGTAATCATCTTCGGATTGGCTACGATGACCTTGAGAATGTCGTCTTGTTTGGCGGAAGAGACGTCGGCCCAGTCCTCGTATCCCGTGAAGTCAGAGAACGCGATTCCGTCGGGCGATACCAGCGCGTACTTGTCCTGGGCATGAAGGGCCACGAGGAACACCAGCGCGATCAATGTTACGACGATCACAAAAATCGTAAGACTGCCCATTCGTCTCACTTCCGCGCGCGGTTCCAGCTCCTGGTCTTCCTGTTCTTGCTTCGGGAATTTCGTTACATGTTCGGACATGGTGATCTCCTTCACACAAACGCTTTTCCGGGTCCGATCAACATACGCGCCGACCCATTCCGATTAAGCCTGAGGTGAAACGAAGAAAACAATTGGACTTTGGTATCGGCGATACCTTGGTATCGAGTGCGGTTACCGAATCAGTCGCTGTGGCTGTTGAACCAGTCGATGGCCATTTGAGTATATTGGCCAACCTCGATGATGTAGCCGTCGGGATCGCGCATGTAGCAGCGCCATTCCCAGCCGTCTGGATTGGGCAACGGCTCAGTAATAAAGAACGCACCTTTGCTGCCCCATTCTTTGTAGCAGGCCCAGATGTCGGCGACGCGCAAATTAAGGAAGCTACTCACTCTGTTCACATCCGGCGGCGTTTCGAGGGTGACCTCCGGCTTGTCGGAAGTCGGGCCCCCGCCGGAATTGAGAATGATCCACGTATTCTCGAGCTTGATGTAGCAGGGATTGTCCGGCCTGATCAATTTCCCGCCAAGAATTCGGACATAAAAGTCCCGCGATTGTTCCTGGTCTCGCACGGTGAAGAAGGGGCACGCGTAAAAGCCTTCGTGCGCAATCGGCGCGTTAGGCAGATCCATTTGGTGCCTCCTGTTACAAGATGAATTTCGATGCAACCGAAAACGCAAACCGATAAAAGCGTTTCATTCGCTGTCTGGAACAGCCAGTTAATTCAGCTGCGATTCCCAATCGGCGGGCACCCTTCCGGCGGGTCCAGGTACGGGCTGGCTTGCGGGATGCGAATGCGGCGGAAGCAATTTCGCACCTTCGATCATCGCCCGCGTTTCGTAATCGTAGAACCAATCCTCGCCCGGCTCGAAGCTGGCAATGATTGGATGTCCCGTCGCTTCCGCGTGCTTGGTGGCATGTTGACTCGGAGAACTGTCGCAGCATCCGATGTGCCCACACTCCGCACACCGGCGGAGATGAAGCCACCAGCCGTTCGGCGAAGCCAGGCATTCTACGCATCCATTGCCGCTCGGCTTCGAAGCAGGATTAATTCCGCGCCGACTCTTCTTCATTTCGATTTGCCCTTTTGGCGTTCGATGTCCGCCAAGGAGTTTAAGGTATCAGCAAAATCTTTCCGGCACTACCCTTTTCTACCGCTGCCTGAGCCTCGGCCGCTTTATTGAGCGGGAATTTCTCGCTGATCGGGATTACCAGCTTGCCATCTCGCACCGCTTCGGCCATGAACTGGAGCGTCTCTCTGTCGAAATGCGAGAATACCGGCACCACCTTTACAGATGGGTACTTCGCGGCGTTCCCCGGTGGCTCGACAACCGATGCATACACTCCTCCGGGCTTGACCTTGGCGATCAACTTCTCTGCGGTTGTTCTACCGACCGTATCAGCAACCGCATCGAGCGGAGGAAGATTCGCAAGCGCGCTGTCGTCGTCGGTTGCGACCATCTGATCCGCGCCGGTAGTCTTCGCGTCATCCATCTGCTTCTTCAATACCCCCGCGATCACAGTCGCCCCTCGATCTTTCGCAGTGTATACCGCCGAGCGCCCTACGTTTCCAGCAGCACCAACGACCAGAACCGTCTGCCCCGCTTTGATTTCCGTGGCTGCAAGGAGCTGGTTGCCCGTGACCGTCACCAGTGGCAGCGCCGCCGCCTGAATCATGTCAAGGCCCGCAGGAATATTCGCAAGAGCGTCCGCTTTCACGACGCATAGTTCGGCGTATGTATTGTCTGCCATTGCGAACACTTGATCGCCGGCGGTAAAAATGTCCACCCCTGGACCAACCTTGACCACAGTCCCCGACATATCAACTCCTATGAGACTTGGAAAGGTCATAGGATAAAAGTCCTTTGTCAGTCCGGCACGCCGCTTGCAATCGATCGGATTCACGCTCGCTGCGGCGACCCGCACCAATACTTCGCCGGGGCCCGGCACCGGATCAGGGTAGTCCTCGAACTTCAGTACTTCCGGGCCACCATATTGGTGCACAACAATTGCTTTCACGGTTCATCTCCTCATATGAGATCTTACCTGTGCTCTCGGCGTTCGCGCGTCGCAACGCCTTTGGCGGCGGCCTCTCTTCGATTCTTTTGGGGATGTACGCCCAGTTCGTGCCAGGAGGTTTCTGAGAGGTCGACGCCGTAATAGCTTGCAGCTTTCTCGATGTTCGCGAACGCCAAAGCGCGGTCGGCATCGGAGACGTCGATGACTTGATCGAACCGCGCGACCGCGTTACGCACATGATCCGCGTCCGTCAGCGGTTCTTTACGCTGCTTCGGAAACGCATAGACGCTGTCAGGTAAATCGCTCTGCGTTGTCAGGAGTCCGTGTTTCTCGTGAGGTTCCCAGGTGGCTTGCGGCATATTTTTGCCATCCTTTCTTCGAATATTCGGTTAAACGGCGGGTGTAGCGCCGCGATGCAGCGATTAGACTCGATGTGTCGCCGTCGAATCAATTGGACGATGGTATTGGCGATACCTTGGTATTGGGGCTCCAAAGAGTTAGGCACACTCTGCTCTGCAACCATTGTCCAATCGATACTTTGGTATTGGTCAATACGTTCGTCCAATGGATTCGTCGTCGCGCTTCTGCCAATCTCGCGTCAGGCAGTCACTCGTTCTGACTTCTGAAGGAGTCCCAAGTGGACAGCAAGAATGGACTGGAAGAGACCACGCGCGCGGCGGCGTCTGTCGCATCGAGCCCGCTTGGCGTGAACGTTTTTACCGCCCCAGGAAAGGCGATGGTCGGCGAGCGGCCAAAGCCGTTCGGCGAACCGCTCGGCTTTGACCCGATCACTTCGACTTTAATTTTCGGCGAGTACGGCGCGGTGCTGGTGGACGCGATGGGGACGGTGGCTGAAGCCGAGGCTCTCGCGGATTGGGTTGCGCTGCACAATCGCAATCTGGAGACCATCTATATCACGCACGCTCACTTCGACCACTTCTACGGTCTGAGCATTCTGCTTGATCGTTTCCCGAGCGCTCGCGCGATCGCAACGCCCGATGCGGTGAGCGCTATGCAGATGTCTTTCACTCCCATCGTGGAGCGGTTGGCCCGCCGCATGTTTCCCGGGCAAATTCCCACCAAATTGATTCCACCCGAGCCCTACGAGCACGACACATTCACTCTCGAGGGTCAGGAATTGCGCATCATCGAGCAGGGCCGCACCGATAGTCCCGATTCGACGTCTTTATACGTTCCATCAATCGGTCTCATTGTCGCTGGCGACGTTGTCTATAACCAATGCCGCGTCTACGTTGGCGACACCACTCCAGAGAGTCGGCAGAATTGGATCGCGGCGCTGGACCGGTTGGCAGCGCTGAACCCGACGATGGTCGTCGCCGGTCACAAGAAACCTGGCGCGCCTGACTCTCCCTCGACGATCCAGGACACCAAGCGTTACCTCGAGGACTTCGACCGGCTGCAGAAAACCGCGGCGTCCGATCAGGAACTGTTCGATCAGATGACGGAGCTGTATCCTCATTGGGTGGCCAATCAGTCGTGGTTGATGTTTGGATTCCCCCAGCCATAACCCACTTCAACAGAATCAGCCGATGAGCGCCGCTTATCGGAACAGGAGTCGTCAATGAGCGTACAAATCGGACAGAAGAGCTACGAGATGCCCCCGCGAGAGGGGTTCAGCATCGCGCAATTTCTCACCGTCACCGACATCGAGCGATCGGCTCGCTATTACGAAAAGGTCTTTGGCGCTCAAATTCTGAGCCTGGGTGACGGCAATGCGCCTGGGTACCTTCTGCTTGCGAATATCTGGATGATTCTGAACGTTGGAGGCGGCCCGACCCCGGATAAGCCGACGGTATCGCTCAGCGTTCCCGACCCGAATCACATCAACAGCTTTATGAATTTCCGTGTTGCGGATATTCAAGCGTGCTATGAATTATGGAAGAGTCGAGGAGCCGAGTTCATCACGGCGCCGATCCCCAAGTACGGCGAGATACGCTGCTACATCCGCGATCCTGACGGCTATATCATCGAGATCGGACAGAGCACCGACCTCACATACGGTTAACACGTGGCCCGGGCGCCCCGGTCGTTTCTCCCTCCGCGGCGACTTCCAGAAAGGCAGCAAATGGGGCTGGTACGGACGCTGATTGATTGTGACAGGGAGCACGCTCAATCAGCACTCCCGCAGAAATTGAGAGAGCTGTATGACGGGGATCTGCACTTTCGCAGAGCACCCGCTTCGCGTCCGTTTGTCCTTGCGAATTTTGTTTCCACTCTTGACGGGGTCGTCAGCTTCGGGATTAAGGGTAAGTCTGGCGGCGGAACCATCAGTGGTTCCAATCGTGCTGACCGATTCATCATGGGCCTGCTACGAGCTTCTGCAGATGCCATCATGGTCGGCGCTGGAACCCTGCACGATGTAAGCGCGAAGAGCCTTTGGACTCCTGGATATGCCTACCACGGTGCCAAGGAATTATATGAAGAATACCGAGTGAACGTGCAGCATAAACCTCGATATCCTCTGCTCGTGATCGTTAGCGGTAGCGGCCAACTGGAGTTGAAGAGAGCGATTTTCCGAACACCGGCTATCCGCACCGTGGTGATCACAACCGCAACTGGCAAAGATGAACTCACGCGGCGGGGGGCGGCGAAATTAGGCTCCGTTGAGGTTCATGCTTTGAAATCGAGTCGCGGCAGCATTGCTCCGCGTGCGATCCTGCAATTGCTTCAGTCGCAGTTTGGGGTGAATAGGCTTCTCCACGAAGGCGGCCCTACGTTATTCGGACAATTTCTCGCGGCGAAAGTTGTAGACGAACTCTTTCTGACGCTCTCGCCGCAAATCGCGGGCCGCAAGGGCGATGCAACTCGACCGGCAGTTGTGCAAGGAGTGGAGTTTGTGCCGAATTCCGCTCCCTGGTTTGAAATGGTCAGCGCCAAGGAAAAGGCTGCGTATCTGTACCTGCGCTACCGGCGTCGGCGAAAATGAAACCCGCCAACCATACTTCGGCGTTGGTCAATATCTTGTCCAGTAAATTGGTCTTTGCGTTTCCGGCGCAATGAACGTTGAGTTGATCGGAGCAACGACGATGAGCGCTGCAGTCACAGTCCCTCCTATCAAGCATTTCGACGCAATCATTATCGGGACGGGCCAGGCGGGCCCGCCCCTGGCAGCGCGGTTCGCGAGTGCCGGCAAATCCGTCGCCATTATCGAACGCGATAAATTCGGCGGCACCTGCGTGAATACGGGATGCACCCCCACAAAGACGCTCGTAGCGAGTGCCTATGCGATCCATCTTACCGGACGAGGCGCGGAATATGGTTTCTCGACTGGCGATCTGCTCGTCGATATGAAGCGCGTCAAAGCCCGCAAAGATGCAGCCTCCGCGACGTCCAGCAAGGGGGTGGAAGAATGGCTCCGAGGAATGACGAATTGTACCGTCATTCAGGGTCAGGCCCGCTTTCAGTCGGCGAATACTGTCGTGGTCAACGATGAAGTTCTCCAAGCCGACAAGATTTTTATCAACGTGGGCGGCCGCGCTCGGATTCCAGAAATGCCGGGTGTTCACGACGTTCCATTTCTCACCAACTCATCCATGATGGACTTAGATGTCTTACCCGAGCATTTCATCATTGTCGGCGGAAGTTATGTTGGGCTGGAGTTCGCGCAGATTTATCGCCGCTTCGGGAGCGAAGTAACGATTGTGGAAATGGGCCCGCGGCTGATTGGGCGCGAGGACGAAGATGTATCCGATGCCGTGCGCGAAATTCTGGAGGCTGAAGGCATACAAATCCGGCTGAATGCAAAGTGTATTTCGCTCGAAAAGCGCGATGGCGGCGTCGCTGTCGGCATCACTTGCGAGGAAGGCCCGCCAGAAGTCGTGGGCACTCACGTTCTTCTCGCCGTCGGACGTATTCCCAACACTAGCGACCTGGGGCTGGACCGGGCTGGAGTTGCCACCGACAACCGCGGCTACATAACGGTCGACGATCAACTGCAAACCAACGTCCCCGGCATCTGGGCGCTCGGTGACTGCAACGGCCGCGGCGCCTTTACGCATACTTCGTATAACGATTACGAAATCGTCGCGGACAATCTCTTCAACGCTGACCATCGCCGCGTTTCCGACCGGATCCAGGCCTACGGGCTATTTATCGATCCGCCGCTAGGGCGATGCGGCATGACGGACGCAGACGTGCGGAAATCCGGGCGTCGTGCCCTTGCAGTGAAATTTCCTATGAGTCAAGTAAGCCGCGCCGAGGAAAAAGGCGAGACCCAGGGTTTCATCAAAATTTGCGTCGATGCGGAAACGAAACAGATCCTGGGGGCTGCGATTCTTGGAATCGGAGGCGATGAAGTGATTCACGTTCTGCTGGACGTGATGTATGCGAAAGCGCCCTGCACGGTCATCCAGCGCGCCATGCATATTCATCCGACGGTCGCGGAATTCCTGCCCGTCATCCTCGATAAACTCGGGCCGTTTACATAGCAGCAGCGCCGATACCAAAGTATCGACAATACTATCGTCCAATTGTTCACCTCCCAAGCCTCTGTTGTGATGATTCAAGTGGGCCGAATGAATACAATCGGAGCTTTCACAACCGGCTTAAACAAAGGCTACGCATGTCGGACAAACAAACAGCGATCATCACCGGAGCATCAGGCGGCATTGGCGCGGGCTTGGTCGAACGGTTTCTTGCAGGAGGGTTATAACGTCGTCGCAACCTCTCGTAGACGCCAGTCGAAAGTTGACTGCTTCAGGCAGCCTGGTTCTCGTCGATGGCGATATCGGCAAGCAGCAAACGGCTGCCAAGGCAGTCGAGGCAGCAATCAACAACTTCGGAACCGTCGATGTTCTTGGTGAATAACGCCGGCATCTTCCTGAACAAGCCTTTCACTGATTTCACGATCGAGGACTTTGACGCCCTTGTCTCCACAAATCTTGCTCGGATTCTTCTACATCACTCAGCGCACCGTGAAAGAGATGCTGAATCAGAAATCGGGCTGCGTTGTGAGCATCAGCGCGGCGCTTGCCGATCGGCCAATCGCCGGCGAAAATGGCTCGATTTCGATGATGACAAAGGGTGGCTTGAATGCAGCGACCCAGAATCTCGCCGTCGAGTATGGAAAAGATGGCATTCGCTTTAATGCTGTAGCCCCCGGCGAAGTGGATACACCGATGCACGCGAATGATCCCAAGACCCGACGCAGCCGGTCGTGAAAAAGGCGACGGTAAAGGATATTGTCGATGCCGTTCTTTACCTGGCACAGGCTGGTCATGTGAACGGAGAGATACTGCACGTGGATGGCGCCGCACCGGCTCGTCGCTGGTAGCCGCAGGCTCGGCCAGCTGCATCGTATATAAAAGGATCCTAGGCCAGACGCTGGCCCGCGACAAAATCAAAAGGAGTCGAATCATGCGTTCTGATATCGTGCCCGGAGGCATTTTCCCCGACTACGAACTGCCCGATCACACGGGCAAACGCGCAAGCTCAGCGAGCTGCAGGGCGATGATCCGCTGATCCTTACGCTGGCGCGCGGCCACTATTGCCCAAAGGAGCACCAGCAGCATTTGGAACTCGCCGCGTTCTACCCGAAGATCGCGGTGGCGTACACGCAGGTCGTCACCATCGCCACCGACGATCACCATACTCTGCAGGAATTCCGCGCGTCAGTCGGAGCCCAGTGGACCTTCCTTTCGGACCCCGACCGAACGATTCAAAAGGATCTCGACATCCAGGAGTACACTGACCCCGAGCACAATCCGATGATCCCGCATACGCTCGTGCTCAAGCCGGGCCTCGTGATTTACAGCATCTATAACGGCTACTGGTTCTGGGGCCGTCCGTCGATCGCCGATCTTTGGCGCGATCTGCGCATCGTGACGAGCGAAATCCGCCCGGACTGGGATCTGAGTACTCCTGGACTCCGTGAGGCGTGGGATGCGGGTGACCACTCGCGTTTCCACGGGTGGAACAAGCAGCGCCGGTGAGGAAGATGTCTCGATTGCACCGAAGAAATAGCACAGTCCTATCGTCGATCCACTGCACGATCGAACGACGCGAGAGGCAGAATCATGGCAGAGACGTTCCGCACTCGAAGCGTCGCCTAGACGAAAGTGATATTCAGTCGGGAACTCCGCTTCCGATTGGGGGGCCACATCAACAAGGAGACGGAGTCAGTTTCGTTTTGTTCAGCCGTCACGCGACCCGTGTTCGCCTGGAGTTCTACCAGCATCCTGACGATTCTTCTCCGGCGAGGATCATTGATTTGGATCCAACGCGTCATCGGACCGGCGACATCTGGCACGTTTGGGTGCGAGGCATTGCCGTGGGGCAACTCTATGGTTATCGCATCGAAGGGCCTTATCAACCGGAAGAAGGCCATCGCTTCAACCCGCACAAGTTGCTTCTGGATCCGTATGCAAGAGCAATTGCCGGCGTCAAGGATTGGGATTTTTCAGCCGCCCGCGGCTACGATTCCTCCAGCAGACTAGCTGACTTAAGCATTTCGACTGTCGATAACGCCGGCACCACGCCGAAATGCATCGTTACCCGCGACGATTTCGACTGGGAGATGGATTCTCCTCCAAAGCATTCCGCCTCTGATACGGTCATCTACGAGACACACGTTCGCGGTTTCACAATCCATCCCAGTTCGGGTGTGGCGCATCCTGGAACCTTCGCCGGGTTGATCGAAAAAATCCCGTACCTCCAGGACCTGGGAGTGACCGCCATTGAGCTGATGCCGGTTCTCGAGTTCAACGAAAATGAGTCGCAGCGGCTCAATCCAATTACAGGAGAGAAACTCAAGAACTACTGGGGCTACAATCCGGTCGCCTTCTTTGCTCCCAAGCAGTCCTACAGCTTTGAAGGATCGCACTGGCGGCAGACCGTGGAATTCCGAGAGATGGTCAAGGCCTTTCACCGCGCCGGCATTGAAGTGATTCTGGACATTGTCTTGAACCACACAGCTGAGGGCGATGAACTGGGGCCCACGATCTGCCTGCGCGGCATTGAGAACTCGATCTTCTATATGTTGCAAGAGAACTGCCGGTACTACAAGGATTTTACCGGCGTGGGCAATACGCTGAATGCCAACCACCCTGTCGTAAGAGAGTTCGTCACGAGTGTGCTCCGTTACTGGGTCATGCACATGCACGTTGACGGATTTCGCTTCGACCTCGCTTCCGTCCTGGGCCGGGATGAGCATGGGAACATTCTGCGCGACGCTCCGCTTCTCGAAGGCATTGCCGAGGATCCCATCCTGCGCGACGTAAAGATCATCGCGGAAGCCTGGGACGCAGGCGGCGCCTATCAAGTGGGAGATTTTTCCACCAAGCGCTGGACGGAATGGAATGGCCGTTTCCGTGACGATGTGCGCCGCTTCTGGATTGGCGACGCGGGCATGATCGGATCGTTCGCAAGCCGAATCTGTGGAAGCTCGGATTTGTACCGAAGCTCGGGCAAGGGGCCCGCAAGCAGCCTCAACTTCGTCACTTGTCATGACGGCTTCACGCTGAACGACCTGGTCAGCTACAAGCAGAAGCACAATTACGAAAATGGCGAGTTCAGCCGCGATGGAACCGATGCCAACTACAGCGACAATTGCGGCGTGGAAGGGCCGAGCGAGGATCCCGCTGTCGAGGGCATGCGCAACCGCTTGATCAAGAATTTCCTGTTAACCCTGTTTATCTCTCGCGGAGTTCCCATGTTGCTCGGCGGCGATGAGTTTCGCCGAACCCAGCGCGGCAATAACAATGCCTACTGCCAGGATAACGAGGTGAGCTGGTTTGACTGGAGCCTGCTCGAAAAGCACAAGGAGATCCACCGCTTCACTCGGGGGAATGATCGCCTTTCGTCGCGCCCATCCTGTTTTGCGAAAAGAAACGTTCTACACGGATGCAGAGATAAAGTGGTTCGCGCCAAACGGCGCCACTCCCGACTGGGCGGACCAGCGGCAGAAATCCTTTGCGTGCCTGATTCTGGGAGAGACAGAACCCGACCTGTTCCTCCTGTTTAACGCCGACACCAGTCCAGTTGATTTTTACCTTCCTGCCTTGCCGGCCGGAAAGATCTGGCGTTTGGCGGTCGATACTTCCCGAAGCCGCTCCCGACGATCTCTTCGACCCTGGGAAAGAGCCTTCCCATCGCAGGGCCAAATCGGTTTTCGGCTCGAACCTCGATCAAGCGCAATTCTCTTGACGGATGACGGCGAGGTGCCGCATGACAATTAGCCCTGCTGCCGGGAAGCCGGCTGACCCATCCATTCTTGTGAACGTCCCGAAGCTCGTCACGGCCTATTACGAGTTGCGGCCCGATCCGAGCGATCCCAGACAGCGGGTTGTCTTCGGTACGTCCGGCCATCGCGGATCTGCGTTCGACGTGGCGTTCAACGAGTGGCACATCCTGGCCATCACGCAGGCGATTTGCGATTACCGCAAACTCCAGAACATTGACGGGCCGCTGTTCCTCGGGATCGATACTCACGCTCTGTCTGAACCTGCATTTGCGAGCGCGATGGAAGTGCTTGCGGCAAACAACGTCGAAGTCATGCTCTCCGAAGGCACGCCATACACCCCCACCCCAGCCGTCTCCCACGCGATTCTGCTTTACAACCGCGCACGAAAGTCAGGGCTCGCCGACGGTATCGTCATCACGCCGTCTCACAATCCTCCCGATGACGGGGGCTTTAAATACGACCCTCCGCATGGAGGACCGGCGGATTCGAGCGTGACTTCGTGGATTGAATCGAAAGCCAATGATTTTCTCGAGCGCGGCCTCGACGGTGTTAAGCGCACGCTGTTTGCGAAAGCGCTGCGCGCACCCACAACGCACAAGCACGACTTTTTGAGCGCCTATGTCAGCGATCTCAACAATGTTGTCGACATGAATGCGGTGCGCGACGCCAAGATCAAGCTTGGCGTGGATCCTCTCGGGGGAGCGGGCATCGATTATTGGCCGCGGATTGCCGAGCAGTACGGTCTCGATCTGACCATCGTCAACAAATCTGTAGATCCTACATTTCGCTTCATGACCGTGGATTGGGACGGAAAGATTCGCATGGATCCTTCCTCGCCTTATGCGATGCAGAGACTTATCGCATTGAAAGACAAGTTCGATATTGCGTTTGCCAGCGACACCGATCACGACCGCCACGGCATCGTGACCAAAGGAAGCGGGTTGCTGCCTCCGAATCACTACCTTTCAGTGTGCGTCAGCTACTTGTTCGCGAACCGGCCCAATTGGAGTAAGGACGTCGCCGTCGGCAAGACCGTAGTGAGCAGCAGCATGATCGATCGTGTCAGCGCTCGCCTGGGGCGGCGGCTTTATGAAGTTCCGGTGGGCTTTAAGTGGTTTGTCGAAGGATTGCTCGCCGGCCGCTTGGGTTTTGGCGGCGAGGAGAGCGCCGGTTCCTCCTTTCTCCGGCGCGACGGCAGCGTATGGACCACTGATAAAGACGGAATCATTCCTTGTTTGCTGTCAGCAGAAATTACGGCGCGTATGGGCAAAGATCCGGGTGAGATTTATCGTGAGCTCACCCGCGAGCTGGGAGATCCCGTCTACGAACGCATCGATGCTCCCGCTACGCCGGAACAAAAAGCCGCTCTGGCAAAATTGTCCGCCGTCCGACATTCACGCCACTGAAGTTGCCGGTCAGCCGATCCAGAAGATTCTGACCACCGCTCCGGGAGACGGCAATCCAATCGGAGGAATCAAAGTGATTGCCAAGGATGGCTGGTTTGCAGCACGTCCTTCGGGCACGGAGGAAATCTACAAGATTTACGCCGAGAGTTTTCTCGGTCAGGACCATCTACGAAAGATCCAGCAAGAAGCCCAGACCATCGTTTCGGAAACGCTGGCTCACAGCGCCCAGACATGCCTGAACCACAAGCCATAAGAGGAGTTTGTTTATGAGTAGCTCGACAATCTTTGAGCGGTCCCCTCGATCCAGCCATTTCAGATGCCCTCACCGACTTGGCCCTGGACCTGAGGTGGTCGTTCAATCACTCGGCGGACCAGCTTTGGGAGCAACTCGATCCGGAGCTCTGGGAACTGACCCACAATCCCTGGGTTCTGCTGCAAACCGTATCCCGGGAAAAACTGCAAACCGTCACCTCCGACCCGGGATTTCAAAAACTTCTGGCCGATCTCCACCGCGAGAAAATGCTTGCCGAAACGTCGGAAGCGTGGTTTCAAAAGACGCATCCGCGCTCGGGCGTGTCGACAATCGCGTATTTCTCCATGGAGTTCATGTTGAGCGAAGCGCTGCCGATTTATTCCGGCGGACTCGGCAATGTTGCCGGCGATCAGCTCAAAGCCGCAAGCAACCTGGGCGTCCCGGTTGTCGGAATTGGTTTGCTCTACCAGCAAGGCTATTTTCGGCAGGAAATCGATGCCCAAGGCCACCAGCAAGCTTTGTACCCATTCAACGATCCCGGCCAGCTTCCGATTCGACCGGTGCGCGAGCCAAACGGCGAATGGCTGCGCCTGGCCATCGCCTTGCCTGGCTTTAAGTTGTGGATCAGAGTCTGGCAAGTGCAGGTGGGCCGCGTCAAATTGTATTTGCTCGATACCAACGATCCCGCAAACCTTCCGTCTTTCCGCGGCATTACGTCTGAACTGTACGGAGGTGGTCCGGAGCTGCGTTTAAGGCAGGAGTTAGTCCTCGGCATTGGAGGCTGGCGGCTCCTGCGAGCCTTGGGACTCGAGCCCGAGGTCTGCCATCTCAATGAAGGTCACGCCGCATTCGCGGTGCTGGAACGGGCGCGTTCCTACATGGAAGACAATGGCAAGCCATTCGATGTCGCGCTTGCCGTCACCCGTGCCGGCAACCTTTTTACGACCCATACTGCCGTGGAGGCGGGCTTTGACCGCTTTGCTCCCAGCCTGATCGAGCGATACCTCGGGAAGTATGCCGAGGAGAAACTGTCGATTTCGCTCGACGACCTTCTGGCGTTGGGGCGGCGCGATCGCCACGACTCTTCCGAACCGTTCAACATGGCCTATCTGGCGATCCGCGGCAGCGGCGCCATCAACGGCGTCAGCAAATTGCACGGTCAAGTGAGCCGGCGGCTCTTCCAGCCCCTCTTTCCCAGGTGGCCTGAAGACGGAGGTGCCGGTAACGCACGTGACCAACGGAGTGCACACCCCTACCTGGGACTCTGCTGAAGCGGACCGCTTGTGGGAACTTCACTGCGGAAAACAATATTGGTACGGAACACTGGCAGACGAAGAAAAAGATATTCGCGCAGCCAGCGATTCCGACCTCTGGCAACTCCGCGCAGATACCTGCAAGGATCTCGTTGAGTACGTCCGAAGACTTTACGGCCGTCAATTAGCAGCTCGGGGAGCGTCGCCGGAAGACCTCGCGCAGGCCGCACTGGTACTCGATGAAAATATTTTGACTTTGGGATTTGCCCGTCGCTTTGCCACATACAAACGCCCGAATCTTCTCCTGCACGATCCGGCGCGGCTTCTCAACATCCTGACGAATCCAGAGCGCCCTGTTCAACTCGTGCTTGCAGGCAAGGCTCATCCCCAGGACGTCGAGGGGCAAGAAATGATCACGGCAGTGGTTTGAGTTTGCTCGCCGCCCTGAAGTTCGATCCCGGGTGGTCTTCCTTTCCGATTACGACGTTCTCATGGCGGAGCATCTGGTTCAGGGCGTGGACGTCTGGGTGAACACTCCGCGGCGGCCTTGGGAAGCAAGCGGCACAAGCGGCATGAAGGTGCTGGTGAACGGCGGGTTGAATCTTTCGGAACTCGATGGCTGGTGGGCGGAGGCGTATTCCCCGGAAGTTGGCTGGGCGATCGGAGATGGGCGCGAACATGGGGATGACCCTTCCTGGGACGCAGCTGAAGCTGAAAGTCTCTATGCGGTGCTCGAAAAAGAGGTGATCCCGGAGTTCTATGCGCGCGACGAGCATGGAATTCCACGCGGCTGGGTTGCCCGCATGCGCGAAAGCATGGCCCGCTTGACTCCGGCCTTTTCGGCCAATCGCGCAGTCCGCCAATATACCGAAGAACACTATCTCTCGGCGGCGGCAGCTTTTCGCCAGCGCGCCGAGAATCGAGGTTCAGTGGGAGCCGATCTCGTCGCCTGGCAGGCCGAACTGGCGAAGCATTGGTCAGCGCTGCGATTCGGCCCCGCGACCGTCGAGCAACAGGGCGAGCAATATCTATTTCATGTTCAGGTTTTTCTTGATGATATCGATCCCGATGCCGTGAGCGTCGAACTCTACGCGGAGGCGCAGAAAGACGGAGACCCGATCACGCAAGCTATGACTCGTGGCGAACGCCTGGCCGGAGCGACGAATGCCTTCACCTACAGCGCTTCTGTTCCCACAGGTCGCCCGGTTGCTGACTACACGCCGCGCCTCGTTCCGCGGCACGCAGGAGCGTTCGTGCCGCTTGAGGCTCCATTCATTCTGTGGCACGAAGCACCGTCCTGGCGATGAACTTTGAGATTGGGTAGTGATTGCCTAGATGGGCGCTCGACCGTTCTTAACGAAAGAAAGAAACCGTCGTGCGAGTTCGTGAATACGATCATCCTGATGTTTTTCGACCGCATCGCGGGGGATCAATTCCGTCCCGACCCCGAGAGCAGTTGCCCCGGAAACAATGAAACCTGTAGCTGTCTGTTGATCTACTCCGCCAGCAGCGATTAATTTGACTTTTGGCAAAGGCAACTTCAAGGAACGAATGTAGAGACCGCCTCCCACCGGACCGACGGGAAATATCTTCACAAAGTCTGCGCCCATTTTCATGGCCGCGATAACTTCCGTCGGCGTAAGAGCCCCCGGAATCGCAACCACGCCTCTTTTCAGTGCGCACTCAACCACTTCGGGAACCAGGCCTGTGCTGGTTAGAAAACGGGCCCCTGCGTCGAGACAGCGTTTTGCCGTCTCCAGATCGAGGACGGTTCCCGCGCCCACGACCATATACGGGTACTTCTCTGCCAATGTGCGAATGGCCTCGATTCCGCCCGGAACGGTCATGGTGATTTCCGCAACAGGAATCCCGGCGTGATACAGCGTCTCCGCGGCGTAAAGGGCCTGCCCGTCAGATTTCACGCGAATTCCGGGAAAGACCCCGATTTCTTCGATGAGAGCGATGATATCTTCCCGTTTCATACGGTTTCCCTGACCTCACATGGAGTGCAAATGGCTGACTTCAACAACAAAGGAGAGCGGACACAGAATCTGTTTCGAACATTTCTACGGAAGGTTTTCGGTGCCGACAGCGAGAGTGAGTTGGCCCTCTGCCGTTAGATACGATCCAAGTAACTCGGCATAAGCGAGTTGCACCTGGCGATAGTCGCTTTGCGCATTGAGAAAGTCCATCAAGGACGCGCCACCATGCTCGTAGGCGAAAGTCACGGTGTCGCGTACACGCAACGCCTGATCGTTGTACTTCTCCTTGTAAGGCTTAAGAAGCGCAATGTTGCTGCGAACTAACTCGTAGGCCGTGTCCACGTCGCTGAACACCTGGGCGCGCGTGGCCTCGCTGGCCTGCTGGGCGCGGTCGATATCGATCGCCGTGCGCTTCTTCTCGCCTTGGTTGCGATCGAAGATGCGCAGGGGAATGTTCACGCTGGCGCCGATAGTTTCAGGGCCATTGGGGTTATTCGTAGAGGAGTTATTCGTGAACCAGACAGCATAGGTAGGATCGGTCGAGCCGTTCGAAATCGCCAGTTTGTGATTCGTGTCGGATTGCTGAATCGTCTGCAGCGCCGCCTGCAGATCGGGGCGAGCCGCCAAAGCGGCGTCATGGTAAGTATCTAATGGCGGTAAGTTATCGGTGAAATCGAACGGTCCCGTCACGTCGAATTGGTCCACGGGAGTGCGGTCGTTGAGCAACTGCAGCAGTTGAATCTTGGCGGTGCGCAGGTTCACGATCGCATTCTCAATCTCCGATTCGTACTGCACGCGCAGCAACTCGATGCGATCAAGATCGATCTGGCCGATGGCGCCGGCCTTGAACATTGCGCGGCTGATGTCGATGATCTTGTCATAGTAATCGAGGTCCGCCTTGGCCAGATCGAGAATATACTTCGCCTGGAGCGTTCCGACAAATGCCGTGCGCAGCGCAAAGACCATGTTTCGCTGCAGATCCTCGTGCTGCGATTGAGTTATGCGCGTACCTTCCTGCGCGCTTTCCAGGCGCAACTCGCGTTTATGATCGCGTTCGTGCAGATAACTGACGTTGGGCTGTTCAGTAGTGCCTTTGAAGGGGGCCCAGACCCCATTGTGCGGCGCGGCCTGGTTGCCATCCACAGCAAGATTGAACTGCGGATTGGGGCGAAGGTAGGCGGTAATTTCCTCCGCTTTCATCTCGTCGACGTTGTCGGCATCAGCTTTTAGCGCAGGGTTGCTGACAATGAACCGGGCCCTGACCTGGTCCCAGTCAAGCGGCTGTTGGGCAAACACAACCGGCGAAATCGCCGACGCGACGATCAATCCGCTAGCCACTGCGAGACGTCTTCCTATCTTCCGAAGATGCACGTGCGAAGAAATCCGATCAATGTTCAAAGGACGCCCCCGTTTCCGGTTCCGGAAGTGTGTCGCCCTCTCGCGCCACCCAGACATACAAGGTTGGCAGCAGGAAGATGCTCATCGCGAGAGCTGCCATGAGTCCCCCAACAATGACGATGGCGAAAGGACGCTGCGAGTCGGAACCAATGGCGTGAGACATCGCCGCTGGAAGAAGTCCCAGAGTAGCTACCAGCATCGTCATCATGATCGGCCGCAGTCGCAAGACCGCGCCCTCAACAGCAGCATCTGCGACGGTATAGCCACGAACTCTTAATTGGTTGATGTACTCGAGCATAATGACGCCGGTTTGCACCGAGACGCCGAACAGCGCCAGAAAGCCGACGCCTGAAGACACGCTGAAGTATGTGCCGGTCACATAAAGAGCGAGCAAGCCCCCGAGGGGAGCCATGGCCACGTTGGCGAGAATCAGCAGCGCCCATTTGAAGGAACGAAACATGGCGTAGAGAATAATGAAGATCAAAAAGATGGTCAGGGGCACGATGAGGGCCAGCCTCGCCTCGGCGCGCTTTTCGCTGTCGTATTCTCCCGTCCATTCCAGGTGATAGCCGCGAGGCAGTTGCACATTCTTGGCGATCTTGTCGATGGATTCCCTGACGGTGGTGCCCAGATCGCGCCCGCGAACCTCAAAGCGGATGGCCACGTATCGGGAACCGTCTTCCCGGTAAATGTCGTAAGCGTCATCGCGAACCTGGGCTTTGGTCACCTGCGCGAGCGAGACGCGCTCGCCTGAGGGAGAGAGCAGTCGAATATCCTGAATAGCCTCCTTGGTATCGCGATACTGTTTCTGATAGCGAACGACCACGTTGTAGACTGCTTCTCCCTGCAGGACCTGACTGACAGCATTCCCGCCGACCGCGGTTTGAATTGCATCCTGGATATCGGCGACATTGATGCCGTAGCGCGCGGCCGCCTGACGGTCAACGGTGAGATCGATATTCGGCTGACCCGTATCGCGTTGAATTCCTAAATCCTTGACCCCGTCAATATTGGACATGACCTCTTTAATCTGTTCGCCCTTTGCCTCGAGAACGTCGAGGTCCGGCCCGTAAAGCTTGGCAGCCAGTCCGCCTTTCGTACCGGTCATCGTTTCATCCACGTTGTCCTCAATGGGCTGGGAGAAATTCCAGAAAGCCCCTGGATGCTTCTCCAGTTCACGATCCATGGCGGCGATCAGCTCCTCTTTACTCTGGTGAAAGATGGGTCGCCATTGCTCCTTGGGCTTCAAGTCGACGAAATATTCCGTGTTGCCGAATCCTCCGGTGTCGGTTCCATCGTCGGGCGCTCCGGCTTGCGAGACGACCTTAGTCACTTCGGGGAACGAGGCGAAGATATAGCGGGATTGCTGAGTGAAGCGCGTGCCTTCCGTTTCGCCTACGCTGTTGGCCATCGCACCGCGCGCCCAAATGGCGCCTTCGTCCAAATGGGGCAGGAACTCCGAGCCAATGACACCGCTGAACGCCAGGAAAAGAGCGGCGGCCAACGAAGCCACCCCAACGCCGACTACGATCACGCGGTGTTCGATAGCCCAGCGCGCGCCGTTCCGGTAGCGTTTGGTGAGAAAAACCATGACCGGATTGTGCCACTCCGTCACTTGACCGCGGAGCAGCAAACTGCATAGAACCGGCGCAATCAAAATCGAGAACGTCATGGCGCCGAGAAGCGCGAAGGCAACGGTCCAGGCCATAGGCCGGAACAAACGTCCTTCGACTCGTTGCAGCGTGAAGATCGGCATGTAGGCGGTGATGATGATGGCGATGGCGAAGAAAACCGGCCGTTGAACCTCGTGACACGCCTCACGGATTACAGCGGAGACGGACTTGGGAAGCGTCACTCCCGTTTTCTGTTCGCCGGCTTGAGTTCCGAATTGGGTATGGGAGCCAAATTCGCGGCTCAGGTGCCGCACGATGTTTTCCACCATCACCACTGCGCCGTCAACAACCATTCCGAAATCGAGCGCGCCAAGTGAAATCAGGTTTGCGGGGATATTGCTCAAATTCAGAAAGATTGAGGCGAACAACAAGGAAAACGGAATCGTCACCGCAACGATCAAGGCCGCGCGAACATTGCCGAGGAAAAGAAGCAGGATGATCGTAACCAGAATCATCCCCTCGCCTAGGTTGTGCAGTACGGTGTGCAGCGTGAAATGAATCAGATCGCTGCGGTCCAGCATGGGGATGACCTTCACACCCTCGGGCAGGAGTTGATTGTTAAGCTCGTCCACCTTCTTGTGAATCCCTGTCGAGTGTAGGGCCTTCTTCGGCCCCCTTGCGCATCAGCACGCCGCCCTGGATGACGTCGGGCTCATCGACAATGACGCCGTCCGGACGATGGTCGGCTCTGGCCATGTGCCCCAGCCGAATTCTGGGGCCCCATTCGACGACCGCGATGTCCTTTACGCGAACCGGAGCCCCATTTGAAGTGGTCAGCACCGTATTCTCGATGTCCTGAACATTGCGGAAAAGTCCGAGTGCGCGGACGTTCAGTTGCTGCAAGCCCTCTTCGACGAAGCTGCCGCCGGCGTTCACGTTGTTGATCGCCAACTGGTTCTCCACCTGGCTGATGCTCAAGCCGTAAGTGATGAGTTTATTGGGGTCGACGCGCACCTGATACTCGCGCGCGGTGCCGCCAAAGTCGCTCACGTCCACCACGTTCGGAACTTTCCTGAATTCCTTGTACAGAGTCCAGTCTTCGATACTCCTCAAATTCATCAGGTCATACGCCGGATTCGTGCTCCGGATTGTGTACCAGTAGATCTGGCCCGTCATGCTCCAGTCCGTTCCAATTTGAGGCAGCACGCCCGCCGGCACACTGACCTGCGTGAGCCTTTCGAGCACTTTCTGGCGGTTCCAGTCGTTGACGGATGAATCGTCGAAGATCAGCGTAATCAGAGAAAGACCAAAAATCGATTCCGACCGCACCGTTGTGAGATGCGGAATCCCAAACACCTGAATTTCGACGGGAACCGATACTTGCTGTTCCATCTCTTCGGCTGAATGCCCGGGCCACTGGCTGATGATATTCACGTAATTATCGGCAATGTCCGGATAGGCCTCGACGGGCATGTTGTGAAACGACACCGCGCCCCACCCGAGCAACAGCAGCCCAACCGCCAACACCACGTACCGATTGCCTAGAGAAAAATCTACGAGCTTGCGAATCATCGTTTCTTCCTCGAGTCCCGTAGTCGGGCGCTATTCATTGTCGATCGCATTTTCGAGATTGATCGCGTTGGTCACAACCTGCTGGCCTGGCTGCAGTCCGGATAGAATCGCCTGCATCTGGTTCGGCAACTGTCCGCCGCTGACGACTTCAGTCCGCTTGAACTTCCCTTGCACGGGGATGTACACCCAGTCGCGGTCGTGCAAATGCACAATCGCAGACGCCGGGACAGCCGCGTAGTTCTGCTTTCCCTTGCCGAACAAAGTGGCCGTGGCGAACATTCCCGGCCGCATCATCTCGCCGGGATTGACCACTTCAATACGGACCTTCGCGGTGCGAATATTGGGATCGAGAATCGAGCCGATATTGCTGATCGTGCCCTTGAGAACTTTGTCCGGATAAGCGTTCAGCTTGATCTCTGCGGGTTCCCCCATGCGCACGTTGGCCATGTCGTTTTCGTAGACATCACAGACGATCCACACCGTGGACAAATCCGAAATCGTGAATGGGTTCGGCGCAGAGTAGGCCTGCACGGCTGCGCCGATCGCCACTTCCTGATCGGTGATCACGCCGGAGACAGGCGCGGTGATGTCGACAAGTCCCTTTGGATCGTTTGGATCGCTGCCCAGCAGGCGAAGATGCTCCGTCGCGGTATCGAGGGTGGTCTTGGCATCGTCCTCGTTGTCTTGCGCGACTTCCAGATCTTGCTGTGCAATGGCCCCGTGCTCGTAGAGCAGCTTGGCTCGATCCAATTGTTTGCGCGCAAGCAGTTCGTCGGAGACGGCTTTGCGATAGGCATCGAAGCCCCCCGAGATGTCGTCGCTGCGAACACGCAGCAAAAGCTGGCCCTTCCTCACCGCGTCGCCGAGACGAACGCGAATGTCCACTATGCGGCCGGAGGCAAGCGAAATCACCGGAACGGTTCGCGAGATATCCGGAAATACTGTGCCGGTCACAGACATTTGCGACGGGGCCTGGTATTCGGTCGCAGTTGCGATCGGATAATACTCCGGATGCTCGACCGCGAAAAAGGAGGGATCCAATGCGGGAACCACCTTAGCCGGAGGCGGCGCCTCTGCGTCCGCATCGACCTTATCGCTCTTGCAGCCGTTGATAACTAGAGTCGCGATCAACGCCATCGGCAGAATTGCAAGTTTCATATCTTTGATTTTCATTGCAAGGCCTCGAGTGTTTGGGCGATTGCCGCTTCGCAAAATCCCATGAATTTGCATTGAGCAGAAGGAGCAAACGGCGTCCCGATACGCCCGGGGCGGGTAGAGTTGACTAACTTCCCTATGCGCAGTGCGCCATGCTGCGCAAAGCTGACTTAGGAATTGGATCTACCCATTGCTTTCTGCCAAAGAAAGGGAGAGATCAGGCAGCGGGAGGAGGGCGGTTCTGAATGGAACCCATGGCGGGCGACTGCAACGCCGGGGCAGGAGGATTGCCCACTACGCCGAGGTAGGATGCCACAAAAGACGGCTCCGAGAAGAGCGGTTGAGTGAAGTTCGCGACCGGATGCAGCATGGCGTGTGCGCGCGCGCCTGAAAATTCCTCGCGCGCGAAACAGCTTGTCTCGGCGGGGCTCTGCGCCATCGCCATGTCGTCATATATCGAGATCACAACAAACATGATGATGAGAACTAACGCCAGGGCGATGAACTGCTTTCGGCGCCCTGAGCGTTCGTGCAGCGCAGGGTGGTGCAGCCACAGCCAGCACATCACTGTGGCCAGCACCACCCAGCCGAGATTGGTGGCCAACTCCATGAGAGATTACCTTTCCACTTCACCAGCAGCCTTGAGTAATATTCACCGGATGCTTTTCCGTTCGGGACCAAGCTGTCATAACTAGAACCGAACCATGATCGCGATGGTGCTGACTGTCTGGTTGGTACGCAGGTCAGGCCACCAGATCGCGTTATTGGCTGCGGTTGTGCTGGTCCACGTTCCTGATCCACCGCAGGCGGTATTGACAGTCGTTAAATCCGTGCCGTAGCCATAGCCTGACGGCGCACCGCTGGCGCATGCGTATTGCGCGGGCGCGCCGTTGTTCCCTCCGGGCGGAGTAATGCCGCCGCGCCCGGTCCAGTAGGGTGTATCCGAGTAGCGATAGCCCTCTTCCAGGCGGAAGGTGATGAACTGGCTGGGCATGTAGTCGAAGGTGATGGTGCCGTCGTGCATCTGGGCGCGATCGCCTGGCGTTCTCTGTGTAGTACGGGGTGCCGGAAATAGCCGTGGCGCCGTTGATGGGCGGCAGCAGGGTAAGGTAGCGGCCGGGGTTATTCATTTGGCCGCCGCCAAGGGTAACTGCGTAAAGGTCCTTGTGGAACCAATAGCGGTTGTACATCATCCAGCCGATGAAGTCCTGCTTCGGCCGGCCGTTTTTGGAGTTGCCGTGGCAGTTTACGCCGCCGTTGTAAGTATCGGTAGTGCCTGTCATTGGAGAAAGGCCTTTGGAGTTCAACGCGCCATTCGAAGTGGCGAATGAGACGGGGCCGCCGCCGTATTCGCAACCCGCATCGCCGGTGACCGTAAACGCGATCTTGTCCAACAGTTTGGTGGGCTGGTCATACACCTTGACCTGGGCGCTGTAGTCAGCGTGGATGCGCGAGCGGCCGAGATTGCCTGAGTCGTCTTCGCCCAGGCCGTAGTTATTCCACACAAAGTCGAGATACGGCTTGGGACGCCAGAGAATCTGTCCGCCAAGACCGGGCTTGCTGCCATAGCGCGCGTAGGATTGCCAACCATTGATAATCCATGGCTCGATCTTCAGCTTGGATGTGGGGAAATACTGGATGCGAAGGCCGTTGAAGAACCACGGAGTATTCGAGGATACGAAGGAAGGCTGATAAGTCCAGTTATCGAAGTTGTAATAACTGAAGAGACCGATGTAAGAAACGAAGATGCCGGCATCGACGTTCAGGCCGTGCTGCACATCCCAGTGATAGCCGCCCCAAGCTTCGGAAACATACTTGTACGCGTCTGTCAGATCCCACTGGCCGCGGTTCGGGCTGCCATCGTTGCGCGCGGTCGTCGTGGCGAACAATCCGTCCATCGTGAGAATGCGTCCGCGGACATTGTCAATATGAATGTCGCCGCCAGCGCTGATCTGTTCAAGTTGCCACTCGTCGGAGCGAAAAGTCTCCGTCGAGCCCCCCAGGGAGTCGTCCTTGGGATGGTTGTAGTCGAGTGTGTAGTTCGCGTCAGCACGAAACTCGGGCGTAAAGTACTTCGTAGCCATGGGGCTGTCTGAGGCGTGTCCGTTGCTGTTCAACCAGGTCCAGTCCCCCGGAAACGGCTCGCCCTTGGTGGTCCTTTGCGCGCTAATCTCGGGGGGCGCCGGCGCGGCCGAAGTCGAGGGCTCCTGCGCGGAAACGGCTCTTACCATGGCCGATCCCGGCGCAGCGGCGTGGAGAGCAGACGCTTGATCGGGGCCGAGGAGATTTTTTTCGGCGGCCGAGAGCGCAGTGGCGTCACTGGAGCCCTGAAGCGTCGCCGTGTGCTCAACTTCCTTTTCGAGCTGGTCGATGCGGGCCTTGAGAACCTCGACCTCCTGCTCCAGAGGTGTCGGGGCTGGAGGTGTAGCCGCGGTTGAGTGGGTTGTAGTATCAGCCGCTGCTGGCCCCGGCGGATTTGAAGCCGCAAGTAACGGCGGCTGAGGCGCGCTTGCCGGGTTGGTCTGTGCCGATCCAGTACAAATAGTTGCGGCGGCAATCGCCGCCAGCGTCATGGCTTTCCAAAAGAACTTTCTCATTTTCACCCCTCGCTTAATGCGGGAAATTCAAGTATCGTTTTGCGATTTGTCAGGCGGCCGGATTTGCTCCGGCATCGACGGTCATATGCGTGATACTCGCGGTGCTCGCAATTGAATCGGAAAGAAAGACAGATAGCCTAAAGTTGCCGCGAGAAAGAGTTACTCTTTCAGATCATTTGAAGTCGTCTTCACTTTCCTATTGCATGATGGCAGTCATAAGCGAGACATAAAGCAGTCGTAGTATCTTCGTTAAGACTCAATCAACTGTGAGAACTCTGCCTGGTAAACAATTGAAATTCAGACACAACTCCACACACGCCGCGCGTGCTTCCAATTTCGCGGGCTTCGAAAGAAATCAGCAGTGTTTAAGCTGCTACCAACGGTTAAGGTCGCACCGTACGCAACTCACCTTGGGCGCCTGGCGCATTGCGACGGGCGCGTTTCAAACGTGGATTCACAATTGAACTTAGGTTTAACGGTTCCGTATAAGGAAGGCATGAATGACTTCTAAAGGTTATCTAGTGATCGAGGAAGACTATTCGCAACTTAGAAGGAATTAAATTCGACATTTACACTGTTTTTCCCAGCCGTGAATCCCTCGCCGTGCAAGACGGACGAGATACGATCGGACTCATAGCCGCTGGCAATGAATGCCCGGTCAAGGACCTTACGCCGGCCTCATATCTGCGCCGACCCGGGCGACATCGCGATAACTCTCAGGTCATCGGGTGCTGCTCTGCCGCACTTATCAGTTGCTAACTGCCGCATCATACATCGAGCGCGACTTCCGCGGCGGGCAATACATCGTCATCGCGCGCGGCCCAGACGTAGAGCGTCGGCATCAGGAAGATACTGATCACCAGATTGGCAATCAAACCGCCGACGATCACAATCGCAAACGGCCGTTGCGAGTCCGAGCCGATGGCATGCGAAACCGCAGCTGGCAGCAGGCCCAATGTCGCTACCAACATGGTCATCATGATGGGACGCAGTCGAAGCACCGCCCCATCGACGGCTGCTTCAACAATGGTGTTGCCGCGCGCGCGGAGCTGGTTGATGAAATCGATCATGATCACGCCAACCTGTACGGAAACGCCGAATAGCGCCAAAAAGCCTACCGCAGACGAGACGGAAAAGTTCGTGCCTGTGAGGAAGAGCGCCAGTGGCCCTCCCACTGAAGCCATCCCGACACTGACGAGAGTGACCATCGCCCACTTGAACGAACGGAACATGGTGTAAAGGATGATGAAGATGACCATGATGGTAATCGGGACAATGAAAGCCATACGCTGATTGGCCCGCTTCTGACTCGCGTATTCGCCTGCCCACTCCAGGTGGTAGCCGCTCGGCAGATGCACATTCTTCTGAACCCGTGAGATTGCTTCTTCCACCGTCGATCCCAGGTCGCGTCCACGCACCGAATACTTGATGGCGATATAGCGCTGGCCGCCTTCGCGATAAATCTCCTCGGCGCCATCGTCGGTGGTCACTTGCGTGAGTTGGGCAAGAGAAACCCGTTCGCCGGTCGGCGTTAGCAAGCGGATGTTCTCGATCGCTTCCTGCGTGTCGCGATACTGCTTCTCATATCTCAGCGTCACGTCAAATCGCGCCTCACCTTGCTGCACCTGCGTGAGCGCGCTGGAACCGACGGCAGTCTGGATCGCGTCCTGTATATCATTCACATTGATGCCCCAGCGCGCCGCGGCTGCGCGGTCCACCTGCAGATTCAGATTCGGTTGGCCGATAACTCGAAAGATACCCAGGTCCTCGATCCCTGCTACAGAGGCCATCTGGTCTCGAATCTGATCGGCAACGCGCTCCAGCGTGCGCAGATCGCCGCCGTATAACTTCACCGCCAGCTCGCCCTTCACGCCGGAGACTGCCTCTTCCATGTTGTCCGAGATCGGTTGCGAATAGTTCCAGATGACGCCTGGAAACCTGGAAAGCTCGTAGTCCATGGCGGCAATCAGGTTTTCCTTGTCCTGGTGGAAAACCGGCCGCCACTGCTCCTTTGGTTTCAGGTCGACAAAATACTCTGTATCAAAAAAACCTGTCGTATCGGTGCCGTCGTCGGGTCTTCCGGTCTGGCTCACGACTTGGGTAACCTCGGGAAACGACGCCATAACAATCCGCGCCTTGTTGGTAAAGTCGATCGACGCAGTGGGGCCTTCGCTCGGCGGCAAAGTTCCTCGAACCCAGATCGAGCCTTCATCCAGGTGCGGCAGAAACTCCGATCCGATGGGCCCGCCCACCGCGAGATAGATGCCGAAAGCGAACAGAACCGCGGAAACAACAACTGTCCTAACTCGGTGGTTGATGGCCGATCGCACCGCAACGCGATACCTTTCGGTGAGCCACTCCATCAATGGGTTGCGCCACTCCTTGGCTCCCCCGGCAAAAAAGAGACTGGCCAGCACAGGCGCAATGACGATAGAAAATATCAGCGCGCCCAGGAGGGCGAAGCCCACCGTCCAAGCCATCGGCTTGAAGAGGCGCCCCTCAACCGCTTGCAGAGTGAAAATCGGCAGGTACGACGTAATGACGATGGCGCGCGCGAAAAATACCGGCCGCTGCACCTCGTGCGCAGCCTGCTGGATCTTTGTTGGAGGAGTGCGCCGGTCCTCGCGTTGCGCCAGGTGGCGGACGATGTTTTCGATCATCACCACGGAGCCGTCGACGAGCATGCCGAAATCGAGAGCGCCGAGCGAAAGCAGGTTGGCCGGAATGCGGCTCAGGTCGAGGCAGATGGCCGCGAACATCAAAGCAAAGGGAATCGTGAGCGACACGATGATAGCGCCGCGCACGTTGCCCAGAAACAGGAAGAGAATGATCGTTACCAGGATCATTCCCTCGGTCAAGTTGTGCTCCACCGTCGTGACCGTGAGCTTCACCAGGTCAGAGCGATCGAGGAACGGGACTACTTTCACCCCGTTGGGCAGAATGCCGTGGTTCAGGCTGTCGACTTCCGCGTGGATGCCCTTGAGCACCGGTTCCGCGTCATCGCCCTTCTGCAGCAGCACGATGCCTTCAACCGTGTCGGGATTGTCAACGATTGTGCCGTCGGGGCGACGGTACGATTTCCCGATCTGCCCCAGGCGGATCCTCGCTCCCTGTCTCACCGTTGCGATGTCCTTGATTCGGACTGGGGCGCCGTTTTGGGTTTTCACCACGGTTTCTTCAATGTCGCGTACGGTCGCGTAAAGGCCCAGCGCCTGCACGTTGACCTGCTGCGCGCCTTCCTCGATAAAGCTGCCTCCCCCATTGGTGTTGTTGCTGGCGATCTGCTGCTCCACCTGGCTGATGCTCAGGCCATAGGCAACCAGTTTGTCTGGATCGAGCGCGATCTGGTACTCCTTGGTCGGTCCTCCAAAGCTCGAGACATCCACCACTCCCGGCACGCTTTTGAATGACTTTTCCAGCGTCCAATCTTCAATCGCCTTTCGCTCCATCACGTCGTTTGAGGGACTGGTGCTCTCCACCGTGTACCAGTAAATCTGGCCGACGGGGCTCCAATCCGTGCCCATTTGCGGAACCAGGCCGGCAGGAATGTTGACCTGGCCAAGACGCTCCATTACGTGCTCGCGATTCACGTCGCTGGTGGTTCCGTCATCGAAGATCAGCATGACGCTCGAAAGCCCGGCCAGCGTGGTCGAGCGTAGATGTGCCAGGCGCGGGATGCCGGCCATCTGAATCTCGACGGGCACCGTCACCTGCCGCTCAATCTCTTCCGCTGAACGGCCTGGCCACTGCGTAATGATCTGGACGTAATTATTGGCGACGTCGGGATAAGCCTCAACCGGCAAAGCGCGAAATGAGAAAACGCCCCACGCCGTCAAGACCGCTGCGCCGCCAAGGACGAGCCAGCGGCTCCGAAGAGCAAAATCAACCAGTGCGCGAATCACTCAAGAACCCCGTGCCGCACGCCCAGCCCATGGCGAGGGCTACCAGAGGGCATAAGGAAGTTATCCAAATTTCCGTTTTGCCTTTCGGCTGCGAGTCAGTATAGGCGATCCAACATTAGGTGACAACGACCCCGTTGCCGCGAGGCTGGGGCTTCAAAGCGCAACCAGCCGCTCGGATTCCACGATCAGATCACCGATCGAAGGAACTCTTCTCCTCATGTGCGGACACGCTCGAATTCATTGACGGTGGACGCCCGGGAAAGTTTACTAAAACACTCAATCTAGTGAAAAATCTGGTGGCGGGAGGCAGGATCGAACTGCCGACCTACGGGTTATGAATCCGTCGCTCTAACCATCTGAGCTACCCCGCCCTGGAGAAGGCAACGAGAGCGCAAAAACGCTCGTAATTGCCACATTTCAATGATACGGGCGCACGTAGGACAGGTCAAACTTTTCCGACCGTTCCTGAGCAGCGATCTTCCGGCGCCCATGTACACTCGACTGCATGAGTTCCCTGCGCATCGCAGCCGTCATTCCGGCGCGGCTTCAATCAACGCGCATGGCACGCAAGGTGCTGCGCCCGATTGCCGGTCGGCCCATGGTGGAGTGGGTGTGGCGCGCCGCCAGCGCCAGCGGCCTCATGGATCCCGTGGTTGTTGCCACCGATGCCGAAGAGGTCGCGGATGCGTGCCGCGCGCGTTCCATTCCTGTCGTGATGACCTCGCCCGCGTGCCCCAGCGGCAGCGACCGGGTGAGGGAAGTCTCTCGGCAGATCGACGCCGATATCTACGTCAACATTCAGGGCGACGAGCCCACGCTCACGGCAGATTTTTTCCCGCCGCTGCTCGATCTCTTCGATCGGCCCGAAGTGGAAGTCAGCACGCTCTCGGTGCGCTGCCCGCCCGAGGAGTTTACCAATCCCAACGCCGTCAAAGTCGTCACCGCTCTCGACGGCCGCGCTCTCTACTTCTCGCGCGCAACAATTCCGTTCGATCGAGATCAGGTTGGCTTCATCGGCTATCGCAAGCACCTCGGCATTTACGCCTATCGCAAGGCTGCGCTCGAGCGCTTCGCGGCATTGCCGCCTTCACCGCTTGAAAAGCTGGAACGCCTCGAGCAGTTGCGGCTTCTCGAAAACGGCATTGCGATCTACGTAGCCGACGCGCCGCGCGATACCATCGGCGTGGATACGGAAGAAGATTTGGTGCGCGCGGAAGCGGTGCTTGGGAAATCAGTCGAAATCCGATGACTGCGGGGAAGACCTTCGCGTTCATCGTATTTGCGGGATCGGGGGCTGCGGTGACGTAACTTTCTGTTCCAGCGCGAGCAGCCATGTGCGCACGCTCGCGCGAAGATCTTCAACTTCGACCCCTCCGAATGTAGCGGGGAATGCATCGAGCCGCCGCAGTGCCCCCCTCAGCAGTGATGCGGCGCCAACGAAATTCTTGCGCTGAAAATGATGAAAGGCTGCCGTAATTTGAATCAGCGCTTGCAGGAACGTTTTTTCCGGCTCCTCGCACTGTAGCCAGATGCCTTCCCAGTGTTCATGTGCGAGAAAGAATTCTCCGCTCTTGTAGCATCGCAGCCCTTCCGCCAACCCTCCGCAGCTCCAATCCAGTGCCATCGTTCACCATTATCAGGCAGCGTTTGAACTGGCGTTGCCGACGACAGAGCCTTCCTTGTATCGCATGAATTTTCGGCGGCCCGCCATTCGCCGCTCAATCTTTGCCTACGACCAAAATCTGGAAGGAATGCGGAATCATGGGCGGGCGCACGCCGCGCATCCCGCCGGGAGCACCTGATGGCGGTCCACCAGCGGGCGGTGCTGCTGCCGGTGGAGCGGGCGGTGCCGGCGTCGGTCCATATTCAGCCGTGATGAGAAAAAGATTGCCCGTCTTGGTGTCGAGCGTGATCGTCTTCGCGCGTGCCGGCGTAAGGACCGTCTGCTCCACGGCGAAACTTGTTGGCGAATTTTCTTTGATCACCGTCAACGTTCCATCGCCCTGCGAACTGAAGACTTCCATGGTGTCGGGATTGAATGTGGCGCCGTCGCAGCCCACACCGATCGGCAGGTCGGCGAGGATATGCCCGTCCGCAGCCGACAAAATAATCATATTGTTCTTATCGCGGCACGCGGCAAACAGGATGCCGTTCTTCGCATCCAGCGCCAGGCCTGCGCATCCGCCGCCTTTGCTCGAGAGGTCGTAGCGGCCTACCACTTTCATTGTGTCGGCGTCGACGACGGCAATCGCGGCCTTGTCTTCAAGGTCTACGTAAATCTTGCCATGGCCATCCGTCGCGGACTGCTCCGGCGCGCCACCGAGATCGATAGTGCCCAAAATCGAACCGTCTTTATCGTCAAGCACCGTGATGTTGGGCGCCGAGTGACTGAGGATATAGAAGTGGTGATTGTAGGGGTCGTTCAGGTAGCCGTCGGGGTTGCCCTCGACGTCGATCTTTTTGATGATCGTGAAGGTCTTCGCGTCAAACATCGTCACCGGCTTCGAGGTCGCGAATCCATGCCCCGTCGCCGTATCTACCGCCGCGCCGTGTCCGCTCACTCCCGGAAGGTCGCCCACCTGCCCCAGCGTGTCCAGGTTGAAGACGCCGATATGCCCGGCAGGGCCAGAGCGCGCCACGTACAGGTTGCGGCCATCGGAGTCCGCAGTCACGTAGTCCAATCCGCCGTCGCCGCCCACGAGCTGGAGCTTCTGCACCTTGTAAGGACCGTTAGCCTGTGCGCAGGCCAGAGCGGAAACAATGAAAACGGCCGCGATGGCAATCAGTTTGCGTGACAAGGTAATTCCTCCGTAGATGATTTCGACCGGGCACCTGGCAAGCGAATCGGCTCGAGGTCAGGCCGAGCGTGAATTTCTTGCGCAGAACGAGGATACACGGTGGGGTGCGCGCATTGTGTCAATGCCAGATACAAATCACAGGACGCGGCGTGCGCGCCATGGCTCTGCCGCGATCGCGGGCTGCCGGCAAAAAACGGAATTGCGCGCAAGAATCGGAGTGCGCGCGGAACGGCGATCGGCGACTATCATTCTCATGAGCACCATTTCGCAAATTGCGAACCAAATCGCCACCATTCCCACGATGCCCAAGATCGTCATCCCGCAACCCGCAAAACCCGCGCCCGCCGTTGTTGATGCTGCGTGGACAGACTCCGCTTGGAAGCAACTCGCAGCACGCGACCCGCAGGCGCGCTTCTTCTATGGCGTCGCGACCACCGGCGTCTTTTGCCGCCCAACTTGCGCGAGCCGCCGCCCGCTGCGCGCCAACGTGCGCTTCTTCCGCACTGCAGCCGAGGCAGAGGCCGCCGGGTTTCGCGCCTGCAAGCGCTGTAAGCCGGGCTCGTTCGCGCCAAGCAGCTCGTTCGGTCGAGATTCGCCTACATATCGAGCGCAACCTCGACCGGCGCGTGCGTCTTGAGGAACTGGGCCGCGTGGCGGGTCTGAGCCCCTTCACCGTGCAGCGGCTCTTCAAGCGCGAGATGGGCGTGAGCCCAATCGCCTATCAGCGAGCGCTGCGTGCATCGCGTCTGCGCGGCGCGCTAAAGCAGGGAGGCACTGTGACCGATGCCATTTACAACGCGGGATTCAGCTCCAGCAGCCGCGCCTATGAAGCCAACCAGCTCGGCATGACGCCGCAACGCTTCGCCCAGGGCGGCAAAGGCGAGCAGATCGGGCACGCATCCGCACGCACCCCGTTTGGTTGGATGATTGTCGGCGCAACAGATCGCGGCCTCTGCTGGCTCTCGCTCGCGGAAACCAAGATCGAAGCCGAGGAATTCCCTTCGCGCCGAATTCCCCGAGGCCACGCTGCGCACGCGATTCCGGCGCTTGCGCGCTGGATCGATGCGGCAATTGCGAGTGTCCGCGAAGGCAACGACCTCGATCGGAAAGGCTGCCGCGCCGCAGGTGCTCGATCTCCGCGGCACCGTTTTTCAGCTTCGCGTCTGGCAGGCGCTCAAGCAAATTCCTCGCGGCGAAACGCGCACGTATAGCCAGTTAGCACGGGAAATGGGCATTCCGAAATCCACCCGCGCCGTGGCCCGCGCCTGCGCTGTGAATCGCGTGGCCATCGTCGTCCCGTGCCATCGCGTGGTTGGCGCCAGCGGTTCACTCACCGGCTATCGCTGGGGCGTTGACCGCAAACGGCAAATCCTGGAAGCGGAGCAAGGGTAGTGGAAGGCTCCGGCCCTTTGCGCGGTTTGTCATGCGATAGACTATGCGTCTGACGATGCAGAGGAGGCGGAAATGGCGGATAGGCAGGCAATTCAAGTTCCCGGATTAAAGGCGATTGGACCTTATTCGCACGCGGTGAGGGCAGGGGGTTTGCTTTTTGTGGCGGGCCAGCCGGGTGTAGTCCCGGCAACAGGCGAGGTCGCAGGCACGACGCTCGAGGAGCAGGCGCGACAGGCGTTCAAAAACCTCGATATGGTGCTTCGCGCCGGAGGCAGCCGCATGGATCTGGTCGTAAACACTACGGTCCTTGTCGCGGATATTTCGCAATTCGCGGTGGTGAACCAACTATTCGGCGAGTATTTTCCCGCCAGTCCTCCAGCGCGTATGACCATGCAGACTCCGTTGCCAAGGGGTTTGTTGATCTCGATCGGATGCGTGGCCGCACTCGGCGATTAAAGGACATTCACGGTTCGGCGCAAGCTACGCCTGCTTTGAATGGGGCTTATCTGCCGTGCCGAGCAGCGTCTGGAACTGCGGTGCCTCCGCATCCTTATCCACCACTGCGGTCTCCACGTTCGCAAAACCGGCGTTCTCAAGCATGGCTTCAAGCTCCGCCTCACTGAAGCCCAGCCATTCGTCGGCGTACATCTCGCGCGCCTCTTCAAAGCGGTGCTTCAGCAGGTCGAGCACAATCACGCGGCCGCCAGGCGTGAGAATGCGCGCCGCCTCGGAAAGCGCGCGCTCGGGATGCAGCGCATGATGCAGCGACTGCGAGAAGAAAACCAGATCCACCTCGTCCGCGCCGATGGGAATTTCTTCCATGTCGCCCTGCCGGTACTCCACGTTCTTCACGCCGTGGCGCGCCGCCTGTTCGCGCCCCACTTCGATCATGCGTGCCGAGCTGTCGACGGCAATCACTCGCACCGCTCTCTGGGAAAGTAAAAGAGCAAAGCTCCCCTCACCGGCGCCCAGGTCGGCAATCGTGAGCGGCGGCATCAACCGCAGCAGCGCCTCGGCCATGCTCTTCCACGACTTGCCCGGCACGTAGTCCTTGCCCAGCCGCCCCGCCACGCTATCGAAAAACGCGCGCGTCTTGTCCTGGCGTTTCTTGAGTACGCGGCGCATCGCGGCCTTGTCGGATGCGAACTCTGGGATCTCCTTCTCGGCGTCGGCGAGAACTTCGTCCAAGAGCCTGCCCCAGGCAGTGGTCGGACGGTAGAGATTGCTCTTGCCAGTGCGCCGGTCTTCCACCAGTCCCGCCTGCTTGAGCTGCGAGAGATGCGTGGAGATGGTGCTTTGGCCCATCGCAAGGATCTCCTGCAGCTCGGCGACAGACAGTTCCTCGCGCTTTAAAAGCAATAGGATACGCAACCGGTTTGGATCGGCGACGACCTTGAGCGTTTTGACGATTGACGGCATGAGCGAATTCTGTTACATATCAACATATCACGATACGACGATAAAAGGAGAAGAGAATGGCAACCGCAACCCTAGAAGGGTCGAAAACCGGCAAGCTCGAGAACGACTTCAAAGTGGCCGATCTGGGCCTGGCCGATTGGGGCCGCAAAGAGATCGTCATCGCCGAGCAGGAGATGCCGGGCCTGATGGCGATCCGCAACAAATACGCGGCAGAAAAGCCATTGGCTGGCGTGCGCGTCACCGGTTCGCTGCACATGACCATTCAAACCGCGGTGCTCATCGAGACGCTGGCAAGCCTGGGCGCGGAAGTGCGCTGGGCCAGCTGCAACATCTTTTCTACTCAAGACCACGCCGCTGCCGCGATTGCCGCCGCGGGCGTTCCCGTCTTCGCCTGGAAGGGCGAGAGCCTCGAGGACTACTGGGAGTGCACGTATCGCGCGCTCACGCACAAGGGCGGCCTCGGCCCGCAGCTCATCGTCGACGACGGCGGCGATGCGACGCTGCTCATCCATAAAGGATACGAACTCGAAAACGGCGATCGCTGGGTCGACACTGCGAGCAGCAATCACGAGGAGCAGGTGATCAAGGATCTGCTCAAGAAAGTCTTCGCCGAAGACACGAAGCACTGGCACAAAGTCGTCGCCGACTGGCGCGGCGTTTCTGAAGAGACCACGACGGGCGTGCACAGGCTCTACAAGATGATGGAGACGGGCAAGCTGCTGGTTCCGGCCATCAACGTGAACGATTCTGTGACCAAGAGCAAGTTCGACAATCTCTACGGCTGCCGCGAATCGCTCGCCGACGGAATCAAGCGCGCGACCGACGTGATGGTCGCGGGCAAGGTTGCGGTCATCTGCGGCTACGGCGACGTCGGCAAGGGATCCAGCCACTCGCTTGCGTGGCATGGGCGCGCGCGTGGTGGTTACGGAAATCGATCCCATCAACGCGCTGCAAGCTGCGATGGAAGGTTTCGAAGTCACGACGCTCGAAGACACTTTGGGCCGCGGCGACATTTATGTCACCTGCACCGGCAACACCGACATCATCACCTTCGAGCACATGCAGAAGATGAAGGATCAGGCGATCGTCTGCAACATCGGCCACTTCGACAATGAAATTCAAATCGACCGGCTGAACGAGGCGAAGGGCGTCGTGCGGATCAATATCAAGCCGCAAGTCGACAAGTACGTCTTCCCGGACGGCCACGCGATCTTCATCCTCGCCGAGGGACGCCTGGTGAACCTGGGCTGCGCCACTGGCCATCCGAGCTTCGTGATGTCGAACAGCTTCGCTAACCAGACGCTGGCGCAACTCGATCTGTGGAAGAACCGCGACAGCTACAAGCCGCAGGTCTACGTGCTGCCCAAGAAGCTGGACGAAGAAGTTGCGCGCCTGCACCTCGAGAAGATCGGCGTGAAGCTGACCAAGCTCTCGCAGAAGCAGGCCGACTACATCGGCGTTCCCGTTGAAGGGCCCTACAAGGCAGACCACTACCGGTACTAAGAAACAGGGACCAAGGGACCGAGGGAACAAGCAAGCCCCGACTCGTTCCCTCGGCCCCTTGGTCCCTGACTTTATGCCTTCACCTCTCACATTTTCGTTCGAGCTGGGCCCGCCGCGGACGCCGGAAGCGGCGGCCAAGCTGCCTGCTGTTATCGAACGCCTCGCCGCACTTAAGCCGGATTTCTTCTCGGTCACCTACGGCGCCGGCGGCTCCACGCAGGAAGGCACCTACAAGACCATCATGACCGTGGTCGAGCATACCGGCATTGAGGCCGCGCCCCACCTGACTTGCGTCGGCTCGACTAGCGCTCATATCGCCGAACTTCTTGAGCGTTACCGCAAAGCGGGCGTCAAACGCATCGTGGCGCTGCGCGGCGATCTTCCGGCTACGGCGCTCAGTCCCGCGGCGCCTGGCGAATTCCACTACGCCAGCGAGCTGGTCAGCTTCATTCGCTCCGAGCACGGCGACGCTTTCAGGATCGAGGTCGCTGCGTACCCTGAGATGCATCCCCAGGCCGCGAGCCCCACTGAGGACTTCGATCACTTCCGGCGCAAGGTCGAAGCCGGTGCCGACGCGGCGCTCACCCAGCTCTTCTACAACGCCGACGCCTACTTCCACTTTATGGAGCGATGCGCGAAGGCCGGCATCAAGATTCCCATCGTGCCTGGCATCATGCCCATCACGAGCTACGCCAACACCATGCGTTTCTGCAACGGCTGCGGCGCCGATCTTCCAAGATGGATCCGTCTGCGCCTCGAAGAGCTGGACGGCGACAAGACGGCGCTGGTCGACTTCGGCATCGGCGTCGTCACGCGTCTGTGCGAAACGCTGCTCGCGGGCGGCGCGCCGGGACTGCACTTCTACACCATCAACCAGGCCGGCCCCTCGCAGCGGTTATGGAAGAATCTGGGACTGGAGCAGCGGGTCAGCGGGTCCGCGAGTTAGCCAACTCCGACTCGCATTTGCACGGAGGGCCGAAGGAGCAAAGGGTCGGGAAGTCAGCGGATTTGGAGACAGGAGAGTTTTTTCTCCTCCTGTAGGCTTTAAGGCGGATAATAGACACGAGCGCGCCGCGATCGAACTCTCGAAGCGGTTACGGTCAGACGCTTCTTTAGGGGATAGGCTGGGCACGCGGCAAGTGAGCACGCCAACTTTCGAAATGCCCGAGACAGTTGGGCGCGACGCGAAGAGTCTTTGACGGATCCCGCCCGGCACCAGGGCTGGAATTGAGGCGACTCGGATGGATAAGGATGCGAACCCGGCGGGCCGCCCGGAGCAAAAGCGAAACCTGTCTGGAATGATCACGATCCTCTTCGTGGCGGTTTTCTTTCTCCTGGTTCTTCTCCTGGGAGTGACCATGGTGCAACACCGCTTCTTTCGAGGTGAACGGGTCCACCAAAACGGATCGGTTGGGCAGTAACAGCTAGCAAATAGCCAACAGCCAATAGCCAACAGCCAGCAGCCAGCAGCCAATAGCCAATAGTCGATAGCCAGCAGATGCTGCCGTCCCTGAACAGCGCCCTCAGGGCCTTCACCGCCAAGCTGTTAGCCTTTGCGTAGGAGACAGAAACGGGATGACTCACCATTGGATGTCGTTGATTGCGCAGTACAGCTCTGTCGTGGGGTTTTTGATCGGCCTGCCTATCGTGGGCGTCACCTACTATGAGTCCTTGAAGGTGCGGCAGGAGGCGCGGCGCGAGCGTGAAGGAAGGCTGCACAGCCGCAACTGCCTGGAATTTATTGCCGGCGACGGAACCTGCATTAACCTGGTGCCTCTGGAAACTTTGCATTCGCTGCCGCGCGAGGGCGACGTGCTGATGTTGCCCGGCAACGGCGTCCACGAGGGCTCGAAGTTTCTTCCCGGCGCCTACCTGGTGGAGTCGATCGAGCATATTTATACGCCGGTCGATTACAAGGGAGCGCGCCCTTGCGAGGCGCGGCTGACCAAGGCCGTGGCGCATGTGACTTCGCTGAACCCGGCGATGACGGCGTGAGCCCACGCCCGCAGCCCTCAATACGGCGCGCCAATTTCATCTCCCACAGCCCGCGCCACTCGAAAATAAACCGGCACCATCGCGGCATCGTCAGCGTTTGCAAGACTTATTGGATCCGATAGAACCTTATCCACTGCGCGTTTTGAACCAGATCCTTCGCAGTCTCCCCTGATTGCGCGTCCCAGTAGATTACATGCTCGTTTTTGCCGGAACCCATCGTCTCAACCCCAACCACATGGCCGATACTGTCGTGTATATTTTGCAGAAGAATAATCACGCCCTTCGCGCCGCTGCCGGCATTTTTCATCTCGTTATCGATGCCCACTGGAGACATGCTGCCGGGGATCCCCTTTTCCTGCGCCGCCTGCCTCCAGCACGGTAGCGGAGGGCCTTGCGGCACCAGCTTTCCATAGTCCCGCGCAAACTGGCTCTCAATATCCTTGATCCTTGTCGCCGCCTGATTCGCCGCCGGCGTATAGTTCTCGCCTTTAAGCCAGGCCATTGTGCATTGGAAGCAATCGAGCCTTCTCGTTCCTTGCCCTGCCACCGCTGCCGCTGCCGCATTTAAATCCGCCGCAAGAGTGCTCGCCGTGCAAGCGGCAGACGTCGCCGCCGGCGCCGCTGCGGCAGGGCATCGGCGGATAAGCGCCGGAGATACCTTCAGGAGCCAGGTGCAGAGCCGGCCGCCCTCATCCGCGCCTTTCAAGTAAGGATTTGCATTGTCAGAGGTGCCCGGCGGGTGAAGCACACCATCGATTACCTGGGGAGCGGCCGCAATCGACAGCAGCAGGGCGATCGACTTGTAGCGCACGGCCAGCGCAGCGACGGCAACGTTTTGTAGTGTAATCTGACTTACCGCGCAAGCTTTGAAGCCGCTTTCAAATCCCAGCCCGTAACGCAATTGGGGCTCCGCAGCGGGGTCATCCGCCGGCTCCTGCTCGTTGCAAGGTTGCGGAGTTGCGCCAAATAGCTGCGTTGGCGGCGGCGTTTCGGGCGTCTCACCCGAACTCGGCGTTTCTGGCTCGCCAGTAGGCTGCGCAGGCGGCGTGCCGGTTGTAGACGGTGTTCCCGGACCTCCTCCGCTGGGCGTCCCGGGCGTGTCATTCGGTCCGGTTCCCACGCCTCCCTGGATGGGCGGGTTCGAGCCGCCGCCAGGCGTACCGTTCGAGCCGTCCAGGGCGTCGGCCAGTTTGCACTGCGCGAAGTCCGAGCGGGCGGTGCCCAAAAGCTTCTGTGCGTCTGCCTGTGCCGCCGAGTTGTCCTGCTGCGAAATCTTAATCCGGTAGCTACGCTCCGCGGTATCGATCGCGGCGCCCAAATGCGCTGCGCACGCAGCCAATTTGGGTTTGCTGTTTCCAGTGCTGTTATCCCATTGCTGCCAGGCCGCGTCCTCCTCCGGCCAATGGCCGCTTTTAGCGTCGTAGCCGGAACTGGGGTCGGCGGTGATCTCCGCCGCGAGGTTGTAAAGTTTCTGCACCGCCTGCGCCGGGGTTTCCGCGCCTGACCCGCTTTCATATATGTCACCGAGGGGTTGCTGTGGGGCGGGTTGCTGTTGCTGCGCGCAGACGAAGTACGCGAAACTGAGCAACGAACACAGAGCTAATCTGCGCATGAGTACCTCCTCACACCGTAGCGAGCGCGATACGCGGGAAGTCTTCAAATAGATAAGCCAGAATCATAGCCTCAAAAAAGGCGTAAGAGCAAGGTCAATCGGGCTGTGGCCGATGCGTTCGCGCCTTCTCCGCAGAGCCGGCAGAAAAGATCGGCAGCCGCTGGAATGGTTTGAGGTAGCGGCTAGCTTTGCTTGCGCCCGTTGGCGCGATGCCACAGCCGCCATAACGCGTTGTGCAGCAGGCGGGTTTGCTCGGCCTTGAGGGCGTGGTAGGAGCGCTCGACGTAGATGTCGAATTCCGGCGGCCAGCCGATCATGGAACGCCGGTCAGTGTAATCATTCTCGGCCCACTTGAGGAGCAGCGCTTTGTAGCCAACGACGTGCGTGACAAAATCGAGCAGGCACTGCGGCATCTCTTCTTCCACGATCAAGTGCGCGTTCTCGATGATGATTTTCTCGCGCACGTCGTTCAGCGGCATGAAGATCGATTTCATCCACAGCACCCACTCCTTCAGATCCGCGTCCCGAATGGGGTGGCACTGGGTTTTGCCTAGTTTGGCGAGCAGCGCCTTGTAGGCGATGTTACCCGCGACGGTGGCCACGTAGAGCGGGCCGTAGAACTCATTCAGGCGTTGATTCACCAGGCGCAAGCGGTCGGCGCGCCGCGCCATCACGCGGTTGCTCCAGAACGTGACCAGGTAGCCGGCGAAGGTGAGAACGATGGTTAGAACGACGGCGTTTTGCAGAGAACTTGGCAGGAAATCAGGCATGGCGGGACAACCCTTCGCGGAAAAGTATATTCGCGCGGAGCCGAACCTGAATGTGATGGCGGGAATACGGAAGTGAGGCAGTTCCGAATTGCGAAGGTTGTTTCAAAAACGGCGCGGAACTCCCGCGGATTCCAGCCTCTTGTAGCGCCGGTATCCACACGCTGTAGCGAAACTCTTCCAGGACCGCAAGAAGTGTCAGGGCACGACTTCAGTCGTGCCGAAACTCCAGCAAAATCGACCCGGGCTTTAGCCCCTGCGCGATTTTACCTTCATAAAATGGCCTTTCTCCGCAGCCTGTCCAGACCGGCTGTAGCTAGGGTCTCCCGGCCCCAGCACTACATCACTTGGCGTGATGGACGGGAACAGCGGTCGCTGGCGCCGGAACTATCTTGATCTCAAAAAGTTTGGGCCAAAGTTTTCCGGTGACAAAGAGGCGGTCGTGCTCGGCGTCGTAGGCGATGCCGTTGAGCACGGCTTCAGGATCGGAGACCTCGCCGGGCTTGAGCAGGCCGGCGAGATTGATCCAGCCCAGCACGCGGCCTGTCTCCGGCGATATGCGCGCAATGCGGTCGGTGTGCCACACGTTGGCGTAGATCTGGCCGTGAATGTATTCGAGCTCGTTGAGTTGATCGATCGGCTTGCCGTGATCGGCGACGTAAATGTGCCGCACCTCGCGGAATGTGGCGGGATCGAAGAAGCGAATCTCCGCGGTGCCGTCGGAGAGAATCAGGTCTTTGCTGTCGGCGGTAAGCCCCCAGCCGTCGCAGTCGTAGTGAAGCGTACGCAGCACGCGAAAGCTGAAGCGGTCGTAAACGAAGGCGACGTGCGACTGCCAGGTGAGCTGCACCAATGTGCTGCCCCACGCGGCGAGGCCCTCGGCAAAGTACTGCTGCGCGACGGGCGTTGATTGCAGCATGCGGCCGGTCGAGAGATCGTCCATGCGCAGCGAAGAGCGGCCGTTGAGTCCGGTGCTCTCGTAGAGATGCCCGTCAATGTAGATCAGGCCCTGGGTGTAGGCGCGGGGATCGTGGGGATAGGTGTGGACGATGCGATAGGAATCGTCGGCGCGGGCGAGGGTAGCGGCGACGAGGAGAAAGAAGACGAAGCTGCGACGCAGCAAAGAAAGGTACATGAGATATAGCTTAAGCAATTTCAGGGGGCGTGCGCCGCCCATCGCATCCGTGCCCCATCCATTTCGCGCTTTTTGCGAAATGGGTGGGAAAGCAAAACCTTGAGTACGTCGATCCTGGAACTGGTCTAATCGGCGGGTCCGGCGTCGACGGCGACGGTCGCTTGGACCGCTGGATTAGTGGCGAGCTGGTTATCGATGAGCAGTACGGTGCGCACTTCGCCGCCGGTCAGAGCCATGGGAGCAAACGGGTAATCCGGCGTGATGACGCCGGTGGGCGTAACGACCATGGTCACGGTCTGCGATTGAAAGCTGATGTATGCGGGGGTCGCGCCCACGGCCAGATTGGTGACGATGGGAATGCTGGTGGCCAGGGTGGCTCCTGTTGGCACCATGTATATGTCTACTGCGCCGGTTTTGACCGCTTGATTTAGAAACCGAAAGGCCGAGTGTCCCTGCGCTGCCGCAATCTGTTGATCCGCGAGTATTGTGACTACATATCCGTTGGGCGCGATGCTGTTGTCGGTGAGAAACACCGAGTACTGATGTGCCGCCAGCAGAGCGCCGCTGGTGGTGACAATCGTCGCACCGCCAGTGGCGGCGGTCACGTCGATGGGCGCGGCGATATTGGCGGCCACGGCGCCATAGGGGGTGATCGTGCCCTGGCCGACGTTCGCTGCCAGCACGTTGCCTTCTACCACTAAGTTGATGGCGGGAGCGATGTAGGAAGCGTCAATCACGCGCACCAGGCTGGGCTGCGTGTAGGTGGCCACGTTCTCGCAGGCAGAGAGCGCCAGGGCTGCGGCGAGCGCGGCGGCCGACACGACTGAGAGGCGAAGAAGCGCCGGCGGACTTGAACCTCTCATGCATCTTTCGATCCGGCCCATCAGGATGGTGGTCTTCATCTGCTTCGCTCGCGAACACTTTCCCATGGTACAGCCGGGGATTGAAATGGGTTTACGGCTTCTTCGTTATGAGGAGCGGCGTTTCCCACCCTTTCCGCCGAACGCGGACGGGGACGTCCGCGTTACAGCCGGCAGGGATGCCGGCGCTACATCAATGGACGCGGAAAGGATGGGGCGCGGGCGAACCTAGCGTCCGCTGTGGAAGCGTCCGAATGAAATGGCAAGCATGACCGACATCACGAGCGCGCCTGCGCCGAGCGTCGCAACTTGAATGGTGTTGTGCAGGCTGAAGTCGCCTACGCGGATTACCAACAGGTAAGCGACGACGAGGTTGAAGAATCCCCACAAAACATTCACGGTCGGCGAGGACAGGCCTTTGCCCGGAGGCTTCGCGAAGGGGCTCTGGAAGCTGCGGCCGGAGATTCCGTTCATCAGATGGGGCAGGGCGTTGGCAAGAAATGCTCCGCCGAAAAAATAAGATAGGTAGTGTACCAGGGCATGGCGGCTCCGTTCCGTGCAACGAGCAACATGGTAGCAGAATCTAATTTCAGCCGAGCTAGCTCGCCCCGAGATAGATGAAGCGGGCCAGAAACAGCGCGGCCATCAGGTAAAGCAGCCAGTCCTGGCGGCGGGCTTTGCCGGCGAACAGGTGCAGCACCGCCCAGGCGATGATGCCGAAGCCCAGTCCGTTGGCGATGGAGTAGGTAAACGGGATCAGCACCAGCGTGAGAAATGCGGGAACGGCGACCAGCGGATCGTGCCAGTGAATCTCGGTGATGGCGGCGAGCATCAGCGAGCCCACCAGAATCAGCGCCGGAGCGGTGGCTGCCGGGGGCACGATGCCGATAAACGGCGCGGCCCCGATGGCGCACAAGAAACAAGCAGGCCGGTGACGATGGCGGTGACGCCGGAGCGGCCGCCCGCAGCCACGCCCGCCGTCGACTCCACGTAGCTGGTCACGGTCGAGGTTCCGGTCAGCGAGCCGAAGACGGTGGCCGTGGCGTCGGCAAACAGAATGCGGTTCAGCCGGGGAATGGAGTGGTCGGCAGCGATGAGCCCGGCGCGTTTGGTGACGGCGACCAGCGTGCCGAGGTTGTCGAAGAGATCCACGAAGAAGAAGACGAAGATGATCTCCAGCAGGCCCTTGTTGAGCGCGCCGCGAATGTCGAGCTTGAACGCGGTTTGGGTGAGGGCGCGAAGCCGCCGGTCGACGGCGTCCAGTGCACCAGGTGCAAGCGGCCAGGCGAGGCCGGTGACGGCGAGCACGCCGATCAGGATCGCGCCTTTCACCTTTCTGCACTTCGAGCGCCACCATCAGAATGCAGGCCGAAGCAGCGCGAGATACGCGGTGGGATTGCGGATGTTGCCCATGCCGACCAGCGTGTTGGGGTCGCGCACCACCAGGCCCGCGTGCTGAAAGCCGATGAACGCGATGAACAGGCCGATGCCGCCGGCAACCGCCGCGTAAAGCTCGTGGGGAATGGCGCGCAGAATCATCTGCCGGATGCCGACCGCGGTGATGCGCGAGAAAAATCACGCCGGAAAGAAACACCGCGCCCAGCGCCGTCTGCCACGGCACGTGCATCTTGATGCAGACGGTGTAAGTGAAGTAGGCGTTCAGGCCCATGCCGGGCGCGAGCGCGATGGGATAGCGCGCGACGATGCCCATCAGTATGGAGCCGAAGGCCGCCGAGAGGCAGGTGGCCGCGGTGACCGCGGGCAAGCGGCACGCCGGCATCGGCCAGGATGGCCGGGTTCACCAGCACGATGTAGGCCATGGTCAGAAAGGTCGTGACGCCGGCCAGAATCTCCGTGCGCCAGTTGGTTCCGAGGCGGGTGAATTCAAAATAGGCTTCGAGTCGCTTGAGCATAGGCGGGTTCTAGTTAGAAAAACACAAACTCGCCCGGATACAAAGAGATTTATGCGCGATGGCGTGCTGGGAGTGAATAGCCGGAAGAGAGCGGCCGATCAAGAGTGCGACCGGCCTTGGGAGCCGCAAAAGCGGCTGCCGTCCCTGCCGGAGGCGCAAGGAGTGCCTTGCACGGGCCGTAATCCCTGCTCATTTTTTCTACCGCGAAGTCCTGGTCGCCGGCGCTGTCTTTTTTGCCCTTCGACTTCGATCCGTGAACTTTGATCACGTCGCCCACCTTCACATTCGCTGGCACTCCCGTGAGTGCGTAGACTTTGCTGTTCCCTTCCGTGTGCAAGGTCAGGCCGTCCGGTCCGGCTGTGACGCAACCCTTGAGATTGTGATGGGACTTATTGACCTCGACCAGTATCACCGTGCCAACAACAATAACGGCGACGATGCCCACGGCGGCTCCCACCACTTCTCCCTTGCTGGGGCCGATTTGATCTTGACTTGAATTGCAGCTGGTGGGAGATGTCGCTCCACATAGCAGGAAGGCACTGAGCGCCACGAAACAAATGATTCCGCGTCGACGATGCATAGTCTGTCCTCTCAGCGATCCAACGGTCAGGAGCCGATTGTCCGCATCAGCCTCATCCCCAGACAGGCCAGAGCCGGTTTTCGGTCAGGCGATTGAATCCGCGGTTGCCGGCGTTTACGGCGCTTTGCATGGGCCGTAGTCCTTGCCGATCTGCGTCACCGCGAATTCTTCGTTTCCCGCGCTATCTTTTTGCTTTTTGTACTTTTTGCCCTTCACCTTCACCACGTCTCCCGCCCTCACGCTGGCCGTGGTTCCGGTGAGTGCGTAAGTCTTCAGGTCGCCGTAGTTGTGCAGCAGCATTCCGCCGGGACCGGCAGTGACGCATCCTTTGAGGGTGGGATGTGAATTGTGCACGAGCACGATCATGACGATTGTTATTGCCGCGGCGCTGCCGACGGCAATGCCAATGGCCTGACCCGGAGTAATGCTCGTGCCTGGAATGTCTGGCCCAAGAAATTGCGAGTTGGCTCTCGACAGCAGCAGCGAACTGAACACGACAGAGACAGCGATTGCCCTTCGATAGTGCATGCACAACTCCCCAGAATGAATCGTTCAGAATAAGAGCGACATTAAGTAGGGGGAAGGCGTGCGGCCCGGAGACGAATCCGTAAGTCTTGCGCGGCCTAAGGAATCAAGTTCGGCTGGATCTTGCCGTAAAGCTCGTCTGAGGCGTTTTTCACCTGGTTGACGACGTTCTTCAGATAGGTAGCATCAGACAGGCGCATAGAGGCATCGATGCGCACCGACAGGTCGTCGTCCGCGTCGAAGCCCACCTTCACCTGGTCGTAATCGTAATTGGCTTTGAGCAGCGTGTAGCGGAAATTGGCCGTAGGAGGCATGGTCGCCTTGGGGGTCACGGTGACAAAGACGACCAGATCGCTGTCCTCGTCGCCGCCGATGGCCAGGATGACCTCGATATCCTTCAGGTTCGTGCCCGTGAACTGAATAACGAAGACCGTTGGGACTTTCGTGGTCTTGTAGACGAAGCCATCCTCCTTCATCAGGCGGACCAGCTTTTCCGCCTTGTCGGCGAGGGCCTGGGCAGCCGCAGTGCTGGCGGGGGTCTGGGCATGGAGCGGCGGAGCCACGGAAAACAAAGCGGCTGACAGGATAACCAGGCATGCTCCAATTTGCTTCGGCCGGAAGTTCATTGCGAAGACCTCATGGGGAAATCGTTTAGGGATTGGTGGGAGTATACCCCGGCAGACAAGCAGTGGGAAAAATTCTGCCGCCTTAAAGCAGCTTCGCGGCCTCTTTGGCGAAGTAGGTGACGATGAAGTCCGCGCCCGCGCGGCGGATGCCGAACAGCGACTCCAGCATGGCGCGGTTGCGGTCGAGCCAGCCTTTCTCGAATGCCGCCTGCAGCATGCGAGTACTCGCCGGAGACCTGGTAAGCGCCAATGGGCACGCCGACGCGCTCGCGCGCGGCGCGCACCACGTCGAGGTAGGGCATGGCGGGCTTCATCAGAATCATGTCCGCGCCCTCCTCGATGTCGAGATCGATCTCGCGCATCGCTTCGCGCAGATTCGCGCCATCCATCTGGTAGCTGCGCCGGTCGCCGAACTGCGGCGCCGAATCGGCCGCCTCGCGGAAGGGCCCGTAGAACGCGGAGGCGAACTTCGACGCGTAGCTGAGAATCGGCGTCTGCGCAAGGCCTGCGGCGTCGAGAGCTTTGCGAATAGCGCCCACGCGGCCGTCCATCATGTCGCTGGGAGCCACCACATCGGCGCCGGCCTTGGCCTGGCTCACGGCGGTGCGGGCCAACAGTTCGAGCGTGGGATCGTTGTCGACTTCGAACGTCGTCGCCCGACTTTGCCACCACGCCGCAATGGCCGTGGCTGGTGTACTCGCACAGGCAGACGTCGGCGATCAGCACCAGCTTTTTGGCCGCCGGCGATTGCTTTGAGCGCGCGCAGCGCCTGCTGCACGATGCCGTTTTCGTCCCAGGCGCCGGTGCCTGTTTCGTCTTTCGTCTCAGGCAGGCCGAAGAGCAGCAATCCGCCGATTCCCAGCTGCGCGGCTTCCTCGGCTTCGCGCACCGCCTCATCCACTGAAAGATTGAAGACGCCGGGCATGGAGCTGATCGGGTTGCGCACGCCCTCGCCGGGACAAATGAAGAGCGGATAGATCAGGTCGCCGGGCTCGAGCACGGTCTCGCGCACCAGCGCGCGCAACGGCTCGCTGCGCCGCATCCGCCGCATCCGGTTGGCTGGGAAGCTCATGGATCGATTGTAAAGGGCGGGGAACAAGGGACCAAGGGAACAAGGGAACAAGAAGAAGCCACCAGCTTGCGACCGTCGGCCAAGAGGAGCTTATAGCGAAAAGCTAAAAGCCAGCAGCTAAAAGCTGCTTCTCACAAACTGTCGTAGAGCGTCGAATTTCGGTAGCCGAGCAGAATGACCAGGGTGGCGACGCCGAGAGCGGTTCCGAAGGGGAATTTGAGCATGCAGATAACCGCAGCGATGATGGCCATGATGCGTCCCCACTGGGTGCGTTCCAGCAGACCCCAGCCCGCGATGGCGCACACTATGGCGCGAAGGATGAGCGTCACCAGAAAGAAGTGAATCGCGGCAGGAAAGAACCAGTCCGGGAACATGTGTTGGTACCGTTCCCAGGGGACAAAGCCGCCGGCGAAGAAGTCGTGCGCGAAGTGCAGCGCGGCGAGTCCCGCCAGGAGCGAGAGCCCCCCAAAGACGAGCCACAAGATGCCAAGTACGCGCATCTTTGCCGGCGTAACGGTTCAGTTCAAACGCAAAGCCGGGCGCCGGGAGAGCCGGCGGGGTAAAAGACGGCGGCGTCCAGCCGCATTGCGGGCAGGATGCCTGTCCTGCCTGGAGTTCGTGACCACATCCGCTGCAAAACATAGTGCCTCCTCAACCATCGAGAAGGGATACGCAAGTCTTGAGCGAATGGTTCCCAAAATTGAGGAAAGTGAAACGAATGAAAGGGTGAAACGCGAGCCGTGCTCAGCCCGTGGCCAGTAGCCTTCTTACCTTCCCGATGCGCCGGGGATCCTCACCCACCGCTCCTCGTGGCGGTTGTCGTGCAGCACATAAGCCGTCACGTGCCCCTGCGCGTCCCGCTCGAAGGTCAGATGGACCGTGCGCGTGCCGGTTGAATCGCCGGGGCGGAAAAACGAATCGACCGCCTCGGCTTCCAGCCCAATCACTTCGCCACTGGGGGTTTTCTCGAAGAGCTGGTCGCCGGTGCGGTAGATCGTGGCCACGCCGTGCGCGTTGGGCTCGCGATACTGCCCGGCCAGGCTGTCGAGTTGCGCCGGCAGTAAGCTTGATGGTGGGCGGGTGCAGCGGAATCATGAGGAACTCCGCAAAGGATTCGGGAGTCACGGGAGTGTGGTGCGCCAGGAGCCAGCGCGGCAGGTCCGGCTCGTCGTAAGCGCGCGTCCAGCAATCGTGCAACATTCCCTGGTAGAGCCAGAAGCGGATATCGCCGCCGGCCGCCTTGAAGGCGTCGAACATCAGTTCGCTCTGGCGCGGCAGCACGGTCGTATCCAGGCTGCCGTGGAAGAGCCACACCGGCGTGCGGCCGACCGCGCGCGCGTATTCGGCGGGCAAAGTGGAAGCCTGCTGCCATCGCTCCGGCTCGTAGCTCCAGAACACGCCGCCGGCGGCAATGGCGATGGCGGCCCAGCGATGCGGATGCGCCTTCGCCAGCTCCCATGCGCCGTATCCGCCCATGGAAAGGCCGGTGAGGTAGGTGCGCGCCGGGTCGCCATGAAATTCGGCCGACTCCTGGTCGAGCGCGGCCATGGCCATGTCCAGCATGGCGGGATCGGTCCAGTGCGCGTTCGACGGGCACTGCGGCATCACGATCACAAACGGCCAGCGGTCGGGATGGTTGCGCACCGCTTCGGCAATCCCGATCTGCGTCTGCCACATGCCCTCGGAGCCGCGCTCGCCGCGCCCGTGCAGAAACAGAATGATGGGCCATTTCTTTTGGTCGTCGCGCCGCCAATCCTCGGGCAGGTAAACCTGAAAGCGGTAGGTGATGCCGTGCAACTCGATGCGGCGGTTCAGGAATCCCGTATCCTGCGGCGCCTCTGATTTTGCTGCGGGCTTTGGCGAGTGCGCCTTTTGCGGCACGGCGCGGGCCACAGCGGGCCATAGCATGCAGGCCATCGCGGCAACCACATAGGAGATTCGAGGCACGCTGGGCACCTTGCAATCATACATAACCATGATTTCCGGCATCATCCCGACATTTTGGGGGGCGGCTAGAGCAAGTCCACAGCAGGTAGATCCATCGCATCCGTGCCCCATCCATTTCGCGCTTTTTGCGAAATGGGTGGGAAAGCAAAACCCCGGGCACATCGATCCTGGGACCGTCCTGGCCGCCTGTTTCAGACTTTGCGGCCCCGGCGCTCCATCTTTGCGAAATTCTTACGCTTTGCATGTAACACTCGAAATTGCGATGCTGACAGCAGTGATGACCACACCCGAAGTCGGAGAAACCCTGGATCACTACCGCCTGGAAGCGGAGGTTGCCCGCAGCGGCATGTCCACGCTCTACCGCGCCAACGGACCTGCGCAGCGGCCGGACCGTGGCCGTGAAGGTGCCGCATCCGGAGATGGAAGCCGATCCCGTTCTGCTCGAGCGCTTCCGCCGCGAGGAGGAGATCGGCCAGGAGATCGACCACCCCGGCGTGGTGAAAACCTACGACGGCGAAGAGCGCAGCCGCCGCTACATGGTCATTGAATGGGTCGACGGCCGGCTGCTGCGTGACGTCCTTAACGCAGAGGGGAAGCTGCCCATCGACCGGGCCGTCGCGCTCACCATCTCCATTTGCGATGCGCTGGACAATCTGCACAAGCACGGCGTGGTGCACCGCGATCTGAAGCCGGAAAACATCATGGTCTGCGAGGGTGACCGCATCAAGATCATCGACTTCGGCATTGCCCTGAAGGAAGACGCGCGCCGCATCACGCAAACCGCGCTCACGCCCGCGCTGGGCACGCCCGATTACATTTCGCCCGAACAGGTGAAGGGCCAGCGCGGCGATCAGCGCAGCGACATCTACGCTCTGGGCGCCATGCTGTACGAAATGCTCACCGGCCAGCCGCCCTTCACGGGACAGAATCCGCTGGTGGTTCTGAACGAGCGCGTGCTGCACGATCCCCAGCCCGCTCGCGAACTCAACCCAGAAATTTCTCCGCAGTTGCAGGAGATCCTCGCGCGCGCTCTGGAGCGCGATCCGCGCCACCGCTACTCCACGGCCGCCGAGATGGCCTGGGAGCTGGAGCACCAGGAGCTGGTGGGCGTGGACGACGGCGAGCGCCGGCCTTCCCTGCGCAGCCGGCTTTCGGTGAACGGCCCCAGGCTGGCGATCTACGCCGGACTCGCCCTGATTCCGGTGGTGTTGTTCGTGGTGATGCTGCTGCTGGCGCGCAACTAGAGCCGCCAGGCCGTGTTTTCATCTGGCAGAGATTGCGCCGCGGGCGTTATACTCGCGGCAATCCGGCCGCTTTCCCCCAGACGCATGGTGTTGTCCGTCGCGGCGACAAAGGAAGCATCCCCATGAAGAAGATCGCCGTGTTGATTGTCGCTGCCGTGACGCTGATTCCGGCATTTGCACAAGGTCAGTCCGGTCTCCCCTCCAGTGGCATTCCCGTCAAACCAAGGCTGCCGCTGGTGCCGACGGCGCACAAACCGCTGGTGTATTCCCCTGGGCACGCGTTGACGCGCGCCGACAAATCGCAATTCCTTACCTCGGCCCGGCAAGCATTCACCGCGCAGGCGCCCGGGAGCTCGGCAAGCACGACGGGCGTGCCAGGCGCCATGACGTCCCGCTCCATGCCGTCCACGGAAACGATCACGATCGCGGAGCCGACGGCTGCGAGCGGCTTTTCCCTGGTTGCGGAAGACCCTCACGTATGGGATCCCGACCACAAAGCCCTCGTGATGAATCCTCTGGGCACGGCCCAGCAAAGCTATCTCGGCATTTATGTAGAGGTGGCGCCCAGCACCATTTATGTGCTGACCTTTCAAGTCAGTTCCAAAAGCGCGACGGAGTTCGTGATCGCCACTGCGCCGACAAAAAGCCCGGTTGGCGCTCACACGACCCAAACGGTGAAGGTCCCGCAGGGCGACGGCGGCTTTGCCTACGCTTTTGACGCAGCCGCGTCCGGCGGAGTCTGGATCTGGGTTTCCGCAAAGACGGCGTGGTCGTTCCAAAGCGTGCAACTGACGCCGATGCCGATGTAGGGACTGCCGACATGGGGGCGTCCGCGCTTTACCGGTAGGACTCATCGCGGTGAATCACGAACCCAGGATGCGGTCAGAGGGGCTACTTTGCGCTCTGGGGCAGGTCCTCTTCGTTCATTAGTTCGGCTACTTCGCGGATCAGCGCCGGAAGCTTTGATTGGACGATACCCCAAACAATACGGTCGTCAATCTGAGCGTAGGCATGGGTCAGAACATTGCGGAAACCAACGATGCTGCGGAAATCGGTGATTTGAGAAGCAAGATCGGCGTCCACGCGGGCCAGTTGCGCGAGCGCCTCGCCAATGATCGTAAAGGCGCGTTCGATGGCAAGGCGCAGCATCGGATTCTGCCGGTAATCCGCAAAATCCTTGCCTGCGGTGAACTGGGAAACGAGCTCTGCCGCTTCCTGCACGTCGTAAAGATACTTGCGTGCCTCAAGCTGCATAGAGGAGTGCCTTGCTCTGCTCAATGCTCCGGCGAAAATAAGGATTGCGAATGGCGGATGCAACTACCAGATCGACCGGCCGCCCAAAGAGCCGTTCCAACGCTTCTTTGAAGCCGAAGAAGGCCGTCGCGTAATCGCCGGGCTGAAGCGGCTGAAATTCCACCAGGAAATCGAGATCGCTGTGCTCGGAGTCGAAGGCGCTGCTCAGAGCCGAACCAAAAAGTTCCAGCCGCTGGACATGAAATTCCCGGCAGAGCTTCGAAAGTTCAGAATGGCGCGCGGCAACGACGCGTAACCCGCTCTCGGCTTCGGATTTTGGGATATGTATCGTCGCCATACGTACGATGATACCCCGATCTCGCTTTATCGGTACGATTCGTCGCGGTGAATCACGAACTCGGGATAAGCGCCGCCGCCCAGTTCGTGCAGGTCCATGCCGATGCGCTCGCCGTCGGGATCGACGCGGAACTCGACTACGCGATTGAGTACGGCAAAAAGCAGATAGAGCAGCGGCAGAACGATCCCTAGCAGCGCCGCGATGCCCACCAGTTGCGCCAACAGTTGCCCGGATTGCGGCGCAAAGAATCCCGCGGCCACCAGCCCCCACAGCCCCGATGCGCCGTGCACGGCGATGGCGCCTGAGGGATCGTCGATCGAGATCGCCAGCTCCAGCACTTCGACCAGCAGCGGCGTAAAGAAGCCGGCCACGGCGCCGGCAAAGATGGCTTCAACCGGCGTGGCCAGCGCCGCGCAAGCGGTGGACGTGACGAGGCCAGCCAGCCAGCCGTTGGCGCAAAGGCTCGCGTCCGGTTTGCCAAAGCGGAAGCGCGTAACGGCAAAAGTCGCCAGCAGCGCCGCTGCAGCAGAGAGCAATGTATTGATGGCCGTGCCCGGCAGCGCCGTCAGTGGAGCGTGCAGCCAGATCACCGCGCCCGCGGCGTTCCAGGCCAGCCAGCCCACCAGCGCCAGCAGGCAGCCGAACAATACATAGACAGCATTATGGCCGGGCATCGCGGTGGACAGGCCTTCGCGGGGAAACTTGCCGCGGCGTGGTCCCGCAATCCAGACCAGGGCCAACGCGGAGAGCCCACCTACAACGTGCACGGTTGCCGCGCCGCCGCCATCGAGAAATCCTGCGCCGAGCCCGAAGTTCGCGCCGAGGTGAGCCAAGAATCCGCCGCCCCAGATCCATTGTGCGGCGAGAGGAAACACAATTCCGGCCAGCACTGCGGCCGACGCGCAACCGGCAGACAGCCGCCAGCGATCCGCTCCCGAGCCCCACGGAATCAATGCGGCCATGGCCACTGCCATGAATTCGAAAAGCAGCGCAAGCTGCGTCTGCGGAGCAGCCGACCCCAGCCCGTGCATCAGAAATGGACCCAGCCCCAGCACGCCCCAGATCTTTCCGGCCACGTGAAACGCGGCCTCCGAAGTTCCCAGCGTTCCAGCGAACGATGCGCCCACCAGCGCAAAAACAATCACAGCCACCGCAGCGAGAGCCAGGCTGCCCAACATCGCCTGCGCCGCGGAGCGCGACCTTCCCAGGCCGGTATTAATGAGCGCTATGCCGGCAATCGCCAGTGGTGCAAGCAGCAAAAGCGCAAGGGTGAGCGCGAAAACGGCTTCGCTCATCGCGGCTGCGGGCGCTCCTGTCATGGGAGCCATGGCGGTCGGGACGGATGAAATCATGGGCGGCTGGCTCCCTTGGCGGGCATGTGGCCGCGCACTGCTACCACCAGGCCCATCGCCTCCACCGCCACTCCGCATATCACAAACGCCAACCGCCGCGCGGGATCGGGAAACAGCACCAGCGCGGCGAGCGCGAGTAGAAATCCGGCTGGCATCACCAGCAGTCCGGCGTACTTCATGTGCTTCCTCTTCCCAGTTGGGCCTTACACGGGGGCTTTGCCGGCCGCGTTGGCGGCAAAAGCAGCCGCCACGGCCGAAACGCGGGTCCCGCGCAGTGAGATGTTGCTGAGAGCGTTCGTTACGCCCTTATGAATTCTACCCTTATAAATTCTAAATGACCCGTTGCGCCGCGCTGCCACCGCACACGCGTGCGAATAGGCACATTGCTCACGCGCCTTCGAAAATGGTACCGCCGGTCTCCTGACCGGCTGTAGTGAGGGCCTCCTGGCCCTCAGGGTCTTCGTTGGGCGTTGAATTCTGCACGCTCGCGCCGATTGCGAGAATTGCGGACCCTCGCAGCGATTCACACTGTGGGAGCAGCGGGCGGGCCTTTATAGATTCCTTTCACGCGGCGGAAAATAATGGATTGTGCAGATTGCTTCCAACCGCGCCCGCAGAGTGGTTCCGCTGGTTCTCGGCATCGTCACGCTCGCCGGCGTGGCGCTGCTCTTTGTTCAAGACGCCGCTCCGCGATTGCTTCCCGCGGGGAGTCACGCGGTTCTTGCCGCATTTTCCCTGGCCATGATCGCCGGCGCCTACATGCTGTTTCAGTTGACACGGCATCGCGGTTTGGGTCCACCAGCCGAATTGTTCAAGACGAGCCTGTTGGTGGCGGCCTTTCTTTTCTGGGCAGCGAACCAGTTCTGGCCAGGTCTTCCCCAGGCGTCGCTCTTCAATGACATTGCCATCGGGCTCTTCGTTCTGGATGTATTCTTTGTGATCGCGGGCTGGCCGGCAGGGTCAGGCGGCAGCGTTCTGGACGATTGCTGCGGCGGCAGCACGCATCGATGCAGTTGCGCATGCTGCGATGTTTCATCCCGCGCCGCAGAGGGTGTTCCGGAAAGAGCGAGGCGATAGCGCAGCCCGCACATTGCACAACGGATTCCCAAGAGAGCACGGCTCGCTGGCGCAGCGTGGATGCGGCATGATATTTTTCTTTTGAACATCCCAACTTCTGGTATGAAGAGCGCCAGAAGAACGGGGTTGGTTTCTCTGAAATCGTGGTTGTCACAAGCGGGTTTCTTTTCAGCCGATTGCGCGTCGGTTTCCCACAAGATTATTTCGCATAATTTGGTACAGTTTTGTGCAGCCGCGGCCTCGCGTGCGCTATATTGAAATTTCGGGCTTCCCTGCCCATCCAGTAGAGCACTATCGAAGAGCGGTTCTTGTACACAACCCATGTGACCGTCGGCACACGCGGCACATGTACAACGACAGTCAAACCGGGATTCGTTCATGGCGCAAATCTTCGACCGCAGCTCCAATGCACTGGCTCGCATGAGCCTGGTGCTGACGGGGTTGATCGTCATCGCTCTGGGGGTCACGCTCGACCAGTTGCAGCGCTCGCCGTGGGTCACGCGGCAAGGGCAGCGCGCGGAGCAGCCGGTTCCTTTCAGCCACAGGCATCACGTGCAGGGCCTCGGTCTGCAGTGCCAGTACTGTCACACCACAGTGGAGAAGTCGAGCTACGCCGGCATTCCTCCCACGCGCACCTGCATGAACTGTCACGCGCAAATCTGGACGAATGCCCAATTATTGGAGCCCGTACGCCAGAGCTGGTACACCGGCCAATCCATCCCCTGGATCAAGGTCCACGACCTGCCCGATTTCGTTTATTTCAGCCACGAGATTCACGTGAATAAAGGCATCGGCTGCGAAAGCTGCCATGGCCGAGTGGACGAGATGCCGCTGATGTACGAGCAGAACACGCTGCAAATGGAGTGGTGCCTGGATTGTCACCGCAATCCCGCCAAGAATTTGCGGCCCACCAGCGAGATTTACAACATGGCGTGGGAAGGCCCGAGAGAAGACAGTCCAGTGTGGTGCGCGGCGGCTGACAAACCTGGCGCTCCCACCGCGCAGAGCGTGAGCTGCACGCAAAAGGATCCGGGATCGGCCGGCTCCCAGGTGGCTTCGTTAACGCGGCCCGGCGCGGGCGTAAAGGGAATCGCGGGCGACGTCTCCGCCGCATTGCTTCCTGCGGCTCCGGTATTTCAGAAGTTCACCAGCCAGGAAGATATGGGCCACTTCCTCGAAGTTCACTACAAGATTCGCACCCCGAAGGACCTGACCAGCTGCGAGGTGTGCCACCGATGAGCAGCGAGATGAAAGAAAAAATGACGCTCGAGCAGGTCCGCGCGGAGTTGAAGGGCGCGAAGGGCAAGAAATATTGGCGCTCGCTTGACGAGCTGGCCAATACGCCGGAATTTCAGGCAGCGGTGGAGAAGGAATTTCCATCGGCCGCGCAGGAGTGGATCGATCCCGTCTCGCGCCGCGGCTTCCTGAAATTGATGGGCGCGTCGATGGCGCTGGCTGGCCTCGCCGGCTGCACCAAGCAGCCCGACGAGCCGATTTATCCGTATGTCAAAGCGCCGGAAGATCTGATTCTCGGCAAGCCGATGTACTTTGCCACGGCGCATCCGTTCGCGACCGGCGCCGTGCCGCTGCTGGTCAAGAGCGACGAGTTCCGGCCCATCAAGATCGATGGAAACCCCGAGCACGCTTACAACCACGGCGGCTCCGATCCTTATTCGCAGGGCACTCTGCTTGACTTGTACGATCCCGACCGCTCGCAGCACGTCACGTACAAAGGCGAGGGCCGCGAGTGGGCGGAATTTGCCGAAGCCTTCCGCGACAAGGTGATCTCGACCAAGGATGGAACCGGCATTTACTTTCTGAGCGCCGCCATCACGTCGCCCACGCTGGCGCGGCAGTGGCAGGAAGTGCAGAAGGCGTATCCGAAGGCGAAGCTGGTGCAGTACGAGCCGGCAATCGCCGGCACGTTTCTTGAAAAAGGGTTCAACGTTCAGTACGACCTGAGCCAGGCCGACGTAATCGTTTCGCTCGACGCCGATTTTCTTTCGGGCGCGAGCTATCCCGGCTTTCACAAATTGGTGCGCGACTACGCCGCCCGCCGCAAGCAGCCGGAAAACGGCATGAACCGGCTGTATGCGGTCGAGAGCACGACCACCACGACCGGCATGAAGGCCGAGCATCGGCTTGGGGCTGCGGGCGAGCGAAATTCCGGCATTTGCCGCGGCGCTGGCGCAGGCCGTTGGTGCGCCCAAGCATGAACGCACCCGCGTATGCGTGGACCCCCGAGCAGCAGAAGTTCCTCGCTGCGCTCGCGAAAGACCTGAAGGCGAACGCCGGCAAGAGCGCGGTGATTCCGGGACTCTATCAGGATCCGATTGTCGCGTTTACCGCCTTGCTGATCAATGATGCGCTTGGCAATCTGGGCAAGACTGTCACCGCGGCCGATGGTTCGGCGATTCCGCTGCCCAGCGATCAGCTTGGCGATTTCAAGTCCCTCGTCGCCGATCTCAACGCCGGCAAGGTCGATTGGCTCGTCATTCTCAATGCCAATCCGATCTACGACGCGCCCGCCGATCTCGATTTTGCCGACGCGTTCAACAAGGCCAACGTCGTTGCGCATCTCGGCTCGCACTACGACGAGACCGGCCAGCTTTCGCACTGGCACATTCCCGCCGCGCATTATCTTGAGTCCTGGTCGGATGCGCGCGCCTACGACGGCACGGTTTCCATCGTGCAGCCGATGATCGATCCGCTCTACGGCGGCACACTCGGCGCACGATGTTTTCCAGACGCTGCTCAACGAGCCCATGCTGAGCCCGTACGATGCGGTGCGCGAGACCTGGAAGTCCACCATTAAGGGCGACTTCGAGACCGGCTGGCGCAAGGCGCTGCACGATGGCTGGATCGCGGACACGGTGCCGAGTTCAGGCAGAGGGCGCACCGGCAAAGCCGAGTGGCGGCGTGACTTCAATGGCCCGGTTCCCACGCCCACGCCGAAGGATTCAATCGAAATCATCTTCCGGCCCGACCCGAACGTCTATGACGGCCGCTGGGCCAACGTGGGCTGGCTGCAGGAGCTGCCCAAGCCGGTCACCAGTCTGAGCTGGGACAATGCCGCCATCGTCTCCGGCGCCACGCTGACCAAGTGGAACCTCGAAGAAGACGACATCATCGAGATCACCGTCGGCAACGGCCGCGTCAAGGCGCCGGTCATCGTCGCTCCCGGCCATCCTGATAACTCCGTCACGGTCTATCTCGGCTACGGCCGCGAGGTGGGCCGCGTGGCCGGCGGCGCGGGCTTCAACGCCTATCTGATCCGCAACACCTGGGCGCCGTTCTACGCCACCGGCTCCGTGCGCAAGATCGACGGCAAGTGGGGCATCGCGATCACCAAGAGCCACTACCAGGATCATCGCGGCAAGACCTTCGGGCAGCCGAAGGGCCAGGACAACAACTCGCTCGAAGCCGATGAGGCGCATCGGCGAGCGCGGCATCATCCGCTACGCCACGCTCGACGAGTTCAAGGCCAACCCGAACTTCGCGCACGAGGGCGAAGGCCGCGAGACGCCGACCGATGACACCTCGCTGTTCCCCAACTGGGAGTACAACGAGGCCAACGCCTGGGGCATGTCGATCGACATGAACAGCTGCACGGGCTGCAATGCCTGCATCGTGAGCTGTTATGCCGAGAACAACATCGCCGTGGTGGGCAAGCAGCAGGTGCGCATCGGCCGCAACATGCAGTGGCTGCGCATCGACACTTATTTTGAAGGCGACCTGGCCGCGCCGCGCGCGCACTTCCAGCCCATGGCCTGCCAGCACTGCGAAAACGCGCCCTGCGAGCAGGTTTGCCCGGTGGGCGCCACGGTGCACACGCCGGAAGGCCTGAACACCATGGTCTACAACCGCTGCGTGGGCACGCGCTACTGCTCCAACAACTGCCCCTACAAGGTGCGCCGCTTCAACTTCCTGCTCTTCTCCGATTACGAGACCGAGAGCCTGAAGCTGATGCGCAACCCCGACGTCAGCGTGCGCTCGCGCGGCGTGATGGAGAAGTGCAGCTACTGCGTGCAGCGCATCTCGGCGGCCAAGATCGAGGCCGACAAGGAGAACCGCACCATTCGCGACGGCGAAATTGTGACCGCCTGCCAGCAGGCCTGCCCGGCCAGCGCGATCACCTTCGGCAACATCAACGACAAAGACAGCAGGTGTCGAAGCTGCGCGCGCAGCAGCGCAGCTACCAGGTGATTGCCGACATCAACACGCGTCCGCGCACGACCTATGTGGCTGAAGTTTTGAATCTGAACCAGGAACTTGAAGCAGACGCCGGTGGAACACGACGCCGGCGCAAGGGATTGAAGCAGGGAACGAGCGGAATCAAGGCGAACAAGGGAACTAAAGACGGACCATGGCGACCAAAGAAGTAAAACCCGCTGACCAATGGGTCGATCCCGCGACCGGCGAATACCGCGTCATCGCGCCGGGCCAGACCTTCCGGTCGATCACCGAGAAGATCGCGCGCATTGTGCTCACGCCGCACACGCCGCATGGGCTGGTTCGCGCTCTTCACTGTGGCCGGCGGCGGCGCGATCGATGCTGCTGGTGGCGGTCACCTGGCTGTTCCTCAAAGGCGTCGGCATCTGGGCCATCTACGCAGCCGGTGGCCTGGGGCTTCGCCATCATCAACTTCGTCTGGTGGATCGGCATCGGCCACGCCGGCACGCTGATCTCCGCCATTCTGCTGCTCTTCAAGCAGGGCTGGCGCAACTCCATCAGCCGCTTTGCCGAGGCCATGACCATCTTTGCCGTGGTGTGCGCCGGCATGTTCCCGCTGATCCACGTCGGGCCGTCCGTGGCTGGGTTACTGGATGCTGCCGCTGCCCTTCACCATGAACGTGTGGCCGCAGTTCCGCTCGCCGCTGATGTGGGACGTCTTCGCGGTCTCGACCTACGCCACCATCTCGGTGGTGTTCTGGTACATCGGCATGGTGCCCGATCTTCGGCACCTTCCGCGACCGGCGCAGATCCAAGCTCGCGCAAGTATTTCTACGGCTGCTGTCGCGTGGGCTGGCGCGGCTCGGTGCGCCACTGGATGCGCTACGAGACGGCATCGCTGCTGCTGGCCGGCCTGGCCACGCCGCTGGTGCTCTCGGTGCACACCGTCATCAGCTTCGATTTCGCAGTGGCCGTGCTGCCCGGCTGGCACACCACCATCTTCCCGCCCTACTTTGTCGCCGGCGCTATCTACTCGGGATTCGCCATGGTGCTCACGCTGGCCATTCCGCTGCGCAAGTTCTATCACCTTGAGGCGCTGGTCACCGAGCGCCACATCGACAACATGGGCAAGGTGATGCTGGTGACCGGCTTCATCGTCGCCTACGGCTACGGCATGGAAGCCTTCATGGCCTGGTACTCGGCCGACCACTGGGAGGCCTTCACTTTCTGGAATCGCGTGTTCGGCCCCATGGGCTGGTCTTACTGGGTGCTGATCGCCTGCAACCTCGCCATTCCGCTGACCACGCTGTGGTCGCGCAAGCTGCGCACCAACATTGCGTACATGTTCTTCATTTCGATCGTGGTCAACACGGGCATGTGGTTTGAGCGCTTCGTCATCGTCGTCACCAGCCTCTACCGCGACTTTCTGCCCTCGTCGTGGGGCACGTATCGCGCCACCAAGTGGGACTACATGACCTTCGTGGGCACGCTGGGCTTGTTCACCACCCTGTTCCTGTTGTTTGTGCGCTTCCTGCCCATGATTCCCATGAACGAAATTCGCATGATTCTGCCGCAGGCCAAGATCAAGCCCAAAGCGACGGTGGAGGCAGGTGACTGATATGCCTGCACGCGAAGGAACCTACGGCCTGCTGGCCGAATTCGATACCCCGGGCGACCTGGTGAGAGCCGCGCAGCAGGCGCGCCAGGACGGCTGGCGGCGCATGGACTGCTATACGCCCTATCCCGTGGAAGAAGCGGCCGAGGCCATCGGCTTCCATCGCAACAAGGTGCCGCTGCTCACGCTCATCGGCGGCCTGATGGGCGGCGCGGCCATGTTCCTGCTTCGAAACCTGGGTTTCGGTGCTGGCCTATCCGCTGAACATTGCGGGCCGCCCGATGTATTCCTGGCCGGCGTTCATCGTGCCCGCCTACGAGTGGACCATTCTGTGGGCCGGCCTCTCGGCGGCCTTCGGCATGCTGGCGCTGAACGGCCTGCCGTCGCTCTATCATCCGCTGTTCAACGCGCCCAACTTCCGCGACGGCGCAACGACGGACAAGTTTTTCCTCTGCCTTGAAGCGCTCGATCCCAAGTTCGATCGCGCCGAAACCAAGGCCTATCTGGAAGCCTTCAAGCCGACCTCGGTTGTGGAGGTGGAGTACTGATGAGCCACCTCAGAGAACAGGGAGCAAGGGAGCAGAGCCACTCGAGCGGACAGCGAATCGTCAGCCGAGGACCCGCGGCAGTGAGCGCGGGAGCACGGGACCTGCGTGCCCCATCCTTTCGCGTCTTTTGCGAAAGGGTGGGAGCACCAGCTCTCTTTGCCGGGCTTACCGCGCTTCTCCTCCTCGCCGGCTGCCGGCAGGACATGCAGGACCAGCCCAAGATGCATCCGCAGCGCGGCTCCGATTTCTTCGCCGACCATCGCGGCGCGCGTCCCCAGGTTCTCGACACCGTGGCCCGCGGCCAGCTGCACGAAGACAGCTACTTCTACACCGGCGTGGTGCAGGGGCCGAACGGCTACAAGCAGGAACTCGACGAGATGCCCTCGATTCCCGGTCACCATGGAAGTGCTCGAGCGCGGCCAGGAACGCTTCAACATCTACTGCACGCCCTGCCACTCGCGCGTGGGCAACGGGCTGGGCGAGATTGTGCAGCGCGGCTTCAAGCCCGCCGGCAATCTCCACGATCAGGTGCGCCTGTCGCAGCCCCTCTCGCACTACTTTTACGTGATGACGCACGGCTACGGCGCCATGCCCGACTATTCGGCGCAACTGCCGCCGGCAGATCGCTGGGCCGTTGCCGCCTACATCCGCGCCCTGCAACTGAGCCAGGCCGCCAAGCCCGCGGACGTGCCCTCGGGCGTGCAGATCAAGAATCTCAAGGACATTGCGAGCGGCGAAGGACATCCGGAATACGCCGAGCCCTGGCCCATGCCGTCGACGGCGCGTGCAGGCGTATCCGCCGATTGCGAGCCAGGGAACGCCGGGCATGGCTCCGGCTTATCCGGCGGATCCGACGATCACAATTCCGAAGACGGCTCCGCCGGCCGGACCGAAGTGACGAGACGGGGACCAAGGGAACGAGGGACCAAGGGAGCAAGAAAGCGGCGACCAGGGGCCGCGGACTAGAAGAAGGGCAGCAACGCAACAGGACGAACGCAAATGGATATGAGTCACAATCCGAACACGAAGCAACTTCCAGCCGATCTCGGCGCGCCGGCGTTTGTCGACGCCTGGAAGTCTCGCGCGCTCGTGATCGGAGCCATCTTCGCCGTGATCGCCGTGATCCTGGGATTTCTGGGACAGGCGCAGGACGGCCTGGGCTGGGATCACTTTCTGCGCGCCTGGACGTTAGGCACCATGTGGACATGGGGCCTTTGCGTCGGCGGTCTCGCGCTGTTGATGGTGCAGTACTGCTCCGGCGGCAAATGGGGACTGCTGCTGCGCCGTCCGCTCGAAGCGCTCAGCCGCACTCTGCCGCTGATCTTCGTCTACTGGCTGGTCATTGCGCTCTTCATGAAGCGGCTCTACCTTTGGGCGCAATTCCCGAAGGCGAGCGACGCCGCAACGGCGCTCAAGAATGGCGTCCTCACGGAACTCCAGGCGCACTGCATCGACTTCAAGCGTCCCATGCTGAACGAGGACATGTTCTGGGGTGTCGGCCTGTTTTGCTTCGCCATCTGGGCTTATTACGAGATGCGCCTCAACGCGCTCGCCCTCAAGCGCGACGCCGACACGCCGGAAAACACGCCCTACTGGATCAAGAAATTCGAGAACGTCAGCGGCCCCGGCATCCTCATCTACGCCCTCACCATGTCGGCGTGCGCCATTTACTGGGTCATGTCGATGGATGTCACCTGGTTCTCGTCGGTCTACGGCCTGCTGTTCCTGGTGGGCCAGGGCTACCTGGTGCTGGCCTTCTCGATCATCGTGGCGATCTCGCTCTCCAAGGCCGAGCCGTTCAAAACCATCCTGCGCCAGACCGAGCAGCACGACCTGGGCAAGCTCGCATTTGCTTTTGTGATGCTCAATATCTATCTCAACTTCGGCCAGTTCCTCATCATCTGGTCCGGCAACCTGCCCGGCGAAATCAATTGGTACCTCGATCGCATTCGCGGCAGCTGGGGCATCGTCATCACTCTCGACTTCATCTTCCACTGGGTCATTCCCTTCACCATGCTGCTTTCGCGCGACCTCAAGCGCAACAAGAAACGCCTGCGTCCGCGTCTGCCAGTGGATGGTTTTTGCGCGCGCCTTCGACATGTTCTGGCTCATCGAGCCCAACTTCCCTGACGCGGCGCGCAATCTCCACTTCAGCTGGGGAATTCTCGAATACATTGCCGTGCCTGCCGCCTTGTTCTGCTTCTGGCTGGCCTACTTACTGCGTCGCCTGAAGACGCGGCCGCTGGTGCAGGTCAACGATCCGCATCTGGCGGAGATTCTGGAGCCTGAACATGTCCACGCCTAACGAACACGGGCCTAACGAACACGAGCGTCACGTGTTTGAAAAACCGGAGCGGGACAAAGAAGCCCCCGAGAAAGTTGACACCTCGCTGGGCTATGAGGCGAGCGACGTCGGCGTCACGGGCATTGTGGTGTTTGCCGTCGCGCTCATCATCTTTGTGGTGGTCGGCGGAGTGCTCTGCTACGGCATCGGCAAAGTGATCAACGCCCGCATGAATGAGGAAGACGGGCCAAACAGCAAGTGGACGAAGACCGTGGACGTGCGCCAGCTCGGCAACATGCCGTCGAGCCCCGAGCTGCAAAACAAGGTTGCGGAAATGACGCAGAGCTTTCCCACGCCGCGGGTCCAGTACGACGACGGCAATCAGGACGTTGCCGACCTGCACGCGCGCGAAGATCTGCTGCTTTCGAACTACACCTGGGTGGATGAGTCGAAGGGCACAGTCAGAATTCCCATCGAGCGCGCCATGGAATTGATTGCGCAACGGGGATTGCCCATGGCGCAGCCCGCGCAAGGGCAAGCACCCCAAGCGCAACTGATGACCGGCGACAGCAAGCCAACGGTCCCGGTGCCGCTGACCGATGGGTTTGCGCGCACCGCCTATGAGCAGGACTTGGCGGCGCAGGAGACGGAGAAGCAGGGAGCAGCCAACAGCCAGTGGAACAGGGAACAGGGAACAGGGAACAGGGAACAGGGAACAGGGAACAGGGAACATATGCTTTATTGCAAGACCAGCGAAAAACGCGCCGGAGGCGCAATGTTTGTTAGCCCCGCGCTTCAGCGTGGGGATGCAGGACCAAAAATGCCGCGAGTCCCGTAGGGACGATGTTGGCCCACAACCGGAAGAGCCGGAGAAAGGAGAGAATCATGAGCCAGACAATGCGATACGCGCAACGCGCAACGCTGATTTTTGCGGCCATGCTTCTCTGTCTCTCCGCTGCTCCGCTGCTCCCCGCGCAAGTCTCCGGCTACGGCGACAAGGAAGCCGGTCCGGCCAACGACAAGCCGCCGTCGATTACCAACGGCATTCATATCGATCAGCATCTCAACACGCAATTGCCGCTCAACCTCACGTTTACCGACGACGCGGGCAAGCCGGTGGCGCTGGCCAGCTACTTCGGCAAAAAGCCGGCCATCCTGGCGCTGGTTTATTACCAGTGCCCCATGCTCTGCTCGGAGGAACTCAACGGCCTCACCAGCGCCTTGCAGATGGTGCGCTACATTCCCGGCAAGGACTTCAACATCATCGTGGTCAGCATCGATCCCAGCGAAGGCACGGATCTGGCCGCCGCCAAGAAGCGCACGTATCTCAAGCGCTACGGCCGCCCTGAAACCGCTGACGGCTGGCATTTTCTTACCGGCACGCAGCCCAATATCGACGCGCTGACCAAAGCAGTCGGCTTCGGCTACGTCAAAATTCCCGGCCCCGACGGCAAGCTCACGCAGTTCGCCCACGCCAGCTCCATCCAGATCGTCACACCGGAGGGCAAGCTGGCCCAGTACTACATGGGAGTCGAGTACTCGCCCAAGGATCTGCTGCTGGGTCTCGACGAAGCTTCTGCCAATCGCATCGGCTCGCCCGTCGACAACATCCTTACGTACTGCTACCACTACAACCCTGAATCCAACACGCACGATCTCATCATTGCGCGCGTGATTCAGTTGGGAGGCTTTCTCACCGTCGTGCTTTTGGGCGGTTTCATGCTGATCATGTTCCGCAAGGACTTCAAGCACGCGCACGATTGGGCGAACGCACCTCACGGGACAGTAAAAAAGGTGAACGGATAAAGGAATGGACCACATCAGCCCAGTACTTTGGCAATTTCTCCAGAAGTGGTTGACGCACTTCGCGCTCTTCCCGCCGGAGGCGTCGACGGTCGCGCCCGAGTCGGACGCGCTCTACTTCTTCATGGTGCTGGTCAGCCTCATCGGATTGACTCTCGTGGTGTTGCTGATTGTGGCTTTCTCTATCCTCTACAGCAAGAAGCGGCATCCCAAGGCGGTTCAGATCGAGGGCTCCACGCTGCTTGAGGCCACCTGGACCATCATTCCCCTGGGCCTGTTCCTGATCATGTTCGTTTGGGGCGCGTTGCTTTACTTCCGCATCTACACGCCGCCCGCCAATGCCATGAACATTTACGTTGTCGGCAAGCAGTGGATGTGGAAGGCCGAGCATCCCGGTGGCCAGCACGAAATCAACATGCTGCACGTACCCGTGGGCCGTCCCGTGCAGATCACGCTGATCTCGCAGGATGTGTTTCACAGCTTCTCCATTCCCGCATTCCGCGTGAAGCGCGAGGCCATTCCGGGCCGCTACACCACGGTGTGGTTTCAAGCTACGGCAGTTGGAACGTATCACCTTTTCTGCACGCAGTACTGTGGCACCGACCACTCGGAGATGATCGGCGAAGTGATCGTGATGACGCCCGACGACTTCAAGAAGTGGCTGGCGGGTTCCACCAGCGGCAATTCGCTTGCGCAGGATGGCGAGCGCCTGTTTGCGAGCCTGAGCTGCAACGCCTGCCACAACACGCGGCCCGACGCGCGCGGTCCCAGCTTGGCCAATGTCTACAATGCGCGGCTCACGCTCTCGAGCGGTCAAGCCATAACGGCCGACGACGCGTACCTGCGCGACGCCATTCTGAATCCGTCGCAGCACATCACGCAGGGCTACGCGCCCATCATGCCCACTTACCAGGGGCAAATCAGCGAAGAAGGCGTGATCGCGCTGGTTGAGTACATCAAGAATCTCGATTCCGACTATCGCGTCCAGCAAACGACGAACACCACCGACGTGTCACCTGAGATTGAAGGCGCCGCCAAACCCGCGGCCGGGGCCAAGGCGCCCGCGACGCAGAAGGAGGTAAAGCCATGAGTACTACCACCGCCGTCTCTACCATCGTCACTCTTCCCGATCAGTCCACGGCCAGGATCCCCAAGATGAATTTCCTGACCAAGGAGAACGGCCTGCTCAGTTGGCTGCTTACCGGCGACCACAAGCGGATCGCCACGCTTTATCTGATTTCGATTACGTTCTTCTTCTTTATTGGCGGCGCGCTCGCAGGACTCATTCGCCTGGAGCTGCTTACCCCGCAAACCACGCTGATGGCCGCCGACACCTATAACAAGGTGTTCACCATGCACGGCGTCATCATGGTTTTCTTTTTCCTGGTGCCGTCGGTGCCCGCCACCATCGGTAATTTCCTCATCCCCATGATGGTCGGGGCCAAGGACCTCGCTCTGCCCAAGGTCAACCTGCTGAGCTGGTATCTCTACGTCATCGCCGGCATCATGGCCATCTACACCATGGCCGCGGGCGGCGTAGACACAGGCTGGACCTTCACCACCCCGCTCTCAACGCACTACCTCAACACTCACGTCATTTCGACGGGTCTCGCCATTTTTGTCGCCGGCTTCAGCTCCATCTTCACCGGCCTCAACTTCATCGTTACGATTCACAAAATGCGTTGCCCGGGCATGACATGGTTCCGGCTGCCGCTGTTCGTGTGGTCGAATTATGCGGCCTCGATCCTGATGGTGCTGGGCACGCCGGTGCTGGCCATCACCCTGGTGCTGGTCGTCCTCGAACGCACCATGCACATCGGCGTCTTCGATCCCGCTTTCGGCGGCGACCCGATTCTGTTCCAGCATTTGTTCTGGTTCTATTCGCACCCCGCCGTCTACATCATGATTTTGCCCGGCATGGGTGTCATTTCCGAAGTGGTTTCCACCTTCAGCCGAAAGCGCGTGTTTGGATATACAGCCGTCGCGTTTTCTTCGGTGGCCATCGCCATCTTCGGCTTCTTCGTGTGGGCGCACCACATGTTCATCATGGGCATCTCGAACTATGCGGCGCTCATCTTCTCGCTGCTCACCATGCTGGTCGCGGTGCCTTCGGCCATCAAGATTTTCAACTGGGCCTTCACCCTCTACAAAGGTTCCATCACCTTTGAGACGCCCATGCTCTACGCCTTCGGCTTCATGGGGCTGTTCACCATCGGCGGCCTGACCGGCGTCTTCCTGGGAACCACGGGCACCGACATTCACCTGACGGAGACGTACTTCATCGTCGCTCACTTCCACTTCGTCATGGTGGGCGGCATGTTGATGGCGTTCCTTTCGGGCATCCACTTCTGGTGGCCCAAGTGGACCGGCCGCATGTATCCGGAGAAGATTTCGCAGTTGGCAGCCGTAGTCACCTTCATCGGCTTCAACTTCACGTTCTTCCCGCAATTCATCCTGGGCATGCTGGGCATGCCGCGGCGCTACGCCGCTTACCCGCCGGAGTTCCAGGCCCTCAACGTCTTTTCTACTGCGGGCGCGACCATTCTTGGCATAGGCTATCTGCTGCCCATCATCTACCTCACATGGTCGCTCAAATATGGCGCCATCGCGGGCAACAATCCCTGGCAGGCCACCGGGCTCGAATGGCAAACGCAGTCGCCGCCGCTGACCGAAAACTTCCCTGAGATTCCCATCATGGATCACGAAGCCTACGACTACGAGTGGCTCGAGAAAATGCAGGAGAAAGAGGTGGCGAGTGTCGGATAGCACCGCAATCGCGAACGGCGCCGCGGCAGATGCGGGCGATTCTCATCACGAGCATCCGCCGTATCAGCGCCATCACTTCGAGACCGTGGATCAGCAATTTGACGCCACCAATTTTGCGATGTGGCTCTTCCTGCTCACCGAAGTCATGTTCTTCGGCGGCCTGTTTACCGCCTACCTGATTATGCGCAACTGGTACTATCCGGCCTTTGTCGAGGCCTCGCACCAGTTGAACATCGGATGGGGCACGGCCAACACGGCCGTCCTCATTCTCTCGAGCTTCACCATGGCGATGGGCGTGTGGTCGGCGGAGATGAAGCGCAAAGGCCTGCTGGTATTGTTTCTGTGCATCACCTTCGTTCTGGGTCTGGCCTTTCTCGGCATCAAGACCATCGAGTACCACGAGAAGTGGGAGAAGCATCACATTCCCGGCTTGCACTACAGCGAGCAATCGTTCCTGAATCCCGCTTCCGATCCCGAAGTACACAACAATTATCCGTACGACAAGCCGCTCGCGCCCGATATGGCCGCCCATACTGAACTCTACTTCTTCCTCTACTTCGCCATGACCGGCATGCACGCGCTGCACATGATTATCGGCATCTCGATTCTCGGTTACATGATCTATCGCGCCCGGCAAGGCGCCTACACCACGGGCCACGTGACGTTCGTAGAAAATTTCGGTTTGTACTGGCACTTTGTCGACATCATCTGGATCTTCCTTTTCCCATTGCTTTACCTGATCAGCAGATTTCCCAATAGCTGATCCGGACTCCGAGGAGAAATGCGGCCATGAGCCAAAAAGCGACCCAGGAAACGACCCACGACGACGACCAACACGCAGGCGAGCACCACATCGTCAGCCCGATGGTTTATCTCACGATCCTTCTGTCGCTGCTGGTGGCCACAGGGCTCACCGTCTGGGCCTCGTTTATCGACCTGGGCGAATGGCACATCGCGCCCGGGATCACTCTGTTCTGGAATCCCGTAGTCGCGCTCGCCATCGCCTGCACCAAGATGACCCTCGTAGTGCTGTTCTTCATGCACGTGAAGTACACCACCAAGCTCACCCAGCTCACCGTGGCCTCGGGCTTGTTCATGTTCCTGGTGCTGGTCGGCATGACGCTGTCGGACTATATGACTCGCGCCTGGGGACGGTGGTAGAACGACAGTTGTCAGTGATCAGCATGAGGGCCGCCCGCGGGCGGCCCTTGCATTTGCTTGTTCCCTTGTTCCCTCGTTCCCTTGGTCCCTGCCTTTACAGCGTCGGCTTCGGCGGCTTCACAACCGTCCACGCATTTGCCCCAATCACTTTCACGTGCCGCCGGAAGAGTTTTCCGTCCTGTGCAACATAAATCCAGTTGGCGTTTTCATTGCCGGCAAAGGTGATGGCCGTGAGCGGTCCTCCGCCGGGAATGGGCGGGTTGAGGATCTCCACGATGCGGCCGTTTTGCATGGCGACCTGAATGCCGAGAGCGGTGGGGAAGTACACCATACCGTCTGTGTCTTCCGTGGGGTTGCCCTTTGGGAATGCCCACTCCGGCGTGGAAGGGACCTCAGGGACCTCGAGCCGGTAAAACGGTTCGCCATTCTGGAGCGATCCGTCCGCGGCGATCTGGAACGACCAGCCACTGCGCGATATTTGATCGACAATCACCGCCATGGACTGGTCCGGCGAGAGCGCGATCCTTGACCGCGGGCCGAGTTCGCCCTGCAGCGCGCCCCACGCGAGCGCGATGCTCGCCCGGCCCGAAGGGTCAATCCGCTTTGCGTCGAATTCCGTCAGCGCGTAGATCGTGCCGTCCCACATCACCGCAAAGTCCATCGCGACAAACCGTCCCACGCCGGGTGTCACGAACTGGTCGCCTTTGACGTGTATCTTCTTGTCGCCGGCGACTCCGCCCGCGGTACTCCAGGAAACAAGCGCTCCGCGGTCGGGATTGTCTAATACTGTTACCGCCGGGATCCAGGCATAGAGCCGGTCGCCAGGGCCCATGTGCAGAATCGGCGAGGGACTTGGGGCCTCGGCGAAGATCGTGGTTTCTCCCTGCGGGCCTACGCGCAGGATTTTATTGTTCTTTGCGTCGGGCAGATAGACATTCCCTTTGCTGTCGGAGGTCAGGCCGGTAATCGATCCGTACTCGCCGCCCATCTGCTCCCACCCCTTGTCCAAATACAGCGTCGAAAAAACGCGATTCGTGGTGTCGTACCCGGCCTCATGCGCGGCCGCCGGCTCGTGCACCACGATCGGCTCCGGATATCCGCGCCACAGCCAACGCAGCGCATCCGGCAAATCCGCGCCGCCCTGTTTCATGTTGTGCGCCTCGGTGCCCAGCTCGAACTTCACGTCGTAGCCCGCGAACTCGAGCGCCTCGTGCATCACCTGGTTGTTGATTGGCCAGCTTCCGAACGCCGAACTCCCAAACGGCTCCGGAGCCACGATGTGGTCCTGCGTGCCGTCCTGCATCCAGATGCGGATCGGCTTTGGTTCTGTCTTGCGCACCAGCGCCGGCAGCGCATCGGCGCCCTTCATCGACACGTAGGTTCCAATGAAACTCAGCACGCGGTGAAACTGGTCGGGCCGATTCCATGCCGCCGCGAATGCGCCCACAGCGCCCGTGCTCACGCCGCTCAGCCCGCGATCGTCGGGATTCTTCGACAGGTTGTAGTTTTTCCCGACCGCGGGAATCAGCTCATCGATTAGAAACTCGCTGAAGCGCGGCGTCACCGAGTCGTATTCATAAATACGGTTGTAGCGATTTTGGTCGGCGTCAGAAACCACCGGCAGAATCCCCGGATCAACGAAGATCGCGATCATCGGCGGCAGGTCATGCTTCGCGATCAGGTTGTCGAAGACAACCGGCACGCGCATCCCATTGCCCATCGCCTGGCTGCCGTCGAGAAAAATCATGAAGGCCGTAGGCTTGCTCGCGTCGTACTGCGCGGGCACGTAGACGGCGCAATTGTGCGGTGTGCCGGGATAGGATTTACCCGGCGGGAGAACGAATTTCGTTACCGTGCCTTTGGGCACACCGTCCTGCGGTTGGGAATCGGGCCCGAGCGTGTAGTTCTGCGCGGGCAGCGCCACCACCGCGGAGAACAGCAACAGAGAAAACAGAATTGGTTTCATCGAAAACTCGAGTGTAAAGTTTGACGTGATTGAACCCGGGGAAAGAAAAGCGCGCACAGCCTGCAACGCAACCATCCTACATGGCAACGAGCAGCAGGGTAAATCGCCGGAACTGGAATCCAACGGGTCGCGATTTGGTTCCCGCGCGCAACGGCCAGGCAACCTTTATGAATTTTCAGTGCATCTCACTCCTGTTGCGAAGGGGCAGCAGTTGATGAAAAGCGCCGTGCCGAACTTGTCACAAGCGAGAGTCTCCTGGGGCGAAATTGCGCCGAACGATCATATCGCGCACTTTTACGACGACGATGAGACTTTCCTGATCACCATGGCGGGATTCATCGCTGAAGGGCTGGCGAAAGGCGAAAGCGTCATCATGATTGCCACTCCCCAGCATCTTTCCAGGCTCGCCCATCTGCTGGGGAGTAATGGCGTTGACCTGATGAGGCCGCTTGCTGAAGACCGCTATATCGCTCTCGACGCCGCGGTTGCGCTGTCCTGCTTCATGGTGGATGACCGGCCCAATGAGGAGATGTTGGCAAGCCTGGTGAGCTACCTTATCAAGCGCGCCTCAAGAAACGGACGGCGTATTCGAGCGTTTAGCGAGATGGTGTCGCTTCTGTGGGCGCGAGGAAACCAGGCAGCAACCGTGCGCCTGGAACACCTTTGGAACCAGTATTGCCGGGATTATCGGTTTTGCATGCTCTGCTCTTATCCGAAAGCGGGATTCACCAGTAATCCGGCGCAATCGGTCGCCGAGATTTGCGCGCATCACACCAGATTTTTTGGACGTGAGGACCAAGGTTGGCCGGCGCCCGCCGGCGAGGCAGCTTGAGCCTGACAGGTTAGGCACAGAACCCGTGCCCCATCCTTTCGCGTCTTTTGCGAAAGGGTGGGAAATCAGGAACATCCGCAGGCCATCGCGTAAAAGTTGAACGCGCGATCGGAGCTTCTCGAACTCATGGCTCTCGCCGCTAAACGCCTTGTGTCCGGAGTCACAAGTTACACCATCCTGCGCCGTCCTATAATGGGCCACCGTTTCAAACCCGGAAATTGCGTGTTTCGTTGAGCGATATCCGATGGATTTCGCGCTCATCCCCATTGGAAGAAATTCAGAATAGGGGAAGCGAGAATCCGATTTCGGATGCGCGTCGCGAAGCCAATGTTCGATCCGATCGTCTACCGACCTATTCGTCCTCACAGGGCAGGGAAGCTCAAACCTCCTGCGTTGGCGCCGGCACGCCGCGCCGCCTCGGCCTCCGCTGTCTCGGCCTGCGCTGTCTTGTCCTGCGCAATCTTGTCCCGCGCTGTGCTGGCTGCAGTTCTCCTCGTCGATCTCGCAGTCGGCTCCGCGCTTCCGGCGCAACAACGCGTCGCGGTACCTCTTTCCTCCTCTGCGAAGCTATCCATTTCGCAGCCGCAATCCACGCCGCAGCCCCAGCGCCTTCCGCCGCGCGTGCTCGCCGCCCAGCGCTTTCTGGCGCAACGCGGAGTGGTTCCCGGCCATCGCGCTCAGGCCCGCTCGCTCGCTCGTCATCGTCTCAACGCCGCGCTTTCCGCCCGGCCGTTGGCAGCCTCGGCGCAGAGTTCCGGCAACACCGCCGCCAGCGCCACCTGGCAGCCGCTGGGCCCCACCGCCGTCGTTACTCCCGATTTCGGCCTGGTCACCGGCCGCATTTCCGCCATCGCGCTCGATCCCTCTGATGCGACCGGCAATCATCTCTATATCGGCACCACCGGCGGCGGCGTGTGGAGCTCCAACAACGCCGGCACGTCCACTCTTTCCAGCATCGTCTTCAACCCGCGAACTGACGCCGTTACCGCTCTGGGCGGAGCCGTAGACGCATCCATCAGCATCGGCGCCCTGACCGTGCAGCCCGGCGGGACCGGGGTCATCCTCGCGGGCACCGGCGATCCCAACGATGTTCTCGATTCCTACTACGGCGCAGGCATCCTGCGCTCCGCGGACGGCGGCAACACGTGGAGCCTGATCCAGGGAACCTCCGATGCGGAAGACGGGCTCGGCGCGCGCGACGTGGTCTTTGCCGGCGTGGGTTTCGCTGGCTTTGCCTGGAGTACCGCCAACCCCCAGCTCGTCGTTGCCGCGGTCACCGACTCTTACGAAGGCGATTTGGTCGACGCTGAAGGCGATCTGGTCGCCGCGAATCTGCCTGGCAGGACCTGCGAAGGTCTCTACTACTCCTCCGATGGCGGCGCCACCTGGCACATGGCCACCATCAGTGACGGCAGCGGCGTCCCGGTGCAGTCGCCCATCTATCCGCTGCTCGGGCCCAACGGCGACGCTGCCACATCCGTAGTCTGGAATCCCGATACGCCAGTTGTTCATCGCCGCGGTGCGCTATCACGGCTATTACCAGTCCTCCGACGGCATCACATGGACGCGCCTTGCAGATCAGCCGGGCGCGGGACTCACCAACATTCTGTGCCCCACGAACTCGCAGATTCCCGGCAACGAGGCTTGCCCCATCTTTCGCGGTGCGCTCGCCGTCAATCCCCAATCTGGCGATACCTTTGCCTGGACCGTCGATCTCAACAATCAGGATCAGGGTATTTGGCAGGACAAGTGCGCAATCAGCGGCGGCACTTGCACGAACTCCAACCTCACATTTGCGCAACAGTGGAATACCACCGCTCTTGAAACCAGCACCCTCGAGGGAGCCGCAACCATCGCCAACGGCAACTACAACCTCGCGCTGGCCGCGGTTCCATCCAGCCAGGACACGCTGCTGCTGGCCGGCGCTAACGATTTGTGGAAGTGCAGCCTGGCCATGGGCTGCGCCTGGCGCAACACCACCAACTCCACCACGTGCATGAGCGCACAGGTGGGAGAATTCCAGCACGCGCTGGCGTGGAACCCCGCGAACCCTCTCGAGATTTTTCTCGGCAACGACAGCGGCCTGTGGCGCTCGACAGACGCCATCGGAGAAACCGGCTCGGCCTGTTCCGCCGCCGACTCTACACACTTCCAGAACCTGAATGGCAGTCTCGGCTCGCTGGCCGAAGTGGACGCGATTTCGCCCATCATCCTCTCCTCCTACAACCTCATGGCCAGCCTCGGAGTCAACGGCGTCGCCGGCGTCAAGAGTTCCGCCGTTACCGCGGATTGGCCGCAGATTCTCTCCGGCTACGGCGGTCCGGTGGCCATCGATCCCAAAAACACCAACAACTGGTACGTCAACGATACGGAGGGGGTAAGCATCTATCTGGGCACGCCGCCTGTGGGAAGCAGCCCCGGCGCGTTCAACGCCGTACTTAATTACACGACCGATCCGGGCGGGACGATCCCTTTGCCTCCGGGAGCGGTTGCGACTGCGGATGTGGTGAGAGATGGATTGAGTATGGCCGAGCAGCTGCCTTATGCCCCGGCGGCATTCCTCGTGGACCCGCTGGACAGCGCGGAGTTGTTGATTGCAACCTGCCGGGTATGGCGCGGGCCGGCCAACGGCGTGGGCTGGGGCGCGACCAACGCCATCAGCAATGTTCTAGACGGCGTGACCGGAGAAAATAATTGCGCGGGTAACGCGCTGATTCGATCGATGGCGGCCTTGGCGCTACCCGCGGGCGGCGAAGTAGTTTATGTGGGTATGTACGGCCCGGCGAATGGAAACGCGCTTCTGCCCGGACACGTCCTGAGCGCCATCTACAATCCCGCCTCCGGCTCCGCGCCCACCTGGAACGATCTCACCCTGGACCCCGTCGTCAACAGCACGCGCGCCCTCAACTACTATGGCCTCGACATCTCCAGCATCGCCATCGACTCCCACGATCCCAGCGGCAACACGGTGTACGTCACCGTGGCAGGCATGCCCAACCAGGCAGAAGAAATTGAAACCGTGTACCGCACCACCAACGGGGGCTCTACCTGGACGGACATTTCGTCCAATCTGCCTTACGCCCCCGCCAGCAGCCTGGCGATCGATCCGCAAAATGCCAATGCGGTCTACGTGGCCACCGATACCGGCGTCTACTTCACTCCCGAGGTTGCCGGCTGCGCGGCGACGGCCTCTAATTGCTGGTCGGCCTTCGGCACCGGGCTTCCCGCGGCCCCTGCCGTGGCTCTCAGCGCCGCTCCCAGCTCTGCATCCACGCAAGTGCTCGTCGCGGCCACGTATGGGCGCGGCATCTGGCAAACACCGCTGTTCACCGCAGCCACGGCCCTCAGCGCCGCATCGGTGATTCCCGCCTCGCACACCTTCCCTAATCAGAGCTCCAATTCCACCAGCAGCGCGTTCGTCCTCACGGTCCTCAACACCGGGAGCATCGCTCTCGCTCCCACCTCCATTGCCGTCAACGGCGACTTCGGCGAAACCGACAGCTGCGTCAATCAGTCCGTCGCTCCGGGTTCGACCTGCACGATTTCGGTCACGTTTACGCCGCAGGGCACCGGCCCGCTATCGGGCCAGATCATCCTTTACGCCAACGTCTACGGCGGCCAGCTCAGCGTCGATCTCAACGGCACCGGAACCACCGCAAGCCCTGTCACTCTCAATCCGCCCAGCGAAAGCTACGGCCAGATCGAGGCCGGAACGATCTCCCCGGCGCTCACCATCACCGTCGCCAACAGCGGTGCAGCCATTCCCATCAGCAGCGTTTCTGTCACCGCGCCGTTTGTTCTCTCTGGAAACGGCTGCGGCTTGATCAGTCTCGCCGCCAACTCCGATTGCCCGTTGCAGGTGGAGTTCGCGCCCACCACGGCGGGTGCCTTCACTGGCCAGCTCACGCTTATTGACGGCGCGGGAACGCAAACCGTGCAGCTCAGTGGAACCGCCGCGGCTCCGCCTACCGACACTCTCAATCTCCCCGCGCCCGCCTCGCTCGCTTTTGCCGCGACGCCCGAGGGCCAGCTCTCCGCGGCGCAATCCGTCACCATCACCAACAGCGGCGGCATGCCGCTCACCGCCATCGCTGTTTCCATCAGCGGCCAGTTTCAGCAAACCAACAACTGCGGCACACAGTTGGCGGCGGGCGCGGTCTGCACCATCAACGTCGTCTTCGCTCCCACGCAACTGGGCGCGCTCAGCGGCACGCTCACCATCGCCGACGCCCTCAAAACCCAGACCGTGTCTCTGGGCGGCAACGGCGTAACGCAGCCAGTCTTCAGCATTACTCCGGCCAGCCTCACCTTCACCAATCAGCAGCCCGGCGTGGCCAGCGCGGCGCAAACCCTCACCATCGGCAACGCCGGCGCTTCGCCCATGGCCAACATCGGCTTTGCCTTCACCGGCCCCGCGGCATCCAGCTACTCCATCGCCTCCACCACGTGCGGGGCGGTTCTGAACAACGGCACGAGCTGCACCGCCCAGATCGTCTTCACTCCCAATGCCATCGGCTCCATCGCGGCCGCGCTCGTGGTCTCGTCCTCTACCACCGGTGTCACGGCGGCCACTGTACCCCTCAACGGCACGGGATTGCTCACGAGCGGTCTCGCCGCCGATCCCTCCCAGCTCACCTTTGCCGTGGTCGCCATGGGCCAAACCAGCACCGCACAATCCGTCACCATCACCAACTCCTCCAGCTACACCATCAGCGCGGTGACGCTGGCTGCCTCCGCGCCCTTCAGCGTTGCGCAAAACGGCTGCACAGGCAGCCTGGCTGCGGGCGCCAACTGCACGGCTTCGGTGGTCTTCACGCCCAGCACCGCCGGCTCCGCCACGGGGACGCTCACTGCAAGCTCCGCGTCCGTGACCACCCCAGCCACCGTCGCGCTTTCCGGAATCGGCTTTGATTTCACGCTCGCCTTTTCCGGCCCTTCCAGCCAGACCGTGGCTGCCGGTCAGCAGGCCAGCTACACTCTCGTCCTCGCGCCCATCGGCTCCAGCGCCACTTTCACCTTTACCTGCGGCACGCTTCCTACGAATGCGCTCTGTCTCTTTAACCCCACTACGCAAACGCTCAATGCGGGCGTGCAGGGCAACGTCCTGGTCGAAATCTCCACCACCACCAACAAGGCGAATCTCGAAAGGCCGGAGCTTGGTAGACCCGGCAAGCCCGGCTTCTGGCACGCCCTGCCGCTCACTTGCGGCTTGCTGCTTTTGCCGCTGGCGATTCGCAGGCGCCGCAAATTTTTCCAGCTTGTCCTTCTTATCGCTGTTCTGACATGCGGCGTCACCAGTTGCACCAGCTCCGGCGGTGGCACAGGCGGCACCGGTGGCACCGGCGGCTCGGGCGGCAGCTCCGGCACGCCCACCGGCACCTACACCATTCCCGTCACCGTCACCGCCAACGGCGTTTCGCATGCCGCAGACCTGGTTCTCACCGTCGACTGAAAGCAGCCCCATTCGCTTCTTCACTCCTTCACTTCCTTCACCGCGCCAGCCGCTATACTTATTTTTCGGGAAGTCTTCGAAGACACCCAAACCAATCCGGCGGAAACGCCGCCATGAGGAAAGCCAGCGCATGACTGCCAAAGTGACCGTCGCAGACGTTGAGCGCGTGGCCGAGCTGGCGCATCTGGAGTTGGCGCCAGAAGAAATCGAGCCCATGCTCCGCGATCTGAACGCCATCCTCGACTACGTGGCCGAGTTGAACCAGCTCGACACCGCGGGCATTGAGCCGCTCGCGCAAGTCGGCGAGCTTGAAAACGCCGCCATTCCCGAGCCCCGCCCCGATGTCGTCGTGCCATCGCTCGATCGCGCCACAGTCATGGCGCAGGCCCCCGAAACCGACGGCGTATTTTTCAAAGTGCCAAAGGTGATTGAAAGATAGGGAACAGGCAGCGGGAAATAAGGGCGCGCCGTAGGCGCCGGGTTAGTTAGCCCCGCGCTTCAGCGTGGGGAAAGGGTCGCGGCACGGAGAATCGAGTCCCGTAGGGACGCAGGCTGATAAGGATTAAGGATCGAACCCAAAAGGAACCGCGATTGGCAAGCGACACAAAAACCACCGAGAGCTACGTTGAGAAGCCAAAGACGCTAACCGCGTTGCGCGAGGAGATCGCGACCGGCCGCACCAAGGCCACCGATCTCGCCAACGAGTACTACGCGCGCATCGCGAAGAAAAATCCACGCCTCAACATCTACCTGAGCCTGACCAAAGAACGCGCCCTCGCGCAGGCCGCGCACATCGACGATCTCGCGAAGCAAGGCGATCCGCTGCCCGCCCTCGCCGGCATTCCCTTGGGGCTAAAGGACGTGATGGTGATGCAGGGCGCGCCTTCGACCGCAGGCTCCAAAATTCTCGAGGGCTACCAGCCTCCCTACGACTGCACCGCCGTCGACAAAACTCGAAGCCGCGGGCGCGGTACTTCTCGGCAAGCTCAACTGCGACGAATTCGCCATGGGCTCGTCGAATGAAAATTCCGCTTACGGCCCGGTGCGCAATCCCGTCGACACCGAGCGCGTTCCCGGCGGATCGAGCGGCGGTTCGGCTGCGGCTGTGGCGTCCAATCTCGCTGTGGCCACGCTGGGCAGCGATACCGGCGGCTCCATTCGCCAGCCCGCCAGCTTTTGCGGCGTGGTCGGCGTGCTGCCCACCTACGGCCGCGTCTCGCGCTACGGCCTCATCGCCTTCGCGTCGTCTCTTGATCGCATCGGCCCTTTCGCCGCCAACGTGCGCGACGCCGCCACTCTGTTGGGAGTGATCGCCGGCCACGACCCCAACGACGCCACCAGTTCTCCAGCTCCCGTCGAAGACTACGCCGCCGAAAGCGACAAGCCCGTCAAAGAATCGGGAAAGGCGGGCCTGCGCATCGGCGTCCCTGCCGAGTACTTCGCCGAAGGCCTCGACCCTGAAGTCCGCGCCGCCATCGAGAAGGGAATCGCCGCGCTCGAAGCTGCCGGCTGCATCATCAAGCCGGTCACCTTGCCGCACACCAAGTACGCCGTCCCGACTTACTATCTGGTCGCCACCGCCGAAGCCAGCGCCAATCTCGCCCGCTTCGACGGCGTGCGCTACGGCTACCGCTCCCCGCGCTCGGCAACGCTCTCTGACATGTATTCGCACTCGCGCGACGAGGGCTTCGGCGCCGAGGTCAAGCGCCGCATTTTTCTCGGAACCTACGCACTCTCGGCCGGCTACTACGACGCCTACTACCTCAAGGCGCAGCAAGTCCGCCGCATTCTCGCCGAGGAGTTCCTCCGCGCCTTTGCCGAAGTCGACGCCATCGTCACGCCCACCTCGCCTGTCCCCGCATTCAAAATCGGCGAGAAGACCGGCGATCCGCTGGCCATGTACCTCGCCGACATCTACACCGTCACCGCCTCGCTCGCCGGCATCTGCGGCGTCACCGTCCCCTGCGGCACAACGAAAGCGGGGCTGCCGGTAGGCATGCAGATCCTCGCCCGCCATCTCGGCGAAAGCACAGCGTTCCGCGTGGCGCGCGCTGTCGAAGCCGCAGGAATTTAGCGCGCGTAGGGTTTTTCAGAATAAGATTTCAATCGAGATCGAAAATGCAACTAGTTAGCGACTTAAGAAACGACATAAAGGACGTTCAGAACGTCCGCATTCCCTCGCGGGTCAAATGGTTTGGAGCCATTGGCGCACTCCTTTGCTGCTTGCTTCTTCTACATTTTGGAAGGTTCGATCTCGCATCGCCGACAATCAATTGTCTCGTGGTACTTGGTTTCGTTATCACTTTAAAGTGGAAACTCAGGCGGTATGTGTGGTTTTGGATTGCCATGATCATCGTCGCTGCTCTTCATATTCTGTTCCTGATGTTTGTTCCCTGGACGACAACATGGATTCTTGGATTGGTGGTTGCCGCCATCGATGCAGTGGATTTGTTGGTAATTCTCGCAATCCTTTCCGTTGTTCGGAGATTCATGGAACGGCCGAAAATCGCTGAAAGTTGAGGGCTCTCGATTTTGAGCTGCAGGCCCGAAGGCGATGCCGCGAACATCTGAGCGTAAGCCACGTACCGCCAGTCTCCTGACCAACTCACGCACCGCCGGTCGGGAAACCAGCGGTGCGTAACGTCGCGAATCCATTTATCAGTGTGACTCGTCTCACTGCGCCGCATTGCGCCGCCATTTCAAATGGGGCGACGGGAGCATTAATGATGACATGGCGCGCGGGATCGTTTATTTTTCTGGCCCTCTTGGTCTCAATCACACAATCGGCTAACGCCGCGCCGCGCAAGCACACCGTCTCCCTGGGCGCAGCGAGGAAAGTGCCGTATTCCAAAGCCGGCGATCCATCCGGTGCGGCTGGCGGAGACGACGCGCTCAAAATTCGCGCCCTGCTCGTCGACGGCGTGCTCAAGGAATGGACCACAGGCGATCCGCACGATGTGACGGACCGCAGCTTTGTGGTGCGCCGCGTCATCCGGCTCAATGACGCGTTGCCCTCGGACAAAGCGCCGGAAAAACCCGCTGCAAATTCTGCTTCGGCTTCCGGCCACTGGGTGTGGCAGCGGGGGCCGTGGCTGCTGGTCGATCGCGTGACCGGCCACGTCATCGCACTGCACTTGCCCGACTACGATCCCGGCGTGAGCCAGGTGAGTTGGTTCCGCGATTACGCAGCTTATTGCGGCGTGACGGCGGGCGGCAAGAGCCTTTATGCGGTGGTGGCGCAGATCGCTTTGCGCAAGCCGGTCCTGGCAAAAAAGCTTGCAGCCTTCGATTCTGAAAATCCATCCGGCCCCGTCTGCGCTGCGCCCGATTGGCAGCGCGAGCCGCTGCGCATCAGCTTTCATCCCGCGGGCAAGGACGCTGTCAGCTACGACTTCATTCCGGGCTCGGCAGTGCTGGTCGAGGATTCAGGCGACGACGATGAAGCACCGGCCCCCGCTCCAGCAAAATGAATTTGTAGCGCCGGTCTCCTGCCCCGGGGCCCCCGCGGACAGGTCTTCGTCCGTGGGGTGGCGAACCGGCTGTAGCGGGGGTCTCCCGACCCCGCAGAGAAAGCGGCAATTGTCCCTGCCTCCGTTGCGCTCATTCCCAGTTGCGATGCGGTGAACCGGAAGCACCAAATGATTGGTTCCGGCGATCACTCCGGTGCCGCTGTTCCCTCCGCCAGTTCCAAAGTACCCACATCATGAACCAGAGCGCGATTCCAACGGGAATCAGCGCCAGCATTTCGCCATCAATTACTACCTTCATGGCGCGCCTGATCCTCCTTCCGCCTTCCGCACGCTGTGAGCCCCAAAACGGCTCCCGCGCCGCGGAAAGCTCGATGAATCCAGTGGACGCCTATTTCTGTAAAGAGGGAGTAGCGGAGGTGTAAGGGATCTATAAAAAACCGGCGCGCCCGGGGCGACCGGCTCATCCCACGGCCCCTGTTTTTCCCGCCCTCTTTGTTCCCTTCGTCCCTGCCGTCGGGGCCCCCTGCGAGCGGTCTTTGTTCGCTGGGTGGCTTGTTCCCGTGTTCCCTGTCCTTGACACCGAACCGGCTGCACATTTCTTATCAATTAGGCTTTCTTTTTGGTAACCGGGGCGGGACGAATCTGGCGGGAACCGCTTTTTGCTCGCTCTGGTGCTGAAACGTGAAGCTGTGTCGAACAGGAAGCAGGCGGTAGCAGGGTTGCGCGGTGCGTGCAGGCGTGAGCATCAAGTCCTGAATGGCGCGGCCAAACCCGGCTATGCGAATCTTGGGCCGGATCTTGGGCCGGAGCTTGGGCCGCTGAGAGACTGAGGCTCCAGGAACCTTTCCCGGAGACAAATTTATTGGTCAGGCGCCGGCTGCATCGGCCGGGCGCGCCTGTGCCCAACGCTGGCTAACGCCGGCCGCGGAGCGAGTAAAGGACTTGAGGCAAAGTATGAACCTCGTGGCAAATTTGATATGGTGGGCGGCTGCGCCGGCCCCTGGAGCGGGCGGCATCGGAATGCTGCTCCCCATTTTGCTGTTTGTTCCGCTGCTCTATCTGCTCATGATTCGCCCGCAGCAGAAGAAGCAAAAGCAGTGGCAGCATATGCTGGCGGGCATCAAGTCCGGCGACAAAGTCACCACGGCAGGCGGCATTCGCGGCGTCATCCTTTCCATCAAGGACGATTCGATTATTATTCGTGTCGCGCCCGACAATCTGAAATTGGAAGTGGCCAAGAGCGCGATCGCCTCGGTCACCACGCAGGATGAGCCTTCGGCCTCCTGACAAGAGAATCGAAATCATGAAGAAAAATCTCAAGAACAAAATTGCCCTGATTTTTGCCGTGCTGCTGATCTGTCTCTATGGGATCTTCGGGATTCCCCAGGGAGTCAGTGGGAAGGCCTTGCTGGCCGCCATTTCCAATCGCATTCATCTGGGCCTGGATTTGCAGGGCGGCGTGCACCTGATTCTGCAGGTGCAGGTGGCCGAAGCGGTCAGCGACGAGACCGACAGTGCCGCGGCCCGTGTGCGGGATGCTCTCAAGACCGGCAACCTCACCTATTCCCAGGTGGTCAAGCCCGATCCCGGCAAGCCCGAGCTCATCGAGATCGATGGCACTCCCGCTGCAAAGGCCAGCGACGTGCGCTCCCTGCTCGACCAGAAGTTTTCCAACGAGTACGACATCAACGGCGGCAGCACCGAAACTTCCTGGACGCTGACCATGAAGCCGATGGTCGAAAAGGACCTGGAACAGAAGACAGTACAGCAGGCCATCGAGACCATCCGCGATCGCGTCGACTCCCTGGGCACATTCGAGCCGTTGATTGCGCCCTACAGCCTGGGCGAAAACCAGATTCTGGTGGAACTGCCTGGCGTGAGCGATCTCGACAAGGTCAAGACCCTGATCCAATCCACGGCGCGGCTTGAGATTCACGCGGTGGTGGGCGACGGCCAGGGATTTCAGGACGAGGCAGTCAGCTCTGGCCAGCGTCAACGGAGCCCTCCCGCCCGACGAGGAGATGCTGCGTGGCTCCGCAACCATGGCCGCAGGCGGCTCCGAACAGGTCTTTATCGTCGAGCGCGCACCGATCGTCTCCGGCACGCGATTTCCGCTCCGCCGATCCCGGCTCCAACTCCAACACCGGGCAGATTACGGTGCACTTCACGCTTACCGACGAAGCCGGCGATCGCTTCTACGACTACACCAACGCCAATGTCGGCAAATACATGGCCATCGTCATGGGCGGCCGCATTCGCGAAGTAGCCGTCATCAAGAGCGCCATTCCCGCGACTCCGGCGAGATCGAGGGCGGCTTTACGCAGGCGAAGTCGACGACCTCTCGAAGATGCTGCGCACCGGCGCGCTGCCCGCCTCGCTCGTCTTTCTTGAGGACCGCACCGTGGGCGCTTCGCTCGGCGCCGACTCCATTCGCGAGGGCGTTACGGCCGCCATCGTCGGCGTGCTTGTGGTCATGGCCTTCATGCTCATTTACTACCGGAGCTCGGGCATCAACGCCGACCTGGCGCTGTTTCTGAACCTGGTCATTCTGCTCGGCTTCATGGGCTACTCCGGAGCCACGCTCACCCTGCCCGGCATTGCCGGAGTCATTCTCACCATCGGTATGGGCGTGGACTCGAATGTGCTGATCTTCGAGCGCATCCGCGAAGAGATTCGCGCCGGCAAGGCGGCCTCGGCGGCCGTCGATCAGGGCTTTGCCCATGCCTGGGTGACCATCGTCGATACCCACGTCACCACCATCGTTTCGGCGGCCATCCTGTTCCTGTTCGGAACCGGACCGGTCAGAGGTTTTGCCACCACGCTCACCTTCGGTCTTGCTTGCCAACCTCTTTACCGCGGTCTATGTCTCGCGCGTGATCTTCGAGGCGCATTTGAACAAGCTGAAGCCGGGCGAGATGGTTTCGATTTAGAATGGCAGCTTAGCGCCGAGCCTCGTGAGCTGTACTAGGCACGACTTCAGCGTGACAATCGGAGACGAATGGCTTCTGGCGCACGAAACAAGCTGAGCAAGCTGACAAGCTGATAGCTAGAAGCTCAAGTAAGCTAAGGAGAAGAAAGCAGTGGAATTCTTTCGCGGCGTAAATGTGAACTGGCTGGGATGGAAGTGGTACTTCCTCGCCTTTTCCATGATTTTTAGCGTGGCCGGCATCGTCAAAATGAGCTGGAACTGGTCGCATATCGGCACGCCGGTGCCGTTGAGCGTGGACTTTCGCGGCGGCACCGAAGTGCAGGTGCAATTTGCCAACCGCCCCGACATCGACGCCATTCGCCAGGCCATGGAAGCGGCCGGCATCAAGGACGCGCGCATCCAGAACTTTGACGTACCCAGCATGAACGAAGTGCTCATCAGCCTGCCCAGGCAGAGCGACGAGACCTCGCTCGACACCGGCCGCCAGCAGATCGTCGACGCTCTGCACGCCCATTACAGCAACCCCTTCAACGTCAGATCAAAGTGGATAGCGTCGGCGCCACGGTCGGCCACCAGTTGGAGGCGCAGGCCACGCGCGCCGTTCTCTGGTCCATGCTCGGCATGCTGGTCTATCTCTGGTTCCGCTTCCAGTTGATCTACGGCGTGGCCGCGGTCGTGGCCTGCTTCCACGACACGCTCATCACCGTGGGCGCCTTCGCTCTTTTCGGCAAGGAGATCTCGCTCACCGTCATCGCCGCCATTCTCACCCTGGTCGGCTATTCGATGAACGACACCATCGTCGTCTTCGACCGCATCCGCGAGAACCTGCGCCTGAGCCGCCGCGAGCCGCTCCCCGATCTGGTGAACCGCAGCATCAACCAGACCCTGAGCCGGACCGTGCTCACCTCGGGCCTCACTTTTCTCACCGTGCTTTCGCTCTTTATCTTCGGTGGCGAGGTGCTGAACGGCTTCTCGTTTGCCTTGGTAGTGGGCATTCTGATAGGAACGTATTCATCCATTGCCGTGGCTGCGCCCATGTTGGTGGCATGGCAGCAGTGGCGGGCGGGCAAAGGCAAAGCCGCCGCGCTTCCGGCAGCAAGACGGACCAAGTGATAAGGATTTTTTAGGGATGCGGGCGCATTTCGCCCGCATTCGCACGATAACGCGGCGCCTCTTCGGGGGCATCCAAAATTTGGTGGATTCGCGGGGAGCGCCGAAATGGGAAATGGGCCAAAAGTCGGAAATCGCGGGGAGCTGGAAATTGCACCAGTTTTGCAGCATTCTTTGCAGCTGCCTCACAGTTCTGATAATGTTGTCTCGCTTCTTTGTTAGGAATTTTGAATCCGGGAACAATTCCCCCTCCCGCGGTGTCTAAAATAGAAGTAACCAAACCCGATTCCGAGGCTGGCTATGTTTGAAGATTCCACATTCGAATCGTCGGGCAGGATCAAGAAGGCGAGTAAGAGCAGGCGCTGGATGCTCGTCACCGGCTGCATCAATGGAGCAATTCTCGTCCTGCTGATTCTGATTCCTCTGATCTATCCTGAGGCGCTGCCAACGATGCTGATGGCAACGCTATTGACGGCGCCACCGCCGCCACCACCGCCACCGCCGCCGCCGCCTCCGCCTGAAGTGCACGTCGTGCACGTGCAGTCGGAGATGATGAACAACCAGCTCACGGCGCCCACCAAGATTCCGCACAACATCCAGATGGTGAGCGAGAAGGAAGCACCGCCTTCGAGCTTCGGCGTAGCCGGCATGGATGGCATGGGCGGCACCAACGGCGCCATGGGCAGCATGTTCGGAACCGGCAACGCTCCCAAGGTGCAGGCCGCCCCTCCCAAGAAGATCAACATCTCGGCTGGTGTGGCCGTGGGCATTCTGATTCAGAAGACCATACCCGTTTATCCGCCCATCGCCAAGGCCGCGCGCGTCTCCGGCACCGTGGTTTTGCAGGCCACCATCTCCAAACAGGGTACGATTGAAAATCTTCGTGTCCTGAGCGGACCGGCCATGTTGCAGCAAGCCGCCGAGGATGCCGTCAGACAGTGGCGCTACCGGCCCTATCTGCTCAACAACGAGCCCGTCGAGGTCGAGACCACCGTCAACGTAGTCTTTACCCTGGGCGGGTAACGCAATTCTCCGGCTCCCTGCCGCTCTTTGGCAGGGAGCATTGCTTTTGACCCGAATGCGCATTCTTCGCTAGCCGCATTCCTCACAGCGTCCGCCCGCGGCGGATTTATTTCAGTCCACAAGAATCTCCTTAGGAGGAACGATTCAGTGATTCACGCTCAGCTCGCACATTTCGCTTCGCACATGGCCAACAGCCTGGCATTCTTCCAGGACGAGGGCCAGACTGTCGGCTTCAGCCCGTTGCAACTTTGGAGCCACATGGCTTGGATGGCTCGCACCGTGGCCATCATCCTGTTCATTGAGTCGGTCTGGTCGCTGGCCGTCATGATCGACCGTTACCTTTACTTCTCTGCCGCCCGCAAGCAGTCGCGCGAGTTCGCGCCCAAGGTTGCCGGCGCCCTGAAGGACAGCAAGCTCGAAGAAGCCATCAAGATTGCCGACCGCAACAAGAAGTCGCATCTGGCTGAAGTCGTGACCGCCGGTCTGCAGGAGTTCCGCGCCTCCTCCGGTCAACCGACGGATGAGACCATTGCCAGCGCCGGCCGCGCTCTCGAGCGCGCCGAAGCCATCGTTCACGCCAAGCTGAAGAGGGGACTGTCGGTTCTGGCCACCATCGGCGCCACCGCTCCCTTCGTCGGACTGTTCGGAACGGTTATCGGCATTCTGCACGCGTTCGACGCCATCGCCACCCAGAAGACCCCGGGCATCGGCGCCGTCGCCAGCGGTATTTCTGAAGCTCTCGTGACCACCGCGTTCGGCCTGCTCGTGGCCGTGCCCGCCGTCATGGCGTTCAACTACTTTACAGGACGTGTCGAAGCATTCGACGTCGAGATGGACAATTCCTCGAGCGAATTGGTCGACTACTTCATCAAGCAAAGCCACAACCGGCGCTAACCGCGATGCGGTTGCCGGCTCGAGAACGAATATCGATAGCGAATTTCGACAGCGAATATCGATAGCCGGTCTCAAGCGCGATTCTTTGGAGCGTGAATCCTGTCGGGTGGAAGAACTGAAGCTCTTCCGCCCGGCGATTTGACTCCTCTCGCAGGTCAGCTTGAGTTCGAGACACGCCGGAGTTTATCCGGCAGAAAAATTCAGAAGCACGGAGCCCCGATCATGGCAGTAGCAGTTCGCAACGAAGGCGCCAAGGTCAATTCAAACATCAACGTCACCCCCATGGTCGACGTGATGCTGGTCCTACTCATCATCTTCATGGTCATCACCCCCATGTTGCAGAACAAGGTGCAGATCGACCTGGCCCGGGTGGAGAATGCCACGCTCATGCCCGACGCCGATAAAGAGGATGCTGTGGTTGTGGCGATCACGCGCGACGGCGGCGTGTTTCTCGGCCAGAACAAGGTCGATCCCTCGCAGCTTGGCAGCCTGGTGCGCGATATGCTCGCCGACAAGACCGACAAAACCATCTATGTCCGCGCCGACGCGCGCGCCCAGTTCAAAAGCGTGGAAGACGCCATCGACGATGTGCGCACGGCAGGCGTGGAAACAGTGGACCTGCTGACAGCGCGGCGTGAAAACAACCAGGTCGGCGGAGAGTAACTCCAGGCCGCGATGCCCGGTTGAACGATATTGAGGAAACGAGGAATTAAGCCATGGCAATGTCTATGGGTGGTGGCGGCAGCAGCATGTCGGAGATCAATGTAACGCCCATGATCGACATTCTGCTGGTGCTGTTGATCATTTTCATGGTCATCGTGCCGGTTGCGCCGAGGGGCCTGGAAGCGCTGGTCCCCCAACCGCCGAAGAATCCGCAGCAGCAGCCGCCGAACAACGACCGCACCATTGTGGTTCAGGTACTTTGTCCTTCCACTTCCTGCGGTTCGCCCCTGTACAAGATCAATGACACCGATGTGAATCACTCCGAGTTGCTGCAAAAGCTGCAGGAGATCTACGCCAATCGCGCCGAGCGCGTGATGTTCATCAAGGGCGACGACAATGTGAACTTTGCCTATATCGCGGACGTGATCGATATTGGCAGGGCCGCGAACGTCGACCATATCGGGTTAATGACGCCAAAGATTCAGGCCGGCCAGTAAGGCGGCCGTGTTCGGAGACGCAGGATCCGAACACTGGGAAGAGTACAATTTTTCTACCCTGGCTTTTTCTACCCTCGCCGCGGAACCTCCCGCCCGTGGCCAGTTGCTGGAATTTCCAGGCGCGGCCTCGACGGCCCAAGCCTGAAGGAGAAGGATACGAACATGAATGGACCCGGACGATTTTGGGTGCTCGCGGTGATTCTGAGCGGCATGGTGCTTGCCATGAGCGGGTGCAACCAGCTGGAAGCGCGCGACCAGTTGAACAAGGGAGTAGATGCCTATAAGGCCGGTCACTACGATGAAGCGATCGAGCACTTCCAGAAGGCCACGGAACTCGATCCCAAGCTGTCGATGGCGAAAACTTACCTGGGCTCCGCATTGGAACAGAATGTAGTGCCGCAGCTGGACACGCCGGAAAACGTAAAGACCGCGATGCAGGCCATTGCCATTTTTCAGGAAGCCCTCGACCAGAATCCCAACGATGTGAACAGCATGAAGCAGATCGCCGGTCTGTATTACGAGATCAAGAGGGTCGACGATGCCAAGGCATGGCAATTAAAAGTGCTCGCGATCGATCCCAAGGATCCCGACGCCGCCTACTGGATCGGTATGATCGACTGGACCAGGGCGCACCAGAACAAGCTGAACGCGCTGCAGGCCGCCGGCCTGAATGACGACGGCAAGGGCAACGTGAAGGCGCCCAAGAAGGTGATGGAGCCGCTGGCGCAGGAGAATGCGCCGCTGGTCGCCGAAGGCCTGAAGTACCTGACCATGGCCGTCGACAATAAGTCCAACTACGACCAGGCCATGCAGATGCTCAACCTGATCTACCGCAACAAGGCCGATGTGGACTACGGCAATCCAGAGTTGGTAGCGCAGGATCTGGCCCTGGCTGAGGACTGGACCCACAAGGCGATGGACATGCGCAAGGCCAACGAGGAAAAGAAGGGCCAGACTCCGGGCGGCATCACCATGGGCGGCAGCCAATAATCGCCGCATGCTCCCGAAACATCACCAAACGGCCTCCGCACCACGCGGGGGCCGTTTTTGTTTTATCCCACGACTTTTCATTCTCCGAGGTGAATGTTGATCAAGTCTGAACGCGCCGCCGGCGTCGCATGCATTTTTGCCAGCTTCTCGCTTTGTGTTTTCTCCGCATTCGCCCAGTCTCCGGCAGGAACGGCGGCTCGTCCCGCGGCCATGCAAACCGCGCCATCGCCCGCGGGCTTTACGGCGCACAACGATCGCGAAACGCTCGAGGTTGCGGTTTGTGGCGATACGCTCATTCACGTTACGTCGCGGCCCGTGGACGCCTCGGCAGCCGCTGAAACCCAGCCGTGGATGCTGGCCAAGACTGACGCCTGCCCCGGCGCGCCCTTCCAATTCAGCCAGGCGAGCGGCGTCTCTACTCTCACCACATCCCGCCTCGCCGTCACGATGTCCGATCGTGACGGCAACCTCACCATCAAAACTCTCGATGGCGAAACTCTAGTGCGGGAAAGAAACAATCTTCCGCGCACCTACCTGCCTTCGCAGGCCGCGGGCCTCTACCACATCGAAGACCGCTTCGGCCCCGATGCCACCGAGGCGTTGTACGGGCTCGGCCAGCACCAGAGCGGCATGTTCAACTACCGCGGCAGCGTCGTTGAACTCGGCCAGAACAATACCGACATCGCCATCCCGCTGCTGGTCTCGAGCAAGGGCTACGCAATCCTCTGGAACACCGCCTCCTTCAGCTACGTCGACAACCGCTTTCCGCTCGAGCTGAACCTGGAGTCGATGGCCGCGCCGCAAATTGACTACTACGTCCTCTACGGCCCGCAGATGGATGCAATCCTCCATCAATACCGCTCCATGACCGGCCACGCGCCGCTGTTTCCCAGTGGGCTTACGGCCTCTTCCAATCCAAAGACCGCTACAGGACGCAGCCTGAAATCCTCTCCATTGCAGCCGAATATCGCGCCCGGCACATTCCCATGGATGCCATCGTGCAGGACTGGTATCTGGTGGAAGGAAGGCGGCAAGGGCGATCCCGTCTTCAACTCCGGCTACACCGACATTCCTGCCGAGTTGAAGACCCTCCACGACGAGCACGTGCATGCCATGATCTCGGCGTGGGCCATGATGGATGCGACCGCCGAGAACTTCAAACAGATCGTCGCCAAAGGCTTCGATATATCCCCGGCGCAGATTTACGATCCTTCCAACCCCGCCGCTGCCGACTTTTTCTGGAACCAGTTTGTCGGCAAGCTCTTTGCCCAGGGGTGGGACGCCTTCTGGCTCGACAGCTCCGAGCCCGAGGAGGAATGGCCGCACAGCGGCGACGCGATCCTGCGCGATAAGCAACTCCACATCGGCCCCGGCCTCGAATACACCAACGTCTTTCCCCTGCTGCACACCGGCGACGTTGCGGAGCGTTGGAAGCAAGCCGATCCGAGCAAGCGCGTCTTCCTGCTCACGCGCTCGGCCTTCATGGGCCAGCAGCGCATTGGCGCCACGGTTTGGTCAGGCGACGTGTACAGCAGCTGGTGGGCGCTGCGCCGCCAGGTCCCGGCGGGCCTCAACTTCGCACTCTCCGGCTATCCCTACTGGACGACGGACATCGGCGGCTACCATCCGCTCGACTACGCGCACACCCTCCCGCCCGGCTATCAGGAGCTCTACGCGCGCTGGTTTGAATACGGCGCCTTTTGCCCCGTCTTCCGCACCCATGGCCATCGCGATGCGAACGAGCTATGGACCTACGACAGAGTCTTTCCCGCGCTGCTTGCCGTCGACCGCCTGCGCTACCGGCTGCTGCCCTACGTCTATTCGCTGGCGTGGAAGGTTACGAGCGACGACTACACCATCCAGCGCCCGCTGGTGATGGATTTCCGCCAGGATCCGGCGACGTGGGAGATCGGCGACCAGTTTATGTTCGGGCCGTCGCTGCTGGTGAGCCCGGTGCTGACCGAAGGCGCGAAACAACGGACGCTTTACCTCCCGGCCGGCACGCGCTGGTACGATTTCTGGACCGGAATGCATGACGAAGGCGGGGCAACGGTTTACGTCGACGCCCCGCTCGATCGCATCCCGCTCGCCGTTCGCGCGGGCTCCATCCTGCCGCTCGGCCCGGCGATCGAATACGCCGGCCAGGCCACGGACCCCATCGAGCTGCGCGTCTATCCCGGAGCCGATGCCGACTTCACCCTCTACGAAGATGGGGGCGACGGCTACGACTACGAGCGCGGCGCGCACGCGACCATCCCGATCCATTGGACCGACGCAACGCGCACGCTCACCGTCGGCGCGCGCCAGGGAAGTTATCCCGGCATGACTCGCCGGCCACACCTTCAACGTGGTGAGTGGTTTCTGCAGGTCACGGCGTCGGCGGAGATGCGACGGCATCGCCGGACAAAAAAATCCAGTACAGCGGCACAAGGATTGAGGCGAATTTCTGAGGGCCAGGAGGCCCTCAGTACAGCCGGTCTAGAGACCGGCGCTGCAACGCGTGCCGTTTGATCCGCGCCCTACTGCGCGCCCCTCTTCAGGATCTCCTCGGCGAAGTAGTTCACCACGCGCGCGCCGTCCTGCAGCGTCTCCAGGTACGCGGCCTGCAACAACTGCTTCTGGTTGTCGTGCAGCTGCTGATGAATGGTCTGCTGCACGCGGGGGTCGTTCAATTCGCGCTGGCCTGCCGGCTCACGCTGCAGCAGACGATAGATCGCGAATGCCTGGACCTTGTGCGCCGCATCGTATTCGGGGATCACATCGGTGAATTGCCCCGGCTTGAGCTTGCTGATGGCATCAAAGACGGCGGGATCGGCCTTGAGCTGCGACTCGCGGGCAAAACCCATGTCGCCGCCATTCGACGCGGTGTCCGGGATTTTCCGAAACGGTGGAAGCGACGGTTGCAAAATCCACGCCGCTCACCAGCTGCGAGTGCGCGGCATCGATGCGCCGTCTGGCTTCGGCTTCGCCGCCCGGCTTGCCGGGCATGTTGCCGTTGGGCGGCGTAGGCTGCGTGGTCACGACGATCTGCGCCAGGTGATATGTCGGCTCGACCAGGTCGAAGTCTGCCTTGTGCGCATCGTAGAAATGCCGTGATCTGCGCGTCAGTGATATTGATCTTGGACTCGATCTCTTTGTTGATGAGCTTGGTTTCGGTCAACTGCCGGCGAATGTCGCGTTTCAAGTCGTCCAGCGACATGTTGCGCTGCTTCAGCAGGTTGTAAAACTGATCTTCCGTATACGGAGCCTTGATCTCGGTCAGCTTGGCGGTCACGTCCTCATCGCTGGCGGTCAGGTTCAGCTTGGCGGCCTGCTGCTGCATGATCTCGGAGGTGATCATCTTCTGCAGAATATTGAGCCGCAGGATGTCCGCTTCCTGATCCGACGGCTTCTGCGGGTTGTCTCCCAGTTGGATCTGGTAGTTCCGTTCCAGTTCCGCGCGCGCAATCTCCTTGCCGTTGACCGTGGCTACCACATCGGCTGAGGGCGAGCGATGGCATCCGGCAACGGCGAAAAAAAGTACGCCGCTGAACAGCAGTACTGCAGCAACATGAGAACGCCCCGGATAATCGATTGACAATTGTGACACTTGCAAGCTGATATCTCCTGCGGGTTTCCGCAAAACCCCCGGCATTCAAGGATAAATCCCGTCACCGGCCGCGCGGTAGCCCTATTTGCGTTACTGGCCGCCGCCCTCGCCCGTCTTTGCCGGCGGCGTGGCGGGCAGCGCAGGCGGCTCTTGACCCACAGCGCGCAGCGCGCGGTCGATGACCATCCAAAGCTGGTCAACCGGCACCGCGCCCCCGTTCACCCTTTCGCCGTTCACGTAGACCGCGGGTGTTCCATCAATCCCTAAACTGTCGGCCAGCTTCACTGAGAGTTTGATCAGCGTCTCATCCTGCTTTGCCATGCAGGCATCGAGCGCGGTCTGGTCCAGTTTGTTCACCGTGGCTTCCTGCCGTGCAATACGATCCAGCGCCGCAAAGCTCTTGCTCAGGCTGCTCTGGTCGCCGCTCACTTCGTCCCCGTGCGCGTGCAGGTAGTCCACATACAGCCAGTACACGGCGCTGCTCTGCGCGGCAATGCAGTTGGCGTCCACCGCAGCGTGCATGGCCCAGGGATGCATGTCAGAGAGCGGATCATCCTTATAGACGTACCGCACCAGGTCCTTGTAGTGATCCATGGTTACCGGAAACAGCTCCTGCTGCATGCGCGCGCAGTAAGGACATTCCAGATCGTCGAAGTTGACCACCGTCACCTTGGCCGCTGGATTGCCGCGGATGGGACGTCCCGCAATGGGGATGGCATCCGCAGGGTCTTTCGTCAGATCCATCGTATCCATGTGGAGGAGCTTGGTGCTGTCATCCGAAATTAGAAAGTCGAACTCCTGCGGCTTGCCGCCGTGCGTGATGGTGATGGGCAGCGTCTCGTAGCCCGTAAACTGGCTGGGCTTGCGAGCGCCGATGCTCAGCGTAACGTCGGCAGGCAGGTCGAACTGCGAGCGAACCAAAACCTCGATGCGGCGATTAAGCACGGGATCGGGTGCGGAAGGTGGCGGGTTTTGCGCTTTGCACCCTGCAGCAAGGCCAAGAACGAGCAGGCCGGCTAAAAAACGAGCATTAAACAAGTTGATTTCCCCTCAGGAAAGGATACTCCAGAGCAGGGAGTAGGGAGTAGCCAGTTAGGAGTAGAAAGAACCTTCCGGCGCCGGCCGCTTACCGTGCCTCGCTTCCGTGTCGATATGCGATGGACGTTTGCGGCGCGAAAAGGCAAACAGCAAGCAGGGAAAAGGGAGTAGCCAATGGGGAATAGAAAACGGCCCGCAGCAAGAGGTCTGTCCTACTCCCTTGTTCCCTCGTTCCCTTGTTCCCTGTCTTTAATACGCCGGCGGCAGTGTGGGGTCGCGGAACACGGAGTTGGATCGCCGGATGTCGCCCACCGCTCCGAAGTTGGCGAGCGTGAAGCTGTAGAGCCACTGGGTTTCGTCGCGGCTCGTTGAGCCCACCGTGCCCAGTTCGAAACGCCGATAGCCGAGGGTGAGCCCGCAGCAGTTCCAGTTGTAGACCGCCTGCGCGCCGCCGTACTGCACCTCGTGCTGCACAAAGTCGTAGCCGCCGTTCACCGCCAGGTTGAGCCCGTTGCCGCTGGGCTTGCCGATTTCGAGAAACGGCTGTATCTGCTGGCTCTTGAGTGTAGAGAAAGTGGCGGGAGCACTGGACGTAGCGCCGTTCGTCTCCTGATCGTCCACTGCATTCAGCAGCGCGTGCCCGATGCCCAGTGTAGTGCGGCCAAAGCTGTAGCCAGCGAATATGTTGTCCGCCGCCAGTTGACCGGCGATGGTGTCGTACGCCAGGTCCCACTGGATGCGCAGATTGTCGATGGCGTCGAAGCGGATGCGCGAAGAGACGGGCGCAATGTTCCGCGCCGAAGTAAGAAACGTGGGCGCCATCAGGTCCAGCGTGGCATCGAAAACATTGCGCCGGCCGGGAATGATCGCTCCGCCAAAGCTCGGATCGATAAAGTACTCCTGCGCGATCTCCCACGTCGCCCACTCGCGTGGCGCGCTGGGGCAGACGTTGGTTTCGCCGGCGTCGCCCACTCCGTCGGAGCCGTCGCCCGCATCCGTGTCCTTCCCATTCCCGCCGCTTGCGCCGCACGGTTTATCGCCCGTTGGTCGCAGATAAAACCTCTGCGTCAGGGAGAAGCCGGCCTCATTTACATTGCTGGCAATGTCCGCGGTATCGAACAGGAGCACGTTCTGGGCCTTGGTGCCGATTCCGCCCACATACCGGTAATTTAGTTCCGGCTCGATCACGTGGCGCAATTCCCGATGCAAGAAGGGAAGGTCGTAATCCCTCTCAAGCGCCGGCGGACGGACGTCAATGGAAGCCTCCAGATCCGTGCGGTTGAGCGCGCTGTGGCTGACCACGGGCGTGGCGAACTGGCCGGTGAGCCTGGGCGTCTGGCTGATGGTGTACGCGGTATCGCGCAGCGCCAGTTCAGGCAGGAAGCTCCAGCCCGCCGCGGAAAGCGGCGCGGAAAGATGCGGATAGAAGTCCACTCGTCCCACGTTGCGTGAGTGGAAGAAAGGCTCGGAGCGGTTCAGGTAGCCGAGCGACGATCCCAGCCCCCAATAAAGCGGCGAGCTGCCCAGTGGCCGGTCCAGCACGTCGTAGCGTATCAGGGGCAAGTGCAGAATCCTTACTTCGTTGCCGTTGTTGGTGCTGGCGAAGGATTCAAATCGGTCAAACCATACTGAGGGCACCATGCCGCGATGGTTGTGGGTGAACACCACGTCGCTCGCCACCTGGGAACTGATGGCCTGCGAATAGTTGTCGTCGAAGACCAGCCGGTACACGTAACTCGACAGGTATTCCATGGAGCCGGCAACGCGGGTTTGCGACGTAAAATCCTTGCGCCCCAGCACGTTCACATCGACTCCGCCCTGGTTCACCCGCTCGTAACCAGTGGGATGATCCGTCGATACCGTGACTGGCTCTTCAATGCCGCGGTCGAGCAGCGCGTTCCAGCGTGCGGTCAAATGGTCGAGCCCCGGGCCTTTGTAGCGGAAGTCGCCGTTCGGCGCCCAGCCGCGCTTGCTGAAGTACTCCGCGCCTACCACCATATCCATGCTGCGATTGATGGCCCAGTACGCCTGCTCGCCCAGCGTGTAGCCCCGGATCGACGATCCGTTGCTGATCACCGGAGTCAGCAGTCCGCTCACCCTGCCCGTGTCGTTTGCCGGGTGGTGCAGATAGGGCAGATAAAAAATCGGAATGCCGAGAAACTCGAAGAAGGCATTCGAGGTGGATGCCTTCTCGTTGTCCATGTTGATGGAGTGCGCGATAATCCGCCAGTCGGGGCGCGGAAGCCGGCAGTTGGTAATGGAGCCGTCCACGATGCGGTAGCGGCCCTCGCCGGTCTCGAGCAGCACGCGGCCCGAAAACAGCAGCGGGTTCGGCGTGGAATACACGACCGTGTGCCCCATGGCATGCACGCCCTGCGACCCGTTCACGTTGTAGAAGCGCGCGGTATGCATGTTGAGCCGCATATCGCCGTGCGAGGCATTGATCAGCACGTCGTTGGGCCCGCCGGTCAACTGCAGATGGCCGTCGGCTTCCAGTTCCGTGGTCGTCCGGTTGTAGGTCACGTTGTCGGCGCGAATTACGTAATCGCGGTAGTGCATCACCACGTTGCCGGTCAGGGTCAGCGTATCGCCGGCCCACTCCTGGTGTTTCGCCTCCCAGTTCACGGGGGTTCCGGTTTCCGGCGCTGGTTCCGGCACGGCCTGCGGCACCAGCTCCTGACCGGGATCGTCGGGCAGATCGTTATTGGGCAGGTCGTTGGGCGCAGCGGGCGCAGCGGACAAGCCAGTGGGCAAAGCGGTGCTTTGCGCGCCGTCCGTCTCACTTTGCGACGCAGGTGCCGTATTGGTCAACACTTGAGGGGCCTGTGCGCCCAGTTGCAGGTGACAGGCGGCCAGCAGCGTGATACATACTAAATTACGAGGACGCATCCCTGACTCAGACCGGTGTAAGGCTCAGCATAGCAAAGCAGGCTGCATCAGATGGGACGCACTCCTCGCGCTCTGGTAACTCGACAAGCCGGCTTGACCGAACACGGTCACAGGCCCACTCGCATGGGCGCGCCCGCCTCTGTTCGCGATCCTCTTTCCTTGGTTGTTGAGCAATGTCTGCGCTGGCCCGGTTTCGGGTTGCGGCGCCGACCACATCATGCGCGTGAGCCGGCAAACGCGGCCCGCTGCTGCAGAAGGGAACCGGGAGCGTTGAGCACATCACTTCATACCGCAGTTCTTTTTCCCGAGTGGAAGCAGGAAGTCAATCGCCGCGTAGCGGCCCACTTGAGGAGCAAGACTCCATCGCCAAGCGAAACCGTCGCGCCCTCTGAAAGCCGGCGTCCCCGTGGCAGTCGGGCTGCTCAGGCCGCCGCGCGGGTGGCGGAGCGTTATGCCAATGTCCCCAGCTACAACGAAATGCTTACCCGCGAGGCGCGCGCCGCGGTGCAGGCCGCTGAGGCCGCCTCTAAAGCCGCGCAGCAGGCGCACGCCGCCTTTCAATACGTTCTCGAAGGCCTTGAGGCTGCCAACTCGGCCGAGCCTGATTGGAAACCCGAGCCCGTCTCCGAGCGTCACGGCGCGCCCGTCGCGGTTGCGCCGCCGCAAAAGCTGTCGCAGCGTCCCCAGGTCCACCACGAAGCGGCTGCCGCTCCAAGCTGGGAGCTGGAAACCGACGCGCAACCGGACGACGCCGGATCATATGAAGCGCTGCCTCGTTCCAATCGCCCATCCATTTACGAGCGTCCGTCCATCATGGAGGCACAACTCGGCGAGCCTGGCCAACGAACTCAGCCGGATGAAATTGCCCAACCCATTTACGCCAACCTGATCGAATTCCCGCGCGAAATGATTGCGACCCGCAGGGTACGTCCGCGCCGCGCGGAAGGCCCCCTGGCCGAGGCGGCATCGGCGCCCCAGTTGAGCATCTTTGAGGTCGAACCGTCCGCCATCTCCATCCAGCCCGCGCCCGCCACCATGGAACCGCCGGTGACGCCGGAATGGATGCGTCCCGAATGGCCGGCCATGACTCTGGAGGCTCTGCCCCCATCCTCGAACTTCGAGGCATTGCCTCCATCCCGGAAATTCGCGGCTTCGAATTCGGCCATGACCCTGGAAGCGGAGCTTCCATCCACGAATTTTGCAGCGGAGCTTCCTTCTACGAGTTTTGCGGCGCAGCGTCCGTCCACGAATTTTGCCCCTCAGCATTCAGCCACGAATTTCGCCGCGCAGCCTCGAACCCTGGAACTCGAAGCGCAGCCGCGGCAGCAGATTGTCGACGAGCTCCTTGAGGAGCCCGCGCCCATCCCCGCGCGCGACATCGAGCCCGCGCCGATGAGCCGGCGCCTGCTGGCAACCTTCGTCGATTGCACATTGATCGCCGCCGCGCTGGTGGCCGCTGCCGCCCTGGCCGCATTCAACGTCAACGAACTACCGGGCATACGCGCGCTGGAGTTCTCGGCCGCGCTGGCGCTTCTGGCCATCGGCGTCGCCTATCACGCGTGCTTCATGACTCTGGCGCGGGCCACGCCCGGCATGAAGTATGCCGGCATCGAGATCAACACGTTCGCGGGTTACACCGCCGGCCGCGGGCGTCGCTGCGGACGCCTGCTGGCAATGGTTCTATCCATGTTGCCGCTCGGCCTGGGCGTGGTGTGGGCGCTCTTCGACGACGGCCACCTCACCTGGCACGATCGCCTCTCGAAGACCTACTTGCGCAAGCGTTGAGAGAAAAAAGATCGCGGGATCGGACCTCGCACCAGCGCTACTTGACGCGATAGCTATACAACACCGCATCTCCCAGATCCTGGTGAACACCCAGATCGTCGAGGCCCTTTTTCGCGCCATCCGGCAGCGCCTTACCCGCCTCAAACACGATCGGTTGCCCGTTCCATACTCCCACCAGCGTTTCTGAAACGAAACGGTAGACCGGTGTCGCCTTGGGCACCGAAACAAAAATCACATCTCCCGCGTGCCAGTCGGCACTCGAGCCGCCGCGCGCTACGGGCAGCAGATCGTGCACCTGCAGATTGACGTGAAGCTGCACCGCCACGCCATGGCTCACAATCCGATATTCCACCGTGGTTGCGTCGCGGATGGTCAGATCCGTCCGGTCCAGTGCCTCACAGCCATGCTGTTGCGCGGCCTCCTCGCATTCCTGGCGTGGCACGTCAAAGGCCTCAATCGTGTACTGCTGCGGCGCCGTCAGGTTCCCTTTCGTCTCCGCGGGTGCCAGCTTGGTTCCGGCAGTCACGCTTATTGCCGGCGGCGGATTCAGCCAATGCGTCGTTCCCGTAGGCTCGAGAGTCGTAATCACCAACGAGTAGCTGCCCACCTTGGGAGGCTGCGGCTTCGCGTCGGTTCCATTGGTGCTGGCGGGAGCCCCATTTGTGGTTGCGGCGCCCGCATTCGCGCCGGCTGCGCCCCCGTTCGGCGTTGCCGCGCCCTGCTGTGCCCGGAGAACTTCTACGCCCGCCGCGGCCCCTGCAATCGCGATCACCAGCGCCGCAATGAGCCAACGTCCGCGCATGACCCACCTTCCCGTCAGGCCAAATCATAGCAACGCGCTTCACGCTTTCCTGCCAAAGCAGCCAGCTCCAGATTTGTTGTTCCCAATCCAGGAACGCACCTCCCATTCCAGTTCTAGAAAGCAAAGGGCTGCGCCGCGGAGGGAGGCGGGGGTTTCAACCCCCGCATAAGAAGCGCGAAATCATCGGGCCTTTAGGCTCGGGCCGTAATTTCGCTCGAAACCAAGATTTTTTCCGCAGCCCGCGGAGACCCGCACGACAGCCGGCCAGGAGACCGGCGTTACTACTCCCTACTGGCTACTTCCTACTCCCTGTCTTACCGCCCGCAACGCGCTCACGCCCGCCCCGATGAGCGCGGTCTCATCGTCCGGAGCCAGAATTTCCAATGAAAAACTCTGCAACGGGCTCATACGGACCATGGTTTCGAGATGCGTGCGCAGCAGCGGCAGCTCCAGAAACCCCACATTCTTTCCGGTAAAGTAAAAACGTCCCGGCCCCGCCAGGTGAATGAACGAAGCGGTGGCTGCGGCCAGCGCCCGGTGCCAAAGATCCACAAACTGGCGGCAGCGCACGTCGCCGCTCTTGGCGTTGGCAAATACTTCTTCGGGCTCCAGGTCGAGAAAGCGCATGCGCATGGCGCGATAGCCCATGATGCCCTCGAGATGCCCTGATGCCGCCGCATCCGCAGTAGCGCTCTTTGGGGTCGAGCGTCACCGTAATATGCCCGCCCTCCCACACGCCCTCGGCGTGCGGCCAGCGCCCGTATCCAATGCCGTTTCCGATGGTCCACACGCGAGTGAGCTTGTCGAGGCGCCCGCGCGTGGCAGCCACGCCGGCGGCGATGGCGTCCGCGTCATTCGCGATGTACACCGGGGCCGCGATGCCGCGTTCCTTGAGCGCCGCAGTCAACTGGTCCGCCAGCCGCGTGCCCTTCATCTGCGGCAGATTGGGCGATTCCTCCACCACCCCCGAGCGCACGAACCCCGGGACAGCAACGCCGATCGCGTCGATCACGTCCGCATTGCCTGGTCCGGCATTTCCCTCTGCCAGGCCTGCGATATGCCCGGCGAGAAGATCGATCAATTCGCTGTGTGGAATCGCCTCCAGCGGTTCCAAGGTATCCGGGTCGCCGGGATAGCGGAGCACCTTCCCGGCCAGCCGCAATTCCTCCAGCCGCGCCGCCGCAATGTGGTCTGTGATGACGACGCCGATCGCCGTAGTCATGTGAGTCTCCAGTGACCAGTGAACAGAGTGAAAAAAGTGAAACCGTGAACCGTTAAGCGTCGGCCGCAGTCCTTCCGCGGCATTCCTCTTTCATGCGGCACTGTTACGTTCCCGCATCAGCAAGCGAAACTCTGCGCTCTCGCACGAAAAAGCTAAAAGCCAGGAGCTGGAAGCTAGCAGCTCGTCTCTACCCCGTCTGGTACTTATGCAACCGCCCCAGCCCGTTGAACGCGGCCACTTTGTAGCACTCCGCCAGCGTGGGATAGTTGAAGACGGTGTCGATGAAATAGTCCATGGTGCCGTCGAGCGTCATCACCGCCTGGCCGATGTGCACCAACTCGCTGGCGTCCTCGCCGATGATATGAACGCCCAGCAGCTTGCGCGTGTCGCGATGAAAAATCAGTTTGAGCCGCCCCGTAGTGTCGCCGCGAATTTGCCCGCGCGCCACCTCGCGGTAATAAGCCATGCCCACTTCGTAAGGAACGTCTTCGCCCGTCAACTGCTCCTCGGTCTTGCCGATGAAACTGATTTCGGGAATCGTGTAAATGCCGTAAGGATAAAAACTGGGATTGGAAGACGCCGCACGATCGTTGAACGCGTGCGATGCCGCGACGCGCCCCTGCTCCATTGACACCGACGCCAGCGAGGGAAATCCCACCACGTCGCCCGCGGCGTAGATATGATCCACCTTGGTCTGGTAGTGCTCGTTCACAGCGATGCGGCCGCGCTTGTCGGCTTCGAGGCCGGCGGCGGCCAGGTTCAAGTCGTCCACGTTCCCCTGCCGTCCTACGGCATAAAGCAGCGCGTCGCCTGAAACCTTTTTCTTGCTCTCTAGGTTCGCCACGACCGTGCCTGGTGTCGGTTCCTCCACGCTTTCCACTTCCTCGCCCAGGCGCATGGTCACGCGCATATCGCGCAGGTGGTAGCTAAGCGCCTCGATAATCTCCTGATCCGCAAATTCCAGCAGCCGGCTGCGCTTTTCGATCAGTGTCACGCGCACGCCCAGCACGGCGAACATGCAGGCGTATTCCACGCCCACCACGCCGCCGCCCACCACAATCAACGTCCGCGGCAGCGATTGCAGTCCCAGGATCTGGTCGCTGTTGATGATGGTCTTGCCGTTCACCGGAACTTTGTCTGACACGGCCGGCTTGGTGCCCACGGCAATGATGATGCGGTCGGCCTCCAGCGTTGCATCGGTCTGTGCGCCTTCTGCGCGCACGTGGTAGGGATCGATGAAATGGGCAACTCCGTGCACCACGTCGATGCCGTTGCGCGACAACTGCGCTTCGGTCACGTCGACTTCCGTTTTAATCACCGCCTGGATCCGGAAGGCCAGGTCCGCCATGCTGATCTTTTCCTTCACCCGGTAATTCACGCCGTACACCGAGCGGTAGTTGTAGCCGGAGAGATGCAGCACCGCCTCGCGCATGGTTTTTGAAGGGATGGTGCCGGTGTTGATGCACACGCCGCCCACCACCTCGCGGCCCTCCACCACGGCCACGCGTTTGCCCATCTTGGCAGCGGCCACGGCGGCCCTTTGGCCCGCGGGCCCGGAACCAATAATGACCAGGTCGTACTTAACCGCGCTCATGCCTTTTTCTCTCCCTTTTTCTTTTCCTTTTTCTCTTATCGCCGGGATCGGGACCTGCGGCTCAACGCATGGAGGTCGGCTGCTCCGCCACGCCGCAACTCCAGCATAAATGTACACGCTGTCTATGAATGCGAATGTGAATAGGAACGCGAATGGGAAATGAATAGAGAGCAAAGCGTGGACGCGAGGCGGGGACCATTCGGGGGCAGACCCTCAGCCTTCACGATTTGGGGCGGGTACCCCGGCAAGCGAATTGCAAGTCACTTGCCGAGGTCGCAGACTTGGGGTCCCGCCCGGCTCAATCTTTCATCGAACAGCGCCAGCCTTACAGCTGCGCCGCGCGAAACTTATGCGGTACGGCCGCCCGCGCTCCTCCCGAGAATTTTCCGCCGCTCTGTGTTTCCTCTTCCAGCTGAAACTGCCGGATCATTCCGTCCAGTTCGGCAGCCAGGGAGGACAGGTTCTTCAGCGCTTCCACAGCCTCCTCGGCGGAATGCGTGTTTTCCAGCGCCAACTGCGAAATCTGCCCCGCCGACTCCGAAATCTCTCCGGCAGCCGAGGTCTGTTCCGTGGCCGCGGTGGCGATCAGCTGCAATCTGTTGCTCCACCTGCTTTGAGCTCGCAATGGTCGCTTCCAGGCTCTGCCGGGCCTTCGACGTTTCGTCCATTCCGCTTTCCACCGCGGTGCGGCTTTCCGCCATCACCTGCAAAGTATCGCGCGTCTCCTCCTGGATGCTGCGGATGGTTCCCGCAATCTCCTCGGTAGCGCTCTTGGTGCGCTCCGCCAGCCGCCGCACCTCGCCCGCCACCACGGCAAAGCCGCGTCCGTGCTCGCCGGCGCGCGCCGCCTCAATCGCCGCATTCAGTGCCAGCAGATTGGTCTGCTCGCTGATCTCCTGAATCACGTTCACCACCTTGCCAATCTCTTCGGAGCGGTGCGCCAGCGATGTCATCTTGTCTGAAACCGTTCGCGTGGCGGCTGCGATCTTCTCCATGGTGGCTGCCGCTGCCTGCATCACCGCGCCGCCCCGTTCCGCCGTCTCCGCCGACTCGCGGCTCGAGCCTGCCGCGTTCTCCGCGTTGTGGCTGATCTCGCCGATGGTCGCCGTCATCTCCTGCGCCGCCGCCGCAATCTGGTTGATCTTGCCCGACTCCGTGCGCGCATTGCCCGCGCTCTGCACCGCCTGTGCGCTGATCTCGGTCGTCGCTGAAGAAAGCATCTCCGCGCCTCGCGCCACCGACTGCACCACCGAGCGGATCACTGCGACCGATTCGTTCAGCGCCGCGCCCAACTGGCCCAGCTCATCGGTCCCGGTCACCTTCACGTACGCGGTCAGGTCCTTCTTCGCCATGCGCTGCGCCATTGCCGTGGCTTTGCCAATGCGGAACGCCGTCACCCGCGTCAGGGCGACTCCGATCAGCGCGCACAGTATGACAATGACCAGGGACACGGCCAATTCGATCCACATGGCACGCTGGCTGCCGATTGTGGCGGCATCCGCGCTTTCCTTGCCGCACTTCGAGTTCAGGTTCAGGTCATCGTTGCTCGCGGCCAGAACGGCGTTGAAGGCTGTTATCGCCGCATCTCCACCCAGTGTGGCCAGCGCGTCTCCGGCTTTGCCCTCCACTGCCAGCGCGGCGCCGCGGTCGCCGATCTCCTTGTATTGCGCAAATGTCGACACGATCTTCTGGTACAACTCGCGCTCCCCGGGGTACGCGACCATCGGTTCGTAAATCCGCATGTCGTTGGAATAGTCGTTCAGCGCCTGCTGCCGCTTTGCCAGGATATTCGTGATGCAGGCCTGGTTCTGGCACAGTACCAGGTCCAGATCCTCTCTGCGCAAGATGTTCAATGCCCCGCGCACGCTGGTAAGCGCCTCGATCGACGGCAGCGCATTCTCACTTACGTCCTGCGACTTCTCAACAATCGAGTGGAAGACAGCAAATGTATAGGCGCCAAGTAGGAGGCTAAGAACGCAAACCACGCCAAACGCAAAAGTGAACTTCCGGGAGAGGGGCAGGTTTCTAGCCCAGGACATGGCGGTTCCTTTCCGAGTGAACTCACTCGTTTTATCGGCGGAATGCGCCCTGTCATGAATGCCTGAACCGTATTGGCATTTAGGCGAACGGCAAATGTAGGAAAACGACAAATGCTTGATACTCAAAAAACTTGTCATCCTTGTATCTACATCAACCTTGTATCTACATCAACCTCGAGGGTGCCCCCGGTCCCTCGCACTTGGGGACCGGGGAATTCGCACACCCGCGCGAACCGCAGGAAACCACGAACCCAGACAGTCGCTGAGCGACAAGAATCGCTTGTCATCCTGAGCGAAGTTTGCCGCGCTTTGCGCGGCAAACGCAGTCGAAGGACCTGCGGTTGCTTTTCGTCAGCACCCCATATTTGGCCACACCCCCCACGCTTTCACTGAGGCTATATTCCAGCAGAACCTGATCCCCGCAAATGCGTGAACTCCTCGTCCCCACCATTCGCCTTCCAAACGCCAGGCCGCGCAGAATCTGTCCTCCTCACAACCCGGCCCCACCCTTGCCGGACCTCGACGAAGTCGATATGCTTGGTGCCGTTCCCGGTTTCAGCTTGGGAAACTTTCCGCAATGAGGCTGTCCATGCCGATGCTCCTCCCTGCCAACCCCTCGAAAATCGCTGCAACGGCTTTGGCCCGTCCTGGCACTCGTCTTCTGCGCTGCAACCCCCTTGCTGCCCGCGCAAACGGCTCCCGCGCCCGCGATCCCTCAGGCTGCGCCAGCCCGCCCCGCGCCCACGCCCGAGCAACTTGCCATTCAGGCGGCCTCAGAAAAAGATCATCAGCGCATGATGGACCTGCTCGGCATCAAAGAGCTCCGCCCCGGCGCCAGCGGCAGCGCCAACGGCCCCAATCCCGCCAACTACGACGAGTCCAAAGCCAACATCTACCCCAACCTCCCCGACCCGCTTGTATTGAACAACGGCAAGCGCGTCACCACAGCCAAAGTCTGGTGGAAGCAGCGCCGTCCGCAAATCGTCGAGCTCTTCGATCGCGAAATTCTCGGCCGCGTTCCCGCGCATCTGCCCGCCGTCACATGGAAGGTCGTCAGCACCACGCAGGAGAAGAACGGCGACATTCCCGTCATCACAAAAACCCTCGTCGGCCACGTCGACAACTCAATCGATCCGGCGATTAACGTCGACATCGAAGTGACTCTTACCACGCCGGCCGACGCCAAAGGCCCGGTTCCCGTGATGATGGAGCTCACCTTCAGCCGCCAGTTCATGGCTGCCATCGCGCGCATGATTCCCGAGATGGCTCCCGGCGCGAATCAAGGCCCCACGTGGCAGCAGCAGGTTCTCGCGCGCGGCTGGGGCTACGCGGAGTACGTTCCCACCAGCGTTCAGCCCGACAACGGCGCGGGACTCACGCAGGGCATCATCGGTCTGGCCAACCACGGCCAGCCGCGCACGCTCGACGACTGGGGCGCGTTGCGTGCCTGGGCGTGGGGCGCAAGCCGCGCCCTCGATTACTTTGAGACCGATCCCGCAGTCGATGCGCGCCAGGTGGGCATTGAAGGCCACTCGCGCTACGGCAAGGCCGCCCTCGTCGCCATGGCCTACGATCCGCGCTTTGCCATCGGCTACATCAGTTCTTCAGGAGAAGCGGGAGCCAAGCTCTACCGCCATCACTTCGGCGAAGAGATCGGCAACATCGCCGGCACCAGCGAGTATCACTGGATGGACGGCAACTTTCTCAAGTACGACGGCCCGCTCACGGTCGCCGATCTTCCTGTCGACGCGCACGAGCTGATCGCGCTCTGCGCTCCACGCCCGGTCTTCATCGGCGGTGGCGCAACCAAAGGCGACGGCTGGGCCGACGCCAAAGGCTCGTTCCTCGCTGCCGTTGCCGCCGGTCCGGTCTACACGTTACTTGGCAAGAAAGATCTGGGGACCACGGAATTCCCGCCCATCGAAACCGCGCTCATCACCGGCGATTTAGCTTTCCGCCAGCACACCGGCGGCCACACGCCGGCGCCCAACTGGCCTACCTTTATCGATTTCGCCAGCCGCTATCTGCACGCGCCTTTGGCCAAGACGCCATAACCGGCGAAGCTATGGCTCGGGCGTTGCCGGAAGAATATGGGCGCTCGAGCCAAAACGGTGAAATTTTGTGAACGTAACTTCGTTGAGCCGCATCAAGCCCGGTTCACCGTTGCGCCATGCATGAAGCACCGTGAGCGCCGTGCTCCGCACCGGGCAAACGTAGTTCCGCTCGCCAATCTCCACTGGCCCATATTCCACCCAGGCGCCCATGCGCGTCATGGGATCGTTGGCATTCATCTCTGCCTCAAGAGTCAGCCGCATCACGGTGCCTGTTTCGGAGTCCAGATAGAGATACCCATGATATCCGGGAACGGAGTGAAAATTTCTGGGATTGTTTGCGCCTACTGTATTTTGTCTTTCGCCTCCCGCTGCGAGCATCGGCACGAAGAGCACGCAGCAGTAGTCCACCGAGTAGTGCGATGCTTCCTGCGGTACCTGGTAACGGAAGACGGCCGCCAGGCCCGCGCGCGTCTGCTCCCAGTGGCTCCAGGCGATCTGGCCTTTGACGCTGTCTTTTAGAACCAGCAGAAGAAGTGGGCCAAACTCCCCGGACGTCGTTAGTCCTTGCGGCGCTGCAATGTGTTTATCACCTTTACCCTGTGCGGCAGGGTCGACGATTACTTCGGCCCCGTCGCGGTAAGTGATCTGGCGGCTGTATTCCCCGTTTGCATGCAGCGCTCCGTGCGCAGAGAAACCGATTCTACTGGCATCGGTCGTCATGCTCAGGGAGGAATTGTCAAAAGTGTGCGTGGTTCGCGTCGCCAGAAAGTCCGGCATTCGTGCGAATGTGGAAGAGGTAAAATTGACTGCTCCCTGGAATAATCGCAATTGTTCTGCCTCCTCCGGCTTGGCTTTGCCGGGGATTTCACTGGCTGGAGGCTCAAGAAAACCGGATTCGTCCGCCAGCAATTGCAATGCCTCCGACGTCTTCTTCCCGGGCTTCAGGTCCGCATTGATCCGATCCAGCGTGGGCTCGGTCAACTGCTCGCTCAACTCCATCTTGCCCAGATGGTCGGCGATCGAGCCGTCGCTCTTGTGCGCCGCAAATTGTTCGGTGAGATACTGCCGCAACTCCGCAACCGTTACGCGCTCGGCAGCCGGCGCAGGAAGCGCCGCAGCCGCCAGCGCCAGAAGAAGCATCCATCGTCGCATAGCTCTTGCCTCGCGCCGCGAAAATCAAAGAGAACCGCGAAGCAATGTTATAGCCGCTTCGACATCACAATGCAATGGCCTGCAACTCCCGGCCGCAACGGCTGCGAGAGCTTGAACTTCTCAGTTCCGAAAGCTAAAGTCATCCCGATTCTGTCGTTGCGGATGCGCCATTAATACCCATCGCATCCGTGCCCCATCCTCCTGAGCGAAGCCGAAAAATCGCGCCTTTTGCGAAATGGGTGGGAACGCAAAAGCCTGGGCACATCGGTCTAGGGACCGGCTTAAAGTCATCCCGATTCGATCATTGCGAATGCGCCTGCGCCCAGGTCTTGTACTCATTCAGCACCGCGACGCCCTCCGTGTTGAACCAGGAGTACCCGTTGCGCCGCTCCAGGCTCAGTTCGTTCACATCGTCATGAATCGTCTTGTCCCGATCGCCAAAGATAGGTTTGTCAGTTCCGATCTGGTAGTAGCGCGCCCAGATGGGCCCCGCGCCCTCCACAGCCACCAGCTTGCGGCCGCCCGGGCTTTGCCGATCGGCCATGAAGTTCCCACTGCCGTAACGAAACCCGAAGATCTCCACCTTCACGAACCACGCACACGCCGCATGCACCGCCGCAACCTCCGCCGGAGTCGGATTAGGCAGCTTCATCAAGAACTCGACCACCGGAAAGCTTTCGTCGCTGGTCAGCGAGCCCATTTCGTAGTTGCGCGCCGAGGTCGGCTCCAGCGTCAGCGCATCGTACTGCTGCGCCCACGCGGTCTTCACGCCGTTCTCGACGATCTGTAACTTCAGCAGGCAGTCGATGCCGCGATCGGCAGCCGGTCCCGCGCGCTTCACCATAGCGGCCGGCAGAAACTTGTAGTCCGGCGCGCCTTCGGCCACATCGTGCAAAATCTCCACGGCGTGGGTCATGGCGTCGTCGTTGATGGTGATGGCGTCGTGATAGCCGCCCTCGAGCGGCCACACCTGCGGCCAGCCGCCGTTGGGATACTCGGAATCCAGCAGATACTCCACGCCCCTCTGGACGGACGCGCAAATCGGCGCCGCGTCCGCATCGCGATGCGCCGCCAGTAGCGCCGTCGCCACCCGCGCCAGGAAACGGATCTGCATCCACGTCGAATCGTTGTCGAGCGTGGCAATGTAGTGCCAGCTCGGATCCACCGGCTTGTCGAAATCGGCCAGGTCCGGAAAGCGATTCTCATTATCGGCATCGTAGAGGTCGCCGGGCGCGCGCGGCTTTGAAACCATGTCGATGTTCTTGCTCCACCCGCCGTCCGCCACCTGCCAGGTGATCATGTTGCGCGCATCCTTGACGCGCTTCGTCGCTCGTCCACCACTCCGCCGGATGCTCCCCGCGCAGCGCAAACATGCCGCGCCCGCCCGAGGCATGTTTGGGACTGGTATTCCCCGCAGCTTTCTGCTCGTCGGCCAGCGTCTGCTTGTCGATCGCCTTCTGTTTCTCCGAGCGATCCAAATATTCCAGCCACGCCTTCTGCTGTTTCTTCGGCAAGGTCGCAATGCGCTCGCGACTCACGGGCTTGGCAATCACGTTCATGCCCACCACTTTGGCGGATGAAATTGCGGGCAGGCCCATGGCAACAAGCGCGGCCAGGAACAGAAAGAGCAGGGAACGGCGACGGAAGCGCATGGACTGCTTTCTATCCCAGCGCAACCGCCCTTGTCAATGGGAGGTCTGACCACTTAACGCGCGCGCTGCGATCAGTTCCTCGCGCGCTGCTGACTTCGCAGCTACCCTACCCCTGTTCCCTGCCGGGGTCCCCGGCGAACGATTTTTGTTCGCAGGGGTGGCTGATCTCTGTTCCCTGTTTTACTCTCATACTCATGGAATTCAGAGTCCTTGACCTCGAGCGCGAACCGATCGAATTTGACCTCAAGCTGCCTCCCGGCGCCGTCGATTTCGGCGACGAAGCCGAGCAAATTGGCGATCTCGCCACCTCCGGCAGCGCCGAAGTGATCCACGAGCATCGCGGGCCCAAAGATATCGTCGCGGACATCCGCCTCCGCGGCCGCTTCGCCGGCAATTTCCAGGTCCCGTGCGCGCGCTGCATCGAGCCCGTCGAAATCCCCCTCGCCGCCGACTTCGACCTTATCTTCCGGCCCCTCGGCGCCGATGCCGACGTTCCCGAGCGCTCCATTACGGCGTCGGAGACCGAAATCGGTTATTATCAAGGAGACAGTCTGTTGCTTGAAGATGTGCTGCGCGAGCAGGTGCTTTTGTCCCTCCCCGTCAGGACGCTGTGCAAGCCCGACTGCAAGGGACTTTGCCCGCGCTGTGGTGCCAATCGCAACCTTCAGCCCTGCTCCTGCGAAGAGGGACCGAACGACCCCCGCTGGGAAGCGTTGACCGATTTGCGCAGCCGGATCAAGTCCTGAGCGAGCAGTCTTTAGTTCATCGTTCACAGTTCACAGATCGGCTGCAACCTACTGTGAACTAAGAACTGCGAACTACGACCTGCCCCAACTGAAAGGATTGGAAACCTAGTCATGCCGAATCCGAAAAGGCGCCACTCAACGCGCCGCACCGCCCTCCGCCGCTCCCACGACTTTCTTACCGCGGTCGGCCTCTCCGAGTGCCCCAACTGCCACGAAAAGAAGCTGCCCCATCGCGCCTGCCCCAAGTGCGGAGCGTACAAGGGCCGTGCCGTGCTGGACGTAAAAGAAGCCAAGTAGCCTCCCATCCAGATGCTTACCGACATCGCGCTCGACGCAGTTGGTTCCGATAAGGCTCCCGAGCCTGAGATTCGCGGAGCCATCCTCGCCTGCCGCGAGCTGCCCGTGCGCGTGCATCTCATCGGACCCGAACCCGAGCTCCGCGACCTGCTCGACGAGTACCTCGGAGACGAGGACCTGCCCATCGTCATCCACCACGCCTCCGAGCGCATCGGCATGGATGAGAAAGCCGCCCACGCCGTCCGCTCCAAGCGCGACAGCTCGATCCGCGTCGGCCTCAAGCTGGTGCGCGAAGGCAAGGCCGCGGGTTTTGTTACCGCCGGCAACACCGGCGCCGCCATGGCCACTGCAAAAATGGTGCTCGGCGCCCTCGCCGGCGTCGACCGCCCCGCCCTGGCCACGCCCATGCCCACGTCAAAGGGCAATCCATGCGTGCTTCTCGACGTAGGCGCAAATGTCGATTGCAAAGCGCAAAATCTTGAGCAGTTCGCCGTCATGGGCGAGATGTACGCCCGCAGCGTTTTCAAAATCGCCAGGCCCCGCGTCGGCCTGCTCTCCATCGGCGAAGAGGAGTCCAAGGGCAACGAGCTCACCCGCGAAGCGCTGCCCCTGCTCAAGGCCCTGCCCATCCACTTCATCGGCAACGTCGAAGGCCGCGACATCTTCAACGGCAATGCCGACGTCATCGTCTGCGACGGATTCGTGGGCAACGTCGCGCTCAAAACCAGCGAAGGCATCGGCCGCTTCGTGCGCGACGTTCTGCGCGACCTCGCTCAACAAGACCGTCACCGCGCAGGTCGGCGCGCTGCTCTCCCGCCGCGCCTTCAACGACTTTCGCCGCCGCCTCGACTACACCGAATACGGTGGCGCGCCTCTCCTCGGCGTGCGCGGCGTCTGCATCATCGGCCACGGCTCCTCGAACGACGTCGCCATCTTCAACGGCATCCGCGTCGCCCACGAGTTCTCCAGCTCCGGCGCCATCGAGCGCATGGCGCAAGCCTTCGCCGGCCGCCCCGGCACCCGCCCCGATCCCGGCGACAACCCCGACGCAATTATCCAGTGATCATTCAGTGAAGAGCGCAGAGGCCGACCGAGCCAACCAAGCCGCTATGCCCACTCCGCAATCAACCATCGACCCAACCGCGCTCGCCCAGCTAGCCTGCCCAGCCTGCCACGGAGATCTACGGTTAGAGGATTCGCGCCTCATCTGCACCGCCTGCGCCCGCCGCTACCCCATCGTCGACGGCATTCCCGCGCTAACTATCGAGCACGCCGAAACCACCACGTAGCGCCGGTCTCCACAGTTTGCAGAAAACCCCTTCAAGAAAAGCCAGACTTGCAGAAAGACGCTTCAAGAAAAAGCAAGAAGTGTCAGGGCACGACTTTAGTCGTGCCGAAAACGGTCGAAACAGACCGCGGGCTTTAGCCCCTGAGGGATGTTTTTCGAAAGATTTGAGCAACAAGACCCAGGGAACAGATGACAGCGCGCAGTTCGCATACCGCTCATCGCTAATCACTGAAACCTGAAACCCCCACCTAGTGCTGGTTATGCCGATAGTCCCAATACTCTTTCTTATCCGCATCGCTGCGCTTGTTAAAGTCCATGTGATCGCGGTGAGTGTTCACTTCCCACTGCGTGTAGTAAGGCTCCTCAGCCGCCCACACGTGATGGTCGTGGTAGTAGGGGTCGTAGACGCTCACGTGAGCCGCACAACCGTCGCAGAACAGGGGCAGCGACATCGCCGTCGCCAACACAAAGGGAGTGAAGCGCCGCAACAACTTGCCCATAGCAGGCTCCTTTTCGCTCGCCGGGTTTTTTTGATTTGGATAGCGAGGACTCCGGTGATAGATGCAGCCTGCCCCGCGCGGGTTGCCGCACCGAAAAATCAGGTAGCCGGGGGGAGCGTGAATCCCCGCGAAACCCGCGAAGCCGCGCCCCAACCAACCTCCCGTAGGGAGGGAACGAAAATAGCCCAGGGTGAAACCCTGGGAACCCAGACCAATTCCTTCGAGAAATTGAGGACGCGGCGCAGCCGCGATGAAACCTGTCTTTACGGTAGTGTCTAAAAGGCATCCGTCCACACATTCCCGTCCAGAACAGAGACCCGCCCGCGCAGCGCCAAGAACATGTAGCGCCGGCCTCCCGGCCCGGGGTTCCCGCGGACATCGGGGCCCCCGGCGAGCGATCTTTGCTCGCTGGGGTGAGGAAAGGTCTTCGTCCGTGGGGTGGCGGAACGGCTGTAACGCGGACGTCCCCGTCCGCGTTGAATCCCGCCGCACCCGGACGAGTCGAAGGACCCGCATTTTCCTTTCGCGCACGAAGTGTACGGGCTTCAGCCCGTACATCACCCCACCCGCCATTTTCGAAAAATAAAATCCGCGGCGAAGCCTCGCCCAAACCCACCCCGCGAATCCCAATCGAGCACTCTGCAAACATTCCACGCGAACGCATCGCCGGACCGCTTCCCACAAGACGACTTCAGGGTAGTAATCCGCAGCCCAGTCGAAGTAGCGCGCCAAATTGTTGATCAAGTAGTTATTTCCGGTTAGGCGGTGATACAGGTGTAACTCGCAAATCGCCTCAGATTTGGCTTCTCATTCTTGGCCGGTGGGATGTGTTTGGCTGCGCGATGTATCGTTTTTAAAGGGACGTCTCTAGCACCGCATTTTCCATGTTGGTCGAACTTCACACCGCAACGTCAATCAATGAAATGGTGTTCTACCTCTTGCCCTTGCCTCGCGCAACGATCGAGCTACTTCCTTGGGCAGATACAGGTCTGCTGCCCTCTGAGCCTTAGCGTCGTCAAAGTAAATTAACGATTCCGCGATGAGTTCCGATACGTCGGGGTAGGACCTCTTGCACACTGCGATGATGAGGGGAACCGATGCATTATCCGGGATTAGGGCCAAGCCTTCGGCGGCATAAGCCGCCATAAAGGGATTCGGGGATTCAAGTGCCCGCCTCAGCAACGGAATTCCTCTCGGATCGCCGGTCTCCGCCAAAGTTATCACTTTGCCCGGAAGCGAATACACCAAGTCTCCGACAGCCTCGGGTGGAATATTGCGGGCCTTGACCCAGGCATTGAATTCGGGAGACAGTTGCCCGCGAATGGGCACCCCTTGGGAGTCGCGCGCGGCAGGAAATGGAAGGCCGCTATCAATTGCTTCCGTCGCTTGTTCGATCAGGTAATTCCAGTAGATATCGTTTTTGTCACCCAGCCTCACCAGCGCTGACGCTATCACACCTTTGTGGTCTACCTCCTCGCTAGCCGCAACAAATTGCTTCTCCAAGACTGGGATCATTTCTACGTCATGTGCCTTCGCAATTCGTTCGATGTCAGAGTTAGAGGAGATGCCCGACACCACAACCGAAATTGCATTTGCGTCTTTGTCAGGCTGGTTCGGTTTCGCCTGCCCATGCGCGACACACGGCAGCAGTGCGCAGCAAACGACAAGATGCAAGATCTTCCGTTTTGATGCAAGCCGACGATGATTTCCAGCAGCCATTCTATACAGTTGAACCGTCTTCGTCGCTCCCAATATACGCGCACAGAGTGTCGCAACGGAACTGGTTTCGAGTGCGAGATGTTGGCTCTGTAAGTGTGGTCGCCAACTCGGAAGTTATATAGAAGTAAACACTTTTGGTTCAGTACCGGCAAACGCCGTTCCCGCCTGTCAACCCCTCCCCACCCTCCAGCTCCCTCCAACCCATCCATTTCCAACCCGATAACAACCCGCCCCGCCGTGCACTTTTTATCCCCCAAATCACTACACTTCTTGTAGGAATAGTAAAAACAGGCCGAATGCTTGGACCGGCCCGCACGTTGCGAATTTGGCTACCACCGCTAACCCCTTATTCTCGACGACTTTACCATTTAACCCATTTGCAATCAATCGTTTACGGGAACCACTTAAAACCTAACCCTACTGGAATGACGACTTTACCCAAAAAGTAGGGGGGAGGGGGAGGGTAACGAATATGCACATGATTTGCCGGCAGATGCCCACCATCTCGACGCCCCAAACACCATCCCGACGGCGCCTCCGGTCCCTCGCCCGTCCCGCCCCGAATCAGCCCCCATACGAATCGGCAGCGCGCGGAGAAATTAAATAAAGAAATAGAAAAAACGACCCACCCATACCCCGGTAGGGTATAGGGCAATTTCGACCTCAAGGTGCTTATTTTCAACAGGATACCCCAGTAATTCACATCAGAATCCCTAAAACCGCGATGATGAATTGCATCGTTCTCGATGCATTTTCGGGCATTCCCCGGTCTATTCTGTCAACAATTCTCCCGATTTATACCCTCTCCCCTCCCCCCTCCCCCACCCCCCTATATTCCCCTCCCAAACTAACCAGAAGGAGCAAAACGAGGCTGTGAATGGTTTTGGTAAGGGATTATCGCCGCTGGTAAAACGGCAGCACGATCAACACGGCCAGGCCGATGGCCACGGCCAGCGCCAGCGCAATCAGGCTGTAGAGGAGCACGAGGTTGGGGCCCCGCGAGGGTTCGCCGCCGTCCGCATCCTTCTCGCCGGCCTCGGGTCGATTGATTTTATCCATCGCTGGCGTCACTCATATTTGAGCGCATCCACGGGATTCAGTTGCGCCGCGCGCGTGGCGGGCACGGTGCCGAACACGACGCCCACCAGGGTTGCTGCCGTCATCGCAATCAGCACGGAAAGCCATGAGATGGGAAAGGGGTAGTCGGTGAACATACGAATGGAAAGCGGTATGGCAAGGCCGACGATGCTGCCCACAACTCCGCCGGCGAGCGAGATGAGCACAGCTTCCGTGAGGAATTGCAATTTGATCTCGCGATACGTGGCCCCCAGCGCTTTGCGGATGCCGATTTCGCGAATGCGCGCGCGCACATTGGCCAGCATGATGTTCATAATGCCCACGCCGCCCACGGCCAGCGTCACCGCGGACACCAGCACCAGCATCGCCGTCAGTGCATCGGCAATCTTGGCCGCCGTCACCAGCAGGTCGGTCAGCGTGTGCGTGTTGTAGATCGAGTTCTTGCGATGGCGCAGGGCGATTACGCGCACGATTTCTTTCGAGGCGTCGTTCACCTCGTCCATGCTCTGCATGGAAAAGTAGATCTGATTCACGCGCTCGGTTCCGGTAAAGTAGCGCGCCACCGAATACGGCACCAGGATGGTGTCATCGGTAATCTCCGACATGCCGAAGTCGGACACGCTCTCTTTGAAAACCCCGACGATGGTGAAAGGAATGCCGAGAATCTGAAAAGTCTGGCCGATCGCCGCGTCCGAGCTCCCGTATCGCTCGCGCGCAAAGAACAGGCTCACCACGGCGCACTTGATGTGCATGGTATCGTCCGTGGCGTCGAAGAAGCGCCCGTCGGTCACAACCAGGTTGCGGATGAACTGGTACTGGTAATTCACGCCCAGCACCGTCGTGTCCTTCTGAATGCCGCCAGGAAAGCCGACGCGATTGTGCATTTCCAGCACGGGCGAGGAATACATGATTCCAGGCACCTGCTGATCCACGGCCTTCTCGTCGTCCTGCGTCAAGTAATCGGTGTAACGCGCGCGCTCCGCCGGCGTCGCGCCGCCGCCAGCGTATTCCACTTCCACCTGGTTGGTGCCGATCTTCTGCAGCAGGTCGAGAGTGTATTGCTTGCCCGTGAGCCCGATGGTCACGACCAGAATAACCGACGCCGTGCCGATGACCATGCCCAGAGCCGTGAGCGCAAACCGTGTCTTGCCGGCCCGGAAGCTGTCCGCGGCAATCTTCAGGATCTCGCTCAGCACCATGGTCTGGCGCGCGCTCGACAGCGTCTTTTGAAAGGCGGTCTGTCGGGCTTGTGCCTTGGTTTGTTCCGAAGTTTGTTCGCTGACCGGATTCATTGATTCCTTCTGAACAAGATGCGCGGGATCGCAGTTAGGCTTCGGGAATTGTGGCGAAATGCTGCTAAGCGCCGCCACTTCTGATAGCTTACGCCGAAGGCCGCAAGCAGCAAACCCGCCGCAGCTCGTTCTACGGCTTTGGCGCTGGACTTGAGCTGCACTTGAGCGAGTCCACACGCGACCAACTGGACACTTCGAGCAGCTTGCCCTGCATGCAGCTCGTCATCTTGTCGCTTGGAACGCCCGTGAACTCGATCCCTGTACCGGCTGCAGGCTTCGTCCCCTTGAAGACGAGGTTGTACAGAACGCCAGTCTTCACCTCTTTCACCACCAGGCAACTGGCCTCGACGCCAGCGGCCACGCAGCCTTGGCCCTTCACGGGCTTGGGTTCCTGCGCCGTGGCTGTCGCCGTTACCAGAATCGCCAGCAGCGCGATTGCAGCAAACATCGTTCCTCTCATCGCATCCTCCTTGTCATTCACTTAGACTTCATGATCTCGCAATCGCCGTCTCCTCTGCGTGGGCATCGAGACCGGCACTAACTCCAAGCGCGCGCCACAGCGCCGCCAGCGCCTCAACCGGCACGGCCTCGGCGCGAGCCTGTGCGTCGATGCCCGCGGCGGCCAAAGCGGCGATCGCAGCCGCAGGTGCAACGCCCGCGGCGCGCAGATTATTGGCCAGCGTTTTGCGCTTTTGCGCAAAGGCCTGCCGCAGGAAGCGCAAGAAACCAACCTCGTCGACACCCAGTTCCGCGAAGCGAGGCGCAAACCGCCAGCGAAAGACAGCTGCATGAACCTTCGGCGGCGGCGAAAATGCCGAAGGCGGTAGCGTAAACAGCTGCTCGGCTGGTCCGTACATCTGCACAGTCACTGAGAGGAGTCCATAGTCCCGCGAGCCCGGCGCAGCCGTCACGCGATCCGCAACTTCGCGCTGCACCATCAGCACGGCCACATCCAGTGCCGCATGGCTGGCTGCGAGCTTGAGCAGAATCGGCGAGGTGATGTAAAACGGCAGATTGCCCACCACGCGCAACCGCTCTCCGGCCTCGGCCGCAGCCGCGGCAAAATCGAACTGCAACACATCCTGCTTGACTACCGTAACCCGTTCCGAACTAAATTGTCCGCGCAATCCCGCGGCCAGCTCGCGATCGAACTCGATGGCCAACACCCGACCGGCCCGCGCCGCCAGGGCTCGGGTTAGCGCGCCGCGTCCAGGACCAATCTCCACCACTGTGCGCCCGTCAAGATCGCCCAGCGCGGACACGATGCGCTCGACCGCCGGCGCGTCTTCCAGAAAATTTTGTCCGAGCTTGGGTTTTTTCGGCATCTGCTACCCATGGTAGTCGAGCCGAGCCGCGCGGCGGGCTCAGGCTGGAACAGCGTTGCTGCATACACATAAAATGTGACATACTTACACATCGAGAGGATGACCTATGCGCACCAACATCGATATAGACGACAAGCTTATGATGCAGGCGATGAAGGCGGGCAATTCTACGACCAAGAAGGCCACAGTCGAATCCGCACTCCGGCAAATGGTTCAACTCAAGAAACAGGAAGGAATTCGCAAACTGTTCGGAAAAGTGCAGTGGGACGGCGACCTGAGCGCGATGCGCCAAAGCCGCGTTCTGGAGTGGGAGGAAGAGCGGAAAGCCGCCGGGCAAAGGGAAAAAGCTGCCTCAAGTGAAGGTTCCAAGCGGCGCACCGTTGCAACGCGATGAGAAAGACGTGCGTATGGTCATCGTCGATAGCTCCGTTTGGATTGACGCACTTTGGGGAACTCCAAATCGTCAGTCCATCTGGCTCGGCGCCGCGCTTGGGCGCGAGCAATTCGGTATCACAAGCCTGATCCTTGCCGAAGTATTGCAGGGTGTGCGCACCGACAGGCAGTTCCGGGAATGCCGTCGGAGGCTTCTCACATTGCCGGTTTTCGAGGCGCTTACGGTGGACTTGGCGGTTGCTGCCGGAAAGAACTACAGGCATCTGCGCAATCGGGGAGTTACGGTGCGAAAGGCCGTCGATTGCATTATCGCCACATTTTGCATTGAATCTGGGTATCAGCTGCTGCACCGTGACCGTGACTACGACGCCTTTGAAAAATATCTTGGTCTGCAAGTGATCCATCCGCCCGCTATCCCGCCGCAAGCGGCCAGTTTCAACTTTTGATTCTCCGCAGGTTAACATTCGAGGCTGGTTTGCTGATCGATTCCCACGCTCACCTGGACAGTTCCCGCTACGCGGATGACCGCGAAGCCATGCTCACCCGCGCATGGGAGGCTGGTGTGGGCGTGGCGCTCTCCATCGGCATCGGCGAGGGCCCGCAGGAAATGCACCAGGCGCTCGATCTCTGCCGCCACTTCAACGGCCGACGAGAGAATGGGGCGAGTTTGCCGCGCCTTTATGCAAGCGCGGGCATTTATCCCCACAGCACTGTCGCGGCCGACGACCAAGCCCTGGCCAAGCTCGCCGCGCTTCTCGCCGAGCCTGAAGTCATCGCCTGCGGCGAGATCGGCCTCGACTACTACCACGAAGGCGCGCCCCGCGACGTGCAACGCAAAGGCCTGATCCGCCAGCTTGAGATCGCCGCGGCGCGCCAGCGGCCTATCCTCATCCACTGCCGCGGGACGAATGAATCCACCGACGCCTGGGACGATCTTTTCGTCGTCCTCGACGAGCATTGGGGAAGAACAGGACTCGGTGGCATCATGCATTGTTTCGGCGCTGGTTGGGAGCAGGCGCGCCGCTCGCTCGACATGGGATTTCTGGTGTCATTTGCGGGGAACCTGACTTACCCAAAGGCGCAGCCCCTGCGCGAAGTGGCCGCGCGCATGCCGCTGGACGGCATCCTGGTCGAGACCGACGCGCCCTGGCTCGCGCCTGCACCCCTGCGCGGCCAGCGCAACGAACCCGCTTTTGTCGTCCAGACCGCCCGTACCCTGGCTGAGCTGCTCAACGTCTCCGAGGCCGAAATTGCCGCTGCCACCACGAAAAACTTCAATCGGCTTTTTCAGCTCCGCCCAGACGTGGGAAACTGATAAAGGCATCGCCGCCGCCGGCGCGTTCCCGGGTTTGAGGATAGAAACATGGCACAGGACAACTCATTCGACATCGTTAGCAAGGTGGACATTCAGGAGGCCCGTAACGCGATCGACCAGGCCATCAAGGAGATTCGCCAGCGCTTCGACCTCAAAGACTCGCATTCCGAGGTCACCCTCGAAGGCAACGACATCCAACTCGCCTCGGCCAACGAATACAAGCTGGAAGCGGTGAAGGACATTCTCGCGCAGAAGCTGGTGAAGCGCGGCGTCTCGCTCAAAAACCTGACCTACGGCAAGGTCGAGCCGGCTACCGGGCAAAGCGTGCGCCAGAAGATCAGCCTGCAGCAGGGCATTCCCATAGAGAAGGCCAAGGAAATCGTGCGCCTTGTAAAAGACTCGAAAAAGAAGGCGCAAGCCAGCATCCAGGGCGACTCGGTGCGAATTTCCAGCAAGGATCGCGACGAGTTGCAGGCAATTATCGCCATGCTGCGCGGCAAGGATCTGGGCCTGGAGTTGCAGTTCACCAACTACCGGACGAATTAATGAGGTGCAGCGTCCCGCATTCCGTGCCCCATCCTTTGGCGCTGTTTGCGAAAGGATGGGAAGCGAGTCGCGCATCCTTCGCGAAATGTTCTAGAATCGGAGAGCTTTGAGCACACTAACCATAGCCGCGGCGAGAGAAGTCTTCGAGCTTCTGCGCGAAGACCTGGTCGCGGTCGAGCAGGAACTGGGCCGCGACGCGGCATCGAGCGTCAGCACCATCACCGAGATCGCCGAGTACCTGCGCGAGGGCGGCGGCAAGCGCATCCGGCCATCGCTGCTGCTGCTGGCGGCGCACCAGCTCGGTTATTCGGGCCATGGCGCCATCCGGCTGGGCGCGGTGGTGGAGATGCTGCACACGGCTACGCTGGTCCACGACGACATCATCGACGGCGCCGACACGCGGCGCGGACGGCCTTCCGCCAATACCACCTGGGGCAACGAGAAATGCGTGCTGGCAGGCGACTGGCTCTACATGCAGGCTTTCAAGGTGGCGCTGGAAGAGCGCAACCTTCGAGTTCTCGATCTGCTCATCAGCCTCACGCAGCAGATGGTCGAAGGCGAACTTCTGCAGATTCAAAAACTCGGCAAATCCGTTTCCGAAGCCGAGTACTACGACCTCATCTTTCGCAAGACCGCCTGCCTGTTCTCAGTCTCGATGCGCCTGGGCGCGGTGCTGGCCGGCGCCTCAGAAGCGGCGGAGACGAGTTTGGCCACATTCGGCCGCGCCGTCGGCTTGGCTTTCCAGATCGTCGACGATGTGCTCGACCTGACGGCCACCGAAGAAGTGCTGGGCAAGCCTGTGGCCAGCGATTTGCGCGAAGGCAAGGCCACGCTGGCCGTGATTCACGCCGCCGACCACGGCACAGCAGCCGATCGCAAGGCCATTCGCCGCGTACTCGACGACCGCAGCTTTGAAAACGTCAGCCGCCAGCAGATTCGCGAGATCCTGGTCCGCAACGGATCGGTTGAATACGCGATGGCTGCCGCCGATCGCTACGCCGAGCAGTCGCGCCAGGCGCTGGCCCCGCTCACCGAGTCAGAATACAAACGCGCGTTGCTCTGGGTGCCTGACTTCGTTGTCGCACGAGAGAAATAAGTGATCAGTGGTCAGTCGTCAGTAAAACTGGAGACAGTGAACTGACGGCTTTGGACGGCCAATAGAGGACAGCTACAAGTCGATTCATCCCATGAGAAAAAACTCCCCATCGCATTGGGCTGCGGTCGATCGCTACTTTGGCGATCTCTTCGCCGCACACGACGAGCGCCTTGATGCCGCGGTCAAGGCCAACCGCGCGGCTCACCTTCCCGCGATCGACGTCTCGCCATTGCAAGGCAAATTTCTGCACGTGCTCGTCAAACTGACGCAAGCCAAACGCGTGCTTGAGATCGGTCTGCTCGGCGGTTACTCCACCATCTGGATGGCGCGCGCCCTGCCCAAAGGCGGCCGGATTGTTTCGCTCGAATTCGAGCCTCGCCACGCCGAGGTCGCCCGCGCCAATCTGCGGCGCGCCGGATTGCTGCGCCGTGTCGAGATCCGCGTTGGACCGGCGCTCGAAAGCCTGCCTCGACTGAAAGCCGAAGGCGCTGGCCCGTTCGACCTGATTTTTATCGACGCCGACAAGGAAAACAATCCGCACTATCTTGAATGGGCGCTCAAGCTCTCGCGGCGCGGAACCGTGATCGTCGTCGATAACGTAGCGCGCCACGGCACGGTGATTGAAGCCAAAAGCGCTGCGCCCGATATTCGCGGCACGCGCCGGTGCCTGGAGATGATGGCCGCGCATCCGCGCCTGAGCGCCGTTGCCCTGCAAACCGTGGGCGTCAAAGGCCTGGATGGATTCGCCATGGCTGTATGTGCTGCGCTAGAGCGGCGCAAATTCGCCTCCACGCCCGCAATTTCGGCGTAGAATTCTGTGCAACATGAATCAGCGGATTGAGAAGATACGGCAGCTCTTGAATGAGCTTGAGGCGGAGCCAAACGCGCTGGCATCCGGCGGACGCGACCTCTCGGCACTCGAGCTGTCCGCCATCATCCAGCAGATCGTCGACGATCTGCAGCCGCTTCTCACGCCCTACGATGCGGCGTTTTACTGGTTTCTCTTCCGTCACTCCATCGCCAGGGACGGCGACCCGCATCTCCGCGTCAGCACGCGCAACTTGCGCACGGCAGTTGTGAAGTCTTCCTACTCGCAGGCGGAAGAGAATCCGGTTTCGCTGGGCAAAGTGCAGGACACGCTGCGCGCCCTCGAGGCCATCGGCGCCATTCGCAAAGAGGACGAGCCCAATCGCGATGGCACGCTTTATCGCGTCCTGATCCCCGACGAGATTGAAGCCTGCCGGAAATACCGCGCGGAGCGCGTGGCCAGCGAACAGCAACTCAAATTTCCTTCTTCCGGGATTGAGATCGGATAGCCGCCGGAGGGATGTCCTCAGTAGCGCGAACTAGCTGGGGCTCTCTTGCATCAACCCGCGCAGCGCGTTGGCGTAATGCTCGGGTAGTGGCTTGCGCTGCAATTGATCATCGCAGACCACATGCACCGTTTCGCCTTCCGCGAGGAGCGTATTCTCGCCGCCCTCGTGCCCCTTGCGCAAAATACGATAGGCGAACTTTATCACCGTGCCGCGCAGCATCGCCGGCCGCGTCTCGATGAGAATCTCATCGTCGTAGCGGGCGGGAGAGCGATAGCGGCAACGCGCTTCGATCACTGGCAGGATGCAGCCGTGATCGGTTTCGAGGCGGCTGTACGCGAGCCCCAACGAGCGCAGCAACTCCACGCGGCCCAGCTCAAACCAGACAAGGTAGTTGGCATAGTAGACGATCCCCATCTGATCGGTTTCGGCGTAGCGGACGCGGGCTTGGGTGGTGACGGGCATGGGGTGTTCCAGAGATCAGAGATCAGAGATCGGTGATTTGTTACGTTGACCGCGCCCGAAATCCTTAACCCTGAATCTAATGCTTGCCTCAGCGAGTGCCTTTGGGCGCTGATCTCTGATCTCTGCTTTTACAGTTTGATGTGCGTGAACAGTCCCAGGCGGCTCACGTCGTTGAAGAGGACGAAGGCAAAGAAGGCGATCAGGACGACAAAGGCGGCGGTGTAAATGCGCTCCTTGATCACCGTGCTGATGTCGTGGCGCAGCAGACTCTCAATCATGAGCAGCAGAATCATGCCGCCGTCGAGAATCGGGAAGGGCATGAGATTGAGAATGCCCAACTGCAGGCTGATCATGCTGGCCAGCCCGAATTTTGACATCCAGTCTTTGGTCTCGGCGGCTTCGCCGGCGGCCTGGGCGATGCCAACCGGGCCCATCAGCTGCGAGACGGAGAGCCGGTGCGTAAACAGCCGGTCCAGCACTTCGGCCACAATCATCGAATTGTTCCTGAAGAAGACGCCGGACTTTTTCCACGCCGCCATAAACGGCAGCGGCTGATCGCGCATGAGGACGGGCTGGGGCGCGAAGCCCAGCATATAACGCGTATCCGATTTGGCCGGCGTGGCCGTAATCTGCACGGTGACGCCGTTGCGCAGCAGGGTGAGCGTCATGGGCTTGCCCTGTTCCCATTGCATGTAGGCGAGCAGCGTATTGGTGGAATGGAAGACGTGCCCGTCGACGGCTTCAATCTGATCGCCGGCGCGCAGTCCCGCCTGCTCGGCCGGCGTGCCCGGCTGCACCTGAGCCACCTGGATGGGGCCCGGCAGGTATTGCGGCTGCAAGCCGGTATCGCCGATGTCGAAGTCTTCTGCCTTGGCCGCCGAGGGTACGTGGAGCGACAAGGTAAGAGATTGGCCGCCTCGGTCCACAACCACGGGAACATACTGGCCGGGGTTTAGCTTGATCTGCTCGTAAACCTGCGGCTCCCAGGCCGGGTTGACGACGTCGCCGAAGCTGCGCACGATGTCGCCCGCCTGGATGCCAGCGTCGGCCGCGGGAGAGCCGGGAGTGACCCACTCGACGACCGTGTCCTTCACCGTGACCGATGGCACCTCATTGAAAAGGGCGTAATAAAAGAACATCAGCACCAGGGCCAGCAGGAAGTTCACCACTGGTCCGGCGAGGCCGATGAGCATGCGCTGCCAGCGGGGATGGGAGGTGAAGGCCGCGGGATCGGAAGCAATTTCGTCAGCCGATTCCTCCGTGACGCTCTCGCCCGTCATCTTCACAAATCCGCCAAGAGGGAGCAGGCAGACCTTGTAGTCGGTGTCGCCGTACTTGAAGCCGAACAGGCGCGGTCCAAAGCCGAAGGAGAAGGCTTCAACGCGCACTCCGAAAAGCTTGGCCATGACAAAATGGCCGAGCTCGTGCAAGATCACGATCAAGCCGACAAGGACGATGAAGGCAGCGGCAGAAACCAGAAAACTATGCATAGATGAACAGCAATTCCTTCGACAATGCGCGGCCTAACGGCCTGCGTTCAATCAGCTTACGCGAGCAACGCACGAGCCCGTTCCCGCGCTTCCCGGTCCGCGGCAAGCACCTCCGCGATAGTGGTGGGATGAGCCTCCGGGGTCGCTGCGAGCACCTTCTCAATTGTACGCGGGATGCCGGTAAAAGGAATACGACGTTCGAGGAAGGCGGCGACCGCGATTTCGTCGGCAGCATTGAGGGCAATGCGAGTGCGTGCCCCCCTTTTCCGCGGCCTCAAAGGCCAGGCGCAGGCAAGGGAAGCGAGCGAAGTCGGGCTGCTCAAAGTCCAGGTGGCTGGAGGGCGGCCAGGTCGAAGGTGAGGTTGGATGCAGGGCGCTCGGGATAGGCGAGGGCGTAGAGGATGGGCAGGCGCATGTCGGTGACGGAGATCTGCGCGAGGATGGAGCCGTCGACGTACTCGACCAGCGAGTGCACGGTGGATTGGGGATGGATGGTGACGCGGACCTGGCTGGGCGCGACGTCGAAGAGGCGGCAGGCCTCGATGACCTCGAGGCCCTTGTTGAGCATGGTGGCGGAGTCGATGGTGATGCGGCGGCCCATGACCCAGGTGGGGTGCTTGAGCGCCTGCTCGGGCGTGATGTGGCGAATTGGTCGAGCGGAAGCTGGCGGAAGGGGCCGCCGGAGGCCGTGAGCCAGATGGTCTTGACTTCGGAGTGCGCGCCGACGCGGAGACACTGGTGGACGGCGTTGTGCTCGCTGTCGATGGGCAGGATGGGGACGTTGCGCTCGCGGGCGGCGGCGGTGAGGATTTCGCCGGCGGCGACCATGCATTCCTTGTTGGCGAGGCCGACGGGCTTGCCGGCGAGGATGGCGGCGTGGGTGGCTTCGAGGCCGGCGACGCCGACGATGGCGGAGACGACAAAGTCGGCTTCAGGCAGCGTGGACACGCGACCGTGCCGGGAGTTCCGCAGACGATTTCGATGCCATGGACGCCGGCGGTGGAGAGACGCGCAGCCAGGTCGTCGGCCAGCTCCTCGGTGGCCAGCGAAATGAGCTTGGGGCGCCAGCGGACGGCTTGCGCAAAAGCCTCGTCGACGTTGCGGCCGGCGGCGAGCGCAGCTACGGAGTAGCGCTCAGGAAACTGCTCAACGATGGAGAGGGTGCTTTGCCCGATGGAACCGGTGGAACCGAGAATGGCGAGTCGTTTCAAAAAAACAGCTCCTAGCCTCTAGCTTCTAGCCATTAGCTTTTCCCTGCAGAAGGGCGCAATCATGGATTCCAAAAAGCCTCTCTCCATTATGAATCGCCGCAACCGGGGTACCGCGATGCTGCGACGGTTTTGAGGACCAAGCTAGAAGCTAGGAGCTAGAAGCTGGAAGCTGCTTTTCAAAACCTTTGGTGGAGCACCTGCGCATACCAGAGCACCGGGGCGGCTAGCAGCAGAGCGTCGATGCGGTCGAGGACGCCGCCGTGGCCGGGGAGCAGGTTGCCAGAATCTTTGACGCCTGCGGAGCGTTTGAGCGCAGACTCGGCCAGATCGCCGACTTGCCCAGCCACATTCACCACCGCGGCCAGCACGAGCCAGTACCAGAGCTCTTCAGGGTAGGTGAGAATGGCCGATGGGCAGACCCGCTCGAGCCAGCTGAAGAGGACCGCGTCCGCCGGCTTTTGTTGCAGGGTTGCCACGCCCACAAGCGCCGCGGCGATCAGCATGCTTCCAGCCACGGAAGCTATGGCGCCCTCCCAGCTTTTGCCGGGGCTCAGCTTGGGCGCCAGCTTGTGCCGGCCCCATGGGCGCCCCACGTAATAGGCCGAGGTGTCCCCGGCCCACACTACGAACAGCAGAAACACCAGCACCGAGGAGGAGCCGTAGGGCGGCTGGCGCAGCGCCGGCAGAGCAATCAGGGTAAGGCCGGTATAGAGCAGGCAGAAGATGGAGGCGGAAGCGTCGGCAATGACCTCATCCACGGGCTTGAAAAAGGTGCAGTAGACCAGCAGGCCAAGGCCCAGAATGCCGAAGATGGCTAAAAGGTGATCTGAGTCGGGCCACTGGAAGTTGGAGGCAAATAGCGCCAGGAGCGCGACCAGTGTGGCGATCCGCGGCGGATTGGCTCCGCGGCGTTTGGTGAGGGCCAGATACTCCCACCCGGCCAGTGCCGCCACACCGGCCACGAAGAGCGAGAACAGCCATTGCCACTGGGCCGGGAGAAATATCAGAAACAGAACGAGCGGAATCAGTACGAGTGCTGTGAGAACCCTTTTCATTCAGGGATGAGGATACACCGCCGGGGCGGACCTGCCTGTCGCGTATGGGAGGACGCGGCATGTATTTAGACAAGCCATATTGTCTACTTGACAAGACTGTCTGTCTTATCTATCCTTACAATTGTTTTTGATCGGCCGTCTTCTTCGGGAACGGGAGGGATTTATGAACTATGGACTAAGCGATCAGGTACGCTCCGTGGCCTCGGAGAAATACGTCATTCCGGCGATCCACGCCGGCAAATCGACGTTTTCGGTAGCTGTGCGGGACTTGATGGGGCATCTGGAGCCTTTGGGATTTCCTGCTCGCAATTGGCCACAAATCTGTACGGCCATTCAGGCGGAGAAATTTCTGCGCGCCCATGGGCTCGTAATCGAAACGGTTGAAGGGCCACCTAAGAAGCAGAGTCCGACGGTGGTGGTGCACTACCGTGTGGCAAATCCGGGGGCCGAGTCCGGCTCTCTCGCGTCGCAGGCGAAGGTGGAGCAAGCGGACCGCGCAGAGACGCCAGAAGAATGGGCGCACCGCGTCACGGGAAAACTCCACGGGCTCATGAAGGACGAGATCGCAGCCATGGGAGGCGGCGAGGCGTTTTTGCGCTGGGTACGCGGCTACGACGAAGAGGGCGCGCCATGAGCCGCGTTTTCTGGGACACGATGCTTCTGATCTACCTGCTCGAAGGCAATCCGGCATTCCGGCCGCGAGCAGAAGCTCTACTGGCGCGCTCCCGCAGACGAGGCGATTCTCTATTTACGAGTTGCCTTGCGGCAGGCGAAGTAATGGCCGGAGCGGAACGCTTCGACCAGCCGCTCAAAGCCGCGGCAGTGTGCGAAACCTTGGGGGAGATTGGCTTTCGCTTTCTTCCTTTCGATGCTGACGCGATGCGCCCCTTCAGTCTTCTGCGCGCGAGGGAAAAGCTGAAAGTCGCCGATGCTGCTCACCTGGCTTGCGCGGCCTCTGCAGGAATCGACCTCTATTTGACGGGGGACACACAGTTGTTTCGGCTGGATATACCGGGAATTCAATTCATCGCCGACTTCAATTCGTCGATTTTCTGACCGCGCCTGCTCAACTCATGGCAATCTTCATCTGCTCGGGATCTTCTTCTACTTCACCGCAGGCTTCGCCGATGCCGCCGTAGCGGCGCTCGCGGCGCTGGAAATCGGCGATGGCTTCGAGAAGGTGAATGCCGCGGAAGTCGGGCCAGTAGCGCTCGGTAACGAAGATCTCGGTGTAGGCAATCTGCCACAACAGAAAATTTGAAACGCGCAGCTCGCCGGAGGTGCGGATCAGCAGATCGGGATCGGGCATGTGCGCCGTGTAGAGATGGCGGTGGATGTCCTCTTCGGTGATGTGTTCGGGGTTGAGGTGCTTTTGCTTCACTTCTTCCGCGAGGCGGCGAAAGGCGTCTACCAGCTCCGAGCGCGCGCCATAATTCAGGGCCAGGGTGAGCGTGGTGCCGGTGTTGCGCGAGGTGGCCTCTTCGGCGGCGCGCATGCGTTCCTGCACGTCGTCGGGCAGATCGTGCGTGCGCCCGATGTAGTTGAGGCGGATATTGTTCTTCACCATGCGCTCGACATTGTCGTCGAGGTAGGTCTTGAGAAGGCGCATGAGGAAACTGACCTCGGCGCGCGGGCGGCGCAGACTGTTCTCGAGCGAGAAGGCGTAGAGAGTCAACCAGGGCAAGCCAATGCGGGCTGCCGTTTCTGTCACAAACTGTACGGTCTTGGCGCCCTGCTGGTGCCCGAGGAAGCGCTTGAGCGAGCGGCGGCCGGCCCAGCGACCGTTGCCGTCCATGATGATGGCGACGTGCTCGGGAATGCGCTCCGGCTTCAGCGTCGCGTACACTGCGCGTTCTTCGGGGGTAAGTTCGTCGATACGGGTCGAGGGTCGTGTCGCAGGGCGCGTCGTGGGGCTGCTTGTCTCGGGAGATGGATACAAGGACTCGCCTCTGGGTTCTAAGGAGTCACAATCTTGACCGTAGCACAAGCGCAGACCCGCTGCAAAGAAAGGCCGGCCGCAGCGAAAGGTCGCCGCAGTAGAGGGGATCGTGGTCTCCCATCCATTTCCGCAAAAGGCGCGGAAATGGATGGGGCATAGACGGTTTCCGCCATCCGCACTAGCGCTGCTACGCGGTGCGCCGCCGTCCTGTGGCTGCGTCGCGTAGCGCACCGAAAAACAGCGTGCGATGCAGCGAGTCCAGATGCGGCAGCAGCGGGGCAATCTCGGCCAGGAAAGGATCGCCGAGGATCGCCGCCACCTCTTCGTCGCGGCGGCTGCGCGCGTCGCGCACCAGATTGCGCACTTCCACGCCCAGGGCGAGGGCGAGCCGCTCCAGCGAGCCCAGGGTCGGAATCGCCTTGCCATTTTCGATCTTCGAAATGTAGGTGCGGGGCACCTGCATCCGACCCGCGAGTTGGCGCTGGCTCAGATGACGGGCGCGGCGCAAGTCGCGCACCTGCGCAGCCACCTGCGAGCCGGCGTCGCCGCTGTTGGGCACAGGCTGGCTCGTCACCAGTTGTGGGATTAATTGTGCAGGTTCCTCGAAGTCGAGGGGTTTGTGGCACCGCCTGCAAAGGGAGTTGCTGGTGCGATACTGCATTAGCCTGCAGTACTCACACCGCACCACTTCGCGTGTTTCCACGCAGATCAGAGAAGTCCCCATTGGCCATGTGCGGAGCGCCAGAGCGAGCGTCCCGCGCAGTCCTGTTGCACTGCGAATGGTGCTACTGTCAACGAAGTGAACCATAATTGTCAAGTAGAAACTCGGGGACAAACGGAAGAAACTCCCAGGAGACCCAAGGAAACCCGAGGATTCGCGAACCATAAGAGTAAACAAGAAGATAGGGCTGAGGGACTAAGAGACCGAGGGGCGCAGTGCTGCGACGGATCGAGGGCAACGCTAAACGCCTGAAGCTTTCAGACCGTAGCGTGCAGAATTGGAAGGGATGGGTGCTCAATGACGAATTCAGCGTATGGACGCGAGCAGGCATTGGCCCTGCTGACTGAGTGGACTGAGAGCGAGAGCCTGCGCAAGCATGCGCTGGCGGTAGAGGCCTGTGTTGCGGCCTACGGCGAGCGTGAAGCTGACCGGCTGGGGCTGACGGGCGATGATCGCGCCGCACTCATCGAGCTGTACTCGACCACTGCGCTGCTGCACGACTTCGATTACGAGCGCCACCCGACACCTGAGGAGCATCCCTTCGTGGGCGTGCGCGAACTGGAGCGGCTGGGCTGGGCGGAGCAGACGCGCACGGCGATTCTGGGCCACGCCCAGTACTCCGGCGTGCCGCGCACCTCGCATTTGGCCAAAGCGCTCTTTGCATGCGACGAGCTGGCCGGCTTTCTCACCGCCTGCGCCCTCGTCAAGCCCAGCAAGGCTATCGCCGACGTGGAGATCGCCAGCGTGAAAAAGAAGATGAAAGATAAAGCCTTCGCGCGCGGGGTGCATCGTGAAGATATCGTGCAGGGCGCAGCCGAGCTCGGCGTCGATCTCGACACCCATATCGGTTTCTGCATCGAGGCGATGAAGAAACGGGCTGGGGAGCTGGGGCTCTGAGCCTGCATTCACTCAATTCGACTTGTGAAAGCTCATCCAAATGAACCACACGACAAATGAGATGCCGCCAAGCAGGATCAATGTGGCCCATGCAAGGGCCTTGGCCTGGCTACGCAGCACATCGGGATGGTAGAAGCGTTCCGGGTGCTCGGGATCGTAGCGGATCGTGAAGGTCTGGCCATCGACAAGCTGATAGAGCGGGCTTATTTCATCCACAGTGAACTTGGATTGGTGTTTCTCGCCGCGCGCGTCCAGCCAGGTGATCAAGTCGCCGGCGTCGTAGTCCTTGACCATGGTCTGACCGTATTGATTCTTGATGTCTGTTTCATGGATCTCAGACGATTCGATCTTCGCCTCGGTCTCGACCCATTTGTCGTATCCGCGCCAGCGTTCCCAGATCTCGATGAGCATGACATTTTTGATTCTTTCACAGGCATCGAGCCTGTGCGTCGACTTCGATTCGCACATTGGCTTCTGTATTGTTGCGATGCAGGGCGCGCAGGCGACTTGGGGCTCGAATTACGATCTGGGGATTCATTACCTGGAAGTTGTATGCAGATGCGGCTCTCTCGCGCGGGCTCTAAGACTATCAAAACAAATAGTTATTGGGCTTCCTGGAAACTTCCCGGCCTTTCAGGCGCAGGGGCCAAAACCGTTCCAGGTAACATCGACCGTCCCAAGTAACTCGAATCCGTAATGAAATCTGCCTTCCAAAATATTCAGTATTTGTTGCAAAACGACACACTCGAAGTGAACACTACATCCATCGTCATTTTCGAGGAGTGGAACACTTAGTCATGCTTGAGAACACACAGCTCGCAGCCGAATGTTCGGGATACTCATCGATCCCGGTGTCGCAAATCTACGCCGATGTCGAAACCGAGCAGCGGCAGGTGTTGCTCCTCATTGCAGCGTTCCACCGGGGTCTCCGGTTTGAACGGCGAGTCCGGAGCCTGAAGAGTCTGGCCAGCCTTTGGCCGGTCGCCATGGGCGTGTTGCTGGGCTTTTACGCGCCGGCCCTGCGCGATCTCACAGCCAACTTCGCGCCCTGGGCCTTGAACTTGCTCTTTCCGTTCTCTGCCCTGGTGGGCGAGCGCGGGCTCAATTTGAGCTGGGACACGGCGCAGTCGCTGTCCCAGTTCCTGATCTACGCCCAGTTTCCCCTGGAAGGTCTGCTGGTCCGCATCGTTCTGAGGCGCCGCGTGGACCTGCTTAATGTCTTCGGCCAGGTCACGTGCATGCATGTTTTCGCTGTGCTTTATCTTGTGCTGGTTTCGGGGTCGCTCAATCAGATCCTGATGAGCTAGAAAGATTAGCGAGCCTCGCGGAGCTGGCGGTCAGCGAAGCTAGCGCGCGGGTTCCCAATTGTAGCGATAGATCCAGCACTCCTGCGTGCCGCCCCCACTCAGCTCGACGGCCTGCCGCACACGGACGAATTCACTGGTCTCCGGATCGTCAGGATCGTAGCCTTCGTAGTCATCGATCTGACGCAGGACGGCTGCATCCTCCGGCAACTCCAGAACCGTACCCTTGATCCTGTTTTTCGATTTGGGGTCGGGTATGACGCCGGGGTATCCATCGAGCTCGTAAATCTCGCCATAGACGAATCCCTGACTCACGGGCCGCAGCTTTGCCGCCACTTCCGCCACTTCCTCGGGCGCAAGGCCAGGCTGCAATGTCCCGTAGGCAAAGAGGTATTCGCTCATAGGGAGTTCACAGTTCGTGGTTCACAGTTCAAAGTAGATAGTGGTTAGTGGCTAGTAAAGAAGTGAAGCAGTGAATGAGTGAATGTCTACCGGTTGTCGCCATCGCTGTTCCTCGCCGTTTCCTGCTCGCTACCTCCCCGCATTCTCGTTCCCTCGTTCCCTTGGTCCCTTGTTCCCTGTCTTTCGCAATTCTGCCACAATCTCGGCGGCCGCCACGCGTGCCTTGGCCTCCTGGTCGGGCGGAAAGCTGATGGCGCCCACGCGCGCATGGCCGCCCCCGCCATAGCGCTCGCAGACTTGCGCCAGGTTCACCATCTTTGCCGGGTCGGCCTTGGTCCAGGGGTTCGATCCCACGGCTACCTTGGTGCGAAAGCTCGATTTCGACAGGCCGATTGAGTAGGTTGCATCGGGAAACAAATAGTACGGGATGAATTTGTTGAAGCCTTCCAGGGGATGGTCCGTGATATCGAAGAAGATGGTGCCGTCGCGTTCTTCGGCACGGCTGCGGATCAGCTCCAGGGCCTGCTGGTGACGCTCGAGGAGGGGCGCGAGGAACGACGCGACGAAGGGCTGTTCGAGAACTTTCGCGAGCGGCATCTCGGTGAGAAGAGGAATCAGCCGCGGGATAAACTCCGGATCCTGCGACGACTCGATGATGAGGGTAAGCTTCATGGCCGGCGCTGCCATCTCCACTGCGGCCTCAGGGCTTTCGTATTTCGCGCCGTCCACGATGTCGGCCCAGTGGATGAGCTCGGCGACCGGCGCGGTGTTGAAGCCGAAACGCGTGGATGCGATGTGCGCAATAAAACTCGTGCAGGACATGTAGGTGGGATCGAAAAATTTGTGCGCCGAGCAAACCGGGTCGCGCTGGCAGGCCAGGAAATTATCGTGATCCTGCGGCGTCAGGAAAGCCGATTGGTGATGATCGAACCACCATGTGATGCGCGGCGAGGCCGAGTATTTGAAATCGACTATGGCGTTCTCGTCGCCCGTGAATTCGCTTTCGTCGAATAATGCGCCGGCGCGATGAACCAGCCCGTGATAGTCGTAGCCGGCATCGGGATCGATGCACTCGCGATGAAAGCGCGTGAAGAGCGAGGCTGAACAAGCTCCGTCAAAACATTTGTCGTGATAGAAGACGCGAACTTGCAAACCTGACGCCCTCCTGGGCGGGACGCTGAAAGAAGCGGAACTGTTAAGGATCAAGGGACAGGCCCGTTGTGTCAAGGGCGCAAGACGCAGAGCAAGGGAAACGCCGCTGTGGCCGAAGTCACATGGGCTGTCGCCGCCGATCATTTACCCTCGTAGGGTTCAATCTGCATGACGACGGCCGCCGCGAACGCCCGCTATCCGCTCACCCAGGGTGTCAACCCATGGCTGGTCATGCTCTCGGTCATGCTGCCCACGTTTATGGAGGTGCTTGACACCGCCATCGCTTCAGTGGCGCTGCCCTACATCGCCGGTTCGCTTTCGGCCTCGAACTCCGAGGCCACGTGGGTGCTGACCAGCTACCTGGTCGCGAACGCCGTCATCCTTCCCGCGTCGAACTGGTTCGCGCGGCGCTTTGGGCGCAAGCGCTTCCTGCTGACTTGCGTGATCCTCTTCACCATCGCGTCGTTCTTCTGCGGGGCGGCGCCGTCGCTGGCCGTGATTCTGCTGGCGCGCATTTTGCAGGGCGCGGGCGGCGGCGCATTGCAGCCGCTGTCGCAATCCATCCTGCTGGAGAGCTTTCCGCATCGAGAAGCGCTCGATGTCCATGGCCGCCTACGGGCTCGGCATTGTGGTGGCGCCGGTGCTGGGCCCCACGCTGGGCGGCTGGCTCACCGATACCTGAGCTGGCGCTACGCGTTTTACATCAATATCCCGGTCGGCATCCTGGCGGTGATCATGATCAGCCGCTTCGTGCACGATCCGCCCTACATCAAGAACGCCAAGGTGGGCGCCGTTCGACAATATCGGCTTCGGCCTGCTGGTGGTGTGGACCGGCTGCCTGCAGATCGTTCTCGACAAGGGGCAGGAGGACGACTGGTTTGGCGCGGTCTGGGTGCGCTGGGCCGTGGCCGCGCTGGTGGTCGCGCTCGTCGGGTGGATCTGGCATTCGTGGACCCATCCCAAAGGCCTGGTCGATCTGCACATCCTGAAGGACCGCAACTTCCGCACCGGCTGCTTCATGATTGCGCTGCTGGGCATGTGCATTTACATCACCATCGCGATTCTGCCGCTCTACTACCAGGAGATTCTCGGCTACACGGCATTCACCGCCGGCCTGGTGGTGGGGCCGCGCGGCATCGGCTCGTTCATCGGCTCGCCCATCATCGGCTTTCTCGGCTCGCGCATCGACAACCGCAAGCTGCTCTGCGCCGGCTTTCTGGGCTTTGCCGCCTGCTCGTTCATCTTCGGCACGGTCAATCTTTCCATCGGCCCTTACACGCTGCTGATTCCGATTATGCTCACCGGATTTGCGCTCAGCTTCGTGTTCGTTCCGCTGGCCACCATGACCACGCGCACCATTCCCCGAGGAGATGGGCAACGCCACCGGCCTCTTCAACATGCTGCGCAACATCGGCGGGTCAGTGGGAATTGCGATGGCCACCACGGCCATTATTCGCCGCGCCGATCTGCACCAGACCGAGCTTAGCGCCAACCTGCCGGCGTCGAGCGCAGTGCTGCAGCAGAAGTCCGCTGATGATCGCCGCATTATCTCGGCCATCACGTGGGCCAGGCGGCAGCGCGTCCCGGCGCCTTTGGATTCATCTACGGCCTCATGGAGCAGCAGGCCGCCCTGCTGGCGTATGTCGATGTCTTCCGCTGGACCGCGGTGTTGGCGCTGATCTGCGCCGGCGCCACGTGGCTGTTCAAAAAGCCGGAGAAGCACGTTACGCCGCCGCCGGGCGCGCATTGAGAATATCTGGCTTTGTCCCCACCGACCCGTCGATCATTCCGAATGATGCGTTGGAATCGACGCGGCTCTTCCAGAGAGCGTTTTCGGGCTAATCCACTCAATTTGTTTACTTAGATTGTCTCTATAACTTCTGCCGTTTTCAAGGACTCCGAACGTACATATCGCCGGGAGGACAACGCCTGTCTCCGTTCAGGCATCCATTCCTTGGTAGGGAAGAAACCGCCTGGATGGGACGTAGCAAGAAGCAAGAAAAAGGAGCAGAACAATGTCAAAAATCAACCGTAAGTTAGGATTGCTTCTTGTATTAGTCGCTGCATCGGGATGGATGACCGCACAGGAAGCCAATCCAACAGCGCAGCCCAACGCCGCGCCCGCGCCGATGACTCAGCAGGGCACCTACGACAATGTTCCGCTTTACAAAATCGAGGTTGTCGCCCGCGATATTCCCGCCATCAATTATTTCCATCGCAGCGGATCCACCAAAATCGGCTTCCGGGGCACCGAGTCTTCTGCCGCAGGCCAAAGGCGAGGCCAAAGTAGACAGCAAGCTGGGCCGCACCGTCGATCGACGCCAACTTCGAGGGACTTACCCCGGCCAACGGCTTCGGCGCTGAATATCTGACCTACGTGTTATGGGCCATTACTCCGGAGGGCCGCCCCGTCAATCTCGGCGAAGTGCTTCCCAGCGGGTCCAAGGATAAAGACCACATCACCGTGACCACCGACCTGCAGGCATTCGGCTTGATCGTTACCGCCGAGCCTTACTACGCCGTCACCATGCCCAGCGACCTGGTGGTGATGCAGAACTTCGTGCTCGAAGACAAGACGCAGGGTGTTATCGAGCCGGTGATCGCGCACTATTCCCTGCTGCCCCGCGGAGCCTACGCTGAAACCGCGGGACGCCACACTGTGCTGCATCCGATCACGCGCAATGAGCGCTCGCCCCTCGAACTGTACGAAGCTGATGAACGCGATGCAGATCGCCGACGCGGCGGGTGCGCGAAAAATATGCCGCGGACACCATGGCAACGGCCAAGACCGCTTGCAGAACGCGCAGGATCTCGACTCGCACAAGGCGCGACCGCAAGCAGACCATCACCTACGCGCGCGAAGCGGTGCAGGCGGCTGAAGATGCGCGCATCATTACCATTCGCAAGATCAAGGCGGAAGATGACGCCGCGATGCTGCAGGCTCGCAATCAGCGCCGAGGAAGAGAAACGCCAACAGGCGCAACTGGAGGCCGAGCAGCAGGCGGAGCAGCGCAAGCAGGCCGACGCAGCTGCGGCGCAAGCGACGCCGAGGCCCAGCGCGCCCGCGAAGAGGCACAACGGGCGCACGACGAGGCACAGAAGGCTCGCGAAGCGCAACAGCAGGCCGAGCTGAACAAGCAGCAAGCCGATCAGCAGGCGGCACAAGCGCGCGAGCGGCTCAGGCAACAGTTGAACTCAGGTTCTGCAAACCACCGAAACCGCGCGCGGCCTGATCGTCAACATGTCCGACGTGCTCTTCGACTTCAACAAGTACACGCTGAAGCCGGAGGCTCGCGAAAAACTGGCCAAGGTTTCCGGAATTCTGCTCGCCTATCCGAACCTGAAACTTCAGGTGGAAGGCTATACGGATAACATCGGGACCGATGAGTATAACCAGAAGTTATCGGAAGAACGCGCAGACAGTGTGCGCGACTATCTTGTATCGCAAAGTGTTGCCGACTCAAATGTAACCGCAGCCGGATTCTGGCAAGAGCGATCCCGTGGCCGATAACTCGACGAACGCAGGGCGAGCGCAGAACCGGCGCGTGGAGTTGGTGGTTTCGGGAGCCGCGATCGGCATCCAGCCCGGCGAGCCTGGAGCGGAAGTGCAACCCCAGCCGGCCGCCGCGCCCGCGCCGTCGCAGCCTGCGGTTTCACAGGAGAGAAGCGGCGTGTCGAACCCTCCACAGTAATTCGCGCCGAACGCATGCGGAAACTCGATGGGCTGTCTCGGGGGCAGCCCATTTCTTTGTCGCGCCGCGCCGCCGCGCGCGGGGTGTGCCGTAGGGTGGTTGGCCGGTGTTTCGTGCTTGCGTTCCCGCCGGAGTTGCGTTCTACTTGCTGCCATCATGAAATTCATTCAGTTCTTGGCTTCTATCCGATTGATGCGGGGTGTTGCTGGTTGCCTGTGCGTTCTCGCGGCGATTGTCATTTCAGCACCGGGCCAGACTGCCGGCGACCGGACTCACAAATCCGTTGCCACGAAGATCGAAAAGCAAATCCTGATCTTTCCTGATTCGGTCGTCGTGGAGCAGTGGGCGCACACGCTCCGACTCGTGAATCCGCCGCAAAATCTCAAACTGCTCAATCCCGGCGAGTGCATCCGCATAGGAATTGTCGCCGTCGGCGACGATCGCGACAGCATGCTTGAGAAAACGCAGCTTTCCTTCCGCGTCGAATTCGCCGGCCAGACGCAGGATCACGCTCTTGCACCGCTCGCCGGCACAAAGCAGCTCAAGCCGGAGGGCGGCGATTTCGTCCTGCAAGTCTTGGCGGCCGCGAATGTTGAGGCTCCTCCACTCAGCATGGCATCGATGGGCGCTTCTTCCGAAAAGTGGTGTGTCCCTGATGATGCGCAGGACGGGACAGCTACGATCGAGGCAGAAATTGAATTCCCCGCGGGTCACGAGAAGTTAGCGCGGGCCACCATAGCCATCGAAAGCTTTGAAACCGGCAGCAAACATGCGTTCAAGGATGAAGAGGGGATGGAAAAATTCACGATGGGCTATCACTATCAGCCCAATCCCGCGCGTCTTTATCCCGAATTACTGATTTTCTGTTCCGACGAGAAGCTACGCTCCAACCCCGACCAGTTCATGAACCAGGCCGCTCTTCTGAGCGCGGCACTCAAGGCCTATCCCGCGGCGGCAAGGGACTTTCTGGCGAGGGTCGCGACGCGAGACGAGTGCCCGCGCCATCTTGGCCTGCTTGGCCTTCTTATGGCGGGCTACGACATCACGCCCGCGCTCCAGTCCATGAACGAAAGCGACAGGCTAGTGATTCAGCAACTAATTCAGCAACGATCGGAACTGCCCGATCCCTACAAGTTCGATTCGCCGGCGGAGATCCCCGCAAAATTCGATATGCTGTGGGCGATTTTCTGCTCGACAGGCCAATTCGCGCCCATCCAAAAGATTGCGAGTGGGCTGGTTTGGCGTTCCGACTGGGAAGAATTCGACGCGGCTCGCAAATCCAGGAAGCAGTTCAAGGAATGGACACCTGCCATCGGCCGCGCCATGGCGTATTCCGTCTCCGGCTGGTCGATAAGTTCCTTCCAACGGAGCGATCCACTGGCCGCCGACTACATCGACTTCATGATTGCCTCCCCCGATACGCCCGACGCCGTGAAGACCGAACTGAAGGGGCTGGTGACCAATCCGGCGTTTAAGCAGGAGGGCGACAAATGAAAGGCGTTAGGGTGCCTCCGGGAATCCGACCCCGAGCTTGAGTGAGCGCGGAGAGGCCCGAACGTAACATCCCGTTTTCCCTAAAAATGAATACTGTCTCAATCCACCTCGGGCGCGGTATATTGGCGGCATGCCTGCACGAGCTTCCCGCTTCCCTGGGCTGACGATTTCCGTCCTTGTGTTTGCTGCCTGCTGTTTGAACCTCGCGGCGCGCGCGCAAACTCCCAATGCCACCGGCGCGCACACGCTCGCAATTGACGGCCTCGGTAAAGGTACGGCTCCGCTCGATGGCCCTTGGCAGTTTCACCTGGGCGACGATCCGGCGTGGGCCGCGCCCGGCTTCGACGACTCGCACTGGGAGCAGCTCACCGCCGACAAGACATGGGGTGCGCAGGGCCACCCCATGTACACGGGCTTTGCATGGTATCGGCGGACGATTCACATTACGCCCGCGCCCGGCGCCGATCCAAACGTTGCCCTGCTCATTCCCACTATCGACGATGCTTACGAGCTCTACTGGAATGGCGTGAAGGTGGCGCAATATGGAAAACTGCCGCCGTACGCGATGATTTACGAAGGCATACCCAACCAGACTTTTGGCCTGGGGCCGATCCGTTCTGGCGTGCTGGCCGTGCGGGTGTGGAAGTTTGCGCTGGCCTCGAACGACGCGGACACTCTGGGCGGCTTTGAGCGAATGCCGCTCATCGGCAGCCCCACCGCCATCGCAACAGAGAGAGGGAGCCGCGACTACAAGTGGCTCCAGAGCCAGCAGTTTCGTTTCGGGCTCACTTCGCTGTATGCGCTGGTGGCTCTGCTCAGTTTTGTGGCGTGGCTGCGCGACCGCAAGCAGTGGCTTCTATTCTGGATGAGCCTCTACGCCCTGATGCTCACCATGGATGTGCTGCTGCTCGGCATGCGTCTGTCCTATCCCTTTGAGATCGCTCAGCTCCTGACTCAGGCTGCCATTTCCCTTCGCGAAGCCTCGGGGTGGTTCCTGCTCATCTGGCTGCTACAGCTCCACGAGCACCCGAGGCTGGTGTACTTAACGCGGCTCGCTGCGATTATCGGCGTAGTCTTCGGAACCATCGACGGATGTTTGTCGTTTCTGTATCCGGATTTCATCTCCGCGCTGCAAATGCAGATTGCCGATGCCATCACGACGCTGCCGGCAGTCGCGTTTGAGGCGATTCCTGCCGTCCTGGTGGCTTACGCAATCTTCAACCGGAAGCGACTGGACTCAACCCGCTGGCTGGTTGCGATCCTGGCCTTTCTGAACTCATCAGTGTATGCGGTTGAGAATTTCTCCGCGCAGGGAGTTCGCTACACGCACTGGACGCTGAGCGACAAGATTGAAGCACCGCTGTTCACGGTGTTCGGTAATAACTTCAGCCTGCCCACAATTCTGCGCACGCTGCTCTTTCTCTCCATTGTGTACGCGGTCATTCGCTACACCATCGATGCGCGCCGCCGTCAGCACGCCATGGAGCAGGAGTTCCAGAATGCGCGCGAGTTGCAGCAGGTTCTGGTGCCGGAGACGCTGCCCGCTCTCGCCGGGTTCAATTTGACGAGCGCTTACCGTCCGGCGCAGGAGGTTGGCGGAGATTTTTTCCAGATCATTCCACTGGAAGGGGGATCGACGCTGATTGTTCTGGGCGATGTGAGCGGCAAAGGCCTGAAGGCCGCCATGGCGGTATCAATGATCGTGGGCGCAGTGCGCACATTGGTCGAGGCGACATCGCGGCCCGCGGAGATTCTGGCGGGCCTCAATCGCCGGCTCTTTGGCCGCTTGCAGGGAGGATTTGCGACTGCGGTGGCGCTTCGCCTGGATGGCGACGGCACCTGCACCATGGCCTGCGCCGGGCACCCCTCGCCCTACGTGAATGACCAGGAGCTCGTTTTTCCAGGCACGCTTCCGCTGGGGGTTTTGCCCAAGGCCACGTTTGAAGAGACACGGTTCCAGATGGGCGAACGCGACCAGCTTGCACTTTACACGGATGGGCTACTTGAAGCGCGTAGCCAGAATGGGGATCTCTACAGCTTCGGCCGGCTCAAGACGCTGTTCGCGACGCGACCCACCGCCGAGCAGGCCGCTGAAGCCGCCGTCAACTTCGGCCAGGACGACGACATCACGGTGCTTACGCTGACGCGCATTGCGGTAACCGTCTAGAAGCATTGCAGCGGCGGAAAATCTCAGCGCGCATCAACCTGCCAGCGCCACAAACTTCTTCAGCTTCTCGTCGTACTCTTCGATGCGGCCCGTCAGGATGTCGTAGTACCAGCCATGCACCGTCAGCCGGCCTTCCTTTACGGCGTGCGCGACGGGCGGCTGCGCATGCAGGTTCATCAGTTGCGCGACCACGTTGCCGCGAATCAGGGACGCCAGCTCCGCGCTGTCGCCATCGGCCGGATTCAAGGGCTGCCGGTAGGCGAAGGCCGCCTGCACATGATCGAGCCAGCGCCTCGCTTTGGGTAGATTGACGAGGCTCCTGCGGTCGAGTGCCGCCTTCATGGCTCCGCAGTCCGAGTGGCCGCACACGATGGCGTGCCGCACCTTGAGCACTTCAACGGAATATTCAATGGTCGCCGTCACCCCGTCCACGTCCTGGCTGGTGATGGGCACGACGTTGCCGATGCTGCGGGAGATAAATAAGTCTCCCGGCTCGGTGCCCAGAATCAGATCGGGCACAATACGCGAATCGGCGCAGGTGATGAACAACGAGGCCGGCATCTGGCCATCCGACAGCAGGTGAAAATGGCTCTTCTTCGCCGGAAACACGTCTGCGAGAAATCGCTTGTGGCCTTCGATCAGCTTTTGCATCTACACCCAGCCTATCGCACTGTGGCTACGATATAGTTGCTCAATGATTTCCGCGGGCGCTCCACGCAGGCATTCGCGCTCCTGACCCCTGTCCGGGTCCCTTGCAGTCGCCCTTACTCTCGAAAGGATGGTCCCCGCATGACGGCAGTTCTATTTCTCGCCGCCAACGTGCCGCTCATGCAGCAGCTCTTTCCTCCAGTGTCGCTCGCCGAGCAGGTGCAGAACATACCGACGGCGATCGAGGCTGCGATGCTGGGGTGCCTGGGTGTTGCTTTCCTGGCGCTCTGGCGTGCCGCACCCGACTATGGTGTCTTTCGCAACCTGGGCATCTACTACGTGATTGTTTGCATTCACCAGTACCTGGATTACTTCGGCGGGCATGTTCCCTATTTGTCGTTGAGAACCATCACCGCGGCGTTACTGGTTGAAATAGCCGGGGAGGCGATGCGGGTGCCGAATCGCCGCTGGACACGTTGGTTCTGGCCTATCTACCTTTTCGCAGCGATCGCCGTATGGTTTCCTTCCATGGCCTTCGTCGGCGACTGGGGTATCGACATCCCGGCGATTCCGCTTGTGATCTTAATCGTGCAGGGATTTCGCCACGGCAATGCCCGCGACCGGATGTTGGCAGTGGTGTTTTCCATCTTTCTCTTCATTCGCATGACGCAGGCAACCAGCATTCAAAGGCTTACCGGGATCGGAACGGCTGTCCCTGCCGGCACTTGGCAGTGGCCGGTTCTTACGACCACGGCCTTTCTGCTGGGAGTGGCGACGCTGGTCATCTTCGTTCGCGACCTGATCCGCGATCGCCGCGAAAAGCAGCGCATGGCCGCCGAGCTTGAGGCTGGCCGCGCCGTCCAGCATGTACTGGTTCCGAACGACGTTCCCGCAATCCCCGGATTCAACATTCAAGCGGTCTACAAGCCGTTTGGAGAAGTCGGCGGCGACTTCTTCCAGATCCTGCCCCTCAAGACGGGCGGAGTACTGGTGGTGATCGGCGACGTAAGCGGCAAGGGCATGCCAGCCGCCATGATGGTTTCGCTGCTGGTCGGCACAGTGCTCACGCTGGCTGAATCCACTTGCGGTCCTACCGAGATTCTCACGGGGCTCAATCACCGGCTTCAGGGGCGCAGCCACGGCGGGTTCACTACGTGTCTCGTGCTGCGCGCCGAAACCAATGGCACAGTGACCATTGCCAACGCCGGCCATATCGCGCCCTATCTCGGCGGCAAAGAGCTGACCCTCACTAATGGCTTTCCATTGGGCCTGTCCGCTCAATCAACTTACACAGAAGGCACTTTCCAATTAGCTGCCGGTCAACAACTCACCCTGCTCACCGACGGCGTGGTCGAAGCCCGCGACAAAGCCGGCACGCTTTTTGGTTTCGATCGCACGGCAGCCATGAGCATCCAAACTGCCAATCAAATCGCAAAGACAGCGGAGCTGTTCGGCCAGGACGACGACATCACCGTGCTCACCGTGCAAAGGATGGTCCCCGCATGACGGCCGTTCTTCTTGCCGCCAACGTGCCGCTCATGCAGCAGCTCTTTGCCCCGGTGCCGCCCTTTGAGCAGGTGCAAAACACACCGCTGCTGATTTTCTCCGTGCTGATGTTCTGCCTGGCGGCTGCTTTCCTGGCGCTCTGGCGAGCCGCGCCCGATTTTCGGGCGTTTCGCAGCCTGGGCATCTTTTTCGCTCTGGTTGCGGTGACGCAGTCATTCGATTACTTTGGGGGCCACATCCTCTATTTGAGTCTGCGCGCTATCGCGTCGGGCATGCTCGTGGCAGTAGCGGGCGAGGCAATGCAGATCCCGCGTTACCGATGGACATTGTGGTTCTGGCCGGTCTATCTGTTTGTTTCCGTCGCAGTGTGGTTTCCGAGCTTGTTCTTGACCGCAGATTGGCCGGTGCACGTATCCGGAGGACTGCTCGCTATTCTGATTTTCCAGGGTCTAAGGCGCAGAAGCGCACGTGACCGGATGATTGCCGCCGCATTCCTGTTCTATTGGTTCGTGCGTCTGACACTTACCGGTTTGTTCCAGCACCTGACGGGCATGAAGCAGTACGCCTCCATTGGAGGCTGGCACTGGCAGTACACCGTCAGCACGCTTACCCTGCTGGGAATCGTGACGCTGGCAATCCTGGCTCGCGACCTGATTCGCGATCGCAGCGAGAAGCAGCGCATGGCCGCTGAACTCGAGGCCGGCCGCGCTGTGCAGCAGGTTCTCATTCCTGAAGAGATTCCGACGGTCGAGGGCTTCAACATTCAATCCGTCTACAAGCCCTACGGGGAAGTCGGAGGCGACTTTTTCCAGGTCCTGCCGGTCAAGAGCGGCCACGGCGTCGGCGGAGTGCTCGTGATCATCGGCGATGTGAGCGGCAAAGGCATGCCCGCCGCTATGACTGTCTCACTGTTGGTGGGCACGGTGCGGACTCTGGCGCATTACACGCAAAGCCCCGGCGAGATTCTGGCCGCCATGAACCAACGCATGCTGGCCCGCAGCCACGGCGGATTCACCACCTGCCTGGTCCTGCGCGCCGATCCGAACGGCACACTGACCATTGCCAATGCGGGACACATCGCGCCTTATCTTGGCGGCAAAGAGCTGTCGCTTGAAAACGGCTTGCCGCTCGGACTCGCCGCTGACACCGCGTATGCCGAGTCCGCTTTCCAGCTTGCCCGAGGCCGGCAACTCACCCTTTTGACGGACGGCGTGGTCGAAGCCCGCGACAAATCCGGTGCGCTCTATGGCTTCGATCGGACCACTGCGCTTAGTACCCAGCCTGCAGAATCCATCGCTATCGCCGCCCAGAATTTCGGCCAGGACGACGACATCACCGTGCTGACCCTCGCGCGCACTGCGTAAAGCCAATCAATTACCATGCGGCTTGAGAGGAGTTTCTCCGCAATCATGCCGCGCAAACCATTCTGCCTCGTTCTCGCCGCTCTCAGTGCTCTCGTCCCGCTGGCCCTTCCCGCCCAAACCGTTGACACCCTCGACCCGGCGCTGCGCACCCAGGTGGACCGCATCGCCACGCAGGTGCTCGAAGCCACCGGCGTGCCTTCGGCATCGGTCGCCGTTGTCCAGCACGGCAAACTCGTCTACACCCACGCATACGGTAGCGCGCGCGTGGCCACGGCTTCTACTCCCGCCGAACCGGCTACGCCGGAGATGCGCTATTCCATTGGATCAATCTCCAAGCAATTCACTGCGACTGCCATCCTTCTCCTGCAGGAACAAGGCAAGCTCTCGCTCGACGACCCCGTGGGCAAATACATTCCCGGGCTCACGCGTGGCAATGAGGTGACGATTCGCCAGATCCTCTCGCACACCTCCGGCTACCAGGATTACTGGCCCGAAGATTACGTGATGACGACGATGAAAGGCCCCGAAACCGCGCAGCAGATCATCGATGTGTGGGGCAAAAAGCCGCTCGACTTCGAGCCCGGCACACAGTGGCAGTATTCGAACACGAATTTCGTCATCGCCGGCCGCATCGTCGAAGTCGTCTCCGGCGAGTACTACTGGGATTTCCTGAGCGAGCATATCTTTCGCCCGCTGGGGATGAAGTCGGTGTGGAACTCCGATGCGATCAAGCTCACTGAAGTGGACGCCACGCCATATGTGAGGAATGCGCTCGGGCCGCTGCGGGTTGCGCCCAAGGAGGGTATTGGCTGGATGTTCGCGGCCGGGGAGCTGGCCATGACTCCGCACGACCTGGCGCTCTGGGATCAGAGCCTGCTCGCACGGTCGATTCTGAAGCCTGAGAGCTACCAACAAATGTTTACCGAGGTAAAGCTGAAGAACGGCGAAGGCTCGCACTATGGACTTGGCGTTGAGGTGCAGCAGCGCAGAGGCCATCGTTCGATCGAGCACTCTGGCGAGGTCTCTGGTTTTGTCTCGGACAATGAGGTGCTGATCGACGACGGGGCGGCCGTGGTCGTGCTTACCAATCAGATGGCGGTGAATGCCGCAAGCGACATCGCGAAACTCGCGGCACCGCTTGTGGCCGGCTATCCGCTCACCGCGCCCGAGCAGCAGGCGCTCGACATTTATCACGGCTTGCAGCAGGGCCGCATCGACCGCTCGCTACTCGCGCCCAACTTGAGCGACTACTTTACTCCCGAAGCGGTCGCCGATTTTCAGTCGAGCCTTGCGCCTCTGGGCGAACCGCTCAGCCTGCGCCAGACCAGCAGCGAATTCCGTGGCGGCATGACCTTTCGTGAGTTTGAGATTGTTTACCCAGGGCGACGTCTCGAGCTCACCACCTACACCTATCCTGACGGCAAGCTCGAACAATATCTGATCGCTCCCTCGGAGTAGCCAGAGAGGCGTAGAGGCCCATGCGCACGATCGAAACGCCGAACGCCGGGGAGCGCTCGCCGGGCGATACGCCGAGCTGGGCGCACCGCGCCGCGTTTGCGTATGCGATCTCGTGCGTCAGCCGGTTCATGATTCTTCGCAGCCGCGCGCTGGGCTGGACGAAGCGCGGTCGTGGCCCAGCGGGAATCCATGAGCGAGCTTCCCGCCACGCTGTTCCCAGCGCGTCCCATCTCCCCGCTCACGTTCTTGACGCAGTTTTTGTGGAACCTGCCGCCGTTGCTGCACAGGCCGCGGTTCTGCTTTGTCATGGCATTGGCGAAACCGTGGAGCAGTGGTTCGGGGTGCAGCAACTTCTCGCCGCCAACGGCGTCGCATCGCTGGTTTTTGATTATTCGGGTTATGGCAAGAGTACCGGCCGGCCGCATTGGGAGCAGTTCGAATTTGACGCGATCGCAGCCTTCGCCGCGCTCAAAGAACTCGCCCCTTCATTGCCTATCTCTGTTCTCGGCTTCTCGCTGGGCAGCGGGGTGGCTATAGCAGCCATCGATCGGCTCGGCGCACAGCGCCTGATTCTCTGCGAGGCCTTCACATCATTTCGCCACGCGGCTGTATCGGTCGGGGTCCCTCGGCCGCTTGCGTGTCTCGTTCCGCCCATCTGGCATGCAAAGCAACGGATTGCGGAATGCAAAGTGCCGGTGCTTATTGTCCATGGCGAGAAAGACCGACTGTTTCCTGTTGCGATGGCACGCGAGTTGGCCGGATGGTGCGAACCGCGAGCGGAGGTCGTCGTCGTCCCGAACACCACGCACAATCAGCCCTTCCGCGAGCCGCACCTTTCCTACTGGGGGCCGATTATTGATTGGGTTTGCAAGGAGTAGGGCCGGTCTCCCGACCGGCTGTACTGGCGGCGTCCACGCCGCCAGAGCCTGCGTGATTGGAAGAGTCGGTTTATGATCCGCCTCGCTCTGGTTCTCCGTCGTCGCGGCGTTCCCGATCGAGCCGGTCTTCCTGGTCTTTGCGCTCTTCCTCTTCGCGCCGCTTTTTCTCTTCCTCGCGCTCCTCGCGTCCGTCCGCCATCATCCGCTCCTATCCTTCAGTCTGTAACCTAAACGAAGGTCGCGCAAGAGCCCGCTACCGCACCGCAGGTGCCTGCCGTCCGCGGGACCCGATAAACTAGATGCAGACCTATGTTTGAGAACCTTTCTGACAAACTGCAACGCGTATTCAAGAGCCTTCGCGGCCAGGGCACGCTCACTGAAGAAAACATTGCTGAAGCTCTGCGCGAGATCCGCGTGGCCCTGCTCGAGGCCGACGTCAACCTCAAGGTCGTCACCGACCTGATCGAACACATCCGCGAGAAGGCCGTGGGCAGCGAAGTGCTCACCGCGCTCTCGCCCTCCGAGCAGGTGGTCAAGATCGTGCGCGACGAATTGATCGCGCTGCTGGGCAAAGACACCGCGCGTTTCAACTTTGCCTCCAAGCCGCCCACGGTCATTTTGATGGCCGGGCTGCAGGGCTCCGGCAAAACCACGACCTCCGGCAAGCTGGCGGCGTGGCTCAAGAAGGGCGGGCACCGGCCCATGCTGGTCTCGGTCGACGTCTATCGGCCCGCCGCGCGCGAACAGCTGAAGGTCGTCGCCAAGTCCGTCGAGGCGCGGTTGTACGAGGGAGATCTGAAGGGCGAGGCGGCGGGAACGGCGCTGGTCGAGCGTCTCGCCAAGGAAGCGCGCCGCGAGGCCGTCATCATGGGCTGCGACACGCTGATCGTCGACACCGCCGGCCGGCTGCACGTTGACCAGGAACTCATGGCCGAGATGGAGAGCTTGAAAAAACTTCTCGCGCCGCAGGAGATTCTCTTCATCGCCGACGCCATGACGGGCCAGGACGCGGTCAACTCCGCGCAGGATTTTCATGCGCGGCTTGGATTGACGGGCGTGGTTCTGACCAAGATGGACGGCGACGCGAGAGGCGGCGCGGCACTGTCGATTCGCCATGTGACCGGCCAGCCCATTAAGTTCATTGGCGTGGGCGAGAAGCCGGACGCTTTCGAGCCGTTCCATCCGGATCGCATTGTCGGGCGCATTCTGGGCATGGGCGATATGCTCTCGCTTATCGAAAAGGCCGAGTCCACTCTCGACCGCAAGAAATCCGAGGAGCTGGCTAAGAAGGCGCTGCTGGGCGACGGATTTTCGCTCGAAGACTTCCGCGATCAGTTGCGCCAGATCAAGAAGATGGGATCGATGGAATCGATTTTAAAGATGCTGCCGTCAGTGGGGCCGTTTGCGGGCATGCAGCAGGCCGCGGGACAGGTCGACGAGAAGCAGTTCGTGCGCCTCGAGGCCATCATCAACTCCATGACGCCGAAAGAGCGCCGCAACCACGAGATGATTTCGGGCACGCGGCGCAAGCGCATCGCGGCCGGCTCGGGGACCAGCGTGCAGGAGGTGAACCAGCTCCTGCGCCAGTACGCGCAGATGGCCAAAATGTTCAAGCAGGTGGGCAGGATGGGCATGGCGAAGAGCATGATGAGGGGCGGCCTCGCGGGGATGGGCGGCAAGCAGCGGTTTGGAAGGTAAGTGACCTCATGACCCTGCTCCAGGACCAACTCGACGAGATCACGGCGAACACGCGCAAGCTTGTCCCGGCCGAGCGCATGGCCATCAACGAGCGCGCTGTGCGCGAACTCTTTGAGTCTGGCAGCGAGGGAAAAATCCTGCCCGTCGGGGCTGCGGCTCCGGAGTTCACGCTGAACGATGCCTCCGGCCGGCCTGTGCGCTCGGCTGATTTGCTCGCCTTGGGGCCGCTGGTTCTCAACTTCTTTCGCGGGCGCTGGTGCCCCTATTGCATTACGGAAATCGAGGCCTGGCGCGACCTCCATCCCCGGCTGCGCGAGGCGGGCGTGCTGCTGGCGGCCATCGGCCCGCAAACCCGGCGGCAGAGCGACTTCATGGTCGGCCAGCACGGGCTTCCGTTTCCAGTACTCGCAGACCCCGGCTGCGCAGTCGCTGCGCAATTCGGATTGGCGTATACCATCCCTGACTACCATCGCGATTACTACCGGTCGATTCTCGTCAATATTCCGTTTGTGAACGGCGACGACTCCTGGCGACTCATCGTTCCTGCGACTTACATTCTCAGTCCGACTGGACGCGTCATCTACGCGCAGGCGCATGCCGATTTCCGCGTACGCCCCGAGCCGGAAGAAGTGATGGCCGCGGCGCTGGACGCGGTTGGTAAGTAGCGCCAACTTCCCACCTTGGCCGGTCAGCCGTTGCGGATGCCCGGCGATTTACATGGGGCTGGCGGCGCGCGACATCAGGAGCATGTACTGGTCCTTGCGCTCGTCGGCCGAGGGATCGCAGTTGTGCTGGGCGCAGAATTTTTCCTCGGTCAGATAGTTGTAGATGAGCGAGGGCACCTGGTAGTGGTGAATGGTCTGGTGGCGGACCACTTTGCCGTTTTCTACGACGAGGATGCGGTTCATATGGATGCTGTCGTCGATGTTATCTAAATAGCGAAAATCCTTATAACTGCTGGTTCCCCTATCGAGCGGCGGCACATGGTCTGACACCAGGATGATCAGGCTGTTGGGATCGAGCTTGATGAGGCCGCGCACATAGGCGGCGATGGCCTGGGTGCGGTACCAATACTGGTTGGCGGCCCGCAATAACTGGAGGTCGTCATGCGGCGCATTCATCGACAGGACCATAGGTCGCCGATCGGTGTCGATATCGTGGGGCTCATGGCCGTAGATGGTCAGCACGTAGTTGAGGATCGGCTGGCCCGGATGCTCCTTGAGCGTGCGCGCGATGAAGGCAAGATTCTGGTTGAATAGATCGCCGTCAAACAAGAAATCCTCGTCCTCGGATATGTCCGCCGCCGACAGGTATGTTTCGCGACTGGGGGCGAATTCGCGAGCGAAGTAGATCTTGTCGAACCCGATGCCCGTATAGGCCTTGATGGTGTTGAAGTAGTCAGGCATATAAGCGTTGCTGGCGTACGTCGAGTAGCCGGCCTGGCGCAGGATGGCGGGCATGCAACCCGCCGGATGCCCGGTAAAAGTGTTGAATTCAATAAAAGTGATCTTCGATAAAGCAGGCACGCCGCAAAGCGCCTCAAACTCCGCCTGTGCGGTCCGGCCGCCGAAGACGGGCGAGATGGAAAACCCCTGGCTGTCGCCGACCAGCTGCGCGTAATCGGGATGCCGCGGATCTTGGGAGAAGGTGACGCCGCGAAAGAGGGTGGGGTCCAGCCAGCTCTCGAGCACAACCAGGTACACGTTGCGGCGATTCCCGTGGGCGCGGATGAATTCGGCAGTGGCGGGAATCCGTTCGTCCTTCTCGGCGCGTGCGCGGTACGCGACGGTCTGCGCGACGGCTACCCTGCGCGCCGCCTCAAAGTAGATCAGAACCGTGATACGGCCGTTATCGTCGAGGCAACCGGCATCGGAGAAATCCATCTGCTCCACGCCCGCCCGGACAAGCCCCGAAACGACCTCATGCGGGAAAAACTCCACCGCCGCAGCTCCCGCGATCAGCAGACCTGCCACGGTGAGGGCGCGCCAGTATCTGCGATAGTCGACGAAAGCGAGGAGCAGGGCAGCTGGCAGAGCGAGGGCAAACAATAACGCCGCGGTCCCCTCGAAATGCAGCACTTTAAGAAGTTCAGGCAGGTTTCCGACGTCGATGACGCGCAGAACGTCTCCGTAGGCGATGAAGTAGACATCGCAGGCGATATAGGTCATCATCAACGGCAGCGCAGCCACGAGGGCTGACAGTTTTCCGCGCCGCAGCACGAAGCCGAATGCCCAGTAAAACGCAAGTAGCAACGGCACCTCAAGACGAAGGTGATCATGAAGCGGTAACCGACCGCTCCAGTGCTCCAGAACTTGAGAGAGCCCTTCCATGAAGAGCAGAAAAACGGGGTAGCGAATCCACAGGCGAAGGTGAATTTTGTCCGCGGCATGGCGGATCCGTTGGCCCCATCGAGATCGATGGACTGCGCCAAATTCGGGCGCGGCAACAGCGCCATTCAGACTGCCCATGAACGGTCTCCTGACAACCCGTCCATATTAAAGGAGTGTTAACGGAGTTGAAAAGAGGGGGGTTAGGTGAGGCAATCCCGCCCGTTCGGGGATGCGCGCTTTCGGGGATGCGTTACGGTTTTGCGCCCGGGCCGGGGTTTGCCGTTGAGCCAGGCTCAGCGGCATTGGTTGGCGCGGATTTCTTATAAATCAGATTCAGAATTGCCAGTTGGTAGCCGGCCTGGCTTGGGTATTTGAGATGGCTGGTATTGGCAGGCAATTTCTTGGGCGCCAGCAGCCGCCACGCCTCCGGCGCCTGCCACGGGTCGTAGCCGGCGTCGGCCATAAATCCGAGAGCCATACGGCTGCGCTGCTCCTCGAATCGCCTGTTGAGTAAATGCTCCGTAGCGGCGGCAGTGCCCTCAACACTCAACCATGCCCAGGGTACGCTGGTGGCAGCCAGGTCTCCTGCTAATTCGATGCCAAAAATGCCATAGTATTCGGCCACCAGTCTTGCCGATTGCCACTCAACATAGGCCGAGATCCCATCGGCGAGGACCGCTGCAATCTGGTCATCGCTCTTGAGCCGGTCAATCACTCCCTTGGGCACGAGTACTACCCCGGGAGAACAACCGAAGTCGAATCGGAATTGCGGCTCGTCGACAACATAGAAGCGGAATGGAATCTTTGCACGTTCATCGTCAGCCAATTGCTTCTGAAAGGCCGGTACAAGATTTGCTCCGATTCGCGCCACACGATCTTGCAGCTCCCCGTTCACTGGGACCCGATGCCAACCGCAAAGCCCGCCCATCTGCTCGAGGCGGTATTTGGTATGAGTGCTATGGAATTGTCCCTCGGAATCGAGGAGGTTCTGCCCGGAAACAACGACCTCCTGCCGCAAAGGCCTGGGATTGGATTTCTTCCCGGCTTTTCCTGGATAAAATGCCAATTGCGTTGCGATCAGGTCGCCGTTCTTGTCGAACTTGCCTTCATACTTGGCCCACGTATTCGGTCCCACATCCGCCAGCGTGCTTAGTCCGCCGGAAAATGTGGCCCGCGTCGAAGTTGCAACGCGCACCCGATAACCGTCCAGCCGATATACGGGCTCTGTCCCGACTGCGATTACTTTGTCAATGAGCCCGAATCCGTTGATCGTTCTGTCCCGGTGTTCGCGCAGGCTTACTGTGTCCACATCCACGCCGTGCTCGACTTTCGTCCCCGTGACTTCTACCCATACGCCCGGCGATACGTCGCTGCTCGCGGCGGGCTGGCTCGCGGCATCTTTGCTTCCCGCCCAGCGGTAGGTGGTCGTGGATTTCACAACCACGGGCTGTCCGTTGACATCGAAGCTATCGGGAAAATGGATGGCGCTGACGTAACCCTCCAGGACGACTTGCGGCTTTTCTCCGGCCGCGGCCTCCTGGCCCGGAGCCCCGGCAGCTCGAGCCAAAGCGGCGCTCAAAACAAAGACGAAGAGCACAAACCCGCCTGCGATCGCAAGAATCCTCAATGTCCAGCTCTTGCTGCCCATGTCTCGCCCCTGGCTGGCGCGAATCTCTTGTGGCATAACGATGAGTCCTGTAATTAAAAGTGCGTCCAGTATAAGCCCTTCGTTTCCCGACTGTGACGGAGTGAAATTGGTCGAAAAAAGCGCAAAAACCCGAATCTCGATGAGGAAATCAGCATCATATAAGTTGACAGTAAGACACTCAATCTGAGATCCTGCCTTGTCAGGATCTTCTCTAAAGGCAGGAACAACATGGCTAAAATCATCGGAATCGACCTCGGAACCACCAATTCGTGCGTCGCCGTCATGGAAGGCGGCGAGCCAAAAGTCATTCCAAATGAGGAGGGTGCGCGTACCACCCCCTCGGTCGTCGCATTCACCAAGAGCGGGGAACGGCTGGTGGGCCAGGTGGCCAAGCGGCAGGCGATCACCAACCCCGAAAACACCATTTTCTCCATCAAGCGCTTCATGGGCCGGCGCTACAACGAAGTGTCGGACGAACTGAAGATGGTGCCGTTCAAGGTCGTTCAGAAGGGCGACCATGTGGACGTCATCGCGCAGGGCAAGGAATACACTCCGCCCGAAATCTCCGCCATGATTCTGCAGAAGTTGAAGAAGAGCGCCGAAGCCTATCTGGGCGAGACCGTCACGGAAGCTGTGATCACGGTTCCGGCCTACTTTAACGACGCGCAGCGCCAGGCCACGAAGGATGCAGGCAAGATTGCCGGCCTCGACGTGAAGCGCATTGTGAACGAGCCCACCGCGGCCGCGCTGGCCTACGGGCTCGACAAGAAGAAGGACGAGACCATCGCCGTGTACGACTTTGGCGGCGGCACGTTTGACATTTCGATTCTCGAAGTCGGCGAGGGCGTGATCGAAGTCAAGTCGACCAACGGCGACACCCACCTGGGCGGCGACAACCTCGACCAGCGCATCGTGGACTGGCTTATCGCCGAGTTCAAACAGGAGCACGGCCTCGACCTGACCTCGAAAGGCAACGAAATGGCCCTGCAGCGCCTGAGGGACGCCGCGGAAAAGGCCAAGATCGAGCTCTCGACGACCGTCGAGACTGAGATCAACTTGCCGTTTATTACCGCCGACGCTTCGGGCCCCAAGCACCTGGTGCGCAAACTGACCCGCGCCAAGCTCGAGCAGTTGGTTGAAGACCTGATCGATCGTTCGATTGAGCCTTGCAAGAAGGCCATGGCCGATGCAGGCGTCACCGCGAGCCAGATCAACGAAGTAGTGTTGGTTGGCGGACAGACGCGCATGCCGAAGATTCAGGAGCTCGTGAAGAAGCTCTTCGGTCGCGAGCCGCATAGGGGTGTGAATCCTGATGAGGTGGTTGCCGTGGGCGCTGCCGTGCAAGCGGGCGTGCTGTCCGGCGATGTGAAGGATCTGTTACTGCTCGACGTGACGCCGCTGACCCTGTCCATTGAGACTCTGGGCGGCGTGGCGACGACCATGATCCCGCGCAACACCACCATCCCGACCAAGAAGACGGAGACCTTCTCGACAGCGGCCGACAACCAGACCGAGGTTGAAGTCCACGTACTGCAGGGCGAGCGGCCCATGGCGGCGCAGAACCGCACCCTGGGCAAGTTCAAGCTGGGTGGAATCATGCCGGCTCCGCGCGGCGTGCCGCAGATCGAGGTGACGTTCGATATTGATGCGAACGGCATCCTGAACGTGACGGCGAAGGACAACGCTACCGGCAAGGACACGCGCATCACGATTACGTCGAGCTCGGGCCTCTCGAAAGAAGAAGTCGAGAAGATGGCCAAGGAAGCCGATACCCACGCCGCCGAGGATAAGGAGGCGCGCGAGCAGATTGAGGCCCGCAACTCACTCGACGGAATGGTCTACAACATCGAAAAGATGTTGAAGGAGAGCGGCGAAAAAGTGGCCGCTGCCGACAAGACCGACGTGGAAGCGGCACTGGCTGACGCCAAGAAGACTCTCGATGGATCGCCGTCGACCGCGGACCTGAGGCAAGCGAATGACAGGCTGACGCAAGCCAGCCACAAGCTGGCCGAAGCGATGTACAAGGCGACTGCGGCTACTGCGCCGGGCAGCCCTTCGGACGGCGGCGCTCCGGGAGCAGCTCCCGGCGGCGAAGCCAAAAAGGACGAGGGTGTGATCGACGCCGAGTACGTGGACGTGGACGACAAGAAGTAAGCGGTGCTAGAGGAGCTAGACAAACTTCGGGGTGGGCGACTTCCAGTCGCCCACCCCGAACCTTTAACCCTCAGTTGGTGTCATCTGTTTCGCTTGCCGTGTTACGATAAACGTTAAGCATGATCCGTTCGTTTGCCGACAAAGAAACCGAGCAGGTCTTCAACCACCGGCACAGCCGGCGATTTGCGGCATTTGAGCGGGTAGCTTTTCGGAAGTTGCGGCAGATTCACACGGTTTCCACGGTTGAGGAACTCTACCAGCCGCCCGGAAATAGGCTGGAAAAGCTCAGGCGCGAGAGGGCAGGGCCAATGGAGCCTGCGGATCAACGATCAATACCGAATCTGTTTTCGATGGAGCGATGGCGATGCCTATGAGGTCGAAATTGTCGACTACCACTAAGTCAGTGTTTGAAGGAGGGTGCGCTGATGCCGGCCCTGCATCCTGGCGAGATGCTGCGCGAGGAGTTCATGAAGCCGCTGGGCCTTTCGGCGAACGCACTTGCCATGGCGTTGCGCGTGCCTGTGACGCGAATCTCCGAGATTCTGCGGGAGCGGCGCGGGATCACGGCGGACACGGCGCTGCGGCTAGCCCGCTATTTCAACATGACGCCGGAGTTCTGGATGCGGCTGCAGATGGACTACGATCTGGAGTCGGCCTCCGACGTCGAACAGAGCAGCGATTCTCAAAGAAATCCGTCCACGACCGGTTATCAGCGGCAATCCGGGAACGACAAACGCGCGATCGCATGAAGCGGTCCTAAGACATTAGCAGCCTCTAGAACGCGTGCGTGAGCAATGACCGGCGGAATTGCAAGCAACGTTCCGGCAATTGGAATTCATCGGAGATTAGGTCCAGGAAAACATGGCCACCACGACCAACAAAGATTATTACGCCATGCTCGGCGTGAAGAAGACGGCCACGCCGGAGGAGATCCGCAAGGCTTTCAGGAAAGCTGCGCGCAAATATCATCCCGACGTGAACCCCGGCGACAAGAAGGCCGAGGAGAAGTTCAAGGAGATCTCCGAGGCCAACGATGTTCTGAGCGACGAGAAGAAGCGCAAGATCTACGACCAGGTGGGCTTCTACTCCGACCAGATCGATCCGGCGACGGCCGAGGCCTATGCGCGCCAGCAGCGCGAGGGCAGCGGCAGGCCGCCGGTCGACTTCGGCGGCTTCGACTTCACTGGTTTTTCCGGTGGCGTTCCCGGACAGGGCGCAGGCGCGGCAGGCGCTTCGTGGGGCAGCTTCAAGGACATCTTCTCCGGCATCTTTTCGGGAGCGCAGCACCCGCAGCGCGCGCGGGCCGCAGCCCGGCACCGATCTCGAATACCAGGCCACGGTCGATTTCTGGACGGCGATTCGCGGCGGCCAGGCGCGCATCCAGATCAATCGCCAGGAAGTGTGCCCAACCTGCCACGGGCAGGCGCATACCGGCGGATCGAAGACCGTGCACTGAGTGCCACGGCACCGGCCAGGTGACGCAGATGGGCGGGCGCATGAAGTTCAACATCACCTGCCCGAGCTGCAACGGCACCGGCAAGAGCTCCAACGACTGCGCCACCTGCCACGGCGAAGGCACCGTGACGCGCACGGAGACGGTCGAGTTCCGCATCAAGCCGGGCACGCGCGACGGGCAGCGCATTCGCCTGCAGGGCAAGGGCAACGCCGGCGTCAACGGCGGCCCTCCCGGCGACCTGTTCTTGATCGTGCGCACCGGCACGAACCCGGTCTTCACGCGCCAGGGCGACGACATTCACCTCACCGTGCCGGTCACCGTGGCCGAAGCCTCGCTGGGCGCCAAGGTCGAAGTGCCGACCATCGACGGCCGCGCGCAATTGAAGATTCCGCCCGGCACGCAGAGCGGGCAAAAGCTGCGCATGAGGGAGCGCGGCGTGGAGAGCGCGCAGCAGCCCGGCCAGCGCGGCGACGAGATCGTGACCGTCGATGTCGTGGTGCCGCATTTGAACGACGAGCGCAGCCGCGAGATCATGCGCGAGCTCGGCAAACTCAATCCCCAGGACCCGCGCAAGGAGTTGTTCGACAAACTGTGAGGGAGCGAGGAAGCAAGAAACAAGCGGCGACAATGGTGAACGCGAAGTTCGATTAGGCGGACACAGGAAAGAAACATGGCCACGAAACGCAAATCCAAAGGCGCGTACATGATCTCGGCGGTGGCCGAGATGTACGAGATTCATCCGCAGACCCTCCGCCTCTACGAGCGCGAAGGGCTGCTGAAGCCGTCGCGCACCGAGGGCAATACGCGCCTTTACACCGACGAGGATCTGGAGCGGCTGGAGTTCATCCTCAACCTGGCGCGCGACCTCGGCGTGAATATCGCCGGCATCGGCATCATCCTGCAGATGCGCGAGCGCATGGAAGAGATGAACCGCCAGATGCAGAGCTTCGTCGAATATGTGCGCAGCGAGATGCTGACCCGCTTTCAAGCTGCCGCGCCCGGCACGACCGGAGCCATTGTGCCGATTCGCAAGACGCCGGTGATCAAACCGGTCGCTCGCCGCGCGCGGTCAACTCCCGCAAACCGTAGCGAGTGGCTTCCCACCCCTGCGCCGATGAAACTGCCACAAGGATGGGCACCCCGCATCTGCGCGTGAACTCGCTGACTCGCTGACCTGCCGGGTATCCTAGCAATCAGCATGCCCTACGTCCTCCTCGGCCTCGCCGTCTTCGGCCTCGTCACTTCCGCGGTCTTTGCTGGCATTGTGCTGTGGGCGGTTCCGGGCTACCTGCGCGAGCGCCGTCGTGCGCTTGCCCAACTCGCCGCGCGGCCCGGCTTCACGCCTTCACTGAGCCTCCTCAAGCCATTGCATGGAGCGGACCCGGGCCTCGAATCCTATCTCGAGACCTTTTTCACGCAGGATTACCCCGAGTACGAAATTCTCTTCTGCGCGCGCACCGCCAACGACGCAGGTCTCGAAACGGCGCGTCGCGTGGCTGCGCGGCATCCGCAGATCCCTGTGCAATTCCTCTTCACCGGCGGCGAGCCCGACTACATCAACGCCAAAGTTGCATCCATGGAGCTGATGGAACCGCAGGCCGCGCACGACATTCTCGTCATCAGCGATAGCGACGTGCGCGTTTCGACAGACTATCTGCGCTCCGTGGCCCTCCCTTTTGCGGACAAGCGCGTGGGCGGCATGTGCTGCCTCTATCGCGGCGTCGCTGCGGAAGGCGGGTTGTGGGCGCGGCTTGAAGCGGTCGGCATGTCAGTTGAAATGTCGGCCGGCGTGCTCGCCGCGCGCGCCATGGAGGGCATGCAATTCACGCTGGGCCCCACGATGGCTTTTCGACGCGACACGATTCGCCGCATGGGCGGTTTCAAGGTCACAGCCGACTACTGCGCCGACGATTTCATTCTTGGCAACGAGACCTACAAGCTCGGCCAGACGGTGGTCCTCAGCCATCACGCCATCGATCACATGGTTCTGCACGCGGGGTTGATAGGTTCGCTCAAGCACCAGGTGCGCTGGATGAAATCCACGCGTTTCTCGCGGCCCAAAGGCCACTTCGGCACCGCGCTCACTTTCAGCGTGCCCTTCGGCCTGCTGGCACTCGCTGCATGCGCGTGGCTCGGCAAACCGATGTGGGGCCTCGCGCTGCTCGCGTTTGCCGTGGCCACGCGGCTTGCGCTTTCCATCGCCGTCGGCCGCTTCGTTGTGCGCGACACGAGCTGGTTCGGCCTGCTGGTGCTCTATCCGATTCGCGACCTGATGGGCTTTTGCTTTTGGGCCGCGAGCTATGCGGGCCGCCACGTACTGTGGCGCGGCCGCGTGCTGGAGCTCCTGCCCGGCGGCAAAATGAGGGACGCGCAATGAGTCGCCCGGCGTCGCGCGTCGCGAGTTGATCCGCCGCACCCCGTAGCTTCCCATGTTCGTAGCATGTTGCGCAGGCTCGCTGGCAATGCATAATGAGGCTGGCCCATCCCTGCTGCGGAGATCTCGATCCATGCTCAAAGAACGCCAGGACAGTTTGCTCTTGCTGTCGCTCGGCAGTGTTTTCTTTGTATTGATCGGTACGGCGATCGCGTATTTCAATGCGCTGGGAATGATCGATTTCAAAGAATTCTATTTTGGCGCGAAATGTCTCGTCGAGCACCACGATCCTTACCAGCAAAGCCAGTTATGGGCTCTGTACAAGAGAGATGCAGGAGAGGTGCCATCGGCTCTCGGCTCCGTATTGGTTGCGGCGCACGGTCATCTCACTCCAAATTTTCCTACGACGTTCTTCCTCGTCACTCCCCTTGCGTTGATGCCAACCAAGTTCGCCGGCGCGATCTGGTTCATCCTCAGCGCGGCAGCTTTTGTTCTGGCTGCTTTCACGACGTGGAATGCGGGTGCGGAATTTTCGCCGCTGATGGCCGGGGCACTAGTGTTCCTCTTGCTCGTAAACAGCGAGATGCTTCTGGCCCTGGGGAACACGGTGGGCCTGGTGGTGGGACTTTCCGTCATTGCGGTTTGGTGTTTTCTTCAAGAATCGCTTCACGCTTGCCGGCGCGATCTGCCTGGCAGTTGCTCTTGTGATGAAGCCGCATGACGTGGGCTTGATCTGGCTGTATTTTCTTCTCGCCGGCGGCATCGCCCGCAAGCGAGCGCTCGAAACGCTTCTACCGGTGGCTGCGCTGGTTGTACCCGCGGTGCTGTGGACCTGGCAGATTGCGCCGCACTGGCTCGAGGAAATGCGGGCGAACCAGTTAGCGCTTATGCAGCGCGGGGCATTGAACGATCCAGGACCGCATAGCGGCGGCGGCTTCGGCGTCAATATGACCCTTTGCCTGCAAACCATTGCCAGTCGATTCTGGGACAATCCGCATTTCTACAACCCGGTCGTCTACCTCATATGCGGCGCGCTCCTGCTCGTCTGGCTGCGCAAGACGGTGCAATCCAAGTTCTCGCCTCACCTGGCATGGTTCGCGATTGCCGTGGTCGTACCCCTGACCATCCTGGTGGTCTATCACCGTAGTTACGATGCGCGGCTGCTGCTGCTCTCCGTTCCTGCGTGCACCATGCTTTGGAAGAAAGGCGGGCCGCTCGCGTGGTGGGCACTCGCGCTTACGCTCGCGGCCATCATTCTCACCGGCGACATTTTTTGGATTGTGGTCTTCCAGATCACGCATTACTCCGGCCCGTCGCTCGCCTTCGGTGTGATTCCCGCGCCGCTCATCCTGCTCGCGCTTAGCGTCTTCTATCTTTATGTGTATGTGCGGCAACCGCCGGAAGCGGTGGCGAGCAATTAGGGAATAGGAGAGAGCGCGTGGGTCAAGAGACCCACGCTACAGCCGGCCAGGAGGCCGGCGCTACATCGCTATGGCAGGGGCCGGTCCGTCCACAGTGTTTTGTCGGCCAGGGTTTGCACTGCATACAGATGTCCGCTTCCGGCCAGCGCGTGTTCTACTTTATCGCGATCCGGATCCTCGGCGAAGATCCATTTGCGCTCGCCGGTGCCCCAAAGCGCCTCGAGCTTATCGTCGCTCAGATAAATGTCTGGCGCATCGGGGTAGCACGAGCCCCACAGCAGCGTCGATCCCTCACCGTTCTTCCCGCAACGCGGTAGCACCAGCAGCGCCGGCCGTCCGCTGAAGAAGTCGTTCGTGTAAAAAATCAACGACGATGCCGACGATTGCTCTCCGTACACGATGACCGTATCCTGGGGCGAGCCCTTGGCCATGATGGTGTCGGCCATCTGTTTCGAACTCAGCATGGGCTCAAAGCGTGCGAACGCAATGTGCGCGGCGACGAAGAAAACCGTCATGGTGAGCGCTATGCTGATGGTGGCCGCGACATGTTTTCCCTTGATTCGCAGCAGCCATCCCGCCACCGGCCCAATCAGCAGCGTGATCGCAGCCAGCGCCGCAGGCAGCCGTAGCGCCGCAAAGGATTCGCCGGTCAAATCGAACAAGTGCGACATGGAAAGCGTGTAATCGCCCACGGCCCGATGCGCCAGCAGGGTGCCGATGTCGGGAACGTACGGCAAAGCGCGCGAGGTCCACAAACCCCAGCACAGCACCGCGGCGGACACTACGCCTATGGCGGCAAATACGGCTTGCGCGCCCGTCAGCCAAGCGGTTGACAGCGCGGGCCCTCCGTTGGCTCCGCGGCGCATCTCAATTTCGGCCACCACGCCCAGGATCAGCATGACCAAGGGCGGCCACACCGGAAACGTGTAGTACTCCTGGTTCGTCGAGATCGAAAAGAACAGCAATGTCCACGCCGTGAACAGGCTCAGCAGCCAGATGGTGCGCGTGCGGAATTTCACGCGCAGCACATACGTGGCCACGTCTTCGCGCATGGCGTTGTCCAGATAGAAACCCACCGTGTCGCCCGCATTGTGGCGCAGATGCTTGAGCCAGCTGCGCCGGGTCTTCCACGCCACAGCCACCGCAGCGGGCAGAAACAGGCTCCAGGGGAAGATCCACGCCAGATGCGCCAGCCAGTACCACAGGAACGGCATTTTGTTGTAGTCGTGTGGATAGCGCAGGTTGAAGAAGCGCAGCAAGTGCTCGTTGATGAAGTACTGATAGAAGAAACCGTGGACATTGCCGATGGAGGGGTGATTGCCATTGGGGTGTCCGTAATCGTGATTGATGATGCCGCATGCAATGTGCCACGGCGCCGCGATCAAGAAAAATAACAGCAACCCCGTCACCGGCTTCAGAGCCTTCCAGCGCCGCCACTGCCCGGTGAGCAGCAGATAGGGAATGGCGGCGCCCAAAAAGAACACCGGCGCGATCAGGCCCTTGGTCAGCAACGCTAGCGCCACGCCCGCATACGACCAATAGATGAGCGCTGGCCGGCCGTCTTCCAGGCTGGCGATTAAAGCGTAGAGTGCGAGGAGCAGGAAAAACGCGAGGATTGCCTCAGGAATAATGAAGCGCGTAAAGAGAAAGCAGCCCACCGAAGTAAGCACGCCCAGCCCGGCGTAGAAGCCGGCGCGATCGCCCCACGCCCGTCGCGCCCACAGCCATGCGAGCCAGGTCAGTCCCAGCATGGCCAGCGCGTTGGGCAGGTGCGTGGCAAAAGTATTCTGGCCGAAGATCTTGTACATGCCGGCCACCAGCCAGTAGGGCAGCGGCGGTTTTTCAATATAGCGGATGCCGTTGGTCTTGCCGGTGATCAGGTCGCCGGTCTCGGCCATGTGCTGGCCGACCTGGGCATGCGCCGCGTCCACGTCGTCGAGCAGCGGCGGCGAAAATAGCGAGGCAAAGTAAATCGTGACGAAAATGGCTGCGAAAACCAGCCACACCGTGCGCACAGAGGGCGCCTGGAGCGGGCGATCGATTGTGTTCATGTCTGCTTTCATCGCGATTTTCTTGTCAAAACCAGAATATCAGCCGCGTTTCTGAGCGTTTCACAGGATGGAGAAGCATTAACATTCATTGAGGGGGAACTCTGTTGCCGTTCTGGAAGGTCTTTCTCATCGCGTTCAGCGTGCTGTTGCCGATCATCAACCCTCTCGGGTCGGCGCTGGTGTTTCTCGGGCTGGTCGGCGATGCGCCCCCGAAGGTCCTTCGCTCGATGGCGGGCCGCATCGCCATTAACAACATCATCTTCCTCGGGGTTTTTGAGGTGCTGGGCGCGGCCATCCTCAAATTCTTCGGCATCTCTTTGCCCATCGTGCAACTTTCCGGAGGCATGGTGGTCGCGGCCATGGGATGGACCGTATTGAACGAGAGGAGCGCGGGCGCCGATTCTCGCAACAAGGAGGAAGAGACTGGCCAAAGCGGCGAACCCGACACAAGCCGTCTCGAAGAAAGTGTCTTCTACCCGTATACTTTTCCCATAACTTCAGGGCCGGGGACTCTGGTTGCGCTTCTGACGGTTACCGCGCATATCTCGAATAAAGATCTCACCCACAACATTTTGTCTCACCTTGCGGTGTTTCTTGCAATCGTTGTCCTCAGCGTGCTTTGTTTTTTCTGTTATGCCTACGCGCCCAGAATCACCAAGGCCATCCCGCCCTCTACGGCTCATGGAATCCTGCGCGTGATCGCTTTCATTCTGCTTTGCATCGGCATCCAGATCGCGTGGAACGGATTGTCAGCGCTGATTGCAACCATCAAGCCGTAAGCTCGACTTACGGCTCATCCGCAAATAGGTAGTGCCGGCCTCCAGGCCGCTGCCGTGTGGGTTTCCGGTCCAGCACATCGCTACTGGCGGCGTGGACACCGCCGGTACAGCCGGTCTCGCGCCCCAACGAGCAAAAGCGCTCGCCGGGGACCCCGGTCTCGAGACCGGCGCTACTTCAAAAGCCAACTTACGGATAAGTTCTCAATCACCTTTGGAATTGCCTTGATGTACGCTGCTTGCCGCTGCGGGAATGGTTCTTCCGAGATGCAGGGGCACTGCCATCTCAAACCAGAAAGCATTGCCTGCCGGCTTGTTTTCGACCAGCGTGTCGCGGAAATACTTGAAGACCGCTATGCAATGCCCTGCATGAACCCGCACTTCGGGGCCGACGGCGAGGTCGCGGCCTTGGTTGCCGCCGCCGAAGATGGCTCCATTCTGCTCGTCATTCGTGGTCTGCTGATAGAGGTAGCCATTCACACCCATCGCCACGTCGCGCGACACCTCCTTCATGGCCACGTACTCCCACGTGAACTCGTTGCCGCTGCGATAGTGCGTAGCGGTATCGTGGAAGTTCACGATGTACTCGTACTTGGAGCTGACTTCCCACTCTCCGCCATGCGGAAGATAGGTGAAGGCAGCCACCGGGGCTGCGGCGTAGTTATTCTGCCCCGTATTCAGAGCAGCGCCTTTTGTATACGGAGATCCGGGAAGATAGATATCGCCCTCGTAATACCAATGCATTGAACCCTTCTGGTATCCGATCTGGAACAGCCCGAGAATCACGTTCCCGAGGCCGGATTGGGTGTAGTCGCCGGGAGCAACGTGAAGCTTCTCGTAGACGGTAGGAACCGCGATGTTCGAGTTGAACTTGCCACCCAAAACGGGAAGGTCCCAATTATGCACAAGTTTGATCGCATTGGCCATTACGCGCACCTTGAACTCGGGAGCCGCGCTGGCGCCCGCGGAGTTCGTCAACTCGTTGGCCTCGTAAAAGAGCGAGAACTCGACGAGCATGGTGCCGTGCCCGGCAGGGGTGACTCCCGGCATTACGGTTTCCGCGCCAATGGGATAGACGCTGCAAGCGTTTTCGGTGGCTTGGACCGCGGCTGGCAACATCAGAGCCGCGGCCAGGATGGGCGCGATACGAAGACGGGAGACAAGGTGACTTGGCATGAGATTCCTCCTTGCATTCTTTGGGCAACTGCGCCTCGATTTTTTCGCCTGGTTCGGGCTGGGTAGGTACGAGGAACCTTTCGATATCTAGATCGTCAATCGGCAGCGAAATGCAAAGGATGAGTGCCTTGGCGGCGCGTACGGGTTTGCAGGCGCCGCTGTTGGGTTTCCCGGGAGAAGCCGGCATCGCGGATGATTGCCGAGCGCTTCTGCGCCGCCTTCGGTGCGGCCCTCGCCTTGCGGCAGGAGCCAGCGAAATTCTGCGGGGAATCATGATAGAGTGGGGGACGAGCCCGCAACGCGCAGAGAACCCTATTCCTTGGAACCATTTGGAGATCGACACGAAAAGGCCGCTTCCCTTGGCGGAAAAGTCGTGATCCATGTGCTTCTCCCTCTCGCGCCGGCGAACTCTCAAGATTGAGAGACGGTCATGAGCACATCACTCCCCATCCAACCCACCGCTCCTGGCTCGATGGAGATGACGGAACGGGAATGGGACAAGCTGGTCAACCTGATTCTCGAAGGCATCGTCGTTCCGGTTCTGGGGCCGGAGCTTTTGCTCGTCCCGGAAAACGGCGAAATGACTCGTCTTTACGAGATATGGGGTAGGGCTCTAGCCGCGCAGACGCAGATTGCTCGCCCCGAAAGCGCCAGGCGCTGGACCCTTTACGACGTCGCCAATCTGCTTAGCCAGCGCGAGAATGCCGGCGAAGTGGCTTATGACATCGATGACGTGGTGCGCAGGCGCTCCTGGCCTGTTCCAGAGTCTCTCAAGAATCTCGCCAAAATTCAGGACTTCTCGCTTTACGTCACCACTACTGTCGACCAACTCTTGTTCCAGGCCATGACCCAGGAGAGGCCAGGAATCGAGATAGAGCAGATCAAGTTCACACCGCGAGGCGTGAAGAGCGCAGTCGATCTGCCGAACCACTTTCATCACGACCGCTCTCCCGGTGTGTATCACCTCTTCGGAGCCACCAGCCCCACCGATGGAACCTTTGCCAAAACTGAAGATGATTTGATCGAGTACAGTTGGTCGCTTCTCGATCAGCAGTACGCGCCCGAAAACCTGTACGACTACCTGCAAAAGAAAACCGTTCTTCTACTCGGCTGCAACCTGCCCGACTGGCTGGGGCGATTCTTTATTCACGCCATCAACGGCCGCCGCAATCAGGAAACCATCAATATGTACTACGTCAGCTCGACCTGCGAACCGGGACTGGCCGACTACCTCAATCGCAAGCGGGCCAAGGTAATCACTTCCGTTACGCCGATCGATTTTGCCGAACAGCTCTACGCCCGGTGGCAGGCGCGCAGCCAGACCGCTGTGGCCAGCGCGGCAGCCAGTCCCGGAGGTCTGGCCGGCGAGTTCAAAGCGGGCGCCGTCTTTCTCAGCTACGCCAGCGAGGATCGCGACAAGGTGCGCACCATCCGCGACCAGTTGGAAGCCAACAATATCGACACGTGGTTGGATGAGCGGGAACTTCCCGCCGATCCGGGCAACGATTATCTGCTGACGATTCGCGAGAACATCAAAAAGGCGGCGTTCTTTGTGCCCATTATCTCCCGAGCATTAGACCGCTCGGGGCCGGGCCCTCGCTTTGTGTGGAGAGAATGGCGAATGGCCGAGGATGCGTCGATGGAGCGGCGCAAGGAAGACCGCTACCTTCAGCCGCTGGTGATTGACGACACGCCGTCGGGTGCGCAATTCGTGGAGTCTCCTTATCGCGACCTGCAATGGGCGCGGCTGCGCGATGGCAAGGTTCCACCTGAGCTTATCGAGACGTTGAGCCGCGGAATCCGCAACTACCGGAGGCCGCTATGAGCACGCCGGCATCTCCTCTCACGCAGGCGCAGAACCCATGGCCGGGCCTTTTCTGGTACACGGAAGAGCAGGCCCACCTGTTCTTTGGGCGCGCGGCCGAGATAGAGGAGCTGCTGCGGCTCATTCAGCGCGAGACGCTGACGATTCTGTTCGGGCGCTCGGGACTGGGAAAGACATCGCTACTGCGGGCCGGCGTGTTTCCGCGGCTGCGGCAGCAGGGATTCTTTCCCGTGGTTCTGCGTCTCAACTACTCGGCGCAGGCCGGCAGTCTTGTAGAGCAGGTGAAAGTGCTGACCGAGGCGGCCGCGCGCGCCATTGGAATCGATATCGAAAGCGCACAAGACGCTTCGGGACGAGAGACACTGTGGGAGTATTTCCACCGCGTGCAGTTCTGGGGTCCGCGCAACGACCGGCTGACGCCCATACTGGTCTTCGATCAGTTTGAAGAGATCTTCACGCTGGGAGCCCGGCGGCCTGAAGATACGGAGATGCTGGACCAGCTGGCGGACCTGGCGGAGAATCGCATTCCTGCGGCCGTGCGGCAAAGGGCGGAGGCATCCGGCGAACGGCAGTCGGTGGAGTCGGGGGCGCCCAACTACAAAATCGTGCTCTCGCTGCGCGAAGATTTCGTGTGGCGGCTCGATACGCTGCGGCCCATTCTTCCCGCCATTATGCGCAACCGTTTCGCGCTGGGTCCGCTGGACGCGGCGCGCGGCCTGGAGATCATTCGCAACGGCGGAAAAGAGTGGATCACGGATGAAGTTGCGCGGGACATCATCGATGCCGTGATCAGCAGCCGGCAGGGTGATGGTGTGGGCATCGCTTCGGAAGAGGTCGAGCCCGCCTATCTCAACGTGATGTGCAACGAGCTGTTCGAGCGCATGGTGGCCACGGGGCAATCGCACATCACGCGCGAACTGGTGGCCGCTGAGAAGGGCAGCATCCTGGAGTCGCTCTACGAGCGCAGCCTGAGCGGACTCGACGACTCGGTGCGGCAGTTCCTGGAACAGCATCTGGTTACGCCGGCGGGTTTTCGCGCCACCTTGCCCGTGGAGGAAGCACGGCGGGAACATGTTTCCGATGCCGATCTGCAGAAGCTGGTGGATCGGCGGCTGCTGCGCTTTGAAGACCGCCTGGGCACGCGGCACGTGGAACTGGCGCATGATTTGCTCACCCCGCTGGTCGAGAAAAGCCGGCAGCTGCGCGAGCACAAGCAGCTGCAGCACAAACTCCGCCAGGCGAGGATCAGGGCGGCGATTTGGGCGGCGCTGGCGGTGTCGGCAATCGCCGCGCCCGTGTACTACTGGCTTGCCCATGTGCGTCCCGACGTTGCTTACTACGCCACGTTCACGCGGCGTAACGGAACGTATGAGGTGATTGGGAGCTTATCCAGGAGCGACATCAGTCACCGCGCGGAGTCGCTCAGAGTCACGCGCAAAGGGTTCCGCGGAGAAATCCAGGCCGTCGAAGCGATCAACGGCTATGGGCATCTGGTCATGGATTCCCAGCTGGACAGCTCGCTTTTCTTTCCCACACACGAGATGAACGGGGAATTCTGCCGGTTGGAATTCAGTTACGACGAAAAAGGAGAGGCCGTCCACGAAGTCGCCCTCGACATGCAGGGGCGCATGATCTATGCGCTCAACTACGCCCCCGCGCAGGCTGAAGCCTTGCGCAACGCCCGGCGCGGCTCGGTGGTCGCGGCCGACGGCACCACGGTTATCTCCAGCTTCGAGATTCAGTACGATGCGGATGGATTCATAAGTGAGATTCAATATACGTATCTAAATAAGGACTTTCTCACGGCCGAAGACCTCTGGGACGCGAAGGCCGACTGGAGTTCGCTGAACTTTGGCGCCACCATCATCGACCAGAAGAACACAAAAGAGGGCGCTGCCTGGCAACTGTTCCTCAACGCGGACAGAGACCCCATCTCTGCGGACGAAGGTTTCGCCGCCAAGAGCTACACCCGGGATGCGCGGGGCGAGCTGCAGCAGACGACATTTGAAGATGCCAGCGGCAAGCCGATAGCGCAACCTAACGGAACCACCCCGGTAGTTCGCTGGGAACTCGACCAGTGGGGGAACCAGTTATCCGAAAGCTATTTTGACGGCGCAAACCAGCCCACAGTCTGGGGACCAGCCGGTTTCCAGAAGCAAATCTACACTCTTGACGGTCACGGCTCTATGACGGCGCAGCGCTTCTTCGGTCCGGATGGGAAGCCCGTCGCTCAGGCCGGAACGGGCTGCTATTCCTATGTCTCTGTGCGCGATCAGAATGGCATCGGCACCATGAGAGGCTGCCTGGATGCTCAGGGCGCTCCCATGAATCAGGCCGACACCGGATATCAAAAGGTCACATTTCAATACGATTCTTCGGGGCGCACGATCGGAAACCTGTATTACGATCGCAGCGGCAATTCCGTTGCCGACAAGCGCACAATTGGAACCGCGCTTCCCGTCGGCTGCAATGGCTGGCTGTGGGGATACGATCAGAACTTCAATCGTTCGGTTTCGGTCTGTCTCGACGCGAACGGCGTGGCATACGAGCCTGCACAGCTTGAACATCTCGCGATGATTACTCACGAAGTTGCTTTTGATTTCGCGCGGGCGTTCGAACTCGATCAAAAACTGGTCGCACAGGATCCGACGCCGGCCAATCATATGGACCTGGAAGAGGCCGCGCTGACTGCGGATCGGTTCGATGTGTGTATGGCGCAGGCAGCATCGATCAAGGATTCGGACGTGGAACAGCCGCAGCTGATCGTTCGCGATGCGCTTCTGCTGGCATGCCAGTACGCAGGCGGCAAGAAATCAGACGCGCGCGCGACGGCTGCGTCGCTTAGCGGCCGCGTGAATCAGATGCCTGCGGGGCTATGGGATTTTTCCGGCACGCGCCGCTATATTCAGACGTCCAGCCACTTCCAGGCCGGTAGCGATGCCTGGGACAAACTTCTCTTGAGCGTGCAAAAAGGTGATGGAAAGGGCGCCGCCGACGCGTTGAACCAACTGCAGCCCGTGCTGAAGGATTGACGCGCCGGCGCGCAGCTTGAGCTTCGGTCGCTGCGCAGGCCGCCTACTTTCGCGAGGCCTTCGGCCGCGAGCTCTTCGTCACGCTCGAGTAAAGGCCGCGGGCAGTGCGCGCATCCATCAGCAACTGTAGTCGCGGCGGATGATGGTTCATATCCACGCGGGCGATCGACGCCTTTCTCATGCGGATCGCGGCCCCGCCGTTGCCAGTGATGAGGCGCCCGAGGAACTGAAAGAGGCTGGGATTGTGCCCGACTACAAGAATGCCCTCGCGGTCGGCATACCTGGCCAGGAGCTGTTGGAAATCCGCGTAAGTTCCGTTCAGCCCAAGCGCAGGACTGATTTCAACTTTGGCGTCGTACCCCAGTTCCGTGCCCACCAGCTGCGCGGTCTGTAAGGCGCGCTTCAAGGGGCTCGCGACGATCACGTCAATGGGCGCTTTGAGGGCGCCCAACACGCGCGCCATCAGCATGCACTGCTCTTTGCCTTCCTTGATCAGGCCTCGCTTGCCGTCAAGGACGGGATTTTCGCGAATGGTTCCAGCATTCGCATGGCGCATGAGATAGAGAATCATGGGGATCGGTGCGGCGGGGACTTGAGGTTTTGCCGTGCTCCTTGAAAGTCAATTTTAACAGATTTGTAACAATTGCTGCGCCTGGGCGCCGGCGCTCCGAGCGTGCGCCAGCGAATTAAGCCGCGGACCATAGTTCGGCGGCAAGCAAGCCGCACAGAAAGCAGCGGCGCCCGCAGAGGGTGTATCCCGCGGCGTGCAGGGCGCTGGCGTGATCGGGCAGTTTACGAACTGCGAGCCCGGTGAGCAGACCGAAGGCGCGATAGAGCAGCCAGACCACGGGCCGCGCTATCCATCTGCCGAATGCTCCTTCAGGAATAGCGAATTCTGAAACGACCCAGAGGCCGGAGGGCGACAAGGCGGCGCGCAATCTGCCCGCGAGGGAGCGAACCTCGTCCTCGGTGAGGCAATCGAGGAAGAAATGTGTTGCAACAAGGTCGTAGCGCGGGTTCGCCGGCTGCCAGGTACGTGCGTCGGCACAATGAATGTTGACGCGGGCGGCGCTTCTCCCTGCGTGGTGAACGAGCGCGCGCAACATGGCGGCGCTGGTATCGACCGCATCGATCTCGATCGCCGGATTTGCGCGGAACAATTGCGCCGTGAAGCGGCCGTCGCCATCACCCAGGACGGCGGCGCGCCGGCATCCGGCGAGATCGCCGAGAAATGCGAAGCGGCAGCGCTCGAGCCACGGGCCGAATGTAACGAGCTCCATCCAGCGGTAGATACGCGCAAGGCCGTTGAAGTTCGGCGGGACTCCGTGCTTTAGTGTTCCGCACTTCGGCGTTTTGGACGAGAGCCGTAGGAGGAAGGACGCGCTCATCTGAGAAGCTCGGCGAATGGAATAAGTGCGAGCGGGGAGAGCAGAACGAAATCCGCGGCGGCGCGCAACGCGAGGGGCGTCATGCTAGCGCGCGTGCGGTCGAGCAGCGCCAGCAACAAGGCGCTCGTGGTGCCGGCAGCAAGCAAAGCGGCCGCTCGCGAATGCGCCGACGCAGCGACGAGGAGGGTGAGCAGGAGACCAATTGCGGCGAGACCCAGTGCGATAGACCGCGGCGATCGGGATGAACGATCGTCGCAACATGGAGGTCCTTCGATTCCCTCCCAGCGTGCGATGCAACTGCAGTTGAGCCAGGCCAGAGCTGCGAAGAAGACGGCCGGAATCCAGAAGACCCAGTTCGTGGAACCTGGCGCGGCGAGGGCGTGCGGTCGATGCCATGAGGGCAACACACATCCCGCGGTAAACAGCACGCCTACGAGAAATTCCTTGCCGGGAAAGGAGTTCGGTCCTTTGAGCGGGAGTTGCCAGGCCTTGTGGCCGGAGTGCACGCCGGAAAAATAAGCGACAGCCGCGGCGGCCAATACCGAATCACGCGCGCGCGCCATGGGCGGCATGAAGGCGAGGATAATTGCCGCGGCGGCGCAAGCCGCGGCGATTGCCATGGGCAGAAGCGCGTGCCGGTACCGCCAATGAAATCGGTGGCGCGCGCGCAACGTGTGCTGTGCAGGTTTGCGCAAGCCGGCACGCGCGTCGAGCAGGCGATCGGCCACATAGACCGACCACGTGACAAGCGCCAGCAGCAAGGGAACCCACAGCGGCAGGCGCACGCCCCCCGCCCACGCAAACGCCAGCGACCAGACAATGGCTACCGTGGGCGCATCAAGACTGGCGAGATGCCAAAAGGCAAGTGCTCGCGGAGTGCCCGCTCGCAGAAGATCGTGGACTCGGCGTGCGTTCCCGATGCGGTCGGCAGCGCGGTCTTGTGCCAGAGATGAAGCGAAGGGAAGCGGCACTGCTTCAATTTTAGGGGAAGAGTGAGCGAGTCAGCGAGTTCGCAAGCTCGCTAGCCCCGCTCACTCCGCTGACCCCGCCAAAACCGCTTATTTCCCAAACAATCCTTTCACCGACTTGATCGGTTTTTGCGTCGCGGGGTTTTTCACAATTCCATTCGCCGCCTGTTTCAGCATCTTACCCACTTGGGCATGAATAGACGGATTCGATGCGGTTCCGGTGATGGTGAGCGGAATGCCGCCGCTGTTGGATTTCGACGCGGACTGGGAGCCTTTGCCGAACAATCCGCCGACGGCGTTGTTCACCACCCCGCCCACCGCGGACAAGGCGGCAATCTTCGCGTTCAGTTGAAAGTTCAGCTCCTCCGAGGGAGAAACAGTGCCTTCACCGGTCGCGGTTCCAATCCTGGGAACCTCCGCGTCGATATTGCTGAAGCGCGTGCCTTGCGGCGAGTTATTCACGTCGGCGCTCAACTTTCGTATTTCGGTGCCGTTTGAGGTCCCGCTGATCGGATTGATGCCCTGAATCTTCGCGCCCAGGTCGAAGCCATTGAGCTGGCTGTTGTCGAGTTCGATGGGGCCGGCGATAGTGAGGGCATTGACCGGGCCGGTAATCGCGAGACTGGCGGTGAGCGTGCCCCCTTCGAGTCGCGAGCCGCTGGGCAGCGTCACCCCCGCGGCAGGCAACAGTTGTTCCACTTGATCCACAGGGAGATTGGGCGCGGAAAGATGCAGGTTCAGAACGGCGTCGTCGCCGTCATGGCGAAAGGTGCCCGCAATGTGGACCGCAACCGACCCGATCTGAATGGCGAGGTCGTTCACCTGGCCGGTGCGCGAGGCGAGGTTGTCGGAGAGGCTGAAGTTGACATCGACCGGCTTGGGAGCGGGCGTTCCATTGCGCACCAGTTTGAGCTGCGATGCCGTGGCTTTTCCCGTCGTGGTCAGATCGCCGCCATTGGAGCTGACCTGGGCGTTGAAGTCGGCCACCATGGAAATACCGTCGCTGGGCTGCACTGCGCCGGCTGCGACAGGATCGAAATGCTTCATCTCGAGTGTCGCCTGGAAGGGAGTTAGGGAGGTATCGTTTTGTGCGATCGGCCCCGCCGTACCGCCTAGACTGAGTGATCCACCGTCCGCGGTTTTGAGAGAAAGCTCGAACGGGAACGACTTTGTGAACGATAGATTTTTGACCGTCAGGTTCACGTCAGTGCAAGTGAAGGGATTGCCGGCCGCAGGAACAGAAGAAAGGGCCGCGCTGCCGTTTTCGATCTTCAGTTCGCTCACCGTGAGGGAGGACGGCGCGCTCGTCTGCGGGGATGCAGATTGCGAACTGGTGCTGCCCAGCGACGAAAAGTTCCACGTGCCGGTGGCCGACCCGCTCGTTGCATGGATGAGATGAATCGATGGCGTATCGACGGCGAAGGTCGTGATCTGGACAGAATGGCGGAAGATAAGCGGCCCAAGCTCGACGCCAATTCGAAGCTCCTTCGCCTCGAGGAATGGCGTGGCGGAAAAGGCAGGATCGTCGGCGATCGAGATATTCTCCGCCACAAGGCTGCCCGAGAGCAGCGCAAGGCTGACGTGGCCGAGCGTGACTTTGCGGCCCAGCGCGCTGGATAGCTCCTCCTGAATCCTGGGGCGGAAAGTATCGGCGTTGACGAAGAACGGAATCACGGCGATCAAGATGACGACAAGAGCCGCAGCCACGATGGCCGCTTTCACCCAGGGCTTCTTCATGGAATCTTCCTCCTCGCGCACGGATTGGCTCGAATTGTAACCTCCCGGAGTCGCGTTGCAGCAGGCCAGATATTCATTTTCTGCAAATTGCGCGACGCTTCCGGCGAGCAGGCACAGTAGCCATTGAAGCCGTGGAACAACCCGCGCCAATGCGCTACACTGAGCGCGTCTGCGGCTTTTCCCGGGTTCTTTCCCCACCGCGGCTGCGCGCCTGAAGAGGCAACCGTCATGACTACAAAACAGGCCAGGAAACCATCGATTAAGGTCGGCGCGCTGCGCGCAGACGAGCTTCAGGAGACGGCCCGCATCCTGCGCCTGGCATTCGGCACGTTTCTTTCGCTCCCCAACCCGATGGATTTCATGGGCGACAGGGATTTTGTTACGCCACGCTGGCACGCGCACAATACCAAACTACTGGCAGCGCGCGAGGACGGGAAACTTGTCGGATCGAACATCGCGACGCGCTGGGGATCATTTGCATTCTTCGGGCCGCTCACCGTTCTACCGGAGTATTGGAACCGCGGCGTGGCTCAGCAACTGCTGGAAGCTACGATGAAGATCTTCGACCGCTGGGGCGTGCGGCACAGCGCCTTGTTCACGTTTCCGCACAGTCCCCGGCACCTGGGCCTCTACCAGAAATTCGGCTATTGGCCCGGCTCGCTCACGGCGCTCATGAAACGCGTGCCGGCGCCGCCGACATGGGCGCTCGCTGAAGGCGTCAAAGTGCCGGTGCTGCTGTCTTCGCTCACGAATAAAGAGCAGGAACGGGCAATAGAAGCATGCGCGAAGCTGACCAACACGTTGGAGCACGGGCTTGACCTGAGCGACGAGATCCGCGCCGTTGTGGCGCAGCGCATCGGCGAAGTGATTCTGCTCGAAGGCCGCCGCACGCTGGATGCTTTTGCCGTGTGCATGCACGGAGCGGGATCGGAAGGTGGTGAGAAAACCTGTTACGTCAAATTCGCGTTGGCGCGCAGCGGCGAGCGATTCGAACGCCTGCTGGATGCCATCGATGCGCTCGCGTTGGCGCAGGGCAGTGAGGTAGAAGCCGGCGTGAGCCTGGCCTGCAAAAACGCGTTTGAGCGCTTGCGCTCGCGCGGTTATCGCGTGGTGACCATGGGCGTTGGGATGCAAAAGCCGCACGGAGACGGATTCAACCGCGCCGCAGCGTATGTATTGAGTGACTGGCGCTGAGAGCGCATCTACTGTGCGGAAATAAATCTTGAAGATTCAGCGAGCTCCGGTACGGAAACCGCGTGATCATGCGGCGAGGGAAAGTTCCAGCCGTTTGCCCAGCGCGCGGATGGCGAGCGCGATGGCGTCGATCTTGGTACGATGCCGCAGATCGATCAAGCGGTTCACCTCCTGCGGAGTGACGCCAAGGCGTCGCGCCATTTCGGTCGGGCGAACCTTCTGCGCAACCATCTCCTGTATCAGCAGGAGCTTGGACTCGAAGCCGAAAGTCACTTCGATGGGAACAAGGCCGCGACCGGAAGCAGATGGAATGGGAAGAGCCTCACCTTCTTTAACTAGAAAATAGAGGCCCGATTCCAGAGCATCCACGGCATGGCGGGCCGCGTCCTCGCGGTCGTCGCCCATCGAGTAGACCCCCGGTAGATCGGGAAAGCTGACCATGAAAGTCTCGCCGTCGCGTCGAATTTTGGCAGGATAGCTTAACATTTTCCCTCCTTACTTCAACTTGATTCCAAGGTCCCGTTCGATGGCCCGAAGCAGGCCGACGCCGATCTCCTTGGATGAGTGCATCGGAATCACGGATTTACGGCCGTTCAGGATGACGCGGAGATGGGAGCCCTTGCCCCATTCGAACATCGCTCCTAACGCGGCCAGCTTCCGCCTCAGGTCTTTCGCTCTCACTCCTTGATAATAAACAATTTTGTTTAAAAATGCAAATCAGAAACCTAATATTTTCAATAATTTAATTTATTATCTTCATTGGATTTGGCGATCACGATTGTCTGCAGCAGTGCCCGCGGGGGACCGAAGGGATGAGACATGCTCTACGCCGATCATAGGACAGCCCGGGCGCACGCCCAATCTCCAGTCCGGCTGCAGTGCGAGTGCCCTCGCCCGCGCCGCGCATGGATCGATAGAAAATCGCGCGTTCAGAACGCTGAGAGCTAGTCGGCAGCTGTTGCCGCCTTTTGCGGGGAGGGGTCGCGCTCGGCCGCAGGCGACCCGGGAATCGCCTCCAGCTCTGTCTTGCTTTCAGCCAACTGGATGAGAAAATCCTGCGCTGAAAAGGGCGGTGTGTCTTTCGTCAATTTGCTGGCGCGCAGGTAGTTGCCGTCGGCCTGCTGGATGCGCGCTTTCACAGTGTCGGCCAAATAAGCAGGCAGAATTTCGTTATGGATGCGCGCCATCACCGCCGGGTCGCGCACGGGGAAAACGACTTCGCAACGCTCGAACAGATTGCGCGGCATCCAGTCGGCCGAGCCCAGATAGACTTCGTCGTTGCCACCGTTGGCGAAATGAAAGATGCGCGAGTGCTCCAGGAGGCGGCCAACGATGGAGCGCACGCGGATGCGTTCCGACAGGCCTGTCACGCCGGGCCGCAGAATGCAAAGCCCGCGAATGATGAGGTCGATCTCAACCCCTGCCTGCGAGGCCTGGTAGAGCGCCTGAATGATTGAGGGTTCGAGCAGGGCGTTCATCTTGGCCACAATGTGCGCGGGGCGCCCGGCCTGCGCATGTTCCTGCTCGCGGCGGATGAGGCGCAGAAAACTTTCAGCCATGGTAAGCGGGGCCACGAGCAGCGGCGAGTAATCGTCCAACTCGGCGTGCGCGGTGAGGTAGTTGAACACCATGTGCACGCGCTCGGCAATTTGCGGATCGCTGGTGAGCAGGCTCAGGTCGGTGTAGAAGCGCGCGGTTTCGGGGTTGTAGTTGCCGGTGCCGAGATGGCAGTAACGGCGCGTGACGCCATCCTCGTCGTGGCGCACCAGCATGGCCAGCTTGCAGTGGGTCTTCAGGCCCACCACGCCGTGGAAGATCTGCACGCCCGCGTCCTCCATGCTGCGCGCCCAGCGGATGTTCGAGGCCTCGTCGAAGCGCGCCATCAGTTCCACAACCACCGTGGCTTCCTTGGTGGCTCCGGCTTCGGTCAGCGCCTGGAACATCGGCGAGTCGTGGCTGGTGCGGTAGAGCGTCTGCTTCATGGTTACGACGGCTGGATCCTGCGCGCCCTGCTGAATGAACTCGACGATCGGATCGTAGGAATCGTAGGGGTGGTGGAGAAGAATGTCGCGGTGACGCAATTCATCGAAGATCCCGGTGGACTTGCGGCTGAGCAGGAGCGGTTTGGGCGTGAAAGGTTGGAACTTGAGGTCGGGCCGCTGGATGTCGCCGTAAAGAAACATGAGGCGCGAGAGATTCAAGGGGCCCTCGCCGTGGAAGACCTGGGTCTCGTCGAGCTCGAAGTTCACGCGCAGCCGCTCCACAATTTCGGGATCGGCGTTGCTTTCGATTTCCAGGCGCACGGCGTCGCCCTTGCGGCGATTGTGCAGCTCCACGCGGATGGTTTCGAGCAGTGACCTCGCTTCTTCCTCCTCGAAGTAGAGGTTGGAGTTGCGCGTTACGCGGAACGCCGCGGAGGCAAGCACTTCGTAGCCGCGATACATGCCGCCGAGATGCTGTTCGATCAAGTCCTGCAGCAGCAGGTAGTCGTGGTGCCCGTGGTTCGAGGGCAGGCGGACAAAGCGCGGCAGGGCGCGCGGCACTGTGACTACGCCCAGCACCTGCGGGCCGGAGCTGCGGCGCTTGGCGCGCAGCAGCAAAGCCAGGCAAAGCGCCTTGTTGAGCACGCGCGGAAACGGATGCGCGGGATCGATGGAGATGGGCGTCAGCAGCGGATCGACCTCGCGCTGGAAGTAACTGCGGGCAAAGTCGGTCGCGTCCTTGTTCAGCTCGTCCCAGGTGAGCAGCCGGATGCCTTGCTTGCGCAGTTCCGGCGACAGTTGTTTGTTCCAGCAATGGTATTGCGCGGCCACAAAGCTGTGAATTTCGGCGGTGAGAATGGAGAGGGACTCGTCGGGGCGCAGGCCGTCGTAGCCGGGCTCGCGATAGCCGTCTTCAATGCGCTGCAGCAGGCCGGCCTGGCGGATTTCAACGTATTCGTCGAGGTTGGAACCGGTGATGGCCAGGAATTTGACGCGCTCGAGGAGGGGGTTGGTGGGGTCTTCAGCCTCTTCGAGCACACGGCGATTGAACTGCATCCAGGAATGGTCCCGGCCGTTGAAAAGCTTGGTTTTCTTTGGACTTCTGGCCATACGCCCGTCTCATGAGCCGTGTTGGCAGTCTACCGCGTTTGCTTGCTTTCTGGCATCTTCGGCGGGCCCAGGGGAGAGGAAGCGGTCCCGCCCAATCATGGTGACAGACGCCGGGCAGCCGCGATGTTAAACATAAGAAAAAAGTCGACTCTGGGAGAGGGGTCTGGGCCGGATTTGATACTCTTGCGACCGTGAGGAATCTATGTCCACTGTCGATCGCCGTGCCGTTTTGCGTTCCACCGGAGTTGCTGCCGCTGCGTTTGCGCTTCGGCGCAGCCTTTTTGCGTATCCCGGCACTCTCGCCGCGGTAGCCGAGGCGCCGGCATCGGCCCCTCAGGCCAAAACGCGCTACGGATTGATCAGCGGCCAGGTTGAGGACGGCATCAATGTTTTCCGCAGCATTCCCTATGGCGCGGATACCGCTCCGGTGCGTTTTCAGGCGCCACTGCCGCCCACGCCTTGGAACGGTGTGAAGGCATGCGACGCGTTCACCACCCGTGCGCCACAACTCACAATGCTGCGCGGGCCGCAGGGCACCATTTCCGCGCCCAGCCTCGGGCCAGCAGGCATGACGCCACCCGGAACCGCTCCGCGCGTGGCGCCGGAGGCCGGCGTCGAGAGCGAGGATTGCCTGCATCTCAACGTCTTCACGCCCGCGCTGCGCGATCATCGCAAGCGCCCGGTGCTGGTCTACTTTCATGGCGGCGCTTACAACAACGGCTCGGTCAACAGTCCGCTTTATGACGGCAAACGGCTCTGCCATCGCGGCGACGTGGTGGTAGTTACGGTCAATCACCGGCTCAACGCGTTTGGATTTCTCTATCTCGGCGCGCTGGACCCCAACCAGTATCCCGACTCCGGCAACGTCGGCATGCTCGACCTGGTGCTGGCGCTTGAATGGGTACGCGAAAACATTGCCGAGTTCGGCGGAGACGCTTCTCGCGTTTTGATCTTTGGACAATCGGGCGGCGGCGCCAAGTGCGCAACGCTGATGGCCATGCCTGCCGGTCACGGGTTGTTTCACCGCGTGATGACGATGAGCGGGCAGCAGGTGAAAGGCGCGTCGATCGACATCGCATCGAAGCGCACCGAAGTGATGCTGGGCAAGCTCGGCGTCACGCCAGCCAATCTCGCGGACCTGAAAACCATGCCGTGGCAGAAGATTCAGGCCGCGGCCATCGCCACCAGCTCCGACTGGCTGCCGGTGGTCGACCATGTTGTGCTTTCGCGCGATCCCTTCACGCCGGATGCGCCGCCGCTTTCAGAAAATGTGCCGATGATCCTCGGCAACGTGCACGATGAAACCGCCGTGCCCGTGCGCGGAACGCTCACCTGGGACGATGCGCCGGCCGCGCTCAGGAATGCCGTCGCCATTTACCTCGGCCCGTACACCGCAGAAGAAGTCAGTCGCGAAGTACCGCACCATCTATCCCGACAAATCGCCCATTGACATTGTGATTGCGGCGGCCACGGCGTTTCGCGCGTGGCCGGGGCAGGTGATGGAAGCCGAGCGGCGCGCGAGCAATCCGAAAAGCCAGCCGCACACCTGGGTCTATCAGATGAACTGGCACCGCGACGCTCCCGGCGCCCGCGCCATGCACACGATCGATATTCCATTTATGTTCGACAATCTTTCGGCCGCGCCTGGGCAAGTGGGCTCGACACCCGAAGAACTGGCGGCAGCGCAACCGCTGGCCGACGCCATGTCGGGCATGCTGATCCATTACGCTGCAACCGGCAATCCCAACCACCCCGGTCTGCCCACGTGGCCCGCATACGATCTAAAAGCGCGCAGCACGATGTTTTGGGAAACCGCGCCGCACCCTGTCAGCGATCCGCGCGGTGATGAGCGCCGTTACGCCGCCGGCTCGCCATATCGGCAGCCGGGCACGTATTGATCTGGCCTCTAAGCACTGATTCCGTGCCCTATCGTTTTCGCTCTCTTTGCGGAAAGGGTGGGAAACCGAAAGTCTGGGTACAACCATCACGGAACCGGCTTAATACCTGCCGCAAGTTAGTCGGAACACCGATTCGATACACTAGATTTAAGAACCGCGCCGTGACCGTGAGGCATCTACTTAAGGAAACGCCATTTCTGGGCGGCTGCTGTTCTTGAGTTAGGTCCAAATTGCCAAAGCATTGCATCCAAAGCAGGATCAGTTCGTGGGCCGTCGGCTTTTTGCTGAGTGTTGCGGTCTCGGCGTCGAGTGGCCTGGCCGCGCAAACCGCGCCCATCCCGCCATCGCCTGCTCCCGGGCCGCCGCCGGCTACGAGCTTTCAAGGCAGCGTCACTAAGGGCGAGGCGTCTTTGCAGCCCGTCGATCTTTCACTCGATAATGCCATCGAGCGCGGTTTGCAGGCCAACCTGGGCATCATTTTGAGCGGCACGCAAACCGCAGGCGCGCGGGCGCAGCGCTTGAGCCAGTTGCAAACCCTGCTGCCCTCGATCGATTTCAACGCCAAGGAAGCGGAGCTGCAGACCGATCTGCCCGCAGAGGGCTTGCGCATTCCCGGGCTTTCCCAAGATCATCGGACCATTTAGCTATCAGGATGTCCGCGCCAACCTGACCTGGTCGGTGGTGAATATTGCATCGCTGCACAATTATCTAGCTGCGCGCCACAACTTTGACGCCGCGCAGTTGTCAGCAGAAGACGCGCGCGACATGGTTGTGCTCACCGTGGGCAACGCCTATCTGCTGGTGTTGGCCGACGAGACCGAAGTGAGCAGCGTCGAGGCGCAGGTAGCCACCGCGAAAGTCTCGCTAAATCAGGCCGTGGCCAATCACCAGGCCGGTACCGCTCCGCTGCTCGATGAGTTGCGCGCTCGGGTGGATTACCAGTCGCTTGAACAGCAGCAGATCGCCGCTCAGAACGCGCTCGAAAAGGATAAGCTGGCGCTGGCGCGCACTATTGGCCTTCCACTCGAGCAGAGCTTTAATTTGACAGACAAAGCGCCCTACGCGCCCTTCGACGCGCTCGACGCGGACGCGCTGATCAAGCAAGCCAAAGAGAATCGCAAAGATCTAGCCGCGCTGGTGGAAGTGGCTGCGGCCGATGCCGAAAAGCGCAAGGCGGCTACGGCGGCGCGGTTGCCGACCGTCGAGGCCGACGCTGATTACGGCGACATCGGTTCCACGCTGGGCCACTCGCATGGCACCGTCGATGCGACTGGGACTTTGAGCGTGCCGGTTTTTGAAGAATTTGCGCTGCGCGGCCAGGCCGAGCAGGCGCAAGCCGAGCTCGATACCGCGCAGGCGCAGTTGAGCGACAAGCAGGCGCAAGTTGAAGCCGATGTGCGCGACGCCCTGCTTGATATTGCAGCGGCGCAGAAACAAGTCGAGGTGGCGCAGTCAAGCATGGACCTGGCCAACGAAGCTCTCAAAGAGGCGCAGGAACGTTACGCCAACGGCGTAAGCGATAACCTGGCCGTGAGCCAGGCACAACAGTCCGTGGCCCAGGCCGACAACGAATATGTGGTCAGCCTTTACCGGCACAACGTGGCCAAGCTGAGCCTGGCGCGTGCGCTGGGCGCCGGCGCGGACTACAGAAAATACGTAGGAGGGAAGTGAAGTGGCGGACCCAACCCCAACACCGAAACCAAATGAATCGGCGGCAGAGACTGAAATTGAAGCGCCGCCATCCCGACGCAGGGGCATTGTCATCGTCGCGGTCGTGGTGGTGGTGATCATCGCTCTTGTGGTCTGGTGGCGCTCCACCTACAGCGAGGACACCGACGACGCGCAGGTGGAAGGCCATCTTATCCAGGTGAGCGCCCGCATCAACGGTCAAGTACTCAAAGTGGATGTGGCGGAGAACCAGTTCGTGCATGCGGGGGATCCGATCGCCGAGCTGGACCCGCGCGACTACCAAGTTGCGGTAGAAAATGCTGAAGCTGCCCTATCGAGCGCGCAGGCCAATGCCGCGGCGGCCAACGTGAACGTGCCGCTTACCACCATCAACGTGGGCAGTAACCTGAGCTCCGCAAATGCGGACGTAAAGGGCTCCCAAGCAAGTGTGGCGCAGGCGGAAAAGCAGTTGGATGCTGCGCACGCGCGCGTAGCCCAGGCCCAGGCCAACTACACCAAAGCCCAGGCCGACCTGGATCGCTACAAGCCGTTGGTTGCGAAAGACGTGATCAGCAAACAGCAGTTCGACGCGGCTGTCGCCGCGGCCGACGCCAACAAAGCCGCGCTGGCAGATGCCGTTGCCAACGAGCAGGCAGCCACTGACGCAGTGAGCGTGGCCCTCGACAAGGAGCGCCAGGCGCAAGCGTCGCAGACCTATGCGGAAACCGGCCCCCAACAAGTTAAAGCGCAGAGCGCCCGTGCCAAACAGGCCGAGGCGCAGGTGCAGCAGGCGCAGGCTCAGCTCGATCAGGCCAAGCTCAACTTGAGCTACTGCAAAATCGTGGCCCCGACCGACGGCATCATCACGCGGAAGAGCGTGGAGATCGATCAGAATGTTTCGACGGGGCAGAACCTGCTCACGCTGGTTTCTTTGCAGGATCTTTGGGTGATCGCGAACTTCAAGGAGACGCAGCTCAAGCGCATGCAGAAAGATCAGCCCGTGGAGATTCACGTGGATGCTACAGGCAGGAACTACAAAGGGCACGTGACGCAGATTGGCGGCGCAACAGGTTCGGTGCTGTCGCTGTTCCCGCCGGAGAACGCCACCGGGAACTACGTCAAGGTGGTGCAACGCATTCCGGTGCGCATCGATTTCACCGATCTCCAGAACGAGGACCCGAATCAACAGTTGCGCCCGGGCCTTTCGGTCGAGCCCAAGGTGCGGGTGAAGTAGCCCCGGAATTCACAACCGCGATGAAAGACTCCATCCACGTTTCGAAGGAAAACTACCTGAAGGCCATCCTCGAGGCGGAGGCGGAGGGCCGGCAGGTAATTCCCGCCACGCTCGCGCACTGGCTTGAGGTCTCGGCGCCGGCCGTGACCATGGCGCTCAAGCGGCTGAAGCGCGACGGCTTCGTAGAGGTGGGCGCAGACGGCATCGTGCGGCTCACCGCGGTGGGGCGCGAGACGGCCTATCGCACGGCCCTGCGTCATCACCTCATCGAGCGCATGCTCAGCGAGGTCTTCGGCATGGAGTGGCACGAGATTCACGAGGAGGCGGAGCGCCTGGAGCACGCGGTCTCGCCGGCATTCGAAGCCAAGCTGAAGGAAAAACTCGGGCGAGGGCGGAGCCTGTCCCCATGGAAACGCCGTGCTGCCTGTGAGTCCCGTCGAGCGCAAGCGCAAGGGCGAGATTCAGCTTTCCCAGGCAGTCGAGGGCAAGCGCTATGCCGTTATCAGCCTGCAGGAGCGCGATCCAAAACTGCTCGAATTTCTCCACGCCGCCGGCATCGGGCCCGGGAAAACCGTCAAAGTTCTTTCGCAAAACTACGATCAGACGGTTTTGATTGAACTGCCGAAGGGTAAATCCATCCTCGGCCGGCCCGCCGCGGATGCGGTCTGGCTCAAGGCCGGGAAACAGTGATTAGCCAATAGCGAGTAGCTAATAGAGAGCACCCAGTATGGAATCGCGAGTCTGTGCCCTCCAGCCCACTCCTTCACTCCTCACTTCTTCGCGCACCCTGTTTTCTTGTCCCCTTGCTCCCTCGGTCCCAGTTCCTCAATACGCCCACCAGGGCGCGGCAGGGGCTCCTGAAGGGACGCCTTTGCCGTCGATGGAGCTGTAGACATTCACGCCATAGAAGAAGGGAAGTCCCCAGTCAAAGCCGTAGCCGGTTGGGTTCGTGCCTGCCAGGGTGGGTTGAACGGCATCGGATGCAGTCCCTTCATTGAGCAAAAGTTCCTGGGAGTTTCCAACGCTGAAACTGACCGGCTTTGACGCGCCATCCTCACCCACCATGGTGGCCGAAAGGGTCTCGGTTGCGGATGGACAATAGAACCCGTCGAGTTCGCCCTCACCGATGTTCGACGAGCACTCGGGAATGTTCGTGACATTGGGGAAAAAGAGGCCATTGGAGCCGCTATCGATAAAACTATAAGGGCCGGCGCAGGTGGCCGTGTTAGTAACGCCGAAAGTCTGGCCGTCGAACACCGTCGTGAAAGCATCGCAAGCCAGTGTAAAGACGGTGGCGCTGGATGGAAGCTGGTTGTTCGATTCCGTACCGATGCCGAAGACCAGGGAGCCGCTCAAAGTCGCCGCAGGACTCGATGCGGAAGGTAACTCCACAATCACGCCGTTATTGTCCGTCGCAAAATCGACCACGGGATTTGCGACCTGATTCGCTTTGGCGATGAAGGCAGGAGTGCACTTGCTGCCGCTGCAGGTGTAATACGCGGGAGAGGGTGGACTGCTAAGCCCCGACGATGGATCGCAGGCGCTGCCGCCGGCGTAGAAGCAATCGCTCGGCTCATTACCGACACCGAGAATGCCATTCGCCCCGAGGAGCTCTACCGAATTGTCGTTTTCCGTGCTGCCGTTCGAACAACTGGATGGAATACCGCTGTTCGAGCTGCTGATCACGTGAATGGGAAGACTCGCCGCAGTTTCACCGCCAAGGGTTACGTCGGCGCGCTCCACCGGCCCCCACAAATAGGATCCATCCACGAAGGCTATACAGTCATAGGCCCCGGAACCACTCGTAGCGTCGACGGCAGGGAGACCAAGAGAAGCGACCGCGGAAGCGAATACGCGCAGGCCGGTTGAGCCGGTATCGACGAGCAGGTTGTCGATGGTGACACAATTCGAAGTGCTGCCCGGAGCACAGATTGTCGCCGAGGCGAAGGCGGCATTCTGGTAGACGAAGCCAGTCTCGGCCTGCGGGCCGCCGTTCACCGTAATCGCGAGGACATTGGAGCCGTTCCCCGATCCGCCGCCCGAGCCGGTCGACGTGGTGGTGGTGTTGGTGGGGGTGCCGCTCGTAACGGAACCGCCGCAACCGGCGGCGAATCCCACAGCGATCAACAAAATTGCCAAAAAGAAGGCGCGCACAAAGTCTCCTGATGATCCATCACTGGATCTGCTTCACTGAATCTCCCTCACTGAATCTCATTGACAGCAAAGCCTTGAGGAAGCAGCGTGGGGTCGTAGGCGCGGCCAAAGTGAGCCCGCATGTGGCCACCGGTCTGGACCACCAGCCCCTGCTCCTGAATATTCAGCGGACGATGCCCGTACATTTTCGGTCGCGTCTGCAAGGCCGCGGAGTACTGCTCGAAGTACGTTCCCAAAATCTGCTGCATGGGAGGAGGAAACTGGCCGTGCCAGGCGACGGCAAACACCGTGCCCCCCGCCGAGACATACTCGTCCACCACGGTCCCACCCGGCGCCTGCATTTCGTGAACTTCGTATGTGTCGTGCGACGTCACGCGGACGCTGGCATTCATTTGTGCGCGATCGGATTCGATGGAGTTGGCGCGGCCGCCGAGAGAAGCCGACGCGGGCAGCGAAAACAGCGCCAAGCCTGCCAAGCCCACCCCGAGCCATCGGAAGTGCGCTTGCTTCCATCGCGCCAACACGCTCGAGCATTTCCACTGTTGCCGTTTTGCAGGACTATCTGCAGTCCTGAGGGTTTGGAGGGTTCGGACAGATCGGACCTGGTTCCTCTTGAGGAGACCAGGATTGCGGAAACAAAGAGAAGCGGCGCAATGGCCGCCGGGGGGGAGGCGACAACATCATGCGGTCTTAGACGTCGGCGAGAGTAAAACTCGCACTATCGTCCCTTTCGGCACACGAAATTCTTTATTTGTAATGCAATGTAAGAAAAAATATTAACTATGATTAATATTCTGTGGCATACTGAGATTGAGAGATCCTGCGTTCACACCCCAGCGCATGTCCACTGAAGTCGTAACCGAACCGTGCACACCGAGCCCTCGCTGCCCGAGGTGCACGCCAGCGTGCGCATCTCCGCGCTCGCCCATCTTCTGGCGGCGGCTGCTGGGCTTTCTGGGGCCGGGCTTTCTCATCTCCGTGGGCTACATGGATCCCGGCAACTGGGCCACCGACATTGCGGGCGGCTCGCAGTTCGGTTACACCCTTCTTTTCGTCATCATGCTGTCGAACCTGATGGCGATCCTGCTGCAGAGCCTCTCGCTCAAGCTGGGCGTGGCCACGGAACGCGATCTGGCGCAGCTTTGCCGCGAGAGCTACGGCCCGAAGCTGAGCTTTGCGCTGTGGGTGATGGCCGAGATCGCCATTGCGGCCTGCGATCTGGCCGAAGTCATCGGATCGGCCATCGCGCTCGAGCTGCTCTTCCACATTCCGCTCTTCTACGGCGTGCTGATTACCGGCTTCGACGTGCTGCTGATCCTGCTCCTGCAGCGCTGGGGATTCCGCTACATTGAAGCGCTGGTGATTGCGCTCATCGGCACCATGATCGTGCTCTTCGGCGTGCAGATGTTCCTCTCCCGGCCGGAGTACTGGCTGGCCTTCCACGATCTTGTGATTCCGTCGGCCTCCATCGTGACCAATCCCGCCATGCTTTACATCGGCATCGGCATTCTGGGCGCGACGGTGATGCCGCACAATCTCTATCTGCACTCGTCAATTGTTCAGTCCCGCCGTTACGAGCGCACGCCCGCGGGCAAGCGCGAGGCCATTCACATGGCCAATATCGACTCGGCGCTGGCGCTCATGCATCGCCCTGTTCGTGAATGCAGCCATTCTCATCGTGGCCGCGGCGGTGTTTTTCCGCAGCGGGCATTTTGAAGTTGCCGCGATCCAGGACGCGTACAAACTGCTGAGCCCGCTGCTGGGTGTGACTGGAGCCAGCACGCTGTTCGCCATCGCGCTGCTCGCGAGCGGCCAGAACTCGTCGATAACGGGAACTCTCGCAGGTCAGGTGGTGATGGAGGGGTTCATTCATATCCGCCTGTCGCCCTGGCTGCGCCGCCTGATTACCCGTTCACTGGCCATCATTCCCACCATCATCGTGGTGGCTTTCATGGGCGAGCGGGGAACCGAGAAGCTACTGATTCTGAGCCAGGTGATTCTGTCTTTCCAATTGAGCTTCGCCGTCGTGCCGCTGGTCATCTTCACCGGCGACCGCAAGCGCATGGGCGAATTCGTCAACGCTCGCTGGCTGCAGGCGCTGGCATGGACCACGGCCGTCGTGATCGCCGGCCTCAACGTGTGGTTGCTGGTGCAGACGGCGCTGGGGCGCTGAACCTTTTTCCTTTTTCCCAACTTTTCCGGAGGGGCGCAATGCGGCAACGCAAGGCAAATTCGTATTTTTCCCTCCTTTTTCTGTTGTTAATTGCAGTTAACTCGCGCGGGCTCGGCGCGCAAAGCGGCACATCCAGCGCGATCTCGGGGACGGTGCTGGACGCTTCCGGCGCCGTCATCGCCAACGCCTCGGTGACGGCGACGGAAGTGGACACCAAAGCCACGCGCGCCGGGCAGACCGACGCCGGCGGGCATTATCTTTTTTCCCAGGTGAATCCCGGGACTTATCGGTCACGGTGCGGCTTACGGGCTTTGCCGACGCGGTAGTCGGAGCCGACGCCTGTGGGCGTGGGGCGCAACGTGGCGCTGAATTTCACGCTGCAGGTAAATTCCACATCGCAAACCGTGGAAGTGACCGCACAGCAGGGTCTGCTGGCCCTGGACAACCCCAACACCACGACCACTATCGAAGCGAAAACCATCAAAAACCTGCCCAATCCCGGGCAGGATCTGACGTATGTCGCGCAATTCGCGCAGGGCGCCTTGATGAATACCGCCGGCTCGTCGAGCGATGCCAAGGCCGCCGGCGGCTATGGCAACGTGGAGTTCAATGGCCTGCCGGCGACTTCGAACGGCTACATCCTCGATGGCTTCGACTCGAACGATCCCTGGCTGGGACTGAACATCGGCCTCTCCACCAACCTCGTCATCGGGCTCGACGCCGTCCAGGAATCGACGGTGAACACCAACTCATTTTCCGTCGATCAGGGGCGTTACGGCGCTGCGCAGGTGAACTACTTTACCAAGTCGGGAACCAACGCGTTTCACGGCGACCTCTACGAGATATGGAACGGCTCGCTGTTCAACGCACAGGATTATTTTCTTCACGCCAACGACACGCCGGGCAACATCGCGAAAAAGCCGCGTTCCGTGGTCAACGAATTCGGCGTCAGCGTGGGCGGGCCGATTCGCAGAGACAAGCTCTTTTTCTTCGCACACTATGAGGGCATTCGCATCGCGTTGCCGATCGTTTCGTCGATCACCTTGCCGACGCCCGCCTATCAGCAATATGTGCTGGGGCAGCTTGCCACGGGCGGATACGATCCGGTGACAGGAACCAACCTTCCGGCGCAACCCGCAGAGATTCCTTTCTATAAAAACATGTTCGCGCTGCTGCCTCCTGCTGGCGGGTCGCCGGTGGCGATTACAGCCTGCCCGCTGGACGCGTCCGGTACTTTGCTGACCGCTCCGTCAGCCGGCACGCTCCTCAACGGAAGCGGCTGTGCGCCCAACAGCAGCGCTCTCTGAACAACAGCGACAGCGAGAACCTGATCGTGCTGAAGATCGATCACACGATCAATGCTAACAACAGCGTCTGGTATCGCTTTCAGCAGGACACGGGCTTGCAGGCGGAATGGACAGATCCCATCAACCCCATCTTCAACTCCTATTCGCCGCAGCCGCAGCGCACGCTGGTCGTCGGCTACACGCACCTTTTCAGCCCCGCGCTGGTGAATCAGTTCAACCCCGGCGCAAGCTGGTACTCGAGCATCTTTCGAGCCGAACAACTACGCGCAGGCGCTCGAGACGTTTCCCATCGTGCTTGCCTCGGGCAGCGACAGCGTGCCGTTCACGACCATCGGCGGCCTCGACAGACACATTTCCGCAGGGACGCAAAGTTACGCAGTGGCAGATCAACGACAACCTGACCTGGACCCGCGGACGGCACACGCTGCACTTCGGCATCAATACGCGCCGCGTCGACACCAGCGACTACGACCTCGGAGAAGGCATTGTGCCGACAGTCGCTCTACAACGACCTGGCGGAGTTCACCTATGGAGCCGCATTCACTGCTCAGCAGAACTTCCCGGTCTCTCTGAAGGAAAGGGTGGCCGGCGGCAATCTTGAATACTACGGGATGGACACGTACAAGCCGCTGCGAAGACGACCCTCACCTACGGCATGCGCGTCGACCTGGAACACCAACGTCACCAGTCCGCAGCATGGCTTCTTCGCCGCATGGCCGGTTCCTTTCTGGATGCCTCGCATGCAACCAATCAGCCGCTGAATCAGGTCGTTCTCGACCAATGTTCGCAACCTGTTTCCGGCCACGCCGCTGTTCGTCTGCCAGCCGCGCGCCTCGGTTGCCTACCAGCTTCGTCCACGACGGCTGTTCATGCCGGATTCGGCGTCTTCAACGACATCATCCCGCAGCAGATTGCGGATAGCGGCCTGATGAACGCTCCCAACGATCCCTCCTTCACCGGCGGTATCGGGGGACAGGTGGGCGGCCTGGGAATTGCGCCCGGCGTTCCGGGAAGCGCCGTCGATGCGGCAGCCAGCGCCAACAAATCGTTTCAGACAACCTTCAGCTCCGGCGGCGCGCCCTGCGCAGGCATCCAGCCGGGCGCGCCAACCTGTCCGCTGGCCGTCAGCCTGAACACCTTCCCCACGGGAACGCTCAAGACCCCGTACTACTACCAGTACAATCTCGGCGTCGAGCAGCAGATCGGCTCGCGCGGCAACCTGCGCGCCGACTTTGTGGGCACGCGCGGACTGCACGAGCCCTACCAGGTGCAGCTCAACGGCTACCAGAATGTCTGCGACGGATGCTTTGCGCCGTTTCCCTACCAGCAGCCGCTCGATCAGCGCTTTGGAAACGTCACCGAATTCCAAACCGGCGCGAACAGCAATTACAGCGGATTGCAGACCGTCTACACGCAACAATGGGGCGGCTTGACGCTGCGCGGCAACTACACCTTCAGCCATTGTCTCGACGAAGTATCGAATGGCGGCCTGCTGGCCTTCTCCACGCAGGGGCTGGAATCGCCGTTACCGGGAGAGTTAAGCCGGCAGCATGCCAGTTGCGACTACGATGTGCGGCAAAACATCTCCGCGTTCGGGGTGTATCAGGTGCCGTTTCACTCCGGCAATCCGATCCTGCGCCAGGTTTTTGGAGGCTGGTCTTTTTCGGAGACGGCGTTCCTTCACTCCGGACTGCCATTCAGCGTGCTGAGCCAGCAATACAGCGCGAACGGCAATGGCGTCCTTCAGGCGTCGAACCCCGCGCAGACCATCCAGTTCGCCGTACCGAACTATGCCAACCGGGTCCCCGGCGTGCCGCTCTATCGCAAGACTCCTTATCCCGGCGTCACCATCAACGGAACGAAGCAGTGGCTCAACCCCGATGCGTTCGTCTCGGTGGTCGATCCCACGACCGGCGCATGTTATACCGGCGTTCTCGGCGTGCAAAACGATAACCCGGCGATCTGCCAGTTCGGCAACTCCGGCCGCAACTCGGTGCGCGGACCGCACTTCACGTATTCGGATATGTACATCACAAAGACTTTTCCGATCCGGGAGGGGATCAAACTGCGCATCGACGGCCAGTTGTTCAATGCGTTCAATCATCCCAACTTTGCGCTGCCCAGCACGGTCGAGGCCGGCGTGCCCGGCTCGGTTCCGGCAAGATTCGGAACGCTGCAGAGCTTGACGATGCCGCCCACCGGACTGCTCGGCGTGGGCCTGGGCGGCGACAGCTCGCCGCGCATGATCGCCTTTCAAGGCAGAATCGAGTTCTGAGGGTTGAGACGGCTCCGGGCGCAAGCGATCAAGGTCTGGGAAGCTAACTAAAGTTGCACCTTCTTCCAACCCCTGTGCAGAACTTGGGTTGCGGCCCTGCCGCGCTCGTGTTTCAATGGCTGTGATCTCCGCGCACGAACCCCCACTGAATGAAATGGTCGCGTGCCCAATCCTTATGAGTGATGCGGATCAAAGCGAACCTAATCAAGGATCAGCTGCCGGTGGCCAGTCAGCAGGCTCTGGCGAAGAACCGCCCGTCTCCAAGTTTGAACTCCTGCCGTACACCGAAAACGGAGACCAGAAAGAGTTGTACTCGTACCGGGACGCCATGGCGCCGACGGCGGCGGAATTGGCTCTTCAGCAGCAGCAGAAGAAGAAGAACCCTCCGATTCCTTTCGCCAAAATTCTCATGCTGGTCGCGGTGCTGGCGCTCATCGCGCTCGCCATTGTTGCCGTTCCCTCGTTGCTCCAGCCGAAGCCGCCCGTAGCCTATATCGATCTGGGAAGCCAGAGATTCGATCCCGCGGGCTTGAGCGGTCGCCTCATCGCGCGCTGGGAGGGCAGCGGCTCTTACCAACTCTTCCTCGATCCCAGTGATCCGCAACAGGTGGCCAGCTTCGCGGCCGTAGCGCAGGATCCGTCGCGCCAGCTCTCGGTAACGCTTCGCATTCAGGATGCTGCCGGCCTCGTAGCCTGCCAGAAAGAAATTCTCTTTCCCGCTTCGGTGGCCCACAACCCAGGCACGAAATTCGTCGCGCCCCGCGAGCCGCAGGAGACCCAGACCGGCGACATCGTGCAAAATATGACCGGCGAGGACGGTCTGATTGCCGAGATCGATCTGACCGGTCCGCTGCCCTGCCCGGCGAAAGCCTACGCATCGTTCAAGAGCTGGGATTTCTTCACCGATTTTCCATCCCTCGCCGAGCAGGAAGAATGGCTGCGGCACGAGAGAGCGCTGAACGCCAAAGGCCATGGCGGAATGAAGCCTTTTTGTCGCAGATTGAGCGCCTGCCCGTCCCGATTGAGGGCGATGACGTGATCGTTGCCGACAATCCTTCGCGCGGCACGGTCGAAACCAGCGGCGGACGGGTGTTTTTTCTGGGCGTAGCCGGCATGCGCAACCGCTCGGCCGAATGGCAGGTCTTTCCCGCCTCCATTCACTTCCGCTGCGACAAGAACGGCTCCTGCGTCCTCACCCGCACTGGCGCTCACGTCTCCCTGCAGGCCTGGCTCATGAAGTAAGCGGAGATGAGTGTGAGTGATGCGGTGTGAATGCGCCGGACAGCCAAACTCACACTGCACACTCGCACTTCACACTCACACTGCATCACTCAATCCACTGCGTTACCATGATTGCGATGCACGTTCTTTCCGCAGCCGAGATGCAGGCCTGCGACCGCGCCACCACGGAGCGGTTTCGGATTCCGTCGATTGATCTGATGCGCAATGCGGCCGCGTCGGCCGTGGCCGCTTTTGCGCGCAAGCAATTCCCGCACGCGCAGCGCGTCACGGTACTCTGCGGAACCGGCAACAATGGCGGCGACGGCATGATGGCGGCGCGGCTGCTCGCCGAAGCCGGCCTTGACGTGACCACGCTCCTGCTGGGCGCACCCGAAAAACTGAAGGGCGATGCGGCCGTAGCGTGGAGCGAACTGACCAATCCGGTGCACGGCAGGTGCACGTGGTCGCCGATGCGCACGACCTGGCCGAGCACGACGATGCGCTCGCGGCCGACCTGATCGTCGATGCCGTGCTTGGCACCGGATTCAAGCCGCCGATGAAAGGCCATGGCGCTGGCCGCGCTCGAGTGGCTGCAGCGCAGCACTGCTCCGATTCTTGCCGTCGATTTGCCCTCCGGCTGGCCCGCCGATGAAACCAGCGCAACCCTTCCGGCGCCGTCTTTCCCGCCGACGCCGTCATCACCTTTACCGCGCCCAAGCCGGCGCATGTCTTCGGGCAGCTCACTCGCCGCTGGGATCAACCCGTCGTGGTCGCGCCCATCGGCTCGCCGGATGCGGCGATCGTCTCCACGCTGGCATCGACTGGGCAGGCTCGTCGCTCGCTCTGGCGCAGACGCCGCGCGCCGCCGCGGCCAACAAGGGCAACTTCGGCCACGTGCTCGTGGTCGGCGGCACCTTCGGCTCGGCCGGAGGCAAGGCCGGCGCGCCGGCCATGACGGCCCTGGCTGCGCTGCGCGCCGGAGCAGGCCTCGTCACCGCGGCCGTTCCCGCGCCCGCGCTGCCGGTGGTGGCGTCCTTCGCCGCCGGACTTGATGACGTGGCCGCTCGCAGTCCACAGACGCCGGCCAGATTGCCGCCGAGAATCTCGATGCCGGAACGGGTTGCCGCGCTGACTGAAGGAAAAACCGTGCTCGCCATCGGGCCGGGACTGGGCCAGAGCGCGGAGACCGCAAAATTCGCGATCGGGATTGCTTTCCGCGACCAACATTCCCGCCGTCATTGACGCCGACGCGCTGAATATTCTGGCCGCCAAGCACAGAGCAGCTCGCCAAGCTCGCCAAGGGACGCACGCTGGTGCTCACGCCGCATCCCGGCGAGATGGCGCGGCTCGCTGGCAACCACGGTCGCCGAAGTGCAGGCTGACCGGCTCAATACGGCGCGCAGCTTTGCGCAGCGCATGGGCGTTACTTTGGTGCTTGAAAGGCGCGCGGACGCTCATCGCGCATCCCGATGGCCGCGTAGCCGTGAATACCACCGGCAATCCCGGCATGGCCAAAGGCGGCAGCGGCGACCTGCTCACGGGGCTCATCGCCGGCTTGCTGGCGCAACATCCCGATGATCCTGCGCGCGCCGTGGAGGCCGCGGTCTATTTGCACGGGCTGGCTGCGGACCTGGCCGTGCACGAAGGCGATGAGCACACTTTGCTGGCCACCGATTCGCTCGCCTATCTTCCGCGCGCCTTCCGATCGCGCCTGCACGGTTTTGAAGTGGGCGGCAAAAACGGGTATGTTTGGTTGCAGGGGCTTTGCATGCAGGCATTGCATGCGGCAGCCTTATGACGCGCGAATCCGCCTAAGAACGCGGGCAGGGATCGACGCCGGCGTGAAGCTTGATCGCGAGGTTCAGGAATGAGCAACGCCGCAGTGGCCGCAGAAGGCAAGATGTACGAGTTCACCACGCAAAGCGGCGCGGACACTATCGCCGTGGGCCGCAAGCTGGCCGAATTGCTCCAGCCGCCGCAGTTGCTGCTGCTCGGCGGCGACCTGGGCACCGGCAAGACTACCCTGGTCAAGGGCATCGCCCAGGCTCTCGATGCCGCCGAGCCCGACGAAGTCACCAGTCCCACGTTCACTTTGATTCATGAATACGACGGCACGCGCAAAGGCAAGCCGATCAAGCTCTTTCACCTCGATGTCTATCGCCTGGAAAGCGAGCGCCAATTGGAGACGCTCGGCCTCGACGATCTGCTCACTCCGGATGCTCTGATGTTGGTGGAGTGGGGCGACAAATTCAAGAGCATCCGCAAGCGCGCCACCGGCGAGATCGTGATCGCATCCGAAGGCGGCGACGCGCGCAAAATCACGGTGACGCTGAAAGAATAGCGACCCGACAAATCGGCCATCGGTCTTCGAGCTTATCCGAAATCTGCAGTACGATTGGAGACGGAGTTTGAACGCCGATGCGAAGCAACATTCGTAACCTCATTCTCACTTGTTTGTTCGGTTTGCCGTTTCTGTGCTTCGGGCAGAAGGACAAACCATGCCCTGATGGGCCCAACGTCTCCAACTACGAGACGAAAGAGTGCTATTGGAAAGCACAAATAGACATGAACAAATTAGCCGATGATGTCGTGGCGCGCGCCGCCGCAAACTTGCGCGAAACGAGCCCAAAGGAAAAAGAGATTTATGGTCCTGTCATTCTTCAGCTACTTGAAAACGCAGCGAAGAGCCTCGAAGACTCGCAGGTTTCATGGCGCAGCTACCGTGACCAATACTGCGACGCTGTGAAATTCAGCTATACCACCGGTTCCGGGGCCGGAACGGCGATGGGAGAGTGCCTGTACAGGACCGCCTTGGCGCGCGTTCGGCAGCTTCGACTCGATTTCCCCGAATCAGCCGATCGGAAAGAACATCGCCAATAGCGCAATTCGATTCTTTGCGAATAGCCACAGCACGTAATCTCCCTTCCGGTTCCTTCGTGTCGCCTGATACAACTTCCTGAGAGCACCCATGAACCGCATCCCCTTCGACGAAGTCCAGCAAACTCTCGCCGGCATTCTCTCGACGCTCGGCTTTGCCGCCGATCGCGCCCAGACCTGCGCGCGCCTTTTTGCCGAAACCACGCGCGACGGCGTCTATACGCACGGCATCAACCGCTTTCCGCGTTTTGTAGCCACCATTCGCAACGGCTGCGTCGATCCTGCAGGCGAGGCCGCCGCCACGGCGCGGTGCGGCGCGCTCGAGCGCTGGGACGGGCACAAAGGCCCCGGCAATTTGAATGCGCTCGCCGCCATGGAGCGCGCCATCGCGCTGGGCCGCGAGCATGGCATCGGCTGCGTGAGCATGGGCAACACCAATCACTGGATGCGCGCCGGCACCTATGGCTGGCAGGCCGCGGAAGCCGGCATGATCGGCATCTGCTGGACCAACACCATGCCCAATCTGCCGCCCTGGGGAGGTGCGGAACGCGCCATCGGCAACAATCCCCTGGTGATCGCCGTGCCCCGCTCCAGCGGGCCTGTCGTGCTCGACATGGCCATGTCGCAGTTTTCCTACGGCACCCTCGAAAGCTACAGGAAGCGCGGCGAGCAGCTGCCGGTCGACGGCGGCTTCGACGCCGAGGGCAATCTGACCCGCGATCCCGGCGGCGATCGAGAAGTCCTGGCGCCCGCTGCCGATCGGCTACTGGAAAGGCTCAGGTCTCTCGGTGCTGCTCGACATGGTGGCAGCCATGATGGCGCTGGGCCACGCCACGCATCAGATCGCGCCCGACGCCGAGCGCGAAGCCGGCATCTCGCAGATGTTTTTGGCTCTCAATCCCGCGGCATTTGGCCCGCAATCGCAGGCGGAGGAAATCGCCGACGGAGTCGTTGCGTCCCTGCACAACTCCCAGCCCGCCGCCGGCAAATCGCAAGGTGCGCTATCCCGGCGAGCAAACCCTGCGCATCCGCGAGGAAAATCTGCGTCTGGGTCTGCCCGTCGAACCCGCTGTATGGGCTGAGATTCTGACGTTCCAAGAGTAACCTTAACCCCCCGGAAGATGTAGTCCATAACCACAAAAGCGACGATAAGATTGAGAGATTCGTGGGCGAATCGGTGCCTCTCTTCGCAATCAACGGAAAGGGCAGCCGATTACCTCGATCAAAACGGACTTCCCGCCGATATACAGGACGATTGGACTGGGAACTTCCGGAGAGTTGTGCGGCGGAATGGACTACGGGACATTCTTCTTTACGAACATCGCGTCGGTCACCGTGTTCACGGTGTGCATTGGGGTACTCGCGTGCTATAACCGGCGCGCGGTAGGGATGCGGTGGTTCGCCGGCGCGCAAGTTGTTGGATTGATCAAGCTTATCCTGCAGGGGTTGGAGGGCAAGGCTCCGGCATTTGCCGGCAGCATGGCCGCCAACGAGCTCTATCTTGTTTCGATTGCCATGCAGTGGATGGGCCTGTATTGGTTTGTGGTGCGCAAGCCTTTCCGGCCTCGACAACTTTGGATTCCCATCGGCCTGGTTTTGGCGGCATACACCATTACATTTCTTGCGAAAATTCCTTACACCGGCAATGTAATTAATCTTCCGTTTGTGGCGTTGTGCGGTTTTTCGGCATGGACATTGTGGAAATACCGCAGCGGGCCGTTCACGGCAGTGACGCGCGTGAGCGCTGTGTTAGTCTGCGGGCAGATGTGCGTGGCCGCGTACCGCGCCATTCTGACCAATTTGCGCTATGCGCAGCCCTGGAAGACCGTTGACGCCCATAGCGACCCCCGCTGGCTCTATTCGCTGGCCGCGGCGGCGTTTCTTGCCGCTTGCATGGCCATGTGCCAGATGTGGTTCCTGGTGACCGAATTGCAGGGAGAACTTGCGCGGCGGGCGCGCACCGATCCCTTGACGGGCGCGTTGAATCGCCGATCGATGGAGGAAGCCGCGCTGCGCGAGACCGCGCGCTGCCTGCGCTACGGGAACGCGCTGAGCATCATCATCATCGACATCGACAACTTCAAGCATTTGAACGACACCCGCGGGCACGCTGCGGGCGACTGTGCGTTGCAGGCCTTGGTGCGCCGTCTGAACTGCTTACTCCGGCAGCAAGATTTACTGGCGCGCATGGGCGGCGAGGAGTTCGCGATACTGTTGCCGGATACGACAGGCGAAGCGGCGCTCAGCATGGCCGAGCGCGTGCGCCAGGCCGTGGCCGATCTTGAAGTGAACTTTGAAACCGGTCCAGTCAGGATGACGGTCTGCGCCGGAGTGGCGCAACTCGAACTCGCGCGCGGCTGGGAGGAAATGATGCGGCGTGCGGATACAGCCATGTACGAGGCCAAGCACCGCGGCCGCAACCTTGTTTCCGCGCATTCTGAGATCGAATCCGCCGCGGAAAAACGCGCTGCCGATATCGACCGCTTCAGGCTTCTGCATACGGCCTGATCGCGCTGCGACTCACCAGAAAATCGTGGCCCCGGCGCCTTCTCAGAACCCCATGATGTTGTAGCCGCAATCGACGTAGATCACTTCGCCGGTAACGGCGCTGGCCAGATTGCTGGCCAGGTAAAGCGCCGTGCCGCCCACCTCGCCCTGGTCCACGTTGCGGTGCAGTGGCGCTCGCTCGGCATGCGCTTTGAGCATGTCTCCCAGTGCGCCCACGCCGCGCGCGGCCAGCGTCTTGATGGGCCCAGCCGAAATGGCGTTGACGCGGATGTTCTTCGGCCCCAGCTCGTACGCCAGGTAGCGCACAGCAGACTCGAGCGAGGCTTTGGCCAGGGCCATCACGTTGTAATGCGGCACCACTTTTTCGGCGGCGTAGTAAGTCAGGGTAATAATGCTGCCGCCCTCAGTCATCAATGGAACCGCACCGCGGCTCACCGCAATGAGAGAGTAGACGCTCACGTCATGCGCGATGCGGAAGCCTTCGCGGCTGGTGTTGATGAACTCGCCTTTCAGGTCCTCGGGGGGCGCGTAGGCAACGGCGTGCACCAGGATGTCGATCTTCGCGTATTTTTCCTTGAGCGCCGCGAAAAGAGTTGCGATCTCCTGGTCGTTCGACACGTCGCACTGGAAACCGCTGGCGCTCCCGAGCTCGTTGATCAGCTCTCCGGCTTCGGATTTCATGCGCTCGTTCTGGTAGCAGATGGCCAGGGTCGCGCCGGCCTCGTGAAGTTTTTGGGCGATGCCCCAGGCGATCGAGCGCTTGTTGGCCAGCCCGAAAACCACGGCTGTCTTGCCCGCGAGGTTAATCATGCGTAGGTTGTTCCTCCAAGGAATTGAGTCCAAAAGGGAAGACGACGGAGTCGCGCAATTCTCAGAATACCAGAGCGAAATTCGTTGCAATCGCACCATGGCTTCGCCGTGCAGGAAGATGGCTTAAGCAGATCTTTCGATGAAAGAGGTTCGGTTTCCTCGCGCCGGAGGTGCGACGGTCGTTAGCCCCGCGCTTCAGCGTGGGGAATTGGCGCCCAAAATGTTCGCCAGCCCCGTAGGGGCGATGCATCGAGTCGCCCTCACCCGCCGAGATCGATCAATTCCACATGTCCCACAGGCCGCCCCAGGAATCGCGAGCCGAGCCGCTCGAATTTTTCCACCGAATCGGTGGCGAAACAGCGCACCTCGGTCTGGGCAGCTGCCCCCGCAACCGCTGGCGCAACGTGCCCGCCAAGGAGTCCGACCGCGGCCTGCGCCGCGGCTTCGGCGGAATCGATCACCTTCACTCCCTGGCGCACCGCGCGTTCGATCAGCGGCCGCAGCAGCGGGTAGTGAGTGCAGCCCAGCACAAGCGTGTCGGGCTTGAGCCCCTGTGCGGCGGCTTCCGCGCGCAACTCGTTCAGATAAATTTCAATGATCTCCGCGGTCACGGGATGGTCGGTCCATCCCTCCTCGACCAGCGGCACCAGCAGTGGGCAGGCCTTCTCGAGCGCGCGCAATCCCTGCGCGTGGCACGCCGCCGCGTAGGCATGGCTATGCACCGTGGCTTCCGTGGCGATCACCAGCACATTGCCGGTAGTGGACGCCTTTCGCGCGGCCATCGCGCCCGGCTCGATCACGCCCAGCACGGGAACCGGCACCGCATCCTGAATGGCGTCGAGCGCAAGGGCGCTGGCCGTGTTGCAGGCGATCACAAGAAACTCCGCGCCCTGCTCGCGCACCAGGAACTGCGCGCTCTCGGCCGCGTAACGCGCAATCGTACGCCGTGATTTCGAGCCGTAAGGCAGCCGCGCCGTATCGCCGAGAAACGCGAAGCGTGCGCGCGGCATCCGTTCGATAAGCGCGCGCAGCACCGTCAATCCGCCGAAGCCGGAATCGAAGACGCCGATGGTGGGACCGCCTGTGGGAGTCGACGCTGAGGTTGGAATGTGGTCACTAGTGCGCTCCCTCAGTTGGAACCGTTTCGGCGGTAAGGTAAGTGCGCGTCAGATCGGCGTGACCGGCCAGAGTAGCGCGCGTCTGGCCGTCCACCAGGAATCGTACCTCGGTCACGCGCGGCAGGTTGACGCTCAGCGTGGCGCAGATGGAAAGAATGGTGAGCGTCTCGGCCTCGAGTCCCGAAGGATGTCCAGCCGCAAACGCGCTGGTCAGATTCACTACGGCCAACTGCGGCGAGCTGTCTGTGGCTTTTCCGCTACCCTCTTCCATGGGCACCAGAAAGACTTGCGCGATGGAACTGGCGCCGCCGGGAACGGGATGCGTGGCATCGGGCGCAGCGTAGAGGTCGAGCAGCTTTCCCAGCACCGCTCGCGCGCGGGCTTCGGGATTCTGCGGCAGAGGCAAGGTCAGAATCCGCGGCTGCACGGAATTGTCCGCATCGCTGGCCACCATCAGCGTGGCCTGCTCCGCCGGAGCCACCAGCGGCGCCTGGGTCGGCGCTGCGTCCTGGCCGCGAAGCAGGCGCTCGTGCGCGCGCCGCAACTGGTTCCACAGCACCGCGCCCATGACGATCGAGGCCAGCAGCAGGATCACGAACAACACGGTTTGGTGGCGAGGAATCATGGCCGCCGATCTCCCAATTGCCCTCCGAATTGTCCGCCATCGGAGCGCCACTCGACCAATGCCGCCGCCAGCGCTTCGTCTACTTTTGCCTCGAACCCTGCATCGTCTGCACTCGTCGCATCGGTTTGGCGTTGCGGCGCAATTTCAACAGCGACGGCAGGGCAGGCCATGCTGTCGATGGCAGGCAGCGCCGTTCGACCGAGAGTCACCGTAATGCCGGCATGGTTAAGCGCGGAATTCAACACCCCGGCCAACTCGGTGCTGCTCCGTATCCATGCGGACTGCGCCGTTTTCCATGGCACGAATCGTGCGTCAGCCGCAGGGGGAAGGGAAGAAATGAACAGGTGCACGGCGGGTCCGCTTGTCGAGCTGACCAATGCTGCGTGCAGATTCAGGCAGGCCGCGGCGTTGGCGTGGTTGGCAATCTCGGCGCGGGCGAGAGCATCCACGTCCGCGCCCGACTCGCGCGTCGTCACCACAGCAATGCCGCGCGCCACGAGCAGCGAGCGCAGTTTCACGCTGAGCGCCAAAGTGTAGTCCTTTTCCGATTGGTCGCCGAGGCGTGCGCCAGGGTCGTCGCCGCCGTGGGCCGCGTCAAGCACCACCACGAAGCGAGGCGCGGGAGCGGGAGGGCCTTGCGGAGTGACAGGGAGGGATGCGGCGAGCGTCGCCAGCAGCAAAATAAAGCGGCAGCGCCGGAACATCCGAACTGAAGATCGAGAAATTGGCAGAGTCTCAAGCCTTGCCGGCAAATGCATACCTCGGGGCCTGGATCCCGCCCCACCGCTCTTAGAGCGACCACTCCTTATGCTCCTGAATTGCGGCGTGCATCGCATCGGGCGCAAGGTCCAGTTCACCGGGCCACGTCACTGCGCCCAAAACCAGCTTGACCTGCGCAAACAGAGAAGGGTCCGCGAGCGCCGCGAAAACTCCGGCCTTCGGCGAATGCACCATGTTCGACATGTCGACCGTTCCGGTTAGCCCGTCAGCGAAGGCAACTCGCAGCCGGTAGCCGGGAAGCGCCTCAACTGCAGTGACGCGCCAGGGTGAACGAGGTGTGACCTCCGCGGTTAAGGGAGCGGAAGGATTTTCACGGGTTGCTGATTCTGCATGCATAGTTCCCAATCGCGCCTCAGTTCTTCGCGGTGTAGTTGAGCCCATTCCAGCACCAGCGCCATTGCACGGCTGGGCAAACTGCCGCGAATGACTCCGAGAGTCTGAATATCGATCACGGCTTCGAATTCAGCATAGAGCGCATGGAAGTGCGGCGGAGCGTGGTCACCGAAGTACATCTGGATCAAGATTCCGTAGAACCTGCTGATCGTCGGCATCGGTCACCCGGTTCCTTGTGCCCTGGAAGTAGGTTACTTCCGTCGTACGATCCTAGTCCAGCGCATAAATCGCCAAGCCGCTCAGCAGCTTGGGAAAGAAGTCGGTGGATTTCTGGGGCATTACCTCGCCCGCAAAGGCCACTTCGCGCAGTTGCTCCATAGTCACGGGGTTGGTCAGGAACGCCACGTCGGCCTCGCCCTTGCGTACCTGCTCCACGGCTTCGCCAGCGTCCCTCAGGTAGCGGAGATTCGTTTGCTCGCGCACTTTTTCGGCGTCCAGCCCCAGCAGCCGGTCCAGAACGATGGAATGCAACTGCGTGAGGTCGAGCTGGCGCTGCCGCTCGGGCACATCGGCGAGCGCTTTGGCCATTGCTTCGGGTTTGGCGCGCAGCAAAAAGTCACCACTTTTCGTGACGGCCACAAAAGCCGTGCCGCTTTGGCCAGACAGCCTGCCGATATAGCTTTGCGCATCGCCTGGCGCCAGCGTTTCCACGGCAAAAAAATCTTCGGCTTTGGCGCGAAATGCTGCGGGATCGAATTCTTCAAGGCTATGCACAACACGATGCGTCGGCAGAATCACCAGGCCGTCTGAATCCATGTTCACGAACGTCATCATCACGGCAGCTTCAGGATACGGTGGCTGCGGGAGGCCGGACCCGCTCGATTCAGCCTGCGCAGTAGCGTGCCCGTGCTCGCGCGCATAATTGAGCGCAGTTTCGTAGCGATGGTGGCCGTCGGCGATGATCAGCTTCTTGTCATCCATGGCGGTAGTCAGCAACCGGATGGTGGCGGAGTTGTTCACGCGCCACAGCCGGTGCAGCACACCGTACTCATCGGTTACCTCCGCATCGGCCGCGCCATTGCCGTCGCAAAGATTCTTCTCCACGCTGCCCGAAGGATCGGAATAGAGCATGAAAATCTGTCCGAAGTGCGCCTGCGTGGCCTTCAGCAGGTTCAACCGGTCGCTTTTGGGTTTGGAGAGCGTCTGCTCGTGCCGGAAGACCACCTTGTCCGAGTAATCGTGCAGCTTTCCGAGTGCAATAAACCCGCGCCGTTCCTTAATTGTGTCGGTTCCGGGAACCTGGAAGCGCTGTGAATAGGCAAAGACGCAGGGATCGTGTTCCTGAGTCAAAATGCCCTGCTCGCGCCAGGCCCGAAAATCCCGCGCCGCGCGGCTATAGACGTTTTCATCCTTCTCCGCGTCAAATAGCTCAGGCAGTCCCAGGATGATGCGGACGAGATTATAGGGACTGCGCTGGTAATAGGCCTGTTGCATGGCCGGCGAGATCTTGTCGTAAGGCTGCGTGACCACGTCGGCTAGACGGACCGCGGAAGGATTGTAGCGCCAGGCGCGAAAAGGATAAATGCGAGCCATGAGGAAGGTCGTGCTCCGCTATTGAAAAGGTGGAATTTATGCCTCCACAGGCCGTTCCCGGCAATGGGGGCGCGGGGAGTTCAGGGTTGATTGTATCGCAGCGCGCGGCCGGCGTTGGCGCATCTCGAAATGCAGGAAGTCAGATTACAATTCGCTGACAACGGAGGCTTGCCGAAAGTGGTAATATCGCCTTCATTCGCTCATGGTGCCGCATGATGACGCTTCCCCGAGAGCGCGCTAGCCACAACGGGGACGGCAACCTTCACCGGGTTCGCCGCCGCCTGGGTTTCTGTGTGCTGGCCCTGGTTTCGTGCTTCGCCTTGTGCCTTACCCGGGCCTACGCCCAGGAAGATCCGCTCAGCAAAGTCCATGTCGAGCCGCCAGCAAGCACCTCTGCGCCCGCAGGCGAGCCCAAAGGCGCTGAGGCAGGTCCCGAGTCCGGGCCGGCCTCGCTCAAAATTCACCCCGGATCGTTCATCCGCATGAATGTGGATATGGTGCTGGTTCCCATTACGGTCACTGACCCTTTGAATCGACTGGTCACGGGCCTCGAAAAAGATGACTTCCAAATCTATGAGAACAACGGCGAGCAACGTATAGCGAGCTTTGCGTCTGAAGACGCGCCGGTCTCCATCGGCATCATTTTCGACCTCTCGGGTTCCATGACCTCCAAGCTGATCCGCGCCCGCGAATCGATTTTGCAGTTCATTAAAACCGCCAACCCGCAGGATGAGTTCTTCGTCATCGGCTTCAACGACCGGCCGGAGCTGATTGAGGACTTCACCAGCTCTGTCGAGCAGATTCAGGCGCGGCTGGCCACGGTGCACGCCGCCCATCGCACGGCGTTGCTCGACGCCATCTACTTCGGTCTCGCGAAAATGAAAGACGCCCACCACGAGCGTAAAGCGCTCCTGGTCGTTTCTGACGGCGGCGACAACCGCTCGCGCTACACCGAAGGTGAGGTAAGAGCGCAGGTGCGCGAAGCCGATGTGGAGATTTATTCCATAGGCATCTTCGATCCCTACGCGCCCACTCCCGAGGAGCGCACCGGTCCGCAGCTGCTCGACGACATCAGTTCCGCTACCGGTGGGCGCATGTTCCGCGTGGATGACGTGGACGAGATGAGCGACATTGCCGAGAAGATCTCCACCGAGCTGCGCAATCAGTATGTGATCGGCTACAAGCCCAGGGATCTGACCCGCGACGGCAAGTGGCGTAAAGTGAAGGTAAAGGTTAATCCTCCACCGGGACTGCCTCCACTTACGGTTTATGCTCGCACCGGGTACTATGCGCCATTGCAATAGAGCGGCCTTTGCCGCGCTCCTCTTCCTAACGGGGCTTCTGGTCCCCGTGCTTCTCGCCCAGCAGGCCCAAGCCCAGGCTCAGGCTCATGCTCCCGCAGCCGCGCCCCAGCCTGCGCAGTCGCCCACGCTCACGCAGGATACCGATCCGGTGCGCTCCCCCGACACCACGCCGCCGGTGCCATCCACCGGGAGCATGGAAAAGAAAGGCGAGGGCTACCTGCTCCATGCCGACGTGGAAGAAGTGGTGCTCAACGCCACCGTCCTCAACGGCTCGCAACTCGTCGAGAACCTGACCAAAGACGATTTCACGATCATGGAGGACGGGGTCAAGCAGAACATCGTCAGCTTCCAGCACACCGATCTGCCCGTGTCCATGGGACTGGTGGTGGATAATTCCGGGTCCATGTACCTCAAGCGGCCTTCGGTGAATAAAAGCGCGATCGATTTGATTGAGGCCTCGAACCCCCAGGACGAAGCCTTTGTCGTGAACTTCTCCGACGAAGCTTTCATTGACTGCGAATTCACCTCCGACATCAAGAAGCTGCGCGACGGGCTCGCGCACATTGATTCGCGCGGCGGCACCGCGCTCTACGACGCTGTAGCGGCTTCTGCCGACAAACTGGCCGCCGATGCCAAGCGGCCCAAGCAGGTGCTCATCCTCATCACCGACGGCGAAGACAACGCTTCAAGCCTGGACCTCGAGCAGACTATCCACCGGGTGCAGCAGCTCTCAGGCCCAGTTGTCTATTCGATTGGCCTGCTCTTTGGTCCCGAGATGACCCGCGCCGAAGTACGCCATGCGCGCCGCGCGCTCGAGATGCTTTCGCAGGAAACCGGCGGCCTGGCATTCTTCCCCAAGTCTATCGATCAGGTGGATCAGATTGCCGCTGAGGTGGCGCGCGACATTCGCAGCCAGTACACGATCGGCTACCACTCCACCAAGCCGATTTCGGTTCCGGGATTCCGCAAGGTGGACGTGACCGCCGAGTCCAAGGGCGATGGCAAGCTAACGGTGCGCACCCGCACCGGCTACTTCCCCACCCCACGGCCGGCCGGCAAGGCTGCAGCTGGAAAAGTAGAAAACCAATGGCCGATGAGACGGAACGCGCTGCGCAACTGGATCAACTGAAGCACCTGAAAGCGATGGGCGAGAAGGCCTACGACGATATGTACGAAGCCCATTCCCCGAGCGGCGCGACCGCCTGCTACAGCGATGCCAAAGAGTGCTATTACGACGCCATCGGTCTGGCGCGGCGGTTGGGGCTGGAGGAGGAGACCAATGCGCTCGAAAAGCGACTGGCGCACATCAAGGCGGTGTTTCGGAGCCAGTTCACGTGAAGCTTGGCCCCGGAGGGGCCATCGAAAATAGCCCAGGGTAAAGCGCAGCGGAACCCTGGTCAAGAATGGGGAAAATCGACCGCAGCCCCGTAGGGGCGGCGCGAAAATCATCCAGACGAATCCGCCTTGTTCTCCCACTCGCAACCCAGCCGTCCTAACCGCATTTGACGCCGCGCAATTCGCCGCTGGCCGCAAACCACTGGGCCGCTTCCATGCTCGCCACGATAAGCTAGAAGCCAGGAGCCAGCAGCTAGAAGCTAAGACCATGTCCGAATACAAGTACTCGACCCTTGCCGTTCACGCCGGGCAGCATCCTGACCCGCTGACGGGCGCGGTGAACGTGCCCGTTTACCTTTCCTCGACCTTTGAACTCACCGGCATCGGCTCGGACCGCGGCTGGGATTACTCGCGCGCCGGCAACCCCACGCGCGACCGGCTGGAGACTGCCCTGGCCGCGCTCGAAGGCGGGACGAGCGGTCATGCGTTTACCACCGGCATGGCGGCCATCTCCGCGCTCGTGGCCATGCTGCGCTCGGGCGACCACATCGTCTGCTCGAGGGACGTCTACGCCGGCACGGTCCGCCTTTTCGACCAGATCGTGAGCGGCTACGGCATCGAGATCGAGTACGTCGACACCAGCGACCTCGCGGCCGTTGAAGCAGCCATGAAGCCCAATACGAAGCTCGTGCACATCGAGACGCCGAGCAATCCGCTCATGATCCTCACCGACATTGCCGGCGTGGCCAAGATCGCCCACGCGCATGGCGTTGAGGTGAGCGTCGACAACACGTTTCTGTCGCCGGCGCTGCAGAGCCCGCTCGCGCTGGGCGCGGACATCGTGATGCACTCGACGACGAAGTACCTGAACGGCCACTCCGACGGCCTGGGCGGCGCGCTCATCGGCTCCAAGCCCGAGCACAAGGAGCGTTTTCTGCTCATCCAGAAGGCGGCCGGCGGCGTGATGTCGCCCTTTGAGTGCTTCCTGGTGCTGCGCGGCATCAAGACGCTGCCGCTGCGCATCAAGCAGCACGAGGAGAACGGCCGCGCTGTGGCGGAGTTCCTCTCCACGCATCCCAAGGTGACGCAAGCTCGCCTATCCGGGCCTCAAGAGCCATCCGCAATACGATCTGGCCGTGAAGCAGCAGAAGGGCTTCGGCTCCATGATGAGCTTCGAGCTCAAGTCGCGCGAGGAAGCAGAGCGCTTCCTGACGGCGATCAAGATCTTCCTCAACGCCGAGTCGCTGGGCGGCGTGGAGTCGCTGGCCTCGCACTCGGCCACCACCACGCACGGCTCGGTGAGCGAAGAAGTGCGCCGTAGATGGGCATCAACGAGGGCCGCATCCGCCTGTCGATCGGGATTGAGGACAAGGAAGACCTGATCGCCGACCTCGACCAGGCGCTCAAAGCGGTGTGATGAGCGACTATGCCTGATTTTCCGCTCCTGCTCGCGATCGACACCTGCGGGCCGTCGGGCTCGGTGGCGCTGGGGCGGATTCCCGGCCGCGATCTCGAGATTCTCGGGCAGACTGAGCTTGCCGGGCGCACCTACTCGGCGACGCTGGTCTCGGCGGTCGCCGAGCTTGCTGCATTCCGCAGGTCTCGAACTCCGCAACCTTGACGGCATCGTCGTCGTGAACGGCCCGGGCAGCTTTACCGGGGTGCGCGTGGGCGTGAGCGCCGCGAAGGGCCTCGCCCAGGGCGCCGGAATTCCGGTGGTCGCGATCTCGCGGCTCGAAGTTCTCTCGCGCAAATCGGGCGTCCCCTCGGCAGCACTCGATGCGCATCGCGGCGAAGTGTACTTGCGTCTGGAGCGCACAGGCCGGCTGCCCGTCGAACTCTTGGCCGGTCCCGAAGAACTCGCCGCCGTCCAGCCCGCACCCACCCGCGTCGCCGTTTGCGACGAGAGCGCAGCGGCGTTGCTCGCCCGCGTCTGGCCGCAAACGCAACTCGTCAACACGCCCGCTCCACTCGCCTCGGACGCGCTTCGTCCCGGCGAAGCGCGGCTCATTGCCGGCGCTGCAGTCGACCTTGCGCTGCTCGACGGCCACTACCTGCGCCGCTCCGATGCCGAGATCTTCGGCGCCGATGTCGCCGCCAGTCAGATGCGGCGGCCCAGCGGCCGCGACCAGTTATCCCGAATCGAAGGGCGCATGAAGCCCGAGATCGTGATCCGGCGCATGACCGCGGCTGACCTCGATCGCGTGCTGGACCATTGCTCGAAGACCTTCCGGAAGCGCCGCACTGGCCGCGGTCGGCCTGGTTGAACGCCATCAATTCGCAATTTGAGCCAGAGTCCACGCCGCGCCGCATCGCCCTGGTAGCGGCCGAGGCCCCCAGCCCGGCTCCATCCTCGGCTTCGCCGTCGCCAGCCTCCTGCCGCCGCAGGCCGAGCTGGAAAGCATCGCCGTCGCCGCGGAGAGCCAACGGCTAGGCTTGGGCGAGCGTCTTTTTCAGGCACTGGCAGCCGAAGCTCAGGGCCGCGGGCGTGGACGAGATCCTGCTTGAGGTGCGAGCCTCGAACCAACCGGCCTTGGCCTTTTACCGAGGCCCTCGGCTTCGTCAAAACCGGTCTCCGGCCGGGCTATTATGCAGATCCGATTGAAGATGCGGTTCTCATGCACCTCCCGCCCGCTGAGAAGCTTTCCTGAGCGCCGGTCGATCCGGCCTAACTTCGCTAACACCGCGAACGCCGCTAGCTCCGCTACCCTGCTCACCTGAAATCCACAGTCTTCGGTTACCTTCAGTTTTTTTAACGCTTGCCGTTTCTACCATTACGGCGATATATGTAAATGTTCTAATGAAAATTGGCGACCTCGGCAGATAGTCCCAAACTGAGCCGCCACTGGGGGTGCTTGATGGACGAAATACAGGGTTCCACGCTGGGCGAAGAAATTGATCGTCTGCACGCCGAACATCACCGCTACGCTCAGCGTTTGGAAGAACTGCTTCAAAAGCCCTACCTCACCGAAGACGAGCAGCTCGAGGAAGTGCGACTCAAGAAGCTCAAGCTGCACGCCAAGGATCTGATCTTCGCGCTCGAACGGCGTCAGCTGGCCGTGGCCTAAATCGCGAGCTCGATCGCAAGTTCAAGGGCTCTTGACAGTTCAATTTGCCTAGCGCAACGCCCCAGCGGCGTTCCGTTGTGCAGTGTGCGCCCGTTAACTGCCTGGCCCGCACAGCCGTTGCCCGGAAGCACCGTATAATCGTTGGGACAATGGTTCGTGACGGTTACATTTACGCGCTCAGCTTTATAGCCGTGGCCGCGGCGCTTATGTGGTTTACAGGTGCCTGGGCGTGGGGCATTGCCCCGATACTTGCTGGCGGCTTTTTTCCTCTGGTTTTTCCGCGATCCTCATCGCACCATTCCTACCGGCAAAGGCTTGATTGTTTCTCCGGGTGACGGCCGGGTCACCGAAACTGCATCCATCACCACCACGGAAGGCGCGCTCCAGCGCATCAGCATTTTCCTGAGCGTTTTCGATGTGCACGTCAACCGCGCGCCCATTGGTGGCACGGTGAGCAGCGTTCACTATCAGAAGGGCCAATACCTCAACGCCATGAACCCGGCTTCGGCCGAGCGCAACGAGCGAAGCGCCATCACGTTGCGCGGCGAAGGCGCGGATGCTGGCTTCGAAATCACGTTCAAGCAGATTGCGGGACTGTTGGCGCGGCGCATCGTCTGCCGTTGCGCCGAAGGCCAGACCGTGGAGCGCGGCGAGCGCGTGGGGCTCATCAAATTCGGCTCCAGGGTGGATGTTTTGCTGCCGGCAACCGCCGAGCTGCGTGTGAAAGTGGGAGATCGCGTGAAAGGCGGCGCAAGCGTACTCGCTGCCGTTCCCTCCGCGGATGAAGACCTGCATTCGAGGACCCCCAGTGTCCCACCCGGAGGTCGCGCATGAACCACTTCGATCTCTGCGCAGATCAAGAGCGAAGCCGCATCCCCGCCTGCGCCGCGGCATGTTCCTGTTGCCGTCGATATTTACCGCCGGCAACATTGCCGCCGGCTTCTTTTCCATCACGCAAACGATTGACGCCATCAGCGGCGACGCGCAGAGGCATTTGGACTGGGCCGCGATCGCGATCCTTTTCGCCATTCCTTTCGACGCGCTCGATGGGCGCATCGCGCGCATGACCAACACCACCAGCGATTTCGGCCGGGAACTGGACTCGCTGGCCGACATCATCGCCTTCGGCATGGCGCCCAGTCTGCTGGCCCTGGTCTGGGGATTTCACTTTCTACCCGACTCCATCAATGCGCAACTGCACATGCATCTGCTTCAAGCCGGAGCCTTCATCTGTTTCCTGTTCCTTCTTGGTGGCGCATCGCGCCTGGCCCGCTTCAACATCAGCCACAACCCGCAGCCGCGCAACCCAGGCCGGCCTGATCGCAAGTACTTTGTGGGCATGCCCATTCCCGCGGCCGCCGGCTTGCTTGCCGCCAGCGTGCACCTTTGTTACGGAATTCCCAATGTTTATTGGTACATTGCCGTTCCCTGGCTCATCATGGTCGGACTCGCGGCTTATTTGATGGTCAGCACCTGGCGATTCTGGTCGGCCAAGGAGATCAATCTTTCCCGCAGCCACCCCTTCCGTCTGCTGTTGCTGCTGGCGCTCATTGGCTACATCGTGATTCGGTTTTCGAACGTGACCCTGTTCCTGGCCGCGCTGGTGTACATGTTCTCGGGGATTTGGGCGCGCGCGGTTTATGGGTGGCGACGCCGCCGGCGGCGGCGTCCTGCTGCGACACCGGCGCCCGGGACTCCTGCCGAATCAGAACCACTCGGTCCCAGGTTTTCCGAATAGAATTCGCGGTGCGCCCCTACCGTGCATTGGGCCAGGGCTCCGGCGCGATGAACCTGACGCTGACTTGCTGTACTGCTAAATCGGTAACTCGCTAACTTAATTCTTTTGAGGATGCCTGTGTACAAAATTGCCATCGCCGGCGCATCGAGCCTGCTCAGCCGTGAGTTGAAGGACGTACTCTCCGAGTCGCCGCTTGCCGCCTCCAACTTTGCCCTCCTCGATGAAGAAGCAACCCAGGGCCAGCTGGAGCAGGTGGGCGACGAGGTCACCTTCATCCAGGTCATCGGCGCCGAAGCATTCGAACGCGCCGATTTCACCTTTTTCTGCGGCTCAGAGAGCCTCACGCGCCGCTACTGGCAGCAAGCGCTTCGCTCCGGCTCCACGGTCCTCGACCTCTCTGGCGCACTCGATCAGGAAGCCGGCGTTCTGATCCGCGCTCCCTGGCTGGAGACTGAAGCCGCGGCCGTCGACCTGTTCACTCCCGCTGTGGTGCCGGCGCATCCCGCCGTCATCGCGATCGCCCTGCTGCTGCAGCGGCTGCAACAGGCTGCCCCGATCCGCTTTGCCGCGGCCACGGTCCTTGAACCAGCCAGCGAGTTCGGCCGCGCCGCCATGGATGAGTTGCATCAGCAGACGGTCAACCTGCTCAACTTCCAGCCGGTACCGCGAGGCATTTACGACGCGCAGGTCGCGTTTAACCTGCTGGGCGGCTTGGGCGAAGAGGCCACTGTCAGCCTGGCTCACGTGGAAGCGCGCATTCGCCGCCATTACGAAGCGCTCACCGCACGGCCGCGGTCCGGCCCTGGCGTGTGCAGGTAATTCACGCGCCGGTCTTCCATGGCCTCACGTTTTCCATTGCCGTGGAGCTGGAGCGGCCAGTGGAAATTGTCGCCCTCGAAGAGGCGCTTACCGGCGAGCACATCGAGCTGGTGCTCGAAGACACGGATTCGCCTTCGAATCTGGCGGCCACAGGACAGAACGAAGTCCTGGTGCGGCTGCGTCCGGAGCTGCTGGGCCGCAACTCCAGTCAGGCATCGCGGCTGTGGCTTTGGGCCGCGGCCGACAATCTCCGCCTCAACGCGCAGAATGCCGTGCAGTGCGCACTAGATCTGCGGCGGCTAAGACCGCAGGGGACGGTGCAGTAAGACGAGGATCAGAATGTAAGCCATTTATCAATTGTCTTACCTACTTGGATCGTCTTACTTTGCTACGGCCATCTTACTTATGCTAGGATGTAAGCCATGGAGACGATCTACGCTACCGTTAGCACGAAAGGGCAACTGGTAATTCCCGCCAGTATTCGCGCGGAGCTAGGCATTGAGCCGGGAACGCGCGTTGCGATCCGCCGGGACGGGCCGGAAGTGGTTTTGACGCCCGAGACAGAGACGGCAAAGCTCGCGATGATCAAGAAATTGCGCGGAATCACGGCGGGAGGCCCCTCAATGTGCGATGAATTGCTCGAAGACCGGCGCCGGGAACGCGAACGGGAGTTGAGAGAAGAGGGTTGGTAAAACGGCTCGATGATCACCTACGTTCTGGACTCTTCTGCGGCTCTGCGCTACTTCGATGACGGAGCAGGCGCGGACCGCGTCGAAGAGATTCTGAGCGCATGCGCGAGCCGACGGGCGAACCTCACGATCTCCGCGCTCCAGTGGGGCGAGATTGCGGGAAAACTACGCAAGCGTTTCGGCGAATCGAATGAAATTCGACTCTTAGGAGCCTTCTGCCCAGCGAAGCGAGAATCGTCTCCGCTACCGCCGACCGAGCCGTTCACGCTGCCGCGCTGAAGGTCGATCGCAACATAGCGTACGCCGATGCTTTTGCTCTCGATCTCGCGATGGACTCGCCCGATCAGGTCCTACTCACCGCCGATTACGGATTCAAGAGCGTAGAAGACCTGGCGCGGATCGAATTTCTTCCCGCGAAATAAGCACGAAGTGCGCAACAGCTACCGTCCCCCGCACTGCTCCCACAACTGCACGATGTAGCTGTCCGTCATCCCGGCAATGTAGTCGGCCACGGTGCGCGCCAAACCTTGGGTCGGGATCTGCGCCTGGTGGTCCTCCGGCATCAGCCCCGGCTCGGCCATCAGGAAGTCGAAAAGCTCGACGATCACTTTTTCTGCCTGCGCGTGCACGTGCTCCTGGCCGGGGGAGTTGTAAAGGCTGGCGTAGAGAAAATCCTTCATCCCCATGCGCGCGGCTTCCATCCGCGGGCTGAGCGCGGCCAGCCGTTGCGGTGCGTGCCGGATCTCGTCGAGCGTCGTCGCGCCCAGCGCAGTCACGCGCGCGCGCACTTCTTCAATTAAATCGGTGACCAGCGCGTTCAACACGCGCCGCAGGGCCTCATACACCACGACCTTGGGCGCAGCGGAGGGGTAACTCGCCAGCGCAGCGTCGTGGAAGCCCCGGAAGAGAGGCACGGCCTCGCGCACCTGTTCGAGCGCGATGACGCCTGAGTCCAGTCCGTCGTCGAGATCGGCGGTCAGATAGGCAATCTCGTCGGCCAGATCGATCAACTGCGCTTCCAGCGGCGGAAACTCATCGAGAAGATACTCCGCCAACTCGGGATGTTCCGCGGCGGAGTAATCGCGCGAGTGTTTTACGATGCCTTCGCGCACCGCGAATGTGAGATTGAGCCCGCGAAAGGCCGGATAGCGCTCCTCAAACCAGGTGACGATGCGCAGCGCGTGCAGGTTGTGATCGAAGCTCAAGCCGTGGCCGCGGAGCGCGCGGTCGAGCGCCTTTTCGCCGGCGTGGCCGAAGGGCGGATGCCCGATGTCGTGCACCAGCGCCAGCGCTTCGGCGAGTTCCGCATTCAGTCCCAGCGCCGCGGCCGCCGTGCGCGAAATCTGCGTCACTTCAAGAGTATGTGTGAGGCGGCTGCGAAAGTGATCGGAAAGTCCTTCCGCCGGCAGGCGGGTAAACACCTGCGTCTTCCCGGCCAGGCGGCGAAAGGCGCGCGCATGCAGAACCCGCGCGGCATCGCGCGCAAAGGGCGTGCGATAGGCGTGCGGCGGCTGCGCATAGACGCGGCGCACCAGTTCGCTGTCAGCGTGGCTGCTGGCGGCAACTCCCGCCGGCAGCGGGACTACGGATTCGGTCTTGTGCGCAATCATCAGTTCTTGCATTCGGCGCGCGACGCATATAGTCACGGCGCCAATGCTGCCTATTCGAGCGAAACGAGCTAGAAGCTAGGAGCTAGCAGCTAGAAGCTGCTTTTACGGTTCTGGTCTGGTTATACCGCAAAAGGCGACGCTGCGGCGCACGGGATGCTGTGCCCTGTATCACGGGCCGAGGCGCACCGGGGCTGTTACAAAAGGCCAGTACGCCGCAGGATGGACAACGCTGGGTTCACGAGAGTACTATCCAGCCGGATTTTTGATGGGCTGGCGCGTGCGCTCAACCGTCCACGGCCGGCCGCGGCGAACCGACTCGCGTCGATTCTCGCTTCAGGGGTCCCGCTTCAGGGGTCCCGCTTCAATTCTCGCTTTACGGGGAGGAAACCATGAAACCGATGAAGGGAATGGCGCTGGCACTCGCGGCGCTTGCAGCGATATTGATTCCGGGGTGTGAAGGAAGACACTCCCTCAAAGAAGTCTTCTACCTGGTCGGCTCGAACATGTCCTCCAGTTATTGGCAAACGGGCGTCGCGGGATTCAAGAAAGCAGCGGCGCAATACCAGGTGACAGCCAAAGTAGCCGGGCCCGACACCTACGACCCGCAGGCTGAGCTTACGGAACTGAAGAACGCCGTTGCGGCCAAGCCGGCCGGCATTCTCATCTCAGTTTCCGACGCTTCCGTGCTCACGCCTGAAATCGATGCTGCGATCGATGCCGGCATTCCCGTCATCACCATCGACTCCGACGCCGCGGACAGCCGCAGGCTCTACTTCATCGGCACCAATAATCTGGAGGCTGGCCGCCTGGGCGGTCGCCGGGTCGTCGAGAAGCTGGGCGGAAAAGGCAATGTGGTCTTCTATACCATTACCGGCCAGCCCAACACGGAAGAGCGCCTTAAGGGCTTCAAGGATGTCTTTGCTACCCGGCCTGGCATCAACATCGTCGATGTCGTCGACATCAAGGGCGACACCAGGGTGGCATTTGACCGCACCCAGCAACTGCTGGCTCTCACCGGCCCAAAGAAAGTCGATGCCTTTATCTGCCTCGATTCCGCCTCGGGCAAACTGGTGGCCGATGCCGTGAAGCGCACCGGCGACACCAGTCGTGTGGTGGTGGCGTGGGACGTCAATCCCGATACGCTGAACGGAATCAAGGACGGAGTGATCGATTCGACGGTCGTGCAGAAGCCCTTCACGATGGGCTTCATCGGGCTGAAAGCGCTGGACGAGATCTATCACGATCCGCCCGCGCAGTTCAGCAAGGACTACAGCGTCGACGCTTTCTCGCCGTACCCGGTCTTCATCGATACCGGCACGTCGCTGGTGGATAAAAGCAACGTGGATGGTTTCCTGGCCGATGCGACGGCGCACGCGCAGTAGATCATAAGCGATTTTAGAAGGATGTCATCCTGAGCGAGTCCGCCGCGGCGGACGAGTCGAAGGACCTGCATTAGTCTTCGGATCGCCCGGATTTCGCTCGAATACTTTCTCTAATGCCGTGGGCGTGCGCCAAAACGGCCTGGGTCGAAGCGCTTACTCCGGCTTGCCCTGGTTTAAAGCGCCTTCCTCTTTGGCGAGCTTCTCCCGAGCGCTTTCCAGCTTCTTCTGCACCTTGGCCACGTCGCTCGGCTCAATGTCGGCGGGCGACGATTTCGCAAATTCATCCATCGACAGCTGCCACTGCGCGGCCGCGAGCCGAATTCGCCCCGTCTTTTCGTACAAGTCGCCCAGATGCATGTGCACCGTGGGATCGGTCTGGTCGCGATTCACCGCCTGGCGCAGATTATCCTCGGCCAGTTCATTCTCCCCCATCTTGAAGTAGACCCAGCCCAGTGAATCGAGATACGCGCCGTTCATCGGCTCAATGTCCACGGCCTTGCGAATCATCTTCAGCGCTTCAGGCAGCTTTTCACCCCTGTCAGCCCACATGTAGCCGAGATAGTTGAGCGTCATGGCGTTCTCAGGATCGAGCGCGAGCGCCTGATTGAAGTATTGTTCAGCCTGGTCGTAATGCTTTTGCCGTTCGGCCAGCTCGCCGCGCACGAAAAACAAATATGTGCGGTCTTCCTTCTTGGTTGCCAGCGGTTCGCTCTTGTCGAGCGCGTCTTCGGCATCCTTCCAGCGGCGCAGACGCACGTTCATCTGCCCGATCGCAAGCCAGATGCCACGCTGCTCGTCGGGCGAGGCGCCATCGAGCAAACTCTTCGCCATCGCCAGTCCATCGTCGGGCTTTCCCTGGTCGGCGATTTCTCCTGCCAGCATCAGTTTCAGGTCGCGATCTTTGGGGTCGGCAGCCACGGCTTTTCTGGCCACTTCGAGCGCTTTATCGTATTCATGCGCGCCGCGATAGGCGTCGATTTCGCCCTGATAGCCGCGCACCGCTATGCTGCCGCCCAGGTCGATCATCTTCTGGTACGCGCCAATTGCCAGGTCCAGCTTGTTCTCTTCCAGGCACACGGTTCCCAGCCGTTCCAGGAAGATGCTGCGGTTGTTCTTCTCTTCTTCGGTATACGCGCCGTTGGCGTGCGAAATCTGAGGGAATCCACCATCTCCTGGTAGACCTGGACGGCTTCATCCAGCCGGTCCAGAATGTCGAGCAGCAGGCCTTCGTTGAATCCCGCTTCCAGCGAGTTGGGATCCATCTTGCGCGCCTTGCGGACGACAGTCAGAGCATCTTCGTACTTGCCCTGCCTGCGCTCGATCTCGGCGATGTGAATCAGCGGCTCCGCGTCGTCGGGATTGGCTTCGGCCAGATCCTTGTACTGCTTCAGCGCATCGTCGAGCTGATCGTTGTTGAGCAGCGCCTGCGCCAGCGCATCCACGGTCTGCAAATCGCCCGGCTCCATATCTTCCGCGCGCTTATACGCCGCGATCGCGTCCTTGGGCTGCTTCATCTGGTCGTACAGCGCGCCCAGCGTGAACTCCATCTTCGGCGTGCGCCCATCCACGGGAACCGCCTCAATCGCCTTCACCGCTTGCTGCATGTTGCCGCTCTCGGCGTAGAGCCGAGCCAGATTCAGCACCACGTCTTCGGATTCGGGCTCGATGGCCTGTGCCGTCTTGAACTCCGCCTCCGCTTTTTCGGGCTGGTGCTTCACGGTGTAAAGCTGCCCCAGCACCATGTGGTCTTCCACGCTCTTCGGCTGCAGGGCCACAATCTTCTGGAACTCGGCAATGGCTTCGTCCAGCACCTGGTTTTGAGAATTGCCCTGCGAGCCACCCGGCGCCGCGGCCCCCCCGCTCGCCTGTTCGCCCTCACCCAGTTGGCGAAGGTAAATCCGGCCCAGCAGTTTGTGCGCGTCAATGTCGTCGGGCGAATTCTTCAGCAGCGCCCGCGCCGTCACCTCCGCATCGTGCACGCGGCCCACGACGAAATAGAGGCCGGCGAGATCGTCGGCCAGCTGCGCCGAATTGGGATCTGCATTGAGCGCCAGCTTGTATTCCTCGATGGCCTTGTTGACCTCGTCGGTGCGGCCGTCGGAAGTAGCGTCATCCTGATACACGGCGGCCAGCGCGAGGTGAAAGTACGCCTGCGCGCGGTTGGGCGCGGTAGTGGCCGGGCTCGCCGGCATCATGCCTGTATCGGCCGCAGGCGTTTTCACGGGAGCGGCCTGTGCCGGCGCGGGCGAGGTGGGCGGGTCGGTAGGCTGCATCTTCGGCGGGCTTGCCGGTGCGCCGCTGGCAGGAGCGTTTTGCGCGCAAACGGCTGCTGCCGGCAGGAGAAGCAAAAGGGCGGGGGCAATCGTGCGCCCAAGGATCGAGAATGCAGTCATTTTTGTCATCATGCAGGGAATTCCAAACGAACTGAAGCCGGTAAAGCGTGTTGAACGCACGCGGATAGTCGAAACGCGACGCGGGAACCAGGCAGATCTGGCAGCCGGGCAACTGTGCCTACCGTTAAAGACGATTTTACGCGGGAATAGTCTCGTGTGCGCGGCGGAATCCGCGATTTTCCGGCAAGTTGCCGCCATTGATACCGTTGCGAGTTGCGCCCGGGCTCGCACAGCGCCTCCATGTGACGCAAGTTCGACCGATTCCTGTTCGGTGTTTGAAGCGGCGAATCCCTTTAGGCATCAGGGCCAGGCCCGCAGTGCGCCTTGACGTGGTGCGTCAATTTTGCAATAGTGACGAATGGCCCGGTTAGAACGATCGGCACCGCCGAAGTATCGGGACAGGCGTACAGAGCGATTCGCCTCAGGCGAGCGAGTCAAAGAATTTCAGGCATTTAGGGAACAGGCGGAGCGGCGACTGGACCTTCTGGAGGCAGCCCTCAGCCGAATCGACCTGATGCTACTCCCCAGCAATCGCTTTGAGGCGTTGAGCGGTGACCGGAAAGGGCAGTTCAGCATTCGCATTAACAGGCAATGGCGTGTCTGTTTTGAGTGGCCTGAGGGGCAAGACAAGCCTTTCAATATCGAGATTTGCGATTACCATTCGTGAGGAAATGTTATGGCGCGCGATCCAATCCATCCCGGTAGATTTCTGGCTGACGAGCTTGAGGCTCTCGACATGAGCGTGCCGGAAGTGGCAGGACTCCTCCATGTTCCGGCCAATCGGATTTATCAGCTCTTGAAGGGCCAGCGAGCCTTAACTGCCGATACAGCTCTGCGCCTGAGCCAATGGCTCGGCACTTCGGCTGAGATGTGGCTCAATCTGCAAAAGCTCTATGAGTTGCGCCTGGCTGAACAGAAGGCCGGCAAGAAAATCAAGAGCACAATCGTGCGACGAGAGACCGCGAAGGCGGCTTGAGGCATCCTCTCTTTAGGCACCTTCCATCGGTTTCTTCGTTGCTCAGTGCCTGAAGTGCCGTATCCCCGTAAAAACCATGGCCAGACCGAGTTTATCGGCCGCTGCAATCACTTCGTCATCGCGCACCGATCCGCCCGGCTGGATCACCGCGGTGGCGCCGGCAGCGGCCACGGCTTCCAGCCCGTCGGGGAAGGGAAAGAACGCGTCGGACGCGGCCACACAGCCCCCCTCCTGAGTCTTGAGCGGCAGCACGGCCTTCATGGCGCCGAATCTGGCCGCATCTACCCGGCTCATTTGTCCCGCGCCCACGCCCAGCGTCTGCCCATCGCGCGCGTACACAATCGCATTCGATTTCACGTGTTTGCATACGCGCCACGCGAAGAGCAGGCTGCGTAGCTCCTCGGCCGTGGGCGGGCGCCACGTGACAACCTTCAGCTCCGACTCCGTTACGCGGCCGGTGTCGGCGTCCTGCAAGAGCAACCCGCCCGACACCTGCTTTACGACGGGACGGGCCGGCGCAGCCTTCACTTCCACCAGGCGCAGATTCTTCTTCGTGGCAAAGCGCTCCCGCGCATCGGCAGAAAACGCGGGCGCGGCAATGGCTTCGACGAATAATTTGGCGATCTCTTCCGCCGCCGCGCCGTCCACCTCGCGATTGATGCCAATCACTCCGCCAAAGGCCGATACCGGATCGGCGGCAAGCGCCTTTTGATAGGCCTCGAGAATCGTAGCGCCCGTCGCCGCGCCGCAGGGATTGGTGTGCTTAACGATGATGCAGGTGGGCTCCTCAAACTCCTGCACCAGTTCCCAGCAGGCATCGAGGTCAACAAGATTGTTGAAGCTCAATTCTTTCCCTTGCAATTGCCGCGCGCCGGCAATGCCGAGGCTCTTTCCGTCGCTATAAAGCGCCGCGCGCTGATGAGGATTCTCGCCGTAGCGCAGGGCCTGCGCCTGCGGCATGTTAATGCGGAGCGTAGCTGGCAGCGATGCATTGTCGAATGCCGCGGGAGCTTCGGGCGCGGGCGGATCGGCAATCTGCTCGAGCGTGCTTGCAATCGCCGCGTCGTACGTGGAGGTGAGAGCGAAAGCCTGTTTCGCCAGCCGCCAGCGCGTGGCGCGTGTTAGTGCCGCAGCATTCGCTATGAGCTCTTCGGTTAGCGCCGGATAATCTGAAACTCGCGTCACGATGGCCACGTCTTCAAAATTCTTCGCGGCCGAGCGCACCATCGACGGGCCGCCAATGTCGATGTTCTCGATCAAGTGCCCGAACCCAACGCCGGGTTGAGAAGCAGTCTTCTCGAAGGCGTAGAGATTCACCACCACCATGTCGATCGGCTGAATGCCGTGCGCTGCAACCGCCGCTTCGTGCTCGGCGTTGCCGCGGATATAAAGCAGACCGCCATGCACGTGCGGATCGAGGGTCTTCACGCGCCCATCGAGCATCTCAGGAAAGCCAGTCAGCTCACTGATATCTTTTACCGCCAGACCGGCATCGCGCAGCGCTCGAGCCGTTCCGCCCGTTGAAATAAGCTCCACACCGAAGCCTGCCAGCGCCTGCGCAAACGCCACCAATCCCGTTTTGTCTGTCACGCTGAGCAACGCGCGGCGAATCGTTTTCGCGCCGAGCCCGCTTGCCTTTGCCTCCGCACTCACAATGTCTCTCCCGTTTCGTTCTCGAAACATTTGGTTCTTCACAACGCTCGGGTGCCCCGGGTCTCGATTTTGAGACCCGGGATACTTTGATGCCGACCACCCGAAGACCAAACTCCAGACTACATCGACCTTTCGAGCAGGGTTGTGAATCCGCCGGCGCATCCGCCGATGCTTTACAGTTGTTGATATGGGTAGTTCCCCCACGAGCCCCGCGCCGGAGATTCTTCCTCCGCAGAGTCAATCGACGCCGCCTCCGCCCCCACGCCGGCGTCGCCGCTGGGCCTCGGCCCCGGCCACTTATCTGCTCGTTGGCATCAATTGCGCGGTGTTTCTGCTGATGGTGCTGCGCGGGGCCAGCATCTGGATGCCGACTGTCGATCAGATCATGCAATGGGGCGCTGACAATGCCGGCAACGTTCTCATCGAAGGACAGTGGTGGCGCATCGTCACCGCCATGTTTGTGCATGTGGGCATTTTTCACATCGCCACCAACATGTGGTGCCTGTGGAACTTGGGCCTGCTGGCCGAGCCGTTGATGGGCTGGTTTGGTTTGATCTCGGTCTACATCCTCACCGGAGCTGCGGGCAATCTGCTGTCTACAGGCTGGAACTGGTTCCATCCCTTACACGATGGCGGAAACATCGTCTTTCCGGCAGGCGCTGGAGCATCGGGGGCCGTTTTCGGAATCGCGGGCGCGCTGATTGTGTTGCTCAAGTCGAAGCGCCTGCCCATTCCGCAGCACGAACTCAAACGCCTACGCAAGTCCGTCATCTATTTCGCCGCAATTAACCTGGTCATCGGTCTCTCGCTCGACTTTGGCACCGGATTCACCGGCATTGCGATCGATAATTCCGCCCACATCGGCGGCTTCTTGTGTGGACTGCTTTTTGCCGTGCCTCTGGTGCCGCGCATCGGCTCGCCACGCACTATGTTTCAAACCCGCATGCGCCTCGCCGTCGCCGCGACCGTCTTATTACTGGTTCTTTTCGGGTTCTATCTGGCGCAACTACCGCGAGGATGACTTCCGGGCGAGAATGTATCGCCGATCTCCAGACCCTCAGATCACGGCGTTCGGATAGCAGCGCTGAAAGCTGATAGATGAATGCAGGGAACTATCTCACCGCCGTGGCCGCAAACTTCTTCACCATCGCCATCAGCAGTTTGCGGTCGCTCTCATTCAAATTCGAGGAGTAGCGGCGGATCTGCGTGAGGAAACGCAACTCGTCGTCTGAGAGGTTCTGCGTATTCATCTGCAGCGCCAGTGTGTCGCTGGCAAAAAACTGCGCGATAGGAAGATCGAGGGCGTGAGCAATCTTGGCGAGTGTGTCGAGCGAGGGCACGGTGTGGCCGTTCTCGACACGGGATAAATAACAGCGCAACAGGCCGGTTTTCTTCTCGATGTCTCCCTGTGAAAGTCCCTTCCCCAACCGGTAAGCGCGAATCGTGGTGCCGATCTTCATCCCTGTCCCATCCTGTCCGGTGCCCCCAAGGTTTACTCGCTTGGTAGCAATCAAAGTATTATTGCCTTAATAGTTAACATGGGGCGCGGCGGATTGCAAGCTGAAAATCTCGCGTGCGTATCAATCGCGTATAAATTTGCACAAAAACCTCTCGCGACTTGCACAAAATCTCTCGCGACGCAGGCCGTTGAAAAACTCCACAAGAGTTGCACGAAGTGTCAGGGCACGACTTGGTCTTCGTCGCTGGGGTGGCTTTAGTCGTGCCGAAAACACGGCCAAATGTCCGGGGCTTTAGCCCCTGCGTGGTCAGTCCCTCTCGAAATCGTCATCATCCTTTTCCGCGGCCGCTGTAGTCCGTAAACCTTCGCGCCGCGTGACTCGTCAGACTGAGTACAGGCACGAGAGGCCGGACAGCAAAAATTATGATGCGTGCGGGAGTGACGGGGATAGTTCTGTCCAGTTGTGTTGCGGTCTGGGCGCAGGCCCCGGCGCCAGCGCCAAGCCCGGCGTCAGCTCTAAACCCGGCGGCAGCGCCAAGCCCGGCGTCCGCTCCAAATTCGACGAGCGCTCCGCCATCCTCTCTCACCGCCGCGCCCGCCGCCGCCTCGCAGGCTACGCCGCCCGCTGCCAGTCCAGTCGTCGCTGGCGGCAAGCTGCACGGCGCTGTAAAAAGCGGCAACATCCCTCTCCCCGGCGTCACCGTCACCGCGCAAAACACTCTTACCGGCAAGCGCTACTCCACGACCACCGACATCACCGGCGCGTGGCAAATGAATATTCCGCAAAACGGCCGCTATGTGATCCGCACCCAGTTCGCGGCCTTCGCGCAAGGCTCGCAGGAAGCGGTCCTCAACGCCACCAGCCGCGACCAACTCGTGAACTTCGAGCTCATCCTCGCCTCGCGCCAGGCCGAAGCGGAGCAGCAGCAACAGCAACAGGCGCAGCAGGGAACGCGCGAAGGAGGCCGCTCCGGCGCGACCAGCCAGGGTGTGCGGCAAATGGCCGGAAACGCTCCCGAAAACGTGAGCCTCGAGAGCGCGCTGAGCGCCGACACTGACATCGGAGCCGGTACCGAAGGCCAGAGTGGCGCAGCGCTGCCCTCGATCGCCAACAACTCCGATTTCAGCGACCAGTCGGTAGCGATTTCCGGGCAAGCCGGACAGGTGAGCGCTTACGCAGGCATGAATCCTGACGACCGGCTCAACGCAGGCCCTAATTCGCAAGGTGGACCACAAGGTGGTCCTGGCGGCCAGGGCGGTCCCGGTCAGGGCGGCGACTTCGCGGGCCAGGGTGGATTGTTTGGCGGATATGGAGGCGGAGGTGGGTTCGGCGGAGCCTTCGGTGGCGGTGGTTTTGGCGGAGGCGGCGGGTTTGGCGGCGGAGGTGGAGGCGGCGGCTTCGGCGGACGCGGCGGCGGCGGAGGTGGTGGCGGCGGAAGAAATTTCCGTGGCTTCAATCCCGGCCAGCCTCATGGCGGCATCATGTGGAACAACACCACTTCTTACTTCAACGCACAGCCATTTGCGCTGAACCCGCAGCAGCAGGGGCAGCCTGTAAACGGATCGAATCGCTTTACGCTTTCGTTCATGAGCGCGCCGTACATTCCGCACCTCACTAAGCCCAGCGGAAAAGATACCGTCTTCCTCACGCTTTCCGGCACGCGCCAATCTACTCCCGGTGTATTCAATGAGACGATACCGACGCTGGCGGAACGAAGCGGTGATTTTTCCGCTGCGGGTTTGCCGCCGATTTACGACCCCGCCACCGGCCAGCAGTTCGGTTCGAACGGCGTCGCGAATGTCATTCCGCCATCCGGCGTTGCCGGCCAGTCCGTTTCGCCGCAAGCCGCGGCGCTGATGCAGCTCTTTCCGCAGCCGAACATTACTCCGACGGGCGGCCTGCCCTACAACTACAACGCGATCACCACCGCACAATCGAACTCGACCAACGCGGGCATCCGCTACAACCGCAGTCTGGGGGCCAACGCCACGCAACCCAGCGGCCGCGGCGGGCTGGGCGGTGGCGGCGGACGTCGCGGCGGATCGCAGAATCAAGGCCTGCGCCAGAGCATCAACTTGAATTACAACCAAGGCCACTCAGCCTCCGACAGCGTCAACTTCGTTCCTGAACTCGGCGGCAAGAGCGCTTCGAATTCCTATGCTTTGCAGGCCGGCTACACCGTTGGCTATCACCGCTTCACCAGCATCTTCAATTCCAACTGGAACCGCTCCAACAGCCACTCCACCAACTTCTTCACCAATACGACGGACAATCCCGCCGCGGGCGACGGCATCAACGTGCCCAACAACGTCCCGCTCAACTACGGCGTCCCTTCCATTCAACTGAGTGGATTCAACGGCCTCTCGCAGCTGCAGCCAAATTTTTCGATATCGCAGACCATCGCGTTCTCTGAAGTCCTGAGCTGGATTCACGGTAAGCACAACATGCGTTACGGCGCCGATTACCGCCGCGTGCATCGCGACTTCCTCGCCGGCTCGAACGGCACCGGGGGTTTCACTTTCACCGGCCTGTTTACCGAGGACGCGGCGAAGGATGCGACCACGGGCTCTGCGCTCGCCGATTTTCTGCTCGGCCTGCCGCAGACCACGACTCTGAACTCCTCGCTGGCCAAGAGCTACCTGCGCGACAATGTCTACGACGCCTACGCCATGGACGACTGGCGCGTGCTGCCATCGCTCACTCTCAACTACGGCGTCCGTTACGAGTTCTTTGCGCCCTATACGGAAAAGTACAACCGGCTCGCCACTGTCGCCACCAATCCCGGCGGAGAATTCACAACCGAGACCGAAGTCACAGCCGGGTCCAACGGCCTGCCCAATTCACTCGTCTACCCATTTCGCACGGCGTTCCGGCCCAGCGTCGGCATTGCCTGGCGCGTGCCCAAAATCAAGAGCACCGTGCTCCGCGCCGGTTATGGCATGAACTATAGTGTCGGCCAATATGCCGGGTTTGCCACTGCCATGGCTCACCAGCCGCCCTTCACGAATTTGCAGACCAATCAGGAAGACGTTGGAAACATTCCGTCTTCGGCTTGCGCGCAGACGGTCCCCATCTCGTGCTTCACGCTGGCCAATGGGTTTCCCGCGGCAAATGCGCTGGGCAGCTACGCGCTCGACCCGCGCTATCCCATGCCGTACCTGATGGCCTGGAACCTCGACATTCAGAAGACGCTGCCCTGGCAAATTGTGTTGAACGTCGGCTACAACGGCTCACGCAGCAACCATCAAGCCACGACGATCGCGCCGCGCCCGGTTCCCGGCAGCCCGCTTACCAATCCAACAAACCTGAATTTCAGCTATGCCGACGCCCTGTCGTTCTCCAAATTCAATGCCGGCACAATAAGCGCGCAAAAGCGGCTGCAGCACGGCGTTTCCATGGGCGCTTATTACAAGTGGTCGCACATCATCGACGATGCGGGCGCGTTGAATTCCGGCGGCGGCTCGAGCGTGCAGAACTGGCAAGACGTGCTCGGAGATCTGGGCAACTCGAGCATCGACATTCGCCAATCGGTCAGCGGCACGTATCTTTTCGAGCTACCCTTTGGCGCCGACAAAATCTGGGCCACTACCGGCACGGCCTCGCACATCCTCGAGGGCTTCTCGGTCTCCGGCAGCTTCACTTTTGCCAGCGGAGGCTGGATTAGCCCCAGCTACACGGCATCGGTCACCTCCACGTCGTGCGGCACAGGCGGAGTTTTTCGCCCTAATCTCACCGGCATCTCGCCCACGGCCGGCGGCGGCTCGCTGCGTCAGTGGTTCAACCCCGCGGCCTACGCGCTGCCGCCCAACGCCGGTAGTTCCAGCTACCCGTATCCCTGCGGCGTCTTCGGTAACGCGCCACGCAACTCCATCGAAGGTCCGGGGACGGTACAAAACAATATGGCACTTTCAAAAACCATCGGCATGGGCGAAACGCGCACCATGGAAATCCGCGCAACCATCAACAACGTCTTTAATACTGTGCAGTATTCGGGCGTAGGAACCACGGTCAACTCGCCCAATTTTGGCCAGGTGACTTCGGTCGCCAAGATGCGCAACTTCGAGTTCCTGGCGAGATTCAGGTTTTGAAATGCAACGGAGCTAGCGGAGTTAGATCGGGTCGTGTACTTCCAGCTTTGGAAAGGGCCCTGCTTTGCACTGCCGAACGGTCGGCCCCGCGCCGGAGGCGCAATGTTTGTTAGCCCCGCGCTTCAGCGTGGGGAAAACGGTTGCCGCAAATGCACTCCGTAGTCCCGTAGGGACGACGGACGGAGAAAATCGGGGCTTTAGCCCCGGAGAAATTGCATGACAGGCTTAACGCAAAAACTCGCCGCAGCTTTTGCCTTGCTCGCGCTTGTCGCCCCCGGCATGCCCCTCCCCGCGCAATCGCCCGGCCAGGTCAACTCGAATCAGGTCAGCAACACGCCGCAGGGCGGATTCGTTCTCAAGACCAACTCCGACCTGGTCCTGACCAACGTAGTGGCGCGCGACGCCAAAACCGGCGAGCTCGTGAAGGACCTGAAGCAGAGCGACTTCAAAGTTTACGAGAACGGCAAAGAGCAGCAGATCACGACGTTCGATTTCGAAAGCGTCGACATGGCCACGCCTCTCCAGGAAGCCACCGTGAGCGGCCTCGCCGCCGGACCTACCGGCAGTAAAGCAGTGGTCGTGGCCAAGCCCGAGGAACTGCGCGACCATCGCCTCATCGTCATGTTTTTCGACCTCACTTCCATGCAGCCTGAGGATCTCGAGCGCAGCGTGGAAGCGGCGCAGACCTTTCTCAAGACCAAGATGCAGCCCGCCGATCTGATCGCGCTGGTTTCTCTCGGCGACACCCTCGCCGTCGACCAGGACTTTACCGCCGACAAGGCCGCGCTTATCCGCGAAGTGGGCGCTTACAACGGCACCGAGGGCCAGGGCTTTGCCGAGGGCGCAACCTCCAACCAGCAATCAAGTTGAAGACACCACCGCCTACACACCCGACGAAAGCGAGTACAACGACCTCAATACCGATCGCGAACTCTTCGCCCTGCGCGCCATCTCGCAGTCGCTCGCCAAAATTAACGAGAAAAAGTCGCTGCTCTACTTCTCCGGCGGCATCTCGCGCGACGGCATTGAGAACCAGGCCTCGATTCGGTCGGCCATCAATGCCGCGGTGCGCGCCGATCTCGCCATTTACAGCGTCGACACGCGCGGTCTGCAGGCCATCGGCCCGCTGGGCGACGCCTCGACCGGCAGCTTGCGCGGCACCTCGGGCTACAACGGCGCAGCGCTCACCAACAACATGAGCGCGAACTACCAATCGCAGGAAGTAATGTCCGCGCTCTCTACCGACACCGGCGGCAAGGCTTTCTTCGACTCGAACGACTTCGCGCCCGCCTTTGCCAAAGTGCAGGCCGACAATTCGGCCTACTACGCAATCGGCTTTCACTCGTCGAATCCCGCGCGCGACGGCAAGTATCGCAAGCTCACCTTCAAGATCACGAGGCCGGGCATCAAGCTCGAATACCGGCCCGGCTACTACGCGCCCGCTGACTTCAAACACTCGGGCAAGGAAGATCGCGAGCAGGAATTGCAGGATCAGTTGGCGAGCGACCTGCCCGCCACGGACGTCGCCGTCTACATGGATGCCATGTACTTCCGCCTCGACGCCAACCGCTATTACATGCCGGTGTCGCTGGTCGTGCCCGGATCTCAGATTCCGTTTGTGAAGGGCGGCGACAAGGACAAGGCCACGCTCGACATCATCGGCGCCGTGATCGACGAGACCAAGCGCCCCGTGGGCCGTGTGCGCGACACCGTCAAGCTCAATCTCGACACCTCGGTCGCAGGCGCGGCAGAAGAACATCCAATACACCACCAGCTTCAACCTGCCGCCCGGCAAATACCAAATCAAATTTGTAGTGCGCGAAAACGAAACCGGCCGCATGGGCTCGTTCATCGCCGAGGTCACGTTGCCCGATCTCAAGAAGGCCCCGCTCAAAATAAGCTCGATTTTGCTGGCCTCGCAACGTGAGCCGAGCAAGAAGCAAGACCCCCTGGTGCGCAACGGCCAGGAGTATGTGCCCAACATCAGCCACGTCTTCCGCCAGGACCAGCACCTCTACCTGCTCTACGAGGTCTACGATCCCGCGCACGAAAAGGAAGCAGCGACTGACGCGCCCAAAGGATCGAAGCCGGGCATTGATCTGTTGAGCAGCCTGGAACTGATTCAGGGATCGACCAAGATTTACGAGACGCCGATCGTGCAGGCCCGAGCCATCAACGTCGAAGGCCGCGACGCCGTCAGCTTCGAACTCGACGTCCCGCTCAGCGGGCTCAAGCCCGGCCAGTATCTGTGCCAATTGAATGTGATCGACGATGCCGCCGGCAGTTTCGCGTTCCCGCGTTTTGCAGTACTGGTACGTGAGCCGCCCGCGCCGCCGGCCAATGCGCCTGTCACGCCGCCCGTGCCCACGCAGGTTCCGGCAACCGGCGGATCATAAGAGCAAGAATGGAACAAGAAACTTGGTGCCCCCGGTCCCTCGCTTTTGGGGACCGGGGGATGGCAAGGACATCGCCGTCCCGGCTAACGCCGCGAACACCGCTAGCTCCGCCGCGCTTATCAACGCTTGATCAACCGGATGATGGCCACCAGGATGATCGCACCAACCACTGCAATCCCCGTGGTCAGCCAAAAGCTGCCGCCGGTATCCACGCCGAGCATGTGACGCGCAAGGTATCCGCCCACCACGGCGCCAATAATGCCCAGCAGAATATCTCCGAAGAACCCGTAGCCCGAGCCCTTCATGATCTTGCCCGTGAGCCAGCCCGCAATCAGGCCGGCAACGATCCATGCAATGATTCCCATTCTTCCCTCCTTGTTTGCTGTGAGACATGTGTGCGACGCCGGGAGTTAGAAAACTTCTCTTATGGGGGCCTGGGAACCCGCGCGTGCAGCGTGGGATTTATAACATGTCTTCCATATAGGAGGCCACAGCAAACCGAGCGCAGCTATTCAGGCGGAATCGGTGGCTTTTCCAGCGCAGTGCTGTTGCCATACGGGCAGTGCCGGCAGCCCGAGCCGCAGCAACTCCCGCGCTTCAAGTGGTAAGCGGCGGTAAACACCATCAGCGGCCCCTCGAAGTAGTAATCTTCGGGTTCGAGTTTTCGCGGCGCAGCGGCGGCCGGCTCCTGGTCCATCTCTCTATTCTCCTGCAATGCCCTCGATCCAGACGCCGTCGCATCCTAACTCCGCTAACACCGCCAACTCCGCTAACACCGCTACAATCGTTACATGGCACTCACCGCGCAAGACCGCGCCCGCAAAATCAAGATCATTCTCTTCGACGTCGACGGCGTATGGACCGACGGCACCATCTGGCTCGTCCCCAGCCGCTGCGCGGAGCAGCCTTTTGGACGAGATTGGTGGAAAGGAAAGCATCGGCTTCGGCGTGAACTCGACCACCATGACCGAGGCTAAAGGCTACAGCGCCCACGACGGCACGGCCATCTCGCTGGCGCGCATCGGCGGCATGAAGTGCGGCGTCATCACCAAGCGCATCAGCGAAACCGTGGCCACCCGCGCCCGCGACCTCAAGCTCGAATTCGTCTACCAGGGCTGCGCCTTCAAGATGCAGGCCATCCGCGAAATCATCGCGAAAGAAGGCGTCACGCTCGACGAGATTTGCTACGTGGGCGACGACGTCATCGACCTGCCCGCCATGCGCGAAGTCGGTTTCGCCGTTGCCGTGGCCAATGCGCGCGAACGCGTGAAGGCTGAGGCGCACTACGTCACGCCCAACTCCGGCGGCTACGGCGCGGCGCGCGATGCGGTGGAGTTCATTCTTGAAGCCAAGGGCACGCTCGACCACTGCATTGAAGCCTACATCGACGAGCGCAACCCGATTTCGCCGTCCATGGATATTGGCCGCGGCGGCGCAGATTTGAAGTAACCGGCTTGGTTATGGAAACCACTCCAAAATGCGCCGTCGTTCTCTTGAGCGGCGGTCTCGACTCCGCCACCGTGCTCGCCATCGCCAAGGCCGAGGGCTACGAGCTCTACGCGCTCTCGTTTTCTTACGGTCAGCGCCACGCGTGGGAACTGGAAGCCGCTAAGCGCGTGGCCGCGTCCATCGGCGTGGCCCAGCATCGCATCGCCACCATCGATCTCCGCGCCTTCGGAGGCTCCGCGCTGACCGCCGACATCGACGTGCCCAAAGGCCGCGATGCCGATGAGATGTCCCATGGCATTCCCATTACTTACGTGCCCGCGCGCAACACCATCTTTCTTTCCTTTGCGCTGGCCTGGGCTGAGGTGCTGGGCGCGAGCGACATTTTTCTCGGCGTCAACGCGCTCGACTACTCCGGCTATCCCGACTGCCGGCCGGAATTCATCGAGGCATTTGAACAGATGGCCAACCTCGCCACCAAAGCCGGTGTCGAAGGCCGCCAACATCTCCGCATTCACACGCCGCTGATAGCGATGACCAAAGCGCAGATCATCGCCACGGGAATGGAATTGGGAGTGGACTACGGGCTGACCAGCAGTTGCTACGATCCGGGATCAACCGGCGCGCCGTGCGGCCAGTGCGATTCGTGTTTGCTGCGTCAGAAAGGCTTCCGCGAAAACGGAATCGCGGACCCTTTGAGCCGCTAGCTTCCAGCTGCTAGCCTCTAGCTTCGTATCGCTGGATTCAAGGCGTTTGCGTTCCGCGCGAAAGGGCTAGAAGCTAGTAGCTAGAGGCTGTTTATATGTACGCCGTCAAAGAAATTTACTACACCCTGCAGGGCGAGGGCGCGCACACGGGACGCGCCGCGGTCTTCTGCCGCTTTGCGGGCTGCAATCTCTGGTCGGGACGCGAAGCCGACCGCGCAACTGCAATCTGCCAGTTCTGCGACACGGATTTTGCCGACACCAACGGGCCCGGCGGCGGAAAGTTCACGCTTGCCGCCGATCTGGCTGCGGCTGTAGCCGAAACGTGGCCAGCCGACGCTGGCGGAGCGAGATTCGTCGTCTGTACCGGCGGAGAGCCGTTGCTGCAAATGGATGAGCTGCTGATCGATGCGCTGCACGCATACGGCTTTGAGATTGCAGTCGAAACCAACGGAACCATTGCGGCACCGCCGGGTCTCGACTGGATATGCGTCAGCCCCAAGGCCGGAGCGGAGCTGAAACAACGCACCGGCGACGAACTGAAACTTGTTTATCCGCAACCCGGTCCACAATCCGTACTCGACCCCGCCGCGTTTGAGTCGCTCCAGTTCCGCCACTTCTTCCTGCAGCCGATGGATGGCCCCCGCCGCGATGCCAACACCCAAGCCGCGCTCAAGTATTGCCTCGATCACCCGCGCTGGCGCCTGAGCCTGCAGACGCACAAGCTGCTGGGAATCCCTTAGAAGCAGGGAACAAGGGACCGAGGGAACGAGAAGGCAGGGACCGAGGGAACAAGGAACGGGGGCGCAGCGGGAATGGCGTAGTTCTTCGTCCTGACGTTTGCCCCTTTGATCGCAATTCTTGCTTATGAGATTCAGTCGGGCAGTTTTTCTTGTTCCCTCGTTCCCTTGGTCTCTTGTTCCCTGTCTTCCAGCCATCCGCGCTTGAGCTTCTCCGGCGGAACGCTGGAGAGATACGGCTTGATGTCGAGCACCGGCGTGCCGTCGAGCATATCCACACCGCGAACACGCAGGGAAGAACCTTCGCGGCCGAGCAACTCCACCACCGTGAGCCCGATCGGGTTCGGCCGCCGCGGCGAGCGCGTCGAGAAAACTCCGTGCGGCCGCCCCGCGTCGGCGGGCGGATGCGCGATCAGATCGAATCCATCGGCGCGGTCAAATTCCCACAAAACGAACAGGTGCGAAAAGCCCTCAATATCCACGAGCCCCGGCTCGTACTCGCGCAGCAACTCGATTGCGCCCTCGACGTCATGCCGCGCGCCCAGGCCTTTGGGAATGGCGGAGGTTTCGTGATAAGGGCTATGAATAAATCCGATGGGCTGAGCGGTAAACAGGTCAACGCCTCCGCAATTCATCCTAACGCGCTGACCGAAGAATCGAAACGCCCAGCCGATGAATCCGATGGAGTGCTTAGGCCTTGCTTTAAGATGCCGAATAAGGTAAGCAGCTTTCCTCGGAGGCACATCGCATGAATGCGGCCGTCGTTGAAACACCCGGTCAGGCGCCGAGATACCAATCCTTTCCCGATCCCGTGGCTGAAGAGGGCGAAGTTCTGGTGCGCGTACACGCCGCCGGCCTGCACCCCATCGTGAAGGGTCTCGCCAGCGGCTCGCACTATGCCAGCGCAAAGGGCAAACCGGAACCATCCGTCCCTGGCATCGACGGGGTCGGCGTCCTCGACGACGGCAGCCGCGTGTATTTTGTCTTTGTTCGCAGGCCCTGGGGAACCATGGCCGAGCGCGCCGCCGCTCCGCGCAAGATGTGCATCCCGGTGCCCGAAAAGCTCGACTCCGTGCATGCCGCCGCCATCGCCAATCCCGGCATGTCGGCTTGGCTTTCGTTGAAAGAGCGCGCCGCCCTCGCTGCTGGCGAAACCGTACTCATCATGGGCGCCACGGGTGTCGCCGGCCAGCTCGCCGTTCAATCGGCGCGCCTTTTGGGAGCCAAACGCGTGATTGCCGCTGGCCGCAATGTGGATGCACTTGCAGCCGCCAATGTCGACGCCATCATCTCGCTCGACCAGCCCGAAGACGCAATCCGCGATGTCCTCGCGGCCGAAGCGGCCTCCGGCATCGATGTCGTCGTCGATTATCTTTGGGGCCGACCCACGGAGCTGCTCCTCGAAGCCCTTGCCCGCAGCTTCAAGGCGAAGGCCACCCAGAGAACCCGCCTCGTGGAAGTCGGTTCAGCTGCAGGCAGGACCATCACCCTCCCCGCTGAAGTGCTGCGCAGCATCGATCTCACGCTTCTCGGCAGCGGCTTTGGCGCCGTTCCTCTCGAAGGCATCCTGGCCACGATCCCCACCCTGTTCGAAATGGCCGCCGCCGGAAAGCTGCAAATCGCCGTCGAACCCGTCCCGTTGGCCGAGGTGGAACCGGCCTGGAGCCGCGTAGAAAAGGGCCGCCGGATCGTCTTTACTGCCTAAACCCTCTGTTTTCAGCTTTAAGTCATCAACAAATCTTTCGTCAGGCGAAAACTCTCGCTTTACGTGACCGGGAACCCTTTCGAGCCCGCTGGTGTCTAATAAAGCAGGTGCACGGGCCAACTGGCGCAACGCCAACGCCTTCGCATCGGGATCAGGAACATGCTTCCGGCGCCAAACAGCGGCCGGAAGCAGCTTAGAAAAATGCCATCGACTTTCGCCTGCGTTGGTCATCAAATGTGACGGCGGTGGGTGCAAGCGGTGGATGAAGTGCGATAACGTGGGAGGGCACTGAATTGCAAGCGGACCTCACCATGGGCAACATTGCCGGCGCACTCGCGCTCCAACCCGACGAAACGGCTCTCGTGGCAGAGCTGCGGGTGGGCTCAGAGGAGGCGTTTGCCTGGCTGATCGCACACTACCATCAGCCGATTTATTCACTGCTGGCGCGCACGGTGCGCAACCAGGCCGATGCGGCCGACCTGACCCAGGAAGTTTTCGTTAAAGTCTTTCGTGGTATCCGCGGTTTTCATGGCGAGTCCTCATTGCGCACCTGGATTTACCGCATCGCCTTGCGCGAGGCGTCGAATCAGCGGCGCTGGTGGATGCGGCATCAGCAGCACGAGATCCCCATCGAGCAGGAGATGGGGGACGGGGAAAGCGGAAGGCCGGTACTTCTGAAGGACACGCTTGTTGACCGGTCCGAGTCGCCGTATGACGCGGCTCTGCACGAGGAGAACCGGGTGTTCGTGGAGCGGGCATTGCGGCGGGTTCCGGAGCCGTTTCGCGTTGCGCTCATCCTGCGCGACATCGAGGGATTTTCTTACGAAGAAGTGGCGGCTATGCAGGGGATCAATCTGGGAACCGTGAAGTCGCGGCTGGTGCGTGGGCGTGCCTTTTTGAAGGCGACGCTCGAGGCGTCCAGACTCGATGCGTCCAGGCTCGACGCGTCCAATCTCGATGCGTCCAGGCTTGGCTCGCGGACGAAAGCGCTATCGGGGATGGATCTGTCCCTGAGACAGGAGGCGCAATGAACGGCTGCAATACGACCGGGTGCAATCAGGTGCAGGCCGCGTTGACGGATTATTTCGACGGCCGGTTGACGGGCCGGGAAATGCAGGAGATGGACGCTCACCTCCAGGCGTGCCAGGGGTGCGTGCAGGAGTGGAAGTCGCTGCGCAATCTCGGATCCGCATTGGCCGGGCTGGGCCCAGTGCAGGAGCCGGCGGACCTGCCGCTGCGCATTCGCGTCGCGGTAAGCCAGGAACGGGCTCGCAGCCGCCGCAGCATCCTTGCCATGTGGGATCTGATCTGGAAGAACAGTGTGGGGCCGTTCCTGCTGCAGGCCGGCGCGGGCTTTGCCAGCGCTGTGCTGCTGCTGGGCACCATTGTTTTTCTGGTCTCGGTGCTCGCCAAGCCGGAAACGGCGCAGGCCACTCCCGACGAGCCGCTGGGCAATGCCACCGCACCGCGTCTGCTCTATTTCTCGAATGCCGAAGGCGGCAATGGGACCGGCGCCATCAACGGCCCGGTGGTGGTCGAGGTCTCGATCAACGATGCGGGCGAAGTGTATGACTACCGCATTGTCTCCGGACCCACCGACGCCGCCACGCGATCTCAAGTAGAAAATCTGCTGTTATTCAGCCGCTTCGCGCCCGCCCGCGTCTTCGGCCAGCCGGTCCGCGGTTTGGCCGTGCTGTCATTCTCTGGCGTCTCGGTGCGCGGGTAAGAACCGGGAACAGAGGTTCTGCTCTCTCGTTCTCTTGCTCCCTTGCTCCCTTGCTCCCTTATTCCCTGCCTCACTCCCGTTTGACCCCCCTGATGCGTCAAACTAGACTTGCAGGCAGGGCAACTGAATGACATTTCGTTTCGCGCACTCTTTCGTTCTTCCATCCACCGCAATTCTGGGCCTAATTCTGGGTTCGACGGCCGGCTTGGCCACGATCTCCTCTGCGCAGTCTTCCTCAGGCTCGCGAAGCAACCCAAATTCATCGTCGGGTCAAAGTTCTTCGAGTCAAGGTTCTCCAAGTCAAGGACCTTCTTCGGGGCAGGTGTATGCGCAGGAGAAGGCGCCTTCGCTCATCGATCCGGCGGGGCCGACGGTGTCGCTGATTTCCTCGGAGTCGGTGTTTGTGATGGCGGCCGGGCTGAATGTCTGCGGCTACGACGAGGGACTGGAAGACAGTTCGCCGGAGCGCCAGCACATTCGCGACGAGATGAACCAGGCCTTTGCGAAGAGCGAGGAGGCGCGCCAAAAGCGCGATGCCCTTTGTCTTTTCATCGCGCAGCATCGCATGACCGGTACGGAGCTGGATATTGCGCAGTACATCTCCTTGTCGCTCTATCTGACGCCGCCGCCCGAGCTGGAAATTACCGCCGATCTGACTGAGATGCCACCCGACTCCACGCAGGTGGCGGAGATCGTGCCTATTCTGCGTGACTTCGCGGTCGCGGTGGACCTGCACGGGATCTGGCTGACCTCGCGCCATGCTTACGACGAAGAGGCCGCCAAGGTGCACGATCCGCTCTCGAAGATGATCGTGGACACCGATTTCTACCTGAAGATGCCGGCGGCCACCTACGACGGCCGCAGGTTCATCGTGGTGATCGAGCCGCAACTCTCGCCCGGGACGGTAAACGCCCGCATCTATGGGACCGATTACGTCGTGGTGGTTTCTCCGAACGACGGCAAAATTCCCATGGCGTCTGTGCGCCACACCTATCTGCACTACATGATCGATCCGCTGCTCTACGCGCGTACCAACGCCCTTGAACGCGAGCAGCCGATTCTGAAAGAAATTCGCGACGCGCCGCTCGATTTCCGCTTCCGCTCCGATACCACGGCCTTGACCGTGGAGTGCCTGATCAAGGCCGTGGAAGCGCGGACCATGGATACGGGCGTTCCCGAGTACAAGATTCCCGCCGGCATCGACCGCTCGCAACTGCCGCGCTACGAGCACGAGCGCGAGCTTTATCAGCAGAGAGTCGACGCGGTGAAGTGGGCCACGGTGCAGCACGATATGCGCCAGGGCTTCGTGCTGACGCAATTCTTCTACGAGCAGATGATTCAGTTTGAGAAGAACAATGTTGGCCTGAAAGAAATCATGGGCGAAATGGTCTACGGCATGGACGTGGACCAGCAGGTGCACCGCGCGCGCCAGACCGAATTTGACAAAGAAGCCGACGAGGACGTGTTGCAGCGCAGTCGGCCGCGCCAGCTCACGGGGCTCGACCTGGCGGAGGCGCGGCTGTCGACTGGGGATATATCCGCGGCCAGCGCCATCGCGCAGAAAGTGTTGGCGTCGGAGACAGACACCGTTTCCAGTGTGGCCGATGCGGCACGCGCGCACTTCATCCTGGCCCGCGTCGATCTTCTGAGCGTGCATCCCGGCGAATCGGAAGAGGATGCCGAGAAAACCATCGACGCAGCGGTGGCGCAGTTCCAAAAGACGCTTGAAACCAGCAAGGACCAGCGCCTGCTGGCCTGGTCGCACATTTACCTGGGCCGCGTGCTCGATCTGGAGTGCAAGCGCGACCAGGCCGTGGCAGAGTACAAAGCGGCACTGGAAGTGCGCGACGGCCGGCAGGATACGCACCTTGCCGCTGAGCGCGGGCTGAAGTCGGCGTACGCTGTAAAAGGCCATGGCTGCGACGAGGACGCGAATGACGAAGCTCCGGACAACGGAGCCCCGAAACCCGCGCCGCAAACGCAGCAGGGCGCGCCGAATCCGCAATAATCCCCCAAGTCTGTTGCTCCGCGAGGCACACGGGTGCCGCGTCTCAATCTTGGCTAGTTTCGGGCTCGGCAAGTTTCGGACTTTCCACGGGACACAGTGGGTCCTGCAAGCATCAAAATGTGTAAAGAAGGGTGAAACGTGAGCGAAGGGCGCGGGGAATCCGCTCTGAATGAGCTTGAATCTGCGCTCGGACACAAATTTTCGTGTCCCGAGTTGCTGGTGTGCGCGCTCACCCATCGTTCCCTGGCGCACGAGCTGGCGCAGCATGAGCTCGCGCAGATCGAAGGTGGCATCCAGGCTGCGGGCGAAGTGCCGGCTGCCGGCGCAGTTCAGGCTGCGGGCAGCATCCGGGTGGGCGGCATGGAAGACAACGAGCGCCTGGAATATCTTGGCGACGCGGTGCTGGGGCTGGTGGTAGCCGAGACGCTCTATGCCGAGCATCCGGAATGGCGCGAGGGCGAGCTGACGCGCATTCGTTCCGGGCTGGTAAGCCGGCAGCGCATGGCGCTTGTGGCGGAGGCTATTGGGCTGGGCAAGCATTTGCGCCTGAGCCGAGGCGAAGAGCGCAGCGGCTTGCGCCTCAAGAGCACGGTGCTCTCCAATACCATGGAAGCAGTGATGGGCGCGCTCTATCTCGATGGCGGTCTGGAACCGGTGCGGGCCTTTGTGCGCAGCCAGGTGATGGGCGAAGCTGCCGAGCGGCTGGCCGTTGAGCTGCGCTCCGGAGCCGCACTGGGCAACTACAAATCGGCCTTGCAGGAGCGTCTGCAGGCAGTGCATGCCGGCGCTCCCTACTACCGCGTCAAGAACGAGAGCGGCCCCGACCACCGCAAAGTTTTTGTCGTGGAGGTGCGCGTGAAAGGCGGGGCGGGAGAACGCGGGGGGCCGCTGGCCCGCGGAGTGGGGAGCACCATAAAATTCGCCGAACAGGATGCCGCGCGTCGCGCACTGGAGCAGTTGGAAAAAGCAGGCCCGCAAGCCGGCAGCGGAATCTCGCCAAATGGTGAAATCGACGCGGATGTCGATACGGGTGACGAGGGGACCTCGGCGTCATGAGCGCTCCATCCCCAGTGCCTCACGCGGAGCCCACGCCAGGGCCGAATCCCGCGCCTGAGGTAGCGCAGAACGCGGAGCTCAGCCACTTTGCGCAGTTCCGCGCGCACTTGCCCACCTTTCCGCACGCCCTGGCTTCGCTCATGCAAACCGTGGTGATGGCGCTGTTTGTTCTGACCTTTATCGCGCAGCCCCTGCTCATTCCCTCTGAGAGCATGGAGCGCACCCTGCTGGTGGGGGATTTTCTGCTCTTCAACAAGCAGACCTACGCGCCTGCTGGCTGGCTCAGCCGTTGGCTCCTGCCGTATCGCGGTCCCGCTCGCGGCGACATCGTTGTCTTCCGCCATCCCTATCCGCCCATGCTCGTCAAGCGCGTGGTCGGCCTCCCCGGCGATCGGTTGCGCATCGTCAGCGGCCAGGTTTTCATCAACGGCGTCGCTCTCCGCGAACCATACGCGGTTTTTGAGCCCGCGCCGCCCAATCCCGCGCGCGAAAACGTTCCTGGCACCTATTACTCCGATCCCGAGATCGATCCCGACTGGTGGCATCAGATGCACAGCCTGACCCTCGACGGCGAGTTGATCGTGCCTCCGGGCCAGTACTTCGTCCTCGGCGACAATCGCAATCACAGCAAGGACTCCCGCTTTTGGGGATTTGTGCCGCGCCAGGCGATTGTCGGCCGTCCGCTGTTCATCTATTTCTCGCTCGATCGTCCCTCGCACGACGGACGTTCGAGCCTGCCGCGCAGGAGCCGGCGCCGCCCCCCGCGAATGATAAACTCGGACTCGAACAGGAGCTTGTCGCCAAGGTCGCCGCATTTGCGCGCTGGCGGCGCATCTTCCACGTAGTGCATTAGAAAGACAGTGTTCAGTGGTCTCCGGTAGCCGGCGGCGAGCAACTGACAACTGACCACCGATCACTGACCACTGACCACTGATAGAAGAGCGACAGAATGGCGAAGAAAAAGACGCGAACAGTGAATGAAGCTTCCGGCCAGCGCCCGGAAGGCGCTGCGGTTCCCGCGAAACCCGATGAAACTCTGTTCGAGGCAGTCGCCAGCATCTGTTCGGTGCTGGTGGTGGGCCTCTACATTCTTACTTTTCTTGCGCAAAACTACGTCATCCCCTCGGGATCGATGGAAAAGACTCTGCTGGTGGGCGATCACCTGGTCGTGGATCGCATCTCGCTGGCGCCGCCCGCGAAATGGATGCCGCTGGAGCACTACCGCGAGCCGCGGCGCGGCGACATCGTGGTCTTTATCAAGCCCGTTCCCGAGCCCGAGCCCGACGCCGATGGCAAGCCGCAGTACTTCATCCTGGTCAAGCGCCTCATCGGCGTGCCCGGCGACCACATTCATCTCCGCGAGGGCATTGTCTACATTAACGGAGTGGCGCAGCCGATGCCGAAGGATGGGTCTGACGACGCCGGCGGGGGCGATCCGATCTTTCTCGACGAATTTCCGTCCGAGCCGCCGCCAGTCATGCCAGGCGTTCCCGACTCCTGGATCGTGGATTTTCCCAATCACGTTGTCGATGGCGATCTCGTAGTGCCGCCGGGCATGTACTTCATGATGGGCGACAACCGTCACGACAGCCTCGACTCGCGCTACTGGGGCTTTGTGCCGCGGCAAAACATCATGGGACGGCCGCTCTTCAACTACTGGTCCTTCAAATCCTCGGAAGAGAACTATTCCCAAACCGGGATGAGCGAGAACATCCGCTGGATGGTCCACGTGGCGACGCATTTCTTCTCCGACACGCGCTGGAGCCGCACGTTGCATCTGACGCGATAGCTATCAGCTCTCAGCTTTCAACTTGGTTGTGGGAGAACGAGCTTCCGTCTGAGGCGAGGAGGCCGTGCGGCATTGGCGCCGCGTCGGCTAAGGCGCCGGGCTTTCAGCAGCCGGTAGGATTCTCGCCGTCGATTGAAAAATTCTGTAATGAGAGTACAGGTGAGTCTCTTCTCCGGCGTGGTACGTTGTCTGCCATCGCGTCTCAACGTCAGTTGGCAGCCAAAGCGTTAAATTGAGCGCGCGTATTTTCACCGCGCCATATTCAACGGTCGAACGAAGTTGATTGAGTTGGATGCCGGGCAGAGGCGTCAATAGATCGGTCTGCATGCGAACAATCTGGAATGTCGATTGGTCGATCCAGGCCACGCCTTGAATGGGGGTCGAACAAGAGCCGTAGCTGGATTGAATGACAGCGTGCAGAGCATCGCTGTCTGGAGTCTGCGCAAAAGCCAACACATAGCTTTCGCGATTGTCGATTTTCTGGTTTCCAATGTAGCGAAAGCGGGACTGCTGAAGATTGCCAGGGAAAAACAAAAGCCACGTTGTCGCGAAGCCGACGCTGAACGGCAATTGGGCATTGTGAGCGGAGTCGTCAATCGGCTGGTCGTGGGCATCTGTCCTGAATTCGTCAAGCGCGTCGCCGCCGGTTGGCGTTTGCATGTGTACGATGCGGTAAGTGTAAACACTGGTTCTGAAATGTGTAATCGGGAATCGCTTCTGATTGGATCCGATCCATCCCGCTTCACCGTTTCTTAGCATGGCATTCTCCCATGTCGTATCGGTTGGATCCTTCACTTCCTCTCTCGCAATCAGGTTCGGCATTCTGTGATACAGGCCGGCGATGGCCACGCTGGCCTCGTTGAGGATGTACGCGGTTTTATCCCGCGCCGGCACAGCGGGCGTGTTGGCCCTGGCGTCCCCGGCCGCGTCGATTCTGATTCCACTTAGGCCCGGCGCCATTTTTTCAGTTGCGCGATGGGCTCATCGACATAAGATGGCACTTGGTAGGATGGCGCATGCAGGCCAGGCTGAGCTCCAGTCAAGGCCGCACAACTAGGGACAACAATACCCGGATCGCTTTTGATCCGATTTGCTGAGCCCTGATTGTTCCAGTTAGTAACCTGCGCCCACGCTGGTATCAGCGCTGTTGTCACGGCTAGAACCACGATTACGAAGTGTCGTTTCATTCCCTGCACCGAGCCCTGCACCCGATTCGCTTGCGCGGAATCTCCTCCTCGAGGGCGGCTTCGCTTGGATTGTATCGCTGGCGGAGGCTTCCCGGGGGATTCGGTCTGCTTCTCCGGCCGAAGGATGGAACGATTTCGTATTTGGACTGTCGGTTCTGGCAAAGACGCTGCCGGACGCGCACAGTACTTTGGCTCTGGAGCGAATGCAGAATAGATGCCCCAGCCCCGGCAACTGGCGATATACTGTCGCCGCCGGTAAAGCAGAAATATCAGCCCCGGGTTTCATGCGGCTTCCTACGGATTGAAAAATCAGGAAAGCAAGAATTCCAAAAACGAGGAGGTTTACCATGCGTAACGTTCATCAAGGACGGTTGTTTGTGTTGTGCGCCGTGATCTCTGCGCTACTGACCGCGGTGCCGGCCATGGCCGCGATCGATTCGTTCATGACAGTGGAGGGCGCCAAGCAAGGACCCATCAAGGGTAATGGTATGTCCGAAAAAATCCAGCTCATCAGCGTCGTGCGCGACACCCCGACCGGGATGTCCACCGGCAGAAGAATGCACTCCACCATCACCATCACCAAAGAGGTCGATGCGGCGTCGCCCAAGCTGTTCACGGCGCTGAGTACAAATGAGACGTTGAAGCAAGTGACGATCACCTTTGAGGGAGGCTCGGGAGGCGCGAAGACAGCCCAGAAGATCGTGCTCACAAACGCGACCATCGTGAGCGATCGCAAGGTGGGCCGCACCGAGCAGATTACGCTCGATTACCAGGCTATCGAAGTGACCTGGACCAATGGCGGCAAGACCGCGGCGGACGACTGGAGCACTCCGACCAACTAGCGCGTGCGCTTCGGACGACTGTTCAGGCCGCGAGTTGCTTATTCAGCATGACGCCTGCCAGGATCACGCTGAGGATGAGCGCCCCGAACAGCAGCAGCCAGCCCCAATGCTGGGCCGGGCTCAGCAAGATACTAAGAAAATGGCGTCCATAGTGGTCGGCGACGACGGCGACAAGTGTGTAGCGTGCGGCGCGGCAAATCGTCACCACCGTTAGAAATTTCACGACGCTGTATTTCGAAGCACCTGCCGCGGCGAACAACAAGCTGGTAGGGAAGGGAAACGGTATCGCGGTTGACGCGATAAGCGAACCGGTGCCCCATTTTTCGAAGAAACGGAGTATGGCCTTCAGCTTCCGACTCTTGAACTTGCTGTGCAGTAAAGCCGAGCCGGCCTTACGGGCGATTCTAAACGTGAAGTAGGCTCCAATCACCGACCCCGCGGTTGCAACCGCCACAAACTCGTACCAGGGATTGGTTTGCCCGGCAGCGAGAATCGCCGTCAAGATGTCAGGGCCGCCAAATGTTGGCAGAGGAGAGCTATCGATGATCGCAACAAAGAAAAGCCCGAAAGCTCCCAGATGGCCAAGCATCGAGGTAATGCCAAGTCCCCGAGGCGAGGTTAGATTTTGAATCATGACGTTAAGCATGACGGCAATATATCAACTTTGCGTTGGATGTAAGAGTGGGCAGTAACGTTTCCCGCGAGCGATGACGCCCTCGATTCACGCAGACCGGCCCGGAATCATAAGCCCGAGGTCTGCTGATTGCAGTTTGAACGGCGATTCTCCCACGATGGAGCTGAAAGCTCACGGCTGATGGCTGATAGCGGCTCCTCAGCAGCTAGAATGATCCCTGGAACGCAATGACAAACGGCGCTGACCGCAAAGAAAAACTGCATGGCCGGCTGCGGATGGCCCTGGCCGTCCTGGCGCTGCTGGTGCTGGCGCTGGTGGTGCCTCCGCTGATCAGCGTCAGCCGTTACAAGAGCCAGATCACGCACCTCATTGCGCAATCTCTGGGCCGGCCGGTGCGGCTTTCCTCGGTTGAAATTCGCCTTTTGCCGTGGCCCGGCTTCGTGCTGACCGACCTGAGCGTTGCGGAAGATCCCGCCTACGGCGCCGAACCCGTGTTGCACGCGAGCAAGGTGACGGCTTCGCTCCGCCTGCTTGCGTTGTGGCGCGGGAAGCTCGAGATCGACGGTATCAGCGTGGACGAGGCCAGTCTCAACCTGGTGCGCGCCGGACCCGGGCGATGGAACCTCGATCCCATCTTCCGCACCGCGGCCGCGCAGACCGGCGTCCCCATCGGCGGAAACGGCCCATCGAACGGCACAGGCCCGCGCAGTACCGCGCGGCTGCCTTCGCTTGAAGCCACGAACTCGCGCATCAACTTCAAAAACGGCGCGGAAAAACTGCCCTTTTCCCTCCTTAACGCCGACATCTCGTTCTGGCAGGCGAGTCCCGGGGAGTGGCGCATTCGCCTGCGCGGCCAGCCCGCCCGCACCGACGTAAGCCTCTACCAGGAAGAGACCGGCGTGGTGCGCATGGAGGCCAGTGTGCGCTCCGCTCCCGCTCTGCGCGAGATGCCGCTGCATCTCTATCTGAACTGGCGCGAGGCGCAACTGGGCCAGTTAGCCCGGCTCATCACCGGCTCCGATCCTGGCTGGCGTGGCGACCTCACCGGCGACTTGCACATCGATGGCACCGCGGATGCCGCGCAAATCGCCATGCGCTTGAGCGCCGAGGGCGTGCAGCGCGCCGAGTTCGCCCCCGCCGCACCCATGGACTTCGACGCCAACTGCAGCTTCGTGTATCACCACACCCGCCGCATGCTGGAGAATCTCGCCTGCGATTCGCCCCTGGGCGACGGCCGCATGCGCCTCAGCGGCGAAAAACTTGGCCTCGACACGCCGCCGCAGTTCACCGTGGAGATGGATCGCATTCCTGTCGCGGCCGGACTGGACGCGCTGCGCACCCTGCGCAGCGGCTTCGATCCCGACCTCCAGGTCAGCGGCACGGTCAGCGGAAAAATTGTCTACGCCGCCGTCACGGGCAGCGCCGCGCCGCCGGCGAAGCCCGCGACGAAACCCGTAAACAAGCCCGCAAAGAAGTCCGCAAAATCGCAGCACGTGCTCAAAGCCGATGCGGAGCCGACCGGCCCGTTTACCGGCAGCCTCACGGTGGCGGACCTGGTGTTGACGGGCGGCGGCCTTAGCCATCCCGTGCAGGCGCCCAAAATTACGCTCCAGCCCTCCGCGGCCCAGCATGCGTCGGCCTCAGCGCTCACTGGAACCGTGGCGATTCCCGCGGGCGGCGACACGCCCCTCGTCTTCACACTGCGTTTCTCGCTCTCTGGCTATCAGGTAGGTGTGCGCGGCCCGGCGAGTTTCGCACGCGCACGCGAGCTAGCCCACGCTGCCGGCATTCGGCAATCGCAGGCGCTTTCGGCCTTGGCCGGCGACCCCCTTGCGGTAGACCTCATCGCGGCAGGGCCCTGGATACCGCCAGATATACCGCAAGAGGTTCTTCCCGCCGTTAATCCGGAAAGCGCTTCGGCTCCGGCAGCCGCGCAGGAATTGCCTGCGCCTGCGCCGCCGCCTTCCACCAGCGCTGACCTCATTCCCTCGACTGACTCGCTCACGGGAACGGTGACGCTGCACAATGCCAACTGGAAGGCCGATTTTCTGGCCAGCCATGTGCAGATTGCCGAAGCCACGCTGCATCTGGACGGCGCGAGCCTGCGCTGGGATCCGGTCGTTTTCTCATACGGTCCCCTGAATGGAACCGTCAGCGTGAGCGTGCCCTTGGCCGCGACTTCATCTTGCCCATCCAATCTCCCCGTGCCGCAGCCCTGCCCCGTGCAATTCCAGATGCAGTTCGACGATCTCGATGCGGCCACGCTCGAATCCGCACTGCTGGGCGCGCAGGCGAGTACCACCATGCTGTCTGATTTGATTAACCGCTTGCATCCCGCTGCATCCCCGCCCTGGCCCGCGCTTGAAGGCACCGTTCAAGCGGATTCGCTCACTCTCGGCCCCGTCACGCTCCAAGGCGTGTCGGCCTCCGTGCGCGTGCTCCCCACAGGCGTGGAGATTACCAACGTTGACGCGGGCCTTTTTGGCGGCAGCGTTCACCTTGCCGGATCTCTCGTGAAGCCCGCGACTGATCAGGACAAGCCTGCCTACACTTTCGATGGCGATTTCCAGAAGCTCGATGTCACTTCTATCGGCGCCTTTCTTGGTTTGCGTTGGTCCGGGTCTCCGTTGAACGGCAACGGCAAGATCGAGCTTGCGGGCTACACGGGCAAGGATCTCGCTGCCTCGGCCCACGGCGCCCTGCACTTCGAGTGCCGGCGCGGAGCTATAGGCAATCAGCCTTCGGAATCGGCCAAGGCTGGAGCGGTTCCCGCGGCACTGGGCCGCTTCAACGCATGGACCGCCGACGCTGCCATCGCTAACGGAGCACTGACCCTCGATCAGAACCGCGTTGTCGTCGGCACGCGCAAACAATCCGTGCAGGCCACCGTGACTTTCGGCGATCCGCCGGCGGTCAGCTTCGCCGCGCCGAAGCAGGTTGCCGCGAAACACTAATCGCTCGTGGCTCCTTCAACTTCCACCAAGCACCTTAATCTCCCTGCCCATCCTTTCGCGCTTTTTGCCAGAGGTTGCGATAGCACAACTCAAAGATTAATTCGGTTAGCCTGACCGAGACTAGACGCATGAAATGCGCCGAAACGAATCGAAGGACCTACATTTGCTTCTCACATCCTCCACTTGGCACGAACATGCTTCGTAACTTGCTAGCGAGACGTTTCAGCCGAAACCTCCAGCAGCGCCCGCCGTACTTGCGACTCTGCCTGGGCGCGGTCCCAGTGGGCCATCTCGATCAGTGAGTATTGCCGGTTTAAGAGTTGCGCGACCAGGAAGCCGAGATAGTAGCCAGTGTGACCGGGAACTCCTGGATTGTCGGATACATCCTGGAGGAAATAGGGATCGGCATCCGATTGGGCTGTCGAATCGAAGACTCGCAAAAAAGAAGCTGCCAATCCGGCACGGTTGGCATTAAGGTCGGCTACTTTCTGATCGGTCATCATCATAGTTTCCATGTGGGTGGCGGAAGGACTGAGCTCCGTGGAAACATAGGTTGCCATTCCCTCAGCCCAGAGCCTGACCCACATCGGTTCATCCTGCTCAGGCTCAAAAGCGAAAAAGGAGTGATGGTAACGGTGAAACAATTCATGTTCGAGCATGGGAGGCAGATTGGTTTCATGCAGACCGACTATGTCATCGAGACCGAGAAGCAGTGCTTCGCGGCCGGCTATCTTCTGCGAGCGTCCGTTGAAACATCCTGCTGATGCCATGAGGTATATGTCTCCACGCCACGCCATATCAGGGAAAGCTCCCTGGAATTTAAGCCGCGCCCTTGAGATGGTCTCGGGCAGCGACGATTCGAGCGTGCGCATGCCGGAGATCAATTCTGGCAAATCTCCGAAGTAGTCCTCGGCTGCGGCGCTATTCAAATGACGGGCGCACGGGGTCTCCAGGTCATGAAAAACGGCGGCATTCGGCTGAACATAGCGAACTTGCCAGGCACTGAGTTGCTGCGAAGCGGGCTTACCCTCGGCCCTGTCCCAGAAACTCCAAAAGTCAGGCATAAGGTCGATAAGCTGGACTGTGTCCTGCCCTTTGGCGCTCTGCGGAGAAGCGCCAGAGGGCAAACAGACCATACCCAGAACCATGGTCGTCGCCGGCCTAAACAGTGCTCGTATCGTCAGCGAGATTCTCCCGATCGCGATCGCCATAGACTGGACCGTACCATACTCGCGACCACACGGGGTGCCTCGGAGTCTCTGAACCTCGCTTAGAACCGCGCCTCCGTGGGGCCGCACAAACAATCTGTTGCGGCCACGGCCACCTTCGGCGATCCGCCGGCGGTCAGCTTCGCCGCGCCGAAGCAGGTTGCCGCGAAGCATTGAATTCCGTCGCGCCGAAAGCGCGCCTCCATGGCTTTACTCTGGCTTCAATGAAGATCGAAGTTTTCTGCCAGGCACAGCTAAAAAGTCTCGTCCGACTCGAGAATGACCCCGTGATTACCCACGGCCCACGCCGCCGAGTTGTCTCCGGTTGTGAAGCTCGCGTTCAAAGTCTCGCTCGTTCCGCTTTTCCGCAACTTCCAGCTCGCTCCCCTGTCGTCGGATCCCAAAATCGTGCCGCCCCCGCCCACGGCCCACAGGTCCATTCCGTCCATTGTCCCCGAAATAAAAATCAAGGGATTGCCGCCATCGCCGCGAAGGGTGTCCCACGGCGCCTTCCCATCCTGCGAGGCCAGAATGGCTCCATTTCTTGCTGCGATCCAGAAGGGTCCGGTACCGCCGTTTCGCCAACCGGGCACCCAAATTGACACCAGGCGTTCGTCTGTCCCGCTGCTCTCCGCCTTCCAGGTTTTTCCACCGTCGCCCGACACCACAATTGTGCCGGAGTCTCCCGTGATCCAGAGATGAGGTGGTGTATTGATCCCCACGACGGAAGCGAAATTCCTAGTGGTGCCGCTGTTCCGCACCGTCCACGTCGTCCCTCCGTCGCTCGACTCCACAATCGTACCCAGATCGCCCGCGGCGCAAAGCCACTTTCCTTCCTTGTCTTCAGTGCTTATCCAAAGCGCACGCAGCGCGTTTGTTGTGCCGCTCTTTCGCACCCTCCAGGTCGCGCCCCCATTGTCTGATTCAAGCATCGTGCCATTCGCGCCCACCGCCCATACCCTGTCGCCCCAGTCCGTGGCAGAGACCGCATAGAGGTCGTTCGATGTGCCACTCTTTCGTGCCATCCACGTTGCGCCCTGGTTGTCCGATTCCAGAATCGTCCCGTTCGCGCCCACAGCCCATAACTTTTCCGCGACATTGATGCCATAGATCGAATACAGGTTGTTCGTTGTGCCGCTGGTCTCGAGCGTCCATTCCTTTCCCGGCACCGGAATCGGGTCAACAGAGATAGCGCCCGGTGGATGGGATTGCTGCGTCGGCGTCCCTGCTGCCGTAGCCGCACGAGATCGAATAAAGAGAACCACCAGAACGCCCAGAAGCACGAGCGCCGCCCATCCCCAGACTCGCCGTCCCCGCAAAGCAGCCATCATTTGTTCTTCACCCAACGCTTGCTCGATTCGTCTTGAGCCATGGTCTGGTCCAGTGCCACATGCAGGAGAAATTCCATCGCTCCATCATACGCACAACAAAGACTCGCCGTCCTCATGCGCTACGCGCATTACTGGATTCGATAAAACTCCACCCACAGGCTGGGTTTGAACCACAGATCGCCTGACATTTCTTGTTGTAGATCCCAGTACTGAAATTGCGGTTCGGCGCGTTTTTTCTGAACCCTGCCGCGTCTTTGCGATTGGGGCACGGCGTTCCGGCCGGGTCGTCCACCGTCAGCTAACCAAGCACTAATTGACGGTCAGGCGGTAACTCATTCAGAGGTCGAGAGATTCGCCGCCGCGCACGCTCGGGGGCCACCGAATCCGCGGCTCTTGATGACGCCTAACTGTTTCCTATCGAGCAACTAGCACTTTAGTAGAATTGCGACGCGCCGTCGCCCGGATCGAGAATTGTGATGGAATTTTCAAATTCCGTCGATGGGCTCGTTTCCAAAAATACCAGGCACCTCTATGGACTCGTTCAAAACAGGACCGCTCTCCTCACTACTGCTGGTCGGGCTGCTGGCCTGGATCGCATTTGTGTTGATTGCGCCTCAGGTTGACCTGGAAAAGGCTGCCTTTCGAAGTAAGGATTCCCCTCTTTCAATTCACGAATCGGCACACTCCGATACGAATGCAGAGGCGGCTGTTAGCGCCCCTGGGGTTACACTCCCATCAACCGATGCCTCCCGCCTTGCCCTGGATGTATTCATCTTTGACAGGGCCGGCGAGGTACATCCCATCCCTCCACGAATTCTCCGCTGTTAGATCCTCGCCTTTCGCAAGCCAGAATCGAATGGCAGCAAGCGAATCACGCGTCGTGGTTAGATTGCGCCAACCTCTGGCCCCAATGGTTTGAGTGAGATCTCGCAACCGATAACGACCGAATCTTTAGTCTCTCGGCTATTCCTGAGCGCCTTCAGGACCAGCCATGGAAGAGCGAATATTCGCCGAATCGGAGCCCGGATAATTGTCATCACCGAATCGATCAAGCGCCCGACACGGTTTGTCCGCTTTGACCCAGGGTCGATGACAGATTGCCGCCACGCAGATCTTCAGATAATCGCGAAACGACAACTCTAATAAGGAGCTGAAATCATGAATACACTGCTGCTTCGCACCTATCTGTCAATGAAAGAGATGCTTGAACGGAACCTGGTCGAATACGCTCGCTTGATCCGCGGCGCAGAAGGTCAGGATTTGGTAGAGTACGCCTTGCTTGTCTGCTTAATCGCCCTGGGCGCGATCGGCGGAGTCAGACATGTGGCTACGGCGGTCACCGCGGTCTTCTCCAACATTAGTTCCTCGCTCGCGTAGTTGTTGGCGCGGGTCGTGGTCGCCACTCTTCAGGCACTCTCTTGCTGGGCAATGCTAGCGGCTGATGATTTATCTGAAAGACCCAAACGGAACTGGTGGCGGCAGCAAACCAGTATGACGAGTGGCAGCAAGGCACTCTATCCAGCACTGCAGATCCGCGCTACAACCGCGAGCAGCTAACGGCTAAAAGCTGCCTTACTCATTGGCTTCGATCCTGCGACCATGCAGGTCCTGCATGGGGCGCGTGTTCATCCTGTAGAGATTGGCAAAGGCGCGGAACTGCTCGCGGCTGATGCTCAGGTCTGCTTGAAAGACGTACCAGCGCACGCCCTCGGCGCAGGGTGGTGTGACTTCGGAGCCGATGTAGGTCCAGTAGCCGCGGTCTTCCGGCAACAGGCCGCCAGCGCTCACCAGGTCGGTGACTTTGGCACTTGTTCCGGGCAACTTGGGCAGGTGCGCCCACAGGCTCGATAGCAGAGCGTTGGGAAATCCGCGGTCCTGGTTGAGGCGCACCGCCACAATCGCCACCTTGCCGTCGTCGCTGCGGTGAATGAGGTCGATCTCCATGTCGGCGAGTTTGCCCTTGACGGGATGCTCGCTGGGATGGTGAAAGTCCAGCTCGACAAGGTGGTATCGGATGCCGTTCGCGACCAGGTCGCTGCCCGGATCGACGCGCGCAATAATGCCGCGGCCGGTGTTCTCGAGCGTCATGGGTCCGGCAACGTAATGGAACTCGAGCGGCTGCAGACTCTTGTCCAGATGGGTGCTGCGAATGTCGAGCGGCGACTGTTCGTGACCCTTGGAGCAGGCCTGGTACGCGGGATCGAGCCGGCCCCAGGCCAGCGGTCCGGTTTTGCCTTCGTAGGTCCAATTGGCACCGTTTTGCGCGGCCGAAAGGGTGGCACAGCCAAACAGCAGTGCTGCGATTGCAGATAGACGCATAGGTTTCTCCGCTCAATTAGAAAGACGGTTCACTATCCCGAAGAATTCTACGGCATGGGAGCGGGGAGCGCGAATACCGGAGCGGCACCCAGTGCCGGCGCTGGACTGCGGGAGGTCGGCGAAGACGTCGAGAGGCGCGGAAAATTAGCATTCCTGGTTCACTGCAACGCCTCCGGCAGATTTTGCCGCAGGAAGGCAACAAAATTCTCCGCTATGCGGATACTGCCGAACTCGGAGATGTGGTGATACTCATCGCGATAAAGCGGCAAACCATCCTGAATCAGACTGCAGTTCCGATCGTTGCAGAACACATCGTTCTGATCGAAGAAGAGAACTTTTGGATTGGAAGCATGAATGCTATTCACCAAGGGCTTGAAGCGCGCGTCAAGATCTTCGCGCAGACTCAGGGGTACCGTGCAGTCTCCCTTCGCCGGGAAAAGCGGGCGCCCAAAACATTCGCGCATATCGAGGTCCACCAGCAGGTGCGGGTAAAAGACAAAGACCTGAACGCCATGCGCTTCGAGAAAGTCGATTCTTTCCTGCAAACGATGGATATAGGCTGCATCCGGGGAATAAATTGCACGATCGCTGCTAATCAGGCCGTCGAGTATGGCATAGCGGATGGTCGGATTCTCGATGATGATTTTGTCAATGAACTTTTCCTGCAGGGCCGCTCCGTCGCCATAGCAGGGGTTATTCTCCGCCAGGCCGCTTTTATCGGGAACTCCGTAGCCCGGGTCGCAATCACCGATGGATAAAAATACTTGTCTGGCCAGCTCCGGTCTGCTCACCAGGCCGGGATATAGCTCGTTCGCATAGCTGTTACCCAGCAGAATAAAAGTAGGGGGCCGGTTACCTTCCAGCATGCAGAACCACCACTGGTAGTCCCGCGATTCCTTCAAAGGGAATCGCCTCATGCAGGAATCGTCGTTGGTGTACTGCCAGATAGGACCGGAGAATTGCTGGGCGACCGCGGCGTTGAAAGTGCTGTTGCGGATGGCGGCACGGTTTTCAAATCCATGAAAGCGCACAATGCAAACGGCAGCCGCAGCCATCAGGACCATTGCAGTCGCCAAGGCCAGCGAGGTTCTGTAACTTCCCTTCTGGCGAATCGGCTTTTCCACGAATTGATAGGTGAGCCAGGAAAGCGCGATTGCCGCAACCACAGCCGCGACGCGAATGATTCGTCCCCCGCGTGCGCCTTCAATAATTCTGATGAATGAGAGCAGTGGCCAATGCCACAGATAGAGGGGATAACTGATCAATCCGACCCAGACGAAGATCCTGTTAGAGAGAACGTATTTGTTGAACCAACCCTCTGGACCCGCAGAAATGATCAGGAAAGAGGCGACAGCAGGCAGCAGAGCCCACCAACCGGGAAATACCTGCTCGTCGTTAATCAGCGCCGCACCGGCAACAAGAAGGATGAACCCCAGGGTCGATTGCAGATTCTTGCCCCGGCGGATGAGCGCGGGATTGTGCAATGCAGTGTAAGCCAGCAATCCACCGATCATCAGCTCCCAGAATCGTGAGATCGGCCAGTAGAACGCGGCCACCGGGTTCTTATGGATCAAATAAATGTTGGCGGCAAAAGAAAGCACGGCAACGATCGCCGTGATGCGGAGAAAACTCCATTTGCGCTTCCACACAAACTTGAGGAGCAGCGGCCAGAAGATATAGAACTGCTCTTCAATGGCCAGGCTCCAGAGATGAAGCATTGGCTTGGTCTCTGCAGTGGTATCGAAATAACCGCTCTCGTGATAAAGCAAAAAATTGGATACGAACGCCGCACCGCCCGCCACTTGCTTGGCTAGCTGCGTGTATTCATCGGCAAAGAAAGTGGCCCATCCGAAGGCCAGACTACAGCCCATTACGATTAGCAACGCGGGGAATATCCTGCGAATGCGCCGGTTATAGAAACCGGCAATACTGAAGCTACCGGCCTCCAGATTGGAGAAGATGATCGATGAAATTAAAAACCCGGAGATGACGAAGAAGATATCAACGCCGATGAACCCGCCGGGTATTCTCCCCGGGAAGGCATGATAAATCACAACAAGAAGCACAGCGACTGCGCGCAGTCCATCGATGTCCGGGCGGTATTTCGGATGAAGATCGCTCACCTGTGTGTTGTCCTTAACGATGCTATGCTTCGATGCCGTCACCGTGGGCTTTGATGGAATAACTACAATTCTAGAGCCTGTTATTAGCTTTGTACGTTTGTATTGATTGAGATGAGGTTTTTGTGGTTGGAGTATTCAGGCTGGGGGCATGGAGAAGCGGGGACGCGGCGGTTACCCCAGCGACGTGTTGGATGAAGCATGGGCGTTTTTCGTCCCATACTTGCAGTTGTGCAAGGAAGATACCGAGCAACGAGATCACCCTGCGCGCTCCATGACCCGCCCCACGCGCGATGGTTTTTCTACATCGAAGCAACCTCTCCGTCCTCGAGCGAATCTTCTTAGACGTAACGGTTGAAGAAAATCGAAGCGTCGGGCAGAAACTAAAATGCGATCTCTGGCCCGATCCAAATCTGGTCATTCCTATCCCCGGAGGTACCACTCATGGAATCTGCAAAGCGCGATTTCGTCTACACTTCCGCCTTCGCAGCGCTGGCATTTGCCTGCGCGCTGGCTTGGGGTAGCCCCTTTGTGAGTGTCGCGCCGGCCCTCGCCCAGAATCAGTCGCAGCCGCAACCGCAGCAGCAACCCGGCCAGAATCAGAATCACAATCAGCAGGGCCAGAACCAACCCAACCAGAACCAGCCTGGCCAGACTCCCAATCAACCCGGCCAGGCTCCGAATCCGAGCACTCCGCCACCTTCACGGTGATTATCTTCAACGGCGACACGAATGTTCCGCCTGATTCATGCCGTTCGAGGGCTAAATTACAAAATTATATGGAACGGGCAAGCTCGACGAAGAAGATCTCTCGAGCGGAAACACCAAGGGCGGCTGCGTATGCAGCCGCCCTTGGTGTTAGGAAGGCAGAGTTACTTCGCGGCCACGGCCACGCCGGCCTGCTCAGCCAGCTTGGCGGCTTTGTCGGTGTGCTCCCAGGTGAACTCCGGCTCAGTGCGGCCAAAATGCCCGTACGCCGCGGTCTTCTGGAAGATTGGCCGGCGCAGGTTCAGGCCTTCAATAATGGCCTTGGGGGTAAGCGAGAAGTTCTTGCGGACAAGCTCGGTGAGCTTGGCTTCGCTCAACTTGCCGGTGCCGAAGGTTTCGACGAGAACCGACACAGGCTCCGCCACGCCGATGGCATAGGCAAGCTGGACCTCAGCCTTATCCGCCAGCCCCGCAGCCACGATGTTCTTGGCGATGTGGCGCGCCATGTAGGCCGCACTGCGATCCACCTTGGTCGGGTCTTTGCCACTGAAGGCTCCGCCGCCGTGCCGGCCCATGCCGCCGTAGGTGTCCACGATGATCTTGCGGCCGGTCAGCCCGGTGTCGCCCATGGGGCCGCCTATGACAAAGCGTCCCGTCGGATTGATGTGGTACTTCGTATGCTCGTCAAGCCACTTGGCGGGCAGCACGGCTTGGATCACGTGCTTCAGGATGTCGGAGTGCAACTCCTCGTTGCTGACGGCCTCAGAGTGCTGGCTGGAGATGACCACGGCGTCAATACGCGCGGGCTTGCCGTTTTCGCCGTATTCCACCGTCACCTGGCTCTTGCCGTCCGGGCGCAGGTAGGGCAGTTTGCCGCTCTTGCGCACCGCGGTCAGCTGGCGGCAGAGCTTGTGCGCCAGCGAAATGGGCGCGGGCATCAACTCCGGCGTCTCGTTGGAGGCGTAGCCGAACATCATGCCCTGGTCGCCGGCCCCGCCGGTGTCAACGCCCTGGGAGATGTCGCCCGATTGCTTGTTGATCGACGAGATCACGGCGCAGGTGTTGGAGTCGAAGCCGTAAAGTGCATTGTCGTAGCCGATGGAGGCCACCACGCCCCGCACCAGCGACTGGAAATCCACATAAGCCTTGGTGGTGATTTCGCCCGCGATGACCACCAGGCCGGTGGCCGTCAGGGTTTCCGCAGCGACGCGGCTGTAAGGGTCCTGCTCCAGGCAGGCATCGAGAATGGCGTCGGAGACCTGGTCGGCAATTTTGTCCGGGTGGCCTTCGGTAACGGATTCAGAGGTAAACAGAAAACGGTCGCTCAACTTGGAAAAACTCCTTCCCACTTGCAGATACCGATCCGGCCACACGGCAAGACCAGGCACAATAGTGCATCTTTTCTATGGTAATTGGGGTGGGCAGCGGGAGCAAAGGCTTGCGAGCGAATGGCGAAGATTGGCCGGTCAATGGACGATTCCTGAGGGCGGGTTATGGGGGTCCGGCGACTTCCAACCTAACCCTGCGATTACCTGCGCAGCCAGGTGATGAATCGCGTGAACAGGCTCGAAATCCAGTGCCACGCGCCACCGAACATCGCGGAAATTTCGCGCATGGGCAGCAAGGAGGACCACCAGCCTTGGCGCAGGCCGTAGAAGCGGAAGGCAAGGAAGCCGCCCGCAACCACCGCCAACAACAGCAAAATGGCGCCTACCCACCGCAGTCGCACCTCGACGGCTTCGCGGTGCAGGATGCGCGCCTTGCCTACGTTCGAGGCAAAGGTCGTCCAGCCGCGTTCGTCATCGGACATTTGGCCTGAAGCGTCGCAGGCGCTAAGAAACCGCTCCGTCCAGTCCTGCGCATCGAGGCCGAGTGCGCCCGCATAGCCGCGCACAATGCCTTTGCTCAAGATTCCGCCGGGGAGCAGACGAAACCTCTCCTGCTCCAGCGCGACCAGGTGCCGTCGGCTGATTTTGGTGACCGCCGTGATGTCTTCCAGCGCGACGCCGCGTGCCAGGCGCTCCTTGCGCAGGTCTTCTCCAAAATTGCCCATCGGCGACCAAAGAACGGGTCAAAACCCAGGTACGAAATTAACTTCACGATAAACCGGGATGGGTCTCCGGTAAAGGATGAAAGCGGGGGATGGTGAACCGGGAGTACCCAATAGGGAACAGGAACAGGAAGTGAGGGACAGGGCGTAGTGTGAGTGCGCCCGACGGATGATGATGCGCCCACACTCACACTTCACACTCACACTGGCTTCCGGCCACTGTCTGTTACCCTGAAACGGGACTTTCCGGCGCTTTTTTTCGCCCGGACTTCGGCTCGAAGATGAATAAACTGATTTTTGCCAATCTGTTGCATCGCCCCCTTCGCTCCGTCATAAGCGTGCTGGCCGTGGCCATTGAAGTCATTATGATTCTGTCGATTGTGGGCATCTTCACGGGCATGCTGAACGATCAGAACCGGCGCACCAACGGCATCGGCGCCGACCTGATGCTGCTGCCCTCCAATGCCAGCCTGTTCAACGGACTGGGAAGCCCGTCCATGCCCGTCGCAGACGCGGAAGTGCTGCGGAAAATTCCCCACGTAATGGTGGTTTCGCCCGCCATCCAGAAGATCGCGACCAACGGAAGCGTAGAGATTCTCTACGGCATCGACTACCCGACTTTTAACGAGCTCAAGCCCTTCAAATTCCTTGCCGGCGGCCCGTTCCAGGGGCCAAACGACGCCATCATCGACGACCTGCTGGCCAGCAGCAAGAATCCGGCTACGGGCGAGCCTTATGCTGTGGGCGACACCATCACCATCATGGGCCACCCCTTCCGCGTCTCGGGCATCGTGGAACAGGGCAAAGGCGGCCGCAAACTGATTCCCATCGACACCATGGCGCAAATGGTGGATGCCGAGGGGAAAGCGTCGATTTTCTATATCAAATGCGACAATCCGGCCAACGACGATCTGGTCATGCAGGAAATTCGCTCCATACACGGCTTTGAAAACAACACGCTGACCACGGTCGATAGCTGGCTCGACCAGATGACGCCAAGCAAAATTCCCGCCTTCAAATTGACGCTTGGAGTGATTTCGGGAATTGCCGTCATCATCGGATTTCTGGTGATCTTTCAGTCCATGTACACGGCGGTGCTGGAGCGCACGCGCGAGATCGGCATTTTGAAGTCGATGGGCGCGTCAAAGATGACCATCGTGGGCGTGATTCTACGCGAATCCGCGGCGCTGTCGGCGGCGGGCGTGATCCTGGGCATTGCCGGCACCTATGGCGCGCGCACGTTGATCGCACACCTCTTTCCGACGATGAACTTCGAGATCACCGGCCCGTGGCTGTTCAAGTCCGCGCTGATCGCCTTTGTGGGATCGATCTGCGGAGCGCTCTATCCGGCGTGGATGGCCGCGCGCAAGGATCCGATTGAGGCGCTGGCGTATGAATAGCGCGGTAAAATAGCGGCCACTTTCCCACCGGTTTTTATTGCATTTCCTTATACGATCTTGATTACATTTTCGCGTCACGCATGCTATTTTTAACATTACCGTGAGCATCTTCGGGAACTGCGCCAATTTTCTGGTTTTAGCAGAGCTGTAGCAATTCCAAAGCAGCTGTACCCCATAGCCGCCAATTCATGGTTAAGCGATGGCAGGGGATAGCATTCCAGAATTGCCATAACCACGGGCGCCTCTTTGGTCGCAAAGTGAGGCGGTCCCCCGGGTTTGTATCTCTAATTGCCGCCTTACTTTAAAATTGCGGCGCTGCGTCATTCTCCTTCCCAAGGTGCAATTGCTGTCCACAAACTTGATTAGGAGAGCCCATGATGAAGGTACGAAATTTCTGTCCCCAGCCAACTCTAGCCGTGCTCGCATTAACGGCGTTTCTCGTGGCATTTGCCGGCGTATCGGCCCACTCGCAAACTTCCGGCGCAGGCACCATCAATGGAGTCGTAACCGATGTCAACCAGGCAGTTGTGCAGACTGCATCGGTGAGCGTAATCAATGTGGATACGGGTATAGTCCACGTTTACAAAACCGACTCCGCCGGCCTTTACGCGGCGCCCTTCCTCATCCCCGGGCGCTATGAAGTCGATGCCACGGCCCCCACCTTCGGCAAGGTGGAAGAAAAAGGCATCACGCTTCTGGTGGGCCAAACGCTCACCATCAATCTCACGCTCAAAGTGAGTGAGGCCACCACTACTGTTGAAGTTTCTGGCGCCAACGAAATTCTCGACACGGAAAAGACCGAAGTATCGCAGGTCGTCGATCAGCATTTAATCCAGAACATGCCAGTGAACGGGCGCAACTGGAGCGACTTCGTATTGATGACGCCGAACGTGACCCAGGACGGCGGCAACGGCCTCATCAGTTTCCACGGCATTAGCGGCCTCTACAACCAAAACTACGTAGACGGCGCCAACAACAACCAGATGCTGTTTTCTGAGGCGCGCGGCCGCGCCAGCGGCGCTCCCTATGTCTATTCGCTGGATTCGATCAAGGAATTCCAGGCGGAAACATCAAACTACTCGGTCGAATTCGGGCAGGCTGCCGGCGGACAGGTGAACGCGATCACCAAGAGCGGCACCGACGCTCTGCACGGCGACCTGTTCTACTATCTGCGCTATCCCAACCTGAACGCGCTCGATCCCTATAGCAAGTTCCAGGCGCTGCACAACGGCGCGACCCCTTTCCTGCTCACGCAGCCCATCCACCAGCAGAACCAGTTCGGCGGCAGCGTCGGCGGCCCCATCATGAAAGACAGGCTGTTCTACTTCTTCACCTACGACGGCTTCCGCAGGGTGGGCCGCGTGCTCTACTCCGACACCAATAACATCACGTTGACGCCAACGCCGAGCAATTCAAGCGGTACCGTCATTTCACCTACGCAGTGCCCGACATCCGGGAATTCATCCTACACACCGCCCGCTGGTGATCCCAACGCATTTATCAGTGCGTCCCAATGCACCGCCGGCATCACCTTCCTTCAGACCGTCGCCAATTCGGCGCGGGAGATGCGCCGCCGGGGCGCTACTCCAAGCAAAACCTCTTCTTCCCGCGCCTCGACTATCACATCAACAGCAAGAACGATGCCTTTGTCGATTTCAACTTTGCCGACTTCGATGAGACCTACGGCTACAGCGCGGCCAACACCTTCAGCAACAGCTCGCCCAGCACCAACGCGCCCACCCACTACCATGAGCGCTTTCTGGTTGGCGGCCTCACCACCGTGCTCAGCAACACCATGGTGAATGAGATTCATGCCCAGTGGGGACGCGATCTGGAGACGGCGGGCGCCAATGCGTCCGGTCCCAGTGTGGCCATGGGCGCAGTCACCTTCGGCATGCCCAACGCTCTGCCGCGCATTGCCGAGCCGGACGAGCATCGCATCCAGTTCACTGACGTCTTCTCCAAAGAACAAGGGCAAGCACACGTTCAAGTTCGGCGGCGACGTCAACATCGTTCACGAAGTGATGATCAACCTCTTCCAGGGCGGCGGCATTTACTGCTACGGCGACACGAACAATGCCGACTCACTTCCAGGACTGGATCATTGACGCCTTTGCGGGTCAGGCGGGCGATACTCGATCCCTACGCCGGCTATCACTACAACACTTTCGTCCAGACGGTCGACGTGGTGAACACGGCCCCGGGACGCAGGGCAAAGACGACTTCTGGATGAAGATGTACGACGGCTTTGCCGAAGACACCTGGAAGGTCAATCGGAAACTCACGGTGACTGCCGGCGTTCGCTACGACGTTCAACTCACTCCGGCGCCCGGACTCATCAACAACAACTACGATCCGCTTTCTGCCGAATACACCCAGACCATCAAGAATGTGCTCGACCGCGTTCAGCCCCGTGTTGGCTTCTCTTACAGTCCGTTTACCAGGACCGTCGTACGCGGCGGTTACGGATTGTTCTCCGCGCTCAACCAGGGCAGCACCTACTACGCCATGCGCGTGGAGAACGGCGTGGTGCAAATCAACTACAACTACAGCGGCTGCGAGTCGAGCGTCGCCAGCGTGACCAAAGCCAGGTGCCCCACTGTCCCCAGCACCACCAGCAGCTTGCAGTATCCCAATGTGCCGTTCGCAGTCACCGGTCCGTCGCTGTCTTCCGCGCTCTATCCCAGCGGCGGCACGGCGCCTGCCGTCAAGGGCCCGAGTGTCGTTGGCCCTCAGAGCTTCCACGGCCTCGATCCCAACTTCGTCCCGCCCTACACGCATGAGTTCGAATTGATCGGTCGAGCAGGCTATGCCCGGCAAGCATATCGTTCAGTGTGGGATATGTGGGTACCCGCGGCATGCGGCTGCCGGTCTTTCTCGACTCCAACCTGGTCGGCCAAACCCCGCATGGCGAGCGCAGCTACAACATTCATGACGCCAACAATAACCTGGTCAAGCAGATTACCGTGCCGGTCTATCTGCCTACCGATCGTCGCAACCAGACATTGGCGAGCTTCAATACCGGATTCAGTGTGGCCAACACCTGGTACAACTCCATGGCCGTCACCGTGAAGCGTCCTTTCCGAAACGGATTGGAATTGCTGGGTAACTACACCTGGGCCAAGGCCACCGATGACGGACAGGTTTCGGGAACAACGGCACCTTCTTCGGCGGCGACATCCCGCTGGACCCGAACAACGTCCGCCTCGAGAACGGACCATCGGACATCGACATCCGCAACCGCGGCACCATAAGCTTCTACTACAAGCCGCAGTTCATGCTGGGAAACAAGTTCGTCAAGAATGCTCTTGACGACTTTGCCTTCTCAGGCGGCGACGTCGCGTCCGGCGGCGAGCCGATCTACCTGGGTTCCAGCGTGTCAGGCACCGTCTTTAGCGGCTCAACCAGCTCCACCAGTTACGGAGCTGACGGCGGCATCTACGGCGGCGCCATGAGCTCCAGCTCGGGCTCGCCGGCTACCGGCCGTCCTCCGTATATCGGCCGCAACAGCATCTACATGCCGGGGTTCAACGGCTTCGACATGCGGGTTACGCGCGACATCCCCATCCATGACAATATTTCAATGGAAGTCGTTGCCGAGGCCTTCAATCTGCCCAATCACACCATCGTCACCGGTGTGAATGCCAGTTATTACTCGGTCTATACTTCGTCGAGCGCCACGTCCACCACGTGCCCCAGCACCGGCAGCGCGCCTTCGGGTTCTGCGTTGCAGGGCTGCTTCACACCCTACACAGGAACGGGCCTGAGCGCTTTCGGGGCCACGAACAGCACGAACAATCTCTTGCAGGGTGCCCGGCAGTTGCAGGTTTCCGCCAAGTTTTTCTTCTAAGACCCTGGCGAAACGGCTACAGAAAGGCGGCGGCTTCGGCTGCCGCCTTTTTATGTCTCGCGCTTTGCCTCGAACGCGATCCATCGGCATCGGCGATACTCAGAGTAAGGAGACGCGACGCTCAGCCATGCCGGCCGCAACCGAAAACCTGGTCTCAATCGACATCATCCGTGCGGCCGCTGCGCGCATTGCGCCCATCGCCATGAAAACGCCGCTGGTGCGCGCCGCATTCCCCGGCGTTTCCGGCTATGGAACGGGCAGGGAGATCTGGCTGAAGGCGGAGAGCCTGCAGCCCATCGGAGCGTTCAAGATTCGCGGCGCTGCGAACAAGATTCTGCAACTTAAGCCGGACGAGATCGCGCGCGGCGTGATTACCTATTCGAGCGGCAACCATGCGCAGGGCGTGGCCTATGCGGCGCGCGAGGTGGGCGCGAAGGCGGTGATCGTGATGCCGTCGAATGCGCCGGCCATCAAGCGGGCAGCGACGCTGGCGCTGGGCGCGGAGGTTGTGGACGTGGGCGTGGCCTCGAGCGAGCGGCTGGCCAAGGCCGAAGAATTGGTGCGCGAGCACGGCTACGTCGTGATTCCGCCTTACGACGACGAACAGATCATTGCCGGGCAGGCTACCTGCGGGCTCGAAATTATCGAAGCGCTCGCCCGGATGTGGACCTGGTGGTTGTCGCCGGTCTCGGGCGGAGGCCTGCTGAGCGGCGTGGCTGCGGCGGTGAAGCAGTTGAGCCCGAAGACCAAAGTCTTTGGCGTTGAGCCGGAGCTGGCCGGCGACACGGCGGAAAGTTTTCGCACGGGAAAGATCGTGACCTGGGCGGCCGAGTTGACCAGCCGGACCATTGCCGACGGCCTGCGCACGCAAAGCGTAGGCGTGCGCAACTTCGCGCACCTGCAAGCGTTTGTGGATGGCATCATCACTGTGACCGAAGCCGAGATTCGCGCCGCCATGCGCGCCATTGTGGCGGCCACGCGGCTCGTGCCCGAGCCCAGCGGCGCGGTGGCAACGGCGGCGCTGCTCTTCCACGCAGACCAGTTGCCGGCTTTTCGCAAAGCCGTGGCCGTGGTCAGCGGCGGCAACGTGGATCCGGCGATGCTGGCCGAAGTGCTTACCGAAAGCCCGCTGTAGCGTCGTTGGAATATGATTTTGCTTGTGATGAAGCGCCGCATCTTCACGATTCGCATTCTCGCCCTCACTTTTTGCTTGGCCTTGGGCTGCGCGGCCGCGTCGGCTCATGCCGACAAAAAGCCGCAGCAGCAGGTAAAGCCCATGGCCGGACCGCGCGCCACGGCCCTGCGCGTGACCACGCTCTACATCACGCCCTCGACCAGCGCGCAAAAAGTGGATAGATTGCAGATCGGCCGCGAGATGGTGGTGGCGGAAAAAAGCGGCACGTGGTTGCGCGTCTACATCAACACCGACATAGAAGAGCAGCACAGCGACAAGGACGAGCCCTGGGTGGGCGGCGACGCAGCCACGCCGCCCATCTCCGGTTGGATTGAGGCCAAGGGCGTGGTGGAGGAGACCGCGGCCAACGGCGACCAGATGCTGATGGGCGCGGCCGCCAACGAGGAGGCGGAGGCCTCCAATCCGCGCGGTGCGGCCAACGCGGCGCAAAGCGCGCGCCTGCTCTATAGGCGCTTGGCAGAAATGTTCCCCAACTCGCCGCTGGTGCCCGATGCCATGTGGCGCGCGGCCGACATTCAGTGGCAAATCCAGCGTGCCGACTCCCAAAGCCTGCCCTCGGCGCATGAGAAGGATCCCGATTTCCGCCAGGCCATGGATGAAGACGAACTGCGCAAAGTGATCAAGTATTATCCGAAAACGAAGTGGGCGGCGCTGGCGGCCTTCGACCTGATCGATAACAAGCTGTGCGGCGACTGGCAGGGCTCGGAACAATGCCCGGCGAAGGAATCGGAACTCTACGTCAAGTACGCCGACGAGTATCCCGACGGTCCGCGCACGGCACGGGCGCTGTATGAGGCCGTTTACCGCCTCGCTGTACTCACCGACATGTATGCCGCCGATGGAGACGATCGCAAAAGCGGCGACGCTCACAACCAGGCGCGCACTCTGGCTACGCAACTGAAGTCACATTTTCCCGATTCCGATTACAGTTACCGGGCGGGTGCGCTGGTGTACAAATTGGATGAGGGCGTTCCTGTTTACGGCATCGACCGGGACTGAGCAGCTAACGGGTTCCCGGGTGCGTGACGGATCGCCGTCTGACTCGTATCGATAGCAGGATGGAGCTCGCTTGAACCCGTATTTTTTGTCTGTTCTTTTGGGAATTGTGGAAGGTTTGACCGAATTTTTGCCGGTCAGCTCAACGGCGCACCTGCGCATTGCCGAAGCCTTGATGAAGCTTCCGCTGGACGATCCCTACTGGAAGATGTACACCATCGTCATCCAGGTAGGCGCAATTCTCGCGCTTTGCCTGCTGTTCCTGGAGCGGATCGTTAATTTTCTGCGCACCTTTCCCAGGGGTGAAAACGGCGATCGCAACTGGCTCACGCATCCCATCTCGCTGACGCTCGTCGCCTTTGCCTGCACTTCTGTGCCCGCCCTGTTGCTGCACAAGTGGAGCGAAAAGAATCTGGGCAGCTTGACGGCCATAGCCATCGCTCTGCTGGCGGGCGGCATCGTGATGTGGGCCATCGATGCATGGAGCAATCGCGTAGACGCCAACACCACCCACGTGGAAGAAATGACGCTGGCCCAGGCGATTTGGATCGGCCTCTGCCAGACGCTCTCGGCGGTTTTTCCCGGCACGTCGCGCTCCATGTCGACTATTGCAGCGGGCCAAGTCGCCGGCCTCGACCGCCCCACGGCGCTCGAGTTCAGCTTTCTGCTCTCCATTCCCACTATGATCGCCGCCACCGGATGGGACCTGCTCAAAGAGATTCACACCAGCAAAGCCGCCGGAGTTGCCGGCGTGGCGTCCGCGCATGTCGTCATGACGTCGGAGCGCTGGATCGTGCTCCTGATTGGCACCGTGGTTTCGTTCATCGTGGCCTTGGGCGTGGTGGAGTGGTTCCTGATGTGGGTACGCAAGCACGGCTTCACGGTGTTCGCGATTTACCGCATTCTTCTCGGCATCGCGCTGCTGATTTGGGGCGCAAAGTACCTGGGCGGGTGAGCAGTCAATTTCCTCCTAAATAAAAGAAAAATATAGAGGTAACATCCTACAGGTTGATGTGTGATACCCTACACATGACGATGTGTGGGAGGTGTACCCATGGCAACGAATTTGGCTATCGATGACAAGCTGATTGATGAGGCACGGCGGGTGGGAAATCACAAAACAAAAAAGGAAACGGTCACCACCGCGTTGCAAGAATATATCCAGCGACGAAAGCAGTTGGATATTCTGAAGCTGCTCGGCACCATCGACTACGATCCCGACTACGACTACAAGAAGATGCGCCAGCTCGATCGAATCGAGATCGAACCGTGAAAGTCCTGGCCGATTCCTGCGCCTGGTCGCTCTTATTGCGGCGTAGGAGGGGGACTGTGATGAGCGGGGACGAGCAAAGGGTGCACGCTTCGCTTATCCAGGCGATCAATATTGGCCGTGTGGCCATCATTGGCCCGATCCGGCAGGAAGTTCTATCCGGCATAAAGCATCTGGTTCAATTTGAGAAATTGCGGGTCGCACTTGAGGCGTTCCCGGATGAACTACTCACAACCCTCCATTACGAACAGGCTGCGCGCCTCTACAATCTCTGCCGCAGCCGCGGTGTGGAGTGCGGATCAACGGACATACTGATTTGTGCGATCGCAGTCCGGATGCAGTGGACCATTTTGACCTGCGATGCGGGCTTGACGCGCTGCATCGGGATCTTGCGTGCAGAGGGGCTAATTCAATAAGAATCTGATCTTCCCAGGCGAGGGCTGCCGCATCGCCATTATGCGATCGCGAGACCGACCTGGAGATCGCTTCAAGCCGCCACCTGTGACAAAGTGAGCACCGTGATGTCGTCCTGCTGCCCGAATTCCCTGGCCGCTTCCGCAATCGTGTTTGCCGATTTGTTGCTGATCGCCTGCGTGCGCTCAAATCCGTAAAGCTCGCCCCTGGGACTTGTGGCTTCAATCACGCCGTCGGTCACCAGCGTGCAAAGCTGATCGGGGTCAAGCCGGAGCGCAACCTCGGAATAATGGACACTGGCATCGAGGCCGAGCGGCAGATTCGGCTCGGTTTCAATCTCGACTCCGTTGATGTAGGGATTCGGATGTCCGGCATTTGCCGCGGTGAGTTTACCCCCAGGCTGGGCCATCAGCACAAGACAAGTGGCGAAGCCTTCGCTGCGGCCGAGGAGCGCCCGATTGACCTCGCTGAGTAGTTGCGCCGGGCCGCTGCATCGGCTGGCGCTTGCGCGTAGCGTTCCAACGATCAAAGAAACAGTGAGCGCCGCCTTCAGGCCCTTGCCGCTTACGTCGCCCAGCACGACAAAAGCCAAGGGTCCTTCGGGCGCGTTGGCTATGGGAAGGATCTGAAAGAAGTCGCCGCCGACTTCCTGCGCAGGCAGGTAGGCGCTTTCGATGTGAAGGCCGGGGATGGACGGCAAGCGATCGGGAATCAGGATCTGCTGTACGCTGCGCGCTGCCGCCATCTCCTGCTCCACAATGCGATTGCGGTCCTGGATGCGACGCAGCCGAAATGTCATCGCGATGAGCATGATGACGGCGAACAGCAGCCACGCCACCGGTCGCATATCGAATTCAAGACCACCCCAACGAAGGTACCCAGAGAAGTCGCCGGTAAGAACCCATGCAGACTGCCAGCGTATTTCGACGGCGGTCAGGAACAGCACAGCTCCGCCGATCCAGCGCATTTCAGTCTGCTTGCTTTTGAAGCACATGGGAAGCAGAAGCAATTGGGCCAGAGTAGCAAGCGAATCCGCAGCGCCGTAGCTATGAATAATGAACCCTTCAATCCAAGGCACCTGATGAGCCATTGCCCGGAAGATGAATGGAACAAGAAAAAGAAGATTCAAAATCGACAACGCGCCAAGGATCTGAATCAGGCGAAGGAATTTTGGTACGGGCCGACCCAGAAATGAGTAGACAAACTCAATGATGATGAAGGGCTGTATGCCGTCCCCAACGTCGTAATTGACAGTTCCCAACCAAGCGGGCAATCCCAGGTTGATAACCGCCGCGAACTCTCCGAATCGAAAAATGACAAGCAGGATCAGCAATGCTCCTAGCCAGAAATACTCATGCAGCCGGGTGTTGACGGAAAACAGCAGAAAGAAGACCAGTCCGGCGCAGCCGAGGAGCGCGAAAGAGACGTAGTGTTGCCAGCTTGCGCGCAAGTGGGCCAGAGTATCTTCGTCCATCACATTCTGCGTTTCGCTGAGCGGCGCAATCGTGGGATCAAACCCTGAGGCAGGCAGGTACGAATGGATGAGCATGACCCGAAGTGCGATTGCAAGCCGTCCGTCCGCCGGCAGATTGGCTGGCAGCTTCAATACGGTGCGTGAATCCTGTGGCCCCAGCGAGGTGTCAAAGCTGCCCATGCCCCCGATGAACTGGCCGTTGACGAACACCTGATACACGGGCTCTTCGCCCTGTACTACCAAACCGAGCGGTTGCGGCGCCTGGCGCAGATCGGGCGGGAGCGTGACCTCAATCCTTCGCCACTCGATTCCATACCTTGAAACGTTCTGAACAAATGGCTGCAGCGCGCAACCTGTCGCGTCCACTGCCGCGCAACGCGGGTCATCTCCCACATGTAACTGCCATTGATCCAGGGGCAGGCGCAGCACGTCAGCCTGTTGGGCGTGCCCAAGTGCTGCTGCGGCAAGCACGACAAGACCCTGTAGACAAAAGGAATACGTGCCACGGGGAAGCATGGGTCGAGGATACTCTGGCTCACCCGCGCAGGAATAGCTGAAAAATTTATCAGGCCGTTTGATCGCAAGGGGGTGGTTATCATGGTTCCCCCCGCCGCTTTTGAAACAAATCCACTTTCGGCCCACGGATAATAAGGATTGCTCTGGGACGTCATACCCGCTCCGCCGGCCTGCCTTTTCCGCGTTTGCGGCAGCCGGAGAACGGAACCGCCCTCATCATGAAGCCCATCCGCATTGTTCTCGCGCCCACGCGCAGCCGCCCCGTGAATATCTTTCTCGGGATGGTGCTCCTGCTGGTCTCATTCCTTCTTTTTCTCGCGCTGGCCACGTATCACGTCGGCGACCCCTCGCTGAACACGGCCGTCGCCACAATTACGCCTCACAACTGGATCGGCCTGTTCGGCGCCTACCTCAGCGATCTGCTGCTGCAGGCGCTGGGGATTACGGCGTTTCTGCTTCCCCTGTGGCTGGGCGGCGTGGCCTGGACGTGGATGCGCTCGCGGCCCGGCGGCTCGCCCATCCTGCGCTGGATGGGCACGCTCCTCGCGCTCACTTTTCTGCCCGCGATCTTTGGCCTGCTGCCCTGGCATTGGCGCTGGCTGCACGTGGTTCCTATTGAAGGCGTGGTTGGGCGCCTCATGTCCGGCCTGCTCGTGGTCTACCTCAACGTTCAAGGCGCGTGGGTGGTGGCTGTCGCACTCGCCGCGGCCGGCCTCTACTTTGCCTCGGACATCAGCTTCGAAGTGATTCGCGAAACCGTCGCGGAGCACTGGGCGCGGCTTCAAGAATGGCGCGATCGTCGTCGCGACTTGCGCGAAGAAAAAGAGGAATTGGAAGCGCGCCAGAGCGCTTCGCACGGCGAGGGCAATGGCGCCATCCCGTTTTCGCAGTTGGATGCCGCGGCCAATCCGGAAACGGAATTGGAAGTTCCTGCGCAGAAGACGAATCGCTTCCTCGCCTTCTTCACGCGCCGTCGCGCGCCCAAACAGGATCCCATCGACGAGATTCCCGCGTATCAGCGGACCGATCGGCTGTCGCAGCCTGAAGAGCCGGCGCTGAGCGAGCGCGCGGAGGCCGCAAATCCCGCAGTGATGCCGCGCCGGACGAGCATCTGGGAACGCCGCGAAGCAGAAACAGGAATCGCGGCGCAAGCCGGCCCGACGGCATCGCAGTTGGCAAGGGCCGCCGCGCCGGCGATGTTTGAACCCATACGAATGCCAGCCGCTGCCGCGGCTCCGGTCGACCCATGGGCCAATGAACAGAGGCCAAGCGAGCGGTCCGTTCTCGCAGCCGCAGGGCCCGAGCACGATGGAGAAATCGCGATTCACAGCCGCGCCGATGCGGAAACGCATGCCGTGACCGTGGCTCCCAAGCACGTCAGCGGCTACAAACTGCCGCCCAGCACGCTGCTGAGCGAGGGCGAGGGTCCGCAATCGGTGCGCGAAGACGAATTGCGCGAAGAAGCCAAGGTGCTGGTTGAAAAGTTGAGCCGGTGCTGGCCAGCAAGGCGACCGAACACGTCTGCGAGAAGTGCGGCAAGCCGATGGTCCTGCGCCAGGGCAAACGCGGCCCGTTCCTGGCCTGCAGCGGCTACCCCAAGTGCAAGAACGCCAAGGACGTCGACGCCCAGGGCAACCCGATGAAGCCGATCGACTCGGGCATCGCCTGCGAAAAGTGCGGCAGCCCGATGCTGGTCAAGAAGGGGCCGCGCGGTCCGTTCCTGGCCTGCAGCGGCCTATCCCAAGTGCCGCAGCAACAAGCCCCTGCCCGCCGAGCTGAAGGAAAAGTACAAGGACGTCTTCCCCGCGCCGCCGCCGAAGAAGGAAGGCCCGAAGGTCGAGGTCAACGAAACGTGTCCACAGTGCGACGGCCCGATGAAACTGCGTCCCGGCCGCGGCAGCTACTTCCTGGGCTGTGCCAAGTACCCCAAGTGCAAGGGTACCCGTGAAGCCCCGGCGGAACTGCTGGAAAAGGCCGCAGCGGTGGCGGCACAGACCAACTGACGCGGCGAGCCGCCATCCTGCTCCCCTCTCCCCTGGGGGGAGAGGGTTTTGCTTTGTTTTGGAGTCACGTATCACCCTGCGGGTGACGTTCGCGTCACCCGCAGGGTGAATGAGTGACTCGCGAAAACCGCCCCGAAGACCTTGACGTGGGCAGAAAGCCGTTCTTTTCCGGCCCCCCCGTTGACGGCCAACTCGGTCAAACAGGTCGGTTTGTGCTCAAGGGGGCTCACGTCATCCGTTCCACCCACTGGGCCCGCCACGCCGGGGGCTCGAACGGCTCTGCGAAGTACTGCGTCTCGCGCACTACCTTGCCTGCCTGGAACTCCATGATGCTCACCGTGTTGAAGCGACGCCCGTCATAGGTGATCACATACTCGGTGACCCAGAGGTCGCCCCCGCCGACAATCCGCCGGACGACAAAGCCCGACGGCCTGGCCGGGTGCTGGCTGCGAAGGGCTTGCACGTTGTGCCGCCCGCGGATGCGCTCCCCTGATTGGGGATACTCGACGATGGCGTCGTCGTGATAGATCTCGTGTTCGGCGTCCTGATCACCCGCAGCGGAGGCGGTCCAGTGTCGTTCCAGGGCTGCGCGGATTTGCGGATCGTTCACCTCAGCCTCCCTTCGTCTGGGCTGCGCTGCCGGACATCTGCCCTGAAGTTGCTTTCCACCTTCCTGAATGCCGTTTGCCTGCAGACCGCACACGGAATTGAAAAAACTCCGTACACGCTGTCATGATGACCGGCGGCCTTCACCTGCCCGGGTTGGCCCACAGCCCGTCCCAGCGCTGCTGAAGGTCGGCCAGGAAGGCGTTCCAGGCAGCAGGGGAACGTGAGGCCGCGTACGATTCAGGTCGGATCGGCTCCTCGGAACTGGCAATCACCTCGAACTGGCCGCCCTCGACGATCTTGCCCAGGCGGAACACCTTCCACGTATGCTGATTCTCCGGGTCGATGCGGACGACTCCTCCCGGCCCACAGAAACTTTGCCCGCGAAGCGCCTGCCGGATCACCTGCGGCTCATCGCTGTCGGCAGCCGCGACCGCCTGGGCCCACAGGTGGACTCCCACGTACGCCGCCACCATCGGGTCGCCCGTCACGCGCTGCCGCCCATAGCGGGCCTGGAAGCGCTGAACGAACGCCAGGTTCTCCGGACTGTCGAGATTCTGAAAGTAGTTCCAGGCAGCGTAATTCCCTGCCGTCTCCCGGGCCGACAGGCTCCGCAGCTCGATTTCGCTGGCGCTGAAATGGATCGTCGGGACCCGGTCGGGCGTCACACCCGCCGCCCGCAGCGCCCGCGTGAAGGGAACATTGCGGTCGCCGGCAAGCGTGTTCAGAATCATGTCCGGGGCGCTCTCGGCGATCCTGTGAACCACATCGGCCACCTCGGTGCTGCTCATCAGCAGGTACTCCTCGCCGGCGATCTCGCCACCCAGGGCAGTCACCTCGTCCCGGATAATGGCGTTGGCGGCGCGGGCGTAGACCTGGTCCAGCCCCACGAGGAAGAAACGCCGTTTACCCAGGGAAGCGACCGCCCAGCGCACCGCCGGAAGGATGAACTGGTTGGGGGCGGCCCCAAGGTAGACGATGCAGGGCGACTGTTCCAGTCCCTCGTAGGTCTTTGGGTAGATCAACAGATGATTGTGCTCCTCGACCACGGGCAGCACCTGCTTGCGGCAGACGGACAGCCAGCAGCCGAACAGGGTGCAGACCCTGTCGCGCGTGATCAGGCGCTCGGCCTCACGGGCAAACGTCAGTCCGTCGGACTGGCCGTCTCGGACAAGCACCTCGACCTTCCGTCCCCTGATCCCGCCGCGCTGATTGATTTCCTCGATGGCCAGCAGTGTGGCATCGACCACGGGAGCCTCGCTGTTGACCATCGTTCCCGACAGGGAGTGGATGACGCCGACCAGCAGGGGCCTTGCCGCGAGCACCTGGCCGGGCGGCACCTGCGGCGCCAGCCGGATCGGGCTGTCCGGGAGTGATGAAACCAGGTTCGCCGGCAAAAGTCCCGGCAGGTCCGCACCGGACGTGAAGGGGTGAACCGCGGCGATGACGTCCGCCGGCCTGGCGAAGCGATCCTTGCGGTCCTTGGCCAGCATCCGCACCAGCGCCGCGGTCAGGAGCTCGGGGACGTCCAACCTCTGCTCGCCGAGCGGCGGCGCCGGCGTCTCCACGTGAGCCCTGAGCTTCTGATACGGCGACGAGA